>NZ_AZUB01000003.1:0-632889 GCF_000568095.1 Enterobacter sp. DC4 | reverse complement strand
CCGGAGTGGACGCATCACTGGTGTTCGGGTTGTCATGCCAATGGCACTGCCCGGTAGCTAAATGCGGAAAAGATAAGTGCTGAAAGCATCTAAGCACGAAACTTGCCCCGAGATGAGTTCTCCCTGAGACTTTAAGTCTCCTGAAGGAACGTTGAAGACTATGACGTTGATAGGTCGGGTGTGTAAGCGCAGCGATGCGTTGAGCTAACCGATACTAATGAACCGTGAGGCTTAACCTTACAACGCCGAAGGTGTTTTGGCGAAGAGACGAACAATCAAAATTCAGCCTTGATACAGATTAACAGAATTTGCCTGGCGGCTTTAGCGCGGTGGTCCCACCTGACCCCATGCCGAACTCAGAAGTGAAACGCCGTAGCGCCGATGGTAGTGTGGGGTCTCCCCATGTGAGAGTAGGGAACTGCCAGGCATCAATTAAGAAGAACCCCGTACCGAAAGGTGCGGGGTTTTTTGCTTTGTGCGTCAGAAATCATGGCGGATGGCGGCTTCGCCTTATCCTGCCTGCAAAATCCGTAGGCCCGGTAAGCGCAGCGCCACCGGGCAGACCTGGCCGCACGATCTTACTGGAAAGAGATACAGGAATATAAAAACAGGGAAGGTTTTGATAAACGCAGAAAAGCAAAAACCCAGCCATAGGCTGGGTTCTTTAAATAGTGGTGCCCGGACTCGGAATGAATTTTGTTTTGTAATTGCATTGATTAGTATGGTTTTTATTTTGTTCCATAAACTTTGAGGCCCCCATTAAGGCCCCCTTCTGCATAACGTCAAAATTTGATGGTTGAACAGGAACTTTTACATCCATCTGAATGCTATTTGATGGCAAGGGGTAGTGATCTACTACGGAATCGCAGTGAGCACCATCAGTATTTGAAAATGATACCATAATCAGCTTCCTCAGTGTTTAGTGGGCAACGCCCCCGGATAGTGCCGGGCAATGATGTCATTCAGCTTATCGACCAGCTCTGGTCGCTTAAAGGTGATATGCGCCGTTCCCTTCTGAAAATACTTAATCACAAATATCTCATCCTCGTAACGATTGCTGTGCCTGTTCTCATGGATATGGTCTCCCAGGCGACGGGTAACGTCAGCACGGTTGTCGGGAACAGGTTTTCCATCGAGAAGCATCAGCATGCGCTCAAGGTCGGCCAGGCGATCACGCTGCCAGCCCCAGTTCAGACCAAATCCCCAGCGGTCATGTTTCACGAGACCATTGACGATGATCTTTCTCCCAAACCGACACGGCGAGTTCGATTTGTAATCCCAGCTCAGCCCCTTAAACACGTTAATCACGCCACGTTCAAAGACTTCACCTTTATTCAGATGTAATTGTTTAAAAGTGCTAAGGATATTTTCTTCACTGATAGCAGGAATATCGTCTTTCTCCAGGCTGTTGTACCACTCGTTGCGGGCCTGCGCGTCCATGAGCGCCAGCATTCCAGACTTATTCATCAGGTCTTTCCAGATGCTGCGATCGATGTTGCGGGTAATGGCCTTCATCGCTGTTTCAGGTTTCTCCATCAACCAGCAGTCGTAACGGTATTGCCGTACTCCCCATTCATTGGCTTTACCGCCGCCGATGCTGCCGGTCAGTGTCGATATTTCGTCCAGTTTGCTGATAAGCGCTTCAATCTGTGCCAGCGCAGCGTTACGCCCGCTGACGATGCGTTCAATACTGGTGGAGCAAATCACGTCGGTATGGTCGGTTAATACTTCGGCTTCTGTCTGCATGTTAAATTCTCCATAAATAGAAAAGGCCCGTAATGAATGCGGGCCAGGTGTTGTGTGTCAGTGGGTTCAACGGGATAGCAGGTAAAACAGAAGCGGAATTATCGATCGATGATTCCGATCGATTTTCGAATATTGATCTGCAAAATGAATTATCCCGCTTGGTTGTCCCTGTGCCACAATCCCGAAAACGAATTTAATTGATTGTTTATCAATCCATTTCCTGTCTTAACGAGGGGCTGCCGCCTTTTGTTCTGCGAACACGGAAGCGAAATAACGTAACGGAGATGTGATGAAAAGATGCACGCGCTGTAATAAGAAAAGGGGTGTCCTGGACCGGATTTTTGGACTCGATAAAGATTACTGCGACGACTGCCTGATGACGGTTAACAAGGAAATCAGAGAAAAGCGCACCGTATCTGAGCCAGTCCCTAAATCGCCGGAACGATCTTCCTGACAATGGCGGCCATACGCCAGTGACTGACAGCGCTGACCACTTCATTTTAATAAAATTTACTTACCAGATGAAAAACACTATTAATATCAGCGTTATTATCCCTGTCTTCAATGCGGCTGGCAGTATTGGTACTCTTGTTCATACCTTGCTGAGTGAAACCACCATTCGCACGGAGGTGATAGCCGTGGATGACGGCTCTACCGACGGGACGTGGGATATTCTCAGTGCTATCACCGATGAGCGGTTGATTCTTATCCATCAGGAAAATCAGGGCGTGTATGCCGCACGTAACGCTGCGCTGGAAATGCACCGTGGTGAGTGGGTGGTGTTTCTGGACGCCGATGATCAGGTAGCCGACGGATTTTTGCAGGAACGATTGCACGCGGCTCATGAAGCTCAGGCCGATGTTGCCGTGTTCAATGGCTGGCGGGCCGACGGTACCGGTCACCAACTCGCCCCCGTACACCGCAAACAACCTTACGGTCAGACGCTCACCGGCCATGAGTGGATACGCCATTGCGTGAAACAGCGCGAATGGCCGCACTACCTGTGGCTACAGCTCGCTCGTTCGGCGTATATCCGCAAGCATGACCTGCGATTCCAGGAAGGTAAAAGCCACAAAGATATTCTCTGGACAATCCACCTCGCAGCCGGAAACGGCCGGTTTTATTTCGCAGATCGCAGGGACTACACCTACATAAGCAATCCCGCATCCATTACCCATCGTCAGGATTATTACGATATCCGCGCGGCCAGCTATATTGATGTGATCGCGGAGATTCTCGCTCTCAGTACGCAACAGCAACACAGTGCTACACGACGCGCCCTGGTCAGGCATGCTCTGGTAGAGTGCCGCCATTTTCTCGGACTCTACCGTCGCAGAGTCAGTAACCAGCAAGCGCTGCGTATCAGCTTTTACGCACGGATAACCTTTCGCCAGTTACTGCCCGGCATAAGCAGCCTGAGCGATGCTTTTTTCCTCCTGAAGCTGGCTCGTAAAATTTATTACTCTCCCGTTTCGTCAGGACAGCAACGATCGATATAAATCAAAGCGCCAGCCGTTGAGCTGTCGCGCTCAAAGTATAGTTTGCTGGCTAATCTGTCCTGGACTGTTGCAGAAGCTGAAGATGACGGAGATCGCGAACATCTTTGAGCGCCTGTTCAATCCAGGGCAACAGGGCTACTGAGTCGGTGTTATCTTCGTCGTTGTCGAAGATGATCTCCGTATCGCAATCGATATTGTCCCGCAGCCAGCCAATCAGAATGTTGAGAGCGGCTTCAGTGGTTAATTCTGGCATTAGAACTCCATGTGGTGATTGAGGCTGGGTTACCAGTCAAAGGTAGCAACGCCGGGCAACACTTCGCCACAGGCATCAAGGTGAATAATGCCAGCGGAGTAACGGCGCATCAGCGTTACCACCAGGCGACGACAGGCTTTCGACAGGCCGAGACGTTTGAGGCGTAATACCGGAAACGACCACGCCCCCAGGTGGAGCAGATAGCCCGACCCGGTGTACAGAATCCACTCGCTGTCGCCAAAGTCTTCGTTCTGGTGTGAAAGGGAAAACAGCAGAGTGTTATCGGCTTCGGTGATATGCGCGGTACTGCACTGGATACCGTTAACGCGGGCTATGGGCGGAAGCGGATCTTCAACGACCAGCTTTCCTGGAGCATCAGCAACACGAAGTGAATAACCGTTGTCACAGACCACATTGATCAGGTCAGCCAGTTCAATCCCATCGATATCCACGACGATCCGGCCTATGTTGAGGGCCAGTACATTGATGCTATCGGCCTCCACGGTGAAGGACAGCTTCATTGAGTCGCCCCGCTGTATTTGCCGGTAGTGATATCGGTCACTACTTTGTAATCGTTGCGGGTCATCAGCCCGGTGGCTTTGCGGGCGCGGAGAATATCGATACTGGTGAGAAGTGGCGACTGGGTTTCTGTGTTAAAACCACTGCGATCGGTACGTACCAGATCGTACTTTTCCACGATAAAATTCACGGCGTCGCACAGTGAGATACCGGCTTCGATATGTTCCTTGATCACACCATCATTGCCGAAAGGCGTGTCGTTGAGCGTCAGGCCGTAGTGACGATCCAGCAGGTGGCTCAGAAGCCGTTGCCAGATCTCCACCGGTGACGGGCGTGGTGAGGTCTCCCCCGTTGAGGATAGTTGTTGAGTTTGCATAGCTGGATCTCTTTGTTGATGGGTTAAAACGAAGATAAGTAGCAAGAAGATTTACGCGGTTGTTGCAGGTGTTGGGTAAAGCGCAATATAGACATAGCCGAAACTACCCAGGGTGTTGGCATCGCATGTCAGCCCTTTTGCGTAGAGCGTGACACCGTGCTGATGGCGGGGATTGAGTTCACCGGAAACCAGCATCAGTTCAAGCTGTTTAAGCAGCAGCGGAAATGTCTGGTCGAGATGGCGTAAATCCGCGTCACTAAAGGTGCCGGTGATACTGGCGCGGTCAGCCAGGTAATGCAGGTGGTTGTTCTCCTGCACCAGGCGGGCGCCAAAACAGGGCGTTATACTGCGTTTAAGCCCCCACCAGGGTTCAGGGATATCGTGGTTTACGGTTGTTATTGTATTCGACAATTTAGCTCTCCTTAAATTTGAGTTAATTCAGCGTGACGCTGCGTAATACGACATAGGGGCCGTTGCGGTCCTGACGACGTTCTGCGAAGACCGCGAGTACACCGCTGATATCCTGCACTTCCCGACCGGCGTAGTGGCAGATGCTGCCGGACCACGTGTATTTCCCGGTACAGAAGCGAAACAGTCGGGACTTAGGGTGCTGGCGGTATATCGCCATTGCCTGGCGTTTACTGATAATCTTCATCGCTATTTTCCACCTTAAAGCCAGCCTCTCTCAGAAAACGAGACGATTTCCATACCCCCCACCACCAGGTGGTCCAGCAGGCGAATATCGACCAGATCCAGCGCTTGCTGAATATGCGTAGTGACCTGACGATCAGCATTGCTGGGCTCAGCGTGCCCTGACGGATGGCAGTGAGCGACAATAATCGCCGCCGCGTTATGCTTCAGACCAGCCTTAACCACTTCGCGGGGATGGACCTGCGTATGGCTGATGGTGCCGGTGAACAGCGTTTCGTGAGCAATGAGGCGATGCTGGTTATCGAGGAAGAGCACGGTAAACTCTTCGCGCTCCAGTGAGGCAAGCTGCAGACGCAGCCAGTCACGGACGGCATGACTTGAGGTAAATGACGCGCCGGGTTCGCGTAACTGGCGCTCCAGCAGGGCCAAGGCTTCCCTGACTGTCTGCTGGTCGGCAGGGGCTAATTCACGGGCAAACAGTGGTAACTGTTGTTCCATAGCAGCTGACCTCAGTCGATGATGTGCATGATAGCGCTGCATTCCGCGTGGTTGAGCGCGTAGTCCCGCAGACGGTAATAGTGCTCCGTCATGGCGTCGCATTCGGTGCGCATGGCGTGGTGGCTGTAAGTCATCAGACAGACGGCTATTCCGGCGGCCTCACTGCTGAGTTCGCCACCGTTGCCATTCATGGTGTTGAACAGTGACCATTTATCATCGGCTTCCTCATTTGCTTCCGGGGCCATAAATGCGCCGCCGTTGCTCAGCGTATAAAAATTCCAGATGCCGCCGCTGTAGTCCGCGCAGAAGCGGTCCATCCAGGCAAAGACGGTGGGTTCAAGGATTATCCACTGCGGTATGTTGCCGAAGTGCTGTGGCCAGAAGCCAACACGCTGTTCGTCCTGTACGAGGGTGGCGGTCAGTGTGGAGACTTCACTGGCAGATTTCTGGCGTAACAGGTTGTTATCGTTAAGGTTGATAATGTCGGTCATGTCAGTTGTTCCTTTTGTAACGGTCATAAGCGCACTCCCGCTGAGCAGGAGCGTGTAAGTCGCTTGATTTTTGGTAACAGGCGCGCCGTTTTACCGGCTGGTGATATCTGCAGGTAGTGCGTTCAGGCGTAACTGTGGGCAGGATTGTGCATAGCCATCGGCATCGCACTGTGAGGGCCAGATGCCGTCAGCCACAGACAATCGGCACAAGCTGAGTTCGCCAGGCCGGTAGCAGAGATTCCTGCACCAGGCGCAGAGGTCATCGTCGGAGATGGAACGGCTGCCGGGCTGGTTTTGCAGGGAGACAGGCCAGATTTCTGCCTGGTGAGCATTAGCAGGAATGTGCTGCATCAGCTCAGGGCCTGCTGCAGTTCTTCCGCCATCACCCAGAGCGCACGGTTGAGCTTAACGTCGCCATCAATCCCGTTTACTGCGCGGGTGTGAGTACGTTTACCCTTTGCGGTGCGTCCGCTCAGTCCGCCTTTCAGCAATGATTCCTGAATACGGTTATAAACGGTCCACAGGTCGTCCTGACGATCTTCATATCTGCGGGGTGTCAGTATCTGCGTGGCGGTGACCGGCTGGTGTTCTTCACCAAAGCGGTAGGTCAGTGCGGCGTTTGCCAGGGCGTGTTGTGCAGGTGGTGGTAACAGCAGCGACTGCATGGCATCGCGTTTCTCTTCCACTCGATCAAAGACGCCGAGTACTTCATACGCACCTTCAATCACTTTCCCGGCCACATCGCCACGATGCGGTACACGAATTTCACCGAACGACTGTCCGCAGACGAGCCCGTTGGTGCAGATGGCCCTGAACAGCCCCGGCAGCATCTGGTATGAACTGCTGCCATCGTGTGAGTTAAGCAAAATGATTTCGGGAACCTGCTGACCGGTTATCTGGCCGGTACGACGCAGGCGCAGCAGGTGTTTGGTGTGCTCCCGGCGGCCCGGGTCTCGAACGCGTGACTGGCAGGCGAAGAAGGGTTCAAAGCCTTCGCGCTGAAGGTTTTCGAGCAGGGTAATGGTGGGTATATAAGCGTATTTTTCGCTCCTGGATCCGTGGCAATTTTCACTGAAGACGCTGGGAACGACCTGCATCAGTTCTTCACGGGTTAACGGACGATCGCGGCGGATCTGATTTGTTCGCCCAAAGTGGCTGGCTAAACGCATAGTTAATTCCTTATGGTTGATTTAACGGCATAAAAGCAAAAGCCCCTGCTCCGTGAGGAGGCAGGGGCGGTGTACATTATGGAAAACAGCTAAAATTCAGAGAGGGTCGAGAAGCTGTAGTATCTGCGTCATCAGTGCGGTTATCAGTGCGCTAACCAGAAGCGTCACGGCTTCCCTGGCGGCATCAATGCTGTCGTCATCGTAACCGGCCTGACGAAAGCGGATTTCAATATATTGTCGGGCCTGATGCCCGCCACACCAGGTCAGTGCCTGACCCAGGGCGGTCACCAGCATTTTCAGAAAGGTCATAGGATTGGCTCCGGACTGCGCAGAGGCAGCCCGTGGGTGATGTGACATTTTTTAACAGGTGATTTTAAATCAGAGCTGGAAGGCTCAGTGGTAGGTGTAACGCCATCCTCCCTTATCAGTAGTCACGATGACTTCTGAAGCCACGCAGTTATTATAAAAATTCACTTTGACTGACTGACCGTAGTGCAGGGTGGCAGGCAGAATAGTTTCTTTGTTCACGGAGGACATAAACTTTTTGTTATCGATGCGACAATTACCCCGGTTCACGTCTATGTTTTCAACTTTGATACTGTCATCCAGGGAGGTGACCACTACAGTGACGTAGCGCGTTCCGGCGGGGTGAACCTGATTACTGGTCTCCACTTTTATCGGAGGCGTCGGAGCGGCCATCACCGATGCCGGCAGTAAAAGTAAAGCGGGTATCAACCCGTATTTGATATTCATAATGTATTCCTTAGAGGAGCCACGCCAGAGCGCTGATACCCGTCTTTTGGGTTAAAGCTGATATAAGCGCAGCTGCGTGACAATGTGCTGAGGGTTACGGTTGAGGTGGGGTATCGGACGTCGTCTGAACCTGCTGATGAATAATGCGGTGCTTTGCCAGGGCCTGCGGCATATCGTTGATGCAGTAGTTGATGTAGAAAACGTTGAAAACCACGGTGTAGAACGCGTTCATCTTCAGGTCAAAGCGGAAGGTGTTCAGCGCATAGTGACGCAGTGCAGTACGGGCTTTGAAAGCCCAGACGACGTACATGACGGCACAGGCAAGTGACAGCACCGCACTTAACCCCAGCAGGGCATCGCTGGTCGGGTCGTAGCCTGCGAGGTCCGGAGAGGCCATTGCCGCCATCTGTCGCCCGACGCCAAAGCAGACGGCCAGCCAGATGATGAACAGATTGCCGTAAAGCGGATATCCCGTTGTCTCGCTGATAATCTCCTGCTTTTTGTACAGCCAGAGCAGCGGCCAGACACCGAAGGTGACGATGCTGAGCAGAACAAAATGCAGGGTGGGTGTTGCCAGTCGCTGGCTGAGGAGAGAAATATCGTTCATACAACATGTATCCTTACTGGTTTTAGTGATAAGTCAGACGATTGCCTGACATTCAGGGTCAGAGTGCGAATTTTGATACGCACCCGTGAGTGTTAAAGGCGGGCAGGACTTTACCGGCACCATTCAGTGTGAACAGGGCAGGGCGGACGCCATCACCGATGACCAGCACCTGCTTACCGGTGCGCAGTGCGTTCCAGGCAAACGTGAGGCCGTTATCGCCTGCATGATTGTCAGAGTCGCTGATGTCAATGGGTTCACCGCCGTCAACCCGGACCTGAAGCGTTTTGCCGCTGTCCATGCTGACCTGTAGTCCCGTGGCGTCCGTGAATATGACGCTGGCAGGCTGAGAGCCGTAATCATCGCAGGCCAGATACAGCTGTGACTGCCCCTTACCCAGAATCACAAACTCAGACGTCCCCTGGGCCCAGCCCTTGCTCCACGTCTCATGATTACCAAAGGCCTGTACCATGGTGGGCACCAGCGCACAGGTCAGCATTAAAGCGGTGTTTATTAGTTTTCTTTTCATTTCTTTATCTCCTTACCGGGAACCCGAAAGCACAGCTTCCGTACCGGGATTTTTATTTATCTGTATGATTTTTAATGAAACTCAGGTCGCTACAGAAAGCCCCTGAGGATTCTATAGCCACAAAAGTGCGGTGGATAACGATGAAATTCGATCGAACCGATCGACAAAATCGATCGTGGTTGAGCAAAATGCTTATCGAAAAGCAGGCAGATTTAACGATTACCTGGCCCTGTTGCAGAAGGGTGATGTGTATCTGAAAATTTGCTGGAAAGTGTGGGGCCTACAGGAAGGTGTGCTCAGTGGCATTTACGTTAAGCGGCCTTCGTCGCTGTGTGGATCCGGGGCATTATCTGTCGAATATCAGGTATTTTGCATGGCGTAAATGTTGCCTGTTAGACGGTTAAATTATGATCATATAGGTTGTTATATTATATGAGTGATTAACGTTAACTTGAGAGTAAAATAATCGATTTGTTTATCCTGAAATAACGTTGATTGATATTTTCTTCTTCTATTGTAGTTTTGTCGATATTAAGCTTTTGCCTGTCGGGTTGGTAATATACCTATATAGAAGGATATCACTGTATGGATGTTATTATCAGACTGTTGTTATTGAAATAAGAAGTGCAATTGACAGGGGGTTATTCTAAAGATTTCATTATAAGAATATCCTTATTCAACAAGTATTAAACACACTGTTTGCTGTGTCCAACTGAAGGGCATTACACCCACAGCATACTCCTGACAGTCATACAGTACGCAGGTGGTCTGGTCACAGACCTGCTATATCTCCTCATCATTCTTTAAAAGTAATTTATTACTCCAGTATTGTATCTTATTGAACAACTAACTTAAGGACATCACTTATGAGTTTCAATACGCACTACCACTACCCACTGAATCGGAACCATGTTAAACGTATTCAGGATACACTGAATAAATCACTTGATGAATATTCCCGTACATTAGTCCTGAGGGTCGATTTACGCCTGCCTGATTTCAATACTGCCTGTTATAACGCTGATTCATCGTTAATTACCCGATTCATTTCCTCCCTGAACGCTCAGGTTAATGCAAATTTACTGAACAGACAGAATGCAGGTAAGCGGGTTCACCCCCGCAGGATCCGTTATATCTGGACCCGTGAGTTCAGTAACTGTGGTAAGAAACACTATCATGTTGCACTGCTCCTTAATCGCGAAAATTATGCGTATCCGGGGAATTATCGGTCAGTGAACGGTGAGTATTCACACAATCTGGCCTTCATGATTATGGAAGCCTGGGTACGGGCACTGGAGCTTAACCATTCGCAGTATTACTCACTGGTGGAGTTTCCTGACAACGGTTATTACCACCTCAGTAAAAACAGTCCTGATTTTACTACGCAGTATGCTGTAGTGACGACTCGTATCAATTACCTGGCTAAAGAATACAGCAAGGACTATTCAGACGGTCAGCGTAATTTTGGCTGCAGTCAATACTAATTACGTATAAGTATTTTTTTATCCGTACCGCAGATGTTATGACAGAGTGCCGGATTAACATTTACCGGTGCTCCTGTCTTCCCTTTCCTTAAGACAGAGAGAAAACGTCATGACAACTGCTAACACTAATACCAGTCTGCTGAGTGATAAACTCGTGGATATGGCTTTTATCACTGAGTTCACCGGGTTAAGTGATAAATGGTTCTACAAATTAATACAGGAAGGACTGTTTCCTAAGCCGATTAAACTCGGACGTAGTTCACGCTGGCTTAAAAGTGAAATCGAAGCTTGGGTGCTGGAGCGTATTACAATCTCTCGCGATTTATAGCGGTGCTAACGCCTGTCGCAACCCGGTATAATGTTGCCAGAATACCGTTGTATATTCTTATAAAATAAATGGCATATTTATTTAAATATAATTTTACAGAGGTGTAGGGGATGGGAGTTGCACTCCTTCACCGCATTCTTGTGCTTTCGAATTTGAGAGTGTGGCGCATATCTTACAGAGAACGATTCTAAGGCGCGAAAGTAGAACGGCTGTTTTTTGAGCGTTTGTGTGTAATTTTTATAATTCAAACATATAAAAACCCGCTAAAACGTATGAAATAGCGGGTTTTAAGAATAAATAATACAGTAAAAGATAAATAATTGTTCGTTTATTGTACTGTCATGGCTGTGGTGCCCAGCCTTCATATGAAGGTGTTTTTGGTTTTGTAAATTATTTTTCTTTTAATCTGATATCTGATAAGTCGATGTGGAAACAGGGTCTGAAAGCTGTAGAGTCTGCCGCACGTATATTATGGGCGGGAGTGTTTCTTGGTTGCGGGTAGAGACCATCATGATTAAGTGCTGAAATATAAATGGTGTCGTTGGGTATTGAATTGTAGAGTATAACATCTCCCTGGCCAACGAGGTGATTCAGGACTGGCGTCAGCTTCTCCACCTTTCTTAGCTTATTTGGTCCATACTGTTCAATCTCACCTGTTGTTATGGCTCCGTTCTCTTTTTTAGAGCGGGACAGTATAAACTGGTACAGTTTAAGGACGTCCTGTGTAAATTCAATACGCTCAGGGGTGTCAAAGAAAATACGGTTAGTTGCATTCAGGTACCAGTCAGTGATTTCAATACAGTTATCCATGATATCTTCACTGATTTCATTTGCGCTCTCGTTGCAGATGTACTGAAAGATGGCAGCCATTCTTAGTGTATTTGTGCTGGATTTAACTGCATATTCGCGAATGTAATAAAGCTCGTTACCTGGTTTTATTTTATTTAATAATGACTCTCTGTGTTTCTTCCAGATATTAAGTGCATTATCTGACAGTGTTAACTGCGTTTTTGCTGTTTCATTATTATCAATGCGTTCTTTTTGTTTGCTAAGCAGTAAATCCAGCCTTTCATGAAATTCTCTGATTTCTGACCAGTGCTCTCCATGTGCTAATGCCTCAGCACCGTAGTGTTCAAGGTTATCCGTTCTGATGAATAAAAAACGGGATAAAAAGCCACTTTCTTTGAATATTTTACCGTGTACTTCCATAAAGCTTTCAAACACCCCGGGTTGTGTCATGAGTGACGCTGTTAAACAGGGCGTAAAATGACAGTCTATTGTTCCACCCCGACGGAAGTGATAGGAACTACCATCCCAGGCATTATTTAAAAAACCTATCTTGTTCTTGGGGCGATTACCAAAATAAGTTATCGCCTCATCGGTAATGAGCCCGGCATTGGGATATCGGCTGAGGCCATAAATCAGATCGGTTGCTGCAGTATCATTATAGATAATCTGAGGCGGTACTGGCTCCCAGGGTTTTGACCTGGTGTGCTCAACAATTTTTCTGGATTCGAATTCTCCATTGAAATTTTTGTCAATGGCCTTGCGGAGATTTCTAATGAGTGTTTTGTTCTTTATTTTCCACACCTCTATTTTTGCATCATAATCCGCTTTTTTATCACTGTATTCGTGCCGCATTCTTTCATCAAAATCATAGAAAGGTTTCATAATGATATTTTTGACAGTGGATTTCCCTGCACCAGATTCTGCAATTGAAAAAAAGTAGAGAGAGCAGGGTGTTGGTGTATTTGTGTGTGGCTGGATCACTTCAATGAGCGGCTGACAGGCAAGCGAAGCTGCGGTGAGTACGGTATTTGCGATTAACTCAACAGGGATTTGAGTGCCATGATGTAAGGCACCAAGAGGCTTCGATAATATTTCCGGGAAAAGATAGACCGGATAAGGAGGCAATGACCGTTCACTCGGATAGTCGGAAAGGTCAGGACGGGGGGCTCTGTCCACCCAGGTTAAATCATTTTTATTCACGTTGTACCCCTTGTTTATTTTCCTTTAAGCATAAAACAAAGGGCGGGTAAAATGCGATAGTGCTGTCTTTTAAGCGACCTGGATATCATCACGAATGTTCTCGTCGAAGGAAACTACTTTCATACTGGTTGCACTGGAGCGGGAGTTAACGGTTATGACCGTCATACTGACGGTACATGACGAAGTGCTGACCGAAGCCCCCGGCTATTTCCACGAATACCTGAGTACTCCGCCCGTCACTAGCCTCGCATGGACATTAGATCTGCCACTGTCTTCTGGTGAGTTCGGGGCTTACCATCACAAAAATAATCGATCTTTACATGCGCATGATTGGTGTGTATTGTTGTTTGTATACACACAAAACGGATGGGGTTCAGGTTGTATGAAAACACGTTCAAATATTATGCTGGATGATCAAATTAAACGCATCCTCAGCGAAATCGCTAAACAACAGGGCGACAGTCTGAGTGATCAGATTAATCGACGCTTATCGGCTTCTCTTACGTTAGAAGAGCGTATAGGGGAAAAACCAGAATGGATGAAACATATGGGACCCTATATTGCTACGCATTTTGCCAATATGGAGATCCCACTCCCACCTGAACTGCAGATTATCCAGGATCAAATGGATAACGCCGATAGTGCGATTTCGCAGATATTGCGGGTAAAAGACTACTTACGAGAGAAATTCAATGAAGTAGCTAAAACTATCTAACAATCACACTGTCGGGCAAGGATGTCTGTCTGTCCGTTGGTATAAGGGAAGTGGTCAGTGCACCGGAATGCAAAATAGTGCTGATGATGAACATGGATACGCCGGGCGTGGCGCAAAACGAATCATCCACTGATGGTGTGCAGCAGGAGGTGTATGCCATTATCGTCTTCAACGCTGGCCGATAATAACGCGTACTACAGGGCTGAGGGTAATGCGTTTCTCTGCAAAGAGGCCATATGCCGGTAAGACCAGCACATCGTCCTGCCAGTCCTGGTAGCAGATGCGCGATGTTAACCTGCGTCAGGTTAACCTCCCCAGCGTGGTGCTCCAGGTTCCTGCGTATCCCGCTGAATTCCACTGGTGTTATCCGCCTCCCCATAACATGCGCCCCCGCAACAGACTGAATCAACATCAGTATCAGCACGGGAGGTCGGGGCAGGGGGGCAGCGATTTTCGTCGGTATGCTGGTCATTCTGGCGGGCAGATGCCCGTGACCCGCCGCAACGAAAATTTCAGCGAGAGCGGTATTACCTGCTTTGACCCTGGTTTTTGCTGGCCTTGTTAATGACCCCGGTCCAGTAGGTTATTATGTTCCCAATGCGTTCGTGGTAAATGTTTTTGGCCGTGCGGGTATCGTCCAGGCTTCCCGGGAAACCATGAAGAAGAGCCTGCAGGTCCGCCGTCATATCGTCCAGAGACAGTTGCTGATAGACCGGCACCCATTCTTCTCCCTGCCGGATTTTTAGTGCCGGATTAAGAATATACTGCCCATGCAGCAGCCTCAGAAACAGCTTTTTGCCGTACGCATTTTTACTGCTGGCTTCGTGCTGTGAGAGCAGGCTGCTGATGTAACTCTGGCGTTTGCGGTTGGCGGGGAGAATGTCGTCCGGTAAATGGGCCACCCATTTTGCCAGCTGGGCGGCACTAAAGGCGAAATTGTGGATCAGCGCATTCCCCAGATGGGTATAGAACAGCGCCTGCATCAGCGTCACCAGGAACGTTTCCATATGCCGGTCGTCCAGTTTGATGAGCCGCTCGTTCACCTGCAGCGAGAGACTCTCTGGTTTCAGCAGCGCATACAACTGAGCGCTTTTTTGTTGTGCGTAACGCGGGGAGTGGATGGCGGTGGACAGAACGTGATGATAAGCCGCTAACCCGTCGTTGCCGGTTAAGCCAGGGTTGGCCCCCTTGTCAATGAGCTGCTGAACCAGCCCGGTGTTACCTACCCGGGCGGCGACCATCAGCGGGGTCAGGTTAAACGACGTGCGGTGATCGATGCCATAACGTTCAACATCCCGCAGTACGGCTGCCGGGTTGTTCATCGTGTACGTCCGGAAATACTTCTGCTCCAGCAATTGCAGGCTTTTTTCCCGTGGCTGCAGGGCGGGCTTAAAATCCGAGCGGTACAGGGCATTGAACATCGGGAACGCAGAATATATCAGGCTGTACTCCAGCGCCTGTAGCTGCGTGGCTTTGCTGGCGGTGCCGGTCAGTATCTGCGGCGTCCACTGGCGGGCTTCAGAAGGTTCAGTGATGTGCCAGGGCACGGGGCGCTGCTGGAGTATCTGCTCGCGGATTGCATCGGCCTGCTCCTGTTTCCCCTGCTTTTCCAGAAGATGGGCGGTTTTTTGCCATTCCTCAAGGCTTGACGCGGTTTCCTGAATATTCAGTTGCGCTTCCTCACGGGAGAGTGCCAGCAATGACCACAGGGGATGCTCCACATGCTGCTCGACGAGATACACGTTATGGGTGGCGCGGGTGAGCGCCACATACAGCGCGTTGGTGAAAAATTTATAAATTTCAGCCGAGCGGTCCTGTTTGTCGCGCGGGCGGGTATAACGCGGCGCTTCATCTTCAAGCGCCGCCGGGGTTATGCCCTCACAGATATCGTCAAACGCCTGGCGGGCATGGCTGACCATGTTGAATAAAATCACCGTTTCGTATTCCAGCCCCTTGGCTTCCTGGACCGAGAATATCAGCGGGGTGTTAAACCAGCGACGGGCCTGTTCTTTTTGTTCCTGATACATGACCACCACCGCTACGCGGTTTGAGCGTGCGGTTCTGGCGTTCAGTTCCTGTTTTATTGCCTCACGGTCTTCCAGCAGTCTGACGACGCCTTCCGCCTGACCGCAGCTTTTGACGAAGTGATGGCTTTCCCGGTCAATGGCGCTGAATCTCGCCTGCTTGAGTCGTAACAGACGGTTGGCAAGTGCGGTGACGTGCGGTGCGTTGCGGTAGTTTGCCTGTAAGATATTAATGGCGGCTTCATTGCCGCGATGCTGGTGGAAGAAAAGACTTTTGAGCGTACTCCAGGCAAAAAAGTTGGGGTGAACAATCTGATTGGCATCGCCGCAGAGCAAAAACTGGCCCGGGTGGCGTAAGGTTTTCAGGACCAGCAACAGCTGAACGGGGGTCATATCCTGGATTTCATCGATGAAAATAACATCGTAGCGGGGCGTTGCCAGCGGCAGGTACTGATGGCTGAGCAGGTTAGTATCAAAGTGCCGGGATTGTTTCAGCCAGGCAACGTAGCGCTCAAACAGCGAGTAGACCGTCTCTCGGTCATCGGCAGGGTAGAGCGACTGCCGGATACCCAGCGCCAGATAGTCCTCCCGGCGCAGCGGACCCGTATCAGACACGGTTGCCCCAATCACTCCCCGAAACTCTTCGTATAACGTATGGGCAGACCCCAGGGATGCCGTCGTCTTATTACGAGGCAACCAGTCGCTGAAAGCGCGGAAGGTCACCTCTTTGCCTTCCGGGATACGCAGGGTTTCCAGAAACTCACTCAGCGAGAGGAAGTCGATATTCTGTGCGCTATTTTCCTCGTGGCTGGTGGTATAGAGCGTACGGGCTTTTTCCACCAGAAAGGCGGAGAGGCTGAGATACAGAATGTCGCCGACGGCCTGCTTCATTTTCTCCAGTACCAGCGCTGTTTTGCCGCTGCCGGCCGAGCCGACAATCACCAGCGGCAGCGGGTGTTCGTACAACGCCTGCTGGTCATCATCAAACGACAGCATCTTATCCAGCCGGTGGAAGCGGCCATGCGACGGGTTAATGTACGTCAGGGGCTCAGCGTCAATATCATCAGGAGCCAGCACCGGCTGCAGTCGTTCTTCATCAATGACCACATTTTTGCGAATAAAACGCGACGTGTGGTAGGCATGGTTACGCAGATACTCCAGCACCAGGCAGACGGTTTCACCACGATAGCGGTAGAAGGAAAACAGCAGCCGGTCCCGGATGCTGAGGCGTGCCCGGTAAAGGTTAGTGTCAATTTTACGCACATCGGCCTGAATGAAATTATCCGCCGCGATGGCCTGCGCAAATTTTTTGTAGCCCGGAATACCTTCCGGATTGACGGTGTGGTAGAGGCAAATTTTCATGGCCGGTGACTCCGTGGCGAAAAAAAGAGCATTGATTTTACGGGGGAATAATCAGGTAAACAACCTCGTAAAGGTGCAGTATCCTGTTGCTTCGGCATCCCCGACATCAGCAGATTGACCACCGGAAGGTTCGTTCAGAAGGCTGCTTCTGAGCCACGTTCTCTCCCGTAGCCACGTCACATTCTCATCGACAGGCGGTTATTCCTCTCAGTCGCAACAGGTCTTCCCCGATCTCTGCTGCGCCGATATAATTTCTGAATGAAAAAAGTTCACGATACCTTACCCCCGGAACAAACCGTCACGGCACTGGCACATTTTGCATGGTGCGCCCTTGTCGCCTTACGTACCGCTCAGCAGGATGGTCAGGCGCTGTCGCCACTCAGCACGCACGCATTTTTGCTGCGCTGGCTTGCGACGGCACAGAAGCAAAAACGGTTTCCGCGTGCAATCGCATCCGATATTGAGCGTCTGGTGGTACTGGGGCGCCAGAAAGGTCCTGCCGCAAGCTTATTCAGCCGTCTGGAATATCTCTGGTCTTCGTGCTACGGACCGGTGTCTGCGCAGTCGGATTTGTACTGGTTGACGTATGCAATTGAACAGCTTAAATCGCAGGGCTGGGTCAATGCAGCGGTGAGTGACGGTGACTGGGACAATGAAGCGCTTCTGGTCCAGGAATACCGCGATACGGATGCACTGCTGGTAAGGAAGTCAGCACTGACCTGTGGATTTTCGGATGAGGGCAAACTGGTTGCACCGTTGGAATTTCTGGTGACGGGCAACCTGTCAGCATGTACAGAGGTTTTTCAGGCCCATGCCCTCCCGTCGGTCATGGTGGCGTTGAACCGGATCGTATTACAACCCGAGAAATAGAGCAAAAAACCTCAACGTATTACTCAATCTGATCACTGTCCATTCCCTGAATGGCAGGTATCCAGATCGTGCTCACCCCCTGGTATTAAGGTATGTGTTAAGGGCTGTCGTGAAATTTCCTTTCTTCTGACGAAAACAAATAAGCCCCGTTTAAATGAATAATAAGAAATGATGAAAACCTGAAAATGTCGTCAATTTTTCACTTGCTCAGTCACGTCTGTTTCTCATTTTTGATAAAAGTACAAAATCAGATATTTCACGTGATTGGTGGTATTTCGCACAGATATGTCCCCTAAGTTAAACTGATCATTTGCTGCACACCCTTATCCCATAAGGCTTGAAGGGGTTACGCAGGAAAATTATTATAAATCAGAAAGATGATCTTTTATTGTTAAAACATTAGAAACGTAAAGCTTTGTTACATTTTTTCATTTCCGATCTGGCAGGGAACGTTCCTACACTCCGGCTATTGGGTCTTATCCGAAATTTTCCATTTCAGACAAATGCTCAAAAATACAGTGTCGGCATGCTGGTGGATGGAATGCGCCCGCTTTTTAGTTCCGGGAATTTTATTTACGTCGGATGACGCGAACCGGAAAGTTGTTCTGGCAGGGTAATTTTTTCTTATTTATTTCTCACTGGCATTGACCGTTTCTATTACTCCATAGAACAGGGACAGCCATGTCTAACTCTTCCTTTCAGTCCGAAATCCCTAAAGCGCGTATTAATTTAAAACTTGATTTGCACACTGGTGGTGCGAGCAAGAAAACGGAGCTCCCCCTGAAATTGCTGGTGGCGGGCGACTTCAGTAATGGTCAGGAGTCTGCCCCCCTGTCTGAGCGCAAAAAAGTTGATTTGAATAAAAATAATTTCGACTCAGTGTTGTCCGAATATTCCCCGAACGTCAGTCTGACCGTTAAAAACACACTGGCTGATGACGGCAGCGAAGACAACATCAGCCTGACTTTCCGGAGCATGAAGGATTTCACCCCGGAGCAGGTCTCCCGTCAAATACCTCAGCTGAAAGCGATGCTGTCCATGCGCAATCTGCTTCGCGATTTAAAAGCGAACCTGCTGGACAACCAGGCTTTCCGTAAGGAGCTGGAAAAAATTCTGCTCGACCCGGCGTTAAGCGCAGAACTCCGCTCAGAGCTGTCTGCTCTCGCACCTAAACAGCCATAACGGTCACGATGATTTAACGGATTAAAAAGGAAGATGCTGATGTCTGTAAAAAATGAGAATGCGGCTGGTGGCGAAAGCGTGGTGCTGGAACGTCCTGCTGCGGACGGGGTTTATGCGTCCCTGTTTGAAAAAATCAACCTGAACCCGGTCTCTGAGCTGAGCGCGCTGGATATCTGGCAGGACGCGCAGGCGATGTCGGATGCGACTGCGGATGAACGTCTGACGGCGGGGATGCAGGTGTTCCTGGAATGCCTGACAAAATCGGGTTCAAAAGTTGAAAAACTCGACAAAAACCTGATTGACCACCATATCGCGGAGCTGGACTACCAGATTAGCCGTCAGCTGGATGCGGTCATGCACAGCGAAGAGTTCCAGGCGGTAGAGAGCCTGTGGCGCGGCGTTAAGTCGCTGATTGATAAAACCGATTTCCGTCAGAACGTGAAGGTTGAGTTGCTGGATATGTCAAAAGAAGACCTGCGTCAGGACTTCGAAGACAGTCCGGAAATCATTCAGAGTGGACTGTATAAACATACATATATCGATGAGTATGACACCCCGGGCGGTGAGCCGATTGCCGCGCTGATTTCTGCCTACGAGTTTGATGCGTCTGCGCAGGATGTTGCCCTGCTGCGCAATATTTCAAAAGTGTCTGCCGCTGCCCACATGCCGTTTATCGGCTCCGCCGGCCCGAAATTCTTCCTGAAAGACAGCATGGAGGAAGTGGCAGCCATCAAAGATATTGGTAACTACTTCGACCGTGCGGAGTACATCAAGTGGAAATCCTTCCGCGAGACGGACGATGCCCGCTATATCGGCCTCGTGATGCCGCGCGTGCTGGGTCGCCTGCCGTATGGCCCGGACACCGTGCCGGTGCGCAGCTTCAACTACGTTGAAGAAGTGAAGGGTCCGGATCATGACAAATACCTGTGGACCAACGCCTCGTTTGCCTTTGCATCCAACATGGTTCGCAGCTTTATTAATAACGGCTGGTGTGTACAAATTCGTGGCCCGCAGGCGGGTGGTGCCGTCCAGGACTTACCAATCCATCTGTATGACCTGGGCACCGGCAATCAGGTCAAGATCCCGTCAGAAGTGATGATCCCGGAAACCCGCGAATTTGAATTTGCCAACCTCGGTTTCATTCCGCTGTCCTACTACAAGAATCGCGATTACAGCTGCTTCTTCAGCGCTAACTCTACCCAGAAGCCGGCACTGTATGACACCGCGGATGCCACGGCCAACAGCCGTATCAACGCCCGTCTGCCGTACATTTTCCTGCTGTCCCGTATTGCGCATTACCTGAAGCTTATCCAGCGCGAAAATATTGGCACCACCAAAGACCGCCGTCTGCTGGAGCTCGAGCTCAACACTTGGGTGCGCAGCCTGGTGACCGAAATGACCGACCCTGGCGACGAGCTTCAGGCTTCCCACCCGCTGCGCGATGCGAAAGTGGTGGTGGAAGACATCGAAGACAACCCGGGTTTCTTCCGCGTGAAGCTGTATGCCGTGCCGCACTTCCAGGTGGAAGGGATGGACGTCAACCTGTCACTGGTTTCCCAGATGCCGAAAGCCAAATCGTAAGGCGAGGGGAAATCAGGGATGAAAATTCATCGTCCGTTATGGAACGAAGGGGCCCTGCTGGCCCCGCAGCAGTTCCAGCAGCAGTCTGAGTGGGACGCACTTTCCCTGGCCGGTGTTGCCGCCCGTGGCAGTGCGTTCCCCTGGGGCGTCGGTCAGATAGAGCTGGATGAGGCGATGCTGGCCTCCGGTCGGGTCCAGGCGCAGTCGCTGCGTCTGTGGCTTCCGGATGACACGCTGGTTGATACCCGGTTCAGCGACCTGCCACCGGAGCCGCGGGAAATCGAGGCTCCGGCTTCTGCCGGTAATGGCCCGGTGACGGTGTATGTGGCGTTGCCGGTTATGCAGGCCGGGATCGTGAATGTGCAGTCTGACACGGTGCCGGCAGAGCGTCCGCTGCGCTATCGGGAAGCCTGGGAGACGATCGCCGATCGTTTCGGCCAGGAAGAAGAGTCGATGGCGGTGGCCCGCTTTAATCTGGCCTTTCGTTTCGGACATGAAGACAACGGCGCATGGGATACCTGCGCCGTTGCCCGTCTGTTACGGGACGGGCAGGGGGGCTGGCGTCAGGATCCGGATTTTATCCCGCCAATGGCGCTGTTCTCGGCCAGCCGTGGATTGTGTGAGCGACTGGCGCTGTTAAACCGTCAGCTGCGCTCACGCCGTCAGCGTCTGATGTCCATGCGCCGCGAGAGTAATGACCGGATGGCCGATTTTGCGGTCGCCGACGTGTCGCTGTTCTGGCTGCTCAATGCCCTGAACTCTCATGCCCGTGTGCTCTCGGAATATGAGCGCTTCCCGGACCGACATCCTGAGCAGGTCTGGGCGGAGCTGGCGCGTCTTGCCGGCAGTATGCTGACCTTCTCGCTGGAGCATGACCTGGATGCCATTCCGGGGTATGACCACCGCCTGCCTGAAAACACCTTCCCGCCATTGTTTGATCTCATCAGCGAACTGCTGGAAGCAAGCCTGCCGTCACGCGTGGTGGCAGTCAGAATGGACCGGATGGATCCGGAAACCTGGAAAGCGGTACTGCACGATATCCGTCTGCGTGATGAAGCCGATTTCTATCTGTCAGTTCGTTCTAACCAGCCCGCCTGGCAGATTGCCGAACGTTTTGCGGAAGTCTGTATTGCCGGAGCCCCGGCAAATGTAGGTGAGGTCTCGGGCGTGGCCGTGGAAGGGATCGGCCTGATTGCGCTCAGCCGCGTACCAGCTGCACTGCCGGTACGTCTGGAGAATCAGTATTTTGTGCTGGATATGGAGAGCGATGCCGCGCGTGAAATGCTCGATCAGGGGGTTTGTGTGTTCTACGTTCCGTCCGTGCTTGGTGAGCTGGAGCTGGAACTGTTTGCGGTGCTGCGCTCATGAAAAAAGACACCGATATTGATGCCCTGATGGCTGAAACCTGGCTCACCGTGGCGCAGTTGCGTCACGGTGGTGAGGTCACCGATGGCCCGGCGCTTTACGCTGCCTGTAAAGGGCAGGTGGACAGCGTGCGGGAAGCGCTGGAGCGTGCCGGGTATGACAGTGAAAGCATTGATCACATCACCTATGCCCAGTGCGCCCTGCTGGATGAAACCGTCCTGAACCGCAAGCCTGTAGATAAGTCGCCTGCATTCGGGGCCGGTAAGCTGCCGTCGCCAGTGGCTGAAGAAGCAGACACCACTCCGGTCGTCACGCTGGATGCGGCCCAGAAAGCCTGGCGTTCAGCGCCGTTACAGACCGTCTACTTTGGCACCCTGCGTGCCGGTGGTGCGCTGTACGACCGTATCGCAGAAGTGTTGCGCCAGCCAGCTCCGGAGCCTGCGGTGCTGACGTGCTACCAGCGGGTACTGGCGCTGGGCTTCCAGGGGCAGTACAGCCTGTCCGGGGTGGGGCAATCCCGTCGTGATGAGGTGATCGCTGCACTTAATGAACGCGTCCCGGCGCTGGAAATTGCTGCCTCCCTGGTGGTGCACAAAACCGGACGACGTCGCTACAACCTGCTGCGCTCGGTTTGGTTCTGGATTGTGCTGGCCGTCGTGCTGACCGGTGCGGTGTGGCTGGGTGGTCATCTCTGGCTGCAGGACCTGCTGCACCAGCAACTGCCGGAGCTGCGCTGATGGGAGGACGAACGCTTGCCCGTGCGGCGTTACCGGTGCTGGTTTGTCTGGCTGCCGTGCTGTGGCTGGTATGGGGCTTTCTGGCCTGGGGGGGAACAGGTAAATCACTGCTGACGCTGGCGGCGCTGCTGGTTTGCGGGTGGATAATCCTCCGACGTTACCGTCACCTGCAGCCGGCTCAGCAGGTGGAGAATGCCGGTGACTTTCCACCGGAAGATCATACCGGACCGGTGGTGCTGGTCTGCGGGGATGTGGATGACAACATGTTCGCGCCGGGACCTTTCCGACGCACGACCCAGGGCTGGTACCTCCGGGTGGCAGAGCTGACTGAGCTGATGACGCTGGCCACCCGTTTGCTGGCTCGCTCCCCGGTAATGGCTGGTCAGCTGTCGGTGATGTACCGCTGCCTGCCGGACTGCCATGACGACGAGGCGCAGCTGCGGGCGTCCCTGAAAGCACTGCGCCTGCAGGTGAAGCAGCTTCGCGGACTGACCGGGTATGACGTTCCGGTGGTGCTGAATGCAGAATTCAGTGGCCCGGAGACGCCGTGGATAGTGGTACGGGGTACGACGTCTCTGGTGTGCCCGGAAGACGAACCGGCGATGACGCTCAGTGAGTGGCAGCGTACGGCACAGACTGCCACCGTTCAGCCGTTTCTCACCCAGGCCACCGCGATGCTTCACTCGGTCATGCTGGATGAACTGGGCAAATCCGACCGACTGTGTCCGGCGATACGCCCGTTTGCCGTCACACTGCGTCTGGGGCTGATACAGACTGCTGCCAGCGCTCTGTGGTCGCAGTGGCTGTTCCGCCTGACCCGCATTTCTCCTGCGATCCGTGTCTGTGCGCATGAGCAGCGCTGGCATTTTGCCGATCCGGTGTTGCCGCTGCTGATACCGTACACCACACCGTTACAGGGCGGTAAAACCGGACGTCTGGTGGTGGTGGTCCTGATGCTGTGCGCACTCGGTGCCCTCGCGCTGTCTGTTATGCATAACCAGACCCTCATCCGCCGGGTGGCTGCCGATCTGCACCGCTGGCAGGCCATTCCGATGGATCACTACGCGCCGAAAGCCCGGTCGCTGCACGCCCTGCAGCAGGATGCATTGCTACTGGAGCGCTGGCAGCGTCAGGGGGTTCCGCAACGCTATGGTCTGGGGCTGTATCCGGGCGAACGCCTGTGGCTCGCGGTTCAGCAGACGATTGATACGTATGTGCCACCGCCGCCGCCACCGAAGCCGAAACCCAGACCGGTACCGAAGATTATTCGTCTCGACAGCATGTCGCTGTTCGATTCCGGCAAGTCCGTGTTGAAGAGCGGTTCGACCAAAATGCTGGTCAATTCCCTGGTGGGGATCAAGGCCAAACCGGGCTGGCTGATTGTGGTCAGTGGTTACACCGACAACACCGGTAACCCGGAACTGAATCAGACGCTGTCTCTGAAGCGTGCTGAGTCGGTACGTAACTGGATGCGGGATACCGGTGATGTGCCGGAAAGCTGTTTTGCGGTGCAGGGCTATGGCGAAAGCCGTCCCGTCGCAACCAATGACACCCCGGAAGGGCGTACGCTCAACCGTCGTGTCGAAATCAGTCTGGTACCGCAGGCCGACGCCTGCCAGATACCGGGCAAACCCTCAGCGTCATCGCAGGATGATGACGCATCACAACACAATGGAGAGTAATTCCATGGCAATTCCTGTTTATCTCTGGCTGAAAGACGATGGCGGCGCGGACATTAAAGGGTCTGTTGACGTTCAGGATCGTGACGGCAGCATCGAAGTGGTGGCGCAGGATCATAACCTGTATATCCCGACCGATAACAACACTGGCAAGCTGACCGGTACGCGTATCCACACGCCGTTCAAATTCACCAAAGAAATCGACTCCTCCAGCCCGTACCTTTACAAGGCGGTGACCACCGGTCAGACCCTGAAGTCTGCGGAATTCAAGTGGTACAAAATCAACGACGCAGGTCAGGAAGTCGAGTACTTCAACACGAAGTTAGAAAACGTGAAAGTGGTGAAAGTGAATCCGGTCATGCATGACATCAAGGATCCTTCTTACGAGAAGCACAACCACCTTGAGCAGATCGAGCTGCGCTACGAAAAAATCACCTGGACCTACAAAGACGGCAACATTATTCATTCCGATTCCTGGAACGAACGCGCCACCGCGTAAGTCACGAGCGGACGGAGTCTCTCTGTCCGCTTTTTTGTTTTGCATAACGCCTGCCTCGCGGACGTTCTGCAAAGCAGCCATACATTTTATCAGCACTGACCTTATGGGCATCGGTTAACGGCCAGGGGCGGTAGCGTGTCAAAAAGAGAGGGAATGAAATCCATGGAAAATCCAGCCGTTCTGTTACGCCGCCTGAATCCTTACTGTGCCCGTGCGATGGAAGGGGCGGCCTCGCTCTGCCAGACCCGTGCGCATGCGGAAATCCTGCCTGAGCACTGGCTGCTGAAGCTGCTTGAGCAGGGTGAAGGTGACCTGACGGTGCTCGCCCGTCGCTACGAGTGGGATATGGATGCGCTGTGGCAGGATTTGCTCGGCTGGCTGGATAATCAACCGCGCTCGGTGCGCCACCGCCCACAACTCTCGGAAAACATTCAGATGCTGATGCAGGAAGCCTGGCTGCTGGCCTCTCTCAATGGTGAGGAGCACATTCGCGGCATTCATCTGCTGATGGCCCTGACCGGTAAACCGAAACTGCTGCGTTGTGACGGTCTGTGGCCGATGCTGACGCTGGGCCAGAGTCAGCTGGAGCGCTTGCGTCCACTGCTGGATGCGCAGTCGGACGAACGTCCGGAAGTGCAGCAGGAAGCGGAACTGGCCCACACGGGGGGCGATGTGGAAATGGTCGGCCGTCCGGTCGGTGCCAGTGATAACACAACCATAAAGGACGGTGAACTGTCACCGGCCCTGCAGAACGCGCTGGATAAGTTCACTCTCGACGTCACCGCCAAAGCGAAAGACGGCAAAATCGACCCGGTGTTTGGTCGCGACACCGAAATCCGCCAGATGGTGGATATTCTTTCGCGCCGTCGCAAAAATAACCCGATTCTGGTCGGCGAGCCTGGCGTGGGGAAAACGGCGCTCGTGGAAGGGCTGGCGCTGCGTATCTCCGAAGGTAACGTGCCGGAAAGCCTGAAAACAGTCGTTCTGCGTACCCTGGACCTCGGTCTGCTGCAGGCAGGCGCTGGCGTAAAGGGCGAGTTCGAACAGCGCCTGAAAAACGTGATTGATGCCGTGCAGCAGTCACCTGTGCCGATTTTGCTGTTTATCGACGAAGCGCACACCATTATCGGGGCGGGCAACCAGGCGGGCGGCGCAGATGCGGCCAACCTGCTGAAACCTGCTCTTGCACGTGGTGAACTGCGTACCATTGCCGCCACCACCTGGTCTGAATACAAGCAGTACTTCGAGCGTGATGCTGCGCTGGAGCGTCGCTTCCAGATGGTGAAGGTGGACGAGCCGGACGATGATACCGCCTGCCTGATGCTGCGCGGCCTGAAATCCCGCTACGCCGAACACCACGGCGTGCACATCACCGATGATGCAGTCCGTGCCGCGGTCACGCTGTCCCGCCGCTACTTGACGGGCCGCCAGTTGCCGGACAAAGCCGTTGATCTGCTCGACACCGCCAGCGCACGCGTGCGCATGAGCCTTGACACCGTGCCGGAAGCGCTGACGCAGTACCGCGCTCAGCTCACCGCGCTGGACATTGAGAAGCAGGCGCTGCTGGAAGACATCGCGCTGGGCAACAACCAGCACGGCGAACGTCTGGCGGCGATTGAACAGCAGCGGAACGACCTGATTGTCGAACTCGATATTCTGGAGAGTCAGTATGGTCGCGAGCTGAGCCTGACGGAACAGCTGCTCGAAGTGCGCCAGGACATCAGCCGTCAGACTGATATCAATCAGCTGCAAAATCAGCTTTCTGTACTGCAGGGCAATACGCCGCTGCTGTCACTGGATGTGGACACCCGCACCGTGGCAAACGTGATTGCCGACTGGACCGGGGTGCCGCTCTCCTCACTGATGAAAGATGAACAGACCGAACTGCTGGTGCTGGAAAATGAAATCGGCAAACGCGTGGTCGGCCAGGATGTGGCGCTGAATGCCATCGCCCAGCGCCTGCGTGCGGCCAAAACCGGCCTGACGTCTGAGAACGGTCCGCAGGGCGTGTTCCTGCTGGTCGGCCCGAGCGGTGTCGGTAAAACGGAGAGCGCGCTGGCGCTGGCGGATGTGCTGTACGGCGGCGAAAAATCCCTGATTACCATCAACCTGTCTGAATATCAGGAGCCGCACACCGTTTCGCAGCTCAAAGGTTCCCCTCCGGGCTATGTCGGTTACGGACAGGGCGGCATTCTGACCGAGGCGGTACGAAAACGTCCGTACAGCGTGGTGCTGCTTGATGAGGTGGAAAAAGCGCACCGCGACGTGATAAACCTGTTCTATCAGGTTTTCGACCGCGGCTTTATGCGCGACGGCGAAGGGCGTGAAATCGACTTCCGTAATACCGTTATTCTGATGACCTCTAACCTCGGCAGCGACCACCTCATGCAACTGCTGGATGAACAGCCGGATGCCAGTGAAAGCGACCTGCATGAACTGCTGCGCCCAATCCTGCGCGATCACTTCCAGCCCGCGCTGCTCGCCCGCTTCCAGACGGTGATTTATCGTCCGCTGAATGAGCCCGCTATGCGCACCATTGTGGAAATGAAGCTCAATCAGGTCAGCAAGCGCTTACAACATCATTACGGCCTGATCACCCATATCGGCGATAGCCTGTACTACACGCTTACTGCCGCCTGCCTGTTGCCGGATACCGGGGCACGTAATGTTGACAGCCTGCTCAACCAGCAAATCCTGCCGGTGCTGAGCCAGCAACTGCTCACACATATGGCTGCGAAGCAAAAACCGCACAGTCTGACACTTGGCTGGGATGAAGAAGAGGGCATCGTGCTGGAGTTTGATGCCGAGCAGAATACCCAACAGGAGGTGAACGATGACTGAACGCTTAAGCAGCCTGGCGCAGAAGGCGATTGATGAAGCCCTGGGTCTGTCACGCTACCGGGTGGATGTGCATGAGTGTCCGCATTTCCTGGACGTGCTGCGCTTTCGGGCCAGCGAATCACTCAGCCAGCCGTGGCGTTACGAGGTCACCGTTACCTGTGCGGCAAGTATTGCCAGCACTGAAGTCATGTTGAAACCGGCATCCTTCACCTTCCAGACACCTTTGTTTGATGGTACGCCAGCGGTGCCGGTACGCACAGTATACGGCGTGGTGGATATATTCCGTCGGATCTCGATGTCAGGGGATGAAATCACCTATGCCCTGCGCATCGTGCCGCGTATAGCCCTGATGCAGCACACTCATCGCAGCGAAGTGTATCTGAATCAGTCGGTGCCGGAAGTGGTGGAGCAAATTCTCCGCTCCCACGGTCTCGAAGGGGCGGACTTTGAGTTTCGCCTGTCGCAGCATTATCCGGTCCGTGAACTGATCACCCAGTGGCGCGAGACGGATCTCGAATTTATCCAGCGCCTGCTGGCGGAAGTGGGCATTTTCTGGCGTTTTGAGATGGACAGCCGCATTGAACAGGATGTGGTGATTTTCCAGGACAGCCAGATGCAGTATCAGTTTGGCGTAAAACTCCCGGTGATCCCGCCCTCACGCACCAGTGATAACGGTCAGGAGAGTGTCTGGGATATCAGCCCGGAAGACCATGTGGTCACCGGCAGCGTTTCGACCCGCGATTACAACTACCGTGAAGCGCTGACGCCGCAGGACAGTTCGGCGACCGTCCGTCAGGAAGGCGGGGCCACCACCGGCGAGACCTACCACTACGCAGAGCCGTTTTTGAGTGAGGGCGATGCTGACACCCCGGAAGGCGGTGCCTGGTTTGCCCGTCTCCGTCATGAGCGCGCACTCAATGCGCAACAGATTGTCACCGGGCGTTCCAGTAGTCCGGTTCTGGCCCCCGGCGAAGTGCTGGAAGCCCAGGGCAATGTCCCTGAATCGCTGAAAGATGGCATTGTCATCACCGGTGTTCATACCTCCGGGGCACGCGATAAAGGTTTTCAGCTGCGCTTCACGGGGATCCCTTACAGCGAAACCGTCTGCTATCGCCCGGCACTGTTGAAGCGTCCGGTTGTCGCCGGTACGTTACCTGCCCGGGTGGAAAGCGACGAGAAGGGCGACACTTATGCGTATCTGGACAACCAGGGCCGTTACCGGGTTCGTCTTGATTTTGACCGCAGTGAGACGGAGCAGGGATACGCCTACCTGTGGCTGCGAATGGCCAAACCCTATGCCGGAGACACCTACGGCTTTCACTCACCGCTGCTCGACGGGACTGAAGTCTCCGTGATGTTTGACAGCGGTGATCCGGACAGGCCCTACATCGCCCACGCCCAGCATGATTCTGAACACCCGGATCACGTCACCCGCGACAATTACACGCGAAACGTCTGGCGCACGGCGGGGGATAACAAACTTCGCCTGGAAGATAAGCGTCAGGAAGAGCATTTCAAGCTCGCCACCCCGTTTGGTAAGACCCAATTAAATGGTGGTCACGTCGTGGACAACCAGCGTGAGCAGCGCGGGACCGGTTTTGAGCTGCGTACCGATGAATTCGGGGCGCTGCGTGCAGGACGGGGAATGTTCCTGACCGCAGATGCACAGCCGGCAGCGCAGGGAAAAGTGCTGGACATGGCACCGGCTATTGAACGCCTGAACCAGTCAGCAGCAGAAATGAAGCGGCTCAATCTTCTCGCGCAGCAGGCTCAGGCGCTCACCTGTGACCTGGAAAGCCAGAACAGCCTGCTGGAAAACCGTCTGAGAGACCTCCAGTCAGCTGCACTGTTGGGGAGTGCGCCGCAGGGCGTTGCTTTCACATCGGGTGAGCACCTTCAGATGACCAGTAAACAGAACACTATCCTGAGTGCGGGTCAGCATCTCAATATGGGGGCGATGAAGAACATTACGCTGTCCGCCAGCGAGTCTGTCGGGCTTTTTGCCCATCAGTCCGGGGCAAAGCTGATTGCCAGTCAGGGAGATGTTGAGGTTCGTGCAGAGGCGAGCTCCATGGAGATGACCTCAGAGCTGCTGTTTACCATTAGCAGTAACAAGGATGAGCTGCTCATCAGTGCCCCTAAACTACGACTCAACGGCGGCGGCTCCAGTATCACACTTGACAACGGCGGCATTGTGGAAGAAACCCTGGGGGATTACCTGGTGAAATCTGCGCATTACCGCTCGCCGATGGCCGGGGGCAGCATGGACATTACTCCGCCTCAGTTCAGCCAGACAAACGCCAGCGTGACGCCTCCCAAAACACGTAATATCCCTTCACGTTAAGGATGACCGGAATGAAAATCTGTTTTCCTGCCCGAAAAGCGAATGGCGAGCAGTACGCCACAGTGGATGAAATGATGCAGCCGCTCTGTCAGGAGCCACACGGCTCCTGGCTGGCCGGAACAAATAACATGTGGCACGGCGGGATCCACATCACCCGTAAGAGCGCCCCGGGTTCCGTGCTGACAAGCGAGACGGCAGACACGGCGGTGCCGCTTCAGTTTATGGCGGGCGGCGAAGTGGTGGCCTGGCGTATTGATCAGGACTATCTGACCGGTAAATACATCAATAACCCGCTGCAGTATTCCAGTACGTTTGTGCTGGTCAAATCCACCTGTACCCCCGAGCCCGAAAAGAAGGATAACAGCCTTGATTTTTACTCGCTGTATATCGGGCTTGCTCCGCTGTCTGCTTTTCCGGAGCACAAGCTGTATCAGGTTACTGAGAGGGGTGATGGGCTGAGTCAGCGTGAATATACCGGCCAGGAAAAAGACGGAGATAAGGCACCGGTTGCGAAGGATAAACTGAAAGCGGGTAACTGCGTCATTGTGCTGCGTGAGATCTCTTTCGATCTGAAGGGGCAGACGCAGACGTTCGGGCTTGCCCGGATGCTGAACAGCAAATCCGAAATGACCGGCGGGGCGTTCTGGATGTCGCTCGATTCGCAATTTGTGACCCCCGTGGGTGAGCAGAGGGCACACCTGCCGGCCTGGATGCAGCAGGCGGTTACGCAGGGCACATTTGATACCGTCGTTAAACCGGCAACCAAAATGGAGGTTGCAGCAGGTGATGCCGTGGGGTACCTGGCGGAAGACATTGCCCCCTGCGACTTACACGGTGTGGAAAAAAGTGCTTTTGTGCATATTGAAGTACTCAGCACCGACAGCCGGATGATCGATTTTCTGAGCAATAAGGCACAGGTGAAGAGCGGTCCGAAATACGTTTATATCCACCCGGAAAGCTTCATTTATAGCCGTTCCGGCGATAACTTCACCCAAACCAGGGGGAAGGTGAAGAAAGATATTCACAAAATTATGCCGCAGGACAAATGCCATCCGTTCAAAGACAGCAACGGTAAGCGCTGGTTTGATATCGGGGACGGTGCATGGGTCAGTGATGCTGATGCGGACGCAGATATCGGCCAGTACGACCTGGATAAACAGGGCTTTAAAGCATTTGAAGAGCCGTCCACATCCGATATGACGAAATCCCTGCATGAAGGCTGGGTCAAAGATGGGTTCACCAGAATGGCGGAGTGGGTACGCCCTGAGCGCGGTATCCGGGAAAAGCAGGTGTCTGATTACTACAAAGCCCTGCTGCAGAAAATGGACAGCGATAACAGTGGCGACCTTTCCGGTGAAGAGCTGCGTCATGCGGTTAATTACGCGGAGCTGGATGTCAGGGATATTGCAGCAAGAATGGTGGTCAGACACGACAGTGAGTGGTTCGGTGGCAGTAGCCATCACCGCTGGAGAACATTTTTAAAGCAGATGGATCCGCTGTGTGTCAGCTATGTCAGACAGTGGTTTGACGACATGGAATGGATGAGCAAGGTGGAGGGATTCAGCAGTGGGGAACCTGTCTGGCATATGCATCCTATAGTGTTTTTAAATGCGATTGCTGAAAAATATGGCGATACTATTGATTTCAATACAACTTTAGGTATTTATCGGATATCAAAAAAATCAGCCGAATTCATTTTATCTTGGGAAGCATATGCTCCCAAACCCTATGTACCTGGTGGGGATCAGTCAAGTGGAGTGACTGTCGGATATGGTTATGATTTAGGGCAGCAGACAACATCATCAGCTCGCGAATTATTAAGTGTTTATTACTCAAATGCGCAAGTTGAAAGGTTGCTGACAGCAATCGGGAAGAAAGGTGATAATGCCAGAGCAATCGTTCATGGGTTGGCAGATATAATAATAAGTAAAGATAAAGCTTTAGATATGGCAATGGTTCTAAAGCAAAGGTATTGTCAGAAAGTTGTGGATGCTTATCCACAGGCCATTAATCTTCCACCTGATAGTGCGGGAGCAATGCTATCGCTAATTTATAATCGCGGGCCATCATTAGCACTCCCTAAACCAAATGATCCAATAGATAGCCGACGAGAAATGAGAGAGATTAGAGATGATTTCGCTCAAGGAAATGAAGTTAAAATACCAAGTCGTCTACGAAGTATGAAACGCTTATGGTCAAATCAGCGAGGTCTGATAAGACGACGTGAAGGCGAAGCCCAGATGATCGAGAACGAGTTAGGTAAAGGTGATTAAAATGAAAGGTGTTATAATTAAAGTCATAGCCTTAAGTATGCTTTTAGTATCATCATTGGTTTATGCTTGTGGTGATAATCCCAATGCAATGGTTCAGGGCCCATTCAAAGATAGCGCATTTAATAATGGGGTCATTTGTTTTCAAAACTCTCCAGATAAAAGAGATGTTGATTTTTATCAAAGTTATTCATCCGTTAACGGGAATGTTAACAACATAATTGATACATTTAGTTATTCTGATGCTCCCGTTGAGGTTTCCTCCGTATTCTTTACGACAATTGCTGGCAAGCGGAATGTGGTTGTTCTTCTGCGCTGGAATGTTAATTATTTCACTGATGGTGTCCAGTATTCATATCACTATGAAGTAAAAGCATATAATTTTAATAAAGACTCAGGTTATGAGTTATTCTTGGATTCAGATAGGGACCCAAATTTATCAGGCTTTCAAACAAAAGACGATGAAAAGGTATCTAACTATAAATTAGATAATGCGAGAAAGATAAAAAAATATTTACACAGTAAATATGGTGATTGATGTCACTATGCTAAGTGTCGGCTCGAATTGGGTGCTAATGATTAATTGATAAGGTGAATGTTTATGAAGAATAAGTATATTTCTTTAGCGCTCGCTGTGCTTATATCATCTCCAATTGCAAAGGCTGATTCTGCAAGTGAGCCAATTAATTACCAGAAAATAAAAGAAGCATATTCCAAGGCAGATGCTGAGCTAAACTCTGTATATAAACAGCAAATTCAGGAGTATAAGAAGGAGGGGGCGGAATTTTATGGGCAGAGTGAATCGCGTGATATATACCTTAAAAAATCCCAATTGGCATGGATAAAAATGCGTGACGCTAGTTGTGATTATGAAACTTATGAATCCAAAGCAGGGACTGCATTCTCTAGTATATATGAAAAATGCTTGTTGGATAAAACAAATGAGCGGATTGAATATCTCAAGAAATACAACTGAATTGTGTTGGGTCCGCATTTTCGTTTTGGGTAAGCAAAGAATTAAATGTATCTGCCAAAAACTTAAGTGTTTATGATGTGACATTTAAAGTAAATGGTGGGTATAACGGATATGATGATCGTCGGATTAGGTTTAACAAGGTTGCAGAACTGCTGAATATTAACAAGGACTAAGATATGTTTTCTAAGATACTTTTCAGCTTTTTATTTGCATTCTGCTCATTGCCTTCATATGGACAGGGGGAGGTGGTTCAGGGGCCGTTCAAAATTGACGGCGAAAAATCAATCTACTTTCAGAGAGAGCCAAACTCTGATTTCCCCCTTGGTTTGTACTACGATTCCGGAGCAAAAAAAACGCAAGTTGATAAATATGAAGTGGATGGGGATACCCCAAATATTGATACTGTGTTTTTTATGAAGATTCATAATGTAAAAAACGTTATTGTTTTAATCTCCTGGCACCAATTGCATCAAGCTGAGTCCATCAATGGGAATACTTATCAAGTCCATGCTTATAAATACAGTAATGACTCGTTATTTATAAATGACATGATCACAAAAGACCCTGCGCTAAACGGTATGGATGGTGAGTTTAATGGTGATGAGGTGCATTTTAACTATAAAAACGCAGCATCTATTAAACAATACATTAAAAATGAATATAACTAATTTGATTTGATAGGTTCGGTTATAATCCCATTTATTTAAAATTAGAAGATGATAAATTAAATTGTTACTTTGGAAGTAATGCCCGTGAATAATGAATTAAAGTCATTTCCTGGAGATGAATATGCAAGGAATAATCCGTCTCGGTGACAAAACCACACACGGTGGAGCTGTGTTGTCCTGCTCAACAACCATGTTCTTCGGTGATATCGGCGTGGCCCGTAAAGGTGATCGTGTTTCCTGCCCTGAGCATGGTGACACCACTATCGTCGAAGGTCACCCAAATTATCGCGATCGGGGTGTCCCTGTGGCGTTCCACGGCCACAAGTGTGGCTGCGGCTGCACGCTTATCAGCTCACTGCCCAATGCTCTGGTGGGGTAAACGTGCCGGTTGAACTTGAGCGCATTCCCGCGCAGGAGAAACTACCTCCTCGACCACGTTTTAAACGCTGGCTGCTCCTGGGCATTGTGATGCTGCTGGCAGGGACAGCGGCCACCTTCCTTTTATGGAAAGGCGAGCGTGCTGGTGCTGCTTTCTGGGGGCTGGCAACTGGACTACCTGTCGTGTTATGGGGCCTTTTGGTTGTCGGGCGCTATTTTGGCTACACACTCCTCCATGGGCGTTGTGAAAGAAAAAACGCCATAACCGCCGCCCGATACCGGGCAGACGTTGCGCGCGGACAGCGCTTTGCCTGGCTTATCGGTGAAGGCCTGATTAACGGGCTGGGGTCTGCCAGTCTGATGACGCATGAGGCTGTGTTAGCCAAAAAGCCCCTGATGATGCCCTGCGAACCCGTTAATGGTGGCAACCCGGTTCGTCACCGGGCGCTGGCCGCTACCGGAGAGATGGCTGACCGGGAAGCGCATTATTTTCAGGAGGTAATCGCCCATGTCCGGAATCTGGTGGCGTTGCTCCCTCCGACGCTGACCTGCTATCTGGCAGTGGATACCGGTGAACAGTTTTCGACACTGCCGTCGCTCCTGCAAAAAAGCGTTACTCATCCACTGGTGCGCATTCGCGACCTGACGGGGCTGGAAATCCTCGACTACTGGCTGGACTGCCATTATGACCGTGCTGCTGCGTTACTGGTGGTCAGCGCTCAGCTTTACGAACACCCGCCAGAGGACAGTGGCGAGGCTATTTCCGTGTTACTGCTGACCAACTGCCGTCTGAAGGATATCCCGGATGTGTCAGTCAAAGTTCACCGGCCGCAGATATGTCGCGATGGCAATCTGAATCTGGCATTTGAGCGCGTCATGATGTGGTCAGGACTGGAAAAAACTGCACTGAAGCAGGCCTGGACCAGCGGCGGCCAGATGGCCTCCGGCGATATCTTCAGCAAGGCCCGGGAGGCCCATGCCCCGGGGCTTAAAGCCGATAAAATTACCCATATTGATACGGTTGTCGGGTTTGCGGGCGTTGCCGCTCCCTGGCAGGCGTTACAGCTGGCAGCCCGTCAGTGTTTGAGCGGTAGCGAAGCCCAGCTAATTGTCACCGAACTTTCAGAAGACAACCGACAACTCTGTATTGTCACCCCGGAATAACTCTCAAGGGATTGCTCTCCTCTATCTATGAAAATCGCATCCACTTTTCTGCTTACGCTGCTCCTGGGCGCATTATCTGTCTGCCTCACTGGCGGCGCACTCTTGTTATGGCCGGAGTGGGTTAAGGACACCTTCAATATCGGGCCATTCAGTACGACCGGCATAGTGATTATCAGCCTGCTGCAGATGCTGGCAGCATTGATTATCGGCTGGGTGCTTGAAACCGTATTCACCAGGAATGGTGAGAAACAGGGAAAGCTGGATGTGGTAGCCTCCGGACAGCAGGCTACGGCATCCCAGCCTGAAGCAAAACATACCGACGCGGACACCTCCCGGTTTGTGGCAGAGACTCTGGTCGATCACCTGCGTCTGCGCTACCGTCGCCGCTGGAAAGCCAGAGTGCGTCTGCTGCTGGTACAGGGTACCGACAGCGATATAGAAAAGGTGGTACCGGGTCTTAAGCGCGATCACTGGCAGGAGAGTGACGGTGTGGTGCTTATTCACGGCGGTCTGGCGGAAAGCGTGCCGGATGACGAGTTCCTGTTCGTCCTGAAAGCGGTGCGAACACAGCGTCCGCTGGATGGCGTGGTGCAGGTGATGAATGCGGCTGCACTGCCCGATACGGCGAAGCAGGACACGCTGGTGCGTGTACGTCAGAAAACCGATACTCAGCTGGGCTGGCAACTGCCTGTCTGGCTGTGGCTTGTCCGGGAAGGCACCTGGGCCCATGACGGGGATGGTGTGCCCCCAACCGGCGCGTTATTTGGTCCAGGTGCGACAACGGAAGAGGTCCGTTCGACATTGACCTCACTCTCGTCAGACCTGCAAACCCCAGGCGTGTCGGCGCTGCTGGAGAACTCTCAGCACCACTGGCTGTTGAGCCTGTCAAAAGCCCTGCGCGGCTCGTTGCGACGCTCTCTGGTCCCGCTGCTGGCCACGCTGATGTCGGGGCCGGCCCCTTACCGTCTGCGTGGGGTGATGTTCAGTCCGGCATTGCCGGTAACCGAAACAGTACCGCATGCGCGCCTTTCACCGCAGGTCTGGCAGGAACTTGAGAATGACAGTCTGCAGGTGCATGCCCGTAAAATCGGTTTCCACTGGCAAAAGGTGCTGCGCCTGGTGCTGCTCGGTCTGGTACTGCTCTGGGGGGCGGGTACGCTACTGTCCCTGTCCGTCAACCGCACCCAAATCTGGCTGGCCCAGGATACGTCCCGGGTTGCCGCTGACACTAAACAGTCTCTGCCGGAGCGCCTGCGTAACCAGTTAGAACTACAGCAGACCATTGCCCGCCTGCAGAACCGCGAAGTGCATGGTGCGCCGTGGTACACCCGCTTTGGCCTGAACCAGGACAGCGACACGCTGAAGATGCTCTGGCCACTGTACGCCCGTAACAACCAGACGCTGATGCGTGATGCACTGGCCGAAGAGCTTCACCGCCAGCTCAATGCCTTTGTGCAGTTGCCGCCGGCAAGCGATGCGCGTACGTCTGCGACCCAAAAAACCTATAACCTGCTGAAAGGTTATCTGATGCTGGCGCGCCCGGACAAAGCAGATGCGAACTGGCTGGCCGGTAGTATGCTGAAGGCCTGGCCGCACCGCAGCGGGGTGCCGGACAGCGTGTGGCAGACCCAGGCCCCGAAGCTGCTCGGCTTCTGGGCGCAGAACTTACCGGCACACCCTGAGTGGAAAATTACCCCCGACCGCGAACTTGTGGGTACGGTACGCCAGATTTTGCTCAAACAAATTGGTCAGCGTAATGCCGAATCCGGTCTGTATCAGGAGATGCTCGGGCGCATTGCGCGCAACTGGCCGGATTTAACCCTGGCGGATATGACCGGCGATACGGATGCGTCAACCCTGTTCTCTTCTGAAGAAGTGGTGCCGGGGATGTTCACCCGCCAGGCGTGGGAAGAGCAGGTTGAGGACGCGATTGATGAAGTCGTGAAGACCCGCCGTGATGAAATTGACTGGGTGCTCACTGATAAAACCCATCAGCCGGGCAGTGATGTCTCACCGGAGGCGCTGAAACAGCGCCTGACCGGGCGTTACTTCACCGATTTTGGCAACGCCTGGCTCAACATGGCCAACAGCATTCAGTGGCACGAAGCGTCATCGCTTTCGGAAGCGATTGCGCAGCTGAACCTGCTGGCAGATGTGCGTCAGTCCCCTCTGGTGGCACTGATGAATACGCTTGCCTGGCAGGGACAGACCGGGGCGAAAGGAGAGGCGCTTGCAGACTCTCTGGTGGACTCGGCGAAAAAACTGGTGGGGCGTCAGAAGAGTGCAAAACAGTTTATTGAACAGGCGCAGGGGCCGAAAGGCCCGCTGGACGGCGTCTTTGGTCCGCTCACGGGCCTGATGGCCGGCAAGGACGGGACCGGCTCAAACGGTAACCTCAGCTTCCAGTCCTGGCTTGCCCGCGTGACTCAGGTACGTCTCAAGCTTCAGCAGGTGACCAGTGCCCCTGATCCGCAGGCGATGGCGCAGATGCTGGCCCAGACCGTCTTCCAGGGCAAAGCCATTGACCTGACCGACACCCGTGATTATGGCTCTCTGGTGGCGGCAAGCCTCGGGCAGGAGTGGAACGGCTTCGGGCAGGCGCTGTTTGTGCAGCCACTCGATCTGGCCTGGCGTCAGGTGTTGGCGCCAGCTGCAGGTAGCCTTAACGCCCGCTGGCAGAGCACCATTGTGTCACAGTGGAACACCGCCTTCGCCGGACGCTATCCGTTTAAGGCCACCGGCAGCGATGCTTCACTGCCACTGCTGGCCCAGTTCCTGCGCAGCGACTCCGGGCGTATCGCGGCATTTATCAAAACCAACCTCGGCGGCATGCTGCATCAGGAAGGCAGCCACTGGGTGGTGGATCCGGCTGCCAGCCAGGGAATGAGCATCAACCCGGCGTTCCTTACTGCCATCAATAAGCTTGCTGATATCTCCGATATTGTTTTTGCCCAGGGCGATGCCGGGGTTCACTTTGAACTGATGGCCCGACCGTCGCGCGATGTGGCCCGCACCCAGCTGACGCTGGATGGTCAGAAACTGGATTACTTCAACCAGATGGAAAGCTGGCAGAGTTTCACCTGGCCGGGTAATACGTATTACCCCGGTGTGGACCTGAGCTGGCGTTCAGTGAACACCGAAATGCGCCTGTATGAAAGCAACCAGGGGAACTGGGGCTTCATCCGCCTGCTGGATAAGGCGCTGCTCACTCCGCTCGACAGCAGCCGCACCCAGCTGGTGTGGATCACCCCGGACGGTAATCCGCTGAAATTTATCCTGCGCAGCGAGCTCGGTGACGGGCCGCTGGCGCTGCTCAAACTGCAGGGCTTCAGCCTGCCGCAGACTATTTTTTCCGTGGGCGCGACTGACGGCTCACTCACCCTTGCCGGAGACGAATAAATGGCGACTGCAGAAACGCTCCTGACCCTGTGTCTTCCGGATGCGTGCCAGCGTGCCGCACTGCTCGCTAAGAGCCGGGAATGCCTCTCTCTGTGGTCGCCGTGGCTGACACCACTCCCGACCGGTCATGGAGCCGGGGATGACCCGACCTATGAGGATGATTTCCAACTGATGCGCGAGGAGATCAACAAGCTTTCCGGCACTGATATCGACGTACTCAGCCGCCTGGCGGAAAGCATTCTGACCCGACATGCCCGCGATATCCGGGTGGCGACCTGGTATGCCTTTGCCCGCCTGCAGCGTGACGGCGATACCGGGCTGACGGAGGGCGTTCTGCTGCTGACGGCCATGCTGGAGCAGGCGGGGCAGCACAGCCACCCACAGCGCAGCACCGCCCGTTTAGCGGCACTCGACTGGCTGAACAGTGAGAAAGTGCTGGATGCGTTAGCACGCTGGCCGGATGCGACGCGGGAAGAGACCGCCAGAACGGCGGCGGCCCTGTGCCTGCTGGAAACAGCACTGGAACAGTTGCCGGAGACGGAACGTCCGATGTTTACCGGTCTGCTGCGCACGCTGGAAACCCGCCTGGCCGGTAACGGCGGGCTGGATACACCGGTGGCAACATCCGGCCAGGATCATGCAGGTGACAGCAACCACAGCACACCGACGTCAGGCGCAGCTGTACCGGAAACCGCAGCCGTCAAATCGGAAGTGGAGCTGGTCCGTCAGCTGCGCGTCCTGTCCGGCTGGGTGGTGGAGCAGCCGCAGGGCTGGCTGGCGGCTCACCGGATGATGAAGGCCGCCCGCTGGGATCTGGTGACGCAGTTACCGGCGCTCGATGCGAGCGGCCTGACTCGTCTACTGCCCCCGAAACCGGACTACCGTGCGCAGCTGAAACGCCTGTACCTGCAGCAGAGCTGGACCGAACTGATTGAACAGGTGGATGTGATGTTCACCGAAGGCGGCAACCGCTTCTGGCTCGATTTGCAGTGGTATCTGTGGCAGGGGCTGAGCCGCGCAGGGAACCCCTGGGAGCAATGGGCCGACTATATTCTGAGCGACCTGAAGCTGATGCTCAAACGTCTTCCCGGCCTGGAGACACTTGCCTGGAACGACGGCTCGCCGCTTGCCGATGAGGTGACGCTGAACTGGATAGCCGAAAAGGTCAACGATGACATGCCGGGATTCAGTGACGAGCCGGCAGTGGCCACCGCCGCTCAGGCAGATGACATTCTGGCACTGGAAGCGGAGGCGATGGAGAAGGGCGACAGTGAGGGGCCGGAGGCGGCACTTAGCTGGCTGCAGAATCGCCCGGACATGGCCTCACCCCGCAGCCGCTGGCTGCTCCGTCTGCTGATGGCAAAGGTGGCAGAGCAGTACGGACGTAATGAACTCGCCCTCCATTTGCTGGGTGAACTGACCGACAGCGCCCCGCAGCTGACCCTCAGCGAGTGGGAGCCTGGACTGCTGTTCGATGTACAGGCCCGCCGTCTTCGTCTGCTGCGCATGAAAGCCGGTCGCTGTGAAAGCGACAGAGCCCGTTTCGCCCCTGAAATGGACAGCCTGCTGGCCGGGTTGATTGCCCTCGATCCGGCGCGTGCGATGGTGTTGTGCGGTTAATCGTTCCCTGATATTGCTGGTCATCACCTCTGATGACGCTTTCTGTTTTTTTTTGATATTTTCTACACTCAGGAACTCCGTCCATGGATGATTTAACCCTGCGTTATTACGAAGCCGAAATGCGCTACCTGCGCGAAGCCGGTAAAGAGTTTGCCCGCGCCCACCCTGATCGGGCAGCCATGCTCAATCTGGATAAGACCGGGGCGCGTGACCCTTATGTTGAGCGCCTGTTTGAGGGCTTTGCCTTCCTGATGGGCCGCCTGCGTGAAAAGCTCGATGATGACCTGCCGGAACTGACGGAAGGGCTGGTGAGCCTGCTGTGGCCGCATTACATGCGCACCATTCCGTCGCTCTCCGTGGTGGCCTTTAGTCCGGAGTGGCAGCAGCTTCGCAAAATGGAAGTGCTGGAAAACGGCTTTTCCGTTCTGTCGCGTCCGGTCGGTCCCGATAACACGGTCTGTCAGTACCGCACCACCCGTGACGTACCGCTGCAGCCGCTGCATCTGAGTGAGGCCCGCCTGCAAACAGAGCCCGATGGACGCGCTGCCATTCGTCTGCGTTTCGAATGCCCCGACAAAGTGGACTGGTCAAAAGCCGGTATCGAGAAGGTAGCCATCTACCTCGATGCCGACAGCCCGGTGGCCTCGGCCCTGCACCTGGCGCTGACACGCCGGGTGCAGGCAATGTATGTCCGCCACGCTGAAACCCGCACCGAACGGGTCCGCTTCGACGGCTGGTGCAAACCAATGGGCTTTGACGATAGTGACCGCCTGTGGCCAAAGGGCGATTCTGCGTTCAGTGGTTACCAGTTGCTGCTGGAGTATTTCAGCTTCCGCGAGAAGTTTATGTTCGTGGAGCTTAAGGGGCTGGAGCATGCCGGGCTGAGTCAGAAAACCACCTGGTTTGAGACCGATATCGTGCTCGACGGCGGCTGGCCGTCAGACCTGCCGTTTGAGACCGAAAATTTCCGCCTGCACTGTGCGCCGGTGATTAATCTGTTCTCACTGGAAGCGGACCCGCTGACGCCTGACCCGCTGCAGAACGAATACCTGCTGCGCCCGATGCGTGTGCAGGACGGGCATACGGAAATCTACAGTGTGGATGCCATTCACGGGGCGGTGAAAAACGGCAAACACCCGTATGTGCCGTTCACCAGTTTCCGCCACCGTGGCGGCATGATGCGCCATGACGCGCCGGAGCGTTACTTCCACACCCGTGTAAAGCGCGGCCCTTCGGGGCTGTATGACACCTGGCTTATCCTTGGCGGTAAGTCATTCGAACTGGAGCAACTGTCACAGGCCCCGGAGTCGCTCTCCATCCGCATCACCGGTACCAACGGTCAGCTGCCGCGCCGATCGCTGGAGAGCACGCTGCTGGACAGGGTGGTGAAAGCGGGCAAAGTGCCGGTTCGGGTCATGAACCTGAAGGTGCCGACTTTGCCGCTTTATCCGCCTGCCAGTGACCGTTTCCACTGGCGGGTCATGAGCCATCTGGGCTCCAGTTTCTTAAGCATGATGGATAACCCGGAGGTGCTGCGCGGCACCCTGGCGCTGTATGACTGGACCGATGACGAGATGAACCGCCGCCGGCTGGATGCGATTGTGGCGGTAAAGCACACCCTAATCCGCCGCTTCGAGCGGGGCTTTATGCTGCGCGGGGTCGACATTGAAATTACCCTGAATGCCGATAATTTTGCCGGGGAAGGGGATGTCACGCTGTTTGGTGAAATGCTGCATCGCTTCTTTGCCCTTTATGCCGATGTGCACCTCTTCAATCAGCTCACACTGGTACTGCAACCCACAGGGAAACGACTGCGATGGAAAGAGAATTACAGCCAGCACATTCCGGGCTGACAGAAGCGCTTCGCGACGACATCTGGCGGGTTAATTTCTACCGCTTCTGTCAGCTGCTGGAGCAGGAAAACCCGGATGCGCCGAAACTGGGCAGTACCGAGAAACTGTCCGGCGACCCGGTGCGCTTTCGTCCGTGGCCGGGGATGGGCTTCCCGGTCAGCGAACTTAAAGCGGTTGAAACCGATGAAGATTACCCGGACCTGTCGCCTACGGTGCGTACCACGTTCCTTGGGATGTACGGCGTGGATTCACCGCTACCGACGGCGTACCTCGATGATATTGCGCAGCGCCGGGAAGGACACGAAGCCACCACCGCGTTTCTCGATATCTTCAGCCACCGCATCCACACCCAGTATTACCGTATCTGGCGTAAATACGCTTACCCGGCGACCTTCGAAGCTGGTGGTACCGATGACACCTCCCGGTGCCTGCTGGGGCTGGTCGGTCTTGGCATCCCGGGGACGGCGGAGCAGATTGCCACGCCGGTCTCCCGCTTCCTGGCGCTACTGGGGACCATGCGGCTGCCCACCCGCAACGCCGAAGGCATCCGCCAGCTGGTGAGTCTGCTGGCCCCGGACACCCGGACCACGGTTATCAGCCCGGACCCGGTGAAAGTTCCTGTGGAGAATCGCAGCGGGCTCGGTAAAGACAACCGCGTGTCGCTGTCACAGCGGGCCACACTTGGCAAAACAGGGAAAGAGGCCTGCAGCCGTATCCTGCTGATGCTGGCAACCGACAACCCACAGGAGGCACAGGGCTGGTTGCCCGGCGGTCAGTTGCACACTGACATGATGGTGCTGCTGCGGGTGTACATGGGGTACCGCTCCGATGTGCGTCTTCGCCTCATGGTGCCGGTGAGTTGCCTGCCTGAACCCCGTCTGGGTAAGGCAGGTCGTGTACAGCTGGGCCGCACCGGCGTGCTGGGCCTGAAGCGGGACAAACCTGCAACCCGCACGCACCTGACCGTGAGTCTGGGCACTTATGAAGGCCTGACCTGTGAGAGCCTGCGACCGGCACAACCCGGCGGCTACCGTTTCGACTGATATTCCGGAACGCAATACCCAACACCAGACACATTCAACACGCCCCTGTTTCTGAAGGCTGAAAAGGACTCCCCGAATGACTTTCGCTTCCCTGTCGCGCAGCGTCGCACTGATGCTGCTCTGTTTCCTGTTGACCGCATGTGGCCTGACTCAGGCCGTGTCGGACGGCACCGTCAGCGCCACTAAAGCCATCTTCTACAAAAAAATAAAGGTGCTGCACCTGGATTTCGAGCCGCGTGCCGCCGCCAATGCTGATGAAAGCCAGACGCCGCTTGCCACCATGGTGCAGGTGTACCAGCTCAAAGATCGGCAGAAAATAGATGCCGCCGACTACCAGAAACTGCTGCGTGATGCAGATAACACCCTCAAAGAAGAGATCGTCGCCAGCAAATCGCTGCTGGTGATGCCCAAAGGCAGCATGACCCTCAATATGCCGATGAACGAAGAGGCCAGTTTTGTGGCGGTGGTGGGGCTGTTTAATCGGCCGGATATCAAAAACAACACCTGGAAGCTGGTACTGAGCCGCGACGACCTCGACCCGGACAAGCCGCGCACTATCCAGCTCAACAGCACCGGGCTGACCCTGGTGCCGGTAAAGGAGTAAGTTCATGGACACCCTGCAGGATAACTGGCTGGCCCTGTTTGGCGGGCAGACCCGCTATACGCTTGAGATAAATGACAGCATCCTGAAGCCGGATGTGCTGAGCTTCCACGGGCGCGAAGCGCTGAATGCGCCGTCCGAATGGCGGATTGAGTTCACCACACCCCAGAAAGGCATTGCCCGTCAGGATGTGATGCTGAAGTATGCCACGCTCAGCATGCGCTCTGGCCGTGTGGTGCGGGGCATCATTACCGGCTTTAAGCATCTGAAAGACACCGCAGACCAGACGCATTTTGCGGTAACGCTCTCCTCGCGCCTGGCGTTACTCAGCCACACTCGCCGCTGTGCGGTTTACCAGAATGTCTCCGTACCGGAACTGGTGGAGCAGGTCCTGCGCAGCCACGGGCTGGAAGGAGCGGATTTTGAATTCCGGCTGGAACGCACTTACCCGGTCCGCGAACTGATTACCCAGTGGCGGGAAACCGACCTGCAGTTTATTCAGCGAATACTGGCCGAAGACGGCATCTGGTTCCGCACCGGGGTGAACACCACCACCGGGCTGGACACGGTGACCTTTGGCGACAGCCAGCTGCAATATCAGTTTGATGTGCAGTTACCGTACCGTGAACCTTCAGCGCTGCATGACGGCGCAGTCGAGGCCGTGTGGGATGCCAGAGTGTGGCACCACACGGTGACCGGTAGCGTTGTCTTCCGTGACTACAACTACCGTACGGCCACCACGCCGATGGATGCGCGCGTCAGCGTCAGAAACGAGGTCGCCACCACCGGTGAGCACTACCGCTACGCCGCGCCGTATCGTGAAGCGGGCGACACCACCACCTCCGAACCGGAAACCGAAAGCGGCGCGTTTTACGCCCGCATTAATCATGAACACGCCCTCAATAACGCCATCCGTCTGCATCTCTTTAGTAACGCCAGCCACCTGACGCCGGGCATGGTGCTGGAGACCGGCGACAGTGGCGTGCCGGAGCTGAAAGAGGGGATGGTGATTACACTCACCACCTTCCGCGCGGCCCGGGATACCCGTCTGCACGTTTCGGTATGGGGCATGCCCTACAGCGAGCAGTTTTGCTTCAGACCTGAGCCTGTACCACGCCCGCTGATTACCGGGACGCTGCCGGCCCGAGTGGAAAGCGACGAGAAGAATGACCAGTATGCGCACCTGGACAGCCAGGGCCGCTATCGGGTGAAACTGGATTTCAGCCGCGAAGATGCAGAGCCCGGTTATAACTACCTCTGGGTACGCCAGGCCAAACCGTACGCCGGGGATACGTACGGCTGGCACACGCCGCTGATAAATGGCACTGAAGTGGGGATTGCTTTTGACGGCGGCGACCCGGACCGTCCGTACATCGCCCATGCCTTTCATGACTCTGAACACCCGGACGTGGTCACCCGCGATAACCGCAGCCAGAACATCCTGCGCACCGCGGGTCAGAACGAACTGCGGATGGAAGATCAGCGCAAGAGTGAACATATCGCACTCAGCACGCCGTTCGGGGCCACGGCGCTGAACCAGGGGCATATCGTCGACACGGAAAACGAGCCACGGGGCACCGGGTTCGAGCTGCGCACCGATGAGTCCGGGGTTATCCGTGTGGCCAAAGGCTTACTGGTGACCGCCGACGGGAAAATGCGTGGAGAAGGTGAGGTGCTGGATATGGACGCGGCGCTGAAAGAAATTGAGGCGGTGAACCAGCAAATCGCGGCACTGGCCAGCGCCACCCGTCAGGCGAAAGCCCTGGAAGCGGACATCGCCAGTCAACAGGCGATGTTCAGCACCCGCCTGAAAACCCTCCATGAGATGATCCACTTCTCTGCACCTGAAGGGATAGCGTTCACCAGTGCTGAGCATCTGCATCTGGCGGCCGCGAAGAATGTCTCCCTTAATGCCGGTGGTGATATCAGTATTGGGACCCAGGGGCATATCACCGGACTGGCTGGTGACAGCGTGGGAATGTTTTCCCGGCACGGTAAGCTGAGCCTGATTTCGGCTCAGGGACCCGTACAGTTTCAGGCCCAGAACGGGATGATGCACCTGAGCGCGGAGCAGAAACTGACCCTTATCTCTGCCAGAGAGATGCTGCTGGCCGGGAAGAAGCGAATACGCCTGGTGGGTGGCGGAAGCTCCATCCTCATTGAGCAGGGACAAATCAAGTACGAGACTGCAGGTACCTATACCCGCAAGGCCAGCCGACTGGATACGGAAGGTGGGGGCAGCCAGCCACTCGTTTTCCCTGAGATGGGGATTTCACATGCTTATTCTGCTGTTTATCAGTTGCAGGATGAGCAGGGCAGGATCCTTGCAGGAAGACCTTATTACCTGAAGACTCCATCCGGGCAGGAGGCAAGCGGATTCTCTGATTCAGAGGGCCGGACCGTAGCGATATATACCCGTGAGCAGGAGGCTGTAGACCTGCATGTTGTACCGGACAAGCCGCAGCCGGAAGAATCCATGTGGTTTATCGGTGATGGAGACCAACAGCAACTGACAACCGAATACAGGGAGGATGTGTAATGGAGCTGCCCGATTTACCCGATACCCCGGGTGCTGACATCCCCACCGGGACCAATAATCAGCCGTGGGACTGTACGACAACCGGCGTTGAAATGGTGGAGAAACAGTCGCGCTTACCGACGACCAACAGCCGCCAGTATTTGCATATCAAGGTGGAGTACGCGATGCGTTTTCCACGGTTGTCTGCAGAAATCCGTCGCAACGGCAAAAGCTATCAAATGAGCCTGAAGCAACTGATGCTGAGTGGACTTATTCGCGTGGATGAGATCAAACGCGATTACCGGTGGTGGTATAAAGCCGAAGTCCCGTTTGATATGCGCACCACTCCGCCACGTCCGTTTCTCAGCAGCGCGTTACTGGGCGAAGGCGCTGGCAGGCGGCACACCACCAATCCTTTCCCGGTGCCGGGCAAGGGAATTTACCGCCGTCCGGATGTCATTATTGTCAAAAATATGAATGACCGCTGGCCGGGGCTCGCGGGGCCGGACACGGAAGGTCAGATGCACGCTGATAATCTGGAGCGCCTCGTGGAGGTCAAGTTTCCGGGGGATGTACTTAAGGACAGCCAATATAGAGATTACATGATCATCGTGGGTAGAGATCGTAATCGCATGACTATCCTAGAGATCCATGACTGTCGCACGGAAGAACAACAGTGGAGCGATCAGGTGGTGAACGTGACGATGAAAGCTTGGAAGACCAGCGGAGCTAAGTACTGGCCTCTATTCCTCTACCCGCCGATATTCACTCCTCGTCCACCGGCGACACCTACGCCAGCGAGAGTAGAGCCGTGGACCTGGGCCGGGAAAGCCGTAGCTGACCTCAGCGAAGGAGCTGTCAACAATATCGCCGCCGGCTGGCATGCGCTGTCAGAAGAGATGCAGCAAAAGCTCAGTCAGGCTGCGGGCTGGCTGAACGACAGTGGGGAATGGGTATATTCTCAGGGGAGCCAGGCATGGCGCTGGGTCAGTCAGACGGGACGCGCAGTGGCTTCTTGGACGGATGAACAGCTTCGGGCTGCATGGCTTAAAATCCAGAAAACCACCGATATGACACTGGATATGCTGAAACAGGTCGACTGGGTGCAGGTACTGACGGATGTGGCAATAACTGTCGGTGTGGTGCTGGTTGCTGTCGGCGTGGGTGTTCTGGTGGTCACACTCGGTATCCCGGAATCCTTACTGGCGGCATTTTTACTAATTGTGCGTCTGGCAATCACTGCCTGGGAAGCGCTGGCGTTGGCTCTCAGTGGTACCGCTGTTGGTACACTGGCAATCCAATAAGGAAAGATAATGGAACAGCAGGATTTTGATCTGAGTTATATCGAGAAGTGGCTGCCGGAAGCATCGGTAAAATACAAGGATGGTAGCCAGGCGGTGAATCTGGGGTTGATTATCACCGTTTTTTTTAAAGACGGTCATACAGCCGAGGTTCGTCGTAAAATGGTGGAGTGCGTAGATCGCTATTACGATGAATTTAAGCCACATCTCAAAAAAACACTTGCCCCTAAATGGGTATCTATAACAGACAAAAATTACAAAAGAAATCGCCTGGAATTTTTAGAACTGACAGAAGAAGAGACCGATTCGTGGTATTTGGGGAGTGCTGAGAAAGATTATTTGTCTCCTGATTACAGCATCTTGGTTATGAACACTCGGATTTTCCATAACGATAATGACCGCTCTGTCATTAAGCTGGTGTTCCCGTTAACACTGCTGAAAGAGCCTGAGGGTAAGGAACGTTATCAATCTTGGTTGATGTGGCTTTGTAATACCTTCAACGTTGAAAGCGGTTATGCGGGGTTGTCATTTATTCTTCCTTACGCTTTTGAGCGAATGTTTCCATACGAATACAAACTGGCTCAGCGCTTTCCGGGCGTGATGGTGGATTCTCTGGGAACCCTGGAAGGCGGTGAGGCAGTGGAGGGAGTAAAAGGCCCTTGTTGGTACACCATTCTCGGTAATCCCTGGCAGGAAAAGCTCGGTGGTACAGACACGTTGGCTCACCGTCTGAAGAAGACTCCTGAGATTGAACTGCTGTCCTATAACGGCGGCATTATCCTTAAGGCTGGAGCAATGCCGCCAGCGCTCGGAGAAACTAAAACCGAAGCTTTACCGCCATTACTGGTAAAAGTGAATCAGTTAATTAAACCTATTAGATACGACGGGCATAACGGCCTGCATTTCTACTCCGAACATGAAAATTTCCAGTTTGAGGAAGAATCCTCCATGGCATGGTTTGCTCGCTTCGATGGAGCCAGTGCTGCGCTGGATAAAGAAGATGAAGGTAAGTCCTGGGAGCCGGTCAGGATCACCTGCTGGAGTGGTGAAAAATCTCAGTTTGAAGGTCGATGGGCCACCATTGTTAACGGGACGACGCAGTACACCCAAACCCGCGACGGGCAGATTATGCCGGAGTTTGAAGATAAGCATGGTAAGAAGCACCCGGCCCGTTGGTCGCTGCTGGAAAGAGATGATGGTGGCAGCGTATTTGCTGTGACTCCAGATGAGGGAGATTGATTCATGTCGCGTAATTCGCCCTCATTATGCGAGATGCTTTACGGTAATTTTGTTGGCGATCTCGACCTTCAGCATATCAGTGAAGAAAATCAGGTCATCCTGTCGGTGCTGGATAATATGCAACGGATCCTTAACTGCCGTGCCGGCACACTGGCGCATCTAACGGACTACGGCCTGCCAGATTTGCCGGGACGCTGCCGGCCCGCGTTGAGAGCGACGAGAAGAATGACCCGTATGCGCACCTGGACAGCCAGGGCCGTTACCGGGTGAAACTGGACTTCAGTCGTGAGGATGCAGAGCAGGGCTATCACTACCTGTGGATACGTCAGGCCAAACCCTATGCCGGGGATACGTACGGCTGGCATACCCCGCTTATCACCGGTACGGAAGTGGGTATTGCCTTTGACGGTGGTGACCCGGACCGCCCGTATATCGCCCATGCCTTCCATGACTCAGAGCATGCCGATGTGGTCACCCGCGACAACCGTAGCCAGAACATCCTGCGCACCGCCAGGGATAATGAACTGCGAATGGAAGACCAGCGTCAGGCTGAGCATATCGCGCTGAATACGCCGTTTGGTGCCACCGCCCTGAATCAGGGGCATATCGTGGACACGCAGAACGACGTTCGCGGCACCGGGTTTGAGCTGCGCACCGATGAGTTCGGGGTTATCCGTGTGGCAAAAGGGCTGCTGGTCACCGCCGACGGGAAAACGCGCGGGGAAGGTGAGGTGCTGGATATGGACGCGGCGCTGAAAGAAATTGAGGCGGTGAACCAGCAAATCGCGGCACTGGCCAGCGCCACCCGCCAGGCGAAAGCCCTGGAAGCGGACATCGCCAGTCAACAGGCGATGTTCAGCTCCCGCCTGAAAACCCTCCATGAGATGATCCACTTCTCAGCACCGGAAGGGATAGCGTTCACCAGTGCTGAGCATCTGCATCTGGCGGCCGCTGACAATATCGCCCTGAATGCGGGCGGTGACATCAGTATTGGAGCTGAAGGGCATATCACCGGACTGGCAGGCGACAGCGTGGGAATATTTGCTCAACACGGCAAGCTGAGTCTGATTTCGGCTCAGGGACCCGTACAGCTTCAGGCCCAGAATGGAATGATGCACCTGAGCGCGGAGCAGAAACTGACCCTTATCTCTGCCAGAGAGATGCTGCTGGCCGGGAAGAAGCGAATACGGCTGGTTGGTGGCGGGAGCTCCATCCTCATCGAGCAGGGACAAATCAAATACGAGACTGCAGGTACCTATACCCGCAAGGCCAGCCGGCTTGACACAGAGGGTGGGGCTTCGCAGACGGTAAAAGTGCCCTATCTACCGGGGAAGGGAGAGAGCGACCTCGCTCTGAACTTCTTTGACGGGCAGGAGGCTATCCCGAAAGCACCTTATACCCTTCGTTTCGAAGGGGGAAGCGAACTGGCTGGCGTACTGGATGAGCAGGGATATGCCCTGCACAAAAATGTGCCGTTTGAGTCAGCAACCGTGACTTACCAGCTTCCACCACCTGAACCGGAAAAGCCGTGGACGCCGTGGGATTTACTGCTGGAAAAAACCAGCGTCAGGGAGGGATAAAATGATCGATCAGGAACTTCAGCACGCACTGGCTTTCTACCAGCCCCCGCCACAAAGCTGGTATGACGAACTGGCCGATAAAGCCAAAGCATCCGGAGAGTGGTTGTGGGAAACACTTCAGGGCGACTTTAACGAACAGCAGACGACCGGGCAGATTGTGACCGGAACGGTTATCTCAATGATCCCTCTGGTGGATCAGGTCTGCGACGTTCGCGACCTTATCGCCAACTGCAAAAAAATAAAGGAAAATGACACTGAGATATGGCCGTGGGTGTGTCTTGGTCTGACGCTGGTTGGCTGCTTTCCGACGCTGGGGTCTCTGGTGAAAGGCAGTGCGAAGGTGATGTTTTTGTCAGTCCGTAAAGCCCACTTCAATGAACTGAGCAAGGCCGGTAATTACAACCGTCTGCTTGACGGGAGTGTTACGCAACTTAACCGTTTTCTGGATACCCCTGCGGTTCGCGGCACGTTACGAACACTTCGTATCTACAATCCCTATCACTATCTGGCAGGCAAAATTGATGAACTGAAAGGCATGCTCAGTACATCTGCGCTGCTTGAGGTGATGGACAAACTGATGAAGGTGACGCGCAGTCTGTTCGATACAGTAACCAACTGGGGGCCATCCAGCCTGCAACGTCCGGTTGCTGAAGTCTGGGACACGCTGGTTGCGGTACGCAGTAAGGCGAACACTATGCTGGCGAAAGCCCTGAAGCCGCTGAACGACATTCTGGAGCGGCTGGCAAATCGTCTCAGAGTCGAAGGGGATAATGCTTTTCGTGCTCATGTGGGTGATAACGCTCACCATTATGGCGCGAAGCGAGCCAGTGAAGAAGTGGAGTATTTCAAGCGTGATAAGCCTGATTGGGTGGATGTAGGGGCAAAGGAACGTGCTTACCCAACGTTAGAAAAGTTTAATGGGCAAGAAGCTATCTCAGATGGCTGGCCCGATATCAGTGAGACCAGTAGAAATCCTGTACTAAAAGGGAAATTTAGCACCTTCGATAAATCCATGCAGCCAAAAGAAATTCCGCCTGGCACGGTTATTTATCGAGTCATTGACCCAAGCTCGAATGATAACAGCATCTGCTGGATGAATAAGGCTGAATTCGACATGCTGACCAGTAAAAGTGACTGGCGGCGGCGCTTTGCAGTCTGGAAAAGCTGGAATGAAAATGGTGAGTATGTGACCTACACTATCCCGCCGGGAAAACCACTGAAAGTCTGGGAAGGAAGAGCTGGAACGCAAGTTAATGAAAATGCGGAAGAATTTTCACTGAAAGGAGGGGCGGTGCAGATTGTACTCGACCCGTCACAACTGAAGAAAGAATACACCGGTCCCCGGCAGAAAACTGGCTGGGGATATGGCGATGCTGCCAATGACCCTGTTTATCCGTATCAGGGATTGCCAAAATTGGAAAATACTCATAACTGGTACGAATCAAAGGACAAAAAATAATGGCTGTCTTACATCCCCAGGAATGCTATCTGCTGGAGAAATTTATTTCCCCTGAGCATTACGCAGCCACGCGTGATGCCATTATTGCTTATATTGATGCCCATGAGGCAGCCTTTGCACGCTATCTGCGAGAAATGCCATTAAATAATCGCAATCTCCCTCTCTGGCAGCAGGCTGATATGGTATGGGGAAATCGCGTTCTGCCAAACATTCGACCGATGAAAGAACGTTATATCAATGCCTATATTCTGCGCACACACAATGATATTCAGGCATTTAATATCGGACATGCCATGAGCAATATTCGCAAAGGTATTACCGAATTCTGGGATGGGTGGATGACACAAGATGAAATCGAAACAATATCTGAACTGGGAAGTATAGCCGCAATTCTGGATAGGAGGTTATCAGCGACCCTGGGTGCAACTTGGGACGAGGGGGATTTAACTTATGACGGTTTTGGGCATGATAGCAATGGAGTTTATACAAAAAATGATATCCCCTCTAAGGTTCCTCTCTACGAACTCGACTCATCGGTGCGAATAGAATTAGGTGAGAATCCTGTGCAAACAGGTATTTATTTACCTGATATTGATTTTGCTCCAGCCCGATTTATACCTGCTGATTATGGGCAGCCTGTATCGGCACGACAAGGAGTGCAGCGAAGCGATTATATTACTAAGGACGGCGAGAGGATCTATAGCTGGGATGACTCTGAATGGGCTAAAACAGGCTGGACGCTGATTCGTCGTATCGAAGGCGAATTTATTGATGTTCCACCAGAAGGTTTTTTCCCTGAAGGCAAGCCTGAAGAATTATACAACTGGCCGCAGAGAGAAAAAGATCTACTGAAGGAAACAGGAGTACGCATCACGTGCTGGAGTGGCGATGTTTCACCATTCGATGGTCGCTGGGCGACTATCGTTAACGGCACAACACAGTATACCCGTACCCACACCGGACAGGTCATGCCGGAGTTTGAAGATAAGGACGGCAAAATGCATCGTGCCCGTTGGTCACTTCTGGAGAGGGATGACAACGGCAGCGTCTTTGTAATCAAGCCGGATGGGGCAAACTGATGACGTCAAGAAATACGCCTTCTTTGTACGAGATGCTTTGCGGTAACTTTGCTGGTGATCTCGATCTCTATCAGGTCAGTGAAGAAAACCAGGTCATCCTGTCTGTACTCGATAACATGCAGCGCATTCTTAACTGCCGTGCCGGCACGCTGGCACATTTACCCGATTACGGGCTGCCGGATATGACCACTATTCTGCAGGGCCTGCCCGGCACAGCACATAAACTGATGTCCACGCTCTCCGACGTGCTGCTGAAATATGAACCGCGCCTGAAATCGATTGACGTGGTGCTGCTTGATCAGAATATCCCCGGCGAGCTGTGTTATGCCATTGATGCTGAGCTGAAGGGCATTGGCCTCGTGTGTTATGGAACCGAGTTTATGCCGGAAGGGCGGGTTCTCCTGCGACATCTTAAGCAACAGCAGTATCTTGACACGACAACCCGTCTGTAAGGCCAGAGAACACGATGTCAGTAAAATCACAGTTCCTCAAAAAACTGCAGGCCAGACAGTCTGCCCCGGTCTCGTTTGTCAGCAAGACTCAGGCCGATATTGTGGAGTTTTGTCTGCGAATAGCCCGGCTTCAGAAGCAGATGGACGCCTGGCTGACGGGTACCGGACTGCATGTGGAGGCATTCACGGTATCCGTTACAGACCTGCTGGTGGAGGGCGGGACTTTTGAGATTTCTGGTATCGTTCTCCGTTACGACGACCGGGCCGTAAAGTTTACGCCGATATTTCTGTACGGTCAGGGTGTGACCGGGTGCGTGGAGGCGACCTTCCATAACGGTGAGAATGTCACTTCACTGGGGCGTTTATTCATGCGGCCAGGTATCGTGAGTGACTGGACCTTTACTCCGCCTGGCGCTTTATCCCGCCTCGCGCAGGGGTTTGATGAAAATACTTTTTTTGGTCTGATTTTAGCGCTTCTGCCATAGCGGCGAGTATTGCAGTACTCGACCCCTCTGAATATGCAGAAAGCGAAGCTGCATAAACGACAACCTTCAATAGTTCCTGATACGCCAAATGGACGACTGGTCATGAATGACATCAACCCACGAAAAATTAAAACCGGTGGCGACCCCAGGGCGCTGCCGGATTATGCCGCCCTGCGTGATGAGCTGAGTAAGTTGACACATCCGGCTCGCCCGGATGTGAACTGGCGTTATGCCGAAAAACTCTGTCTCTCACTGTTTGAGCAGAACGGTGTGGAATTGCAAACGGCGGCCTGGTATACGCTTGCGCGTACGCAGCTGGCCGGCTTATTCGGGCTCAATGAAGGGCTTACGATACTGGAGGCACTGATAAGCCATCAGTGGGGGGCGCTGTGGCCGCAGCCAGTCCATGCCCGCATGGAAATCCTCAGCAGTCTGAGTCAGCGCCTGCAGCAACGGATGCGTTCGCTGCCTCTGAATTACAGTGACCTTAGCCAGCTGTACCGTGCGGAGCAACTGCTTACAGGTCTGGGAGAGGTATTGCAGCGCCTGGAGCTAAAACATCTCAGCCAGCTCGATACGTTGCGTACCCTGATGCACAACAGTGCTGTCCGGCTGGAAAACAGTGATAACACAACCAGCACCGGGCCAAACATTCAGTCGGGTATCGTATTGCCTGCCACCATGATGAATGCTTCGACAGCATCCACGAGAGACTTTGCTGGTGGTCCGGATGAAGATACGCCAGCGAGTGCAGTGAAGTGGGTTTATGTTGCGCAACTGGAACCGCAGCCGAATGTGGAAGTACTGTCGACAATGCCTGCTCCGGTTAAAAAGTGGAAATTCTTCGCCGCCGGGATGTGTACCATGCTGGTGATAAGCATAGTCTCAGTGTGGAGCTGGCATTTTCTTCACCGTCCAGACCCTCTGCAGACTCAGCTTGCAGCTTCACTGGCTCCGTTCCCTTCACCTCTCACGTCTGAACAACTGGATATGTTGCGCCAGCAATCTCCGTCAGCACAAACTGTGATAGCACAGACACAACAGCAGATTGCCCGACTGGACAAGCTTCCTCCTGACTGGAATCTTGCTTACAGCCGAAAACTCACAGAACAGGCTCAGGCGCTGTGGCCGGAACAGGCTAAACCTCTGGCACAGCAGTGGCAGCAACAGATTAATATCTCAGTACTTCCTGTCGATACAATTAACGGCTGGCATGAAGGGATGACACAGCTTCAGGCACTTGCCGATAAACTGAATGCGCTAGATGGTCAGAGAGGAAAATACATTACCGTCAGTGAACTTAAATCGCAGGTCTTTGGCATGCTGACAAGCTTCCGGCAGACCGTGCCGGTGGAAGAACAGCTTCGGCAGTTGAAGCTACTCCCTGAAGATTCGCTGCAGCGTCAGCAGCAGGTCCAACAGGCTGAGCAGCACCTCCGGGCTCAAATCTCTACGCTGGCGCAGGAAAAACAACGCGACTGATACTAGGGAGGTCTGACATGGTGGATAAAACGCAGCGTCACCGTAATCACTGGACACCGTGGTCGGTTGCCGAAATTACGTTTGTGGAACAACACTATGGTCAGCTGTCTGCCCGTGAAATCGGGGAACGGCTTGGCAGGTCTACCAATGGGGTGGCCCGGATTGTTCAGCTTTCAGGTCTGTCCCGTGGCGTGACTCCACCCTGGTCGGAAGAGGAGCTGGCATTGCTCCGGACCCACTATACAGAAGGTATAGAGTATGTAATGTCATTGTTACCCGGGCGTTCACGCAAGGCTATCTGCCAGCAGGCATCCCTTGCAGGGCTCACTGGTCGCAGTAGCTGGAGCCTTGAAGATAAGTCCTTTCTGGAAAAGCATTACGGCAATCTGCCAACAAAAGAAATTGCCGCCAGACTGGGCAGAAGCGTCAGTGCGGTGAGGGCTGCAGTGGTCAAATTTGGCCTTGGAACATGGAAAAACAGACCCTGGACGGAAAGCGAGCTGATGTTGATGCAGGCACATTACAGTAAAGGGATTGATAAATTAAAAGCGTTGCTGCCAGCCCGTACCCGGGAGGCCATTTTTGCCCAGGCCGGAAAAATGGGGCTGACAGAGGCCCGGCTTTGGCTGCCTGATGAAGACAGCCTGTTAAGAGCCATATATCCTGAGTCTGGTGCCCGTGGGGTAAAGGAGAAGCTTCCCCACAGGACGATCCCGGCGATAAAACACAGGGTAACCAGTCTGGGGCTGAGGTCCTTCAAAAGGAAAAAACGGTTATCAAGGGTAAGACATGATGGTGGAGGATGAGGTTGCACAAAAGCTGGAGGCTGCTGGTCTCTGGCGCAGGGCTGCCAGTCGCTGGCTTGATGTGATGCAGCACCATGGGCTGACGGATCAGCAACGTGACCGGATACGTCAGCACAGAAAATATTGTTTTTCCTGCGCGAAGCCCATCAACTCCCCGGAGAAACTGGATGTGATGGAAATCGCGAGGGCTGCAAAGACTACTCAGGAGCGGATAGGACTGAGTCAGCCAGAAGGGGTCAATAAACGGTCTGATGTTAGAAATACGCATACGTCTTGAAAAGAAGTAATATCATTATACTAACTGGCTGCTCGCTAACGATAAAAGGAGATCATGTGAGCCAAGAAGATGATGAGAAGTATCCTGCCAGCGCCATCTCCTCGTGGAGCGGCTTCGTTTATCAAGGGAAAATTGCACTATATCATTCCCTTAAACTGATTCATGATGGCGACCTAGACTTCGAGCTTCAACTGGATAGTAGTGACGACTTCGCTATTTATAAAAACGAAAAACTACACACTGCCCATCAAGTCAAAGCTAAGATAAGTAAATATCGAAGTGGTTACACCAAAGCGCTGGAACAGTCTACATTAATCGAACACGACAAAACCAAGGGGACAACGCGTTACTTCCATGTATCTGTCCCACTAGATGAGACTGGCGATTACAGAGGCACTAATGGAGAAACAGTAAAATTCTACCGCTATGGAGACAACTACTATTGTGGCCTGGGTGAAATTGAAGGACTGACCAAAGAACTCATAAAAAAATTATGTGAGAAACAGTCCATCACTGTCAGTGATAACCTTATCAATTTTAACTACTGCCTACTGTCAGAAAAAATTAATTCTAAGGCAATACACAGCCATAAATTAAATCAAGTTGACGGGATCTCAGAAGACAAAGCCGCATACGAGGGTCGTATCATGGCCAGGAGTATTTTAGAGGAACTGCTGGCTGAAAACCCCTATCAGAATAGGGATTACTATGCAGTTGAATTAAAGGCCAGGCTCCAAACCCATTTAGAAGAAAGATTGGATCAGGAGTTACCAACAATGAGCGATGCGACTTATGAGAGAGCCAGACTTCTGAGTGAGCATATTCGCAAAACGCACTTCAACGAATTAAAAACCCTATGCCAGATGATGAAACCATCCGAGCGGTTTCAAGACGTTCAGAAGAACGACATCAGGCGATACACCAAGCTGATACAGGCTATTTCGATGGAACCTATATTCAACCATCTTCCGCACTATCTTGACAGCCAAAATCGGTTCTACGTACCTACCGCTCTTGACGTGGATGAAAGCGAAGAGTGTGAATTTGATATGATCCATGAAATGAAAAACAACGGGGATCTGCTGAGACTGCTTTTTGAGTACAACCATTTAATCGCCAGTAAAGCGGAAGCTTCATTCACCTTTAATACAAAATTCACGAACTCGAATAACTTCGACAACAAGAAGACCTCTGAAAAGATTGAGAGCAATATCACTAAGTCGCTATGCATTAGCGTCATAACAAAAGACGACGCGGAGGAACGACTGAATGATAAAACAACTCATTAATGAAGCACTTGTGGCCCATGACTTTGTCTGTAAACTCGACCTGGACAACACAAGTTTTTATATTCGCGAGTCTGGATCTGCTATCAGGTTCGCAGTCCTACATAATTTTGATGATCTCCCTGATCCTGCCGAACTGAATAACAGAATCAATCATCTTGCTCCTGACGAATTTATCAGAAACCCAAGCTTTAAGAAAAACTGCGATTTGATTTGTATTTATCGTCTTGATGTTCTTGCCAGGTTTAAGGATCACGAGGAAGAAATCTTCGCAATTGAGGAAGATCCGCACTTTTATAAAAAATATGTCCTCTATTACAGTGTTGCGGAGGAAAGTGCACTTACCAATTTCACCTACGAGAAACTGGTATCTGTAATTACTGACAAAAAGGAATTTCTTGAATATAAAGAAAACCCTCTTGTTGCAACACAATACAGTTTTGCTGCGAAGACCTTTATCAAGCTTCCATTCTTAGAGCTACCTAGTCATCAAGGGAACCTTGTGTCCTTGAGGTTGCAGGCAACTGAAGCTGTAGCCGAAGCCGACCTAAACGATATATATTCGACTATCCAGCAATTCACAGATAAAAATGCTGACGATTTTATCAAGGAAATGATTCGTAATGAAATGGCAAATATCCAGGATTGAAGTCTCTAGTTTCAAAGCATTCAAACATATTTTGCTGGATCTTGGCGGGGCGTCATTACTAACTCTTGACGGCCCAAATGGTTATGGCAAAACAAGTATTTTCGATGCCATCGAGCTGTTGCTTACTGGCCAGATCAATCGAATACAAAACCTATTCAATACATTATTAACCAGAAACAAGAGAGACTATGCAGACAATCTTTTCTGGAACAGTCGTTCTGGATATAACGATCTCTGCATCAAGATTGAATTCATTAATGATGGTCGAAAACTTGTTTTAGCCAGACATTGCCCTGCAGAGATATTCAAAAAACCAGCAAACAATCGTGCAGACAAATATGGAAACTTCAGGCTTTACGAGCTACCAGAATTCGAATCATCTGAATTCACTAAGAACAATTTCCGCGATAATAGTTTCCTTGACGAAATTTTCGGAAAAAATTTCAGGGAAAACTTCTCTTTTCTTAACTATCTCGAGCAAGGCCAAAACCGGCTTTTACACACTCGGGTAGACGATCGTAAGGAGAAACTTGGAAACCTCTTTAACATCAGCGATATCGAAGCCGAGATCGAAAGCTGCAACACTATATACACTAAACTTACAAGGTACATCAACAATGCAGAACGCACGGCAAAAGCTGTATCACTTAAAGAAGAGATAGTCACCCTAAAAGACACTTTGCAGGCAGAGGCTGGGATCATTGAGTACAAGAAGCTCTCGACGACTGATGTCCAACCTGGGTGGGACAAAGAGATACTGTTCTCATCGTATTCTGCGGTAGACCATGCTGCCTACCTGGAATCAGTTCGTAAGCTTATTGCCCTTCTGCCACTCAAAGCCACGATAAAAACCAGGATTCACAACGAGACAATCGATGCAGCCATCGAGCGTAATGAGGAATCACTGAGAAACCTGGCTAGGTTCGGTAATGACCTTGGCAAGCTTGATGGGCTTGAAGCTATCAAGCAGGAGATTGATGAATTAGAGCGTTCAGCAAACGTCATCAAACGCGGTGCTAAGGTCATCAAGGTCGAAGAAGCCCGATCACTACCAAACTGGAACGATGGGCGCCTTGAGTGGTTTGAGTTACAAATTGAATCCCGAAACAGACTAGCGGAAAAAAGCAGCACCAACGCGAATGTCGTAGCCGAATTGGAACATCTGAAAAAGCAACTGCTTGAGGAACATAAAAAGTCCTATCCCGACGATAAGATGTGCCCCCTCTGTGGCGCTGACTGGGAAGATCACAAATCAATGGTAGATGCCATTGAAGCAAAAACTAAGCAGATCTCTGATTCGCTAGGGCAGGACGGTAAAAACTTAGTTATCCTTATCGCTGCTATGGACGCTGAGCTGAAACTCATCAACACCCATATACAAGACCGCCTGAAACTTCTTACGCCTACCTTTGAACCAAATCTTCATGTGGCGCTGAGCAGAATTAAGCTTCGGCTCCCGGCAATTATCCAGCTACTGGAGAAGCTGCAAAGCGAAAAGATTCAATTTACTTATGCATTCACGGAAATTGATGACGTAGTAGATGAACGATTTGAAAAGCTTAAGGAAATTCTAAGAAACAAAAAACAGGTTGAAGCTGATGCCTTAGCGCTGCCGGAGGACTGGCGAGAAACCATAAATCGCGCTTTCAAAGACTTACAGGACTTCTATATAGTCACGGTTGAAGATCTGAAGGACAAAGAGAAGTTCATATCGATTAAAGCTAATGAGGCTCAAAATTCCAGGCTCCAAACCTGTATTACCGAGCTTAAAGTTATCGAAAAGGAAACTAAGGCAGCCCAAAAAGCACAAGATAAAATCGAAAAGCTCCGCAGTACACTGAAGAAGACAGAGCAAAGTTATACCGACCAGACAATTTCGGCTATTGAGTTCATATTCCACATCTACAGTGGCCGTCTGATCCAAAACTACCAGCGTGGCCTGGGCCTGTTTATCGAGAGCCGAGAAGGTACGCAATTAAGGTTCCTGACTGCCGAGAAGTCTGAGCACGATGCAGTGATGTCCATGAGTTCTGGGCAAGTGTCCGCCCTCAGCCTTGCCTTCTTCCTCTCGCTCAACAAAGTCTATTCACAGGTGCCTCTAATCCTGATTGATGACCCGTCTCAATCCCTGGATGAAGTCAACGTTGCATCCCTGACCGATCTACTCCGTTGTGAGCTCAAGCATTGTCAGTTGGTTGTCTCCTCCCACGAGGACGATATTTCAGCTTATATGCGCTACCGGTTCGACAGAGCAGGTTTGGCAACAAGTTCGCTCAACATGCAGCTTTTGGCGAAAGAAGCTTTGTAAATGCGACACATGACCACTTGGTAGAGCCTGGCGTCGCTACAAAGATCTTCTGACAGCCCTCGTAGTGAGGATAGAATTTGTCTATCTGGATCTTTACCGTCGACGCTGACATGAGGACGAAAACCGTATCCAGTAGAAATATTACGTGAATGAAGGCCCTCGTGTTGCCAGAAGACTGACCGGACGGACGAAATCTGCTGTTGTAAACCAGAGTTATGCTCTTGGTCTCCGCCGTCCGGTGAAGGTCAGGTGGTATGAGGATGAGCGGGATACTCAGCGAGGCATGGCGCACGGTGACGGGTACTGATAGCAACGTCACCAGTATGGCGTCTTTCATTATCAGTCGCAAAGAAAGGTGTTCATTATTCATGTTTTATCGCATGAAAATATAAAGCCGTCTGGCATATCGATATGTCCGTCAACTTCAATACAGGTGAGTCATAATGTCGTTGTATCAGCGAGTTCACTATTTTACTGTTCAGACATGCAAACGTGTTTTCCGACACCCTGAGTACGGAATCGTGCGGTTTGATGACATGATTGCAAACGCAGATGAGTATGGTTTTGAAGTTGTGTATGTTGCCGGCATTTCGTTTGAAAATTTACCCCTTCATTATCGCCATTTCTTCATTCCGGAAAGCATGTTTTCAGCTACCGGGTTTCTTTGCGATTTCTGGTCCCGCAGTTATTCAAACAAGTATGTAAAGGAAATAACCGGGAAGCCGGATGTACTGATTATTGATCGGCGACTTGAAGTATGTCTGGATGCTGCATTTTTCGACTGGCTGGAAAGGGAAGATATTGCGTATCAATATCCCGCCGGGGGAGATAAAAAATTTTCCTCAACGGTAAGGCATCATCAGAGTTATCCGCATATTTTTGCTCATGGGGAAGGCGTTCCGGAACTGGTGGGCGGAGTGAGGGAGCCCTGGCCACTTTCGCTAGAAAGGCTGAATGCTCAGGACGAAAAACGGACCCGCCTTAGCGATAATATGTCACCCGCGATCCGGGAGGCTATTGTGAGGTTATATCCGACAGGATATCGACCTGAATGGCCGCTAAGCCAGCCGATTCCTGATGATTTCCAGATAAACGAAACTTGTCTCTGCGTGGCATCCTCTAATGACGTCGCACTCAACTCTGCTGGCTGGCGTCCTGCCAGGCAAACGGCTTATGGTTTTGAATACGGGTATGCGGTTAATAACATTGAGGTACCGGATGATGATCCTGTCTCCGGCGTCTGGCAGAAGGAAATACTGATTGCGTTACGTTGCCTTGAGTCACAGTTTGACCGGCTGGCACGGGAACTAACCCGTCAATTTAAAGGTAATCATTATTCTGTCATTTTAAATCAGATTAAAAAGAATAAATACCGGACACTATTTCCCCTCAGCAGGGCTGAACAGAATGTACTCTTCGGACTGGTGGGACTGGTGGGACTGGTGGGACTGGTTACGGGCGATCCAACAGGGAATATTGTCTATGATCTGTCGAAAACTGGTGTAGCTGATACCGTTTCGTTATGGGAACATATTACTAATGGTGGCGATCAATACCAGTCTTTTGAAGTAAGGCCGAAATCGGGGATTGATGATCCGGCATACCGGTTATTTGCCGTTATCGGGCATTGTGCCTGGTATTATCTGATATCTCATCGGACTAGTCGCTCCTGCCACGCACTGGATAATGGCCGTTGTATCAACTATGAGCCAAATCAGTCTCTGAATGTTCGCAGCATGGATTACAGAAAATTGCTGAATATGGCGCTGAAGGGAGAGTCGGAGAAAATGGTTTCTATATTAAATGAGTACCTTGAATACTGATTTTTTCATTTATTAGATATCGCGTGAGAGTAATGTGGCGTGGGAATGAAAACACGTTTCTGAGTGCAACCGAACGAGAGAAGAGGCTTTCTGACAGGAATATAACTATGGTGGAAAAGTATCAGATAATTAAGGTTTAATGGGTAATTTAACTTCTTACCTCACATAGAATTTTATTTTTATTTGTCTGTATTGAATATAAGTGGGATATACATTGATAGACGCTAACGAAGAGCAGGAAACTTATCGCGATTTCCGGACCCGTCTCCTGAAATATTGTAAGTTGAATACAACAAGTTGTGGTCATCAGGTTTCATTTGATGGAACTATACCTCCTCATCCTTACGGGAGACTTCGAAAGCTGATTATTGAATTTCGCGAGCAAGTTTCTTTTCGCTACCTGAGAAACTCTGATGAAATAGGGTGTGAGCACCATGTTCGACGTGCTTTGGGGATCCCGCTATCTACTTCTCTGTATCCAAAACGTTGGTCACTGCTAAGACATATCGCGCAAATATTTGTCCCGCTACGTTTCACTATGCGTCAGATGCACTCAATTTTGCTTCAGGTGCGCACTTATGAGGGGCGGGAATATATATTCAATAAATATTTTTCGCGGATGTTTCCTCTGGAATCAGTGAGATTCACCGCTGGCATTGATTTCGCCTTAAGGCGTTTAGACCTCCCTTCTACATGGGAAGAATTTCAGGCGCTACAGCGTCTCGATCCTGACTGGATAAAGGCGACTTATGATGTAGGGATTCGTAATGTCAGCGACATCGTACCCTATGGTCAATATGGTCACTTTAAGTTGAGGGGGTATTTTGCCCGGATACTCGTCAAAGAGAAAATTGTGGCTACCCGGGAAGAGCTTGAATGGCTAAATTACAAGGGGGACGATTATTGTCGATACTATATTGACGATGTGGAGATTTATCCTCGTGCAAAGAATGTAATTCAATTATTGCTCAGCAGCGGTATTGATAGGGAATATATTGCAGGTGTGTTTCGTTATCCGTTAACTTCCTTTAACCCACCTCAACTTATTACAAACCTGAGCATCATGCATAAAAATGGCCAGGTTGATATAAGCGCTTTATTTGCTGAGGCTGGAGATATGTTCTGGCGCACCTCACCAGAAAATTGGTTCTTTGTTCTGAATATACTGGGTGCTGTATCAGCAACAGACGTTATGAAATTCAGAAGGTTACTCAATTCTCATCGTACGCTTTCTGTAGATTTTGCCGAAGAATTAAAAAAACTTGGCGCTGATATTAGTGGGTTGGCTCAATGCCAGTCGCTGATACTGACTGTTAGCGGTCAGGAAAATAGTCTAATTCCTGTAGAACAACTTTACATGCTTGCGGCAGAACCACATTTGATGAGTATTGAACAGATCTCGCTATGCGGTGATTATCTCTCTGAGCCAGAAAAATTATCGGACTTTCTGACCGTACTGACTAAATATGGATATGGGGCTGCCTCCGCCATACTTGCCTTCCAGGTTTGTTATAAAAACTCATCAGGTGACTTGCTGGATGTATGGTTAAGTATATTAGATGGTCGAGGAAAAGGTCAGGAGTTTGAAGTTATAGCCGATTGGGTGGCAAAGGCCCTGAGAGGGGGACATTCAGCAGGGTACATATATTTATTAGGTGTGGTTCCTGTTTCCGATTTTAAGCAATTACAGCAGATATCACCTGTTGTTACCCTCGGACCCAGTATGTTGACTTTTCTCGTTGAGAATTGTGGTTTATGCAGTGTTCAGGCGCTCAGAAACTGGTACTTCCATGCTCGTGGTATTCACGGGCTCGATCGTTGGTGGCGAATTGATGATGTCTATTATCTGCTGCTTGAAGATGCTTTTAATCGAAACAATTTCAGCTTCGTCAAGGGCAACCGACATTGTATTGTTGATGCTGTCACTACCCGCGTCAGAGGCGTTTTGGGGAGCCGGCCTTACCGCGCCGATGAAGAAATGAAGGCATCGTACGACAAAGCCTATGAGGCACAGTCTGCAAGTGAGTTACAGGCATTGCTTCCCGTTTTACCGCTGGTGCTTCAACAGACAGGCGGTATTCTCCTGAAGAGCGTTGTGGGTAGTGCATGGGATGCTCCTGAGATACTCAATGCTAAACTGACCGCGCTGACTCCCCTGATTAATGACTTACTTTGTGGTAAGGGGCCTTCATCACCCGTACTGGATGCGCTTGAGGTGGATGCAATAGCGCTATTGTACCGTTCTTCCATTGAATCGATTGGCATGCACTGGGCAAAACTAGTTGGATATGAGACTCACCTGGCAGGGATGAGACTTCGCAGCCATTATCCGATGGTGTGGCAGGGTTCAGTCCGTCAGTTGAAAAATTCGCTTGAACGAAAAAGCTTACTTGCGATGGCTGCAGCTGCGGCGTATAGCACGAAGTTCAGAAACGAGGAATATGGTGATATTTTTGTGGCATGTAAGCACCTGAAAGCAAGAAGATTATATCACGCCGCCAGTGACCCATGGGCTCTGGCGGCCCATCTGGGAGTGTTACTTTCAGCCGCGCAAGCCGATTCTGTAGTCGCTGAGTGGATTTCCAGAGATCTGGAGATTGTTGCTCATATGGCCGAAGAAGGGGAGCAAACGTTCGAACGGATTGAGCAACTGGAGAAGCTTTTTTACAGTACCCTGCCTGATGCCCTCAGTGAACATTCTGCCAGATTTCTCCGGCAATTCGACGACTCAGACGCTGCATTTCTTGCAGAGAGGCTTGCCGGAAATAGAGTATGTTCAGCGGGTGGTGGAGCAGAACAGTTGCTTGAAGGATTCCGGCTGGCTCAGGAGACAGTTTTGACAGTATGTCAGCGCTGGATAATCAGAGAGAAAAGCAAATTCATGCAGGATAAATCCGGGGAGCTTACAACAATGTTGTCTGCCTTTTTATCCAAACATCCTGCGGCCTTCTTTGCTAAACAGACAGTCGGTCTGTGTACGCGTAACAATACTCTAATGTGGGAAGAGCCCCGGCATGCCCATTTGGTAGTTTTTAACCAAAAGCAACGATGTGTGGCGGGTATGGCCCTAATCTACATTGAACCGATTAAGGCACTGCATTCAGATAAAAACTGCCTCATCATTCGGGCCATTAACCCAACTGACGAGATGCTGGCCACACACACGAGTTCGTCTATTGTTGATGCCTTTTTCGATGTGGCTATCCAGATTGCAAAAGATAACGCATTAGCGGCTGTGGCATTTCCATACCATAACGGTGTACACCTGCTATCGAATCATCCCGCCATCGAGAAGGATATTGATAAGCGCTATATTAAGCCTTCGGTAAGACAATTCTATGGACAACCTGATAATGAATATGTGGAATGGCGAATAAAACCACGTGCGATTGGTTCCACATTTTTTGCCTACGAACTGGGTGATGAAAAAGTCAGTGAGCTTTACGCTATTTGGTCCGGGGAAGTTAAAGAGGATAGCGCCAAGGGAGCACTTCTTCATAGGAATCATGTTGTTTCCGACCGCATTTCCGAAAAAGCATCTGAACGAAAATGAAGGTTATGAGCTGTTCGGTGGTGGCTAATCATCTGTTGTGAGCCTGCCATTCATTCTGTGTCATTGCCGTCGTATTGGGGGGAGTGCGTTCAGGCAATCACCGAATCCGATAACAAAACGATTAATTACCAGCCGTCAGTTTATGCATCTATGCGCGCTGCAGCCAACGTGGTGCCCGTATCCGCGCCTTTCGGGTTATCACTTGGCTTTTAGCGCTTACCCTGAATATCTCCTGTACTCTTCATTGCGTTACATGACGTAGTGTTGTTTTTATCGCCAATCGAGTGTATATTTAACCAGTGCTGTATACGATCCCAGTGTCAGAGTTTAATCCAGGACAGGAGAACTAATGACCACATGCTCTGAGCGTTTTTTAAGCTACGATGATATTTGTAAACGTCCTGCTTTTGATCAAAATTATGAGATCAGCCCTGATAATTTTCATAAACTCATTGGTAAATATTCTTTTAAGGAAAGGCATATTTGTCAGGTACGTACAAATAAAGGTATTTGTCGTCAGAAACACAATAATGGTTGGCTGGGTGTTTCTCTGGAAGGTGTTGAAGCACTGATTGGTTGTGATTGTGCGGTAAACTATTTTTCAGCCCATGATGACTTCATCCGGGAAAAGAATCGTGTTAATGATGAACTTGACCGGAAAGAAGCACTTGAGAAAATGTCATTATTACTCGAAAAAAAACTGGAAACGGCGAGTTTTATTGTGGACCTTGAAAAAACAGTCAAAAAGGTTGAAGGTAAACTAAGCGAAATTTATAATACCTTCCCCAATGAGGTTTTGCGTTTTTTCTATGATGCTCAGAGAACAAATAACTGGGATGTGTTTGTTGATGTGCAAAAATTCAAAACAGTTGAAGATGAAAATGGAGAAACATTCCCCCAGGAGAGCTGGATTAAAAGTAAACTGGGAAAAGTTAGTGCCATCTCTCCATCAATGGATTTAAAACGTCTTTTAGATAACGTGACAGATCTCAGGAAATTTTACAACTCATTCGCCACGGTCAGGCCTGATGATTTAGCTGATATAAAAACACCGAAACTTAAAAAACATGTTAAGCGACTTGGTCTGAAGGATGAATATGCACAGTTGATAGTGAAATATAATGAGGAAGTTAGCGCGTTTTTAAAAGAATCCAATATGGAACTTCTAATATATGTCTGTGATAGTAATAAAGAACAATTCTTAACTACGCAGGCGTTGATGAGATTGTCTGGTTTAAAAGCCACTCATAGTATCTATATTGATAAACGTTTGAAAAGTATTAAGGATAAAATGGAAAAATTATTCGGTGGCGATTACATACGGAAGAGTGTGCGCTAATTACTAAAAAAAGAATAACACGCTAAAGCTCAGCCCTTTATGGGCTGAGCTTTTATGCTGAGGTATTTGTACCTTCCAGCCTATCAATATAATCAGCGTACCATTGCATCATTTCACGGCGATTCTCAAGATATTGCGCGTGGTTGTAGGTTCCACGAATTGAGTTTTTATCCACATGAGCCAGTTGCATCTCGATCCAGGCTGTATTAAACCCCTGCTCATGCAAAATGGTACTCATGGTGTGGCGAAAGCCGTGTCCTGTAGCTTTACCATCGTAGCCGATACGTTTGATCACCATGTTAATACTAGCTTCACTCATTGGCTTGTTGATGTTGCATCGACCAGGAAATACCAGTTGATACTGACCGGTATAAGCACGGAGCTCCTGCAGGATCGACAGAACCTGGTCTGACAAAGGTACCAGATGCTTACGGCGCTTCTTCATGCGGCTTTCAGGGATTGTCCATAACGCGTTCTCCAGATCAAACTCATGCCATTCCGCAGCGCGTAGCTCAATAGTACGTACACCCGTCAGTAGCAACAGGCTGGTTGCCATACGTGTAATGCAACTGCCATGGTAATCAGCCAGACTGGCAAGAAATGCCGGTAATTCAGATGCCTGGAGGTGAGGGAAGTGTTCTGTCTTTGGTGCAGTCAGCGTACCGGTGAGTTCCGCTGCCGGATTAATCGTTGCACGCCCTATTGCGATGGCATAACGGAAGATCTGATTGCAGTACTGCCTGACCTTACGGAGTTTCTCCAGCGAACCACGCTTTTCAATCAGACGTAAAACCTCCAGCATCTCCAGAGGCAGGATCTCCGCGACAGGACGTTTGCCCACATACGGGAAAATATCCTTCTCCAGAGCCTCCTGAACGCTCTCTGCATAGCTTTCCGACCATGAGATACATTTATGCTTATGCCACTCCATGGCGAGCGCCCTGAAGGTATTTACGACGGATATCTTTTTGGCGAGTTTTTCGAGCTGTTTTTTCTCACTCGGATCGCCACCCTCAGCAATCACTTTTCTGGCTTCATCGCGTTTTACACGCGCATCAGCCAGAGAGACTTCAGGATAAACGCCGATAGATAACTTTTTCTCTTTGCCGGCGATACGGTATTTCATTCGCCAGTATCGTTTTCCTGTGGTGGTTACCAGGAGAAAAAGGCCACGTTCGTCAGAGAGTTTATAGTCTTTCTCTTTAGGCTTAGCGGTCTCGACCTGCCGGGCTGTCAGTGCCATATGGGGGCCTCAAATTTCATTGAACAAGAAGAGCCCCCTGAAAAGCCCCCAGATGCAACTTGATTTAGAGAGAGTTGAGTTGAGGTCAGTGGAGTTCGAAATGTCAGAAAGTGATGTATGGCAGTGATTATACTTGAGTTTTGTGGAGTTTGGGAGACGTACATAGAAGTGAAAGTGGTGCCCGGACTCGGAATCGAACCAAGGACACGGGGATTTTCAATCCCCTGCTCTACCGACTGAGCTATCCGGGCAACGGAGCGCATTAAACCGCAATCACGCTCTAGCGTCAACATTATTTCGGGAAAAGCTGTTCAACTGCTTAAGTTTGCGGCAATCTGGCGGTTTACGCGCCGAATACGTCGAATTTAACAGATTCGCTTACGTCAATGCCCCGCCCATACGGCACTGAGCAAAGCGCAGAATATCTTCCGCCAGTCGGTGCGCCGTATCTACGTCGGCCTGGCTACGGTTCACCAGCATGCGGCTCAGGCAGCCCTCCAGCACCAGCTCCATCTGTTTCGCCACCATTGCCGGGTCATCCACTTCCAGCGTGGTCAGTAGCTCGTGGGTGAAGTCATGTGCCGCCCGTTTTTGCTGATCCGCCAGCTGATGGACAGGATGGCCTGGGTCGGGAAAATAAGTGCAGGCGGCGATGAACAGACAACCCGGGTACCGGTTGTTGCTGACACATTCCGTCAGGGCGGTATAGCGCGCCAGCAGCTTTTGTTCCGCAGTCAGTTCTTCATTCAGCATCAGCTGCCTGCGCCAGACATCAACCTGCTGGCTGAGATAGCGCAGGGCATCATAAACGAGCGCCTCTTTATCCGGCCAGAAGCGCTTAAGATCATCCAAGGGGTAATCGATACGGTCGGCTACCATCTCAAGCGTGGTGCTGGCGATCCCTTGAATCTCAAGTAATTGCAGGGCTTGTCCCAGTACGTCTTCACGTTGCACGGTTATCTCCTCCGCTATTCCCAACGGTTTGTCCCGTTTAAAGTGTTGTTTACGGTTGGCGATCGCGCAAATGCGCGTTAAATGCCGCTGCATCCATAAACCCGGTTACACGCTTTTCTGGCTGCTCCTGGCCCTGCTGATTGAAGAACAGAATGGTTGGCAGCCCGAGCACGTTAAGCTGCTTCAGCAGAGCCTTATCCTGCGCATTATTGGCGGTCACGTTCGCCTGAAGCAAAACGGTCTCTTTCAGGGCGCTTTGCACCTGCGGATCGCTAAAGGTATATTTCTCAAACTCTTTGCAGGCAACGCACCAGTCGGCATAGAGATCGAGCATCACCGGTTTGCCTTTTGCCTGTGCGAGCGCGCTGTTGAGCTCATCAACGTTCTTAATCTGGATGAAGTTCAGATGCGCCTGCGTCTGGCCTACCGGCGAGCCGAACGCCCAGTCCTGAAGAGGACGCACGCTCACCAGCGCGGCGGCGAGCAGGAGGATTTGCACCAGGCGCATCCACGCTTTTTTCGCCCCCAGACTGACGATAAACGCCCAGGAGAAGAATGCTACGCCGAGCATCGCCCACAGACGCAAACCCCAGACGTCGCCGATGATACGCTCGAGGAGGAACACCGGCAGCGCCAGAATCACAAAGCCAAACGCGGTTTTCACCGTCTCCATCCACGGGCCGCTCTTCGGCAGAAGTCGATTGCCGAAAACCGTGACCAGAATCAGCGGCAGGCCCATGCCCAGCGCGTAAAGGTACAACGTACCGCCGCCAAGCCACAGATTCCCGCTCTGGGCAATATAGAGCAGGATGGCGCTCAGCGGTGCGGTGGTGCAAGGGGAACAAATTAAACCAGCGATGGCTCCCATCGCGAATACCCCACCCGCCGAGCCACCCTGCTGGCGATTACTCATTAGCGTTAAGCGAGTTTGCAGAGATGACGGTAACTGCAGGGTAAACAGGCCGAACATCGACAGAGCCAGCAGGATAAACACCACCGACAAGCCAATAAGGACGTAAGGATGCTGCAGTGCGGCCTGGAACTGTAACCCGGCAGCGGCAACCACAAGGCCAAGGGCTGTGTAGGTCAACGCCATGCCCTGCACATAAATAAAGGCCAACAGCAGGGCGCGGGCGGTGGAAAGCCGTTGCTTACCGCCCAGCACGATGCCAGAGATGAGCGGATACATCGGCAGCACGCACGGCGTAAAGGCAATGCCGATACCGATCAGCAAGGCCCACAGCGCGGAGAACGGAAGGTCTGACGCGGCTTCACTTTTACCGCTCTCCCCAGAGGGGAGAGGGGAGAAAGCGGCGGCAGCCTTAACTTCGCTGAGCGGAACGACCTTCGTTTCAGGCGGATAGCAGAATCCCGCGTCCGCGCACCCCTGATAGGTCACCGTCAGGGTCGCACCTTTATCCGCCTGATTCACCGTAACAGGCACGCTCAGGCGCTGGCGGTAGATTTCACTCTTGCCGTAGAACTCGTCCTCATGCCACTCACCAGAGGGCATCTGTAAAGCGCCCACGCTGGCCTGAGCAGGCGTAATGCTTACCTGCTTGCGATAGAGGTAATAACCCTCTTTCACCTGCCAGTTGAGCGTAAGGTCATGCTGGTTTTGCTGAAAATCGAAAACGAAAGCCTGGTCGGCAGGGATGAAGTTCGAACGGCCGGGCGCGTCAAACAACCCGGCAAAAGCTGACGTGCTGCACAGCAGCAGGATCAGCGTAAGGAAGCGTTGAGCCATGAGAGATAGTCGTTATCGCCATGAACCACTGGCAGGACCAGCAGCTCCGGGGTTTGGTAAGGATGATGAGATTTGAGGCAGTCCAGGAGAGCCTGCTGATTCGCCAGATTAGTTTTGAGCAACATCTGAACTTCGTACTCTTGCTCCAGCTTGCCTTCCCAGTAATAAAGGGAGGTGGCACCGGGGAGGAGCGTCACGCAGGCTGCCAGTTTTTCGGCCAGCACTTTGGCGGCGAGATCCTGGGCAGAGGCTTCATCAGGGGCGGTACACAGTACGACAACAGCATCAGGCGTGTTCACAAGTCGACCTCCTCATCACGAAAGTCTTCACTATATCACGCAAGGCGATTGGTCATTAATGAAACGGGCCGCAGAGCGGCCCGATTTTAACTATTTTTACAACTACTCACCGTTTACAGCACCACGCCGCCAATGATAAAGCCGAGGATCACGCAAAGCGAAATGGCAACCACGCCCGGGATCAGGAACGCATGGTTAAACACATACTTACCGATACGGGTTGAGCCTGTGTCGTCCATCTCCACCGCCGCCAGCAGGGTTGGGTAGGTTGGCAGAACGAACAGGGCAGAAACCGCCGCGAAAGAGGCAATCGCCGTCAGCGGGGTAACGCCCAGCATCAGTGCCGCAGGCATCAGCGCTTTGGTGGTCGCCGCCTGGGAGTAAAGCAGGGTAGCGGCAAAGAACAGCACCACCGCCAGCAGCCACGGATAGTTGTGCAGCAGGTCGCCTGCTACGGTCTGAATGTCGCTGATGTGCGCTTTCACGAAAGTATCACCGAGCCACGCCACACCCAGCACGCACACGCAGGCGCTCATACCGGATTTGAAGGTGCTGGCGTTCAGCACTTCGCTGGTGTCGATTTTACAGGTGATGCTAATCAGCGTCGCGATGGTCAGCATGAACACCACAATCGCTTCGTTACGCGGCAGGACCGGGTTCTGGATCAGGCCCACGGTATCGCTGATAGCCGTCGCATAGAACATGACGGCGACGATACCGATCAGGAACAGCAGCACGGAGCGTTTCGCATGTGGCTTCAGTTCGAAGACCTGGCTGCCGCGCAGGCTCACTTCACCTTTTGCCAGACGCTCCTGATAAACCGGATCGTCTTTCAGTTCAGCGCCGAGGAAGTTACACAGCACGGCAGTGATCATCACCGCAATCAGCGTCACCGGGATACAGATCGCCAGCAGCGTCAGGTAGCTCACGCCCATCGGCTCAAGGATACCGGCGAAGAAGACCACCGCAGCGGAAATCGGCGAGGCGGTAATCGCAATCTGGGACGCGACGACGGCAATAGAGAGCGGACGAGACGGACGGATACCCTGCTCTTTCGCCACTTCGGTAATCACCGGCAGCGTGGAGAAGGCGGTGTGGCCCGTACCGGCGAGAATGGTCATAAACCAGGTCACCAGCGGGGCAAGGAAGGTAATGTATTTTGGATGGCGGCGCAGCATACGCTCCGCCAGGCTCACCAGGTAGTCCATACCGCCTGCCACCTGCATGGCGGCGATAGCGGCAATAACTGCCATGATGATTTCGATAACGTCAAACGGGATTGCGCCGGGTTTAATCTGAAAGATAAGGGTAAGAACGAGCACCCCGAGACCACCAGCAAAACCGATGCCGATACCCCCGAGTCTTGCTCCCAAATAAATCGCCAACAAGACGATGACGAGTTCTGCTCCAAACATAAGGACCTTCCTTGCTTATTAACAAGTTGATATTGAATTGTTGTATTTCGGTAACGCCTAAAAAGAAAAAAGGCACGTCACAAGTGACGTGCCTTAAGAAGCCTAGCCTGAACGGTTACTGTTCGCTTTCATCGGTATATCGTTTTGCTTTATATGCCGGGTGCATCAGGTTCTGGGCCGAGAAGATATCGTCCAGCTCCGCTTCGGTCAACAGCCCGCGCTCCAGCACCACTTCACGTACGCTCTTACCGGTTTCGGCGCAAATCTTACCGACGATGTCACCGTTGTGGTGACCGATGAACGGGTTGAGGTAGGTGACGATCCCGATGGAGTTATAGACATAACCCTCACAGACTTCTTTATTCGCTGTGATGCCGTTAATGCATTTTTCCAGCAGGTTGTAGCAGGCGTTGGTCAGGATGTGGATAGATTCAAACATCGCCTGGCCAATCACTGGCTCCATCACGTTCAGCTGCAGCTGACCCGCTTCAGAGGCCATGGTCACGGTTGTATCGTTACCGATGACTTTGAAGCAAACCTGATTCACCACTTCTGGCACAACCGGGTTCACCTTGGCCGGCATGATGGACGAACCCGCCTGCAGCTCTGGCAGGTTGATTTCGTTCAGGCCAGCGCGCGGACCGGAGGAAAGCAGGCGCAGGTCGTTACAGATTTTGGACAGTTTCACTGCCAGACGTTTCAGCGCGCTGTGTACCATGACGTAGGCGCCGCAGTCGGAGGTCGCTTCAATCAGGTCTTCTGCAGGCACAACCGGCAGGTTAGAGACTTCAGCCAGCTTCTGTACCGCCAGCTGCTGATAGCCATCCGGGGTGTTCAGACGTGTACCGATGGCGGTTGCGCCAAGGTTCACTTCCAGCAGCAGCTCGGAGGTGCGCAGCAGGTTTTTGGTCTCTTCGTTAAGCAGCACGTTAAACGCGTGGAATTCCTGGCCGAGGGTCATCGGCACCGCGTCCTGCAGCTGGGTACGACCCATTTTCAGGATGTCCTGGAACTCAACCGCTTTACGCTGGAAGCCATCACCCAGTTGGTTGATCGCATCCACCAGTTTCACTACAGAGGCATACACCGCGATACGGAAGCCGGTAGGGTAAGCGTCGTTGGTGGACTGGCATTTGTTAACGTGGTCGTTCGGGTTAAGGTACTGGTATTCACCTTTCTGGTGACCCATCAGCTCCAGGCCAATGTTTGCCAGTACTTCGTTGGTATTCATGTTGACGGAGGTGCCCGCGCCGCCCTGATAGACGTCAACCGGGAACTGGTCCATGCATTTGCCGTTGTTCAGCACTTCATCGCAGGCTGCGATAATCGCATTTGCCGCGCTTTTAGGAATGGTTTGCAGCTCTTTGTTGGCCAGGGCTGCGGCTTTCTTCACCATCACCATGCCACGGACAAACTCAGGGATGTCGCTGATTTTGCTGTTGCTGATGTAGAAGTTTTCAATCGCTCTCAGAGTGTGAACACCGTAGTAGGCATCCGCTGGAACTTCCCTGGTACCCAACAAGTCTTCTTCGATACGAATGTTGTTTAACATGTGAACCTTCTTTTCAAGCTGCCGATGGATTGTACTAAACACACAGTATTTATGTGGTTTTGAATATTTTCTGGCCGACGATTATTCCCTCAATCAGCCAGATGTTCGAGATCATATGCTGATGATAGCGAATTGCCGTAAGCTGGATCACTTATTATCGAGCCGATTCCATGATAATTATTAATCTGTGAAATGGGTCACCGCTTTAATATTTCCAAAAAAAATATCCGTGCAAACTGATTGAATTTTCGCTAACCGTCACCATCTCATACAAACGCGCGTCGCGAACACATTCAGACAGGGGCCCGTCGGCCCTTGCCACACAGGAGATGCCAGTGCGCTGGATACCGTTTATTGCTTTCTTTCTCTATGTTTACATTGAGATTTCCATTTTTATCCAGGTTGCCCATGTGCTGGGCGTCCTGCTGACGCTGATTCTGGTGATTTTCACCTCCGTCATCGGCATGTCGCTGGTGCGTAATCAGGGTTTCAAAAATTTCCTGTTAATGCAGGAGAAGATGGCCGCAGGCGAAAGCCCGGCAGCGGAGATGATCAAAAGCGTATCGCTGATTATTGCGGGGCTGCTGCTGATCCTGCCGGGGTTCTTCACCGACTTCCTCGGCCTTCTGCTGCTTCTGCCGCCGGTGCAAAAGCACCTGACCATGAAGCTGCTGCCGCATCTGCGCTTTAGCCGTATGCCCGGCGGTGGGTTCAGCACCGGGCCAGGCGATACCTTTGAAGGGGAATATCAGCGTAAAGATGAACAGCACGACCGTTTAGACCATAAAGACGATCGGTGATAGATTTGCCCGGTGGCGCTTCGCTTACCGGGCGCTACTGGTGCGCATCGCGCTTCGGTAAAAACAGCCACAGTCCTGCCAGCATGACAATCGCGTACAGACTCTTCCATCCCACCATCGCCAGCAACAGCAGGCAAAGCCCACCCCCGATGACCGCCAGTGTTTTATAGCGACCTTGCAGCAAACGACATCCCGCCAGCATGCACAGCAGGTAGATCATAATAAAAATACCGTTGGCGTAGACGATCAGCGCGTCCAGATTGATCTTCAGTGCGTAAATACACAGCGTGCTCAACACGCAGCAGCCCAGCACGGCATTCAGGGCATTCAGCGGAAGCTGGCGTTTAGACAGGCGAGCGAGGCGATTCTCAGTTTTGTCGAGCGCCTGCGACCACACCAGCCGGGCAAAGCTCTGGATATAAATATTCAGGCTGGCAAAACAGGCCAGATAGCCGATGACGCAGGCGATCCACAGCGCCTTCACACCAAACAGATTAACCACGATACCCGGCAGCGATGCCGCGGCGGCGAGATCCGCGCCGAACGCGTGGAAGTGCAACACCAGCACGGTACACGCCCAGTAGACCGTGCCTGCCAGCAACAGGCCTATCATCAGCGCCCGGGGGAAATCGCGCTCAGGCTGCTTAAATTCAGAGGCAAGATGGGCAAAGGCTTCCAGACCCACAAAACACCAGAACATGACGGAGAGCGCGGCGAAAAGCTGTGAATGATCGACGTCTGTCACTGCCGGGAAGGGAATTTCCTTGATCGTGATATCGCCCGCCCACCAGATAGCGGCAATGAGCGCGACAATCAGCACCGCAACCAGCGTCTGCAGGTTGGCGCTGGAGCGGGCTCCGCGAGAGCCCACCCACCAGACGATAGCCAGCGTGCCCAACTCGGCCAGCAATAACTGCTCGTTATGCCAGCCAAACAGCGCCTGACCAAAGCCGGTCGCAATATGCAATGCCGCAGGAAGGCCAACCGGAATGACGGAGAGAAACAGCCAGCCGGTGACACGCTGCAGCCGCGGCCCAAAGGCCAGGCCGACAAAGTGTGCCACGCCGCCCGCGCTGGGGAAATGCCGCCCCAGGATGGCAAACACAATGGCTATCGGGAAAACCAGTACAATCAGCGCAGGCCACGCCCACAGGCTATTATTTCCCGCGACCAGCGCCGCCAGTGCGGGCACGGCAAACACGCCCGTACCTAACAAGGAGGTTGAGAGCAGCCCAACGCCCTGCGCCAGCCCTAACTCCTGCTTGAGTCCACTCATTGACATCGCCCTGCCAGTACCAAAAGAGAGGCGATGGTAACACTTTCGCAAATTTTTTTTTCAACTCCCCCTTGAAGGGGTAAAAAGCTATCCCCATCTCTCAGGGCACTAGTCGGAAAACCGCTTGCGGGCCGGCGTCATCCATAACTGATAATGACTTTCTCAAAGGAGAGCTATCAATGAGTATTCGTCCGTTACATGATCGTGTGATCGTCAAACGTAAAGAAGTTGAAACCAAGTCTGCTGGCGGCATCGTTCTGACCGGTTCTGCAGCAGCCAAATCAACGCGTGGCGAAATCATCGCTGTCGGTAAGGGCCGCATCCTGGAAAACGGAACTGTGCAGCCGCTGGACGTTAAAGTTGGTGACATCGTAATTTTCAACGATGGCTACGGCGTGAAATCCGAGAAGATCGACAATGAAGAAGTGTTGATCATGTCCGAGAGCGACATTCTGGCAATTGTTGAAGCGTAATTTACGCACGAGAATTTGAGGAAATAAGAACATGGCAGCTAAAGACGTAAAATTCGGTAACGACGCTCGTGTAAAAATGCTCCGCGGCGTAAACGTACTGGCAGATGCAGTTAAAGTGACCCTGGGCCCGAAAGGCCGTAACGTAGTGCTGGATAAATCCTTCGGCGCGCCAACCATCACCAAAGATGGTGTTTCTGTAGCACGTGAAATCGAGCTGGAAGACAAGTTCGAAAACATGGGCGCGCAGATGGTGAAAGAAGTTGCCTCTAAAGCGAACGACGCTGCAGGCGACGGTACCACCACCGCGACCGTTCTGGCGCAGGCTATCATCACTGAAGGTCTGAAAGCCGTTGCTGCGGGCATGAACCCAATGGATCTGAAACGTGGTATCGACAAAGCTGTCGCCTCCGCTGTTGAAGAACTGAAAGCGCTGTCCGTACCGTGCTCTGACTCTAAAGCCATTGCTCAGGTTGGTACCATCTCCGCTAACTCCGACGAAACCGTAGGTAAACTGATCGCAGAAGCGATGGATAAAGTCGGTAAAGAAGGCGTGATCACCGTTGAAGACGGTACCGGTCTGGAAGACGAACTGGACGTGGTTGAAGGTATGCAGTTCGACCGCGGTTACCTGTCCCCATACTTCATCAACAAGCCAGAGACTGGCGCTGTTGAGCTGGAAAGCCCGTTCATCCTGCTGGCTGACAAGAAAATCTCCAACATCCGCGAAATGCTGCCAGTGCTGGAAGCCGTTGCTAAAGCAGGCAAACCGCTGGTTATCATCGCTGAAGACGTTGAAGGCGAAGCGCTGGCAACTCTGGTGGTTAACACCATGCGCGGCATCGTGAAAGTCGCTGCGGTTAAAGCACCTGGCTTCGGCGATCGCCGTAAAGCGATGCTGCAGGATATCGCTACCCTGACCGGCGGTACCGTGATCTCTGAAGAGATCGGTATGGAGCTGGAAAAAGCGACCCTGGAAGACCTGGGCCAGGCGAAACGCGTTGTGATCAACAAAGACACCACCACCATCATCGATGGCGTGGGTGAAGAAGCTGCTATTCAGGGCCGCGTTGGTCAGATCCGTAAGCAGATCGAAGAAGCGACTTCCGATTACGACCGTGAAAAACTGCAGGAGCGCGTAGCGAAACTGGCTGGCGGCGTTGCGGTAATTAAAGTCGGTGCGGCGACCGAAGTTGAAATGAAAGAGAAAAAAGCACGTGTTGACGATGCCCTGCACGCGACCCGTGCTGCGGTAGAAGAAGGCGTGGTTGCGGGTGGTGGTGTTGCGCTGGTGCGCGTGGCCGCTAAACTGGCTGGCCTGACCGCTCAGAACGAAGATCAGAACGTGGGTATCAAAGTTGCGCTGCGCGCAATGGAAGCGCCTCTGCGTCAGATCGTGTCCAACGCCGGTGAAGAGCCATCTGTTGTGGCGAACAACGTTAAAGCGGGCGAAGGTAACTACGGTTACAACGCTGCAACCGAAGAATACGGCAACATGATCGACTTCGGTATCCTGGACCCAACTAAGGTAACCCGTTCTGCTCTGCAGTATGCGGCCTCTGTTGCTGGTCTGATGATCACCACCGAGTGCATGGTGACCGACCTGCCAAAAGGCGATGCGCCTGACTTAGGTGCTGCTGGCATGGGCGGCATGGGCGGAATGGGCGGCATGATGTAATCGTGCGCTCTACGTCGTAGAATGTGAAAAACCCCCGGGCAGAAATGCTCGGGGGTTTTTCTTTTGGCCATCTTTTAGGTATAAGATTTACACACGGACAACTACTGTCCAGCTTATTGAAAACGAGGAATAACATGCGCGTAAAAGTCTGTGCAGGGATTGTAGGGGCAGCATTGCTGCTGGCGGGTTGTAGCTCCAGCAATGAGCTGTCGGCAGCGGGCCAGGGCGTTCGCTTTGTGGAAGATAAGCCTGGCAGTGAATGCCAGCTGTTAGGCACGGCAACCGGTGAGCAAAGCAACTGGATGTCTGGTCAGCATGGCGAAGAAGGTGGCTCTATGCGCGGTGCGGCGAATGCCCTGCGTAACCAGGCTGCGGCAATGGGTGGCAACGTGATTTACGGCGTAAGCAGCCCAACGCAGAGTATGCTGTCCAGCTTCGTGCCGACCGCCAGCCAGATGAGCGGCCAGGTCTACAAGTGCCCAAACTGAGTTAACTTGCTGATGGCGCTGCGCCCGGACCCCGTAGGGCAGGTAAGCGTAGCGCCACCTGCCTTTTTAGTGCTGCCGCAGCTGCAAATCCAGCGGCGTCTTGCTCGGCTCTCCGCCAATCTCGCGTGCCAGCTTCGGCACCATATAGCCTGAAACCAGCGTTAACAGTTCGCGCATAATCTGCCGGGCTTTTTCGTCCGTCACCATGAAATGGGCCGCGCCCTGAACGCGATCCAGCACGTGCAGGTAATAGGGCATCACGCCCGCATCAAACAGGGCATTGCTCAGATCGGCCAGCACGCGGGCGCTGTCATTGACGCCGCGCAGCAGCACGCTCTGGTTCAGCAGCGTCACGCCCGCTTTGCGCAGTCGCGCCATCGCCGCGCGAAACGCATCGTCAATTTCGTTCGCGTGGTTAATATGGTTCACCAGCAGCACCTGCAATCGGGACTGCTCCAGGCGTGACACCAGGCCGTCCGTGATACGTGCCGGAATAACAATCGGTAAACGGCTGTGAATGCGCAGGCGCTTAATGTGCGGGATGGCTTCAAGCTGAGTCAGCAGCCAGTCCAGCTCATGATCTTTTGCCATCAGCGGGTCGCCGCCGGAAAAAATAATCTCATCCAGCTCCGGATGGGCGGCGATATAGTCCAGCGCGACCTGCCAGTTACGTTTATTGCCCTGGTTTTCGGCATAAGGGAAGTGCCGACGGAAGCAATAACGACAATTTACCGCACAGCCGCCTTTTACCAGCAGCAGGGCGCGGTTGAGATACTTGTGCAGTAAACCGGGCACCACGCTGTTCTGCTCTTCCAGCGGATCGGTGCTATAACCCGGCGCGGTGACAAACTCATCCTGCGAAGTAAGCGTTTGTTTTAATAGCGGATCGTCGGGATTGCCTTTCTCCATCCGCGCCACAAACGCGCGGGGAACGCGCAGGGCGAACAGGCGCTTTGCCTCGCGGCCTGCAAGCAACTCTAGGTGCTGATCGAGGTCTAAAAGACGCAGCAATTCATCAGGACTGGTGATTACATCGGCAAGTTGCGATAACCAATCTTCTCTGGACGGGGTGTTTAGGGTTACAATATGCGCCATTTTGTGGCTTAGCTACCAGTTAACAAATTTAGAGGGCCTTATGGCAACGTACTATAGCAACGATTTTCGTGCTGGTCTTAAAATCATGATGGACGGCGAACCGTACGCGGTTGAAGCCAGCGAATTCGTTAAACCAGGTAAAGGCCAGGCATTCGCACGCGTTAAGCTGCGCCGTCTGCTGACCGGTACCCGTGTTGAGAAAACCTTCAAGTCTACTGACTCCGCTGAAGGCGCTGATGTTGTTGATATGAACCTGACCTATCTGTACAACGACGGTGAGTTCTATCATTTCATGAACAACTCCACTTTCGAACAGCTTTCTGCTGATGAGAAAGCGGTAGGTGACAGCGCTAAATGGCTGCTGGATCAGGCTGAGTGCATCGTGACCCTGTGGAACGGCCAGCCTATCGCTGTGACCCCACCAAACTTCGTAGAACTGGAAATCGTTGAAACCGATCCAGGTCTGAAAGGTGATACCGCAGGTACCGGCGGTAAACCAGCCAAACTGTCTACCGGCGCCGTGGTTAAAGTGCCACTGTTCGTACAGACTGGCGAAGTGATCAAAGTGGATACCCGCTCCGGCGAATACGTGTCCCGCGTGAAGTAATTTACGTATGATTGAAGGCGCAGCGCCCGCTGCGCCTGATTCTTGCAGGCAGGGATGATGAAACGTACCGTTAAAATTCTGCTTCTGTTAGCGCTTTCCAGCGCATTGCTTTCCGGCTGTAACACCACGCGTGGAATGGGACAAGACATCCAGGATCTCGGTCATATCATTTCTCACGCCGCCAGCTAAGTTCGTCTAATTTTCCTAAAAATGCGTCCTTTTCCGTCAACCGGCGGGATCTTGTCTATTCTTAAGTTGCTATACACAAAACAACTTTGGCTATAAAAGGAAGATATTATGGTTAAGAAGACAATTGCAGCGATCTTTTCAGTCCTGGTACTTTCTTCAGTGTTAACGGCCTGTAATACCACGCGTGGCGTCGGTCAGGATATTTCTGAAGGTGGTAGCGCAATCTCTGGTGCAGCAACAAAAGCTCAGCAGTAATGAATAAACGGTACGGGACCAGCCGGGTTTCGTACCGTCAGCTTTCCGATTCCTGCAGGGATAAAAACGGAGAAAAACGCGTATCCATATGCAATTTCATGCGGATATTGCGTTTATAGGTATAGACCGTTTTTCCGTTGATACTCAGGTGAGCGGCAATTTTTTGATTGCTCGCGCCGTCCATCCACAATGTCAGCACCTTCTCTTCCTGCCGGGTCAGCAAGGGGGCGGCCGCCGCTGGCCTTTCTGCGCATGAGCGTGAGATCAATGCGTCGTTGATAACCGTCGCCACTTCTTCGAGGCTGGCGTTTTTCAATAATGACGACCACACCGGGAACTGTCCGAGCCAGTCTGTCATGCCGCTGTCCTCTCCCGATTGCAGCAAAATAAACGGTAATCGTTCACTGGCGTTAAGCAGGGACGAGAGCTGCTGAAAATGGTGAATGTCCTGCCTGAAGCCGTACAGGTCAGCAATAACCAGCGTAGGTTTCCATTGCAGAATGTGTTCTCTGGCAAGAAACAGATTATTCAGCCCGGTCACAACGTAGTGTCCCGGGAACAAACCGGAATGATTGAGCCATGCTTCAAACCCCGTGCGGGTGAAGTGACAACGGTCAATCAAAAGAATTTTGAACATATTTTATTCGCAGTCGGCTAGTGGTTTGGCTTCCTGCCATCAGAAAGCACATCATCATAGAGAAGTCGGATGAGTGCTAAAAGCCGGAACTCCGCGCCATACTGCGGCTATTTCTTGCCTTAACGTGTTCAGCAAAAAATGATTGAAAAAAAATAGCACGCTAACCACAATAGGTGGCGTAATCTCTGCCTTACGGGACGACCCGTAAGCGTTTCTTTCACCGGGGACGGCCCCAACTTGTATTAAGTTAAGGAGCCTGACATGTCCTGGATCATTCTTTTTATTGCTGGCCTGCTCGAAGTGGTATGGGCGATTGGTCTCAAGTACACCCACGGATTTACCCGCCTGACGCCCAGCGTCATTACCGTTACCGCCATGATAGTCAGTATCGTTCTGTTATCCTGGGCGATGCGCTCTCTGCCTGTGGGAACGGCTTATGCCGTCTGGACGGGTATTGGCGCGGTGGGTGCCGCTATCACCGGCATTTTGCTGCTGGGAGAGTCAGCGAGTCTGGCGCGTATCGCCAGCCTCGCCTTGATTGTGGCCGGGATCGTTGGGCTGAAGCTCAGCACCCATTAATGGGGTTGTTTCACCCAGATAAGTTTTGACACATCAAACCCTTGCCGGGTCGCGACGTCCAGCATCTGCTGCTTCATTTCTGGTGAAAGTGTTGGCGTGCGGGAAAGTATCCATAGATAGTCGCGATCCGGCCCGCAGACCAGCGCGTGACGGTACTCTCTGTCGAGCGCGATCACGTTATAGCCGCCATAAAACGGGCCAAAGAACGAGACTTTAAGCGCGGCCCGCCGCGGGTCGCCCGTGAAGTACGCTTTCCCAATCGACTGTTGCCACATCTCCCGGTCGGGGTTATAGCCCCGGTTGATCACCTGAATACCGCCATCATCCATCGGGCTGTAATTCGCAGTGACCTTCTCTAAGCCCTGCTCAAACCGGTGGTCGAGGCGAGCGATTTCATACCATATTCCAAGGAAGCGTTGTGCATCAAAAGGCGTGACGACGGTAACGCCAGGCGGTGGGGTAGGGGAACTGCAGGCAACCACTAAAAACGCGGCTGTCACCGCGGCGATAACAGGCAAAATGCGCATAGGAGTTTCCTTACTGTTTTTTGTTAAGTGTAGATGACGGCAAGGAAAATGTGGTTTTTGTACGGCGTCACACCGTGGATTTTGTAGGCCGGGTAAGGCGAAGCCGCCACCCGGCAATGTTTTACTGCAGCGCGTCGAGGATGCGGTATGCCGCATCAACGCGTGCAGGGTTCGGATAGCTTTTATTTGCCAGCATCACAATGCCGAGCTGCTTTTCAGGTATAAAGGCCACGTAGCTGCCAAATCCGCCGGTAGAGCCTGTTTTATGGACCCAGGAGGCCTTAACCGGCGGTGCCGGAGGATTTACTTCTCTCGCAGGCAACGGTGCCAGCGCCACCTTATTGTCGCTACCTTCAACTACGGTTTTGGCATCGACCGGCCAGTTAAGCATTTCCCAGCCTAACCCCTGATACATGGCCCCCACGCGCCAGTAGCGAGACTGCGCCAGGGCAATGCCTTGCCTGAGTGAAGTATCCTGAAGGGAGTCAGGCTTCATGTTCACCATCACCCAGCTCGCCATATCCTTCACGTTAGTTTTTACACCATAGGCTTCCGCGTCGAGCATGCCTGGCGAAACGTGGACCGCTTTACCGTCACGGTATCCCCAGGCGTAATGCGCCTCTTCCGCTTTCGGAACGTTAATCCACGTATGGTCCAGCTTGAGCGGCTTAAAGACCCGCGCCGTTATGGCCTGCTCATAGCTCATGCCGGAAGGTTTGACCGCAAGCGCGCCAAAAAGACCAATGCTGGTATTGGCATAAAGACGCGTGGTGCCCGGCTTCCACTTCGGCTGCCAGTTTTGATAAAAGCGCAGCAGGGAGGCGGTATCCGTGACCTCATCCGGCACCTGCAACGGCAGACCGCCTGCGGTATAGGTTGCCAAATCCAGCATGCGAACCCCCTGCCACTGCTTGCCCGTCAGCTCAGGCCAGTACTTTGTCACCGGATCGCCGAGCGATATCTCACCGCGAGCAATGGCATCGCCACCCAGTACGCCGGTGAAGGTTTTACTTATAGAGCCCAGTTCGAACAAGGTTTGTGGGGTGACAGGTTTGTTTGCCGCAACATCGGCTTTACCGAAGGTAAAGTAGTGCGGCTGACCCTGATAAATCACCGCCACCGCCATACCCGGGATGGCCTGCGCTTTCATCAACGGCGTAACGGTACGTTCCACCACCTCAGCCAGCTGTTTTTCTGACATCGGTGCAGCCAATACCGAGCAGGAGGTGCTGAGCAGCAGGGCACAGCTTAGGGATTTTTTCATCATCAGTTATCTTCCGTAATAGCGGTTCAAGGGAGTGTCCGGGCCCGTCAGACCGCTGTAGTCTGTTGGATTTGACTATGGCTGACAAACGGTTAAATTTAGCATTAGCTGTTAATTTTTCTAACGGACGAGACTATGACGCGCAGCTATCTTCCTCTTAATTCCCTGCGGGCGTTTGAAGCTGCTGCCAGGCACCTCAGTTTTACGCATGCCGCTATCGAGCTGAACGTCACCCATTCCGCGATTAGCCAGCACGTAAAGGCGCTGGAGCAGCACCTTAATTGCCAGCTGTTTGTCCGCGTTTCGCGCGGGCTGATGTTAACCACCGAAGGCGAGAATTTGCTGCCGGTGCTGAATGACTCGTTCGATCGTATTGCCGGGATGCTGGATCGCTTTGCCAGCCAGCGCGCTCAGGAGAAGCTCAAAATAGGTGTGGTAGGGACCTTTGCCACGGGTGTTTTATTCTCAGAGCTCGCGGACTTTCGCCGCTGCTATCCGCATATTGATCTTCAGCTTTCCACCCATAACAATCGCGTCGATCCGGCGGCTGAAGGACTTGATTACACCATTCGCTACGGTGGCGGTGCGTGGCATGGAACCGATGCTGAATTTCTTTGCGCCGCGCCGCTGTCTGCGCTCTGTACACCCGATATTGCCTCTTGCCTGAAAAGCCCGGCAGATATCCTGAAGTTTACCCTGCTTCGCTCCTACCGACGCGACGAGTGGGCTGCGTGGATGCAGGCAGCGGGTGAACATCCTCCCTCGCCGACGCACCGGGTGATGGTGTTTGACTCGTCCGTGACCATGCTGGAAGCGGCTCAGGCAGGCGTCGGGATTGCCATTGCGCCTGTCGACATGTTTACCCATTTACTCAGCAGCGAGCGCATCGTGCAGCCGTTTGCAACGCAGATTGACCTCGGCAGCTACTGGCTGACAAGACTACAGTCACGGACAGAAACGCCCGCAATGCGCGAGTTTGCCCAGTGGCTGGTGGGGAAGATGCAGAAATAAAAGGCCCGCCGGATGGCGGGCCTGAAGCGTCAGATGGTGACCACGGCAATCAGCGTCACCACGGTCAGGATGGTCGCCAGACCGTAGAACACCCATTTCCCGCTCGGGACATGGATTTTCAGGTCATGCATCGCATGGTGAATACGGTGCAGACCACACCACAGCGGCAGGACGATCATCAGGAAGATGAACACGCGACCGATAAAGCTGCCCGCGAACGCCAGTACGCGCTCGTAGCTCAGCGCATCGCCCGGGAACAGCCCCAGCGGCAGCATAATGCCGATCAGCAGGATGATGACGGGGGCGATGATGGCGCTCCACATGCCGCCTGCGCCAAACAGGGCCCAGAAGACCGGCTCGTCAGAACGTTTTGGATTTGGATTGATCACAGGTGTCTCCTTACCAGAACAGTGCGACAAACAGAATGACCACAGTGACCAGAATCGTCACCGCCCAGAGCCCTTTAATCACCGGCTCTGGCCCCATTTTTTCGTCTTTAACGATGATGTTCGCCGCTTTTGGCGCCAGTTCAAACCACGTTTTGGTATGAAGCAGCGCGGCCGCGAGCACGATCAGGTTCAGCACAACGATGATCGGGTTTTGCAGAAAACCGACAAAGTTGGCCCAGGTTTCCGGACCGTGCTTGAGGGCAAAAACGCCGTACATCAACTCAAGGCTGAACCAGACCGCCGGTACCGCCGTGCCTTCACGCAGCATATAGAAGCGATAAAACGGCAGGTTTTTCCACCAGGTGGACGGCATTGGCCGCACATAGGCTTTGCGTTTAGTCGTCATCATGCACTCCTTAGCGTGGTTTCAGGGTTGCGATAAGAAAGTCTTTCGAGCTTTCCACTTTACCCTGCTGAATAGCGGCGGCCGGGTCGACGTGCTTCGGACAGACTTCGGAGCAGTAGCCCACAAAGGTACAGCTCCAGACGCCGTTCTGGCTGTTAAGCTGCGCCATACGTTCTTTTTTACCGTGGTCGCGGCTGTCCTCGTTATAGCGGTGCGCCAGGGTAATGGCGGCCGGGCCGATGAACTCCTTGTTCAGGCCAAACTGTGGACAGGCGGCGTAGCAAAGACCGCAGTTGATGCAGCCGGAGAACTGATGATATTTCGCCATCTGCGCCGGGGTCTGGGTGTTTGGCCCCTGATCCGGCGTGCGCGGGTTACCAATGATGTACGGCTTAATGGCTTCCAGGCTTTCGATAAAGTGGGTCATATCGACCACCAGATCGCGTTCAATCGGGAAGTTGCCCAGCGCTTCGACCTTAATGCCTTTGGTGTACTCGCGCAGGAAGGTCTTACAGGCCAGCTTCGGCACCTTGTTGACCATCATGCCGCAGGAGCCGCAGATCGCCATGCGGCAGGACCAGCGGTAGCTCAGGTCTGGCGCCAGGTTGTCTTTGATATAGCCGAGCGCGTCCAGCAGGGAGGTTTGCTCGTCATAAGGCACTTCATAGAAAGCGCTGTGCGGTGCGGCGTCCACTTCCGGATTGTAGCGCACCACTTCAACTTTCATTTTTTGCATCTCAGCCATTCGCCTTCTCCTTCTTCTCGGCGGCTTCTGCTTCTGCACCGTACACGCGTTTTGCCGGCGGCAGCGTGGTGATTTTCACGTCGCTGTAGTCCAGACGCGTGGTGCCATCCGCATCGCGCCAGGCGAGAGTGTGTTTCAGGAAATTGACGTCGTCACGTTCGGTACAGCCTTCGTCCAGACGCTGGTGGGCCCCACGCGACTCTTTGCGCGCCAGCGCAGAGTGCGCCATACATTCCGCGACGTTCAGACCGTGGCCCAGCTCGATGGTGTAGAGCAGGTCGGTGTTGAATACGCTGGAGGTGTCGGTGATGCGCACGCGCTTGAAGCGCTCCTGCAGTTCCGCCAGCTTGTCGACGGTTTTTTGCATCAGCTCAGGGGTACGGTAGATACCGCAGCCTTCTTCCATCGACAGGCCCATCTCGTCGCGGATCTTAGACCAGTTCTCGTTACCCTCCTGGTTCACCAGATCTTTCAGGCGTTTTTCAACGTCTGCGACCTGCGCATCCAGCGCGGCACCGTTGGCTTCACCTGCGGTTGCCGCCCGCTCCATTGCGCGCTCGCCCGCCATGCGGCCAAAGACAACCAGCTCTGCCAGCGAGTTAGACCCGAGACGGTTAGCGCCGTGCAGGCCAACGGAAGAACATTCGCCGACGGCGAACAGCCCTTTAATGCGGGTTTCGCACTGCTGATCGGTTTCGATACCGCCCATGGTGTAGTGCGCGGTTGGACGCACCGGGATCGGCTCTTTAACCGGATCCACGCCAACGTAGGCTTTCGCCAGTTCGCAGATGAACGGCAGACGTTCCAGCAGTTTCTTCTCGCCCAGATGACGCAGGTCGAGATAGACCACATCGCCGCGCGGCGTGGAGATGGTGTTGCCTTTGCGCCACTCGTGCCAGAAAGCCTGAGAGACTTTGTCACGCGGGCCGAGCTCCATGTATTTGTTCTTCGGCTCGCCGAGCGGGGTTTCCGGGCCCATGCCGTAATCCTGCAGATAGCGATAGCCGTTTTTATTGACCAGAATACCGCCTTCACCGCGGCAGCCTTCCGTCATCAGAATGCCGGAGCCCGGCAGGCCGGTTGGGTGATACTGCACGAATTCCATATCGCGCAGCGGCACGCCGTGGCTGAGCGCCATGCCCATACCGTCGCCGGTAACGATGCCGCCGTTGGTGTTATAACGATAAACGCGGCCCGCACCGCCCGTCGCCATTACTACCGCGTTGGCGCGGATCTGGACGAGCGTGCCTTCCATCATGTTCATCGCCACCAGGCCGCGCGCCTGTCCATCATCCACCAGAATGTCGAGGACGAAATGTTCATCGAAGCGCTGGATTTGTGGGAACTGAAGGGAGGTCTGGAACAGGGTGTGCAGCATATGGAAGCCGGTCTTATCGGCGGCGAACCAGGTGCGTTCGATCTTCATGCCGCCGAAGCGGCGAACATTGACGCTGCCGTCCGGACGGCGGCTCCATGGACATCCCCACTGTTCAAGCTGGGTCATCTCCGTTGGACAATGGTGCACAAAGTAGTCAACGACATCCTGTTCGCAAAGCCAGTCGCCCCCTGCAACCGTGTCGTGGAAATGGTATTCAAAGCTGTCATGATCCTGCGCAACGGCGGCGGACCCTCCTTCTGCTGCCACTGTGTGACTACGCATTGGATAGACTTTTGAAATCAATGCGATTTTAGCGTTGGGATTAGCTTGTGCTGCAGCAATCGCAGCACGTAATCCAGCCCCGCCTGCGCCTATTACGGCAAGATCGGCTTGAAAAGTTTGCACGACATTCCTCCAGATTTTTGTTATTTCGCAACGCGACAAACTAAAGGTAGTTCACCCGTCCAAAAGGACGATTGCGAAAGCGTTTCCACTGCTCCTTTATGGGTAAAACAGTATAACCGTGTAGATGTCAGGGAAATTTGACGTGTTCGATTTTTTTGCTGTTCTGTCAGACGATTTATCATGAAGATTGATGAAATACGTCACGCAATTGTTCACCTAAATGAAATGCGCTTTTTTACTGCACAAAATTTGTCTCTGCCCCGGCTAACGAGTAGACTTCGTGCCCTTGTCTGAAATCGGAGAACAACTCATGAGCGAAACGGCCACCTGGCAGCCGAGCGCATCCATCCCTAATCTGTTAAAACGCGCTGCAATTATGGCGGAAATCCGCCGTTTCTTTGCCGACCGCGGCGTCCTGGAGGTGGAAACCCCGTGCATGAGTCAGGCAACGGTAACGGATATTCATCTGGTCCCGTTTGAAACCCGTTTTGTTGGCCCCGGCCACTCTCAGGGCATGAATTTGTATCTGATGACCAGCCCGGAATACCACATGAAACGCCTGCTGGCAGCGGGGTGTGGTCCGGTGTATCAGCTGTGCCGCAGTTTCCGTAATGAAGAGATGGGTCGTCACCACAACCCGGAATTCACCATGCTGGAGTGGTACCGCCCGCATTATGATATGTACCGCCTGATGAATGAGGTGGACGATCTGCTGCAGCAGGTCCTGGACTGCTCGGAAGCCGAAACCCTTTCCTATCAGCAGGCCTTCCAGCGCCATCTGGAAATCGATCCGCTGTCGGCGGACAAAACCCAGCTGCGCGAAGTGGCGGCAAAACTGGATCTGAGCAACGTGGCGGATACCGAAGAGGATCGCGACACGCTGCTGCAGCTGCTGTTCACCTTCGGCGTTGAACCGCAGATTGGCAAAGATCGTCCGACGTTTGTTTATCACTTCCCGGCAAGCCAGGCCTCACTGGCGCAGATCAGTACCGAAGATCATCGTGTCGCAGAGCGTTTTGAGGTCTATTACAAAGGTATTGAGCTGGCGAACGGCTTCCACGAACTGACCGACGCTCGCGAGCAGGCGCAGCGCTTCGAGCAGGATAACCGCAAGCGCGCCGCGCGCGGTCTGCCGCAGCAGCCTATTGATGTTAATCTGCTTGAAGCACTAAAAGCAGGTCTGCCGGATTGCTCCGGCGTGGCGCTGGGTGTTGACCGTCTGGTCATGCTGGCCCTGGGCGCAGAGCAGCTTGGCGATGTGATTGCCTTTACGGTCGATCGCGCCTAATAAAATGCCGGGTGGCGCTGCGCTTACCCGGCCTACCATTCCTGTCAATTAACCTTTCCATTTCAGCACGACAACATTAAAAACTGCCACATTCCCTATACACGGGTCTTTTTCTTAATTTGCCCCGTATAGCCACAATATCTGTCTGGTCTTCTGCTACCATCCGCGCAGTTTAATTCCTTTTCGGATGGTTCTATGTCCCAGTCACTCAAAAAGATGACCCTCACCGGGCTCATCCTGATGATATTTACCTCAGTCTTTGGCTTTGCCAACAGCCCGTCAGCGTTCTATCTGATGGGCTACAGCGCGACGCCGTTTTATATCGTTTCTGCTCTGTTCTTCTTTATCCCGTTTGCGCTGATGATGGCGGAGATGGGCTCGGCTTACCGGAAAGAAGAGGGCGGGATCTACTCATGGATGAATAACAGCGTCGGGCCGCGCTATGCGTTTATCGGCACGTTTATGTGGTTTTCATCCTACGTCGTCTGGATGGTGAGTACGGCGGCCAAAGTCTGGGTGCCGTTCTCGACGTTTCTTTTCGGTGCCGATAAAACGCAGGTCTGGTCTTTGGCCGGGCTGAGCTCCACGCAGGTCGTTGGGATTCTGGCGGTATGCTGGATGGTTGTCGTAACGCTGGTGGCGTCTAAAGGTATCAATAAAATTGCCCGGATTACCGCCGTGGGCGGGATCTCGGTGATGGGATTGAACCTGGTGCTGCTGCTGGCGAGCATCGCTATCCTGTGCCTGAACGGTGGTCATTTTGCACAGGATGTTAGCTTTGCCTCCTCGCCGAATCCGGGCTATCAGTCCGGGCTCGCCATGCTCTCCTTCGTGGTGTTTGCCATCTTCGCTTACGGCGGTATTGAAGCCGTAGGCGGCCTGGTTGATAAGACGGAAAACCCGGAAAAGAACTTTGCGAAAGGCATTATTTTTGCCGCCATCGTGATTTCCATCGGCTATTCGCTGGCGATTTTTCTCTGGGGCGTCAGCACCAACTGGCAGCAGGTGCTGAGCAACAACACCACTAACCTTGGCAACATCACCTATGTGCTGATGAAAAGCCTGGGGATGACGCTGGGGCAGGCGATGAACCTGAGTCCCGAGGCGGCATCGGTAATGGGGGTCTGGTTCGCGCGTATTACCGGCCTGTCGATGTTCCTGGCCTATACCGGCGCATTCTTCACGCTGATCTATTCGCCGCTGAAAGCGATTATTCAGGGTACGCCAAAAGCGCTGTGGCCTGCGCGTATGACCCAGCTGAACACCGCAGGCATGCCTGCTAACGCCATGTGGATGCAGTGTGTGCTGGTGTGCGTGTTCATTCTGCTGGTGTCATTTGGCGGCGATACGGCGTCTGCGTTTTACAACAAGCTGACCCTGATGGCGAACGTGTCGATGACGCTGCCGTACCTGTTCCTGACCCTGGCGTTCCCGTTCTTTAAGGCGAAGCAGGATCTTGAACGTCCGTTTGTGATTTTTAAAAGCCGCGCGGCAACGCTGCTGGCCACCACGGTGGTGGTGCTGGTGGTGGCGTTTGCGAACATCTTCACCATTATCCAGCCGGTAATTGAGGCGAACGACTGGAACAGCGCGCTGTGGATGGTGGGCGGCCCAATCTTCTTCTCGCTGCTGGCGATGGGGATTTATGAGAATTACCGTCGGCGCGCGATGGCGTACGTCGCAGAAGTGGCGTAGCGGGAATATTCCCCTCCCGAAAGGGAGGGGAGACGCGTTATAAACTGCCCGCCGGGCGCGTACGCGCCGCTGACGTCAGCGTTCTTCCTGTTTTACGCCCGTCCAGGCTTTCCAGACGCATCTGGAACGGTGGGAACGGCATATCAATACCGTGCTCGCGGAAGCCCGCCAGAATCAGCTGGTGGATCTCATGGCGCAGCGGCATACGGTGTCCCATTTCGGCGGCGTAGATACGCAGCTCGAAAATCTGGATCCCCTGCTGTAAATCCACAAGGAAGACTTCCGGTGCCGGGTTGTCGATCACCAGCGAGCAGCGCTCAGCGGCGGTGTAGAGGATCTGGGTGACCTCTTCGCTGTTGGCGTCCGATGGTGCCGGTACCGTCAGCACCACACGGGTAACGGAGTCTGACAGCGACCAGTTGATGAACTGCTCGGTGATAAACGCCTTGTTTGGCACGATGATCTCTTTCCGATCCCAGTCGCTGATCGTCGTCGCACGGGTGTTGATCTTCGTGATGCTGCCGGTCAGATCGCGGATCGTGACGGTATCGCCAATACGGATCGGTTTTTCGAACAGAATGATCAGGCCAGAGATGAAGTTGGCGAAGATCTCCTGTAAACCAAAACCTAACCCTACACCGAGCGCTGCCACCAGCCACTGGAGCTTCGACCACTCAATACCGATCATCGAGAAGCCAACCAGCCCGCCAAACAGCATGATCAGATATTTGGTAATGGTCGTAATCGCATAGCCCGTACCCGGCGTCAAATCCAGATGCTGCAGCAGCGCCAGCTCCAGCAGCGCCGGGAAGTTACGCACCAGCTGGGTGGTGATGATCAGCACCAGAATGGCAATCAGCACCGCCCCCAGGGTAATCGGCTCCAGGCTTTCAACACCCTGCACCGTGGACGTCACGTCCCACAGCGAGATGTTCTCCAGGAAGCCAAACGCGGAGTGGATCTCCGACCACAGGAAGATGACCGAGAGGAGGGCAATCAGCATCAGGATGGAACGAACCAGACGCAGGGACTGGGTGCTGATGGCATCCAGATCCAGCTCGACCTCGTCCGCTTCCGTTGTGCCTTCCGTACTGTTGACGTGGTTTGGCTCTTCCTCACCCCGCGCGCGCTGGGCGAGGATCTCCGCCCGGCGGTGCTTGGCACGGTCAAACGCCAGACGTCGGCGCTGGATCAGCATCCAGCGGCGGATCACGTGGTACACCACCAGAAGCAGGAACCAGATGGCCACCGAGGTTTCCAGCCTCGCCAGAAGCGCCTGCGCGGTTGCCAGATAGCCCACCGCGGCTGCCAGCATTGCAAACAGCGGCGCGCTAAGCAGCAGGTTCCAGAGCAGCCGGTTGAACATGTTGTCGCCGCTGCCGGATTTATCCAGATAAAGCGGAATACCCGCGCGTTTCAGGCTGAGCGTGACGATGGCCAGCGCCCCGCATATCAGCATAAAGCAGAGGCGGCCCAGCGAGCCTGAGAATTCCCGGTCGTTGAGATTATCGAACATGATCAGCGCCATAATCAGCGGCACAATCAGCCCGATGCTCATCAGGTAGTAACGCATGGCGCGCGCAACGCGATTACGCGGCCAGCCAAAGTGGGTGATGAACAGGCCATTGGGGCGCGCGAAGGTGGCGCATATCATCACCACCCACAGCAGCGGCACCGTGGCGGTGACGCCATCGCCAATCGCTACCGCGAGCGGATAGGGCCAGGCTTCCCGCAGGCCATACCCCAGCGTCATCCACAACACCGGCAGCGGAGAGGCGACAAGAATCGACCAGAATACGGTGCGCAACGTCAGCCAGAAGTGATCCTGGGTGACTTTCCCGACCCTGGAGCTGGAACGCTCGAGGAAACGGGTGAAATGTCTGCGCGAGTAGATGCTGAAGCCCACCAGAATCAACGCCCCCAGCAGCGGGAAAATGGTCTCTTTGCTGGTGAACATCATCACGCTGGCCTGTCCCAACTGGCTGAAGGTATCCAGCGAAATCAGGCGGCGCAGGTCCTGGACAATCTCAATCGGCCACGAGAAGGTCATCGGACGCACGTCGGACGTCCAGAAGAGATAACGGTGCGTCGCCTCGTTCACCTCTTTCAGCGCATCTTCCAGTTGGCTGTTAGAAACCTTCAGCTTGGTCAGCTCCAGAATCAGCGTATCCCCGCCCTGCAGCAGAGAGTTCAGCAGTTCACGCTGGGTACGCAACTGGGCTTCCAGAATACGGTTTTGCTCGCTGGTCAGCGGCTGTCCATCAGCCTGACGGATCTGGCGGATTTGCGGCTGTTTATTGAGAAGATCTTCAAAGTGCAGGCGCTGAACGCGCAGCTGGGCCATCTCGGTATCCAACTGCTGCGGCTTTGGCATTTCCGGCAGGCGCGCGACCTGGGCGCGCAGCGCTTCGCCCAGCAGGTTTGATGACCCGAGCCACTGGGACTGCTCGCGCAGGGTGTTTAACGCCTGACGAACCTGCAAGGTTTGATTGGTCGCCTGACGCTGCTGCGAGGCAACCAGATCCATACGCTGCGCCTGCTGATTCAGCGCGGCAGAAAGCTCACGGTTGACCTTAAACTGCTGGACGATGCCGGCAGGCAGGTTATCGCTGTTTTCTGCCAGCAGTTCGGTACTTTCCAGCGCGCGCTCCGCTTCACGCTGGCGCTGACTGTTGAGCTGATTGCGCAGGGCCTGAAGGTAAGCGTCCAACTGCTCGCTTTGCTTCTGAGCGAGTTCAGAGCGCATTCGCGACAGCTCCTGGCGGTTATTGGCGGAAAGCTGCGCCAGCTCCAGTTCATCGACAAGGGCCTTCAGGCGAGCCGATTCTGCCTGCAGGCCCAGATTTTGGGCCTGCGCCTGTGGCGTGTTGCCGTTTTGCGTACCCACGCGGCGCTCAACTTCATTAAGCTGGCGACGGGCGTCGGTTTGCTGCTGCGGAAGCTGGCTGAGGGAGTCGGCAATTTCACGCGCTCGCTCCTGCTCCTGCTGAGCAAGGCGGCTCTTTTCCAGAAGCTGGCTGCTGACCTGCAGGATCTCCTGGTTCAGCGCGTCGGAGGTCATGCCTGCCGGCACATCGCGCGGTTCGTCACGCAGATTATTGAGCTGCGCGCGCAGCGTCTGGGAGAGTTTGGGGAAGTTGTCGATAACCTGCTGATACTGCTGAGCGCGCTCAAGCGAGCCTTTCCGCTCCTCAAGTGCGTTCAGGGCAGCCTGGAGCGACTCGACGGTCTCTGGCTGAGCGGGTTTTGCCGCTTTTGCCTGCTCCAGTTCCTGGGTTATCTGTTTGGCGTCGGGAGCTGTCGCTGCGTACGCCCCCATGCTGAGGCACCAGGCCATCAGTAGAACGATAATCGGGCGCACGTCAGCGATCCTTCTGTTGTTAGCCTTCGTCTTTTTTGTCGTCAACCAGCGGGCTGGCGTCGTGCTCGGCCTGGATCTCTTCCTGTGACAGCGGAGCAGGTTCTGCCTCTGGCGTCACGAAGGTTTCTGTCGAGACCGCCAGCGGCTGGCCCAGTTTGGTGACCGACAGGCTTTCGAGTTGTTCAGCCAGCTTCACTTTGCCTGGCGCAAACAGGTTGATCACGGTGGAGCCCAGCTTGAAGCGACCCATTTCCTGACCTTTCAGCAGGGCCACAGAGCCTTCCGCTTCACCGGCAGGCCAGGTCCAGCGTTTGATCACGCCTTCACGCGGTGGAGTGATGGTGCCGGCCCAGACGGTTTCAATGCTGCCTACGATGGTTGCACCCACCAGAATCTGTGCCATAGGGCCAAATTCAGTATCGAACAGACAGATGACGCGCTCGTTACGGGCAAACAGGTTAGGCACGTTCTGCGCGGTCAGGTGGTTCACGGAGAACAGGTCGCCCGGGACGTAAATCATCTCGCGCAGGATACCGTTACACGGCATGTGCACGCGGTGGTAGTCGCGCGGTGACAGATAGGTGGTGGCAAAGGTACCGTTGCGGAACAGATCCGCCATCAGGTAGTTACCCGCCAGCAGCGCTTCCAGGCTGTAGTTATGGCCCTTCGCCTGCAGGATTTTGTCGTCTTCGATGTTACCCAACTGGCTAATGACGCCGTCTGCCGGCATCACCAGGACGTTAGGGTCGGTGTTCAGCGGGCGCACGTCGTCACGCAGCGGGCGCACGAAGAATTCGTTGAAGGTGCGGTAGCTGGCGGTGTCCGGCTTCTGCGCCTCTTTCATATCGACCTTGTAATATTTTACGAAAAGGTCGATGACCAGTTTGGTCAGCCAGCCCGCGCGTTTGCTTGCGCCCCAGCCCGCCAGGCGAGTGAGCCACAGTTTTGGCAGAATGTATTGAAGCGAAAGTTTAAATGCGTTTAACAAGGTAGCCTCCAGGCCATTGTTTTGTCGTTCCTGATCCGGCGTTATGCCGCCGGAACCTGAAAAAAGGGGACGATTTTAGCGATGCTTAGCTTAGTTGTCAGTTATCAGAATCAGAAAAGTTTTTACGCGTTTTTACCTGATCCATGCTCTCAAGAATACGGTGGTAATTCTCGAAGCGGGTCTCCGCGATCTCGCCTTTCTCAACCGCTTCACGGATAGCGCAGCCTGGGTCGTTATCGTGTTTACAGTCGCGGTACTTGCAAGCGCCTAAATAATCATGGAATTCGACAAATCCGTTAAAGATTTGTTCCGGCTCCAGGTGCCATAAACCGAACTCTCGCACGCCCGGGGAGTCGATGACATCGCCCCCGTGCGGGAAGTGATACAGGCGTGACGCGGTGGTGGTGTGCTGGCCCAGGCCCGAGACATCAGAGACATCGTTGGTGAGGATCTCTTGCTGAAGGCCAAGCAGGTTGTTCAGCAGGCTCGATTTGCCCACGCCGGACTGGCCCGCAAAGATGCTGATGCGATCGGTAAGCGCCTCTTCCAGCGGTTTCAGGCCATCTTTGGTATAGCTGGAGACCATCAGAACGCGGTAGCCAATCTTGCGATAGATATCCATCTGCTCATTGACGAAGGCCATGCCGTCGTCGTCCAGCAGATCGATTTTGTTCAGCACGATAATCGGTTCAACCTGCAGCGTTTCGCAGGCGACGAGATATCGGTCGATAATATTGAGCGACAGTTCGGGCAAAATCGCCGATACGATAACAATCTGGTTAATGTTGGCGGCAATCGGTTTGACCCCGTCGTAGAAATCGGGACGGGTTAATACGGACGTGCGCTCATGGACCGCTTCAACGATGCCTTTTACCGTCACGCCTTCCGCCGCCTCTTTACCCGGCCGCCAGACGACGCGGTCGCCGGTCACCAGAGAACGAATGGTCCGGCGGATGTTGCAGCGGTGAATCGCACCATCGGCGGATTCCACGTCAGCGTGCATACCGAAACGGCTGATGACTACGCCTTCCGTTGGGTCGCCAAACAGGTTGTCGTCGTAATCGACCTTCTCCGCAGTGGTTTTAAGACGGCGCTGGTGATTGGCATTCACGCGGCGCTGCTGCCCTTTGGAGAGTTTATTTTTACTCAATCGCACTGGCTCCTGGTCGCCCGTAGGGGGCAAAACCTCTATGATACACTCTAATTAATACTAGTTAACCTGCTACTGCCGGTTATGCGAGAAGGGTGGAAAATAACATGAGCGCGGATGAAAACAACCTGATTTGGATCGATCTCGAAATGACCGGGCTGGATCCCGAGCGCGATCGCATTATTGAAATTGCAACCCTGGTGACGGACGCCAACCTGAATATCCTGGCGGAAGGGCCAACGATAGCGGTGCATCAGTCCGATGACCAGCTGGCGTTGATGGATGAGTGGAACGTGCGTACCCACACTGGCAGCGGTCTGGTGGAGCGGGTGAAGGCGAGCACCATGGGTGACCGAGAGGCGGAGCTGGCGACGCTTGAGTTCCTGAAACAGTGGGTTCCGGCAGGCAAATCGCCAATCTGTGGGAATAGCATCGGCCAGGATCGTCGTTTCCTGTTTAAGTACATGCCGGAGCTGGAGTCTTACTTCCACTACCGCTATCTGGACGTCAGCACGTTGAAAGAGCTGGCGCGTCGCTGGAAGCCTGAAATCCTCGACGGCTTTAAAAAGCAGGGGACGCACCAGGCGATGGACGATATCCGAGAGTCCGTGGCGGAGCTTTCCTACTACCGCGAAAACTTTATTAAGCTGTGATTTTGCGATCCGGCGCCTTGCGTGGCCGGGTTTTTGTCGTTAAATTGTTCAGCTTGCCGATTAAATAAGCATTTGAACTTAATTTCGAAAAAATCGCTTTAAGGGGGGTTGCAGCTAAAAGGATTTCTCGTATAATGCGCCTCCCGTAACGACAGAGAATTACACGTTACGACAGCAACAAAAGCAGTGCAGATTTGCGGGAATAGCTCAGTTGGTAGAGCACGACCTTGCCAAGGTCGGGGTCGCGAGTTCGAGTCTCGTTTCCCGCTCCAAAATTTGAAAGTGCTTCCACAGCACAGACTGCCCAAGCGGGAATAGCTCAGTTGGTAGAGCACGACCTTGCCAAGGTCGGGGTCGCGAGTTCGAGTCTCGTTTCCCGCTCCAAAATTTGAAAGTGCTTCCACAGCACGGACCACCCAAGCGGGAATAGCTCAGTTGGTAGAGCACGACCTTGCCAAGGTCGGGGTCGCGAGTTCGAGTCTCGTTTCCCGCTCCAAATTCTTCTTCATCTCTAAAATATCCACAGTGAAAAGCATCGCTGGGGACGTTTTCTGTTGTCTCTGAAATACTCTTGTGAACAGAGTTATCCACAGAAACTGCGCTTAATCGAAACCGAGTTAAAACTTAGCAGGGTGAATAATATCTTCATAACGCACTGTATTTACAGTATAAAATTTGATTTCAAAATGTTATTGAGATCACTTGACCTCTTCTCCAGCCCAGATGGCGCTTGAGTTTGTAATTTTATTCACAGGCTGTGAATAGTTCAGGCATCCCGCGGAAGCCCTTTTTCAATCACCCTCACCAGACGCTGTTTCTTCGGGAGCTGCACCTCGACCACGCAGGCATTACGTTTCTCAATTTGCTGCGCAATCGCCCATTCTATGTGCTCATCAAGAAGTGGGTGCTCACCTCTACGGCTTTCAAGCGCCCGCACGTTCGCTTCATCCCATGGGGCATTACCCAGCGCGACGGCCACATTTCGCAGCCAGCGCAGATGCCCGATACGGCGAATGGCCGAACCTTCCGTCACCTTCAGGAACCAGGCCTCGGTCCAGGCGAACAGCTCGATGAGCGGCGGCGCATGGAGCGCCTTACGCGGGCTGAAATCCTCTTCGTCCGTAAGCTGCGAATAGCGGTTCCACGGGCAGATGAGCTGGCAATCGTCGCAGCCGTAGATGCGGTTGCCGATAAGCGGTCGGAACTCCTCTGGAATGGCCCCTTCCAGTTCGATAGTGAGGTAGGAGATACAGCGACGGGCATCAACGGTGTAAGGCTCGACGATGGCACCCGTTGGGCAGATGGTCATACAGGCCACGCAGCGGCCACAGTCTTCCTCTACCGGGCCGTCTACCGGCAGCGGTAAATCAATCAGCAGTTCACCCAGAAAGAAGAACGAGCCGGCGTCGCGGCTGAGGATTAGTGAGTGCTTACCTGTCCAGCCAAGCCCGGCTTTTTCGGCAATCGGGCGCTCAAGAATAGGCGCAGAATCGACAAAGGGTCTAAAATTCAGCGAAACACAGTGCTGCTGAATAGTTTCCCCGAGTTTTTTTAAACGGTTACGCAAAAGCTTATGGTAATCACGTCCCAGGGCGTACCGGCTGACGTAACCCAAAGAGGGATTTTTTAGCGTGCGCGCAAAGGCCGCGTTGGCAGGCAGATAGTTCATGCGCACGCTGATGACGCGTAATGTGCCCGGCAAAAGCTCGTGTGGACGGGCGCGCATCATGCCATGACGCGCCATCCAATCCATTTCGCCGTGGTATTGTTTGTCCAGCCAGGCCTGCAGTTTCGGCTCGCTGGCGGAAAGGTCGGTATCGGTAATGCCCACCTTCTGGAAGCCAAGCTCAGCACCCCACTGTTTTATTTTTTGCGCTAATTCATTGAGATCGAGGGGCTGTGACATGACGGACCATACGGTGAAGAAAAACCCCGCAAGTATACCACATTCCATCTGGCATGCGGATGACCTCCGGCGCGCCGAAAAAGAGGCCGCAGACAGCCTCGGGATTACCCTGTATGAACTGATGCTGCGCGCGGGTGAGGCGGCGTTTAACGTTGCCCGCAGCGCGTACCCGCAGGCCGCCCACTGGCTGATTCTGTGCGGTCACGGCAACAACGGCGGCGATGGCTACGTCGTCGCCCGTTTGGCGGTTGCGGCAGGTATCCGCGTGACCTTGCTGGCTCTCGAAAGTGATAAACCGCTGCCGGAAGAGGCCGGCGCGGCGCGGGAGGCGTGGCTTAACGCAGGCGGTGTGATCCATGCGCCTGATATCGTCTGGCCGGAAGAGGTGGATCTGATTGTTGACGGGCTGCTGGGCACGGGGCTGCGCAGCGCGCCTCGTGAGAACATTGCCGCACTCATTGAACACGCTAACAGACATTCCGCGCCGATAGTCGCCCTGGATATTCCCTCTGGCCTGATTGCACAAACCGGCGCGACGCCGGGGGCGGTGATTCAGGCTGCACATACGGTGACCTTCATCGCCCTCAAGCCGGGGTTACTGACCGGTAAAGCGCGGGATGTCGTCGGCGTGCTGCAACACAGTGCGCTGGGGCTGGAGAGCTGGCTCGCCGGGCAGGAAATGCGCATCGCGCGTTTTGATGCATCGCAGCTTGCAGCGTGGCTCCCGCCGCGCCGGCCGACCTCCCATAAGGGCGATCACGGCAGGCTGGTGATTATTGGCGGCGACCATGGTACGGCAGGTGCGATTCGCATGACCGGCGAAGCGGCTCTGCGCAGCGGTGCCGGATTAGTGCGAGTACTCACTCGCATCGAGAATATTGCGCCGATCGTTACAGCCCGACCGGAGCTGATGGTGCATGAGCTTACGCCCCAGGCGCTTGAAGAGAGCCTCGAATGGGCGGATGTGGTGGTGATCGGTCCCGGGCTTGGGCAACAGGCATGGGGTAAACAGGCCCTGCAAAAGGTCGAGAATTTTCGTAAACCGATGCTGTGGGATGCCGACGCGCTTAACCTTCTGGCAATAAACCCGGATAAGCGTCACAATCGCATTCTGACGCCACACCCCGGCGAAGCCGCGCGGCTGCTTAACTGCAGCGTGGCAGAAATTGAAAGCGATCGCTTACTTTCTGCTCAGCGTCTGGTAAAACGTTACGGAGGTGTTGCTGTTTTGAAAGGGGCAGGAACCGTTGTCGCCAGTGAGGAGACGCAGGGCATTATTGATGCCGGAAATGCGGGCATGGCGAGCGGCGGCATGGGCGATGTGCTTTCCGGCATCATCGGCGCATTGCTTGGACAGAAACTTCCCCTTTATGATGCAGCCTGCGCGGGCTGCGTGGCTCACGGCGTTGCGGCGGATAAACTGGCTGCGCGTTACGGTACACGCGGTATGCTGGCCACCGATCTTTTTTGCACGCTGCGGCGTGTTGTTAACCCGGATGTGATTGACGTAGAAAATGACTAATCGAGCGATTCCTTTACCTGATGAACAAGCCACTTTAGAACTCGGCAAGCGCGTGGCGCAGGCCTGTCAGGGGGCAACCGTCATTTATCTGTATGGTGATTTAGGTGCGGGTAAAACCACCTTTAGCCGGGGTTTTTTGCAGGCGTTAGGGCATAACGGGAATGTCAAAAGCCCAACCTACACGCTGGTCGAACCGTACACCCTTGAAAATCTCATGGTGTACCACTTCGATTTATACCGCCTTGCGGATCCTGAGGAGCTGGAATTTATGGGGATCCGTGATTATTTTGCCAACGACGCCATTTGCCTGGTGGAGTGGCCGCAACAAGGTGCGGGTGTGCTGCCTGACCCGGATGTCGAAATTCACTTAGATTACCAGGCACAAGGGCGTGAGGCACGCATCAGTGCTGTTTCCTCATCAGGCAGTTCCTTACTGGCGCGACTGGCCGGTTAAGCGTAGGGATGACGGGATGATAAATCGCGTTAAAGGTTGGTTGTTGGCTGCCACCGTGCTGCTGTGCGCGCAGGCCGGGGCGGCAAACCTCTCAGATATTCAGGTATCGAACGGCGAAAGCCAGGCCCGGATCACGTTCAGCTTTATGGGCGATCCTGAATATGCGTTTTCACAGCCAGACAGCCACAGCGTGGCGCTGGATATCAAACAGACAGGCGTGATTCAGGGGCTGCCGCTGCGGTTCAGCGGTAACAACCTGGTGAAAAGCATCCGTTCGGGAACACCGCAGGATAGCCAGTCGTTACGCCTGGTGGTCGATCTGACCGAAAAGGGCATAACGAAGGCGGTGAAGCAGCAAAATGGGGCGAACTATACGGTGGTCTTTACCATCAATGCCGACGCACCGTCACCGCCTCCACCGCCGCCGGTCGTAGCGAAGCGCGTGGAAGAACCGGTATATACGCCGCGTCCTTCTGAACCTGCGCGTAATCCGTTTAAATCGCAGAACGATCGCATTACTGCGGCAACCAGCAGCAATACGGTGACGCGTCCGGCTGCCAGCGCGCGACGCGCGACGGCCAGCGGTGACAAAGTGATTATCGCCATTGATGCGGGTCACGGCGGGGAAGATCCGGGGGCGATTGGCCCTGGCGGTACGCGAGAGAAAAACGTGACGATCGCTATCGCGCGTAAACTGCGTTCGCTACTCAATGACGACCCTATGTTTAAAGGCGTGTTGACCCGCGATGGGGATTACTTTATCTCCGTCATGGGACGCTCGGATGTGGCGCGTAAGCAAAACGCGAATTTCCTGGTCTCCATTCATGCGGATGCCGCACCGAATCGTAGCGCCACCGGCGCCTCGGTTTGGGTGCTGTCGAACCGTCGCGCCAACAGCGAAATGGCCAACTGGCTGGAAGAGCATGAGAAGCAGTCTGAACTGTTAGGCGGCGCGGGCGACGTGCTGGCGAACAGCCAGTCCGATCCGTACCTCAGCCAGGCGGTGCTGGATTTACAGTTCGGTCATTCTCAACGCGTCGGGTATGATGTCGCCACTAACGTATTGAACCAGCTGCAAAGCGTTGGCGTGCTGCATAAGCGTCGTCCGGAACATGCCAGCCTCGGCGTTCTGCGCTCGCCGGATATTCCGTCCATCCTCGTCGAGACGGGCTTTATCAGTAACAACGGTGAAGAGCGTCTGCTGGGAAGCGACAGCTACCAGCAGCAAATTGCCGAAGCGATTTATAACGGTCTGCGTAAATACTTTGATGCCCATCCGCTGCAGTCTGCGCCACAGAGTGGTGCTGGCCAGACGGCCAGCGCAGCGCTGCCGGGTGAGATGACCGCGACCAACTAAGGAGAATTCATGCCGATTCAGGTTCTACCGCCGCAGCTCGCGAACCAAATCGCCGCCGGTGAGGTGGTGGAACGCCCTGCGTCGGTGGTGAAGGAGCTGGTGGAAAACAGCCTCGATGCGGGCGCAACCCGCATCGATATTGATATCGAACGCGGTGGCGCGAAGCTTATTCGCATTCGCGACAACGGCTGTGGCATTAAAAAAGACGAGCTCGCGCTGGCGCTGGCCCGTCACGCCACCAGTAAAATTGCCTCTCTGGATGACCTGGAGGCGATTATTAGCCTCGGTTTTCGCGGTGAAGCGCTGGCCAGTATCAGCTCGGTTTCGCGCTTAACGCTGACCTCCCGTACCGCTGAACAGCAGGAAGCCTGGCAGGCTTACGCCGAAGGGCGCGATATGGATGTCACGGTTAAACCCGCAGCACACCCTGTCGGCACGACGCTTGAAGTATTAGATCTCTTCTACAACACCCCCGCCCGACGCAAGTTTATGCGTACTGAGAAGACCGAGTTCGGCCATATCGACGAGATCATCCGGCGTATCGCACTGGCGCGATTCGATGTCACCATCAACCTCAGCCACAACGGCAAGGTGATGCGCCAGTATCGCGCGGTGGCAGAAGGTGGACAGAAAGAGCGTCGTTTGGGGGCGATCTGCGGTACGCCGTTCCTGGAACAGGCTCTGGCCATTGAGTGGCAGCACGGCGATCTGGCGCTGCGCGGCTGGGTTGCCGATCCAAACGCGAGCAGTGCTGCGTTTGCGGAGATCCAGTATTGCTACGTCAACGGCCGCATGATGCGCGACCGTCTCATCAATCACGCGATTCGCCAGGCCTGCGAAGACAAACTGGGTGCCGATCAGCAGCCTGCTTTCGTCCTTTATCTGGACATCGACCCCCATCAGGTGGATGTGAATGTCCATCCCGCCAAGCATGAGGTGCGGTTCCACCAGTCACGTCTGGTTCACGACTTCATTTATCAGGGCGTGGCCACCGTGTTGCAGCAGCAGGCAGAGCCAACGCTGCCGCTGGAGAACGACGCTCCTGCACCGCGTCCGCTGCCCGAAAACCGTGTGGCGGCAGGGCGCAACCATTTTGCGGAGCCTGTCGTCGCGCGTGAACCGGAAGCCCCGCGTTACTCCCCGGCTGGTAGCGCGCCGCGTCCAACGGGCGCGAACTATCCGAATGCCCAGCCTGGCTATCAGAAGCAGCAGGGCGCGTTGTACCGCAAGCTGCTGGAAACGCCAGCCGTGGAGCGTAAAGAGCACATTCCGGCCGCTCAGCCTTCTCTGGACGGCCATAGCCAGAGTTTTGGCCGGGTGTTGACGATTATCGCGCCGGATATGGCACTGCTTGAACGTGATGGCAAATTGATGCTTCTGGCACTGCCGGTCGCCGAACGCTGGCTTAAGCAGGTGCAGCTCACGCCTGGCGAAAATGCCGCCTGCGCGCAGCCGTTGTTAATTCCGGTTCGCCTGAAAATATCCCCTGATGAAACAAGGGTATTGCAGCGCGCCGAGTCGCAGCTGGCGCAGATGGGTATTGAAACTGTGCTCGAACCACAACATGTGACAATTCGTGCAGTGCCTTTACCCTTACGCCAACAAAATTTACAAAACTTGATTCCTGAACTGATAGGCTACCTGGCGCAGCAAACAGCGTTTGATGCCGCCAACACCGCGCAGTGGATCGCCCGCCATCTGGCAAGCGAACACACGCCGTGGAGCATGGCGCAGGCCATTAGCGTGCTGGCGGAGGTGGAACGCCTCTGTCCGCATCTGGTGAAAACGCCGCCGGGTGGGTTATTACAACCTGTTGATTTACAAACGGCGATGAACGCCCTGAAACATGATTGACGCAAGTAAGGCGAGCCTGCCTAAGGCAATTTTTTTAATGGGCCCAACGGCCTCCGGCAAAACGGCGCTCGCCATTGAGTTGCGTAAAGTTTTGCCTGTAGAGTTGATTAGCGTCGACTCCGCCCTCATCTACCGGGGGATGGACATCGGCACGGCGAAGCCTGACGCAGAAGAGCTGCGTGCGGCACCGCACCGTTTGCTGGATATTCTCGACCCGGCTCAGGCGTACTCCGCAGCGGATTTCCGCCGGGATGCCTTAGCCGAGATGGCCGAGATAACGGCGGCGGGACGTATACCGCTGTTGGTTGGCGGAACCATGCTCTATTTCAAGGCGTTGCTGGAGGGGTTGTCACCCCTGCCATCCGCGGACCCGGAAATAAGAGCGAAAATTGAGCAGCAGGCGGCAGAGCAGGGTTGGGACGTTTTGCATCAGCAACTGGCGGAAATTGACCCGGTTGCCGCAGCACGGATCCATCCAAATGATCCGCAAAGGCTTTCCCGGGCACTGGAAGTTTTTTTCATTTCGGGTAAAACTTTAACGGAACTGACGCAAACGTCAGGAGACGCTCTGCCGTATCAGGTGCATCAGTTCGCCATCGCCCCGGCGAGCCGTGAACTGCTCCATCAGCGAATTGAGCAGCGTTTTCATCAGATGTTAGCTTCAGATTTTGAAGCAGAAGTGCGGGCGCTATTTGCCCGTGGAGATTTGCATACGGACATGCCTTCCATTCGTTGTGTGGGATACCGCCAGATGTGGTCGTACCTTGAAGGTGAGATTTCATACGATGAAATGGTTTATAGAGGTGTTTGCGCCACGAGACAGTTAGCGAAGCGCCAGATCACCTGGTTGCGCGGTTGGGACGGCGTTCACTGGTTAGACAGTGAAAAACCGCAACAGGCGTTAAACGAAGTGATTGAGGTTGTTGGTGATATCGCTCACTGAATGTGTACAATTGAGACGTATCGTGCGCAATTTTTCAGAATCGCAAGGTTCTAAGTACAAAACAAGCATATAAGGAAAAGATAGAATGGCTAAGGGGCAATCTTTACAAGATCCGTTCCTGAACGCATTGCGTCGGGAACGTGTTCCAGTTTCTATTTATTTGGTGAATGGTATTAAGCTGCAAGGTCAGATTGAGTCTTTCGATCAGTTTGTGATTCTGTTGAAAAACACGGTCAGTCAGATGGTCTACAAGCACGCTATTTCTACTGTTGTTCCGTCCCGTCCGGTATCTCATCACAGCAATAACGCTGGCGGCGGCACTGGTAGTAACTACCATCATGGCAGCAGCGCGCAGGGCTCTTCAACGCCGGCGCAGGACAGCGACGAAACCGAATAAGGTTTCGCACTGTTATCCACACGGGGAGCCAGGGATCCTGCGTTCCCCGCTGATCTTTTTAGAGAGGTTTACGCTTGTTTGACCGTTATGATGCCGGTGAGCAGGCGGTGCTGGTACACATCTATTTTTCGCAAGACAAAGATATGGAAGACCTCCAGGAGTTTGAATCTCTGGTCTCTTCCGCCGGTGTCGAAGCAATGCAGGTGATTACCGGTAGCCGTAAAGCGCCGCACCCAAAGTATTTTGTTGGTGAAGGTAAAGCAGTCGAAATTGCGGATGCCGTAAAAGCAACCGGCGCGTCAGTCGTGTTGTTTGATCATGCGCTGTCTCCAGCCCAGGAGCGCAACCTGGAAGCCCTTTGCGAATGCCGTGTTATCGATCGCACGGGTTTGATTTTAGATATTTTTGCTCAGCGTGCACGTACCCACGAAGGGAAACTGCAGGTTGAGCTGGCGCAGCTGCGCCATCTGGCAACGCGTCTGGTGCGTGGCTGGACACACCTTGAAAGACAAAAAGGCGGGATTGGTTTGCGCGGCCCGGGTGAAACCCAGCTCGAAACCGACCGTCGTTTGCTGCGTGGCCGAATTACCCAGATCCTCTCACGTCTGGAACGTGTAGAGAAACAGCGTGAACAGGGACGTCGGGCGCGAACGAAAGCCGACATCCCGACGGTGTCGCTGGTGGGATATACCAACGCCGGTAAATCCACCCTGTTTAACCAGATAACCGAGGCCCAGGTGTATGCCGCAGACCAGCTGTTTGCGACCCTGGACCCTACGCTGCGCCGTATTGACGTTGCAGACGTTGGTGAAACGGTGCTGGCGGATACCGTAGGGTTTATCCGCCACCTGCCGCATGACCTGGTGGCGGCGTTTAAAGCCACCCTGCAGGAGACGCGACAGGCGACTCTGCTGCTGCACGTGATTGATGCGGCAGACGTGCGCGTGCAGGAGAACATCGACGCGGTAAACGTGGTGCTCGAAGAGATCGACGCCCATGAGATCCCAACGCTGTTGGTCATGAATAAGATCGATATGCTGGACGATTTCGAACCGCGTATCGACAGAGATGAAGAGAACAAACCGATTCGGGTCTGGCTTTCTGCCCAGACCGGTATTGGTGTGCCACTGCTTTTCCAGGCTTTGACAGAACGTCTTTCCGGTGAGGTAGCTCAGCACACGCTGCGACTGCCGCCACAGGAAGGCAGGCTGCGCAGCCGGTTTTATCAGCTTCAGGCGATAGAAAAAGAGTGGATGGAGGATGACGGCAGCGTGGGGATGCAGGTGCGTATGCCGATCGTTGACTGGCGTCGCCTCTGTAAACAAGAACCTGCGCTGGTCGACTATATCGTCTGATCAGAAAGGGGATGCCTGAATAATTCGCCCTTGCATAACAAATATGGAGCATATACATGGCGTGGAATCAGCCCGGTAATAACGGACAAGACCGCGACCCGTGGGGAAGCAGCAAACCTGGCGGCAACTCTGAGGGAAATGGCAACAAAGGTGGTCGCGAGCAGGGGCCGCCGGATCTGGATGATATCTTCCGCAAGCTGAGCAAGAAGCTTGGTGGCCTTGGCGGAGGAAAAGGTTCTGGCTCGGGTGGCAATTCCACTCAGAGTCCGCGTCCGCCGATGGGTGGCCGCGTAGTGGGCATCGTGGCTGCTGCGGTGGTCATCATCTGGGCAGCCAGCGGGTTCTACACCATTAAAGAAGCAGAACGCGGCGTGGTCACCCGTTTCGGCAAGTTCAGCCATCTGGTTGAGCCAGGTCTGAACTGGAAGCCGACCTTCATTGACGACGTGACCGCGGTAAACGTGGAATCCGTCCGTGAACTGGCCGCCTCTGGCGTGATGCTGACCTCTGACGAAAACGTGGTGCGCGTTGAGATGAACGTGCAGTACCGCGTGACCGATCCTGAGCGTTATCTGTTTAGCGTGACCAGCGCCGATGACAGCCTGCGTCAGGCGACCGACAGCGCCCTGCGCGGTGTGATCGGTAAATACACCATGGACCGTATCCTGACCGAAGGTCGTACCGTTATTCGTAGCGATACCCAGCGCGAGCTGGAAGAGACCATTCGTCCGTACAACATGGGTATCACCCTGCTGGACGTCAACTTCCAGGCTGCGCGTCCGCCGGAAGAGGTGAAAGCCGCATTTGACGATGCGATTGCTGCCCGTGAAAACGAACAGCAGTACATCCGCGAAGCAGAAGCGTACACCAACGAAGTTCAGCCACGCGCTAACGGTCAGGCGCAGCGTATTCTGGAAGAAGCGCGCGCGTATAAGACCCAGACCATCCTGGAAGCTCAGGGTGAAGTGGCTCGCTTTGCGAAGATCCTGCCGGAATATAAAGCGGCACCGGAAATTACCCGTGAGCGTCTCTATATCGAGACCATGGAAAAAGTGCTGAGCCACACCCGCAAAGTGTTGGTTAACGACAATAAAGGCGGAAACCTGATGGTTCTGCCGCTGGATCAGATGCTGAAAGGCAGTTCTGCGCCAGCAGCGAAAGGCGACACCAGCGGCGCGAACAACCTGCTGCGTCTGCCGCCAGCCTCAACAGGCAGCGCCAGCACGAACACAACGCCTTCTTCGAACGATGGTGACATTATGGACCAACGCCGTGCTAACGCGCAGCGTAACGACTACCAGCGTCAGGGGGAATAAGGATGCGTAAGTCAGTTATTGCGATCATCGTCATCGTACTGGTCGTGCTTTATACCTCGATCTTTGTGGTGAAAGAAGGCGAGCGTGGGATCAAATTCCAGTTCAGCAGCGTCGTGCGTGATGGCGACAAACGCCCGGTAATTTACGAGCCGGGCCTGCACTTCAAGGTGCCGTTCATCCAGTCAGTGAAAACGCTTGATGCGCGTATCCAGACCATGGATAACCAGGCTGACCGTTTCGTGACCAAAGAGAAGAAAGACCTGATCGTTGATTCCTATATCAAATGGCGCATCAGCGATTTCAGCCGTTACTTCCTGGCAACGGGCGGTGGCGACGTTTCTCAGGCAGAAGTGCTGCTGAAACGTAAGTTCTCTGACCGTCTGCGTTCCGAGATTGGTCGTCTGGATGTGAAAGACATTGTGACCGACTCCCGCGGTCGTCTGACCCTGGAAGTTCGCGATGCCCTGAACTCCGGTACCGCGGGCACGGAAGACGAAGTTTCAACCCCGGCAGCAGATGATGCGATTGCCAAAGCGGCTGAACGCGTTCAGGCGGAGACCAACGGTAAAGTGCCGGTGATCAACCCGAACAGTATGGCTGCGCTAGGTATCGAAGTGGTTGACGTGCGTATCAAGCAGATCAACTTGCCAGCAGAAGTGTCTGAGGCGATTTACAACCGTATGCGCGCCGAGCGTGAAGCGGTAGCCCGTCGTCACCGTTCACAGGGCCAGGAAGAGGCTGAGAAGCTGCGTGCAGCAGCGGATTACGAAGTCACCAAGACGCTGGCGGAATCTGAGCGCCAGGGCCGTATCCTGCGCGGTGAAGGTGATGCCGAAGCGGCGAAGCTGTTCGCTGATGCCTTCAGCCAGGATCCTGACTTCTACGCCTTTATCCGTAGCCTGCGTGCTTACGAGAATAGCTTCCAGAGCAACCAGGATGTGATGGTGCTCAGCCCGGACAGCGATTTCTTCCGTTATATGAAGACGCCGACTAACGCAACGCGATAAACTCAGGCTCGTTTGAGTATTCAAACCACCGCTCTTAACGGAGCGGTGGTTTTCTTTTATAAGGAATAAAAATGAATTCAACGATCTGGCTCGCACTGGCTTTGGTCCTGGTGCTGGAAGGCCTTGGACCGATGCTCTATCCACGCGCCTGGCGTCGAATGATCGCCACGATGAGCCAACTGCCGGATAATATTTTGCGTCGTTTTGGCGGTGGTCTTGTGGTTGCGGGCATCGTGATCTACTACATGTTGAGGAAAACGATTGGCTGATCAAAAAGTAGGCGCAATCGGCGTATTTTGAGGTCAAAAAGTGCTGTATATCTGAAAAAGCGATGGTAGAATCCATTTTTAAGCAAACGGTGATTTTGAAAAAAATGGGTAACAACGTCGTCGTACTGGGCACCCAATGGGGTGACGAAGGTAAAGGGAAGATTGTTGATCTTCTGACTGAACGGGCTAAATATGTTGTACGCTACCAGGGCGGTCACAACGCAGGCCATACTCTCGTAATCAACGGTGAAAAAACCGTCCTCCATCTTATTCCATCAGGCATTCTTCGTGATAACGTCACCAGCATCATCGGTAACGGCGTTGTGCTGTCTCCTGCTGCGCTGATGAAAGAGATGAAAGGTCTGGAAGACCGTGGTATCCCTGTTCGTGAGCGTCTGCTGCTCTCCGAAGCCTGCCCGCTGATCCTGGATTATCACGTGGCGCTGGACGTTGCGCGTGAGAAAGCGCGCGGTGCGAAAGCGATCGGTACCACCGGTCGTGGCATCGGCCCGGCTTACGAAGATAAAGTTGCACGCCGCGGTCTGCGCGTAGGTGACCTCTTCGACAAAGCAACCTTCGCTGAAAAACTGAAAGAAGTGATGGAATATCACAACTTCCAGCTGGTGAACTTCTACAAAGCTGACGCTGTTGACTACCAGAAAGTGCTGGATGACGTCATGGCGATTGCAGACATTCTGACCGGTATGGTTGTTGATGTGTCCGATCTGCTGGACCAGGCGCGCAAGCGTGGCGATTTCGTCATGTTCGAAGGCGCGCAGGGTACGCTGCTGGACATCGACCACGGTACCTATCCGTACGTTACCTCCTCTAACACCACTGCAGGTGGCGTGGCGACCGGCTCTGGCCTGGGTCCACGTTATGTGGATTACGTTCTGGGCATCATCAAAGCGTACTCCACTCGCGTGGGTGCGGGTCCATTCCCGACCGAGCTGTTTGATGAAACCGGCGAGTTCCTGTGCAAGCAGGGTAACGAGTTTGGCGCGACCACCGGTCGTCGTCGTCGTACCGGCTGGCTGGATGCGGTTGCAGTACGTCGTGCAGTGCAGATCAACTCCCTCTCTGGCTTCTGCCTGACCAAGCTGGACGTACTGGACGGCCTGAAAGAAGTGAAAATCTGCGTAGGCTACCGTATGCCAGACGGCCGCGAAGTGACCACCACTCCGCTGGCAGCTGACGACTGGGAAGGCATTGAGCCAATCTACGAAACCATGCCGGGCTGGTCTGAGACCACTTTCGGTGTGAAAGAGCGTAGCGGCCTGCCGCAGGCGGCGCTGGATTACATCAAGCGTATTGAAGAACTGACCGAAGTGCCGATCGATATTATTTCTACCGGCCCGGATCGTACTGAAACGATGATCCTGCGCGACCCGTTCGACGCATAATCTTCGTGAATGCTGGCCTGCGGGGAGACCCGTAGGCCGGATAAGCGTAGCGCCATCCGGCGAACGCTCCTGGATCTCCGCTTTTTCGCCCCGTCTGTCAAATAAATTAGCCGCTAACTATCTGGCTGGTTTATCATCATTAATGAATATCTCTGCGGTTTGACCGCGTTTTCCCTTTTTTCCTGAGGTTGATGTGCAGTTAACAAGTTTCACCGATTACGGCTTACGTGCGCTGATTTACATGGCGTCGTTACCCGAGGGGAAGATGACCAGTATCTCTGAAGTTACAGAGGTCTACGGCGTATCCCGTAATCATATGGTCAAAATAATCAATCAACTTAGTCGTGCCGGATACGTTGCTGCCGTCCGCGGGAAGAATGGTGGGATCCGTCTCGGTAAACCGGCACAGAGTATTCGTGTGGGCGACGTGGTACGTGAACTGGAGCCGCTGTCTCTGGTGAACTGCAGCAGCGAGTTCTGCCACATCACGCCCGCTTGCCGCCTGAAAAAGGCGCTTTCAAAGGCCGTGCAAAGTTTTCTCATGGAACTGGATAACTACACGCTGGCCGATTTGGTTGAAGAGAATCAACCGCTTTATAAATTATTGCTGGTGGAATGAAGAAAATTTCCACCGGAGCTGACAACGGAGGAACCGACATGTCACATGATCCTTTCCAGGAACGCGAAGCCGAAAAATACGCGAATCCTATTCCCAGCCGCGAGTTCATCATTGAACACTTAACAAAACGCGAAAAACCCGCCAATCGTGAAGAACTTGCCGTTGAACTAAACATTGAAGGTGAAGAGCAAATTGAAGCCCTTCGCCGCCGCCTGCGCGCAATGGAGCGTGACGGGCAGCTGGTCTTTACCCGCCGCCAGTGCTATGCGCTGCCAGAACGTCTCGATCTGCTGAAAGGGACCGTCATTGGTCACCGCGATGGCTTCGGCTTCCTGCGCGTGGAAGGCCGTAAAGACGATCTGTACCTCTCATCTGAACAGATGAAAATGTGCATTCACGGCGACCAGATCCTGGCGCAACCGCTGGGCGCTGACCGTAAAGGTCGCCGCGAAGCGCGCGTGGTACGCGTTCTGGTGCCAAAAACCAGCCAGATCGTTGGCCGCTACTTTACCGACGCGGGCGTGGGCTTCGTGGTGCCGGACGACAGCCGTCTGAGCTTCGACATCCTCATCCCACCTGAAGAGGTGATGGGCGCCCGCATGGGCTTTGTTGTTGTGGTGGAACTCACCCAGCGCCCAACCCGTCGCACTAAAGCGGTAGGTAAAATCGTCGAAGTGCTTGGCGACAACATGGGCACCACAATGGCCGTTGATATGGCGCTGCGTACCCATGAAATTCCGTACATCTGGCCGAAAGCGGTTGAAGAGCAGATCGAAAGCCTGCGCGAAGAAGTGCCGGAAGAGTCCAAAGCGGGCCGCGTGGATCTGAGCTCCCTGCCGCTGGTCACTATCGACGGTGAAGACGCCCGCGACTTCGATGACGCCGTCTACTGCGAGAAAAAACGCGGCGGCGGCTGGCGCCTGTGGGTCGCTATTGCAGACGTAAGCTACTATGTTCGTCCGCACACTCCGCTGGATAACGAAGCGCGCAGCCGCGGTACCTCGGTCTACTTCCCGTCCCAGGTTGTGCCGATGCTGCCGGAAGTGCTGTCTAACGGCCTGTGCTCCCTGAACCCGCAGGTTGACCGCCTCTGTATGGTTTGCGAGATGACCATCTCCACCAAAGGGCGCTTAACCGGCTACAAGTTCTACGAAGCGGTGATGAGCTCGCACGCGCGTCTGACCTATACCAAGGTCTGGCATATGCTGCAGGGCGACCAGGATCTGCGCGAACAGTACGCGCCGCTGGTTAAACACATCGAAGAGCTGCATAACCTTTACAAAACGCTGGATCAGGCGCGCGAAGAGCGCGGCGGGATCTCCTTTGAGAGTGAAGAAGCGAAATTCATTTTCAACGCGGAACGCCGCATTGAGCGTATCGAGCAGACCCAGCGTAACGATGCGCACAAGCTGATCGAAGAGTGTATGATTCTGGCGAACATCTCGGCGGCACGATTCGTCGAGAAAGCCAAAGAGCCTGCGCTGTTCCGTATTCACGATAAACCGTCGACGGAAGCCATCACCGCGTTCCGCTCCGTGCTGGCCGAACTGGGTCTGGAGCTGCCTGGCGGTAACAAGCCAGAGCCGCGCGATTACGCCGAGCTGCTGGAGTCCATTGGCGATCGTCCTGACGCAGAAATGCTGCAGACGATGCTGCTGCGCTCAATGAAGCAGGCGATTTACGATCCGGAAAACCGCGGTCACTTCGGCCTGGCGCTGCAGTCTTACGCCCACTTTACGTCGCCTATCCGCCGTTATCCTGACCTCTCTCTGCACCGTGCGATCAAGTATCTGCTGGCGCAGGAGCAGGGCCATAAAGGGAACACCACCGAAACCGGTGGCTACCACTATTCGATGGAAGAGATGCTGCAGCTGGGCCAGCACTGCTCCATGACCGAACGTCGTGCTGATGAAGCAACACGTGACGTGGCGGACTGGCTGAAGTGTGACTTTATGCTCGATCAGGTGGGTAACGTCTTCAAAGGCGTGATTGCCAGCGTGACCGGCTTTGGTTTCTTCGTTCGTCTGGACGAGCTGTTCATCGACGGTCTGGTGCACGTCTCCAGCCTGGATAACGACTACTACCGCTTCGACCAGGTCGGGCAGCGCCTGATTGGCGAATCTGGCGGCCAGACCTATCGTCTGGGCGACCGTGTGGAAGTGAAGGTTGAAGCCGTGAATATGGACGATCGTAAAATCGACTTCAGCCTGATCTCCAGCGAGCGTGCGCCGCGTAACGTCGGGAAAACCGAGCGTGAAAGGGCGAAAAAAACCGGTAACGGTAAACCAGGTGGCGGTAAACGTCGCCAGGCGGGCAAGAAGGTAAACTTCGAGCCGGACAGCGCGTTCCGCGGCGAGAAGAAGCAGAAGCCGAAGGCGGCGAAGAAAGAAGCCCGTTCAGCGAAAAAACCGTCCGCGAAAACGCAGAAAATAGCGGCTGCCACCAAAGCGAAGCGCGCGGCCAAGAAAAACCAGGCGGAGTAAAGTCTCCCCGCACCCTGACCCTCTCCCTAACCGGGAGAGGGGAAATACTTATTACGAGAACCATCAATGAGTGAAATGATTTACGGCATCCACGCGGTGCAGGCCCTTCTCGAGCGCGCACCGGAGCGTTTTCAGGAAGTGTTTATTCTGAAAGGGCGTGAAGATAAGCGTCTGATGCCGCTGATCCACGCCCTGGAAGCGCAGGGCGTGGTGATCCAGCTGGCGAACCGCCAGTTCCTGGATGAGAAAAGTGAAGGTGCGGTTCACCAGGGGATCATTGCCCGCGTGAAGCCGGGTCGTCAGTATCAGGAAAACGATCTGCCGGATCTGATTGCCGAGCTGGATAACCCGTTCTTCCTGATCCTCGATGGCGTTACCGATCCGCACAACCTCGGCGCGTGCCTGCGTAGCGCCGATGCGGCGGGCGTGCACGCGGTTATTGTGCCGAAAGATCGCTCCGCGCAGCTGAACGCAACGGCGAAGAAAGTGGCCTGCGGCGCGGCGGAAAACGTTCCGCTGATCCGCGTGACCAACCTGGCGCGCACCATGCGTCTGCTGCAGGAAGAGAATATCTGGATCGTCGGTACCGCCGGTGAAGCGGATCATACTCTGTACCAGAGCAAAATGACCGGCCGTCTGGCGCTGGTGATGGGGGCAGAAGGCGAAGGCATGCGTCGTCTGACCCGCGAGCACTGTGACGAGCTGATCAGCATCCCAATGGCGGGCAGCGTGTCGTCCCTGAACGTTTCTGTTGCGACGGGTATTTGCCTGTTTGAAGCGGTGCGTCAGCGGGGAGAATAAACAGCAAGGCCGTCCACAGGACGGCCTTTTGTGTTTTCTCCCTCTCCCCGTGGGAGAGGGCCGGGGTGAGGGCACCAGACGGTGACAAACTCACTCCTCTAACGACCGCAAATGGTCATCCTTCCTCAGCGTCATCAGCGCGAAAATACTCACTACCGCCGTCGCCATCACGTAATACGCCGGAATATCCAGGTTACCCGTCTGCTTAATCAGCCCGGTAATAATTAACCCCGCACAGCCTGAGAAAATCGCGTTCGACAACGAGTAGGCCAGCCCCAGGCCCGTATAGCGCACGCGCGTCGGGAACATCTCAGATAGCATCGCCGGGCCTGGCCCTGCCAGCATCCCGACCAGACCGCCCGCAATCAACACCACAACAGCCTTCACCGCCAGCGTACTCGACTCTGCCTGAAGAATTTTCAGCAGCGGCAGGGCGAGGATCAGCAGCAGCGCGGTGGCGATAATCATCACCCTGCGACGCCCGATCCTATCGCTCAGGATCCCCGACGGAATGATGGTGAGTGCAAAACCAATATTTGAAATCACCGCTATAAGCAGCGCCTGGTTAAACCCGGTATGCAGCGCCGACTGCAGATAGGTCGGCATAATCACCAGGTAAGTGTACCCCGCCGCAGACCAGACCATCACGCGCCCAATCCCCATCACGATGGCCCGGAGCGTGGCGGCAGTATCCGCCTGAGCGACAACCGGTTTATCCTGCTGCTGCACAAAGCTGGGTGTCTCTTCCATACTGACCCGAAGCCACAGCGCAACGACGCCCATGGGTAACGCCAGGAAGAACGGAATACGCCAGCCCCAGTCGTGCAGGGCTTCCGGTGTGAGGAGGGCAGAGAGCAGCGCCACGATGCCTGCGCCCGCTAACAGCCCCAGCGCCACGGTAAACGACTGCCACGCGCCATAGAGCCCACGCTTGCCGCGCGGGGCAAACTCCGTCATCAGCGAGACCGCACCGCCGTACTCACCCCCCGCGAACAGTCCCTGCAGGATGCGCAGCAGCGTAATAATGAGCGGCGCGGCAATCCCGATGCTGGCATAGACCGGCACAATGCCGATGGCGGCGGTAGCGAGCGTCATCAGTACCAGCACAATAATGAGCGTCGGTTTACGGCCAATCCGGTCGCCGATGCGGCCAAACACCACCGCACCCAGCGGGCGGAAGAAGAAGGCGATGGCAAACGAGGCGTAGGTGAGGATCAGGCTGGTGAGCCCCGCTTCCCCTTCAAGCTGGAAGAAGTTCTTCGCAATGACGGTCGCCAGAAAACCGTAGACCGCAAACTCATACCACTCGATAAAGTTACCAATGGAGCCGGCAATTAATGCTCGCTTGTGCGCATCCGGTTGCATAACGATCCTCACTGAAAAGGGTAAGAATAAATTATTCAACAAAAGCGAAGTCATGAAATAGTTTATTCTTATGTTCTGTGAGCTATTTCACGAATGATATCAGCGGGATCGTGAACGTGTGACTCCCCTCCCATGCAGCGTGTGCGCGGTCTGTCCATACTTATCGTCATTGCCACTGAAGGAGGGAGGCAGCATGCACTGGCAGACCCATACCGTTTTCAATCAACCTGCACCGCTTTCCAACAGTAACCTTTTCCTCTCCGACTGCGCCCTGCGCGATGCGGTCGCGCGTGAAGGGGCCGAGTGGGATATCGAACTCCTCGCCAGCATTGGTCAGCAGCTGGGTACGGCGGAGTCGCTGGAGCTGGGCAGGCTGGCGAACGTGAATCCGCCGGAGCTACTCCGTTATGACGCCACCGGGGAGCGGCTGGATGACGTCCGCTTTCACCCGGCATGGCACCTGCTGATGCAGGGCCTGTGTGCCAACCGCGTGCATAACCTGGCGTGGGAAGAGGAGGCGCGTAAAGGGGCGTTTGTCGCGCGGGCCGCACGCTTTGTGCTTCATGCTCAGGTGGAGGCGGGCACGCTGTGCCCTGTCACCATGACGTTTGCCGCGACACCGCTCCTGCAGCAGGCGCTCCCCAAACCCTTTCACGACTGGCTGACGCCGCTGCTCAGCGATCGCTACGATCCTCATCTTGCGCCCGGCGCGCAAAAGCGCGGCCTGCTGATCGGTATGGGGATGACGGAAAAGCAGGGCGGCTCGGACGTGCTGAGCAACACCACCAAAGCGGAAAAATGCAGCGACGGCAGCTACCGGCTGGTGGGACATAAATGGTTTTTCTCCGTCCCGCAAAGCGATGCGCATCTGGTGCTGGCCCAGGCGAAGGGCGGACTATCCTGCTTTTTTGTGCCGCGCTTTTTACCTGACGGGCAGCGCAACGCCGTCCGGCTGGAGCGCCTTAAGGACAAGCTCGGGAACCGCTCCAACGCCAGCAGCGAGGTGGAATTCCTTGATGCCTCCGGCTGGCTGCTGGGGGAAGAAGGCGAAGGGGTACGGCAGATCCTCAAAATGGGCGGCCTGACGCGCTTTGACTGCGCGCTGGGCAGCCACGGACTGATGCGCCGTGCGCTCTCCGTGGCGCTGTACCATGCGCATCAGCGCCAGACCTTCGGCAAAAATCTTATCGATCAACCGCTCATGCGCGAAGTGCTAAGCCGGATGGCGCTGGTGCTGGAGGGGCAAACGGCGCTGCTGTTCCGCCTGGCGCGGGCGTGGGATAAACGCGCGGATCCGCAGGAGGCGGCATGGGCACGGCTGTTTACCCCGGCCGCGAAATTTAGCGTGTGTAAAGCGGGCATCCCGTTTGTGGCTGAAGCGATGGAGGTGCTGGGGGGAGTCGGGTACTGCGAGGAGAGCGAACTTCCCCGCCTGTATCGCGAGATGCCGGTGAACAGCATCTGGGAAGGGTCCGGCAACATCATGTGCCTGGACGTGCTGCGCGTGCTGGCGAAGCAGCCGGGTATACACGATCGGCTTGCCGATGAGTTTGCACAGGTCAAAGGGCAGGACAGACACTTCGACCGCAGCTGGCGACAGCTTCAGCAAAAACTGCGTAAACCGCAGGAGGCGCAGGGGCGGGAGATCGCGCAGCAGCTTTTCTTGCTGAGTGCCGGGAGCGAAATGCTGCGGCACGCATCGCCTCCGGTGGCGCAGGCGTGGTGCCGCATGATGCTGGATACCCGTGGCGGAACGGTGATGAGCGAGCAGGTGCAAAGTGACCTGCTGCTGCGTGCGACGGGCAGAGTCGGCTAGCCTTTTAGCTGGAACAGGCTCACCAGCTGAGCCAGGTGTGAACCCTTCTCGCGCAGCGTTTGAGCCGTTTGTTCGCTGCGTGAGATGCGGTCGGCATTGATATGCGACGCTTCGCCAATGTGGGTCATGGCGAGGTTCACCTGACCGATCCCGGCGGACTGCTCGCGTGAGGCATGGTTAATCTCGGTGACCAGCTGGCTGATGTTATCGATATGAACAATGATGTCATCCATCGCCAGGCGCGTCTGTTCAGACAGCGCATGGCCCTCACTCACTTTCCTGAGCGTATCGCCAATCAGCTGTTCAATCTCCTTCACCGCGTTAGCGCTGCGTCCTGCCAGGGCGCGAACTTCCTGCGCGACGACCGCAAACCCTTTTCCATGCTCGCCCGCGCGGGCCGCTTCCACTGCCGCATTCAGCGCCAGGATATTGGTCTGGAAAGCGATGGACTCAATCACGCGCGTGATGTCTGCGATGCGTTTTGACGCTTCGCGAATGTCGTCCATGGTCGACACCGCGTGGGTGACCGTCTCACCGCCCTGATGAACCGCGAGCGAGGTTTCACCCACCAGCTGCTGCGTTTGCTCCATGTTGGCGGCATTTTGCTGCACGGTGGCGGCCAGCTGCTCCATGCTGGCGGAGGTCTCTTCCACGCTGCTGGCCTGCTTGTTGATCTGCTCTGAAATCTCGCCGGTATCGGCGGCCAGCGCGTTGGTACCTGAATGGATTTCGCCTGCGGCCTCGCGGACCTGCAGGACAATTTTTTGCAGGCCGCCACCGATGCCGTTGATGGCGTCGATCAGCTGGCCGACTTCGTCCTGACGCGTCACGGGCAGGCTGGAACGGAGATCCCCTGCGGCATATTGCCGGGCAAGATGGATCACATTGCGCAGTGGTCGGGTCAGCACCCGGCGAATCAGGACTACAAACAGGCCAGCAAACAGGATGGATAAGGCCGTACCGGCGAGGAGGAAACCGTCGCGCATGGCGGTGACGCTTGAGAGCAGTACCGATTTATCCACTTCACCCACGATAGTCCAGTTCCAGCCTGGCAGCGGGGTATAAGCCATTTTCAGCGTGCGGCCGTCGTCGCTTACGCGCTCCAGCGTGCCGGGTTTATCACTCAGAAGCTGTTGCTGCGTCGTGCCGTCCCACTTCGGCAGTTTTCCCTCTTCGCTGGCGTGGAAAAGGTATTGCCCGCGCGTTTTGCCGTTGCTGCGATCCAGCACGAAGAAGTGACCGCTCTCGCCCAGGCGGCGGTTGAGGATTTTCTCACGCATGACGTTCCAGGAGTGGGTGATGTCCACCCCGACAAAGACGATCGCAATGACCTGTCCTTCGGCGTTTTTAACCGGCTGGTACTGGGTGATGTAGCGTTTGCCAAACAGCAGCGCCAGGCCGCGGTAGACTTCACCTTTGTTGACGGCGGCAAAGGCCGGGCTGGCGTTATCCAGAACGGTACCCATTGCCCGCTCGCCGTTCTCTTTACGCAGGGAAGTGGCTACGCGAACAAAGTCGTTACCGCTGCGTACAAACAGCGTTGAAATGGCTCCCGTGCGGTTCAGGAACGCGTCCGAAAGCGTGTTGTTTTCATGCAGCCCGGTATCTCCGCCTTTCAGAAGCGGAACGCTGAGCCCGTTAATTGTCTGGGTTTGGGAAGCATCAATGTTCAGGGGCTGCGGTAAAAAGGTGGTGAACAGACGGGTATAGCTCTCAACCTCTTCACTCAGGCTGGTGTTAAACATCTGCACCATGTCGACCATGCCGGTGGACTGATTATGCAGATCTTCTACCGCAAGGGCTTCAAGCTGCTGGCTGGCTTTTTGACTGAGCAGAAAAGTGAAAAGCAGAAACAGCGTGGCGACACTGACGCCCGTAAGCAGTGACAGCTTCGCACCCAGGCCTGCGCGGCGAAAAATGTTGATCATAAATTGCTCATCATTGAAAAGGTATGGTTCTTCAACGGCAGAGCGGGGATTACGTTTACTGATTTAATGTAACAAAATGTTATTTTATTGTTCTTGATTTGTTTTTTATAAAATAAAAAATTTGCAAAAACGAAAAGCCACTAAAAATAAGTGGCTTTTATCAGGAGGGAGATTACACGTAGAGAATGGCCTGTACCCGCCAGTGGTCGATATGGTTATCTTCCTGCATCTGGATGATGCGATACCATGAAGCACCCTGCTCATCGGCCTTTAATGCCACGACACGTTCAACGTCTTGCGGGCTCCCCGAGATATTATTCACGGAGATCTGGCCAATTTCATTCAGGCCAGTCACACAATCAGCACTGGCGAATTCTGCTGACTGCGCGGTGGTGCTCAGCAGGCCTGCTGAGAGCAACAGTGAGGTCAAAGCAAGAGTTCGTTTCATCGTCAGCTCCATTTCACATATATCCGGTATCCGCCGGGCAATCCTTCGCAAATAAACTCCCTTCCATTGACGCGGGCATGGAGTTTATTGTGGACAGGAAAATGTCTATGGACGCAAAGCAGTGTAAATATCGTTCAAAGGTAAACCATTATTTACGGTACAAAATGGCCTGTGAATACCACTGTCCCGTTATGATGGTTTCGTCGATCATAATGATGACGTAATAATCTGCTTTGGCGGCGACGGCCTGTGCTTTTATTGCCGCTTCTGCGTCATCCGGAGAGCCGCGAACCAGCGCGGAGATGGTGCCCATTCGTTGTAATCCTTCCGTCTGATTACGACGAATCTCCTGTGGATGATCGGCGACCGGTGGAGCGGGTTGCGGCGTTCCCTGCAGCGCGCTACAGCCACTGAGCAGAAACACCAGCAATAAAGCAGCAAACCTGCGCATAACCATATCTCGTTTCCTGATAGCCATAGTGTAGTTGTCTGTGAATTTAGTTTTGGGGGAATGTTCCCGAAGTGTTATCTGGGACGTATATTTCGAATGAAAATGACGTGAAAGCGTAACCCAGTTCTCAACATTATGAATCATACATTCGCACAGGGTCGACAATGATTGAAATTGAAATACGCCACCTCGGCGACCATGAAATTTTACACGCGATGCCAGCGGGTAAACGTGATAAACCGCTGCCTGTTGTGGTTTTTTATCATGGGTTTACCTCATCGAAGCTGGTTTACAGTTATTTTGCGGTCGCGTTGGCTCAGGCGGGTTTCCGCGTGGTGATGCCGGATGCACCCGACCACGGCGCACGCTTTTTGGGTAACGAACAGGCGCGTCTTGGGCAGTTCTGGCACATTCTGCACGGGAGTCTGACCGAGTTTGCCGGGCTGCGTGATGCGCTGTATGAGGCAGGGCTGGTGGCCGACAATCGTCTGGCTGTCGCCGGGGCGTCGATGGGCGGTATGACGGCGCTGGGGATTATGACGCATCATCCTGAAGTGAAGTCTGTCGCCTGTCTGATGGGCTCGGGCTATTTTACGTCGCTGGCGAAGACGCTCTTTCCCCCTCAGGATTTAGCGGAAATCACCGCGACGCTCGAAGAGTGGGACGTGACCCGGGCATTGCCGCGCGTGGCGGATCGCCCGCTGCTGCTGTGGCACGGTGACGCGGATGATGTGGTCCCGCCCGAAGGAACCTTCCGCCTGCAGCAGGCGTTAATGAGTGAAGAACTGGACGGTAATCTGACCTGTCTGTGGGAAGCGGGCGTCCGCCACCGCATCACGCCAACGGCGCTGGATGCCACGGTAGCTTTTTTCCGCCAGCACCTTTAAACGCGCAGCACTTTTACGCCCTGATCTTCCAGCTTCTGGAGGATCTCAGGGTTGGCGCCTTTGCCGGTGATCACCATGTCGATCTGTTCGGCACGGCTGAATAACATCCCTGCGCGCTCGCCCACTTTGCTGCTGTCGACCAGCACAACGAGCTTGCCCACAACGTTAAGCATGTTTTGCTCCGCCATCGCGGTCAGCATATCGGTTTTATACAGGCCATCTGCCGTCAGGCCTTTGCCACTGGTAAACATCCAGTGCCCGGCATAGAGACTGTTTTCGCTGTCCTGAGGGCTAAGGGTGATGGACTGGCTTTTGTTGTACTGCCCGCCCATGATCACCACGCTCTCATGCTCCTGGTCGATGAGATAGTTGGCGAGCGGTAAGTAGTTGGTGATGATTTGCACCGGCTTGCCGCACATTTCACGGCCCAGCAGAAACGCCGTGGAGCCGCAGTTGATGACCACGCTCTCGCCGGGATTTACCAGCTGCGATGCGGCTCTGGCAATCCGCACTTTTTCATCATGATTCTGCGCCTGATGAATATTCATCGGAGACCAGCGAGGGCGCTGCTGGCTGATCGCTTCCGCGCCGTTGCGGACCTTTTTCAGCTTGCCGCTTTCATCCAGCTTGTTGATATCCCGCCGCGCCGTTGCCGGGGAGATGCCTAAACGTTCGATCACTTTCTCGACGGTGATAAACCCGGTTTGCGCCAGGAGTTCCAGGAGAATTTGATGCCGTTGCGCTTCCGTCATGAGCTATTCCGATAAGAATTGATTTGAAAAGATGATATTTGAAATAGCGTGAAATTACTAAAAGAAATATGACATCGCCAGACATGATGTCTGGCGATGCGGCTGCACAATCAGAGGAAGGACTTGAACGGCAGGTCTGGCTCAATGGTGAAGCAATCATCGAAACCACGTGGGTAGTGATATTCGAAATTATCTTTGTCCAGTGGCCAGGTGAACTTGCCGCCGACCTGCCAGATGAACGGCTTGAAGCCATACTTCAGGCGGTCTTTTTTCATTTCCCACAGCACGCGGATCTCCTGCGGATCGGCCTGGAAGTTTGACCAGATATCGTGGTGGAACGGAATCACCACTTTGGTATTCAGCGCTTCCGCCATGCGCAGCATGTCGGCGCTGGTCATTTTGTCGGTAATACCGCGCGGGTTCTCGCCGTAGGAGCCCAGCGCCACGTCAATCTGATGCTCGTTACCGTGCTTCGCGTAGTAGTTGGAGTAGTGAGAGTCGCCGCTGTGGTACAGGGAGCCGCCAGGGGTTTTAAACAGATAGTTAACCGCGCGCTCATCCATACCGTCCGGCAGTACACCCGCGGCTTTCTGATCGGCAGGCAGGGTGATCAGTGCTGTACGGTCAAAGGCGTCCAGCGCGTGAATTTCAATATCTTTAATTTTCACCACGTCCCCAGGCTTCATCACGATGCAGCGCTCTTTCGGCACGCCCCAGCCGATCCACAGATCCACGCAGGTCTGTGGCCCGATAAACGGCACATCGTCAGCACAGTTTTGCATCACCGCAGCCGCCACGTTCACGTCGATATGATCGTTGTGATCGTGAGTAGAAAGGACGGCGTCGATCTGGCGAATGGCAAACGGATCGAGCACAAACGGTGTGGTACGCAGGTTCGGCTGCAGTTTTTCCACGCCCGCCATGCGCTGCATCTGATGGCCTTTTTTCATCAGCGGGTTGCCGTGGCTCTGCTTGCCGGTGCCGCACCAGAAATCGACACAGATATTGGCGCCACCCTCTGATTTCAGCCAGATACCGGTACAGCCCAGCCACCACATTGCAAACGTGCCAGGAGCAACCTGTTCCTGCTCGATCTCTTCATTCAGCCAACTGCCCCACTCCGGGAAGGTGCTCAGAATCCATGACTCACGGGTGATGGTGTTCACTTTACTCATCGTTTTGACTCCTGGTTTAATCAAAAGTAATCACATTGTGATTTGTTGTGATTAATGCTGGCACCATTTGATGCGCTTTGCAATGGCAAAAATGCGGAATTTTATCTGCGCAACTTCACGTACTCTGCACTTATTCCTTGTTAGACTATCCAGTATTAAGCATTAATTGCATGAATTATAAAGGTTAATTTATTTCTCATATACGGTAGTGAAAATCATTACTAACACCATGGAAATAAATTGCGTGATACGTCACAAATAATCAAATGCAATCTTGTGGTGATTATTTGTGATTAATAGAGTGATGACACCAACCACACAGGGATTGCCCCTCGTGTTCTCATTTCTGGAGAGAGTTATGGAGATCCTCTACAACGTCTTTACCGTGTTCTTTAATCAGGTAATGACCAACGCCCCGCTGCTGCTGGGTATCGTGACGTGTCTGGGTTATATCCTGCTGCGCAAAAGCGTCAGCGTGATTATTAAAGGCACCATCAAAACCATTATCGGTTTCATGCTGTTGCAGGCGGGGTCAGGCATTCTGACCAGCACCTTTAAGCCGGTCGTCGCCAAAATGTCGGAAGTGTATGGCATCAACGGTGCCATCTCTGACACTTACGCCTCAATGATGGCGACCATTGAACGCATGGGTGATGCCTATAGCTGGGTGGGGTATGCGGTGCTGCTCGCCCTGGCGCTGAACATCATCTACGTTCTTCTGCGCCGTATTACCGGCATTCGCACCATCATGCTCACCGGCCACATCATGTTCCAGCAGGCGGGGCTGATCGCGGTTTCTCTCTATATCTTCGGCTACCCAATGTGGACCACGATTATCTGCACCGCGGTGCTGGTCTCGCTCTACTGGGGTATCACCTCCAACATGATGTACAAGCCTACTCAGGAAGTGACTGACGGCTGCGGTTTCTCCATCGGCCATCAGCAGCAGTTTGCCTCCTGGATTGCCTATAAAGTTGCACCGTACCTGGGCAAAAAAGAAGAGAGCGTTGAAGACCTCAAGCTGCCGGGCTGGCTGAATATTTTCCACGACAACATCGTTTCAACCGCGATTGTGATGACCATCTTCTTCGGCGCCATTCTGCTCTCCTTCGGTATTGACGTTGTTCAGGCGATGGCGGGTAAAACGCACTGGACGGTTTATATCCTGCAGACCGGCTTCTCTTTCGCAGTGGCCATTTTCATCATCACTCAGGGTGTGCGTATGTTCGTCGCCGAACTGTCGGAAGCCTTCAACGGCATCTCGCAGCGCCTGATCCCTGGTGCGGTGCTGGCGATTGACTGTGCCGCTATCTACAGCTTCGCGCCAAACGCGGTGGTCTGGGGCTTTATGTGGGGCACCATCGGCCAGCTGATTGCGGTGGGCATCCTGGTCGGCTGCGGCTCCTCAATCCTGATTATTCCTGGCTTTATCCCGATGTTCTTCTCCAACGCCACCATCGGCGTCTTCGCTAACCACTTCGGCGGCTGGCGCGCGGCGCTCAAGATCTGCCTGGTAATGGGCATGGTGGAAATCTTTGGTTGCGTGTGGGCGGTGAAGCTCACCGGTATGAGTGCCTGGATGGGCATGGCGGACTGGTCAATTCTGGCACCGCCGATGATGCAGGGCTTTGCCTCCGTCGGGGTGGTCTTTATGGCCGTCATCATCCTGATTGCTCTGGCTTATATGTTCTTCGCTGGCCGTTCGCTGCGAGCTGAAGAAGATGCGGAAAAACAAACAGCAGAAGTCTCTGCTCATTAAGGAGTTTCGATTATGACCGTACGTATCCTGGCTGTGTGTGGCAATGGGCAAGGCAGCTCCATGATCATGAAGATGAAAGTGGACCAGTTTTTAACCCAGTCAAACATCGACCACACGGTGAACAGCTGCGCGGTGGGTGAATACAAAAGTGAACTCAACGGCGCGGACATCATCATCGCCTCTACCCATATCGCCGGCGAAATTAGCGTGTCGGGCAATAAATATGTGGTGGGCGTGCGCAACATGCTTTCGCCTGCGGATTTCGGACCAAAACTGCTGGAAGTGATTAAAGAGCACTTCCCACAAGACGTGAAGTAAGGACGCCACATGAAACTACGTGATTCGCTGGCAGAGAATAATTCCATCCTTTTACAGGCTGAGGCCAGCACCTGGCAGGAAGCGGTGAAGCTGAGCGTGGATCTGCTGGTTAAGGCTGACGTTGTCGAGCCGCGTTACTACCAGGCCATTCTTGATGGCGTCGCGCAGCACGGCCCTTATTTTGTGATAGCGCCAGGGCTGGCAATGCCGCATGGGCGTCCTGAAGAGGGCGTGAAGAAAACCGGCTTCGCGCTGGTGACGCTGAAAACGCCGCTGGTGTTCAACCACGAAGATAACGACCCGGTCGACATCCTGATCACCATGGCCGCCGTGGATGCTAACACCCACCAGGAAGTGGGCATCATGCAGATCGTCAATCTGTTTGATGACGAAGCTAATTTCGACCGTTTACGCGCCTGCCGTACCGAGCAGGACGTGCTGGATTTAATTGATAACGCCACAGCGGCGGCAGTCTAAGAGGAATTGAACATGTCATTACCAATGTTGCAGGTTGCGCTGGATAACCAAACTCTGTCCCACGCTTACGAAACCACCCGCCTGATCGCGGAAGAAGTCGATATCATCGAAGTGGGCACCATTCTGTGTGTGGGCGAGGGCGTGCGCGCCGTTCGCGACCTGAAGGCGCTCTATCCGCATAAAATCGTGCTGGCAGATGCCAAAATTGCCGACGCAGGGAAAATCCTCTCCCGCATGTGCTTCGAAGCGAATGCTGACTGGGTCACCGTGATCTGCTGTGCGGATATCAACACCGCCAAGGGCGCGCTGGACGTGGCAAAAGAGTTTAACGGCGACGTGCAGATTGAGTTGACCGGCTTCTGGACCTGGGAGCAGGCGCAGGAGTGGCGCGATGCGGGCATTCAGCAGGTGGTGTACCACCGCAGCCGCGACGCGCAGGCCGCAGGCGTGGCGTGGGGCGAAGCGGATATCAGCGCGATCAAACGTCTGGCGGATATGGGCTTCAAAGTCACCGTCACCGGCGGTCTGGCGCTGGAAGATCTGCCGCTGTTCAAGGGCATTCCGATTCACGTCTTTATTGCCGGTCGCAGCATTCGTGATGCGGCGTCTCCGGTGGAAGCGGCGCGTCAGTTCAAACGCTCAATCGCTCAGCTTTGGGGCTAAGGAGCGGGTATGTTGTCAAAACAGGTCCCGCTTGGCATCTATGAAAAGGCACTCCCTGCGGGGGAGTGCTGGCTGGAGCGGTTACAGCTGGCAAAACAGCTGGGCTTCGATTTTGTCGAAATGTCCGTGGATGAGACGGACGAGCGTCTCTCTCGCCTCGACTGGAGCCGCGAACAGCGCCTGGCGCTGGTGAGCGCCGTTGCTGAAACGGGCGTGCGCGTGCCGTCCATGTGCCTGAGTGCCCACCGTCGTTTTCCGCTCGGCAGCGAAGACGATGCCGTACGCGCGCAGGGGCTGGCGATCATGCGTAAAGCCATTCGCTTTGCGCAGGATGTCGGTATCCGCGTGATCCAGCTGGCGGGTTATGACGTTTACTATCAGGAAGCCAACGATGAAACGCGCCGTCGTTTCCGTGACGGCCTGAAAGAGAGCGTTGAGATGGCAAGCCGTGCACAGGTCACGCTGGCGATGGAGATCATGGACTACCCGTTGATGAACTCCATCAGCAAGGCGCTGGGCTACGCGCACTATCTGAATAACCCGTGGTTCCAGCTTTATCCCGATATCGGCAACCTGTCGGCATGGGATAACGACGTGCAGATGGAGCTGCAGGCAGGCATGGGGCATATCGTGGCGGTGCACGTCAAAGATACCCGTCCTGGCGTGTTTAAAAACGTACCGTTCGGCACCGGGGTGGTGGATTTTGAACGGTGCTTCGAAACGCTCAAAGAGACAGGCTATTGCGGGCCTTACCTGATTGAGATGTGGAGCGAGACGTCGGACAACCCGGCAGCGGAAGTGGCGAAGGCGCGGGACTGGGTGCGCGAACGTATGGCGCGGGCAGGGTTGCTGGAGGCTGAACATGCTTAAGCTTAAACAGCAGGTCTTTGAAGCCAACATGGATCTGCCGCGCTATAGCCTGGTCACCTTCACCTGGGGCAACGTAAGCGCTATCGACCGCGAGCAGGGGCTGATCGTGATTAAGCCGAGCGGCGTGGCGTATGACACCATGAAAGCAGACGATATGGTGGTGGTGGATCTCGACGGAAACGTCGTGGAGGGAAAATGGCGTCCCTCTTCAGATACCGCAACCCATCTGGCGCTGTACCGGCGTTATCCGTCCCTTGGCGGCGTGGTGCATACCCACTCCACGCACGCGACGGCCTGGGCACAGGCGGGGCTGCCCATCCCGGCGCTGGGCACGACCCACGCGGACTACTTCTTTGGCGACATCCCCTGCACGCGGGCATTAACGCAGGATGAAGTGGAAGGGGAGTACGAGCTCAACACCGGTAAGGTGATTATCGATACGCTGGGAGAATGTGAGCCGCTGCATACGCCGGGTATTGTGGTCTATCAGCACGGTCCGTTCGCCTGGGGAAAAGATGCCCACGACGCCGTTCATAATGCGGTCGTCATGGAGGAAGTGGCACGCATGGCGTGGATTGCCCGCGGCATCAACCCACAGCTTCAGGGCATTGATGATTACCTGATGAATAAGCATTTCATGCGCAAGCACGGCCCGAATGCCTACTACGGGCAGAAGTGAATAAGCGCTCTGGAATACCGAAAAACAGTTGTAACCGGTGGTATTCCGGGGCCATTCACAAAAAAAAGCCCCCGGGCAGGGGGCAACGTCAACTATGGCTATGTTCTCGTTGTTGGCTTTCCTGGTGCTAGCGTTAAAGCGTTATCGGTAAATATCTGCACTGGCGTGCATGTTGCCGTTGCTGCCGGGCTCACGGGTTAACATCACGTGGTAATAGGTTGCGCCCTGCGCATCGGTTTCTTCATTAAGGGCCTGATCTGCTTCACTTTCCGTGGCGAAATTATGATTGATGTAAATGACGCCCAAGCTTTGCACATCATCCATGTTTCTGGCCTGTCGGCTATCTATCTTGATGGCTGCCATCGCGTTTGCACTGAGCAAAAGCGCCGCCATTATGGCTAATGCGATTTTTTTCATGATATGCGCTCCACGACTACGTGCTGCGAGAGGGGGGATGCTCCTTCTTTAATTCAGGTGATCTCTGATTAAAGTGTAATCACTCATCCGGCGGGGATGCGTGACCATTTCTGATGCAGTTGTTCAAAAAAACAACGCTTCCGGGTGTGACCAATTTTAAATCACCCACTTAGACCCGCTTCGCGCTTTGTGCGAATTATTTGTGCAATCAGCTTGAGTTTCCAGGGGCGCACAAGTATTATGACGCGTCAATTTTTCAGCCGACCTTTAACACGTTCCTTGCCTCCCCGGGCCTCGGCTGACCCAGACAGGAGGCTGAATAATCCGTAAGGAGCAATTCGATGCGTCATTACGAAATCGTTTTTATGGTCCATCCTGACCAGAGCGAACAGGTTCCGGGTATGATCGAGCGTTACTCTGCTGCCATCACTGGTGCAGAAGGTACGATCCACCGTCTGGAAGACTGGGGCCGCCGTCAGCTGGCTTACCCGATCAACAAACTGCACAAAGCACACTACGTTCTGATGAACGTTGAAGCGCCGCAGGAAGTGATCGATGAGCTGGAAACTACCTTCCGCTTCAACGATGCCGTTATCCGCAGCATGGTTATGCGTACCAAAAACGCAGTTACCGAAGCATCTCCGATGGTTAAAGCGAAAGACGAGCGCCGTGAGCGTCGCGATGATTTCGCAAACGAAACCGCAGATGATTCTGATGCTGGGGATTCTGAAGAGTAATTTCTGATGACCAACCGTCTGGCGTTGTCCGGCATCGTATGCAGGGCTCCCCTTCGAAAGGTCAGTCCATCAGGAATTCCGCATTGCCAGTTCGTGCTTGAGCATCGTTCTGTGCAAGAGGAAGCCGGGTTTCACCGGCAGGCGTGGTGCCAAATGCCCGTTATTATTAGCGGACACGAAAACCAGGCCATTACTCACAGTTTAACGGTCGGTAGCGCAGTAATCGTTCAGGGGTTCATCTCTTGCCACAAGGCAAAGAACGGCCTGAGCAAAATGGTTCTGCATGCCGAGCAGATTGATTTGATAGATTCTGGAGACTAGCCATATGGCACGTTATTTCCGTCGTCGCAAGTTCTGCCGTTTCACCGCGGAAGGCGTTCAAGAGATCGACTATAAAGATATCGCAACGCTGAAAAACTACATCACCGAAAGCGGTAAGATTGTCCCAAGCCGTATCACCGGTACTCGTGCAAAATACCAGCGTCAGCTGGCTCGCGCTATCAAACGCGCTCGCTACCTGTCCCTGCTGCCGTACACTGATCGTCATCAGTAATCGGGCACGGTCCATTAATACGACTTTAAGAGGATAAGGTAATGCAAGTTATTCTGCTTGATAAAGTAGCAAACCTGGGCAGCCTGGGTGATCAGGTTAACGTTAAAGCGGGTTACGCACGTAACTTCCTGGTTCCACAGGGTAAAGCTGTTCCAGCTACCAAGAAAAACGTAGAGTTTTTCGAAGCACGTCGCGCTGAACTGGAAGCCAAACTGGCTGACGTTCTGGCGGCTGCTAACGCTCGCGCTGAAGCAATCAACGCACTGGGCACCGTTACCATCGCGTCTAAATCTGGCGACGAAGGTAAACTGTTCGGTTCCATCGGTACCCGCGATATCGCTGATGCAGTATCTGCTGCAGGCGTTAAAGTGGCTAAGAGCGAAGTTCGTCTGCCGAACGGCGTTCTGCGTACCACTGGTGAGCACGAAGTTGACTTCCAGGTTCACAGCGAAGTGTTCGCTAAACTGGTTGTTAACGTTGTAGCTGAGTAATTTTTTACTCTGCTCACGTTGAAACGCCGGCCTTGTGCCGGCGTTTTGCGTTTTAGAGATCCGGGCTCTTAACGCGCCCTGATAAAACTGCCGTCTGGCTGGCGGGTAAACAGTACCTGTTGTCCACTTCCCGTATCAATCGTTAACCCTGTCACCACCCCGCTGGCATTCTGGCGAATCTGTACCATCTGACCATTCTGCAGGTTACTGAGCGGTTTACCCGCACCTTCCACCTTCGCCATGGCATACACGTCGGTTGGCGGCAGGTTGTGGTCGCGGAACAGCTGTGCCAGGGTTTTGCCCGGCTCTACGCGATAGGAGCGCCACTGTTGCTCAATGCCGGTGGGCTGCTGCGTCTGAGGCTGAGACGGGGTGGCGGCTTGATCCTGCGGCTGTTCATCCTGAATGGGCTCTGGCTCAACCGGCGCAACCTGACCCGGATCGTTAGACGGGGAGACGAGCTGCGTCTGCATCGGCTGTGCGTCAGGCTGCGGCCGCGTCTGCGACTGAATGTCCAGTTGGGCATTGCGGGTGACGGGTGCGGTATCGACATCATCGCCCCCGGAAGGAAGCAGGAAGCCCACAATCACCATCAGCGCACCAATGATGATCCCTCTGCGATGCAGAGGAGGCAGCGGGTCCATGATGCGAAAATTGTCCGGCGCCTGCCAGATTTTCGCCAGGGTAGGTTTCAGTTCAAATCGCCCGGGCATGGCACTCCTCCTGCTCCGCGTATTTTTTATCCTGTGCCCCGAAGTATAGTTTGCTAACTGCCTGAACGGCGTAGTAAACCCGACATCCGTGACATCAGTTCGGGATTAATCCTGGTTCTCTCTATTGTTTCTGTTTCGTCGCGGTTTGTCACCTTAACTTCAGACAAAGTTTTACCCATAAGGGCATGGCTGATATGCTGCCCGCTACTTTAAATGTGATGGAAGGAAAACCCATGACCACCCCGACTTTTGACACTATCGAAGCGCAGGCAAGTTACGGTATCGGCTTGCAGGTAGGACAGCAGCTGAGCGAATCCGGCCTGGAAGGTCTGTTACCAGAAGCGCTGGTGGCGGGTATCGCTGACGCGCTGGAAGGCAAACAGCCTGCCGTTCCGGTTGACGTCGTGCACCGTGCGCTGCGTGAAATCCACGAACGTGCTGACGCCGTGCGTCGTGCGCGCTTTGAAGAGATGGCCGCCGAAGGTGTGAAATATCTGGAAGAGAACCGCGAGCGTGAAGGCGTGAACAGCACCGAGTCTGGTCTGCAGTTCCGCGTGATCAATCAGGGCGACGGCGCAATCCCGGCGCGTACCGACCACGTTCGCGTGCACTACACCGGTAAGCTGATCGACGGTTCCGTGTTCGACAGCTCCGTGGCGCGCGGCGAACCGGCTGAGTTCCCGGTAAATGGCGTTATCGCAGGCTGGATCGAAGCCCTGACCCTGATGCCAGTGGGTTCCAAATGGGAACTGACTATCCCGCACAACCTGGCCTACGGCGAGCGCGGCGCTGGCGCGTCCATCCCGCCATTCAGCACCCTGGTCTTTGAAGTCGAGCTGCTGGAAATTCTGTAATCGAATTTTCTTATTTCCTCTCCCCGGTTGGGGAGAGGAAAATAGTGTAAAAACCTATAGTTACGGTGCTATCAACATTTTATCTTGCAAACGAAACTGTTGCGTGTATTTTTGTGAGCTGTTTCGCGCTGTATGAGTGATATGACACTCACTTTCAACATATTATTAACATAATATCTAAATCATAGTATTCATCCCGCCGATTCTTACCTAATATCGATTAGCCCTTACAAGGGAACGTCATCTTTTGACGTATTTAAAGGCCAGAAGAGCCTTAACAACACAGACAGGCATAAACAGGAAAATATCACATGGTAGATCAGGTCAAAGTCGTCGCCGACGAAGAGGCGTCGTCCGAACAGTCGCTACGGCGCAATCTCACAAACCGTCATATTCAGCTCATTGCGATTGGGGGTGCCATCGGTACCGGGCTGTTTATGGGGTCAGGCAAAACCATCAGTCTCGCCGGACCGTCAATCATATTCGTTTATATGATTATCGGTTTTATGCTGTTCTTCGTGATGCGTGCAATGGGTGAACTGCTGCTCTCGAACCTTGAATACAAATCCTTCAGCGACTTCGCTTCAGACCTGCTCGGGCCATGGGCGGGCTATTTTACCGGCTGGACCTACTGGTTCTGCTGGGTCGTCACCGGTATGGCGGACGTCGTGGCGATTACCGCCTATGCGCAGTTCTGGTTCCCGGGGCTGTCGGACTGGGTGGCCTCGCTGGCGGTTATTGTGCTGCTGCTGAGCCTGAACCTCGCCACCGTCAAAATGTTCGGTGAGATGGAGTTCTGGTTTGCGATGATCAAAATCGTGGCCATTGTTGGGCTCATCGTGGTGGGCCTGGTAATGGTGCTTACCCACTTCCAGTCACCAACCGGCGTTCAGGCGTCGTTTACCCATCTGTGGAATGACGGCGGCTGGTTCCCGAAAGGCATCAGCGGCTTCTTTGCTGGTTTCCAGATTGCGGTGTTCGCGTTTGTGGGGATTGAGCTTGTCGGAACGACCGCTGCGGAAACCAAAGATCCGGAGAAGTCCCTGCCGCGCGCCATCAACTCCATTCCGGTGCGTATCATCATGTTCTACGTCTTCGCGCTGGTCATCATTATGTCCGTGACGCCGTGGAGCTCCGTGGTACCTACCAAGAGCCCGTTCGTCGAGCTGTTCGTGCTGGTAGGCCTGCCTGCTGCCGCGAGCCTGATTAACTTCGTGGTGCTGACCTCTGCTGCCTCGTCTGCCAACAGCGGCGTATTCTCCACCAGCCGTATGCTGTTTGGTCTGGCGCAGGAAGGCGTGGCGCCGAGCGCGTTCGCCAAGCTCTCTAAGCGTGCGGTACCGGCAAAAGGGTTGACCTTCTCCTGCATGTGCCTGCTGGGCGGTGTGGTGATGCTCTACGTGAACCCAAGCGTGATTGGCGCGTTCACCATGATCACCACGGTCTCTGCGATCCTGTTTATGTTCGTCTGGACCATCATCCTCTGTTCATACCTGGTGTACCGCAAGCAGCGTCCACACCTGCATGAAAAATCGATCTACAAGATGCCGCTGGGCAAGCTAATGTGCTGGGTGTGCATGGCGTTCTTCGTCTTCGTGCTGGTTCTGCTGACGCTGGAAGATGATACCCGCCAGGCACTCATCGTCACGCCGCTGTGGTTTATCGCGCTGGGGCTGGGCTGGGTGTTTATCGGTAAGAAACGGATGGCAGGCGTAAGGTAAAAGTAAAACGGCAACGTCAGTTGCCGTTTTTAGTTTTTGCACCCTCTCCCACAGGGAGAGGGCTGGGGTGAGGGCATCAGGCCGCAGCGGCCTTTTTTATTCCCCCGCTAAAGCCCGCGGGAACAGAACGTTGTTCTCAAGACTGATGTGTTCCATCAGGTCGTCGATCGTTTCGTTAATACCGTTGTACATCGCTTTCCACGTTGTGCACGCTTCTGGCGGCGGCGTGACGTTGTGGGTGGTGTGTTTGATCACTTCCAGCAGTTCACCCGCGTCATCGTGCTCGCTTTCCATCACGCTGATGGGTCCCATCGCCTGGCTTCCCATTCCCTGTTTAATCATCGGGAAGAGGATCTGCTCTTCTTTCATCATGTGGCTGGAAAGCTCTTCGTGCAGCAGGGTCAGGTACTTTGCCAGACCGCGCGGTACCGAAGGTTTGTCGGCATGGACGCGCTCGACTTTGGTCGCCTGCAGGATCAGCTCCGGCAGCTGTTCACGGTGACGGTCATGGTATCGCACGAGGATATGGTCGATGATTTCCGCGAGCGGGGCGGTTCGCCAGTCTTTGTCGACGGGCTGCTCGGCCAGCAGCGCCAGCTCTGCTTCAATCACCTCAACGTCCAGCTCTTTGCGTGAAGCCGCACGCGCCAGGGTTTGCTTACCGCCGCAGCAGTAATCCATATCGTATTTACGGAACAGCGCAGAAGCGCGAGGAATGGAGAGCGCCAGCTCGCCAAGAGGTTGGTCGCGAAAGGCCATAGCAGTTACCTCGTCATTAATAATATAAGGTGCATATTAAATGCATCTTTAAACCGACGCTATAACCCTTTAGAGGGACGGGTAAAAGTGAGATGTGGATCACAAAAAAATATCCGATTTAACTCTCTGAATGGGTTCAGGAAAGTGGTTTCGAAACTTTTTAAAGGTGGAGAAACAGTAAACAACCCGCTGCGCCTGCCGATATATCCACGTCAGACAAACCTGCATATAACAAAGGCAACGCATGTTTAAACGTATAAAAGTCATTACCCTTTTGATTTCGGTGCTGCTCGTGCTCGGCATCATGCAAGTGATTTCCGCCGGTATCTTTATCAACGCCCTGAACAACGATAAAGACAACTTCACCGTGGCGCAGCTCTCCAGCAAGAACGTGGCGGAGTTTACCGATGCGTGGATCAGTCTGAACCAGGCGCGCGTCACCCTGAACCGCGGGATGCTGCGCCTGCAAAGCAGCATGGCCTCTCAAATTAACGGCGGTCAGTTGAATGAGCTGGTGACCACGGCGAAAAATCTGCTGACTGAAGCGCAGGTTCATTACGATAAATACTATGCCTTGCCGAATACGCCAGGCCTGGATGAGAACCTGACGAATCGCCTTGAGGAGCAGTACCGTCATTACTCTACAACGCTGACCCAAATGAACGTTCTGCTGAGCCAGGGCAATCTGGAAGATATGTTCAAGCAGAATGCCGAACAAAAACAAAACGCGATGCAGGCGGTTTATCGTGAATGGCGTGAAGCGCAGGCTGCGCTCACCGATAAAGGCATTCAGGATAACGAAAGTGATTACAAGCACATCCTGTGGCTCCTCTCTGCGGTCATGCTGCTGGTGATTGTAGTGATTATCTCCAGCTGGATTGCTATGCGCCGCGTGCTGCTGCTGCCGCTGGAAGAGGTGATTAACCATATTCGCGCCATTGCGGCAGGGGATTTAACCCAGCCGATTCAGGCTGACGGTAAAAATGAGATGGCCATCCTGGCGCGCAACGTTCAGGAGATGCAAACCTCACTGGCGAACACGGTGGGCGTGGTGCGTGAAGGCGCAGATACGATTTACACCGGTGCAGGCGAAATCTCTGCGGGCAGTAACGATCTCTCTTCCCGTACCGAGCAGCAGGCCGCTTCTCTTGAAGAAACGGCAGCTAGCATGGAACAGCTGACAGCAACCGTGAAGCAGAACGCCGATAACGCGCGTCAGGCGTCCCGTCTGGCGCTGGACGCCTCCTCAACGGCGAAGAAGGGCGGTAACGTGGTTGAAGGCGTCGTACGTACGATGGATGAGATCGCCACCAGTTCCAGCAAAATCGCGCAAATTACTAACGTGATCGACGGTATTGCCTTCCAGACGAACATTCTGGCGTTGAACGCGGCGGTAGAAGCGGCGCGCGCGGGCGAGCAGGGCCGCGGTTTTGCGGTGGTGGCAGGGGAAGTGCGTACCCTCGCACAGCGCAGCGCTCAGGCGGCGAAAGAGATCAAAGCGCTTATTGATGATTCCGGTGAGCGCGTGAACGCGGGCTCTCAGCTGGTTAACGAAGCCGGGGCCACGATGGCCGAGATCGTTAATGCGGTTACCCGCGTCACCGACATTATGGGCGAAATTGCCTCGGCCTCTGACGAGCAGAGCCGCGGTATCGACCAGGTGGGCCAGGCGGTAGCCGAGATGGACCGCGTGACCCAGCAGAACGCCTCGCTGGTGGAGGAGTCTGCGGCCGCGGCGGCGGCGCTGGAAGATCAGGCTGCACGCCTGAACGAAGCGGTAGCGGTGTTCAAAATCACCCGCAATCAGGCGGTTAAAGCGGCACCGGTGAAAACCTATGTGCCAAAAGCGCAGCCCGTAGCGACGGTGCCTGAAGCGAACTGGGAAACGTTTTAACATCATGCCGGGTGGCGCTGCGCTGACCCGGCCTACAAAACCGTTCCATGTAGGCCGGGTAAGGCGTAGTCGCCACCCGGCAAAATCACATCTCCGACGCCGGAATAACCCGCGGTTTTTCCGGCTTCGCTCTCACCGCCATCACCACCCCCACGACCAACAGCACGATCCCGCAGGCCGTGAATAACGGCGGCACGCTCTGGCGCATCAGGAAGGTATAAAGCAGTCCGGCCAGGGTTTCGAAGACAATCAGCGGCCCTAAGATCACCGTCGGCAGCTTCTGGCTGGCAATGTTCCAGCACAGCGCGCCCACCCATGAACACAGCACCGCAATCGCCACCATCAGGCCGATAAACACCCACGGTCTTGGCCCGAAGGGCTGGGTGAAGTCCGGCTGCTGATGGCCCAGCCAGAGGCATGCGCCGAGATACCCCACGACGGATACGGGCAGCGTGACCAGCGCCTGCGCCGTTGCCCACATCATCGGATGCTTGTCCGGGTTCTCCCGCAGCCAGCGCGCATTGCGCAGGGCATACCATGCCCAGCACGCCACGGAAATGAACGCCAGCAGAATGCCAGAACCGTAACGCCACAGGTCAACATCCGCCTGCCCATGACGCAGCTCGGCAATATTGACGCATATCAGCCCCAGGGCGGTGCAGATCAGCGCCGGTACCATTTTTGACCACGCCAGTTTGCCATCGCGGTGGCTGTAGAGCAGGTTAGCAAAGACGGGGATGACGACCGGCAGCGTGCCGATAATCATGGTCGATACCGGCGCACCGGTACGCTGAATGGCACTCGCGAGGCAAACGTAATAGATGAGATTGCCCATCATGGTCAGCGCCAGCGCGGTCCCCCAGTCCTGACGGCTGAGCTGACGCAAGCGCGCCCGTCCCAGCCACGCCAGGGGCAGGGCAATCAGCCCCAGCGCCAGATAACGGCCGGTCGACTGCAGTATTGCCGGATACTCGGGTACGATCAGCGGGCCGACAAAAATCAGCCCCCACATCATCCCGGCCAGCAGGGCATACAACACTCCACTAATCATTTTTCCATCCACAGGTATTTACGCTGTTCTCAGTGTAGGCGGGGCAAATGCGCGCGTATTGTATGAGGTTGCGCATTAGCGCCGGGTGACCTGCTTCTGGTAGCGCACGGGGGTAATGCCGTAGCGGTGGGTAAACGCGCGGGTCAGATGCGACTGATCGGTCAGCCCGGTTGCGGCGGCGACCTCTGCCGCGGGCATGCCGTGCGTGAGGAACGCTTTGGCGCGCCAGAGGCGAATGGCCATCAGCATCTGATGTGGCGTCACGTGAAAATGGGCTTTGAACTGGCGCTGGAAATGATATGGGCTGAGTGAAACGACGCTGGCGAGCTCGTCCAGCGTCAGAGCGCGCATATAGTTGTCGTGCAGATACTCGCGTACCCGTTCAAAGCGGTGCGCGCCTTCCTGAACCCGCGGCGCGTGATGAGCAAACGGCTGGAAGGTCTCAATCAGATCCAGCAGTAATCCTTTTTGCGCAAGCGGATCGTCCGTGTGCCACAAGCCGTAAATGAGCCTGCCGATTTGCTGCGAGCGCAGCGGGTCATGACGCGTTACGTCGCTAAACCACCAGTGTCGGAGGCCGGTAACCTCTTCCAGCAGGTCGGGTTCGATATAGACCATCCGGTAGCGCCAGCCGCCCTCGGTGGCGGATTCGCCGGTATGGATCTCGTCCGGGTTCATGGTAACGACGGATTTTTCCGCCGCGAGATGCTGGGTACCGCGATAGCGAAAGCGTTCGGCACCGGTTTCAATCGTGCCGATCCCGAAGGCTTCATGGGTGTGAGGCTCAAAGGCGTAGTCAGAAATATGGGCATGATAAAGCTCCAGGCCCGGCAGCTGCGCCAGATGGCGAAAGCGCGCGCTATCTCTTTCATCATTAAACTGTTCCGGTACGCCTTGCACGGTGAGCCTCCTCGCGGTCATCTATTTTATTATCAGAGATGACCGGCGTTTATGCACTAAACATCTTTGCCCGGACCGTCTTACGATAATCCCCCGGTGACACCGTGGTTTTATGCTTAAACTGGCGGTTAAAGTGCGCAATATCCTGATATCCAACCGCATTGGCGATCTCCTGAATGCTCAGATTGGTGGATTGCAGCATCGTCATGGCGGATTCAATTCTGGCGGTTAATAAATACTGCAGGGGGGACATGTCGGTGGCATTTTTAAAGCGACGGTTGAAGTTGCGCAAACTCATGCCAGCCATATCGGCAAGATTTTGCATGGATATATCTGAGGCGCAGTTGGCTTTTATCCAGATTTGAATTTGAACAATATCTTCATCCGGATGCGGTTTGTTTTCTTCACTGTAACACTGGCGATCGAACTGACTTCGAATTTCATGGAAAAAGGTCCGCTGGGTATGTGTGGCTACACGTTTCCCGTATATCGTTTCGATGAAATGGATGGTCAGATCTGAGAGGGCTTTGACGCTGGCGGCACAGTAAATATTATCGGCCTGCGTGAGAAAATGTTTGGTTTGTAATTTTACGTTGGGGTAGTCGCGCGAGAACTGTTTGAAGTAGTGCCAGTGGGTGGTGGCAGGTTTCCCGTTGAGCAATCCCGACTCCGCCAGGAAACAGCAGCCCGTTCCGACGGCCGCGATGCGGGTCCCTCGCGCCGCCTGTTCGCTAAGCCATGCCAGGAGTTCAGGCTGTTGTCTGACCACCGCGCGAGGATTGCGCCACAGGGCGGGAAGATAGATAACGTCATAGTGCCTGTCTGCGGCAAGGGTGGTATCGGCGGTAATGCTGAAGCCACTGTGCGTCAGGATGGGCTCGTTATTTATGCCAATAGTATGAACTTTCAGTATATTCTCCGGACGACAGAGCCTGAATGAAGACGTCTCCGGTTTGTGCGTGTCTGCGTGGGATGTTGTTTTTTGCTCGGCTAAATAGCTACTGGCTGCGGCTTTCCACATTTCAATCGGAAGACTGAGACCGGAACTTAGCATGCGTTCACATAACACAAATCCTATTTGTGTAATTGTCATTTTTGATTAATACCTGTTTTGACTATTATTTTTGGTAGCTCATCGTTGTCCTGGCCAAAAAAGTCAGCATTTTGGCTGGATTTTCATATTAGCTTTTGTTGGTAATTTGTAAACTAATATCTGAAATTATCGCACTTACTTAACAAAATAAATCCACGACCACTACAGGATGAATTATGGCGAAATTACCCGTAATAACGGCTTTTGGCGGCTATGGTCCAGCTGGTCGTAGTTCTTCACATCATGCATTTCGTCGAATGATTATTGAGTCATTATCGGAAGATGAAAGGCAAGCGACGTTATTATCGTTAGCCATTCTGATGGGCGTGCTTAAATATGATGAGGGCGGATATTGCGACATTTCCGGTAAAAGATTTACACCTTCTCAGGCTGCCGCGAAGATAAAAGACGAGGCGCTTGAGGGAACCCTTATCCGAAAAATTACGCGCGACTATTTTGATGTCGATGCTATCGTCAGCCATGCAAAATTGAATATGGTTTCAGGCGAAGAGGGATTCAGTTTTAATATATCTTCCAGACAATTACCTCAACCCTTACCGGCGGGATGGCACGTTGAAGAATTAGCGGATCAGCGTGTGCGTATTACCGTTAAGGGAGAGATGGACTGTAAAATTGAGGCATTGTTGCGCACGGAGGTTCAGGCTGCAGGTTTGCTGCCGCAGGGATTCCGCCCGGGTGACCATTACAGTTCGCAGTTCCATCCGCGGGCGCTACAAATGGCGATTGTCGGAGCGTCAGACGCCATCAACGCCCTGGGGATCCCGTGGCGAGAGATACAGGCCAACATCACGCCGGATCAGCTCGGGGTCTATTCGGGCAATATCATGGGACAGCTCGACGATTATGGCTTTGGCGGTATGCTGCAGTCGCGCCTGAAAGGGCATCGCGTCAGCGCCAAACAGTGTCCGCTGGGCCTGAACAGCATGTGCGCCGATTTCCTCAATGCGTATGTGCTGGGTAGCGTCGGTCATACCAGCGCCACGCTGGGGGCATGCGCCACGTTTCTGTATAACCTGAATGCGGCAGTTGAAGATATTAAAGCGGGGCGCATTCGCGTTGCCGTTGTGGGCAGCGCCGAAGCGCCGGTCACCTCAGAGGTGATTGAAGGATTCGATGCCATGGGCGCCCTGGCAACGGAGAGCAAGCTTAAGCATATTGATGAAACGGATACGGCCGACTGGCGCAACAGCAGCCGCCCGTTTGGCAACAGCTGCGGTTTTGTGATCGCAGAATCCAGCCAGTACGTCGTGTTAATGGACGACGAGCTGGCGCTGCAGCTTGGGGCAGAGATCCACGGTTCGGTGGGGAATGTCTTCATCAACGCTGACGGCTTTAAGCGTTCTATCGCGTCACCGGGGCCGGGGAACTACATCACCATGGCGAAAGCGGTAGCCTCAGCGGTATCGATGGCGGGGATAGAGACGGTGCAGAAGGGATCGTTTATTCAGGCGCACGGTTCAAGCACGCCGAAGAATTGCGTCTCCGAGGCGGATATTTTTGACCGCGTTGCGCAAGCCTTTTCGATTCGCGACTGGCCGGTGACGGCAGTGAAATCGTATCTTGGTCACTCCCTGGGGCCCGCCAGCGGCGACCAGCTCATCAGCTGCCTCGGCGTCTTCCGCTATGGTATTTTGCCAGGAATTAAAAGCGTGTCGCACATTGCGCCACAGGTGAACAACGCACGCTTAACCATACCTGTTCAGGACTGCAAATTAGAGGAAGGCCAGGGGCAGATTGCCTTTATAAATTCAAAAGGCTTTGGCGGTAATAATGCCACGGGGGTGGTTTACTCGCCAAAGCTTACCCATCAATGGTTGCGCAAACGCTATGGGGAAGCGGTGTTTGCGGAGTATCAGCAGCGTAACCGCCAGGTGCGACGTCAGGCTAACGCGTATGATGAGGCGGCTTCGCAGGGTGAACTCAATGTCATTTATCTGTTTGGCCAGCAGGGGATAAATGAGGAAGATATTAAGATTGATATGAATGGCATCACCATTCCTGGATTTGAAAAACCGATTACATACGCGACGGATAAAGAATACCCGGATTTTTAATCGTTATATCTGATTTTATTTTTAATAAATAAAGGTGCTTGTATTTTCTCAGGCGCCTTACCTTTGTGCACCACTAAACAGGAGAAAAAAAGTGGCTAATCTCAGTGCAATACTGATTGCCTTTGGCTGGAGCGGTATTGTCGTCGGCATAATGATGGGCGGGTTAATGGGGATGTATGCTTTTAAGGGACCCTTTCGCGCACCCAAAGGACATGAAAACTATACCGATTTAAATCGCAGAATGTTAAGGCTGGCACATATTGCCTTTATTATGCTGCCGTTAATATCCATGCTCTATGGCATGTGTATTGATGACCTCGCCGTGTCTTATACCTATAAATATTATGCCGTTATTTGCATGATGATACTTTCGGTGGGGATTCCGGTTCTGCTGATTGCATCGTGTTTTTATCTGCCATTTAAATATGTGCAAGTTATACCGTTTAGCTGTGGAATGTATGCGTTAGTTGTAATGGCAATTGGCAGGGTTTCCGCCCTGTAAACTATCACCTACCTGAGAAATAAAAATGAAAACGTTACTGAATACCCGCCAGCTGGGTCGGGACGCTATTGTCGCGACCGTAGATAAGCACGTTTATACCGAAAACCGCGCCTTTGCCAACAGGCTTATTGACCGGATTGAATCCCATCCGCTGATGCGCAGCCCTATTTTGGCAAAAATGAACAGCGGCGAAGTTGATATTCAACAGATGCGCGTATTCCATCTGGAATTTTATCACGCGTTTGCGCAAGTCTTTACCGATGCCGTTATTGAAGCGTTAAGCGCGGCGAAACAGCTGGAAGCGCCGCTGGGCGCGCAGGCGAAAATGGCGGCCCGTTTTCTGCTGCAAATCAACCTATTGGATGAACTGGGCTTCCACCCTGGCGAAGACGCCGAGGGCAATTACAACGGCCAGCCCGCGCTGGCGCACTACGTGCAGTTCTTTACGACCATCCAGCAGCTGGGGATGACGGAACACGAGGTGAAATCCTGGCTGCCGATGTCCAGCTCTCTGGCCTGCCGCGCAACCTTCGAGAATGCCTATGGCGACTATACCCAGCTGGTGGGTTTGCTGGCCGTGGCCGAGACCGTCTTCCATGACTTCGCCACGCCGTGGGCAAAAGGTGTTGATAAAGCAACGGATATTGACGTCACGAAGGGCTATCACAGCATCCATGTAGAAAGCGAAACGGGAGAGTCCATTGAAGATGGTCACTCCGAAGATGCATGGATCCTGTTCTGCCAGGCGCTGACGGAAGACCGCTACGCCGAGATGGAACAGCGCGTCGATCTGTGGCTGAAGGTCTGGAACGACTTCTGTAACGATCTGCTGGCTGGCCGCGCCGGAAAATAATCTTTTCACCCTCATTACATTTGAAAATATAGAGCGAATTATGATGCCGTCTCATCAGTTGTTTAACAGGGGATATCATTCCTTCAACCAGCTTTTGCCCGAACTTGCTGTTCAACAGACTACTCAGACGGCATTTGAATTCGTCCGCAGCGCCAGTGAAATTCACAGCCAAAGCTATGACCAGCTACACCAGCGCGCCGCGTCGCTTGCAGAGGCTTTAATGCAGTACGGGCAGCGGGGCGACAGGGTCATATTGCTTTATCCGGATGGTGAAGATTTTATTGGCGCTTTTTTTGGCTGTCTTTACGCCGGCAGGGTGGCGGTTCCCGTCCCGATGCCCGCAAAATCGTCAGGAAGCGCGTGGGAGCGTTTTGCCGGCGTATTACATAATGCGCAAACGGACTGTATTGTTACGACAGCCAGGGGGGCAGAAACGCTAGGCCAGCTATCACTTCCGTTATCCCCGCTTATTTTTACCTTCGACAAACCCGACACGTCCGCGCTTCCTGCGGGTTATCGTCTGCATCATCTTGAACGCACCTTCTCCGGGGCATTTCACCCCGTTCCGGTGGCAGACAACGATCTGGCTTTTTTACAGTACACCTCGGGTTCGACGGGCTCCCCGAAAGGCGTGATGGTGACCCATGGCAACCTGTGGGCTAACTCACATGCTATTCACCGCTTTTTCGGCCACCACAGCGAAAGCCGGGGCATGATCTGGCTGCCGCATTTTCATGATATGGGGCTTATTGGCGGGCTACTGCAGCCCGTGTTCGGCGCCTTCCCCTGTCGGGTGATGTCGCCCATGATGTTAATGAAAAACCCCCTTAACTGGCTCAAACAGATTTCCGACTATCAGGCCACGACCTCCGGCGGCCCTAATTTCGCCTACGAGCTGTGCGTGCGTAAGATTGGCCGAGAGCAGGTTGAGGCACTGGATCTTTCGCGCTGGGATGTGGCCTTTTGCGGCGCAGAGCCGATTCGGCCCGCCACGCTAGCGCAGTTTAGCGAACACTTTGCGCCTGCAGGGTTCCGGCCCGGCGCGTTCCTGCCCTGCTACGGCATGGCGGAAACCACGCTCATCGTCACCGGAATGGACAAAGGGCAGGGGCTCCGCGTGTCGTACGAGGCCGGTGCGGTGAGCTGCGGGCAGGCTCTGACTGATACCGAGGTGCGTATTGTCGATCCTGACCACCATCAGCCGCTTGCTGACGGTGAGAGCGGAGAAATATGGCTGCGTGGTCCGAGCGTTGCCGCCGGATACTGGGCCAATGATGCCGCCACGCGCGAAACCTTCCGGGCGTCTCTGGCAGGCGATCCGCACCCGTGGCTGCGCAGCGGCGATATGGGTTTTCTCCAGTCCGGCCATTTGTACGTCACCGGACGGCTCAAAGAGCTGCTGATTATCAACGGCCAGAACCACTACCCGACGGATATTGAAGAGACGATCCGCCAGTCCGCTCCCGCGCTGGTGGAAGCGACGGTCTGCGTGTTTGCCAGTGAAGACGAGCGCCCGGTAGCGCTGCTTGAGCTGATGACGCGCCATAAAAATGATCTCGATATGGCGACGCTGGCGCCGTCCGTGACCGCGGCGGTGGCGGAGCGCCACGGCATTACGCTGGATGAACTGCTCCTTGTCGAACGAAGGGCAATCCCCCGCACCACCAGCGGGAAATTACAGCGCACCCGCGCGAAGATGATGTATCAGCAGGGGACCCTGGACGTGTCCTGGCGCAGCCGCCAGGACGCGTCGAAACCGGTTGAACACGCGGGGGAAACCTCTCCCGCGCTGGCGGCGCTGATTGCCGGGATAATTGGCAATACGCTGAACACGACGATCGGCGAATCCCGGTGGGATGACGCGTTTACCGGCTTTGGCTTGAGCTCTTTGCAGGCGGTGGGCGTCATTGGCGAACTTGAACAGCGGCTGGGCCGCGAGCTCTCTCCCGCGCTGATTTACGACTATCCCACCATCAATCAGCTGGCGGTCGCGCTGGGAGAACCGGCTGCGGTCCGGCCGGTTAGCGCCGCCGTCGCGGAAAGCGCCATTGCGGTGATTGGTATCGGCGTGGAGCTGCCGGGGCATAGCGGCGTGGAGGCGCTGTGGTCGCTGCTGCAGCAGGGCCACAGCACGACCGGCGAGATCCCGGCGCAGCGCTGGCGTACCTCGTCCCTTGACGGCTTTAACCGTAAAGGCAGTTTCTTTGACGAGGTTGACGCCTTCGACGCAGGCTACTTCGGCATCTCTCCCCGCGAAGCCGTCTATATCGATCCGCAGCATCGTCTGCTGTTAGAAACCGTTCAACAGGCGTTCACCGATGCCGGCCTTAAGGCATCCTCCCTGCGCGGGAGCGATACGGCGGTTTATGTCGGGATCAGCGCCAGCGACTATGCCCTGGCCTGCGGCGATAACGTCTCGGCCTACAGCGGCTTAGGCAACGCGCACAGCATCGCGGCCAACCGAATTTCTTATCTTTATGATTTAAAAGGGCCAAGCGTCGCTGTCGACACGGCATGCTCTTCCTCGCTGGTGGCGATAGAGGGGGCAATGCAAAGCCTGCGGGCCGGACGGAGTTCTCTGGCCATTGCCGGAGGCGTTAATCTGGCGCTGACGCCGCATTTGCAAAAAGTCTTCACCGATGCCCAGATGCTGGCCCCCGACGGCCGGTGTAAAACCTTTGACGCCCGCGCCGATGGCTACGTTCGTGGCGAAGGGTGTGGCGTCGTGGTGCTCAAGCCGCTTTCGCAGGCGCTGGCGGATGGCGATCGGGTCTATGCCACGCTGGTGGCGAGCGCCGTGAACCAGGACGGCCGCAGCAACGGCATTACCGCGCCAAATGGCCCATCGCAGCAGGCGGTCATCCGGCAGGCAATGGCGGATGCCGGAGTGGACAGCGACAGCATTGACTATATCGAAGCGCACGGGACGGGAACGGCGCTGGGCGATCTGATTGAATATCAGGCGCTGGAAGCGGTATTTGCGGACCGGAAAAAAAACGCACCTGTTCAGGTGGGGTCGATTAAAACCAACATTGGCCACCTGGAGGCGGCGGCGGGCGTGCTGGGCGTGGTGAAAACGTCTCTGATGTTGCACTACCGACAATACGTGCCGCACCTCAACTTCCAGCATAAAAACCCGCATATTGCGGCGATTAGCCGTCATGTTGAGGTAAGCGGTGCGCAGCCTGCCTCATGGCATGCCGATGGTGATGCACGCTACGCGGGCGTAAGCAGCTTTGGCTTCGGCGGTACCAACGGTCACGTGATTTTGCGCAGCGCGCCAGCGGTGGAAAAACGGCAGGAGCCTGCTGCGCCCCACGGCCTGCTTCTGATCGGTTCACATGATGAAGGGGCGTTTACCCTTCAGCGGGAGGCGGTCAAAAAAGGGTTATCGACATGTCAGGATAGCGATATCGCCACCTGGTGTCGGCTGGTGAACACCCGCTACGACGCGGCCCGCTATCGCGGCGTGGCGTATGGCGCGGACCGCGCCCAACTGGCGGACAGCCTTGCGCAGCTCACGGCCTGCAAAGCAGGTAAAGCCCAGCCTCAGGTCTGGCTCTTCCCGGGGCAGGGCACCCAGCAAATCGGCATGGGGGCCGAGCTGTATCACCATCTGCTGCACTATCGCACCCAGTTTGACGCGCTGGCGACGACCATCCGGCAGCGTTATCAGATTGATATCACACAGGCGCTGTTTGCCCGTGACGATAGCTGGCAGCGCTGCGCCAGAACCTGTCAGCTCTCCTTATTTGCCTGTAGCTACGCGCTTGCTCAGAGCATGATGCAGTTTGGACCCCGTCCGGCAGCCGTGATGGGGCACAGCCTGGGAGAGTACTGCGCGGCGGTCATCGCAGGCTATCTCTCGCTCGACGACGGGCTGGCTATGGTTCATCAGCGCGCGCTGTTGATGTCAGCCCTGACGCAGGAAGGGGCGATGGCGGTTGTCTTCAGCGGTGAAGCCGAGGTGTGCCAGCTGATTTCACCCTGGGCGGGTGACATTGATATTGCCGCATTCAACACCCCGACGCTGACCACCATCGCAGGTAGCCAGACGGCGATTGACGCCTGTCTCCAGACCATTTCTGCTCAGGGTGGCCACGCCAGAAAAATTAAAACCGCCAGCGCATTTCACTCCTCGATGATGGATCCGATCCTCGGTGCCTGGCGTGAGTGGCTGGTCAACAACGTCACCTTCACCCGCGGGACGATCCCGTTTTACAGCAACCTGAACGGCGAGGTGTGCGACCAAACCGACGCCGACTACTGGACCCGGCAAATTCGCCAGCCCGTGCGTTTCCTTCAGGGCGTGCAAAACGTGCTTGCGCAGGGTGAGTTCACCTTTATCGATCTGAGCGCGGACAGTTCGCTGGGCAAATTTGTGACCGCCACCGACCGCCGTCACCGGGTGCTGGCCGCAGGCGATCGACGACATGAGTACAAATCACTGCTGACGCTGCTGGGAACGCTGTGGCAGCACGGGCACGACATCAACTGGAGCGGGCTGTACCACGCGACCACGCGGGAGGCGTTAAACCTGCCTGCCATCCAGTTCTGCCGCAAACGTTACTGGCTGGCGGATGAGACGCCAGCGCAGACCCCATCTGCAAAAGAGGACGCTATGTCAAATCAACACCATTTAGCCGCTGAAATAAAAGCGATTATTGCCGGTTTTCTTGAGGCGGATCCCGCCACGCTTGACGACGAACTGCCCTTCCTGGAAATGGGGGCGGACTCGCTGGTGCTGCTGGATGCCATCAATACCATTAAGGACCGCTACGGCGTGGCCATCCCGGTGCGGGCGCTGTTTGAAGAGCTCAATACGCTGGACGCGGTGATCGGTTATGTGGTGGAGCACGCGCAGCCAGCGGCGGCTGTTCCGCCGAGCGCGACCGAAACCGCCGAGCAGGCGGCGCAGCCTGTCGTAGCCATGCCGGAAACCAGCAAGCCGGTGCCTGGCGCGGTTCAGGATCTGATTGCCCGCCAGCTGGAGCTTATGTCCCAGCAGCTCACGCTGCTCAACGGCGCGGCGCAGACTCTCCCGATGCCCGTCGCGCCAACGATGTCGGATGTCATCGCGCCAGCGCCTATCGCGACCCCGGCTGCACCGGTGAAGGCCAGCGCGCACAGCAGCTGGTTTAAAAAAGAGACGAAAAAGGTCTCCCTGGGCACCGAGCGCGACCAGCATCTGGCGCAGCTCACCCAGCGGTTTGTCGATAAAACGGGCGGGTCGAAACGCAATGCCCAGCAGTACCGCGCCGTGCTGGCGGATAACCGGGCCTCTGCGGGCTTTCGTTTATCCACCAAGGAGATGCTTTACCCCTTAGTGGGGGAACGCTCTCAGGGCTCGCGCATCTGGGACGTTGATGGCAACGAGTATATTGATTTTACGATGGGGTTTGGCGCCAACCTGCTGGGGCATGCACCGGACTGCGTGCAGCAGGCCGTTGCCGACCAGCTGGCGCGGGGCATGCAGATCGGGCCGCAAAGCGCGCTGGCGGGCGAGGTGGCAACGCTTATCAGCGAGCTGACCGGCCAACAGCGGGTGGCATTTTGTAACTCCGGCTCTGAAGCGGTAATGAGCGCCGTGCGCCTGGCGCGCGCCGTGACGGGGAAAAATAAAGTCGCGCTGTTTAGCGGCTCATATCACGGCGTGTTTGACGGCATTCTGGGGCGGCAGCAGGGCGGAGAAACCCCCGAGCGCGCCACGCCGATTGCCGCAGGCACGCCGCCATCGCTGGTGGACGACCTGCTGGTGCTCGATTACGGCAGCGAAGAGAGCCTGGCGCTTATCGCCCGCTATGCCGCCGAGCTGGCGGTAGTGATCGTCGAACCGGTGCAGAGCCGTTATCCCGATCATCAGCCGCGCGAATACCTGCATACCCTCCGCGAGCTGACGACAACCCACAACATTGCGCTGATGTTTGACGAGGTGATCACCGGTTTCCGTCTGGCGGCCGGGGGCGCGCAGGCCTATTACGGCGTTCAGGCGGATATCGCCTCCTACGGAAAGATTGTCGGCGGCGGTATGCCGATCGGCGTGATTGCAGGCTCTGCCCGCTTTATGGACAGTATCGACGGCGGATTCTGGCAGTATGGCGATGACTCCTGGCCGCAGGCTGAACTGATCTTCTTTGCCGGTACCTTCTCCAAGCATCCGCTGACCATGGCGGCAAGCAAAGCCGTGCTGGAGTACATCAAAGCCCATCCGGCGCTGTATGACGACATCAACCAAAAAACCGCGCGTCTGACGATGTCGCTAAATAACTGGTTCTCTGCAACCGGTACGCCGATTGAGATCGTCTCTGCCGGCAGCCTGTTCCGTTTCAAATTCAACGGCAACTACGACATCCTCTTCCACCACCTGATGCTGCGCGGCATTTTCATCTGGGAAGGGCGTAACTGCTTTGTCTCGGTCGCGCACACGGACGAGGATATCGACCGCTTTATTGCGGCGGTAAAAGAGAGCGTTAACGCTATGCGCGTGGACGGCTTCTTTGGGCAGGCCGGATTGCGCCCCGACACGCGCTATGCCGTTGCAGACAGCCAGCAGCGTTTTCTGCAGCTGGCCGCGCGGGATGAAAGCGGGCGGTTGGCCGGGACGATCGGCGGCGTCATTGAAACGCCGCGCAACGTAGACAGCGAGATCATGCTTGCCGCCTGGCAACTGCTGTGCGAGCGCCATGACGCGCTGCGTATGCAGTTCACTGACGCAGGCGAACTTCAGGTGGCCCTGGCGCCCACCGTCGATATCAGCGAGGAATACGCAGCGCCTGCCGCCTGCCTCGCTGAGTTTGCCGCGCGTCCCTTTGACCTGACCGCCGCGCCGCTGGCCCGACTGCTGCTGGTCCGCCATGAGGGGAAAACCACGCTCGCCATCGCGGCACATCATTCGGTGGCGGACGGCTGGTCGTTCATGGTGATGCTGCGCGAGCTACTGCATCTTTACGATGCCCTGGCGTCGGGTAAACGTCCTGACCTGGCGGCTGCGGCAAGCTATCTGCAGGCAATCCGTGCGCAGAACATCGTCAGCGAGGCAGCGCTACCTGCGCGTCTTGCGGCGCTTCCTGCCCGCCGGGCAACGCCAGACGTCCTTACCGTAATGGCACCTTCCCGGACGTATCAGGGGCAGCGGTTGGTACAGCGCTTGTCGTATCCGGGCCTGACCGCGCAGCTGCGCAAAGCCTCCGCCGAGCTGCGGGTGACCCGCTTCGCGATGCTGAATGCGCTCTTTACCCTGACGCTTGAGAAGGCGGTCGGTCATTCCCCGGTGCCGGTCGGTGTGCCGGATGCCGGGAGGGATTTCGGGCAGGGCGATGCGCTTGTCGGCCAGTGCGTCAGGCTATTGCCGCTGTGTATCGACAGCGCCGCCTGTGCGTCGTTATCTGATGTCGCCAGGGCAATCCATGACGGCATCCTCGCGCAGCGCGACGAGCGCGCCCTGCCGTCACGCTGCTTCCACGGTCAGGATGCGCCGATTCCGCTGCTGGCGACCTTTAACGTCGAGCCGCATGCTCCGCTGGCAGAGCTGCGGCAGTGGGAGGCCAGCCTGTCGCTCCTCCCGATCGGCGCCGTCGAATTCCCGCTGATGGTTAACATTCTCGAGACGAAAGAGGGGCTGTCCGTCGAGCTGGATTACCAGATGCGCTATTTCACCGAGGCGAGCGCCCGTGCGTTGCTGGAGCACTTCCTCAAGGCGATCGCCGTGCTGGCCGAGCAGGGAGAAGAGGCTGCCGAAGCATTATTCTCGTCGTCAGAGGTACTGGCCGCATCATGAAAAAGCTGACGATTATCGTCCTCGCGGGCGCCGTGCTGGCGTTCGTGGTTAATCTGCTGATCGATGCCGGACTGTTTTATCAGGTGCAGGAGCGCGGCGGTGAACAGTGCCAAAAAATCACCGGCATTGAGGGCGCGGAAGATATCGCGCCCTTATCGGATGGCGGGGCAATAGCCAGCAGCCTCAACCGACACGGCAGCGCGCCCGGGGCGCTCTATTACCTCAACGGTAGCGACAGGCCGCAGCGATTAGCCGGTGACTATCCGGATGCCTTTTTCCCGCACGGTATCGATGTCTGGCAGCAGGAGGGCGAGACGTGGATCTACGTGGTGAACCACCGTCCCCAGGAGGACAGCATTGACGTGTTTCGCTTTAATCGCACGCAGATGCGTATTGAGTATCAACCCGCCCTGTCGCGCGCGGTCGGAAACAACATCAATGATATCAGCGTCATTGATAAAACCCGCTGGCTGCTGACGCGGGACCACCGGTGGACGGGCTTCGCGGGACGCGTGGAGGACTATCTGCGACTGCCGCTCTCCAGCGTCCTGCTGGCAGACGAGGCGGGGCTGCATACCCTGATCGATGACCTGCATTTTGCGAACGGCATTTACTACAACCGACAATTGGGGCGTCTGTACGTGGCGGAAACCACCCGCGGCGCGGTGAGCAGCTGGGCGTGGCAGCCGAATGAGGCTGCGCCCGTCCTGCTGGGGCGCTTCAGCGGTCTGCATGGCGTCGACAATATCCTGCCGGACGGGCAGGGAATGCTGGTGGCGGCGCACCCGCAGCTTCTGAAGCTGGCCGCCTATCAGAAAGATGCCCAGGCGCGTTCACCGTCCATGGTGTGGCGGCTGACAACCGGTGCACAGGGTGAAATCAGTCAGGCCACTATTTTCTATCAAAGCCACGGTGCGTCGCTGGCGGCAGTCAGCGTTGCCGCGCCCATGGGCGGAAAAGTGATGATGGGCAGCGTCTTTGACGACGGGCTGCTGCTGTGCGGGGAGCAATAAGATGCTGAAGAGATGGTTTTCCCGACGTGGTCATTTTCAGGGGACGCTTGAGGGACATGAATTCCCCTTGCCGTCCGGCCATACGCTCCTCGAAAGCGCGATCAACGCCGGCGTTTCCCTGCCGTATAACTGCCAGGTCGGCTCGTGTAAATCCTGTCTTTGCCGGGTAACGAGCGGCAAGGTGCGTTCGCTTGTCGACCTGAGCTATTTGCTCAGCCAGGAGGAGATTGCCGCCGGTCACGTGCTGGCATGCCAGTGCCTGCCAGAATCGGATTTAACGCTGGCCGCGGCATCCGCGTCCTGGACGCCTGCGCGAGTTAAGCAGGTTGTTGCGCTCTCATCCACGGTATGGCGCGTGACGCTGCTGGCGGAGCAGACGTTGTCCTTTCAGCCAGGACAATACGTTCAGGTCGGTCTCGAAAAGGATAAGGATATCCGGAGCTTTTCCGTGAGCTGGCCGAGCAAGGGGCGAGAGATTGTTCTGGATATCACGCGCCGTGAAGAGGGGCGGTTATCCCCACTGCTGTGTGATGAACAGGCGACTGGACGGAAGGTGTGGCTCTCAGACTGCCGGGGGCAGTTCGGCCAGCGGGATGACGGTAACGGTCCTCTGCTGGCTATCGCCAGTGGATCGGGACTGGGAACGACGCTGGGTCTGGTCCGCGCCGCGCTGGCGCGTCATCCCCACCGCGAGGTCATGCTGATCCACGCGGTTCGCAGGCGGCAGGACACATTCGACCTGCAGGAACTGCAGCGTCTGCGTCAGCACTATCCCGGTTTTCACTATCTGCACGCGTTATCCCGGGAGCGTGAGGTTCAGGCGCTGGAGCTGGCAGGACGCATTACCTGCTGGCTGGACGACTGGCGCGCCCTCTATCCCCGCCGGACGGCGGTAGCCGAATGGCGCGTCGTGATTTGCGGCAATCCCGCGCTGGCGCAGGCGTGCCGGCAAAGGCTGCTTGCCGGAGGGGTGATGAGCCACCTGCTTGAAATGGACTGCTTCTCCCCGCCGGTCGGTGCAAAAAACAGTCATAACAATAAGGAGCCCGTATGTTGAGTTACCTGAGATTTGCCCTTGTCCCCTGCGTTTTTTTTCCGCTGACCGCGCTCACAACCGTGCTCGGCGGCGTGTGGATCGTCGTCTCTATCCTCTGCGTGACGCTGAGCTATCTCCTATTCGATAACGCAACCACGCACGACACCGCCGATCGCCACTACCGGCTGCCGGCGCTGCTGGAAATCATCCCGTATTTACAGCTCCCGGCCGCGCTGCTGGCGTTGTTCGCCCTTATCTGGCAGGCCGCGCCGGGCGATCTGCTCGGGTTTGGCGCATGGCTTTCCGCCCTGACCGGTCACAACATCATGGCGCTGCATCACCTTACCCAGCCTGAGCTGCTGCTTGCGGCGGCCTCCACCGGCTATACCATGAGCACCAACACCGTGGTGGCCCATGAGCTTATCCACAAAACCCACAGCCTGGCGGCGATGATGGTCGGGCGCTGGCTTCTGGCGCTGGTCGGCGATGCGCAGTTTTCGATTTCACATGTCTATTCGCATCATCCTAACGTGGCGACCCCGGCGGACGGCGCGACGGCGCGTCGTGGGGAGAGTGTGTATCGCTTCTTTATCCGTTCTTCTCTGTCGCAGTATGTTGAATCCTGGCAGGTGGAAGCGCAGCGGCTGTCGCTTCAGAACCGAGGCGGCGCCATGCTGGTGAACCGGGTGGTGAGCGGGGTTCTGATGAGCCTGCTGATCGTGGCAGTCTGCTTTACAGCGGCGGGCGTCCGGGGCGCGCTGGCGTGCCTGGTGACCATGCTGGTCTCTAAGTTCCTGTTTGAAACGGTGAATTATATCCAGCACTACGGTCTGGTTCGTCTGCCCGGCACGCGCGTGGAGCCGCGACACAGCTGGGATTGCAATAACCGGGCCTCGTCGGCCGGTCTGTTGAACCTGACGCGCCACTCCGATCATCACACCCATCCGCGTCGTGAATACTGGAATTTGCAGGCGCACAGCTACGCGGTGGGAATCGAAAAAGGGTATGTCGCCCATATTTTTTACGCGCTGATCCCGCCGCTGTGGTTTAAGCGAATGGAGGCAAAACTCGCGTACTGGGACGAACACGTTGCCAGTGACGCAGAGCGTGCCCTGATCCGTCAGTCTGAATCATCCGCGGTTAAGTCCACTGTTCCCTGTGTTTCCGGAGAGTCCCATGAGTGAGCAATTTGATCGACTGATTGAGCAAGCCTACCAGCAGTATCGTGGCCCCGCCTACCTGCGCTCGCCGATGGTGTCATGCGTGAAGGCCGGTATCCGCCTGATGGATCGGGTTGTGCCGGGGGCGACCGCCGACTGGCTGGGCAATCGGTTTTTTACGCCGCGCCGGGTGCCGACGCGTGCAGGCGATAAAGAGATGACGGCGCTGGCGAGCCGCATTGAGTCTCTCCCTTTGAGTAATGGTAAACATGCGGTGGTGTACCGCTGGGGCAGCGAGGGACCTACCGTGCTGTTAGCCCACGGCTGGGAGTCGAGGGCTTCCCACTTTGGCAGGCTGATCAAGACGCTGGTCGAAAAGGGGTTTCAGGTCATCGGGTTTGATGCCCCCGCACATGGCAACGCGGCTGGACGTCAGAGCAGCATCGTCGAGTTCATTGAAATCATTGAACAGCTGGCGCAGCAGGAAGGGGGTTTTGACGCGATTGTGGCGCACTCGTTTGGCGGGTTATCCGTTATTAATGCGGTAAAGGCGGGATTGCGGACCCGCGCGCTGGTTATCGTGGGGGCGCCGACGCACTTTAGCGGGCTGGTCACCAAATATGCCGCGATCCTGAATCTCCCGGGTCGTCAGCAGCAAAGGCTACGACGGTATATTGAAGGGTACTTTGGTATTGGCGAGGCGGTCTGGCAGCGCTTTAACGCCTATGAGGGGCTGCAGCAGGTCGATCAGCCCGCCCTTGTTATTCACGACAGCAGCGATGACATCGTATTGCGGGTCGAAGCGGAATGCCTGGTCAACGCCTGGCCTGGCGCGAGGCTGGCAGAGACCCACGGTCAGGGGCATAACCCGCTGCGCCGTCCGGGGGAGGGCATCGACATGGTGATGGCGTATCTGGCTCCCTTGCTGGCGTCAGGCAATGATCGTGATAACCCTGTCGCCTGAGAGCTGATAATAGCCCTGGATCCGGCTGCCCTTTACGCGTTGAGGTGACAGCGTCTGGGTCAGCTCCAGGGTGATCCTCTGCTGTTCAGGCGCGATGAGACACACGCGGGCCGCGTCAAAATCGAGGGCGCGGCCAACCTCAGGATAGAGAGCTTTATAGAGACTCTCTTTCGCGGAAAAGGTGATGAGTAGCGCGCTGGCCTCGTCGAACGGGCTGGCGGCAAGACATTCCCGCTCCTGCGGTGTGGTAAACAGGTGCGCTGTCCGCTGCATCATCCCGGGGGCAAAAAACTCAATGTCGACGCCCGGCGTCAGGCCAGACGCCTCAGGCGCGATGACCGCCAGCGCCCATTCATGAGAATGTGACAGGCTTCCCCGCCAGCCGGAAGGCCACACCGGAGAACGATCCGGTGCGCTGCCCGGCGTAGTGTCACAGCCGAAGGATCTCAACACCCGCTGCGCGGCGTAACGCGCCGCAAGATACTCCGCCCGGCGTTTTACCACGGCGCTGTTGAGCGGAACGGGAAAGGGGATACCCCATTTATCAAAGAGCCCGTCATGGTACTCGTGCACGGTGAATGAGACCAGGCAGTAGCGCAGTGCGGGGAAAGGGGCGACGTTGCCCATCTCAACGGAGTGAATAAAAGGGGGCGCGGAATCCGTGTTTATCGCAGTAAACATAGCAGGGTTTCGGTATCTGTCGGGAGGACAGAATGCCATATAAGTGCGTGCCGGGTAAGGGGAATCACCCGGCCGCGGGAGAAAACGGTCAGGCCGTTACAAAATGTCTTTGATGCTCTGCGCCAGCGGCGTCGTTGCGCGCCCGATCAGTTTGCTCAGCGTATGGCTATCGTCAAAAAGTCCCCCTTTGGAGGCACCGACATCGGAGTCCGCCAGCATATCGGCCAGCCCGGCAGGCAGGCCGACGCTTTTCAGCGCGGCGGCAAAATCCGCTTCACTGAGATTCTGGTAGGTGACCGGCTTCCCGCTCTGTTTGCTGAGTTCAGCCGCCAGTTCGCTCAGCGTCCAGCCGTGGTCGCCCGCCAGTTCATACACCTTGCCCGCATGGCCCTCTTCAGCGATCACTTTCGCTGCCGCCGCGGCATAGTCTGCGCGGGTGGCAGAGGCAATTTTGCCTTCGCCTGCCGCACCAATAAACACGCCGTGTTCCAGGGCAGGCGGCGCGCTCGCCAGATAGTTTTCGGTATACCAGCCGTTGCGCAGCAGGGCATAAGGAATACCGGACGCCGCCAGCGCTTTTTCAGTGGCAACGTGTTCAACGTGCAGGCCGAGCGGGGATTTGTCCGCGTGCAGCAGGCTGGTGTAGGCGATAAATTTCACCCCTGCCGTTTTGGCGGCGTTAATCACGTTCTGGTGCTGGGTTGCGCGCTGGCCGACTTCACTGGAAGAGATCAGCAGCAGTTTATCCACGCCGCTCAGCGCGGCGGCGAAGGCGGCTTCGTCCGTGTAGTCTGCCTGACGCACCACAATCCCCTGCTGGCTTAAGGCTTGCGCTTTCGCCGGGTTACGTACGATGGCCACAATCTGGCTGGCCGGTACGGTTTTCAACAGCTGTTCGATAACGAGATGGCCAAGCTGGCCTGTAGCGCCGGTAATCGCGATCATGGTGAATCTCCTTCGTGTTTGTCTGATGTTGTGGCACACTAGCACCATAGCTAACTTTTAGTAAGTACGTACAAAAAGGTAAGTATGAAAACAACGATACCGACGCTCAGCGAACAAATGCGCGATGGCAATCTTTTCGCGGAGCAGTGTCCTTCACGCGAGGTGCTCAAACACGTGACCAGCCGCTGGGGTGTCCTGATCCTGCTGGCCCTGCGCCAGGGAACGCATCGCTTTAGCGATCTGCGCCGTAAAATGGGCGGGGTGAGCGAAAAGATGCTGTCCCAGTCGCTCCAGGCGCTGGAGCTGGACGGGTTTGTCGATCGCGTGTCGTATCCGGTGGTGCCGCCGCACGTAGAGTATAGCCTGACGCCGATGGGTATTGAGGTCAGCGAAAAAGTCGCCGCGCTGGCGGACTGGATTGAGGTAAATACGCCGAAGGTGATGGCGAATCGGGACGATCGCGCGGCGTAAAAGCCGGGTGGCGGCTTCGCCTTACCCGGCCTACCCGTACTCTTTCATCCCGTAGGCCGGGTAAGCGAAGCGCCACCCGGCACAATCGCCGCTACTTGCTTAAATCCACCTGATAAATCGCGAACCCAATATCATCCGTCGCGACCTGTTTCATCGGATATTGCGCCTTCTCCTTGATAAACGCGGCTGCCTTGTCGGACGGTGACGTTTCAAAACGGATATCCAGCGGCGTATCGCTGTGGATCGGCGCCAGACGCCAGTTGTTATCCACCGCCGGATGAATTTCTCCCGCCTTTTTCGACTCCGCGCTGATCCACGCCGCCAGCACCGAGCGGTTCTCATCTGGAGAAGCAAAGGCGATGTGGCTATCGCCCGTACCGGCAAACTTACCGCCGTAGGCACGATAGTTATTGGTCACCACCAGGAAAGTGGCATTCGGGTCGATCGCCTTGCCGTTGAAGGTCAGGTTTTTGATGCGCTCCGCCTGCGGGTTGATCGCCTGACACTCGCCGTCATATTTCGCCGGCTGGGTGACGTCAATCTGGTAGTTCACGCCGTCGATCACGTCGAAGTTGTAGGTACGGAAGCCGTCCCAGTTAATCAGCGACTGCGGCTTGCTGCTGTGCGGATCAATCTGGTTAAACTGTCCGGCAGAGCACTCCAGCCACTCTTTCACCTCTTTCCCGGTGGCTTTAACCACCACCAAAGTATTCGGATAGAGGTAGAGATCGGCGGCGTTACGGAAGGTCAACTGGCCCTTTTCGACCTCCACATAGCTTGCCGGGTCATTCTTACGTCCGCCCACTTTGAATGGCGCTGCGGCCGACAGGACAGGCAGTTTTGCCAGATCCGGATCGCCCTGCACAAAGTGTTCGGTATAGGCTTTCTGCGCCATATTGACGACCTGAACGGTCGGGTCATCCTGCACCAGCGCCAGGAAGCTGTACATGTTGTCGGCGGATTTGCCGATCGGCTTGCTGACGAATTCGCGCGTGGCGTCGTGATCGTGCTTCAGCACGTCGACCAGTTTTTTATCTTCAGCCGCCAGTGATTTTTTAGCCGCAGCGTCGTAAATCGGGCGCGCTTCAGCTTTTGACTGCGTCACCTTCCAGCTGCCGCTGTCGTTGTTCAGCACCAGGTCCACCACGCCCAGATGGTCGCCCCACATGCCCGGCATCACCGACGGCACGCCGTTGAGCGTGCCTTTCTCAATGTCCGCCCCTTTGATGCCGGCGAAATCTTTGCCCGGGAAGACCGCGTGGGCATGGCCGAAGAGGATCGCGTCGACACCCGGGACCTCACTGAGGTAGTAAACGGAGTTTTCTGCCATGGCCTGGTACGGATCGGCGGAGAGACCCGAGTGGGCGACAACGACCACCAGATCGGCGCCTTTTTTACGCATTTCAGGCACGTATTTGCGCGCGGTTTCGGTGATGTCGTTCACGGTCACTTTACCGTCGAGGTTGGCCTTATCCCACGTCATGATCTGCGGCGGGACAAAACCGATATAGCCGATTTTTAGCGTCTGTTTTTTACCGTCCTTGTCGACGACGCTTGTCTCTTTAATCAGGTAAGGGGTAAAGAGCGGCTTTTGGGTCTTAACGTCGATGATATTGGCATTAACGTACGGGAATTTCGCACCGGCCAGGGCGTCATGGAGGTATTTCAGACCGTAGTTGAATTCATGGTTGCCAAGGTTTCCGACGGTATAATCCAGGGTGTTCATCGCTTTATAAACAGGATGGGTCTCGCCTTTTTTCAGCCCTTTGGTCGCCATGTAATCTCCGAGCGGACTGCCCTGAATGAGATCGCCATTGTCGACCAGCACGCTGTTTTTCACTTCGCCACGTGCGGCATTGATCAAACTTGCCGTACGTACCAGTCCGAATTTTTCCGTCGGGGTATCTTTGTAGTAATCGAAGTCCATCATGTTGCTGTGCAGATCGGTCGTTTCCAGAATACGCAGATCTACCGTCGCCGCCTGAACGCTCGCTGCAATCAGCGTCGCCAGAAGCGTTGCACTAAACTTAATCATTAGAGGAGTCCTTTTTTCGATGCAGACCACAAAAGAGTATGTATCTATAGCTTGTTGCTTACAGAAATGTGAATCCTGACAGAAAAATGTAACCTGAAACCGGAATTGCTTCACAGATAGCGGAATTGTTCACATTACGATATAACTAAAACAAAGAGTTAACCTCACTGCGTTAACAAAGAGGTGGAAAATGCTAGATAAAATTTGTCAGCTCGCGCGGGATGCGGGAGATGCCATCATGCAGGTGTATGACGGTAGTAAACCTATGGAGGTGGTCAGCAAAGCCGACGACTCTCCGGTCACGGCGGCGGATATTGCGGCACATAAGGTTATCCTGAAAGGGTTACAGGCCTTGACGCCGGACATCCCCGTCCTGTCAGAAGAAGCGCCGCAAAGCTGGGAGGAGCGTCAGCACTGGCAGCGCTACTGGCTGGTCGATCCGCTGGACGGGACAAAAGAGTTCATCAAGCGCAACGGTGAATTCACCGTCAATATCGCCCTGATTGAAAAGGGAAAAGCGGTGCTGGGTGTGGTCTATGCGCCGGTCATGAAAGTGATGTACAGCGCCGCAGAAGGGAAGGCGTGGAAGGAAGAGTGCGGCGTGCGCAAGCAGATCCAGGTGCGCGATGCGCGTCCACCGCTGGTGGTGATTAGCCGCTCGCACAGCGACAGCGAGCTGCAGGAGTATCTGCAACAGCTGGGTGAACACCAGACCACCTCGATTGGCTCATCGCTGAAATTCTGTCTGGTAGCGGAAGGTCATGCGCAGCTCTACCCCCGCTTCGGGCCAACCAACGTCTGGGATACCGCCGCCGGGCATGCCGTTGCCGCGGCAGCCGGGGCGCATGTTCATGACTGGCAGGGCAAGCCGCTGGACTATACCCCGCGCGAATCCTTCCTCAACCCCGGCTTCCGCGTCTCGATTTATTGAGCCAGCAGCTTATGCAGCAGGTCAACAACCTGCTGCACCTCTTCCTGGGTTAACGCACCGTCTTTCACCCACTGAACGCGACCTTCTTTATCCAGCACGATAATGGCGGAGCTCTCTTCTTCCAGTTGCCAGGCCTTACGGGTGACGCCGTTGCTGTCGACGATAAACTGCGACCACGGGTAGAGCTTTTTATTGCTCTCAAGGCTTGAGCGCACAAACATCCCGGAGCCCGGAATGGCGTCATCGGTATTCACGATCGTGGTGGTCTGGTAGCGGTCGTGAGGGAATTTTGCGGCCTTGATCGCTTCCACCAGGTTGGCATTTTTCTCTTTTGCGGATGTACGACCGGCAATATGTTGTACAACTCTCACTTTGCCCGCGAGCTGCGCGCTATTCCAGGCTTTGTAGCTAAACTTATCATTGTCGAGAATCAATTCTCCCCGGTCAGCAATGCCGACTGGCGGTACACGTTGTCCTTTTTCAATGCTGTGAGCGGAAGCCCACAGGGGCAGCAGCAGGCAGGCTGCTGCAAGGATATTACGTAGGGTCATGGCGTTTCCTTATTATTTGCAGGTGATCCGACCACTTGGTCTTGCGCTTTTAATGATAAGTGCGATCAATGTGGTTTTCCCGCAATCCCGATGCCAGTTTGCGGGTGAACGCACATATCCATGAAAAAACGACGGCTTATACTGCTCTCAGTCACGCTTTGCAAAGATTATTCTGAATAATTGTAATCAAACGGTAAATAAACTTATGCACACTGGGTAACACCGTAGTTCTGGTCTATAGTCATTGGGCATTAAAATTTGCGCTCAGGACAGTCGGGCCGATTGTGGCACCGCAAGAGCGTATGATTCGCAGGAGATACAAGAATGAAAATTTTCCAACGCTACAACCCGCTTCAAGTGGCGAAGTACGTGAAGATCCTGTTCCGTGGACGGTTGTATATCAAGGATGTTGGCGCTTTTGAGTTTGATAAGGGCAAGATCCTTGTCCCAAAAGTGAAGGACAAACAGCACCTGTCTGTGATGTCCGAAGTCAACCGTCAGGTTATGCGTCTGCAGACTGAGATGGCTTAACCAACGTGCTATGCAGTAGTTAAAAAGACGGCTCCCGATGGGAGCCGTTGATGTTTGTAGGGGCTGGAACGTTACGCCGACACCTTCTCTTCCGCGTCCGGCAGCTTCGGCACCAGTACGGTCGGTTTGTTGTCGATGCGCGTCACCAGCAGCTGGTCGATGCGGTAGTTATCAATATCCACCACCTCAAACTTGTAGCCGGAGAACTTCACCGAGTCGGTACGTTTCGGGATCTTACGCAGCATAAACATCATAAAGCCGCCGATGGTCTCGTAGTTGCCGGACTGCGGGAACTCGTCGATATCCAGCACGCGCATCACGTCTTCAATCGGCGTGCCGCCATCAATCAGCCATGAATTATCGTCACGCTGAACAATCTGCTCTTCCAGCCCCTGGCCAACCAGGTCGCCCATCAGCGTGGTCATCACGTCGTTCAGGGTGATAATACCCACCACCAGCGCGTATTCGTTCATGATAACCGCGAAGTCTTCCCCGGCGGTTTTGAAACTTTCCAGCGCTTCTGAGAGCGTCAGGGTGTCCGGCACAATCAGGGTATTGCGGATCTGCACGCCGCTGTTCAGCGCCAGGCTCTGGTTCGCCAGCACGCGGTTCAGCAGGTCTTTGGAGTCGACGTAACCGATGATGTGGTCGATATCTTCATTACAGACCAAGAACTTGGAGTGCGGATGCTGCGCCACTTTGTTCTTCAGGCTCTGCTCATCTTCATGTAAATCGAACCAGATAATACTTTCACGGCCCGTCATGGAAGACGGCACGGTACGGGATTCCAGTTCAAATACGTTCTCAATCAGCTCGTGCTCCTGCTTGCGCAGCACACCGGCCAGCGCGCCGGCTTCCACGACCGCATAAATGTCGTCAGAGGTGATGTCGTCTTTACGCACCATCGGCAGCTTAAAGATGCGGAAAATCACGTTCGCCAGGCCGTTGAAGAACCACACCAGCGGACGAAACACGTACAGACAGAAGCGCATCGGGTTGATGATACGCAAAGCCACAGCTTCTGGCGCAATCATACCGATGCGTTTCGGGGTCAGGTCGGCAAAGAGGATAAACAGGCCGGTGACCAGCGAGAAGGAGAGGATAAAGCTCAGCTGTTCGGCCAGCTCAACGGACATGTACTTAACAAAGAGGCTATAAAACGCCGGGGAAAACGCCGCATCACCCACGATACCGCCGAGAATGGCGACCGCGTTGAGGCCGATCTGCACCACGGTGAAGAACATGCCGGGGTTTTCCTGCATTTTCAGGATGCGGGTGGCATTGATGTTGCCTTCATCGGCAAGCAGCTTCAGTTTGATTTTACGGGACGCGGCCAGCGAGATCTCAGATATCGAGAAAAATGCACTGACGGCAATCAGACAAAGTATTACTAAAATACTGTTTAACATAGTTTATCCGGCTTCTCGCCAGATCCTCAGAAGGGGAATTGATACCATTTGTGTGAAAACACATTGAACGTCAGCTCGTAGCGTTGAGCCGATTATTTCAGCGGGTAGTATAGCGTAAAGAGATGTAAATCTGCCAGAGGTCACATTTTTGGCATAAAACAGACCGGACAGCGGGCGCTGTCCGGTACATCGCGTTATTTCACGGTAGACAGGCGGGCATCGCCCACCGCCCGACGGGTAGCATCGCCTCCCCACACCTGGTCATACTCATAGCCTGTGAGCTGTTTGATCACCACGCGGGTCCCGGCGTCGCAGTCGCGGTAATCCCCACCCAGCTTACGGCGCGCAATCTCCTTCAGAAGCAGCTTGTGCGTCTCACGGGTGAGCTTGAACCTGTAGGTGGTGAAGAAGCTGACCGCCAGCAGGGCTGCCGTTGCGAAGATCATCAGGCCGATAATCGCCCCCAGCGCGCTTTCAGGCTGCACGCCGCTGCCCTTCACGAAGCCGGATTCCTGCAGCACCAGGCCAATGATCATGATGGCAATCGCCACGGTGCTCTTGCGGGTCAGGACCATCACCCCGGCAAAAATGCCCTCGCGGCGCTGCTGGGTCACCATCTCGTCAATATCCGGAATGAAGCTGTAGATATTCCACGGAATATAGTAGAGGCCAGAGCGGGCGGCACCGAGCAGAATAAAGACCGCGGAGAACAGCAGCGTCGGGACCTGCGTTTTGGTGAGGTAAACCGTAAACAGGAAGGCCAGCACCAGGAAGATACAGCCGTAGGAGAGCCGCAGGGCGGCAGACGGCGTGACGTTCAGCCGGTTCAGCAACAGCATAAATCCATAGGTACCCGGTACTGAGGCAAAGGCGGCAATACTCAGCCAGCCGGAAACCGCCGAGGCATCCTGACTCAGGCAATACACGACGTAATAGGTAAAGACCGAACCGAACACGTCCATCGCCGTGAATGAAAAGATGTAAATAATGATATGCAGGCGAAACGCGCGAATACGGAATGAAGAAAAGAGATCCAGCACCAGATATTTCAGGTGATTGAGTATCCCGCCGCTGCGCTGGTTGTCCACTTTAAAACTGGATTCCTGCTGCACATCCTTCGCTTCCCAGGTGGTGTACCAGGTAATAAATACCGCAAGGCAGAACACGCAGGAAAATATCAGCCCAGTGAGGGTATAGGTAAACGGATTATCTTTACCCGTAAACTGCATAATCACGCCGGGAACCGAAACCGCAAGAAAACCGCCCAGCTGGGAGCAGATCATCCGCACGCCGGACAGGCGGCTACGCTCTTCATACCGGTTCGTCATCTCAGCCGCCAGGGTCTCCCAGGGTACCAGCACCATCGCCGACAGCAGTTCAATAGAGAGGTAAGTGCCCAGGTAGTACCAGTAACCCATGTCCGTCATCCACAGCAGGGCATACAAAAACATGAGCGGTGAGCTGAGTAATAAAAAGAAGCGGCGACGGCCAAATTTACGCCCGAGCCAGGTATCCCCGAAGTTATCGGTGATATAGCCCATAATCGGGCTTAATAGCGCATCAATCACGCGGGCAATGGCGAATATAGATCCCGCTTCAATGACTGAGAGTCCGCAATAGGTGGTGTAAAAAAATAACAGCCAGGTGCCGATAATGGTAAACGCACCCCCGCCAAAAAGATCGGTTACGCCGTAGCCGAGCGCCACGCCATAACCCACTCTACGTTCAGTTGGTTTGACCATAATAATATCCAGTGTAGGGTAATGATTAACCCGTTTTTCCGGGTCGTTTTTTATTGAGTGCTGGAATACAAATTACGTTCTAGTTATTGATATCTATCCATTGTCTTAACTGAGATGAGCGGTAAATAGCCTCCACAAGGGTGAGTGATTTTCCGGCTTCATGGATGTCGGTGTAATCCGTGTTTCCGGGATGAGAAATAGCATGATAAAACCGGCGGATCGCCTGCTCGTGCCCCAGACCCCAGTAGCTTTTGACCGAGCCGTCGGGAGAGTCATCGCTGGCCAGCCTGAGCCGCTCGCCGCGGGCGATGCACCAGAGGACGTTGTTATGCAGCAGCAGCGAGCCCTGTTCGCAGTGGATCTCCATCAGAAGCGGGGAATCGGTGGTATTGCAGTTGCTGGCGTAAAACAGGCCGCGGGCACCGTTGGCAAAGTGCAGTGTGGCCATCGCGCTGTCTTCCCCTTCGGTCACGTCCGCCAGCTCGCCGCTGTCCACCACGCCTTTCACGCGCGTTACGCCGCCTGCGAACCACTGCATCAGGTCGAGGGTATGAATGGCCTGGTTGATCAGCAGGCTGCCCCCTTCCGTTGCCAGCCGCCCGCGCCACGGGCTTTCGGTGTAGTACGCGCCCGAGCGTGACCACGTCAGCACGGCCTTAATGCTGAGCATTTTTCCCAGCTCGCCGTCCTCCAGCATCTGGCGAATGCGCAGGCTGGTGGGGTTGAGGCGGTTCTGGTAGCACACGCCGAGCAGACCCGACGCCTGTTCGGCGGCACGGGTGATGTCCACGAGTTCGCTGCTGTTCATGCCCACCGGTTTTTCGCAGAAAACATGCTTCCCGGCGGCGAGCGCCGCCAGGATCATGTTCTTATGCTCGAAATGCGGCGTGCAGATGTGGACCACGTCGATGGCATCATCCAGCAGCATTTCCCGGTAATCCTGATAGAAGCGGCACTGATAGCGCATTGCCAGCTCCAGCCCTTTGACGCTGTCGATGTCCACCAGCGCGCGTAGCGCGACGTTGGGGAGCAGGCGCAACGCGTTCACGTGGCAGCCGTGAATCGCTCCGGCACCGATAACCGCCGTGTTCAGGATCGTCATTGTCGCCTCCCGTTATTCCGTCGCGTTGGCCAGCATCTGGGCCTTCACGCAGAGCTCCGCCGCTTTGAAGGCGTGCGCCTGCGTCATGGCGTTTTCGGTACGATGCAGACAGTCGAGGATCAGTTCGCCAAAGAACGGGAATCCGACCTGTCCGGCGACCGGGTAGCGGAATTCCCCCTCTTTATTGACGAGATAAACCACGTCCTGCTCGCCGCGGGTGAGATCGACATATTTGCGGATCTCGATATACCCGTCGGTGCCGAGCAGCGTCAGACGGCCGTCGCCCCAGGTTGAGAGCCCGTCCGGGGTGAACCAGTCGCAGCGGAAATAGCCGCTGGCGCCGTTTTCGCCTCTGATCGTCGCGTCGCCGAAATCTTCAAATGCCGGATGCTGCGGATGGTTGAAATTGCGTGCCTGGCTGGCGACCACGCATGCCTCACTGTTGCCCGTGTAAAACAGAAATTGCTCAATCTGGTGGCTGCCGATGTCGCACAGAATGCCGCCAAAATAGCGACGATCGTAGAACCAGTCCGGGCGGCCGGTCCCTTCCCGGTGCGGGCCGGTTCCCAGGGTTTGCACCACGCGGCCAATGGCCCCCTGCTGCACCAGCTGTCCGGCAAACACCGCACTCTCCACGTGGAGACGTTCGCTGTAGTACACGGCGTATTTCCGCCCGGTTTTCTCAACCATCGCTTTGGCATCCGCCAGCTGTTCGAGAGTGGTGAGCGGCGCTTTATCCGTGAAGTAGTCCTTGCCTGCGGCCATGGCTTTCAGCCCCAGCGCACAGCGCTCGGAGGGGATGGCCGCACCGGCCACCAGGCGCACCTCGTCGTCGTTGAGTATCACCTCCAGCGACTCCGCCACTTTTGCCTGCGGGTATTGCTGGATGAATTTATCCACTTTGGCCGGATCGGGATCGTATACCCACTTCAGCGTGGCTCCGGCTTCTATCAGACCGTTACTCATGCCGTAGATATGGCCGTGGTCGAGCGCGGCAGCGGCAAAAACAAATTCCCCCTCGCAGACAACCGGCTGGGGTTTACCCACCGGGGCGTAGTTCATTCCGTCATTTTTGTTCATGGTGTCACTCCTTAATCCAGATCTTTGCCAAGGGGGATCGCACCCACTTCGCTGAAGTTGGCGACGCTTGCGGATTTTTCATAAAAACGGGGGGCGAGGGCATTCGTCCCGCCGGTACGGTAAAACGGGTCGTCGCGCTGAATCGGCAGCGAGACCACGGTGCGGGTAATGGCAGATTTGTAGATCGCGGTAATCAGCTCCAGCGAGCGTTTGCCCTGCAGGCCATCCACTAACGGCGCCGTGCCGTGCTCGATGGCGGAAAGCAGGTCGTTAATCTGCCCGGTGTGCAGCGTCCACTCGAGCTTCGGCGTCCCCTGAAAAACGGCGTTGAGCTGCGCTTCTCGCGTCAGATCGTTAGTCTCCTGCGGGAAGCCGTTATCGGCGCTGACGCTGGCAAAGGCCTGCCACGGCGCAGAGATACGTGCCTTGTCACCCTGAATAATGATTTTCTGGTCTTCCCCGTGGTGCACGACCGAGGCGGTAAGCTGGGTGAGCGCGCCGCTGGGGTATTTGAAGATCGCGGCGCTGAGGTCTTCGACTTCAGCGTTGTCGTGCGCCACGTTGGTCATCATCGCCACCACCTCGGACGGGAAGCCGAGCATCCACTGAATGGCGTCGATGTGGTGAACCGCGTGGTTAAGGGTGCAGCCGCCGCCCTCTTTTTCCCAGGTGCCGCGCCACCACAGGTCGTAGTAGCAGTGTCCGCGCCACCAGAAGGAGTCCACCTGCGCGTGGCAAACCTTGCCCGCAAGCTCCGAATCCAGCGCTGCTTTTAAGCGCCAGAAGGCATCGGTAAAGCGGTTTTGGGCAATGATGGAGAGCGTTTTGCCGCTGGCCTTTTGTGCGGCGATCATCGCGTCGCACTCCTCCAGCGAGGCGGCCATCGGTTTTTCGCACAGCACGTGGTAGCCCGCGTTCAGGGCATCAATGCCGATCTCTGCGTGGACGTAGGGCGGCGTGCAGACGTCGACGATATCGATATCCGGCTCTGACGCCAGCATCTGCTGGTGGCTGTCATACACCCGGGCGTCCGTCAGGCCGTAGCGCGTTTTTTTCTCGTGGGCTTTTTCCGGGTAAATATCCACCAGCGCGACGATCCGGCAGCGCTGACCAAACTGCAAATAGCCCTGAATATGGTTGTGCGAGATATTCCCTGTTCCCACGATAGCGACATTTAACATCGATTCTTCTCCGGAGTTACCAGGTGCCGGAGGCATCCAGCGTGACGCTGGCTGTCTCTTTAGCCACTGAGGTGCTGATGCGCTGCTGAAGCAGGCGCAAATACTGTTTTTCGTTGAGCGGGAGTTCGACCCAGTCGTCGGTCCAGGTAGAGAGGTGCATGGCATTGGAGAGCGTCAACCCGCGGATCCCTTCCAGACCCGGCGCAATGAGCGGTTCGCCGCGCAGAATGGCGGCACAGAAGTTGGCGGTAATAACGTGATGTTCGCTGCATTCCGGGGCGACGGGAAGCGTGACCTCCCAGCATTCAGGCTCTCCAAAACCGTTTTGCCAGCGGGCGTTGAAGGCGGTTTCAGATTCCCGCAGCCGCCAGTAGCGCAGCTTGCCCTCTTCGACGACCACCTTGCCGCGATCGCCGACGATTTCCAGCCGGTTGGTGCCCGGCGTTTCCGCCACGGTGGTGATAAACACGCCCGTTGCGCCGTTGGCATACTCGGCGTAGGCGGTGACCTCGTCTTCCACTTCGATTTGACGATGCTTACCGAACTGGCAGAACGCGCGCAGGCGGACCGGCATGCCGACCAGCCACTGCCAGAGATCGAGCTGGTGCGGGTCCTGGTTAAGCAGCACGCCGCCGCCTTCCCCTTTCCAGGTGGCGCGCCAGCCGCCGGAGTTGTAATAGCTCTGCGAGCGATACCAGTTGGTGATGATCCAGTTGGAGCGGCGGATCTCACCCAGCTCGCCGCTGTCGATCAGATCTTTCACCTTCTGGTAGAGCGGGTTCGGGCGCTGGTTGTACATGATGCCGAACACCACATCGCACGCCTGGGCGCAGGCGTTCATCTCCTGCACCTGGGCGGTATACACGCCCGCCGGTTTTTCACACAGGGTGTGGATGCCGTTGCGCATCGCCAGCATCGACAGGCGCGGATGCTCGTAGTGCGGCGTGGCGACAATCACCGCGTCGATAAGCCCGCTCTGGAGCATCTCCTGCGCGTCGCTGAATAAGGGGAGGGTGCCGACCAGCTGGCGAATAGCCGGATGCTTTTCCGGTGCATTATCACAAACCGCCGCCAGGCAGGCGTCGCTGACCGTACCCGCCAGTAAATAACGCGCGTGGACCGTACCGATATTCCCTATTCCAATAATGCCAAAACGTACCTTCTCCATGTCACACCTTAATTTCAGTTGAAATGAGTGATGACCGGAAAATAGGAAAGGGGAGCGGCAGCGACAATGTGTTTTTGTGAGAATACTCGCAAGGTGATTAAGTAATCTCCAGGCTTTCTGAAATTTAGTTTTAAAATCAACGGACTGTTTCTGCAAATATTTGCAAAAACTGAATGAGAGCGAGGTCACACTATGCCGGGCAAGTTAAAAATGGAGGAAATTGCGGCCCTGACGGGCTATTCCGTCAGCACGGTTTCGCGGGTATTAAGCGGCAAGTCTTACACCAGCGATAAAGCCAGGGAGGCGATCGTTCGCACCGCGCGAGAATTAGGCGTGCTGGAGTCCATGGCCAGCGGAAGACTGTTAATTAACGGAATCGCTGTTTTTGCGCCGGAAAGAACCTTTCAGGGACGCGGGGATATTTTTTATCTGGAAGTGACGAAAGGAATTGCGGAAGCCTGCGCGCGGCATAATGTGTGGGTCACGTGCTGTGGTTTAGAAGAACAGCACGCCGATGTGAAAGTCTTTATGGAAAAGGCCAGTCATAAGAATATCAACGCGATAATTATTATTGGCACTGATGATTCCACCATATTTAAACTGGCCAGCACGCTGAATAAGCCCTGCGTGTTGATTAATTCCGTCGATCGGGATCGGGTGCTGGATGCTGTGTCGCCCGATCACCGGGCGATTGGCTTCACCGCCATGCAGTACCTTTTCGAGCAGGGTCATCGCCGCGTGCTCACGCTCACCTGCCTGCGTCGGGATACGCTGTACGCGCGTCTGGACGGCATCAAAGAGGCGTATCGCCATTTTCACGTCGCCTTTGACCCGCAGCGCGATTTGCTCGTGACGGAGTGGTTTACCGCGGAAGAGGCCGAGCAGGCGCTGGATGCGTGGTTAGTGAGTCATGACCGATCCCAGTGGCCGGAGGTGATTTTTCCGAACAGTACCCGCATGGTGGAAGGGGTGGTGAGGGTGTTAACGCGCCACGGGCTGCGCATTCCGGAAGACATTTCGCTGATTACGACCGATTTTGCATGGAATTTAGCGCACCGTCTGGAAAAACCGGTCACCGGCGTCACGGTACCCTGCCGCGAGCTGGGGATTGAGGCCGTTCACCTGCTGCAAACGCGGCTCAACCGACCGCAGGCAGCGGTCTTTAACCTGCTGTTACAGGGCAAAATGATGGATTACGGGTCGGTCAGCAACGCCACGCGCCACGCGGCTCGCGTGGCGCTGGATGAGTAATCAGGCCAGCTGTGGCGGCAGGCAGACGCCGATGCCCCCGATGCCGCAGTAGCCGTACGGGTTTTTATGCAGGTACTGCTGGTGATCGTCCTCGGCGTAGTAGAACGGTTTCGCCGTCGCGATTTCCGTGGTCACCTCGCGCGTATCGCCCGCTTCACGCATGGCCTGCTGGAAACGCTCCAGGCTGGCGCGCGCGGCGGCATCCTGCTCAGGCGTGAGCGGATAAATGGCCGAACGGTACTGGGTGCCGTGGTCGTTGCCCTGACGCATGCCCTGCGCCGGGTCGTGGTTTTCCCAGAAGACCTGCAGGAGCTGCTCGTAGCTAATCACCGCAGGGTCATAGACCACGCGTACCGCTTCCGCATGCCCGGTTTCGCCGGAGCAGACTTCGCGATAGGTCGGATTCGGCGTGTAACCGCCCGTGTAGCCAGCCGCCGTGCTGTAAACGCCGGGCAACTGCCAGAAGAGGCGCTCAACGCCCCAGAAGCAGCCCATGGCGAACAGGGCGATTTCCATTCCCTCCGGCACGTTGGTTATGGAATGGTTATTGACGGCGTGTAAGGTCGCCACAGGCATAGGGGTGTTGCGTCCCGGTAATGCATCGGTTTGTGAAACCAGATGCTTTTTGTCGAATAAACTCACGATGGGGCCTCCCGGGGTGCGATGTTTCAGTTAAGGTTGTCACGAAGCGTTTAATTGAACACAATAAATGCGCTGAATGAGTCTAGATTTAATCATAAGAAATATTTGGGTGTTACACCCATTTTCAACCCGCGATTCGGGTTTTTGGCCAACAGGCCGTATTTTGCCGCGGAGCGGCACTTCATTTGCTTCCAGGGTGGAAACAGGGATATTCAGGAGAAAACGTGACAAAAATCCGCCAGTTATGTTTAGTCAGTGTGTTGCTGACAAGCGGGATTGCCAGCGCGGCGAATGTCCGTTTGCAGGTTGAGGGGTTATCCGGGGCGCTGGAAAAAAACGTGCGTGCGCAGCTATCGACCATCCAGAGTGATGAGGTGACGCCGGACCGGCGTTTTCGCGCGCGCGTCGATGATGCGATCCGTGAAGGGCTGAAAGCGCTGGGGTATTACGAACCCACCATTGATTTTGATCTTCGCCCGCCGCCAAAGAAGGGGCGCCAGGTCCTCATTGCCCGCGTTTCGCCGGGTGAGCCGGTACTGATTGGCGGCACGAACGTTATCCTGCGCGGCGGGGCGCGTACCGACCGGGATTACCTGGACCTGCTCAGCACGCGGCCAAAAGTCGGCACCGTGCTCAACCACGGTGACTACGACCATTTCAAGAAAGAGCTGACGAGTGTTTCCCTGCGTAAGGGCTACTTTGACAGCCAGTTTAATAAAAGCCAGCTGGGCATTGCGCTGGATCGACGTCAGGCCTTCTGGGATATCGACTACGACAGCGGGGAACGCTACCGCTTTGGCGACGTGACGTTCGAAGGTTCGCAAATTCGTGAAGAGTACCTGCAAAACCTCGTGCCGTTCAAAAAAGGGGATTACTACCAGTCGAGTGACCTCGGAGAGCTGAACCGACGCCTCTCAGCTACCGGCTGGTTTAACTCCGTGGTTGTCGCGCCGGAATTTGATAAGTCTCGCAAAACCAAGGTGTTGCCGCTGCATGGCGTTGTTTCGCCGCGCACCGAGAACACCATTGAGACCGGTGTTGGCTACTCGACGGATGTGGGACCACGCGTGAAAACCTCGTGGAAAAAACCGTGGATGAACTCGTACGGTCACAGCCTGACTACCAGCCTGAGCCTCTCTGCGCCCGAGCAGCAGCTGGACTTCAGCTACAAAATGCCGCTGCTAAAAAATCCGCTTGAGCAATATTACCTTCTGCAGGGCGGTTTTAAGCGCACCGATTTAAACGACACAAAGCAGGACTCTACGACGCTTGCCGTCTCCCGCTTCTGGGATCTCTCCAGCGGCTGGCAGCGCGCCATTAACCTGCGCTGGAGCCTGGACCACTTTACCCAGGCCAACGTCACCAATACCACTATGCTGCTTTATCCGGGCGTGATGATCAGCCGTACCCGCTCGCGTGGGGGCCTGATGCCGACCTGGGGCGACTCGCAGCGCTACTCCATAGATTATTCCAACTCCGCCTGGGGCTCCGACGTGGACTTCTCCGTCATGCAGGCGCAAAACGTCTGGATCCGTACGCTGTACGACAAACATCGCTTTGTGATGCGCGGCAATCTCGGCTGGATTGAAACGGGAGACTTCGAGCGCGTTCCGCCGGACCTGCGCTTCTTCGCCGGGGGCGACCGCAGCATTCGCGGGTATAAGTACAAATCGATCTCACCTGAGAACGAAAAGGGCCAGCTGACCGGTGCGTCAAAACTGGCGACGGGCTCGCTGGAGTACCAGTACAACGTCAGCGGAAAGTGGTGGGGCGCGATGTTTGTTGACGGCGGTGAAGCGGTAAACGATATCCGCCGCAGCGACTTTAAAACCGGCGCGGGCGTCGGCGTGCGCTGGCAGTCACCCGTCGGGCCCATCAAGCTCGATTTTGCCGTGCCTGTCGGCGACAAAGATGAACACGGATTACAGTTTTACATCGGTCTGGGGCCTGAATTATGAGTTTATGGAAGAAAATAAGCCTCGGAGTGCTGATCTTTATCGTGCTGCTGCTCGGGACGGTGGCGTTTCTGGTAGGAACGACGACCGGGCTGCATCTGCTGTTTAACGCCGCGAACCGCTGGGTGCCGGGGCTGGAGATTGGTCAGGTGACGGGCGGCTGGCGCGACCTGCGCCTGAAGAACATCCGCTATGAGCAGCCGGGCGTGGCGGTCAACGCCGGGGAGTTCCATCTCGCGGTAAAGCTGGGCTGTCTGCGTGACAGCAAGCTCTGCGTCAACGATCTGTCGCTAAAAGATGTCAACGTGGCGATAGATTCAAAGAAAATGCCGAAGTCTGCGCCGGTTGAAGAAGAAGACAGCGGCCCGCTGAATCTCTCCACGCCGTACCCGATCGCGCTTTATCGGGTGGCGCTCGATAACGTCAATATCAAAATCGACGACACCACCGTGTCCGTGATGGATTTCACCTCCGGCCTGCGCTGGCAGGAGAAAAACCTCACCCTGACACCAACGTCCCTGCAGGGCTTGCTGATCGCGCTGCCGAAAGTGGCCGACGTGGCGCAGGAAGAGATCGTCGAGCCGAAGATCCAGAATCCGCAGCCGGAAGAAAAGCCGCTGGGCGAAACGCTGAAAGACCTCTTCTCGAAGCCAGTGCTGCCGGAAATGACCGACGTTCATCTGCCGCTGAACCTTAACATCGAGGAATTCAAAGGCGAACAGCTGCGCCTGACCGGTGATACCGACCTGACGGTCTATAACATGCTGCTGAAGGTCAGCAGCATTGACGGCAACATGAAGCTCGACGCGCTGGATATCGACACCAACCAGGGCTCGGTGAATGCGTCGGGTAATGCGCTGCTGCGCGACAGCTGGCCGGTGGATATCACGCTGAATAGCACCCTGAACATCGACCCGCTGAAAGGCGAGAAAGTGAAGGTCAAGGTGGGCGGAGCGCTGCGCGATAAGCTCGATGTTGGCGTGAATCTCTCCGGCCCGGTGGATATGGCCCTGCGTGCGCAAACCCAGCTGGCGGAAGCCGGGCTGCCGCTCAATCTTGAGGTTGTCAGCAAGCAGCTTTCCTGGCCGTTCACCGGTGAAAAGCAGTTCCAGGCCGATGACCTGAAGCTAAAGCTGAGCGGCAAGATGACTGACTACACGCTCTCTTTCCGCACCGCGGTGAAGGGGCAGGGCGTGCCGCCCGCGAACATCACCCTGGATGCGAAGGGCAACGAACAGCAGGTCAACCTCGACAAGCTGACCGTCGCGGCGCTGGAGGGCAAAACCGAGCTGACCGCGCTGCTCGACTGGCAGCAGGCGATCAGCTGGCGCGGCGAGCTGAAGCTGACGGGCATTAACACCGCCAAAGAGGTGCCGGACTGGCCGTCGAAGCTGGATGGCCTGATCAAAACGCGCGGCAGCCTGTACGGCGGCACGTGGCAGATGGACGTGCCGGAGATCAAGCTCACCGGGAACGTGAAGCAGAACAAGGTAAACGTTGAAGGCTCGGTGAAAGGCAACAGCTATCTGCAGTGGGTTATCCCGGGCCTGCACGTGGCCCTGGGTCGCAACACGGCGGATATCAAAGGCGAGCTGGGGGTGAAAGATCTCAACCTTGACGCCACCATCGACGCGCCGAATCTGGATAACGCCCTGCCGGGGCTTGGCGGTACGGCGAAGGGGCTCGTGAAGGTGCGCGGCACGGTAGATGCGCCGCAGCTGCTGGCGGATATCACCGCCAATAACCTGCGCTGGCAGGAGTTGAGCGTTGCCCGGGTTCGCGTGGAGGGGGATGTGAAATCCACCGACCAGATCGGCGGTAACCTGAACCTGCGCGTGGAACGTATTTCTCAGCCGGACGTGAACATTAGCCTGGTCACCCTGGACGCTAAAGGCAACGAGAAGCAGCACGACCTGCAGCTACGCGTGCAGGGCGAGCCGGTCTCCGGCCAGCTGCACCTGACCGGCAGCTTCGACCGCAAAGAGGAGCGCTGGAAAGGGACGCTGGATAATACCCGTTTCAACACCCCTGTTGGGCCGCTGGCGCTGTCGCGCGCCATTGCCCTGGACTACCGCAACGCCGAGCAGAAGATCAGTATTGGGCCACACTGCTGGACCAACCCGAATGCGGAGCTGTGCGTGCCGCAGACCATCGATGCGGGCGCGGAAGGGCGCGCGCAGATCAACCTCAACCGCTTCGATCTGGCGATGCTGAAGCCGTTTATGCCGGATACCACGCAGGCCAGCGGCGTCTTCAGCGGGAAAGCCGATGTCGCCTGGGACACCACCAAAGAGGGGCTGCCGCAGGGCAGCGTGACGCTCTCCGGGCGTAACGTGAAGGTAACGCAGGAGGTCAACGACGCGCCGCTGCCGGTGGCGTTCGACACCCTGAACCTGAGTGCCGATCTGCATAACAATCGCGCACAGCTGGGGTGGACAATCCGCCTGACCAATAACGGTCAGTTGGATGGTCAGGTCCAGATTACCGACCCGCAGGGACGGCGTAATCTGGGCGGCAACGTTAACATCCGAAACTTCAACCTGGCGATGGTGAACCCGATTTTCGCGCGTGGGGAAAAAGCCGAAGGCATGCTGAACGCTAACCTGCGCCTGGCCGGCAACGCGCAAAGCCCTCAGCTGTTTGGCCAGCTGCGCCTCAGCGGCGTGGATATCGACGGCAACTTTATGCCGTTTGACATGCAGCCCAGCCAGATCGCGATGAACTTCAACGGCATGAGCTCGACGCTGAGCGGCTCGGTACTGACGCAGCAAGGGCAAATCAACCTGAGCGGCGACGCGGACTGGAGCCAGCTCGACAACTGGCGCGCCCGTATTGCCGCGAAGGGCAGTAAGGTGCGCATCACCGTACCGCCGATGGTGCGCCTGGACGTCTCGCCTGATGTGGTCTTTGAAGCCACACCAAGCCTCTTCACGCTTGACGGTCGCGTCGACGTGCCGTGGGCGCGCATTGTGGTTCACGACGTGCCGGAAAGTGCGGTCGGCGTCTCAAGTGATGAAGTTATGCTCAATGAAAATCTGAAACCTGTCGAACAGAAGAGCGCTGGCATACCGATTAATAGTAATCTTACCGTGCACGTGGGGAATAACGTGCGGTTGAATGCGTTTGGGCTGAAGGCGAGGCTCACGGGCGACCTGAAAGTGGCGCAGGATAAACAAGGGCTTGGCCTGAACGGGCAGATCAACATTCCTGAAGGGCGTTTCCATGCCTATGGTCAGGATCTGATTGTTCGTAAAGGCGAGCTGCTGTTCTCCGGCCCACCGGATCAGCCCCTGTTAAACATCGAAGCGATTCGTAACCCGGAAGCGACGGAAAACGACGTTATTGCTGGCGTTCGCGTCACCGGTTCCGCCGACGAACCGAAGGCGGAGATCTTCTCTGACCCGGCGATGTCGCAGCAGGAAGCCCTCTCTTATCTGCTGCGTGGACAAGGTCTGGACAGCGGACAAAGCGACAGTGCGGCGATGACCTCGATGTTAGTGGGTCTGGGGGTTGCACAAAGTGGGCAGGTTGTGGGTAAAATCGGCGAGACGTTCGGCGTAAGCAATCTGGCGCTGGACACCCAGGGCGTGGGTGACTCCTCGCAGGTGGTGGTCAGCGGCTATGTACTGCCGGGTCTGCAGGTAAAATATGGTGTGGGGATCTTTGACTCACTGGCAACACTCACGCTACGCTATCGCCTGATGCCTAAGCTATATCTGGAAGCAGTGTCCGGCGTAGACCAGGCACTTGATCTGCTCTATCAGTTTGAGTTTTAGCAATGCGAATATTTGTCTACGGCAGTTTAAGAACCAGGCAAGGCAACAGTCACTGGATGACCAATGCCCTGCTGCTGGGGAATTACAATATCGAGAACTACCAGTTGTACAGCCTGGGCCACTATCCAGGCGCGGTTCCGGGCGAAGGAACAGTACAGGGTGAAGTCTATCGTATTGATAACGCGACGCTTGCCGAACTTGATGCCTTGCGCACCAGGGGCGGTGAATACGCGCGCCAGTTGATCCAGACGCCGTACGGAAGTGCGTGGATGTATGTCTACCAGCGTCCGGTCGAAGGGTTAACGCGGATTGTAAGCGGTAACTGGTTAGACAGAGACCAGTACTGAAAAACGACAACGCCACCGTGAGGTGGCGTTGTTTTTTTTTGCTCCTTCAACTCTCTTCTGTATCCCGGCGCCGGGTTAAAAACAGAGGAACGAACAGCATGATATAGGGGGCAATAAGCCATAACAAACACAGGGCGCGTGAACGGCCATAGTAGTTTATGCACCGCGTATTGCTTGAAATGACGGGCAGGAAAAACAGTAAAAACAGCAGAATCGCATAATCGCTTCGATAAGGGATCCATAAGTAAAACAAAAACCAGGCAAGCTGGAATGTCATGATGCAGAGATACTGCCATTTGCTGTCTTTGCCGTAACAGTCAAACGCCTTTATGTAGCCCATCTTTATGCTTTGAAGAAAGAAACTTAGCATGTATAACGCTCACGATCGCGACGGTCAGGAGTGTGCTCGTCAGCAACGCCCCTAAAAAATAGCTGTGGGTAATATCAGTAGCACCCGAGCCTAAAGTATGTAATTTACTATATCCTCTATCTACTGCAACAAAAAGCGTATACAGCCCGATGTTAATACAGAACTGAAGCAGACAAGAAGTGATAATATTTCCTGGGATTCTTTTTAATAGAGTAAGTGACGCATAAATAATACTTGCTGATAGAGCGAAGTAAAGCCCGTTAAATAAACTGGATAGTAAAGAACTATTTATTTCGCTGAATATTAAATTATCGCTTCCATAGTACCATGACAGATATTCAACATACGTACTTCTGCCAAAGATAAAGGAGGCAACAATAAGGATGAATAGGCTCACAATATGGCTTTTCTTACTCATAATTTTGCTCCTTTAGATAGCAGTTCCTTCATCGTTTTACTGGCTTCTAGCTGATCTTTGATTATGGCAAGGTCACGAGTATTGTGGTTATATTTTGCAATAGCGGTTGGCGTACCTTTACCACCATTGTCCATAAAGAAGACAATATCCTTACGACCATAAAGAAGAACTTGTGGGATGGGATCCCGCCCATAGCTCACCGCCTGTGGCAGGGAGTGGATAGACTCTGTCGTGAGGAACCGAGGAATATTTTCATGCTCAATATTACCTAAAGGCGTTGTGGCAACAAGAGAGCCAATAAAATCGGTCGTATACACTAACGCATCTGTATCTTTGGTCGTTACTTTTGAACCCGTAATATATTTTATCTGTTGCCAAAGGGTAATATCTTTAGGGGAAACCTTAACGCCATCCATAAACATATCTTGCTTGCGTTTTAGCTGAATGACAGTACGGTGCACCTGTGTTAAAGAGGGGCTGATTTCCCCAATAGAAGGCATAAGACCATCGCGGGAATAAAGCCGTTCAATGATAAAATAAATCCCAGTTGGGCGGGCAACGTCAATGTTAATGGATGACATATGAATCCTGTAAGGAAGGGGGATTAATGTTCATCATGACAGTATGTTGCGAACAGCCTGGCTATTCAACCACTCCCACCATAAATGATAGGGCGTCTTTGCTTTTTTTTAATATCCAAATCAAAAAGGAATGGGATTTTTCTTAAATAATCTGTTTGTGCCGCTTTTAACCAACGAAATAAAAAAGCCCCGATCAGCGGGGCTTTCATCAATCAGCAGTAAGAATTACTTCTTAGCAGCGCGTTCGAAAGAGGCGATGATTTCCGCTTTCGCCGCTTCTGCGTTGTCCCAGCCGTCAACTTTAACCCACTTGCCTTTTTCGAGGTCTTTGTAGTGCTCGAAGAAGTGAGTGATCTGCGCTTTCAGCAGCTCTGGCAGGTCGTTCACATCTTTGATGTGATCGTATTCTTTGCTCAGCTTGGTGTGCGGTACCGCAACCAGCTTCGCATCTTCACCGGATTCGTCGGTCATTTTCAGCACGCCAACTGGACGGCAGCGAATGACGGAGCCTGGCTCCAGTGGGTATGGCGTTGGGACCAGCACGTCAACTGGGTCACCGTCCAGAGACAGGGTGTGGTTGATGTAACCGTAGTTGCACGGATAGAACATCGCGGTAGACATGAAACGGTCTACGAACAGGGCGCCGCTCTCTTTGTCCACTTCGTATTTGATCGGATCTGCGTTAGCCGGGATTTCGATAACTACGTAGATGTCTTCTGGCAGTTCTTTACCCGCTGGGACGTTGAGTAAGCTCATGTCGGTGTCCTTTAAAATGGATGGTAAACAAGTGGCAGGTATTATAGCCAACTCGCGCTGAATGTCTCCGCCTGTTTTCGCTTTATCTCCCCGCTTTCTCCACTTTTCAGACCGATTCCATGACAGGAAAATCCATAAACTCAGCCGCATTTTTCATGGCGAAATGAAAGCGATTACAAACTTGTGATTAACGTTTTATTCACTTTTCTGAAGTGTGATGTAACGCAATTCGTTACATATTTCATGGGCTATAGTCATTCCGCAGAACATCTTTTAACCAACAATAACTCACCCTACGAGGACGTTCATATGTGGAAGCGCTTACTCCTGGTCACAGCAGTTTCGGCAGCCATGTCGTCTATGGCGATGGCCGCTCCCTTAACCGTAGGTTTTTCGCAAGTCGGCTCTGAATCTGGCTGGCGAGCGGCAGAAACCAACGTGGCGAAAAGCGAGGCTCAGAAACGCGGCATTACCCTGAAAATCGCCGATGGTCAGCAAAAACAAGAGAATCAGATCAAAGCCGTGCGCTCCTTTATCGCCCAGGGCGTGGATGCCATCTTTATTGCACCCGTCGTGGCGACCGGCTGGGAACCCGTCCTGAAGGAAGCGAAAGACGCTGAGATCCCGGTCTTCCTGCTCGACCGTTCCATCGACGTCAAAGACAAATCCCTCTATATGACCACCGTCACCGCCAACAACGTGCTTGAAGGGCAATTGATTGGCGACTGGCTGGTGAAGCAGGTCGACGGCAAGCCGTGTAACGTCGTTGAGCTGCAGGGTACCGTCGGGGCGAGCGTGGCCATCGACCGTAAAAAAGGCTTTGCTGAAGCCATCGCGAAAGCGCCAAACATTAAGATTATCCGCTCTCAGTCCGGCGACTTTACCCGTAGTAAAGGTAAAGAGGTTATGGAGAGCTTCATTAAGGCTGAAAACAACGGCAAGAACATCTGCATGGTTTACGCCCACAACGATGACATGGTGATCGGTGCGATTCAGGCGATTAAAGAAGCGGGTCTGAAGCCGGGCAAAGATATCCTCACCGGCTCTATCGACGGCGTGCCGGACATCTACAAAGCGATGATCGACGGCGAAGCCAACGCCAGCGTGGAGCTGACGCCAAACATGGCGGGTCCGGCATTCGACGCGCTGGAGAAATTCAAGAAAGACGGCACGATGCCGGAGAAAGTGACGGTCACCAAGTCCACCCTCTACCTGCCTGATACGGCGAAAGAGGAGTTAGAGAAGAAGAAAAATATGGGCTATTAAGACCCGCGCCCCTCACCCCAGCCCTCTCCCCGGAGGGGAGAGGGAGAAAGGCAGGGCGGAGCTGGATATTAACAATTGGCACGATCAATCCCCTCTCCCCTCCGGGGAGAGGGTCAGGGTGAGGGGGAAACCATGACCACTGAACAACACCAGGAAATCCTCCGCACAGAGGGCTTGAGTAAATTCTTCCCCGGCGTAAAGGCGCTGGATAGCGTTGATTTCAGCCTGCGGCGCGGGGAGATCATGGCGCTGCTGGGCGAGAACGGCGCGGGAAAATCGACGCTGATAAAATCCCTGACCGGTGTTTATCACGCCGACCGCGGCACCATCTGGCTGGAAGGCAACGCCATTTCGCCCAAAAACACCGCCCATGCCCAGCAGCTGGGGATCGGGACGGTGTACCAGGAAGTGAACCTGCTGCCGAATATGTCGGTGGCGGATAACCTGTTTATTGGCCGTGAGCCACGCCGTTTTGGCCTGCTGCGCCGCAAAGAGATGGAAGCGCGGGCGACAACGCTGATGGAATCGTACGGCTTCTCCCTCGACGTCCGCGAGCCGCTGAACCGCTTTTCCGTGGCGATGCAGCAGATCGTCGCCATTTGTCGCGCGATCGATCTCTCGGCAAAGGTGCTGATCCTTGACGAACCCACCGCCAGCCTCGATACCCAGGAGGTGGAGATGCTCTTTACCCTGATGCGCCAGCTGCGCGATCAGGGCGTCAGCCTGATCTTCGTCACCCACTTCCTCGAACAGGTGTATGAGGTGAGCGATCGCATTACGGTGCTGCGCAACGGCAGCGTTGTCGGCTGCCGCGAAACCCGCGAGCTGCCGCAAATCGAGCTGGTAAAAATGATGCTGGGCCGCGAGCTGGAGACCAACGCCCTCCAGCGTGCAGGGCGCACGCTGCTGAGCGAGAAACCGGTCGCCGCGTTCAGCGATTACGGCAAAAAAGGGGTGATCTCGCCGTTTAACCTTGAGGTGCGGCCAGGCGAAATTGTCGGGCTGGCGGGCCTGCTGGGCTCCGGCCGGACCGAGACCGCCGAGGTGATCTTCGGGATCAAGCCTGCCGACAGCGGCAGCGCGCTGATCAAGGGCAAACCGCAGACCCTGCGATCGCCGCATCAGGCCTCCTGTCTGGGCGTCGGCTTCTGCCCGGAGGACCGGAAAACGGACGGCATTATTGCCGCGGCCTCGGTGCGGGAAAATATCATTCTGGCGCTACAGGCGCAGCGCGGCTGGCTACGGCCGATCCCTAAGCGCGAGCAAAACGCCATTGCCGAGCGCTTTATCCGCCAGCTCGGCATCCGCACCCCGAGCGCGGAACAGCCCATTGAATTCCTCTCCGGCGGTAACCAGCAGAAAGTGCTGCTGTCGCGCTGGCTGCTGACCAAACCCCAGTTCCTGATCCTCGACGAACCGACCCGCGGCATTGACGTAGGGGCGCACGCCGAAATTATCCGGCTTATCGAAACCCTGTGCGCGGACGGCCTGGCGCTGCTGGTCATTTCCTCCGAGCTGGAAGAGCTGGTGGGCTATGCCGATCGCGTCATCATCATGCGCGATCGCAAGCAGGTGGCAGAGATCCCGCTGGATAAGCTGTCCGTTCCGGCGATCATGAATGCCATCGCGGCATAAGGAGTGAATCGTGATGCCCCGTTCGCTTTCGCAAACCGGTGAGTCAAAGCGCCGCTTCAGCTGGCCAACCGGCACGCCGCAAATCGCGGCGCTGCTGGTGGTTCTGCTGGTGGATAGCCTGGTCGCGCCGCATTTCTTCCAGATCATCGTGCAGGATGGCCGCCTGTTTGGCAGCCCGATAGACATTTTAAACCGTGCCGCGCCCGTGGCGCTGCTGGCCATCGGGATGACGCTGGTCATCGCCACAGGCGGGATTGACCTCTCCGTCGGCGCGGTGATGGCTATCGCCGGGGCTACGGCCGCCTCCATGACCGTGGCCGAACATAGCCTGCCGGTGATCCTGCTGGCAGCCTTAGGCACCGGCGTGCTGGCAGGATTATGGAACGGTATTCTGGTGGCGGTACTGAAAATTCAGCCCTTCGTTGCCACGCTGATTTTAATGGTGGCCGGGCGCGGCGTCGCGCAGCTGATAACCTCCGGCCAGATTGTGACCTTCAACTCCCCGAGCCTGGCGTGGCTCGGTAGCGGCAACCTTCTGTTCTTCCCGACGCCGGTGATTATTGCCCTGGTCACGCTCGTTGTCTTCTGGCTCTTCACCCGCAAAACGGCGCTGGGCATGTTCATTGAGGCCGTCGGGATCAACATCCGCGCCGCGCGGAACGCCGGCGTCAACACCCGGCTGATGGTAATGCTGACCTACGTGCTGAGCGGCGTCTGCGCCGCCATCGCCGGGGTCATCGTCGCGGCGGATATTCGCGGGGCCGATGCCAACAACGCGGGACTCTGGCTGGAGCTGGACGCGATCCTCGCGGTGGTGATCGGCGGCGGGTCGCTGATGGGCGGGCGCTTTAACCTGCTGCTCTCGGTGATCGGCGCCCTGATCATTCAGGGCATGAACACCGGGATCCTGCTGTCGGGATTCCAGCCGGAGCTTAACCAGGTGGTGAAGGCGGTGGTCGTGCTCTGCGTGCTGATCGTCCAGTCGCCGCGCTTTGTCAGCATCATTAAGGGGATCCGTGGCCATGATAAAACGTAATTTACCGTTAATGATCACGCTGGGCGTGTTTGTGCTGGGGTACCTCTACTGTCTGACGCAGTTCCCCGGTTTTGCCTCGACGCGCGTGATTTGCAATATCCTGACCGATAACGCCTTTTTAGGCATTATCGCCGTCGGTATGACCTTTGTGATCCTCTCCGGCGGGATCGATCTCTCCGTTGGGTCGGTGATCGCGTTTACGGGCGTGTTCCTCGCGAAGGCAATCGGCTTCTGGGGCATCTCTCCGCTGGTGGCGTTTCCGCTGGTGCTGGCGATGGGCTGTGCGTTTGGTGCTTTTATGGGGCTGCTGATCGACGCGCTGAAAATCCCTGCCTTTATCATCACCCTCGCCGGGATGTTCTTCCTCCGTGGGGTGAGCTATCTGGTGTCGGAAGAGTCGATTCCAATTAACCACCCCATCTACGACACGCTCTCCAGCCTGGCGTGGAAAATTCCCGGCGGCGGCCGCCTGAGCGCGATGGGGCTGCTGATGCTGGGCGTGGTAGTGATTGGCATCTTCCTCGCTCACCGTACCCGGTTTGGCAATCAGGTTTACGCCATCGGCGGTAACGCCACGTCGGCCAACCTGATGGGCATTTCAACCCGCAGCACGACTATTCGCATCTATATGCTCTCGACCGGCCTGGCGACGCTGGCGGGTATCGTCTTCTCGGTGTATACCCAGGCGGGCTATGCCCTTGCAGGCGTGGGCGTCGAGCTGGATGCGATTGCTTCTGTGGTTATTGGCGGTACGCTGCTCAGCGGCGGCGTGGGCACGGTGCTGGGGACGCTGTTCGGCGTGGCCATCCAGGGGCTGATACAAACCTATATCAACTTTGACGGCACGCTCAGCTCCTGGTGGACGAAGATCGCCATCGGCATTTTGCTGTTTATTTTTATTGCCCTGCAGCGGGGGCTGACGGTGCTCTGGGAGAACCGTCAAAGCTCGCCTGTTACCCGTGTAAACACATCGGTAACAGAGCGATAACACGCTGAATTTGCTTAAAGTCTAAACATTTTCCGGTAGCGGCCGATACTCTTTTTTTATGCCCAGAAATATCTCGCTACCGGAAATAATATCATGCTTAAAACGCTATCGATTCGTACCGGCTTGCTCTCTTTACTGGCCGTTATGACCCTTCTGCTGCTGATTGTCAGCGGCATTGGCATTTATGCCCTCACACAGAGTTCTTCTTCGCTGCAGCGTATTAATCACCTTCAGGGTGAGCAGATGGTGCAGCTTAATTCAGGCTATACGCTGCTCCTGCGCGCGCGCAATGAAGCGGGTCAGGCCGTCCGCATGATGGAAATCGGCATGCTGGACGATGCGGCCAACGCGGTAAAAAACATCAATCAGGAAGTTGCCCTGGCCCAGAAAACGCTGAAAGGGGTAATCGAGGGCGGCGTGGCTGACGAGCAGGGACAACAGTTGCTCGATAAAGTGGCGGCCAGCCTGGCGACGTATAGCCAGCAGGGGATCAACCCGATGCTGAAAACGCTGAATGACCAGAGCGCGGACGGGTATTACGATCTGCTCGAGAAGACGTTGATTCCGGTGGCGAAGCAGTTTGATAACGATATGCAGGCGTTTCAGAAATGGAGCGAAGCGCGGGGTCAGGCGGAAGTGAGCGCCGTGCAGTCGAGTAAAACCCGCGTCCTGATCCTGATTATCGTCGCAGCGCTGCTGACGGCGGGCATTATCGTGCTCGCCTGGCTGGTGCTGCGCCATATGCTGCTCAAGCCGCTCTCGGCCTCCATTGCTCAACTGGAGAACGTGGCAGCGGGGGATTTAACCCATACGCTGAATGCCCCCGCGAGCCAGGAGTTTAACCGCCTCAACGCGGTGATAGAGGAGATGCGCCAGTCGCTGATGAACTCGGTTGTGCGGGTACGCGATGCCAGCGCGCAAATTGACACCGGTAGCCGCGAGCTGACGCTGGGAAACCGCGATCTTGCCGAACGTACGGAATCCACCGCCACGTCGCTGGAGCAGACGGCGGCCAGTATGGAACAGATCACCGCCACGGTGAAACTCAACGCCGATAACGCCGAGCAGGCGCACCAGCTGGCGAAATCGGTGTCCGACACGGCCGATCACGGCAGCGAGATGGTCTGCTATGTGATTGAAAAAATGCGCGATATTTCCGGCAGCTCGGCGCGCATCGCCGACATCCTGAGCGTGATCGACGGCATTGCCTTCCAGACCAATATCCTGGCGCTTAACGCCTCCGTGGAAGCGGCGCGCGCGGGCGAGCAGGGGCGCGGGTTTGCCGTCGTCGCAGGCGAGGTGCGAAACCTTGCAAGCCGCAGCGCCGACGCGGCGAAAGAGATCCGAACGCTAATCAGTGATTCGCAGACCCACGTTAACGAGGGGAGCGAGCTGGCCCAGCGGGCTGGTGAAACGATGGACGAGATCGCAACCGAAGTGCTGCGCATGACCAAACTGATGCGAGAGATTGCGACCGCGTCTCAGGAGCAGAGCCGGGGCATTGAGCAGGTGAATATTGCGGTGAACCAGATGGACGAAACCGCGCAGCAGAATGCGGCGCTGGTGCAGCAATCCTCCGCCGCGACCCGCTCCCTTGAGGAGCAGTCGCGTCAGCTGATGGAAGCCATGTCATCATTCAAAGTGACGACTCAGAACGCGGCATAATATTACCCAGCCCCGGTACGTTCTGTGCCGGGGTTTTATTCCTTCCGGAATTAAGCGCCCCGATATTATCGTGAATTTCGCCCATTAATATTTCCAGCGAGCTGGTTAAGGCTAACGCTTTTTCAGTCGGTTCAAGGTATAAACCTTTACGGAAAAATAACGGCTCATCAAAGAGTTGATTAAAGCGCTTTAATGCCAGACTCACCGCAGGACGGGACATCTCCAGACGCAAAGAGGCCTTTGCCATGCTGCCGCAGCGGACGATTTCAATAAATACAGGGATAAGATTTAAATCAATGCCGGTATTAGCACGGGAATAATTTTTCATTGCAATTCTGCTCCACGAAATATCTGTCAAACTGTTATGGAAATAATGCAGGAGCAGTGGTGAATATTAAAGCATGTTTTTTATAAACACTTATACGGTAAAATATATAAATGACAAGGGGAGCCGGACAGGCTCCCCTGAAGAGAGGGATTACGCGTCCGGGTACTCACGGATAAAACGTTCAACGTCTTCAACCATGTGGTTGTTGCCGACGAAGAATGAACGGCGCTGGTGAAGGCTTTCCGGCACGATGTCCAGAATACGCTCTTTACCGTCGCTCGCCTTGCCGCCCGCCTGTTCAGCAAGGAACGCCATCGGGTTGCATTCGTACAGCAGACGCAGTTTCCCGTCCGGGTGGCTGGCGGTGCTTGGGTAGAGGTAGATACCGCCTTTCAGCAGGTTACGATGGAAATCCGCGACCAGAGAGCCAATATAACGGGACGTGTACGGGCGCTGGGTCGCTTTATCTTCTTCCTGGCAGAATTTAATGTACTTCTTCACGCCGTTCGGGAATCGGATGTAGTTGCCTTCGTTGATGGAGTAGGTGTTGCCCTTCTGCGGGAAGCGCATGCGTTCCTGGCTCAGACAGAAAACGCCCAGTGATGGATCGTACGTAAAGGCGTGAACCCCGCACCCGGTGGTATACACCAGCATGGTGGAGGAGCCATAAACGACGTAACCGGCAGCAACCTGATTAATGCCCGGCTGCAGGAAATCTTCTTCGGTCACCGGCGTGCCAACAGGCGTGACGCGGCGGTAGATGGAGAAAATGGTACCGACAGAAACGTTAACGTCGATGTTTGAGGAGCCGTCGAGCGGATCCATCAGAACAACGTATTTAGCGTGTTCACACCCTTCGAAAACAACAATTTCATCTTCTTCTTCAGAGGCGATACCCGCAACGATGTCGCGCGCGCGCAGTGCAGCTTTCAATTTTTCATTTGCGAACAGATCGAGCTTCTGTTGAACCTCGCCCTGAACGTTCTCGGCACCGCTGGCACCCAGGATATCGACCAGACCGGCCTTGTTGATATCACGGTGGATGATCTTAGCGCCCAGCTTTATTGCCGACAGCAAAGCAGTGAGTTCACCGGTAGCATGAGAGAACTCGTGCTGCTTTTCGACAATAAATTCACCTAACGTTTTCATAACACTTTCCCTGCATCTTTGTGAGTAGAGCGATTGTATGTTCACTAAAACGACTAAAGCCCAACAATCTTAACAAACATTCAAATATTAGCGCAGAGGTGAATCGCGCCAGCAACATACGGATTTACCTGAAATGCGTTTCACAGCCGCTAACATGTGAGTAAAATGTGCGCCACATTGAAGAAGGATAGTGACGTATGCGCATTCATATATTGGGGATTTGTGGCACTTTCATGGGCGGACTGGCAATGCTGGCGCGCTCGCTGGGCCATGAAGTGACAGGTTCGGACGCCAATGTGTATCCGCCGATGAGCACACTTCTGGAGAAACAGGGCATCGCTTTAATTCAGGGCTACGATGCCAGCCAGCTGGATCCCGAGCCGGACCTGGTGATCATTGGCAACGCCATGACCCGCGGCAATCCGTGCGTCGAGGCGGTACTGGAACGCAATATTCCGTTCATGTCCGGCCCTCAGTGGCTGCATGACTTCGTCCTGCGCGACCGCTGGGTGGTTGCCGTTGCCGGTACCCACGGCAAAACCACGACCGCGGGCATGGCTACCTGGATCCTCGAAGCCTGCGGCTACAAGCCGGGCTTCGTGATCGGCGGCGTACCGGGTAATTTCGACGTCTCTGCGCGTCTGGGCGATAGCCCGTTCTTTGTGATCGAAGCCGACGAGTATGACTGCGCGTTCTTCGACAAGCGTTCTAAGTTCGTGCATTACTGCCCGCGCACGCTGATCCTCAACAACCTTGAGTTCGACCACGCGGATATCTTTGACGACCTGAAAGCGATCCAGAAACAGTTCCACCACCTGGTGCGCATTGTTCCGGGTCAGGGCCGCATCATCCTGCCGGAGAACGACATCAACCTGAAACAGACGATGGCGATGGGCTGCTGGAGCGAGCAGGAGCTGGTGGGCGAGCAGGGCCACTGGCAGGCGAAGAAACTCAACGCCGATGCCTCCGAGTGGGAAGTGCTGCTCGACGGTGAAAAAGTGGGTGAGGTGAAGTGGGGCCTGGTGGGCGAACACAACATGCACAACGGCCTGATGGCGATTGCAGCAGCGCGTCACGTGGGCGTGCTGCCTGCGGATGCAGCCAATGCGCTGGGCTCGTTTATCAATGCCCGCCGCCGTCTGGAGCTGCGCGGTGAAGCCCACGGCGTTACCGTGTATGACGATTTCGCGCACCACCCAACGGCCATTCTGGCCACGCTTGCTGCCCTGCGTGGCAAGGTCGGCGGTACCGCGCGCATTCTGGCGGTGCTGGAACCGCGCTCGAACACCATGAAGATGGGCATCTGCAAAGATGACCTCGCGCCGTCGTTAGGACGTGCCGATGAAGTCTTCCTGCTGCAGCCGCAGCATATTCCGTGGCAGGTGGCGGAAGTCGCCGATGCCTGCATTCAGCCTGCGCACTGGAGCGCGGATGTGGATGCGCTCGCGGATATGGTGGTGAAAGCCGCTCAGCCTGGCGACCACATTCTGGTGATGAGCAACGGCGGTTTTGGTGGGATCCATCAGAAGCTGCTGGACGGTCTTACGAAGAAAGCGGAAGCGGCCGCCGACGCGTAAAAAAAAGCCCGGTGGCGCTTGCGCTTACCGGGCCTACGTTCTTTTCTCCCTCGCCTCTCTGGGGAGAGGGGGATTACTCTTCGTTCTCAGACAGCTCGCGCAGATACTGGAAAATCAGGCGCGCAGACTTCGGCGGCTTATTCCCTTCTTTCTCTTTCTTCGCGTTGCGGATCAAGGAACGCAGCTGCTGGCGGTCGGCATCCGGCCACAGGTTCAGCACTTCCGGTACGGCGTCATCACCCTGTTCAATCAGGCGATCGCGGATCTGCTCCAGCTTGTGGAACAGCGCAACCTGCTGGTTGTGGCGGTTTTTCAGCTTGTCCAGCGCCTGGCGGATCGGATCAACATCGCGCTGACGCAGCATTTTCCCGATAAGCTGAAGCTGGCGACGACGGCCTTCTTTTTTGATTTTCTGTGCCAGTTCAATGGCATCACGCAGATCCTGGTCGAGCGGGATCTTGTCCAGCGCGTTTTTACCCAGTTCTACCATTTCCGCGCCAAGGTGTTTTAACTCTTCGGCGTCACGTTTAATTTCACTTTTACTGACCCAGATGATCTCATCATCTTCGTCTTCGATGTCATCACCGGGAACGTCGTCGAGCCAGTCTTCGGGCTGCTTAGTCATGTCAGGCTCCTTAAAAAAAGAGGCTAATGTTACCAGTTAAGACGCGCACTGAAAAACGGTTCTCTGTTAGACTTCAGATAACTCTCTCTTACAGTATGGCATTTGCGATGAAAGTAACCTCACAAGTTGAAGCGCAGCGTAAGATTCTTGAAGAAGCCGTCTCCACCGCGCTGATGCTTGCTTCAGAAAAATCAGATGGCGCCGAAGTGGCGGTCAGCAAAACCACCGGCATCAGCGTGAGTACCCGCTATGGCGAAGTGGAGAATGTCGAATTCAACAGCGACGGCGCGCTGGGGATCACGGTGTATCACCTGAATCGCAAAGGCAGCGCGTCATCCACCGATCTCAGTCCGGATGCCATTGCCCGTACGGTGCAGGCGGCGCTGGATATCGCCCGTTATACCTCCCCGGATCCTTACGCAGGCGTGGCGGATAAAGAGCTGCTGGCGTTTGATGCGCCGGATCTCGATCTTTTCCACCCGGCGGAAGTGACCCCGGACGAAGCGATCGAACTGGCCGCGCGCGCCGAGCAGGCTTCCCTGCAGGCGGATAAACGCATCACCAATACCGAAGGCGGCAGCTTCAACAGCCACTACGGCATCAAAGTCTTCGGCAACAGCCACGGCATGCTGCAGGGCTACTGCTCCACCCGTCATTCGCTCTCCAGCTGCGTCATCGCCGAAGAGAACGGTGACATGGAGCGTGACTACGCTTACACCATTGGCCGCGCGCTGGGGGACTTGCAGTCTCCGGAGTGGGTGGGTAAAGAGTGTGCCGAACGCACGCTGTCTCGCCTGTCGCCGCGCAAACTCTCCACCATGAAGGCCCCGGTTATTTTTGCTAACGAAGTGGCAACCGGTCTGTTTGGCCATCTGGTGGTCGCTATCGCGGGCGGCTCGGTGTATCGTAAATCGACCTTCCTGCTCGACTCGCTGGGCAAGCAAATCCTGCCTGAATGGTTGACCATCGAAGAGCATCCGCACCTGCTGAAAGGGCTGGCCTCCACGCCGTTCGACAGCGAAGGCGTGCGTACCGAACGTCGTGACATCGTCAAAGACGGCGTGCTGACCCAGTGGCTGCTGACTAATTACTCCGCGCGCAAGCTGGGGCTGAAAAGTACCGGACACGCTGGCGGCATCCACAACTGGCGCATTGCCGGGCAGGGCCTGAACTTTGAGCAGATGCTGAAAGAGATGGGTACCGGCCTGGTCGTCACGGAGCTGATGGGCCAGGGCGTAAGCGGCATCACCGGAGACTACTCTCGCGGCGCTGCGGGCTTCTGGGTGGAAAACGGCGAAATCCAGTATCCGGTAAGCGAGATTACGATTGCCGGCAACCTGAAGGACATGTGGCGCAATATCGTTACGGTCGGTAACGATATTGAAACACGTAGCAATATACAGTGTGGTTCTGTACTTCTGCCGGAAATGAAAATCGCCGGCCAGTAATACCCGTAAAGGCGTTTTAATAATAAAAAAGGAAGTGAGCAATGCGTAAACACCTGTTAGCGATCGTCGCGGCTTCAACGCTGGTTCTTGGATCTTCTGCGTTTGCTGCCGATCTTGAAGACGACATGGGCATCCTCGGTCAAAACCTGAAGGTGGTGCAGAAAACGGACAATGCGGCTGAAATGAAAGACGCGCTGACCAAAATGCGTGAAGCGGCGCTGGACGCCCAAAAAGCGACCCCGCCTAAGCTGGAAAGCAAAGCCGCAGACAGCGCAGAGATGAAAGACTATCGCCACGGCTTTGACGTGCTGGTCGGCCAGATCGACGGCGCGCTGAAGCTGGCTAACGAAGGCAAAGTGAAGGAAGCCCAGGCGGCGGCCGAGCAGTTTGCGACCACGCGCAACACGTACCACCAAAAGTATCGTTAATTGGGTGCCTGAGCTGTACGTCCTTTGCCCGTATGCGGAGGCGCATGACGCGCCCCCGCATCCTTGCTCCCTACTGGCCGGAGCGACAATCCATCCTCGCTGTCACTGCAAAAGAATCGTTTCGAAAACTGATCTCGCACAGTGTTTTCCGCGTCACCAGCGTTAAGATGATTATTGTCAAAGCAATAATCATCAAAACTCCAATGCCTGGGTTTTGGCGTTTCATGGATGCCTCCTTGCTTTAAAGCGGGCGAGGTAGCGAACTCCACGGTCCGACGTGTCGTTTCGAGCCCCCGCCCTGATTTTCTATCAGGCGGGGCTTTCCACTTACCGTCCCATGCCTGAGACGGTCAGTCTCAAGCACCCGTTGCCACTCTAGCGGATCCCCATAAGAAAACCTTATCCACGTCACATTTCTACGAGCCCGCTCGTAATCTTTTCCGCTTTGCTTGCCCCGTTTTGGCCGCGCAATAGCGTGATATTCATCACGTAAATGCAGCGGTTTATCCAGATTCACCGCATTTATGTGGCACAGATCACTGCCGCGGCTCGCCTTTCCACTTCGAAGTGGAAAACAACTCGCTACAAACAATTCCCCCCCAACGTTAGTTTTATTCCAGAGCCATTAACGGGGTAAGACCAGTGATTAACGGAGCGGTAATGAACGACGTTGGGGAACAGGCAGAGCAAACAGAACAGCTCGCAAACACCATGCTGCAGCAGGTTTATGCCCTGCTGGCCCGGAACAACATCATCCCCAATGCGGTACAGGAGCAGATGCTCACCTCCCACGTGCGCGCCATGGCGCACCGGTCCGTGACCGGCGAGCCGCTGCCGGAGGTTGAAGCAGACCTGTTTGACGAAATTTCACCGGATTCAATGCGGCTCGCCCGTGAAGTGGTCGCGCAGTTTGGCAATCTTCCTGATGAAGAAGCCTGGCTGCTCTCCGTTCACTTTGAAGTCGCGAAAGACAACCTTTAAGGAGCAACACATGGAACAGATTACAGTCGTGATTGGCGATCGCCTGGGTAAAGGTCAGAAAGTGGCTGCCGGTGTGGAAAAAGCAGGTGGACGCGCGGTGGTTGTGCCGGGCATGGCGGCGGACATGAAGCTCGGCGACATGATGAAAGCGGAAAACGCCACCTTCGGCATCTCCTTCTGCGGCAGCGGCGGCGCGGGAGCCATCACTGCCCAAACCAAATATGGCTACAAAGCCAAATACGGCATGCGTTCCGTGGAAGAGGGCGTGACCGCCATCAACGAAGGCTGCAACGTGCTGGGCTTTGGCTTTATGGATAAAGAAGAGCTGGGCGAGCGTCTGGTACAGGCGTGGCAGAAGAAATACGGCGCATAAGCATGAAAGAACAGTTCACAACCACGGTGAGAGTGAAGGGGAAAGGCGACGCCAAAGCGCGCGCCTTTGCCGACGCGCTCAACCACGTTCAGGCCGCGGTGATGAAAGCTTCACCGCATATCTTACTGCGTATTGAGCCACAGGATGTGCAGGTTGTTCAGGCGCAAGAAGCGGTGCGTAAAGAAGCGTTTCTGTTCTTCTTTCTGCGCCGGGAAAGACGCACCTACAGCGTGGAGCTGGATGTGACCGTCAACGTGACCGCTATCAATCTTGACCAGGTGGATTTCGTCACGCAACGCTGATTATTCATAAAAGGGCAGACTGATGTTCTTAATTATATTAATAAAATCGCTCATCATTGGCGGCCTGGTTGGCGTCGGTGTCGGCGCCGGGGCTGCACGCATGTTTCATGCGCCTACCACACAGGGTATGGGCGCGTTTCGTACGTTGGGGGAACTGAACTCCTGTGAAGGGGATCCGGCGTCCCACTTCTCCTTTGGGTTAGGTTTCTTCTTTAACGCCTGGGCCTCTTCCGTGGCCGCAGGTGCCTTCACACAGGACGTTGACCACCGCATCATCCCGAACTGGGGTGCTGCTGCACTGATGATCAAAAACCGTAACGTCGGCGAAACGCTGCACGACCCGCGCAAAATGGCGATTGCCTGCGGCGTAATCGGCATGATCGTCGTGACCTTCCTGAACCTGACCGCCTCCTCCGTTCCGGCAGCGCTCCAGGTCACCGCCGTGAAGGTGCTGGTGCCTGCGGCTAACCTGCTGGTGAACACCGTGATGCCGGTGATCTTCTGGCTGGCGGCCATCGACGCGGGTAAAAAATCGGGCTTCTGGGCCACTATTTTCGGCGGCGCGGCGCAGCTGATTATGGGCAACGCCGTACCGGGCCTGGTGCTGGGGATCCTGATCGGTAAAGGCGTGGAAGAGAGCGGCTGGAACCACGTCACCAAAGTGATGATGGCGGCTATCGTCCTGCTCTTCGTGCTGAGCGGCTTCTTCCGCGGCTTCGACATGAAGATGATCGAATCCTTCCATCTGACCGTGCCGAACTGGCTCGACATGATCCACAACTCGCTCAGCGGTAAATAACAGGAGCCTCTAAATGGAACAGAATAAAGGTTTTTGGTATGCCGACTGGTCGTTTCCGATCTTTGTTGGCCTGCTCTCCTCCGGCGTCTTCGCCGGGACGCACATGTATTACCTCTACGGCATCGGCGCGTTTAACGAAGTGGCCTTCGTGGCGATGCTGAAGGCGGGCATTGATACCGGCGTCTACGGCGCGGTGGCGGCGTTCGGCGCGAGCTTCCTGTTCGCCCGTATTATCGAAGGGTCGCTGGTCGGTATTCTCGACATCGGCGGTGCGATCCAGACCGGCGTGGGCCTCGGGGTTCCGGCGCTGCTGCTGGGCGCGGGGATCATGTTCCCGGTGACCAACTTCATTGCTTCGCTGATCACCGGCCTGGTGATTGGTCTGGCAATTGGCTACGTCATCATCCTGGCGCGTAAGTTCACCATCAACCAGAGCAACTCCACCTACGGCGCAGACGTGATGATGGGCGCAGGTAACGCCTCCGGCCGCTTCCTCGGGCCGTTGATTATCCTGAGCGCCATGACCGCCTCCATTCCTATCGGCGTCGGTTCCCTGCTCGGTGCGCTGGTGTTCTACATCTGGCAGAAGCCGATCACCGGTGGCGCGATCCTCGGCGCAATGCTGTTGGGCTGGCTGTTCCCGGTCGCCCTTTAATACCCGCGGGCGCTCCGGCGCCCGCCTTATCAGGAGATCCTCATGTTTGATTTACTCCTGCGCCGTGCGCGCCTTGCCGACGATACCCTGACCGATATCGCCATTCAGGACGGGAAGATCGCGGCGCTGGGCGACATTGACGCCCCCGCGCATAAAACGGTTGAGCTGAACGGCGACGTGTTCGTCAGCGCAGGCTGGATTGACTCCCACGTTCACTGCTACCCGAACTCCCCGATTTACCACGACGAGCCCGACAGCGTGGGCATTGCCACCGGCGTCACCACCGTGGTGGATGCGGGCAGTACCGGTGCCGACGACGTGGACGATTTCTACGACATCACCCGCAGGGCCTCCACCGAGGTGTTTGCCCTGCTGAACATCTCCCGCGTGGGGCTGATTGCCCAGAACGAGCTGGCCAATATGGCCAACATCGACGCCGACGCGGTGAAGCAGGCGGTGAAGCGCCACCCTGATTTTATCGTCGGCCTGAAGGCGCGCATGAGCAGCAGCGTGGTCGGTGAAAACGGCATTACGCCGCTGGAGCGCGCCAAAGCCATTCAGAAAGAGAACGGCGACCTGCCGCTGATGGTGCACATCGGCAACAACCCGCCGAACCTCGACGAAATTGCCGAACTGCTGAGCTCGGGCGACATCATTACCCACTGCTATAACGGCAAACCCAACCGCATTCTGACGCCCTCCGGCGAGCTGCGCGCCTCCATCACCTCCGCCCTGAAGCGCGGCGTGCGTCTGGACGTCGGCCACGGTACGGCGAGCTTCAGCTTTGAGGTGGCGAAACGCGCCATCGCGATGGCCATCCTGCCGCACACCATCAGCTCGGATATCTACTGCCGCAACCGCATCAACGGCCCGGTGGGCTCGCTGGCGAGCGTGATGTCGAAATTCCTCGCCATCGGCATGTCGCTGCCGCAGGTGATTGACTGCGTGACCGCGAACGCCGCCGACGGCCTGCGTCTGGCGCGCAAAGGCCGCATTCAGCCGGGTCTCGACGCCGACCTGACGCTGTTCACGATTAAACGTCAGCCGACGGTGCTGACGGATGCCGAAAACGACAGCCTGCAGGCTGAACACATTCTGGTGCCGCTTGCCGCGATCCGCGCGGGCAAGGGCTACATGACCGAACAAGGGAGCACGGAAAATGCCTTCGATTTATGAGAAGTACCGCTTAAAGCAGGTAATCAACACCTCTGGCCGCATGACGGCGCTGGGCGTCTCCACGCCGCGCCCGGAAGTGGTGCAGGCGGCGATGGACGGCATGAATCACTATTTCGAGATGAAGGATCTGGTCAACAAAACCGGGGAATACATCGCGAAGCTGCTGGACGTGGAAGGGGCGACGGTCGTCTCCTGTGCGTCGGCGGGCATTGCCCAGTCCGTGGCGGCAGTGCTGGTCAAAGACAGCGACTGGCTGCTGGAAAACCTGCACGTGACCCCGATTGAGAACAACGAAATCGTCCTGCCGAAAGGCCACAACGTGAACTTTGGCGCGCCGGTGGGCACCATGGTGGCGCTGGGCGGCGGTAAGCTGGTGGAGGCGGGCTACGCCAACGAATGCTCTGCCGATCAGCTGGCGGCGGCGATCACCCCGCGCACGGCGGCGATCCTCTATATCAAATCGCACCACTGCGTGCAGAAAAGCATGCTCAGCGTCGAGCAGGCGGCAGTCGTCGCACGTAAACACGATCTCCCGCTGATCGTCGATGCCGCGGCGGAAGAAGATCTGCACGTGTACTACCGCTCCGGCGCGGACCTGGTGATCTACAGCGGCGCGAAGGCGATCGAAGGCCCAACCAGCGGGCTGGTGATCGGCAAAACCCAGTACGTAGAGTGGGTAAAACGCCAGACGGCGGGCATTGGCCGTGCCATGAAGGTGGGCAAAGAGGGCATTCTTGGCCTGACCTGTGCCATCGAACACTACCTGACGGCGACCAAAGAGAGCGGTGCGGAAATGGTGGCGAAAATGACGCCGTTTATCGAGGCGCTCAACACTCTGAACGGTGTGACCGCGCGCGTGGTCTGGGACAGCGCCGGACGCGACATCGCCCGCACCGAGATTAAGTTCGACGAAGCCGCAACGGGCGTCGGCACGGGTGACCTGGTGGCGAAGCTCAAGCAGGGCGAATACGCCATTTACTTCCGTGGCTACAAGGTCAACGAAGGGATTATCGAGGCGGACGTGCGCAGCGTGAATGCTGACCAGCTGAACATCGTGTACCGCCGCATTAGCGAAGTATTAGGACAGGAGAAAAAAGCATGAAACTGACCCCCAACTTTTACCGTGACCGCGTCTGTCTGAACGTGCTGGCAGGCTCCAAAGCCAACGCCAGCGCCATTTACGAGGCGGCGGAAGGTCACGTGCTGGTGGGCGTGCTCTCCAAAAATTACCCGGACGTGGCGAGTGCCGTCGCCGATATGCGCGAATACGCCGCCCTGATTGATAACGCGCTCTCCGTTGGCCTGGGCGCGGGCGACCCGAACCAGTCGGCAATGGTGAGTGAAATCTCCCGCCAGGTGCAGCCGCAGCATGTTAACCAGGTCTTTACCGGCGTGGCTACCAGCCGCGCGCTGCTGGGGCAGAATGAATCCGTGGTTAACGGTCTGGTCTCTCCGACTGGCACCGTCGGCATGGTCAAAATCTCCACCGGACCGCTGAGCAGCGCGGCGCCGGACGGCATCGTGCCGGTTGAAACCGCAATTGCCCTGCTGAAAGATTTCGGCGGTAGCTCAATCAAGTACTTCCCGATGGGTGGCCTGAAGTGCCGTGACGAGTACAAGGCGGTGGCGGAAGCCTGCGCCCGTCACGACTTCTGGCTGGAGCCAACCGGAGGTATCGATCTGGAAAACTATGAGGAGATCCTGCAGATCGCCCTCGACGCGGGCGTGAGCAAAATCATCCCGCATATCTACAGCTCAATTATCGACAAAGCCAGCGGCGATACGCGTCCGGAAGATGTGCGTACCCTGCTGGCGATGACGAAGAAGCTGGTGAAGTAGAACTCACACATATACAGGAGCCACCATGCACACCCGTACCCTGCTTGTCGCTTCACTTTCTTTACTGACCACTGCCGCGATCGCCCAGACGCAATACGCCTGGGTGGGCACCTACAACCCCAACGGCGAAGGGCTGTACCGCTTTACCGTTGATCCGCAAACCGGCGCGCTGGCGAATAAAACGCTGGTGAGCAAACTGCCGAATGCGGCGCAGTTGACCCTTTCACAGGACGGCAAAACGCTGTATCTGGCAAGCGAAGTGGAGCAGGGCGTGGTGCAGGCGCTGCGCGTCGGCGATAACGGTGCGCTGAGCGAGCTCAATCAGGTGGCCTCCGGCGGTGCGGGGCCGGTTTACCTGTCGCTGACGCCGAACGGTCGCCATCTGCTGGTGGCCAACTACGTCAGCGGGTCGATTGCCGTTTTGCCGATCAAGGCAGACGGCAGCCTGGGGGACGCCACGGACAAACGTCAGGATCAAGGCGAACCGGGCGCGGCGAAGCCTGAAGCCGCTGTGGAGGGTAGTTTCGCGATCAGCGATCATAATGGCCCCCACGCGCATATGATCGCCGCCGATCCGAGCGGGAAATATGTGTTTTCCACCGATCTGGGGCTGGATCGCCTCTACCAGTACAGTTTAGACGATCGAACCGGGAAGCTGACGCCGAACGATCCGCCGTTTATCAGCGCTTCCTCGAAAGGCGCCGGGCCGCGCCACTTTGTCTTTACGCCAAAAGGCGATGCCCTGTGGCTGATTAACGAAGAGGCGTCTACGCTCACCCATTATACCGTGAACGCCAACGGCACCTTAAAAGAGGGCAAAACGCTTTCAGCCCTGCCGGAAGGCTACAAAGGCACCAGCTTTGCTGCCGGGCTGGCATTAAGCGCTGATGGCAAACAGCTGTATGTGGCTAACCGTTTGCATAACAGCATCGGGCACTTTACCGTAACAGCGGAGGGTACGCTGACGCATCAGGACGATGTGTGGACGCGTGGTGATTATCCCCGCACCCTGACGCTCGATAAACAGGGGCGCTGGCTGTACGTCATGAACCAGCGGAGCGACAACATTACCCGTTTCCGCGTGGGTCAGGACGGCAAGCTAAGCTTTGAGCCAGACTATACCCCGGTCGGCAGCCCATCCCAGATGGTCATTTCACCTTAAGCCGTAAGAGGACAAACCCGTGCGATTTCCGAACCAACGTTTAGCGCAACTTTTCGAACTGTTGCAAAACGAGACGCTGCCGCAGGACGAGCTGGCGCAGCGGCTGTCGGTCTCCACGCGAACCGTCCGTGCGGACATTACCGCCCTTAACGCGCTGCTGGCCAGCCACGGCGCGCAGTTCATCCTGAGCCGGGGCAACGGCTACCAGCTCAAAATTGAGGATGCCGGGCGCTATCAGCAGCTTCAGGCATCCCACCCGCGCGCGCTGCGTGTCCCGCGGACCGGGCCGGAGCGCGTGCATTATCTGGTGGTGCGTTTTCTCACCTCGGCGTTTTCTCTTAAGCTGGAGGATCTGGCGGACGAGTGGTTCGTCAGCCGCGCCACGCTGCAAAGCGACATGGCGGAGGTGCGCGAGTGGTTTCATCGTTACAACCTGACGCTGGAAACCCGTCCGCGCCACGGCATGAAGCTGTTTGGCAGCGAGATGTCGACCCGCGCCTGCCTGACCGATCTGCTCTGGGAGCTGGCGCAGCAGGACAGCCTGAACCCGCTGGTGACCGACGTGGCACTGAATGCGGGCGTGGCGGAGCAGATGGTGCCGGTGCTGCACGACGCCCTGACGCGTCACCACATTCGCCTGACCGATGAAGGCGAGCTGTTCCTGCGCCTGTACTGCGCGGTGTCGGTACGTCGCATCAGCGAAGGTTACCCGCTGCCGGAATTCCATGCCGAAGACGTGGAAGAGAACGTGCGCGAGGCGGCGAAGGATATCGCGGTGACCATCCAGCAGCTGGCGGGCAAAACGCTTTCGCCGTCGGAGGAGAGCTGGCTGTGCGTGCACATTGCGGCGCGGCAGATCCAGGAGATCGCGCCCAGCGCGATTAATGCCGATGACGATGAAGCGCTGGTCAACTACATCCTGCGCTACATCAACACCCACTATAACTACAACCTGCTTAGCGACGCGCAGCTGCACGCGGATCTGCTGACGCATATTAAAACCATGATCACCCGCGTGCGGTATCAAATCATGATCCCCAATCCGCTGCTGGATAACATCAAGCAGCACTACCCGATGGCGTGGGACATGACCCTCGCGGCGGTGTCGAGCTGGGGCAAATACACGCCGTATGTGATCAGCGAAAACGAGATTGGTTTCCTGGTGCTGCATATTGGCGTCGGGCTGGAGCGTCACTACAACATTGGCTACCAGCGTCAGCCGCGGGTGCTGCTGGTATGCGACGCCGGTAATGCCATGGTCCGCATGATTGAGGCGGTGCTGCAGCGTAAATACCCGCAGATTGAGGTCACGCGCACGCTCACCCTGCGCGAGTACGAGCTGGCGGAAACGATTGGCGAAGACTTTGTGATCGCCACCGCCCGCGTCAGCGAAAAGTCAAAACCGGTGGTGATGATTGCCCCGTTCCCGACCGACTATCAGCTGGAGCAGATTGGCAAACTGGTGCTGGTGGATCGCACCCGTCCGTGGATGCTGGATAAATACTTCGACGCGGCCCATTTCCGCATTATCGACAAGCCGATCGATCAGCAGACGCTGTTCCGCGAGCTGTGTGAACAGCTTGAGGCAGAAGGCTTTGTTGGCGCGGAGTTCCTGGATTCCGTCGTCGAGCGTGAAGCCATCGTCAGCACCATGCTCGGCGACGGTATTGCGCTCCCGCACTCACTCGGCCTGCTGGCGCAGAAAACGGTGGTCTATACCGTGCTCGCCCCGCACGGCGTCCAGTGGGGCGACGAAACCGCGCACGTCATCTTCCTGCTCGCCATCAGCAAAAGCGAATACGAAGAGGCGATGGCGATTTACGATATCTTCGTCACCTTCTTGCGCGAGCGGGCGATGTCGCGGCTCTGTAGCTGCGAGGATTTTGCCGGATTTAAGGCGGTGGCAATGGAGAGTTTGAGTCGTTTTTGAGAGACGTTATCCAGAATTCGATGTAATGCGAATGTAATGCTAAATTGCATTACACATTCGATTTTACTGGAGTCATAATGGCCACGCTAAACGTCCGTCTGGATGACAAACTCAAAAACGAGGCTTATGCCGTGCTGGAAAAACTCAATATTACCCCAACGGAAGCGGTGCGATTGCTGTTTCAGTACATTGCTGAAACGGGGCGCATGCCGGTGAAAACGGTCACCATTAGCGACAGCGAAGATGCGCTGATACAGACAGTCCGGGAGCGACTGGCTAATCCACAAAAGGGTATAAAGGTTCGTCTGGATGACTTATGAACTGGAATTTGACCCGAGGGCGTTAAAGGAGTGGAGCAAGCTAGGGGATACGGTCAAACAACAATTTAAGAAGAAACTTGCCGGGGTGTTGGTAAACCCCAGGGTCGAATCCGCCCGCCTGCATGGGCTGCCGGATTGCTACAAAATCAAACTCAAGGCGTCCGGCTATCGCCTGGTTTATCAGGTTCAGGACAGCGTTATAACGGTATTTGTTATCGCCGTTGGGAAAAGAGAAAAATCAGCCGCTTATCATGACGCAAACAAACTGCTCTAACGCTCACCGCAAATGATGCACAACCTGGTTGCTGCTGCCGCGCCAGATGAGCGCCGGGTCTTTTAAATCCTGCACGAACTTGCCGTCGACCAGCACGTTAATCAGATCCACGACTTCCATTTGCTGCGCGTTCAGTTCATCCAGCTTGTAGCCTGTCCAGACCCAGATATCTTTTCCCGAGCACTCGCGGCGAATGCGCTTCACCAGCTTCAAAATATCCGGCACGTTTTGCGGATGCAGCGGATCGCCGCCGGAGAGCGAGATTCCCTGGCGGTGAATGCGCGTGTCGTTCAGGTCGTTGACGATCTTGTCTTCCATCTCCGCGGTAAACGGCATGCCGGAATTTAAGCGCCAGGTGCTTTTGTTGTAGCAGCCAGGGCATTCGTGGACGCAGCCTGACACGAACAGGGTGCAGCGGGTGCCGGGACCGTTGACGATGTCGACGGGGTAGTACTGGTGATAGTTCATCGCGAATAACCACGCCGGGTGGCGCTGCGCTTACCCGGCCTACAAAAGAGAGCGGTCCGTAGGCCCGGTAAGCGCAGCGCCACCGGGCATTAACGTGGCAGCGGATTACCCGATCTGCCCATTCCCCAAATGCTTCACGCGACGCTTCACCTCTTCCTGCTTGCCCGCGTTAAACGGACGCGCGTCCGGACTACCGAGGTAGCCGCACACGCGACGGGTCACGGAGACGCGGGCCGCGTCGTGGTTGCCGCATTTCGGACAGGTAAAGCCTTTACTCGTACACTCGAACTCTCCGGTAAAGCCGCACTCGTAGCACTCGTCGATAGGCGTGTTGGTCCCGTAATACGGCACGTGCTGATAGCTGTAATCCCACACGTCTTCCAGCGCCTTCAGGTTGTGCTGAATGTTCGGGTACTCGCCGTAGCAGATGAAGCCGCCGCTGGCGATCGGCGGATAGGCAGCTTCGAAGTCGATCTTGTCGTACGGATTCACCTTCTTCTCCACGTCGAGGTGGAAGCTGTTGGTGTAGTACCCTTTGTCGGTCACGCCTTCCACAATCCCGAATTCAGCGGTGTCCAGACGGCAGAAGCGGTCGCACAGGTTCTCGCTCGGCGTGCTGTAGAGGCTAAAGCCGTAGCCGGTTTCCTCTTTCCACTGGTCAACCGCGTCGCGCAGGCGCTGAACAATGGCGATGCCTTTCTCACGCAGGGCTTCGCTGTCGTACATGTGCGTGTCGCCAAACAGCGCGTTGATGGTTTCGTGGATGCCGATATAGCCCAGCGAAATGGACGCGCGGCCGTTTTTGAAGATCTCAGACACGTCATCGTCCGCCTTCAGGCGCACGCCGCAGGCCCCTTCCATATAGAGGATTGGCGCGACGCGGGCTTTCACCCCTTCCAGACGGGCGATACGGGTCATCAGCGCTTTCCGCGCCAGCTGCAGACGTTCATCCAGCAGTGTCCAGAATTCAGCTTCATTGCCTTTCGCCTCCAGCGCGATGCGCGGCAGGTTGAGGCTGATGACGCCCAGGTTGTTACGCCCGTCGTGGATCTGTTCGCCGTTTTCATCTTCGTACACGCCGAGGAAGCTGCGGCAGCCCATAGGCGTTTTAAACGAACCGGTGACTTTGACGACCTGATCGTAGTTCAGAATGTCCGGGTACATGCGCTTGCTCGCGCACTCCAGCGCCAGCTGTTTGATATCGTAGTTTGGATCGCCAAACTTGTGGTTCAGGCCGTCGCGAATCGCGAACACCAGTTTCGGGAACACCGCAGTTTTGCGGTTTTTGCCAAGGCCGGAAATACGGTTGCGCAGGATGGACTGCTGAATCAGGCGCGATTCCCAGCTGGTGCCCAGGCCAAAGCCGAAGGTCACAAACGGCGTCTGGCCGTTGGCGGTGTGCAGCGTGTTCACCTCATACTCCAGCGACTGGAAGGCGTCGTAGCACTCTTTCTCGGTGCGGGAGTGCGCGTAGCCGTCAGCGTCAGGGATCTGCCACTCTTCAGCCGTTTTACGATGCTTGTTGAAGCTCGCCGTGACGAACGGAGCCAGCACTTCGTCAATGCGGTTAATGGTGGTCCCGCCATAAATGTGGCTGGCGACCTGGGCGATAATCTGCGCCGTGACCGCGGTGGCCGTGGAGATCGACTTAGGTGGTTCAATCTCGGCGTTACCCATTTTAAAACCGTGGGTCAGCATGCCTTTCAGGTCGATCAGCATGCAGTTGAACATCGGGAAGAACGGCGAATAGTCGAGATCGTGGTAGTGAATTTCGCCGCGCTCGTGCGCAGACACCACGTCGCGCGGCAGCAGATGCTGACGGGCATAGTGTTTGGCGACGATACCGGCCAGCAGATCGCGCTGGGTCGGGATCACTTTACTGTCTTTATTGGCGTTTTCATTGAGCAGCGCAGAGTTGGTCTGCTCGACCAGGCCACGGATCTCCTGGTTCAGACGGCCGCGTTTCTCGCGCTGAACGTCACGATCGTGGCGGTACTCAATATAGGCGCGCGCCAGCTGCTTGTAAGGTCCTGCCATCAGCTGGTTCTCAACCGCGGTCTGGATCTCGTTGATATCGACCTGGCTGCGTTCGTTCATCTGGCTGCTAACGACTTCTGCGACGGTGGCGCAGTAATCTGCGTCATCGACTCCCGCTGCTTTAGCTGCACGCAGAATGGCTTCCTGGATGCGCTCTGATTTAAACGGCACTTTACAGCCATCACGTTTCATCACATGCGGTGTCATGATCACTCCATTTTTGAAAACAGGTTATCCACAGAGGTGGAGAAGTATTCACCGGACGCATTTCCCGCCAGGCCAAAGACTTCCCGCGTTCCCAGCTCGTGTTATCCACAATTCCGGCCAGCGTAAGCGCCGTCTTGTTGTTGGAATAGTAGACGATAAATACAAGATGTTGGGTCGGCGTGCATTTTAAGTTCTACATATAGTGATTTGCATCAAACATGTTTGCGATTTATTTGATTCAGAACAAAGTAAAAAGGCGAGAGTACAAACGGCGGGCGCTACAGCATTTGTAAAGGCGAGCGAGAAAAATCTGATTAATTATTCAACAAAAACAGTAAAGTAAGCCGGGTGCAGGGCTGCACCCGGCAGGACGGTTACTGTTGCAACCACCAGACGGCTTCAAACGGACGCAGCGACGTCGTTTGCGGTGTCGGATAGTTACTCATCAACACCTGCAACTTACCGCTGAGAAGGTCTGTCTGCCATTCCTGAGGCGTATTGCTCAGGTTTGCCGCAACGATCAGGGTCTGTCCCTGCCACTGGCGACGGTAGCACCACAAAGAAGGGTGTTCCGGCAGGAGATCCTCATAATCCCCCCACGTCAGCACCGGCAGGGTTTTGCGCAGGCTAATCAGCGACTGATAGGTATAGAAGACGGAATCCGCATCGTCGAGCGCCGAGCGGGCGTTCACGGTTTCGTAGTTGTCGCAGACGCCAATCCACGGTTCGCCCTCGCTAAAGCCCGCATTGTGCGACGCATCCCACTGCATTGGCGTACGGCCGTTATCCCGGGACTTACTCGCCAGAATCGCCAGTAATTCATCCGGATCGCGGCCGTTGGCGCGCAGTTCGGCGAACATGTTCAGGCTTTCCACGTCGCGGTAATCGGTGATGCGGCTGAAGTGCGGGTTCGTCATCCCCAGCTCTTCGCCCTGATAGATATACGGCGTGCCCTGCATACCGTGCAGCACCATGCCGAGCATTTTCGCGGCGTGAAGCCGGTATTCTCCTTCGTCACCGAAGCGCGACACGATGCGCGGCTGGTCGTGGTTACACCAGAACAGCGCGTTCCAGGCTTTGTTATGCATCCCCTGCTGCCAGTGGCGGAAGAGGGTTTTCAGCGCCACGAAGTCCGGCTTGGCCTTCGTCCACTTTTCGCCGCCGGGATAGTCCACCTTCAGGTGGTGGAAGTTAAAGGTCATCGACAGCTCGCTTCCGTCGATCGACGCGTACTGCTGGCAGTTCTCCAGCGAGGTCGAGGACATCTCGCCTACCGTCATCAGGTTGCGCGGGGTAAAGACGTCGCGGCTCATCTCCTGCAGATATTCATGGATGCGCGGCCCGTCAGTGTAGAAGCGGCGACCGTCACCCGTCTCGTCATTCGGGAAATCCTGATCTTTCGAAATCAGGTTAATGACATCGAGGCGCAAGCCGTCGACGCCGCGGTCGGCCCAGAACGCGCACACCTTTTTCAGCTCGGCGCGCACTTCAGGGTTCTCCCAGTTGAGGTCCGCCTGCTCCGGCGCGAACAGGTGCAGATAATACTGCTCGCTCTCCGCGTGCCAGCGCCAGGCGTTGCCGCCAAACTTGGAGCGCCAGTTGTTGGGCAACTGCTCAGGCGTGCCGTCGCGCCAGATGTAGAACTGGCGGTACGGGCTCGCGTTGTTCAGCGATTCCCGGAACCAGGGGTGCTGGGTTGAGGTGTGGTTGAACACCATATCCAGCACGATGCGAATGCCGCGCTGGTGCGCCTCGGTGACCAGCTCGTCAAAATCATCCAGCGTGCCGTACGCCGGGTCGATGGCGGTGTAATTCGCCACGTCGTAGCCGTTATCCACCTGCGGGGAGATATAAAACGGCGTCAGCCAGATGGCGTCGATGCCGAGGGTTTTCAGGTAGTCCAGACGCTGCGTCACGCCGCGTAAATCGCCTGTGCCGCTGCCGGTGGTGTCCTGGAAACTCTTGGGGTAAATCTGGTAGATAACGCCGTTTTGCCACCAGTGAGGAAGGGTATTCATAGTATGTTCCTGCAAATGCGAAGGGGCGCAACTGCGCCCCGAAAGAGAGAGATTAAACAATCTGCAGCGAGCCCTGACGGAACTTACGCTGGTAAACCACGGTAGTCAGCGCCATTGGGACGATAATCGCGATGGCCATTGCCAGGGCGAACACCTGCCAGTAAGCGGGCTGGATGGAGAGGATGCCCGGCAGGCCGCCGACGCCAATCCCGTTTGCCATTACGCCGTTCAGTCCGCACACCAGGCCCGCCAGACCGGAACCGATCATCGCGCAGAGCATCGGGAAGCGGTATTTCAGGTTGATACCGTACATCGCCGGTTCGGTGACGCCGAGGTAGGCGGAGATGGCCGCCGGAACGGAGATCTCGCGTTCGTTGTGCTTGCGGCTGACGATGATGATGCCGGTCACCGCGGACGCCTGAGCAATGTTAGACAGGGCGATAATCGGCCAGACCGGCGTTCCGCCGAGGCTCTGGATCATCTGCATATCAATGGCCAGCGTGGTCTGGTGCACGCCGGTGATCACCAGCGGAGCGTACAGGAAGCCAAACAGCGCGGCGCCAATCGGGGCGAAGCTGCCGGTCATCAGGTGACGGACCGCGAAGGCCACGCCGTCGCCAATCATGCGGCCAAACGGACCGATAAAGGCGTGTGCCAGGAAGACCGCCAGAATCAGCGAGCAGACCGGCACCACCACCAGATAGAGGTAATCCGGCACGATGCGTTTTAGTCGGGTTTCAATAAAGCCCAGCGCCAGGCCCGCCAGCAGGGCCGGAATGACCTGCGCCTGATAGCCCACTTTGGCGATGGTAAACAGGCCGAAGTTCCACACCTCAGGCACCTGCTGACCAAGTAAGTAAGCGTTCATTAACTGCGGAGAGACCAGCGTGACGCCCAGTACGATACCGAGGATCGGCGTACCGCCCATCTTGCGCACGGCGGACCAGCAGATCCCGACCGGCAGATAGAAGAAGATCGCCTCGCCAATCAGCCACAGGAAGTCGTACACGGTTTTCAGCGCCGGATACATCTGCGCCAGGGTTTTGCCGTCGCTCATCGGCACGTCGCCGATGACGTTACGGAAGCCTAAGATCAAGCCTCCGCTGATCAACGCCGGCAGGAGCGGGAAGAAGATCTCCGCGAAGTGGGAAATCAGCTGCTCGTGCCACTTCATATTCTGACGCGCGGCCTTCTTCGCCTGCTCTTTATCGGCGGAGGAGTGCCCGGTCGTTGCCAGCAGAGCCTGATAGTAATCGCCCACTTCGGTACCAATCACGACCTGGAACTGACCGGCGTTGGTAAAGCAGCCTTTAACCATGGAAAGTTCTTCAATGGCCTTCGGGTTAGCTTTGGCCGGATCGTTCAGCACGAAGCGCAGGCGGGTAATGCAATGGCTGACGGTAGCGATGTTTTCGCGGCCGCCGACCAGGACGATCAACTGATCAATATCTGCTTGTTTGACTTTACTCATCATGAAACCTCATGACAGATGGTGAGGGGGGTAATGACCTGAGCGCAAGCCTACTCCTTCAGCGTGACGGCGAAAATGGGAACGTTCCCGAAATCGGGCGAAGATCACAATAAACCGTTGAGCGGGGGTTAAGAAAGGTGGGCAGGAATAACGATCTGACGCGGCTCAGCGCGCCCGTTGATCTGCTCGATCAGCTGCGCGGCGGCCTGTCTGCCGGACTCGGCGTAGCCCGGGTCGACGGTAATAATTTCCGGGTGCAAAAACTTCATCAGCGGCGTGCTGCCGACGCTCGCCACCTGCAGGTTATCGATGCGCTGCTCCTGCAGATATTTGCTGGCACCCAGCGCCAGGGTATCCGTGGCGCACACCAGCGCGGTGGTCTGCGGCGTCAGAACGCTGGCGACCTGCTCGTAGCCCTGCTTCATGCCCAGCCCCGGCAGGGAGGCCACGGCGGAGAGGTTGTGCTTTTTACAAAAGGCCAGATAGGCCTCATGGCGACGCTTGCCGGTGGTGACGTCCGCGTGCGGTACGCCGAGGAAGCTAATATGGCGATGGCCTTCGTCAAACAGGCGCTGCATCAGGGTGATAATCGCGCCCTCGTCGTCATAGCAGACGGAGGCGAAACCGTGGGCATCGCGCGCCAGCAGGACCAGCGACGGTTGCCAGGGTTTTAGCATCTCGTCTTTGATGCCGGTAAAGCCGAACAGCACCACGCCATCAATGTTGCGCCGCTGGAGCATGCCCAGATGCTCTTCCACCAGCTGTGGCGAGAACTGGCTCTCCATCATGATCGGGTCATATCCCTGCTCATAGAAGGCGGGCAGCATGGTCTGCACGGCGAGGTTTTCAGACAGAGAGTCCAGACGCGAAACAATGATGGCGACCACTTTGTCACTCTGCCCGCGCATGGCGCGCGCGGAGCGGGAAGGGGAAAAGCCGTGCTGATTCATGACCGCCTCAACGCGCTCGCGGGTGCGTTCGCTGACGCCGCTTTCGTTGTTCAGCACGCGTGAGACGGTTGATTTCCCCACGCCGCTTAAACGCGCGATGTCTTTAATCGTAAGGCGGTTCTGCATGCTGTATTCCCTGTAACAACGACAAAATGGTCAATTGAGCCTAATGCTATAGCGCGATTTCGCTATGGGCAAAGTCTGGTTTACGTTCGGTTTATTTGCAGGGGGGTATAATACCGCCCGAATCGTCACAAAGGGTACGCTTAAATCCTTATACTGCGCGGCGACACCCTACTTTTTACTTACCGGAGGCTTCATGGATCCCGATCCCACACCTCTCCTGAACGGGAGAATACGTTCTTTCCGGTAAGCCAGCCTGTTGCTGACTCACCGGTGATGTGAGGCAGCAACGTCCCAAACGTTCCTGCTTGAAAAATTGAGTGCCTCTCAGGTACGGCCTTGCCACGCCTGAAGGAAATGCTGCGTCCGCATTCGCGGATGCGGAGGAATGACTATGTTTAAAAATATCACCCGGCAGCTGCAGGCCCTGCTGAGCCGCCACCTGCCACACCGTCTGGTTCAGCGCGACCCGCTGCCAAACGCCAAAAACATGGCGGGGGCGGCGATTCCCGCGTCCCTGACCGAACGCTGCCTGAACGCGGCGGCGATGGATGAAAACGAAGTCTGGCGCGCCTTTGGCGGACACCCGGAAGGGCTGAACGCGTTAGAAGTGGAAAAAATCCGCGCCGTGCACGGCGATAACCTCATTCCGGCACAAAAGCCGTCTCCGTGGTGGGTGCATCTGTGGCTCTGCTACCGCAACCCGTTCAACCTGCTGCTGACCGTGCTCGGCCTCATCTCCTACGCGACGGAAGATCTGTTTGCCGCAGGGGTGATTGCCCTGATGGTGGGCATCTCCACGCTGCTGAACTTCATTCAGGAGGCCCGCTCCACCAAAGCGGCGGACGCCCTGAAGGCGATGGTCAGCAACACCGCGACCGTCTCGCGCGTGATCAACGATCTCGGCGAAAACGCCTGGGTGGAATTGCCTATCGACCAGCTGGTGCCGGGGGATCTGGTGAAGCTGGCCGCGGGGGACATGATCCCGGCGGATTTACGCATCATCCAGGCGCGCGATCTCTTCGTCGCGCAGGCTTCCCTGACCGGGGAATCCCTGCCCGTTGAAAAGGTGGCGCGCAGCCGCGACCCGCAGCAGATGAACCCGCTCGAGTGCGACACCCTGTGCTTTATGGGCACCACGGTCGTCAGCGGCACCGCGCAGGCGATTGTCACCGCCACCGGAGGCAACACCTGGTTTGGTCAGCTTGCCGGGCGCGTCAGCGAGCAGGAGAGCGAGCCGAATGCCTTCCAGAAAGGCATTGGCCGCGTCAGCATGCTGCTGATCCGCTTTATGATGGTGATGACGCCGATCGTGCTGCTGATCAACGGCTACACCAAGGGAGACTGGTGGGAAGCTGCGCTGTTTGCGCTCTCCGTGGCGGTCGGCTTAACGCCGGAAATGCTGCCGATGATTGTCACCTCCACGCTGGCGCGCGGGGCGGTAAAACTGTCGAAACAGAAGGTGATCGTCAAACACCTCGACGCCATTCAGAACTTTGGCGCGATGGACATTCTCTGCACCGATAAAACCGGCACCCTGACGCAGGACAAAATCGTGCTGGAGAACCACACCGATATCTCCGGCAAAACCAGCGAGCGCGTGCTGCACAGCGCGTGGCTGAACAGCCATTACCAGACCGGGCTGAAAAACCTGCTCGACGTCGCGGTGCTGGAAGGGGTAGATGAAGAGTCCGCCCGTACGCTCTCCGGCCGCTGGCAGAAAGTGGATGAGATCCCGTTCGACTTCGAGCGCCGCCGTATGTCGGTGGTGGTGAGCGAGCAAACGGACGTGCATCAGCTGATCTGTAAAGGCGCGCTGCAGGAGATCCTCAACGTGTCGACGCAGGTACGCTATAACGGCGACATCGTGCCGCTGGACGACACCATGCTGCGCCGCATCAAGCGCGTCACGGACAACCTGAACCGTCAGGGGCTGCGCGTGGTGGCGGTGGCGAGCAAGTTCCTGCCGGCGCGTGAAGGGGACTATCAGCGTATCGACGAATCCGATCTGATCCTCGAGGGTTACATCGCCTTCCTCGATCCGCCGAAAGAGACCACCGCACCGGCGCTGAAGGCGCTGAAGGCGAGCGGCATTACCGTCAAAATTCTCACCGGCGACAGCGAGCTGGTGGCGGCCAAAGTGTGCCACGAGGTGGGGCTGGACGCGGGTGACGTGGTAGTGGGGAGCGATATTGAACATCTCTCTGATGACGAGCTGGCGAAGCTTGCCCAGCGTACCACGCTGTTTGCCCGCCTGACGCCGATGCACAAAGAGCGCATCGTCACCCTGCTTAAGCGCGAAGGGCACGTGGTGGGCTTTATGGGCGACGGCATCAACGACGCGCCCGCTCTGCGTGCGGCGGATATCGGTATCTCCGTAGACGGGGCGGTCGATATTGCCCGCGAAGCGGCGGATATCATTCTGCTGGAAAAGAGCCTGATGGTGCTGGAGGAGGGCGTCATCGAAGGGCGCCGTACCTTCGCCAATATGCTCAAGTACATCAAGATGACCGCCAGTTCCAACTTCGGTAACGTCTTCAGCGTGCTGGTGGCAAGCGCGTTTCTGCCGTTCCTGCCGATGCTGCCGCTGCACCTGCTGATCCAGAACCTGATGTACGATGTCTCTCAGGTGGCGATTCCGTTTGATAACGTCGACGACGAGCAGATCCAGAAGCCGCAGCACTGGAACCCGGCAGATCTTGGGCGCTTTATGCTGTTCTTTGGCCCGATCAGCTCCATCTTCGACATTCTGACCTTCTGCCTGATGTGGTTTGTGTTCCATGCCAACACCCCGGAACACCAGACGCTGTTCCAGTCCGGCTGGTTCGTGGTCGGTCTGCTGTCGCAGACGCTGATTGTGCATATGATCCGCACGCGCCGCATTCCGTTCATCCAGAGCCGTGCCGCATGGCCGCTGATTGTGATGACGGGGATTGTAATGGCGCTCGGCATCGCGCTGCCGTTCTCACCGCTGGCGAGCTACCTGCAGCTGCAGGCGCTACCGCTGAGCTACTTCCCGTGGCTGGTGGCGATCCTCGCGGGGTATATGGTGCTGACGCAGATGGTGAAAGGGTTCTATGCGCGTCGGTATGGATGGCAGTAAAAACATACCCTCACCCTAACCCTCTCCCTGAAAGGGAGAGGGGACCGCTCGGTGACGCCTTTCCCCCTCGCCCCTTTGGGGAGAGGGCCGGGGTGAGGGGACTGGCTTTCCTCCCAAATTCAACAACCTGTGATCTCCGTCGGCGCATTCGCTTGACGACAAATTGAGCACATGTTAACAGAATGTTTTGCCTTTATTTGGCCCGTCAGATAAGGAACATTCATGTTACGGTACAGTCTCTTAACCGCCGGGCTGATGCTCGGCGCCTCTGCCTTTGCCGCCCCGGCAGGGGATCTCCCTTTAATGCCCTGGCCTGCGAAGGTCGAACGCCCGACGACCCAGGGCGCGCTGGTGCTTAACGATAAAATCTCTGTCAGCGTCAGCGGCGACGATCTGGGCGACGCCGTCAACCGCCTGCGTCAGCGCATCGCCCTGCAAACCGGCTGGACGTTGCAGCCTCAGGCTGAAAAGCCAGACAAACCGACTATCCGCATTGCCATCGCGAAAAAGGTGAAGCCGCAGCCGCTGCCGGACAGCGATGAAACCTATAAGCTCACGGTGGATGCTAACGGCGTGACTATCTCCGCCAACACCCGCTTTGGTGCCTTGCGCGCCATGGAAACCCTGCTCCAGCTGATGCAGAACGGAGCGGAAAACACCTCGCTGCCGTGGGTTGCCATTGAAGATTCGCCGCGCTTCCCGTGGCGCGGGCTGCTGCTGGACTCGGCGCGTCACTTTATCCCGCTTCCGGATATTAAACGCCAGATCGACGGTATGGCCGCGGCGAAGCTCAACGTGCTGCACTGGCATTTGACCGACGACCAGGGCTGGCGCTTCAGCTCGAAGCGCTACCCTAAGCTGACGCAGCTTGCCAGCGACGGGCTGTTCTACACGCCTGAACAGATGCGCGAGGTGGTGCGTTACGCCGCCGAGCGCGGCATTCGTGTGGTGCCGGAGATCGACATGCCGGGCCACGCCTCGGCGATTGCCGTGGCCTATCCGGAGCTGATGAGCGCGCCGGGACCGTACGCAATGGAACGCCACTGGGGCGTGCTGAAGCCGGTGCTGGATCCGACAAAAGACGCAACCTATACCTTTGCCGACGCGATGGTCAGCGAACTGGCGGCGATCTTCCCCGATCCGTATCTGCATATCGGCGGCGACGAGGTGGACGACAGCCAGTGGAAAGCGAATCCGGCTATCCAGCAGTTTATGCGCGACAACAGGCTGGCGGACAGCCACGCGCTGCAGGCTTACTTCAACCGCAAGCTGGAAACGATCCTCGAGAAGCATCACCGCCAGATGGTCGGCTGGGATGAGATCTACCATCCTGACCTGCCGAAAAGCATTCTGATCCAGTCCTGGCAGGGGCAGGACGCGCTGGGGCAGGTGGCGCAGAGCGGTTACAAGGGCATTCTGTCGACCGGCTTTTATCTCGACCAGCCCCAGTCCACCGCCTATCACTACCGCAACGAGATCGTCCCGCAGGGCTTAAACGGCGTGGACGTGATAGCGGACACCGACAGCGCCCAGAGCTGGGCCTTCTCCATGCCGCGCCTGAAGGGCAAGCCGGTGGAGGGGAGCTTCACGCTAGTGAAGGGGGATGCGGGCTGGCGCGGGTTTATTGATTTTGCCGGGAAATCCCGCCGCGCGGTGCAGAACATTGAATGGCGGGATGACAGCCTGGTGACGTTTACCGTCGATACGTGGATGGGCGAAACGCGCCCGGTCGTCACCGTCGATAACGACAAGCTTTCCGGCTATTTCCTGGTGGGGAATACGCGCTACCCAATCAGCGGCACGCGTCTGGACGACGTGCCGAAAGGCGTTCCGCCGGTCGTGCCGGACGTGGCGAACCAGGGCAACCTGCTCGGCGGTGAAGCGGCGCTGTGGGCGGAAAACGTGGTGGCGCCGGTGCTGGATATCCGCCTGTGGCCGCGCACGTTTGCGGTGGCGGAGCGGCTGTGGTCGGCGCAGGACGTCAACGATGTCGACAACATGTACACCCGCCTGCAGGCGATGGACAGCTGGTCGACGGTGTCGGTCGGGCTACAGCAGCATACCCAGCAGCAGGTGCAGTTCACGCGCCTCGCCGGTAATGCCGACACCCTGCCGCTGCAGATCCTCGCGCAGGCGGTAGAGCCTGCGCAGTATTACACCCGTCAGCACCTGAAGTTCCAGGCCGGAAACTATCATCAGTTCGAGCCCCTCAACCGCTTCGCCGATGCGCTAAACGCCGAAAGCGCCACCGTGCGCCAGATGCACAAATGGGCGGACCGTCTGGTGAGCGATGCGGAGGACACGGAAAGCGCCGACGCCCTGCGCCACGTCTTTAACCGCTGGCAGAGCAACACCAGCGACGCGCTGGCCTTAAGCGAAAACAGCTATCAGCTGAAGGCGATGAAGCCGGTGATCCAGGAGGTGGATAAGCTGGCCTCAATTGGCCTGCGGCTGACGGATCTGGTGGCGCGCCAGGGCACGCTGGATGACAAAGAGATTGCGTCGATTCAGAGCGAGCTGGATAACGCGGCAAAGGTGCAGGATGAAGTGGTGATTGCGGCGGTCTATCCGCTGGAGACGCTGCTTCGCGCCACGCGGAATCAGTAGCGGGCCATAAAAAAAGGCAGCCCAGGCTGCCTTATCATCGACAAAGCGAATTAGCGACGTACGGCAATCGCTTCGATTTCAATTTTCACGTCTTTTGGCAGACGCGCCACTTCCACGCAGGAGCGCGCCGGGAAGGTGGCGTTGTGCTCGGTGAAGAACGCTTCGTAGGTGGCGTTAACGGTCGCGAAGTCGTTCAGATCTTTCACGAAAACGGTGGTTTTGACGATGTCGCCCACTTTCAGGCCCGCTGATTCAACGATAGCCTGCACGTTTTCCAGCGACTGACGAGCCTGTGCTGCCACGTCGGTCGGCACTTCACCGGTTTTTGGGTTTACGGGGATCTGACCTGAAGTGATGATCATGCTGCCCAGATCAACGCCCTGAACGTAAGGGCCGATAGCGGCTGGTGCATTTTCCGTCGCGAGTACTTTGCTCATGTTTTCTCCAGAATTACAGCGTTAAGAATGTTCCCGGCCATTATAACAGCCGGGATTTCATTACCAACCTCAATTAGTTGGCCAGCACCACATAATGAGAAAACTCTTTTTCGCAGTATTTGCATTTGAGCGCGATGTCATCGGCGCGTTTTTTCACTGCAAAGCTCGAGGAAACCGGCTCGGCATGGCTGATGCAGTTGCTGTTCGGGCAGACCAGCACGCTTTCAATGCGATCCGGCAGGCTCGGGCGGGATTTGCCGACCACTTCATACTCGTCGATGCGGTTGACGGTGGCATCCGGCGCGTACAGCGACAGCTGGTTAACCTGCTCGTCGGTCAGGAAGGTATTCTCGATTTTGATCAGATCCTTGCGGCCCATTTCACCTGACGGCAGGTTCAGGCCGATGGTGATGCGCTGGTCGGTTTCGGTCAGTTTGAACAGCGTCAGCAGCTTAAAGCCCACCTGCGCAGGGATGTGGTCAATCACGGTGCCACGCTTGATGGCTTCAACCTGGAGTTTGTTATCGTGTGTCATGGTCGTTTCCCCTTACAGTGCCAATTCGCGATTCAGAACCAGTGCCAGTAACGCCTGGCGGGCGAAGATGCCGTTTCCGGCCTGCTGGAAGTACCAGGCGTGCGGCGTTTTATCCACGTCTGTGGTGATCTCATCGATGCGCGGCAGCGGGTGCAGCACCTTCATGTTGTCGCGCGCGCCCTCGAGGTCGCTGGCACGCAGCACGAACTGCGCCTTCACGTTGGCGTATTCGGACGGATCCAGACGCTCTTTCTGCACGCGGGTCATGTACAGAATATCCACGTGGCTCATCACCTCTTCGATGCTGGCGTGCAGGCTCCACGCAATGCCTTTCTCGTCCAGCATGTCGAGAATGTACTGCGGCATCGCCAGCGCGTCCGGGGCGATGAAGTAGAAGCGGTTGCCGTTAAATTTCGCCAGCGCCTGGGTCAGGGAGTGGACGGTGCGACCGTACTTCAGGTCGCCGACCATGGCGATATTCAGGTTCTCGAGCTTGCCCTGGGTCTCCTGAATGGTGAACAGATCCAGCAGGGTCTGGGTCGGGTGCTGGTTGGCACCGTCACCGGCGTTCAGTACCGGAATGCCGCCGGAAAACTCGGTCGCCAGGCGCGCCGCGCCCTCCTGCGGATGACGCATCACAATCGCGTCGACGTAGGTGCTAATCACTGAAATGGTATCCGCCAGGGTCTCGCCTTTTTTACCCAGCGACGTGTTGCTGCTGTCCGAGAAGCCCACCACGCTCGCCCCCAGGCGGTGCATGGAGGTCTCAAAGGAGAGGCGGGTGCGGGTCGAGGCTTCAAAGAAGCAGCTCGCAATCACCTTGTGCTTCAGCAGCTCCGGTTGCGGATTGGCCTTCAGTTTTGCCGCGGTTTCCAGAACCAGTTCCAGCTCTTCGCGGCTGAGGTCGTTTATGGAAATGATGTGTTTTTGATAAAGCGGATTCATGTTTATCTCCTGACGCCGGGCAAAAAAAAGCCCCTCAAATGAGGGGCTCTGGGAATAGGTTTAGCAACGGGAAGAAAAACGGCAGGCCAGCGTCTGATTTCAGACGCGGTAAGACGTTATGTCGTACACGCTTGACCATGCTTCCTCCCGGCAAATTGTCGGGCATTATACGCAGCTCGCTTTTCGGATCAAGCGATTTAATGCACGCTTTACTCAATGCAAACGGTTCTTTATGAATATTAATTCGTTCTGAGTAAATAATTAATTTGCTTATGCACCAGCGCGGTGCGCTTCACGACCCGGGGAGCGACCCAGACGATACTGCTGCCAGCCACCACACCTAAAATTTCCGGCAGCTGGTGATAATCCAGAATACGCGCCACCGCGCGGCCATATCCGGCGACGGTATGCACAAGGATAAACTCGCTATTATGCTCGACGCTGACCACCATTTCTGACACGGTACGCGCGGCGTCGGGGGCAGGGCGCAGCTGGGGATTCAGCGAATAAATCTTTAGCCCTTTGGCATTTCGAATTTTTATGACACCGAGCAATTTAAGCAGACGTGAAACGGTGGACTGGCTGATGGTCTCAAAACCACGCTCCTGCAAATCCCGGCGGATCTCCTCCTGGGAGAGATAGCTCTTTTCTGCTATCAGACGCTGGCAGACCGTCAGCTGTAGTTGTTCTTTGGGAGAGTACTCTTCGTAATCCATCATAGTTCCCATATCAGTTCCCGAAATAACCGGTGGCACCGCACCGATCCGTAGGCCGGATAAGCGCAGCGCCATCCGGCAAATCACAACAAGGCACCCAGGCTCAACGCCACCATGATCACTACCGTTAATATTCCCAGCAGCGGCGCTACCCATTTCAGATAGCGCACGTAGGGCACGCGGGCGATCGCCAGCCCGCCCATTACGACGGCTGAGGTGGGAGTGACCAGGTTAACGATGCCGGAGGCCGACTGGTAAGCCGTAACCACCAGGTCGCGGTTGACGTTAGCGAAATCGGCAAGGGGCGCCATGATCGGCATCGTCAGAACGGCCAGGCCGGACGAAGAAGGCACAAGAAACGACAGCACCACTTCCAGCCAGTACATCACGTTGATGAACGCCACCGTCGATAACCCGGTAACCATCCCCTCGGCGCTGTGCAAAATGGTGTGGGTAATCATGCCCTTATCCATGATCACTACGATACCGCGCGCGATGCCGATAATCAGCGCGACGCCCAGCAAATCTCGCGCGCCGTTGATAAACGTCGAGGTCAGCTCCTCTTCGCTCATGCGGGCGATCAGGCCGACGATAATCGCGCTGGCGAGAAACACCGCCGAAATCTCCGCCATCCACCAGCCCAGCACCGCCACGCCGTAGATCATCACCGCGAAGGCGAGGGCGAAAATCACCAGGATGATTTTGCGCACCGGAGTGAACTCCAGCGACTGTTCGCCCTTGTTGCCGAGGAAATGGGCGCGGTTCTCTTCCTGCTTGTCTGCGACGATAGAGAGGGACGGATCCTTGCGCACCTTGCGGGCGTAGCGCATGACCCACGCTACGCAGATGATCCAGCCGATGATCAGCAGCGCCACGCGCAGGGCGATGCCGTTGGTGAAGGGGATCCCGGCGGCGTTGGCGGCGATGACCGTGGCAAACGGGTTGATGGTGGAACCCAGCGTGCCGATCCCCGCCCCGAGCAGCACGGTGGAGGCGGCGACAACCGGATCGAACCGGGCGGCCAGCATCACCGGCACCAGCAGGGTGTAGAACGGCAGCGACTCTTCGGCCATGCCGTAAATGGTGCCGCCCGCGGCAAACAGCGCCATCAGGATCGGGATCATCCACTCCTCGCGTCCGCGCAGCCGGGTGGTGACGCGCTCGATCCCGGCGTCAATCGCCCCGGTTTTGGTGACGATCCCGAGGAATCCCCCGATGATCAGAATAAACAGCGCCACGTCGATCGCCCCGGCCTGGCCGGAGACCGGATCGTACAGCCCGGCGATGGGCGCCATCAGGACGGAAACCAGCCCCTGCGGATGCGCCGCCACGTGCGCGTAGGTTCCGGCAATCGGCACTTCTTTACCGAGGGTCTCGTTCATCGCCATCTGGTACTGACCGGCGGGAACGACCCAGCTCAGCGCCGCTACAACGGCAATCAGGAAAAAGAGAATGGTGTAAGCGGAGGGAAACTTAAACTTGCCCATGATGTGCTCCTTAAACCCGGCGCACCCCGCGGCGCGCCGGGCGGTGATTAGTCGCCGAGTGTCGCCACCATGACCGCTTTAATGGTGTGCATGCGGTTCTCTGCTTCGTCGAAGACGATCGAGTTCGGTGATTCGAAGACCTCTTCCGTCACCTCCAGCCCCTTCAGGCCGTACGCCATCTCGATCTCGCGGCCCACTTTGGTATGTTCGTTGTGGAACGCCGGCAGGCAGTGCATGAATTTGACGTTCGGGTTGCCGGTGGCCTTCATCACCTGGGCGTTAATCTGATATGGCTTCATCAGGCTGACGCGCTCGGCCCAGGCTTCCTTCGGCTCGCCCATGGAGACCCACACGTCGGTGTAGAGGAAATCGGTCCCCCGCACGCCTTCTTCCACGTCGTCGGTGAGGGTGATGCGCGCGCCCGTCTCTTTGGCGATGGCGCGGCACTGCTCAACCAGCCCGGCTTCCGGCCAGAAGGATTTCGGCGCGACGAGGCGGATATCCATCCCCATCTTGGCCGCGCCCACCATCAGGGAGTTGCCCATGTTGTTGCGCGCGTCGCCGAGATAGGCAAAGCTCAGCTCCGGCAGGGTTTTGCCCGGCGCATGCTCCAGCATGGTCATCAGGTCGGCGAGGATTTGCGTTGGGTGAAACTCGTCGGTCAGACCGTTCCACACCGGTACGCCCGCGTACTCGCCCAGCTCTTCGACGATGGCCTGACCATAGCCGCGGTATTCGATGCCGTCGTACATGCGGCCCAGCACGCGGGCGGTGTCTTTCATCGACTCTTTATGGCCGATCTGCGATCCGCTTGGGCCGAGATAGGTGACCTGCGCGCCCTGGTCGAACGCGCCGACTTCGAAGGCGCAGCGGGTGCGGGTGGAAGTTTTTTCAAAGATCAGGGCGATGTTTTTCCCGACCAGGGTTTGCTTCTCGCGCCCGGCTTTTTTAGCGGCCTTCAGCTCAATGGCGAGGTCGATCAGGTACTGGATCTCGGCCGGGGTGTAGTCCAACAGTTTCAGGAAGTTGCGGTTTTTCAGGTTGATGGTCATGGGTAAATCCTTTTTAAAATGAGTGTTCAGTTACGAATCAACGTGCCTTTCTCGCCCGCGAGGATCTCCGCGCCGTCGGCCAGCGCGCCGATCCCGGCAATGCCGTTGCAGGCTTCAACAAACTCGCGGCAGGCGGCCACTTTCGGCCCCATCGATCCGGCGTCGAACTGCATGCCTCTGAGCAGCTCCGGCGTCACCTGTGCCAGCGGACGCTGGGTCGGCTTGCCCCAGTCGAGGTACACCGCGTCGGCGTCGGTCAGGATCAGCAGGGCATCGGCTTCGATCTGCCTCGCCAGCAGGGCGGCGGAGAGGTCTTTGTCGATCACCGCCTCGATCCCGCGATAGCCGTTGGCGTGTTCCACCACCGGCACGCCGCCGCCACCGTTGCAGATCACCAGATGGTCGCGCTGGATCAGCGCCGTGATGGCGTCGTTCTCGACGATGCGCTTCGGCTGCGGCGACGGCACCACGCGGCGGAAGTAGCTGCCGTCGGCCTTAAACACCCAGCCTTTCTCCGCGGCCAGCGTTTTTGCCTGGGCTTCGCTGTAGACCGGGCCGATGTACTTGGTCGGGTTGCTGAAGGCCGGGTCGGCGGCGTCCACTTCCACCTGCGTGAGCAGAACGCTCACCTCCCGCTGCGGCAGGCTGTTTTTCAGCGCCTGCTGGAGCATGTAGCCGATCATTCCCTGGCTTTCGGCGCCGAGAACGTCCAGTGGGTAGGGCGTGACTTTGTCGTAGGCGCTGTTTTGCAGCGCCAGCAGCCCGACCTGCGGCCCGTTGCCGTGCACCAGCACCACGCGCCACTGCGCCGTCAGCCCGGCGATGGTGCGGGCGGCCTGCTCGATGTTCTGGCGCTGGATCTCCGCTTCCAGCGGCTCGCCGCGCTTGAGCAGCGCGTTGCCGCCCAGGGCCACAACCAGAGTGGGTTTTCGTTCCATGATGGCTCCTTTAAATTCCGTCGCGTTCAAGCGGGCAGCTCATGCAGCGCGCGCCGCCGCGGCCGCGTCCGAGTTCGTCGCCCGGGATGGGCAGCACGGTGATACCCGCTTTGTCGTACTTCTCGTTGGTCCAGACGTTGCGCTCGTAGCCGATCACCACGCCGGGGCGGATGGTCAGCACGTTATTGGCGTCGTTCCACTGTTCGCGTTCGGCCTCAAAGGCGTCGCCGCCGGTGGTGATCAGGCGTACCTGGTTAATGCCGAGCGCTTTCTCGATGGCGTGCAGCAGGTCGGTTTCCTGCGTGCGCAGCAGGCCGCCGCGTCCGTCCGGGGTGAGCGTCCAGCACTGGGCGTCCTTGCGCACCACTTCCGGGTAGACGGAGAAGGTATCCACGTCGATGTGGGTCATGACGGTGTCGAGGTGCATGCAGGAGCGGTGTTTTGGCAGCTCAACGGCGATCACGCGCTCGGCCTGGCGGTGTTTGAACAGGCTGTTGGCGAGGAATTCCACGCCCTGCGGCGTCGTGCGTTCGGACATGCCGATCAATACCGCGCCGCGGCCAATCACTAATACGTCACCGCCTTCCAGGGTGGCATGGTCGTAATTAATATTCTCGTCGCCGAAATACTTAATAAAATCGCCGTCGGCGAACGCCGGGTGCCAGCGATATATTGCCCGCAGGTTATTGGTTTCACGCTGACGGGCCGGTTTGGCCATTGGGTTAATAGAGACGCCGTTATAGATCCAGCAGGAGGTATCGCGGGTAAATAAATGGTTCGGCAGCGGCTTCATAATAAAATCATTCGCCGTGTGGGTATCCACCACCATATTTTTAATGGCCGCCGGAATTTCACCGTAGGTTAATCCGCCGCTTAATCTGCGCGCCAGTTCACGGTGCGGCATATCCGCCAGCCAGCCGCGCACGTCGCCGGCAAAGGTGGGGCCGAGGCGATAGTCAGAGATTTGCGTCTCCAGCAGCCAGGCTTTCGCCTCAGCAATATCAAGGGTTTGTGTCAGAAGGTCGGTCAACAGCAGGACTTCCACACCCTGCTCGCGCAGCGTGTTTGCGAAGATGTCATGCTCCTCACCCGCCCGCTCAACCGAGAGCACGTCATCGAAAAGCAGCTCCTGACAGTTTGATGGCGTGAGACGCTTCAGACTTAAATTAGGGCGGTGCAGCATAACGCTACGCAATTGACCAATTTCAGAACCGACGTAATGCTTTTCCATAATTATTCCTTTAACTGTTTTTCAGAATAAAAAGGGCATGCGCCATGTAACGTATTTAATTTCATGGCGGCTAAGCTCAATTGATTTCGTAATTCATACTAGGCAGTTAAATAATCCGTATTGTGATATTGCTCACGCGAAAATGGATATTAGGCGGTTTGTTTTCATTTGCATGATTCGCATCAGATAATGATTGATTTCATATTAGTGAGGGATGAATAGCTAAGCAGGATCCGGTGGCATTATTTGGGTTTGTTATTATTTTGTAGATTTTAATCTTTTGACATATATTGTTATGTGACTGATTTTAAACGATAAGAGTCATGGGTGAGAATGGCTATGCAATTAACGTAATTAACTATTTTTGACTTAAGAAAAATCAATAAATAATTATGGTTTTTTAGAGCAAATTATCAAAACAGTAAAGTGTGAGGCGGCAACAGGTTTTGTTAATTAGAGAGCATGATCAAGAGGTTAGAGCAGCCGTGCGATAAGCGCCGATCGAGGTTATGCATAACCCCTGCATAAATGCCCGGGCAGGATTAACAGTGAATTAACACCTTTCCCGATAAACATGCGCTCGCGCAAACCTCGTCCAAAAAGGGCTGGTATGGCAGCCGGGATTCTCGTATAAAAGATAAAAATGAAACATTGTTTTATATTGAGGGTTGAAACATGATTATCGGCAACATCCACCATCTGCAGTCCTGGCTGCCTGACGATCTGCGCCAGGCGATTGAGCACGTTAAAGCCCACGTCACCGACGCGACGCCGCTCGGGAAACACAACGTCAACGGCAACAGCCTGTTTTATCTGGTCTCTGAAGACATGACCCAGCCCTTCTCCGAGCGCCGCGCGGAGTTTCATGCGCGCTATCTGGATATTCAGATCGTGATGAAGGGCCAGGAGGGGATGACCTTCAGCACCCTGCCGCCCGGCACGCCCGACACCGACTGGCTGGCGGAGAAAGACATTGCCTTCCTGCCGGAAGGCGGGCAGGAGAAAACCGTGGTGCTGAGCGAAGGGGATTTCGTGGTGTTCTGGCCGGGTGAGGTGCATAAGCCGCTGTGCGCGGTGGGAGCGCCTGCTAAGGTCAGGAAAGTTGTTGTTAAAATTCAGGTAGAGTAACCCCTCACCCTAACCCTCTCCCCACAGGGGAGAGGGGACTGCTCCGAGCCGTCTTTTCCCCCTCGCCCCTTTGGGGAGAGGGCCGGGGTGAGGGGCAATATGTGATCCAGCTTAAATTTCCCGCACTCCCTCTTCATCTCTCATTTACCTGCGCTTTTCCTGCGTCATAGTATGATCGTTAAATTAATGAACGCTGTTCTATAATGTAGAACAAAATGATTCAGCAAGGAGATCTTATGCCGCAGTCCGCGTTGTTTACGGGAATTATTCCCCCTGTCTCCACCATCTTTACCGCCGACGGCCAGCTCGATAAGCAGGGCACCGCCGCGCTGATCGACGATCTGATCAAAGCAGGCGTTGACGGCCTGTTCTTCCTGGGCAGCGGCGGCGAGTTCTCCCAGCTCGGCGCCGAAGAGCGTAAAACCATTGCCCAGTTTGCGATCGATCATGTCGATCGTCGCGTGCCGGTCCTGATCGGCACCGGCGGCACCAACGCCCGGGAAACCATTGCGCTCAGCCAGCACGCGCAGCAGGCGGGGGCGGACGGCATCGTGGTGATCAACCCCTACTACTGGAAAGTGTCGGAAGCGAACCTGATCCGCTATTTCGAGCAGGTGGCCGACAGCGTCACGCTGCCGGTGATGCTCTATAACTTCCCGGCGCTGACCGGGCAGGATCTGACCCCGGCGCTGGTGAAAACCCTGGCCGACTCGCGCAGCAACATCGTCGGCATCAAAGACACCATCGACTCCGTCGCCCACCTGCGTAGCATGATCCATACCGTCAAAGCCGCTCACCCGCACTTCACCGTGCTCTGCGGTTACGACGATCATCTGTTTAATACCCTGCTGCTCGGCGGCGACGGGGCGATTTCGGCGAGCGGCAACTTTGCTCCGCAGGTGTCGGTGAATCTTCTGAAAGCCTGGCGGGATAAAGACGTGGCGAAAGCGGCTGAGTATCATCAGACCCTGCTGCAAATCCCGCAGATGTATCAGCTGGATACGCCGTTTGTGAACGTGATTAAAGAGGCGATTGTGCTCTGCGGCCGCCCGATCTCCACGCACGTGCTGCCGCCCGCTTCACCACTGGACGCGCCGCGCAAGGCGCAGCTGAAAACCCTGCTGCAACAGCTCAAGCTCTGCTGAGCCGGACGATAACCATGACCATCGAGAAGATTTTCACCCCGCAGGACGATGCGTTTTATGCGGTGATCACCCACGCGGCGGGGCCGCAGGGCGCGCTGCCGCTGACCCCGCAGATGCTGATGGAGTCCCCCAGCGGCAACCTGTTCGGCATGACGCAGAACGCCGGGATGGGCTGGGACGCCAACAAGCTGACCGGCAAAGAGGTGCTGATTATCGGCACCCAGGGCGGCATCCGCGCCGGGGACGGACGCCCGGTCGCGCTGGGCTACCACACCGGACACTGGGAGATCGGCATGCAGATGCAGGCAGCGGCGAAGGAGATCACCCGCAACGGTGGGATCCCGTTTGCGGCCTTCGTCAGCGATCCCTGCGACGGCCGTTCTCAGGGCACGCACGGCATGTTCGACTCCCTGCCGTACCGCAACGACGCGGCGATCGTGTTTCGCCGCCTGATTCGTTCCCTCCCGACGCGTCGGGCGGTGATTGGCGTGGCCACCTGTGATAAAGGGCTGCCCGCCACCATGATTGCGCTGGCCGCGATGCACGACCTGCCGACCATTCTGGTGCCGGGCGGGGCGACGCTGCCGCCAACCGTGGGGGAAGACGCGGGCAAGGTGCAGACCATTGGCGCGCGCTTTGCCAACCACGAACTCTCCCTGCAGGAGGCCGCCGAGCTGGGCTGTCGCGCCTGCGCCTCGCCGGGCGGCGGGTGTCAGTTCCTCGGCACGGCGGGCACCTCACAGGTGGTGGCCGAAGCGCTGGGTCTGGCGCTGCCGCACTCCGCGCTGGCCCCGTCCGGGCAGGCGGTGTGGCTGGAGATCGCTCGACAGTCGGCGCGCGCGGTCAGCGAGCTGGATAACCGCGGCATCACCACGCGCGATATCCTCACCGACAAAGCCATCGAAAACGCCATGGTGATCCACGCGGCGTTCGGCGGCTCCACCAATTTACTGCTGCACATTCCGGCCATCGCCCACGCGGCGGGCTGCACAATCCCGGACGTAGAGCACTGGACGCGCGTTAACCGCAGGGTGCCTCGCCTGGTGAGCGTGCTGCCCAACGGCCCGGACTATCACCCGACCGTGCGCGCCTTCCTCGCGGGCGGCGTGCCGGAGGTGATGCTCCACCTGCGCGATCTCGGCCTGCTGCATCTGGACGCCATGACCGTCACCGGCCAGACGGTGGGCGAGAACCTCGACTGGTGGCAGGCGTCCGAACGCCGGGCGCGCTTCCGCCAGTGCCTGCGCGCGCAGGACGGCGTAGAGCCGGATGACGTGATCCTGCCGCCGGAGAAGGCAAAAGCGAAAGGGCTGACCTCGACGGTTTGCTTCCCGACGGGCAACATTGCGCCGGAAGGATCGGTGATCAAGGCCACGGCGATCGATCCGTCGGTCGTCGGTGAAGATGGCGTTTACCGCCACACCGGTCGGGCGCGGGTGTTTGTCTCGGAAGCGCAGGCGATCAAGGCCATCAAGCGGGAAGAAATTGCGCAGGGCGATATCATGGTGGTGATCGGCGGCGGGCCGTCCGGCACCGGCATGGAAGAGACCTATCAGCTCACCTCCGCGCTGAAGCATATCTCGTGGGGCAAGACGGTGTCGTTAATCACCGATGCGCGCTTCTCCGGCGTATCGACAGGCGCCTGCTTCGGCCACGTGTCGCCGGAGGCGCTGGCGGGCGGGCCGATTGGCAAGCTGCGCGATAACGACATCATCGAGATAGCCGTCGACCGACTGACATTAACGGGCAGCGTGAATTTTATCGGCACCGCGGACATCCCGCTGACGCCGGAGGAGGGGGCGCGCGAGCTGGCAATGCGGCAGACGCACCCGGACCTGCGCGCCCACGACTTTTTGCCGGACGATACCCGCCTGTGGGCAGCACTGCAGTCGGTCAGCGGCGGCACCTGGAAAGGCTGTATTTATGACACCGATAAAATTATCGAGGTAATTAACGCCGGTAAAAAAGCACTCGGCATTTAATTATTTTCTTAGAGAAAACCGTCTGCGGGAAATATTCCGCGGACGGTTTTGTTGTGTCTGTTATTTATTAATTTAAACAATAAGTTGCGATATATCGCTGGCGTCACAAAAGCAAAATAACGTAATTCAGAAATAAGATATGACCATTGCTGGTTAATTGAACAGCTCATTACACTCCATTAACACGATGTTGTAATTCAGCACACTACATAAGGGTGTAATTCTGATGACGCAATTAACCATGAAAGACAAAATTGGCTACGGGCTGGGTGACACCGCCTGCGGCTTCGTCTGGCAGGCCACGATGTTCCTGCTGGCCTACTTCTACACCGACGTCTTCGGCCTGTCGGCGGGGATTATGGGCACGCTGTTTTTGGTCTCCCGCGTGCTCGACGCCGTGACCGACCCGCTGATGGGGCTGCTGGTAGACCGCACCCGCACGCGTCACGGCCAGTTCCGCCCGTTCCTGCTGTGGGGCGCCATCCCGTTTGGCATCGTCTGCGTGCTGACCTTCTACACGCCGGACTTCTCCGCGCAGGGCAAAATCATCTACGCCTGCGTGACCTACATTCTTCTGACCCTGGTCTATACCTTCGTTAACGTGCCCTACTGCGCCATGCCCGGCGTCATCACCGCCGACCCGAAAGAGCGTCACGCCCTGCAATCCTGGCGCTTCTTCCTGGCGGCGGCGGGATCGCTCGCTATCAGCGGCATTGCCCTGCCGCTGGTAAGCATCATCGGCAAGGGGGACGAGCAGGTGGGCTATTTCGGCGCCATGTGCGTGCTGGGCCTGACCGGCGTGGTGCTGCTCTACGTCTGCTTCTTCACCACCAAAGAGCGCTACACCTTTGAGGTGCAGCCGGGCTCGTCGGTGGCGAAAGATCTCAGGCTGCTGCTCGGCAACGGCCAGTGGCGGATCATGTGCGCGTTCAAGATGATGGCGACCTGTTCCAACGTGGTGCGCGGCGGGGCGACGCTCTACTTCGTCAAATACGTGATGGATCACCCGGAGATGGCGACCCAGTTTTTACTCTACGGCAGCCTCGCCACCATGTTTGGCTCGCTCTGCTCCTCCCGACTGCTGGGGCGCTTCGACCGCGTCACCGCCTTCAAGTGGATCATCGTCGCCTACTCGCTCATCAGCCTGCTGATTTTCGTCACCCCGGCGGAACATATTGCCCTGATTTTCGCCCTCAACATCCTGTTCCTGTTCGTCTTTAACACCACCACGCCGCTGCAGTGGCTGATGGCCTCTGACGTGGTGGATTACGAGGAGAGCCGCAGCGGGCGCCGCCTCGACGGGCTGGTGTTCTCTACCTACCTGTTCAGCCTGAAGATTGGCCTGGCGATTGGCGGGGCGGTGGTGGGCTGGATCCTGGCGTACGTGAACTACTCCGCCAGCAGCAGCGTGCAGCCGGTGGAGGTGCTCACCACTATCAAAATTCTGTTCTGCGTGGTGCCGGTGATGCTCTACGCGGGCATGTTCATCATGCTGTCGTTCTACAAGCTCACCGACGCCCGCGTGGAGGCCATCAGCCAACAGCTGATCAAGCACCGCGCGGCGCAGGGCGAGGCCGTTCCCGACGCCGCGACAGCCGCATCCCATTAACCGGAGGCACTATGCAAATCACTAACCCCATACTCACCGGCTTCAACCCGGATCCGTCCCTGTGCCGTCAGGGCGAGGACTACTACATCGCCACCTCGACCTTCGAGTGGTTCCCGGGCGTGAGCATCTACCACTCCCGCGACCTGAAAAACTGGTCGCTGGTTAGCACGCCGCTGGACCGTGTGTCGATGCTGGACATGAAGGGCAACCCGGACTCTGGCGGCATCTGGGCCCCGTGCCTGAGCTACGCCGACGGCAAATTCTGGCTGCTCTACACCGACGTGAAGATTGTCGACTCGCCGTGGAAAAATGGCCGCAACTTCCTCGTCACCGCGCCGTCCATTGAGGGGCCGTGGAGCGAGCCGATCCCGATGGGCAACGGCGGGTTTGACCCGTCTCTGTTCCACGACGACGATGGCCGCAAATATTACCTCTACCGCCCGTGGGGGCCGCGCCACCACAGCAACCCGCACAACACCATCGTGATGCAGGAATTTGACCCGCAGACCGGGACGCTCTCGCCCGAGCGTAAAACGCTGTTTACCGGCACGCCGCTCTGCTACACCGAGGGGGCGCATCTGTATCGCCACGCGGGATGGTACTACCTGATGGTGGCCGAAGGCGGCACCAGCTACGAGCACGCCGTCGTGGTGCTGCGTTCCAAAAATATCGACGGGCCGTACGAGCTGCACCCGGACGTGACGATGATGACCAGCTGGCACCTGCCGGAGAACCCGCTGCAGAAGAGCGGCCACGGCTCGCTGCTGCAGACCCATACGGGGGAGTGGTACATGGCCTACCTCACCAGCCGCCCGCTGCGCCTGCCCGGCGTGCCGCTGCTGGCCTCCGGCGGGCGCGGCTACTGCCCGCTGGGCCGCGAGACCGGCATCGCCCGCATTGAATGGCGCGACGGCTGGCCGTACGTGGAAGGCGGCAAGCACGCGCAACTGACCGTGAAAGGCCCGCAGGTGGCGGAGCAGCCTGCAACCGTTCAGGGCAACTGGCGGGACGATTTCGACGCCAGTTCGCTTGACCCTGAACTGCAGACCCTGCGCATTCCGTTCGACGACACCCTCGGCTCGCTCACCGCGCGCCCGGGCTACTTACGGCTCTACGGCAACGACTCGCTCAACTCGACCTTTACCCAGTCGACCGTGGCGCGCCGCTGGCAGCACTTTGTCTTCCGGGCGGAGACGCGGATGCAGTTCTCACCGGTCCACTTCCAGCAGAGCGCGGGGCTGACCTGCTACTACAACAGCAAAAACTGGAGCTACTGCTTTGTGGACTACGAGGAGGGGCAGGGCAGAACGATCAAGGTGATCCAGCTCGACCACAACGTGCCGTCGTGGCCGCTGCACGAGCAGCCCATTCCGGTGCCGGAACATGCGGAGAGCGTCTGGCTGCGCGTGGACGTGGATACGCTGGTCTACCGCTACAGCTACTCGTTCGACGGCGAGACGTGGCACGCCGTGCCGGTGACGTATGAGGCGTGGAAGCTGTCGGACGACTACATCGGCGGGCGCGGCTTCTTTACCGGCGCGTTTGTGGGGCTGCACTGCGAGGACATCAGCGGCGACGGCTGCCACGCAGACTTCGACTACTTCACCTACGAGCCGGCATAACGGCTCAGGCCGGGTAGCCCAGCGCGCGTGACAGCGCGAGCCCGGCCTGCTGAAGCTGCTCACGGAAGCGGGCCAGCTCGGCGTCGTCCACGCGGGAGGTGAGCGTCGACAGGCTCAGGGCGGCGATGACGCGGGATTCGTGGTTCCACACCGGCACCGCCACGCAGCGCACGCCCTGCTCGTTCTCTTCGCTATCCAGGGCGTAACCCTGCTCGCGGGTCTGCGTCAGGGCGGTCATTAACGCTTCGCGGGAGGCGAGGGTAGCGGGCGTAAAGGTGGTGTACTGATAGCCCTCCAGCAGAGCGTTCAGCTCGGCCTCGCCCAGCCAGGCAATCAGCACCTTGCCGATGGCGGTGGCGTGAACCGGCAGGCGGCGGCCGATGCGCGAATAGGCGATAGCGGCCAGCTTGCCTTCAATCTTCTCGATATAAACCCCTTCACGCCCGTCCAGGATCCCCAGATGGGTGGTCTGCCCGGTACGCTGGGACAGATCCGTCAGCCAGCCTTTCGCCTTCTGACGAATATCGATGGAGCCCACGACGAAATGACCGCGCTCGACCAGCTTCATGCCGAGGCGATATTTGCCGTTCTCCGGGTTCTGATCGATATAGCCGTGAAGCTGCAGGGTTTTCAGCAGCGAGTGGAGGGTACTCTTGCTCAGCCCCATCAGTTTGCTGATGTCGGTGATCTTAAGCTCGGTGGCCTGCTCGTTGAACAGGTCGAGGATCTGCAACGCACGTTCAACAGACTGAATAATCGGCATAATGCTGGTATGTCCACGCTGGAATTAAGGCGAAAACGTACCTTTTTCGGGGTGAAAAATCAATTGAGTAGAGCGGGTTGTGGGAGAGGAGGGCATCAAACCGCATCGTCGCCTGATTCGCCCGGCGGCGCTTTGCTTGCACGGGCCTACGGGTTGTGTAGGCCGGGTAAGCGCAGCGCCACCCGGCAACAAAGGCGGCTACATTATTGTTAGCGGGGGACATCAATTATTATCCCGAGCGGCGACAGACTGGATTTTCCAGACCCCATCTTCTTTAACCATGCAATCAATGACTGTGTGCTGGGTCTTTTTGCCAAACGTGATATTCACGTTTACACAGACCGGGTCTGAATCATACGAATCAATAGCCACATTCTCAGCCCAGTCCTCGCCGATATATTGCGATTTCATAAAAAAATCAGCCTCGTAAAATTCAGCGTCGGCATAACGGGGATCGGCTGCATGACGTAATTTTTTCATGGTGCTGGCCGTAACGAACTTATCGATTTCATTTCCCTGTTGGATGGGATAACGATCATTGTTCACTTGTTTAATGTACCAGCGATTGAATTCAAGAGCGCGCTGCATCGGTATCTGAAAATCTTCGGCCCCCAATGCGGCTGTACTGAATAACACAATTAAGATGAGCTTATTCATATTAATAATGCCTGTATAAGGTTACGGCTGGCTGGAGTTGGCGATAGGTTGGCCCCGGGTACAGTGTTCTCTGTTTAAAATCTGAATACCAGGTTCCAGCGCCATCGTAAATACAGACATGCCCGTACTGGTTCGGGCCGGGCAAGGCATCAATCACCGCGATATCCCCCTCTATGGGGGTGCCATAGACTTTTTTGAACCCTGCTTTTTCAAGAGAACGCCAGAAATCCTTAGCGTTGGCCCCTTCGATTTTAAGCCCTCCGGCTCGAATGGCGGCGGCGATTGCTCGAGCGCAATAGTGTCCAGTATGGGTTAGTGCGTGGCTACGGGCGTATGACACAGCTTCATGCTTATTCCATGACATAATTAATCCTTATTAACGAAATGCAGCAATAAGGAAATGTTACGCCGATAAAATAAGGTATTTTGTAATTGATAATGACCTGATGTTAACCACTATCTACTCAATAAATAATGGTTAATAAAAACATAAATACTTATTATGGCAAATATCTCTCTGAGAAAGCGTCAGTAAAATGTATTTTTCTGCCAGACGATAACGCTGTTGTCGTTTTTAGGGTTTTCTCCCTCTCCCTGTGGGAGAGGGCCGGGGTGAGGGCACCAGACCGCAGAGGAGTCAATCACTCCCCAAGCGTCGCCACCATCACCGCCTTAATCGTATGCATCCGGTTTTCTGCCTGGTCGAACACGATACTCGCCGCCGACTCAAACACCTCGTCCGTTACTTCCATCCCGCCGTGCAGATCGAACTCCTTCGCCATCTGCTTGCCGAGCGTGGTCTGGTCGTCATGGAACGCCGGCAGACAGTGCAGGAACTTCACGTCCGGGTTGCCGGTCAGCGCCATCATCTGCGCGTTCACCTGATATCCGCGCAGCAGCGCGATACGCTCCGCCCACTTCTCTTTGGCTTCGCCCATCGACACCCACACGTCGGTATAGATAAAGTCCGCGCCCTTCACGCCCGCCGCCACGTCTTCCGTCAGGGTAATTTTCCCGCCGTGTTTCTCCGCCAGCGCGCTGCACTCCGCCACCAGGCTCTCTTCCGGCCAGCAGGCTTTCGGGGCCACCAGGCGCAGATCCAGCCCGGTCAGCGCCGCCGCTTCCAGCATCGAGTTGCCCATGTTGTTGCGCGCGTCGCCCGCGTAAACCAGCGTCATCTCGTTAAACGCCTTGCCCGGCAGGTGCTCCTGCATGGTCAGCAGGTCCGCCAGCAGTTGGGTTGGATGGAACTCGTTGGTTAGCCCGTTCCACACCGGCACGCCCGCATACTGCGCCAGCGTTTCGACCACTTCCTGGCCGTGGCCGCGATACTGAATGCCATCGTACATCCGCCCGAGCACGCGCGCGGTGTCCTTAATTGACTCTTTATGCCCAATCTGGCTGCCGCTCGGCCCTAACCAGGTGACGCGTGCGCCCTGGTCAAATGCGGCAACTTCGAAAGAGCAACGGGTACGGGTCGAGTCTTTTTCGAAGATGAGCGCGATGTTTTTACCGGTAAGCTTTTGTACTTCCTTGCCATTTTTTTTATCGGCTTTGAGCTGTGCGGCAAGGGTCAGCAGAGAAGTGAACTGTGCAGGGGTAAAGTCGAGCAATTTCAGAAAGTGTTTCTTGTACAGATCAGACATTTTATCCTCACATGGCGAACGCCACTTATTGAATTAAAATTCACTTTATATGTGTAATTATTCATTTGCAACCCCGTTTCACAAATCTTTCCAACAAAGGTGGAGGCAAACCCGTCCGTGTGTGAAAATAGAAGTATCTGCCGCACTTTAAAGAGGATTGAGCCATGGCAAACCCGGAATTACTGGAAGAGCAACGCGAAGAGACGCGTCTGATTATTGAAGAGCTGCTGGAAGACGGTAGCGATCCGGACGCGCTGTACACCATCGAGCACCATTTCTCTGCGGATGATTTCGACGCGCTGGAAAAAATGGCCGTGGAAGCCTTCAAGCTGGGCTACGAAGTGACCGAGCCGGAAGAGCTGGAAGTGGAAGAGGGCGACACCGTCATCTGCTGCGACATCCTGAGCGAAGGCGCGCTGAAGGCGGAGCTGATCGACGCGCAGGTCGAACAGCTGATGAACCTGGCCGAGAAGTTTGACGTGGAATACGACGGCTGGGGAACCTACTTCGAAGATCCGAACGGTGAAGACGGCGAAGAAGGCGACGACGAAGATTACGTCGACGAAGACGACGACGGCGTGCGTCACTAAGTGATTCAGGCGGTGGCGCGCGCCACCGCTTTTTCAAGGCAGAACCATGGATTACCCGCAGATACTCGCCCCCGTACTCAACTTCCTCCAGTGCCCGACCCCGCAAGCATGGATTGATAAAGCCCGCGACCCGGCGAACCTGCCGCTGCTGCTCACCGACCACATGGTGTGCGAGCTCAAGGCCGCCCAGACCGCGCTGCTGCTGGTGCGTAAATACGTCGCCGACGAAAGCGGTGCCGACGCGCTGCTCGACTGGCTCAAACCCTACGAACAGTTCACCTTCCGCGACGGCCCGGAGCCGGACTTCATCGCCCTGCACAGGCAGATTGGCAAAAGCGTGATGCCCAAAACCGACGACCCGTGGGGCCAGGCGCTCATCGACAGCATGGTGCTGCTGATTAAAGAGGAGCTGCACCACTTCTGGCAGGTGCGCGAGGCGATGCTGGCTCGCGACATTCCGTACGTCAAAATCACCGCCAGCCGCTACGCCAAAGGGATGCTGAAGGAAGTGCGCACCCACGAACCGCTGACGCTGATCGACAAGCTCATCTGCGGCGCCTACATCGAAGCCCGCTCCTGCGAACGCTTCGCCGCGCTGGCCCCGTTCCTCGACGACGACCTGCAGAAGTTCTATCTCTCGCTGCTGCGCTCGGAAGCGCGCCACTATCAGGACTACCTGACGCTGGCCCAGCAGGTGAGCGACGACGATATCTCACCACGCATACAGCTTTTTGGTGAAATTGAAGCCACACTTATCTCGACATCGGACAACGAGTTTCGCTTCCACAGCGGCGTGCCGGTGTAAACCGGCATAGCGAAAGGATAAGGATGCGAGATGAATAAAACGTGGACCCGTATTGTGATTGTCGTCGTCGCGGCTGCCGCCGTGGCGTTCTGGGTATTCTTCGATAAGCAGCGTGCTCCGGAACACCAGATTGATACCACCCTCAACGCGATGCCCGCCTGGCAGGTGATCAAGGAGCAGGAGCCTGTGCTGCATCAGCGCATCCTCGACCAGATGGCCGCCCTGCAAAAAGCGGGCGAGCCGGAGCAGCAGATTATCGACACCATCCAGCCGCAGATCCTGCATCTGCAGATGACGCGCCTGCAGAACGCCCCGGACGCCAACGTGGTGAACTACATGACCATCAACATGGAGCAGACCGCCGCCATCCAGAAGGTGAGCGACGACGCCTGCTTCCGCTTCCTTTACCCGATGGTGAAGGGCGGCATCAACCCGATGCGTATGCTGGATAAAGACCTGATGGCACGGCGCATGCAGGCCGACGCCGACATGATGCGCGCGGCCTACGGCAAAAATCGCCACACCGTGACCCCGGCCGAACGCGAGGCGGCCGTCGAGGATGTGCGGCCGATTATGAAGGCGCTTGCCGATAAGTACGGCGAGGACATCCAGCTATTGCAGATGCCGGAGAAGGCAGCGGGCAAAGAGAAGCTCTCCTGCGATATGGTGCAGGAGATGTGGGCCAAGGTGCTGGCGCTGCCGGACCAGAAGGCGGCGAGGGTGATACGGCTGGCGGTGTCTGAGCTGGAGTGACAAAGGGCGCTGGTTTTTTGGGCACTTAGCGCGGGTTTAGCGCGTCGTCGCTTGCATGGCGGCGCGCGACAGGTATAATCCACAACGTTTCCGCATCCCCTTCAGTGCCGAAGTGGCGAAATCGGTAGACGCAGTTGATTCAAAATCAACCGTAGAAATACGTGCCGGTTCGAGTCCGGCCTTCGGCACCAAAAACGATTGCGATAATCGGAAAATCTACAACAATCAGTACGTTGTACAATGAAGCTGGACGTTGACGGCAACTACAAAATGGCCGCATCTCCGGCTTTTTTTGTTTATAAAGCCTCGGGCCGGATCTTTTCACTCACTCCCTGTTTTGTCAATCTCTCTCCACGCAACTTCTGAGCATCTCGACATTGTGTTCAATATAGCTGAGCGTCACCTTAATATCGCGGTGTCCGAGTAGTTTCTGCGTGACATACAAATTTTGCTCCGGTTTCTGCATCAATTCTGTGGCAACGGTATGACGGTAGCGATGTGATGAGAAACGGCTGTGGCATGCATCGCTGAGCTTGGCAAAGAAATAGCTCACCTGATTTTCTGTCATCGGTTTACCCTGGCGCAGCGTCCGCCGACTGAAACGATTGATGTTGAACAACTGATCGTCAGCCCGTATTCCCTTTGTTTTCGCTTCTTCAAGCAGATGCTCCAGATAGGGCCGCAACCGGGAGGCGATGGGAACGATATGTTCATCATGGCTTTTGCTGCCCTCGCTCTGGATAAACAACGTGTCATGGACCAGATCGACATCCTTAATGCGCAGATGGATAAGCTGATTCAGCCGGATCGCGGTGTAGTTGAAGGTTTCGACCACGGTCAGCCAGAACCAGGCCGGATACAGCGGTGAACGATAGTTTTGTTGAGTACTTTCCAGCTCAATAAAATGGCCCAGCACTTTGCGGGATGCGAGGATTTGCTCGCGGGTCAGGGTTTTCTTTTTCTTACGGGATTCCCGCAGTGATGTTTTCTGGAATGGATTGATGAACTGCTCCAGTAATCCCTGTTCAATCGCGAAGTTATACAAGGCCCGCATATGGCGCATATAGTGATTCCAGCTCACCGGCTTGATACATCGCACATTTAGCAGGTAATGACGCCACTCCAGCACCATATGCGGTGTGACTTCGGCGGGTAACACGTTGCGCCAGTGGGTAAACTGATTTACTGCCGTGCAATAGCAGCTCTGGGTATCAGGGCGTAGTAGGCGGGCAAAAAAATACTCTTCCAGGAGCTGTTCAAAGGTCATGGGTGTCTTCTCCTTCACTGAGCAAGAGATGAGGGTTATTAAAGGGAACGTCATCTCCAAAAAGCGGCGTGGGATCGTCAAGCAGATATCCCTTCAGACGTGAACAACGGCGTGGGCCGACAACGGCGCAGTGCCAGATGTTGAGGCCGTTTTTTTGTTTTCGGTGAAGATTCAGGTTCTGGAACTTCTTCTGTACCTCCCGCCAGTATTCTTCTGGGACATTCTGACCGCAGGTGCTAAGCCAGAGTTTGAAAATACCGGGCGTCACCAGAAACACCGACCCGGCGACGGTATGGATCCGGGCGTTAGGTTCATTGACTTCCAGATGTTGAGCCTGAACATTACGCACCAGCCACTGCCAAAAGGCTTCGCCTGAAAGTGCGGTATCGTTCTGTTCGGGTTGAGGGGATAGTTGTTCTACTACCGCGTCCGTTGCAATCACTGCTTCTGTCTCATTCTGGACTCCCGCTATTGGCGTAACAGTTCCACTGAATGTTGCGGGCCGCTGTTGTGGATTTTCCCAAATCAGCGAAGGAGAAAAGTGCAGCAGCGTAAGCTCACTGCTCCAGCCGCCGCTGGCCTCAATCCGGCAATGCCAGATGGCTTTATCCTCACAGGGAATAAGCAACTGGTGTGCCTGCATCTCGTCGAACAGCCGCACGTTATGTTGCGGTACCGCGTCAATCCCCTGGCGCAGCAGCCAACCACGCACGGCATCGGCAGCGTTCTTACTGACCAGCCACAGTGCCTCTTCCGTTAGCCAGCCGTCAGAGCCGCCATTCGGGTTGTTGAGTCGGAACTCATGCGCCAGCAGGTCGCGCAGGGCCGCGATGATTTGCTGCGGCAGCGAGGTTTGCGGACGATGGATAGCCTTGACCGGATCGCCGCCGAGATTAAATGCCACCGACGCCCGGTCGGCTTTTTGCACCAGTTCACCTGCCAGCCCGGCATACTGATACTGTCCGTTCAGGCAGTGCAGCAGAGTGGATAATGCAGCGGCATCGGCGGCGAGCCAGTCAAGGCTTTCCGGTGGGAGTAGTTGGGTGAGCAGAAGAACTGCCGCAGCCGGATGGCGCAGATAATCACGTTGCGGCAGATAACGGAATCGGTAAGGCTGGGTTAGTGAGCCATGCCATGGAAACCAGCGTTGCCCGCTGACATCTTCCACCTCAATATCGGTGATGAGTTTGCCCAGATCATGCAGCAGTGCGGCGTAGATGATGACCGTCGTCCAGCGTTCGGACTGAGCGGCCTGATCTTCCGGCGCTGCATCAGGCGGAAAAAGATAACTCTGCCGCAGTCGTGCGGCATAACAGGCGGCTTCAAGGCTGTGATCGAGCAGACCGCCCGCGTGGGAATGGTGGTGGTTTTCCGAGGCCGGAAACAACTGCGCCAGTTCTGCGAAGCGGTGGACTGGTATCAGCCAGAAGCGTTCAAACAGTGAGGCGGGAAGGGCGGTGCTCTGCCGAATAAACTGGATCAACTGTTGGCGGGTAGTTTCAGCCAGTAGCGTTTGCGCGGATTCAGGATGCAACCATCCCTCCGTGACGTCTGGTTCGCCAGTGGATGGTGTAGTGTTTTGCTTTTTGCGCGTCAGCCATATCCGCATAATGGCCTTTTCCCCTTTTTCGGGTAAGCCCGTTACCCCTTCACTCTCTTCCCCTTCACCCTTTGGATTTTGCCTTTTGGTGCCGTCAGATTTGGGGCGAAATTGTTTATTGGGCAGCGCAAATTTATTGAAGTGGAGAAAAACGGCAGAGCAGGATGCTCCGCCGTTGATATGAAGGTCATGCGCTCAGCGCTAACGGCTGCTGCGCTCGTTCAAGCAGATATTCGCAGGCATTACGCGCTAAACCGCTGGCGCGGAAAATTGCTTTTTTGTCCTGCTGCAACACCTTCAGCCACGATGCGATGTAACTGTCATGCTGTAGCTTCGACTGGATGCCAACGTGAGCACACAGGAAAGCCGCTCCCATTTCGGCGACCAACTCTTCAAAACTGTACGTTCGATCGCCGAAGGTATGCTTTCCGGCAGTGATGCCGTCCCGGTTCAGGCGTGAAGCGTGTCCGGTAGCGTGCGTCAGTTCATGCAGCAGCGTGCCGTAATAATCCTCACGCGAAGTGAACTGCTCAGGATGCGGCATGATGATGCAGTCGCGCCCCGGCGAGTAATACGCCCGGTTCTGGCGTCGGTGAGTGATCACCACCGCACTTTGCCGGGCAACCTGCTCAGCGGCGGCGATAGGGTCATCGACCATCACGACAGGCTGTGAAAACGCCTCCGGCAGTCCTTCGCATTGCTGAATGTTGAACAGCCGGAACTCGCGTACCACGGCATAAGACGTCACTTTAGGATTGCCGCCAGCATCAAGAACCGTATTCCCATTGCTGTCCACTACCTCGCGCTGCTGGGGCAGATAGAACACGGCCAGTGTAGATTTTTCGCCTTTGCGGATGTTTCCGCCTGCATTGCGAATTTGTGTGAAGGTCAGCCAGCGATCGCTCTCATATCCCTGTCGTTCTGCGCTGTTCCAGAGCAGAGGAATATTGATGCCGTGATACAACCGCCCGGATAAGGCATTCATCGGCACCACCGGTTCCCCTTCCCGCCACGGGCGAACCCAGGGGATCACGCCTTTCTCCAGCGCGGCGATAATTTCATCGGTGACTTTCTGGTAAAGATCGTTGCTTCTGTTCATAAGCGTAACCTCATGATAAAGAAGCCGGGTACAGCGCTCCCGGTCGGGAGTCGCCCGGCACGGGGAGTAAAGGATGCTGAGGAAATCAGCTGGTGTGAAGGGCAGTAACCAACAAGTGATCATCTTCAAGGGTTAAGCGCAGCGGCGTCATCAGCGGTACATTGCTGCTGCCGTCAGAGGGCAAACAGTACAGACCGAAATTGATACTCTTACGGTCCGGGCCTGCGCTTTTGAATGTCAGCATGGTCGCGACAATCAGGTTTTCGAGACGGTCATCTTCCTGAGAGGGATCGAGAGGAAAACTGACTACCTTTTCCCAGGCCTCAGATGAGACAGACAATGATAAGGATTTTGCTTCAGGGCAAGATGAAGTTGGCATCGTGTTTCTCCAGTGATGAAAGCAGAGAAACACCGCCCGGCAGGGAGGGATTCCCTGCATGGTGGGGTAGAGGATGTATCAGGCGCTAAGCGCTGTCCGCGAGGATGATACGGAGCGGACGAAAAGGCGAGCCTCACCGGATAGGGTGGCAACCTGAAGGCTCTGGTTGCGGGTCAAACTTCGTACAGATTAATACGGTATCAATAATAATCAAGAGATTGGTTCTTCAGTGAGATAGTTCGGGGCTCGTTATTCTGGACGCTAGTTTGGTGCGCAGGATTTATCCGCTAGAGAGGTTAAAGGCTATTTATCCTCTGTAGGGGATAAAGCATATTGGGCAATCGATGATACCTGCGAAGCTCACGGTCTCAGGCTTTGAAAATCTGCTTACGGTGCCAGCCAACGTATTGTTCAGTGGGCCACAGCGATGTGTCGTGAGGAAGATGCAACGACTGGCCGTTCCGTTGCCAGAACAGGTTATCCACTACCGGGCTACGGCTGACGCCTCCGGAGATGCGGATGGTAAGGTTTTCATCCAGCCCGAATGCGCCCATATCAAAAGCATCGTGGTGCAGCGAACATAGCGCCAGACCGTTGTTCACCACACACGGCCCGCCATAGGTTTTCCAGTGGATATGGGCTGCTTCAATACCAACCAGCGCACCATCCAGCCGTAGATCGTAACCGCAGAAAGCACATCGCGAATGGTAAGCCCGGAGAACGATATCTCTGAAGCGCGGATCGCGGTTCTTCGAACGATCGATAAAATCCAGACCCAGTTGGTTGGCGAGGATCCGCTGAATACTTTCGGGAAAGCGGTCTATCAGGATTTGCTGGGCCAGTTGATCGATCATCTCCGGATGCGCCAGCAACTGCTGGTAAGCCGCTTTATCAAAGCCGCCTGCTACCTGGTTATCAATCAGCTCTTTTTTTGTCGGCTGGGTGTTGCCTCTACGGGGTTTACAACCTTCCGCGTTGGCGATCTCCCAGAAGCCGTCAGTCCTGAGTCGCCAGAAGGGCATATTGGGATAATCAGTGCGTCGTTTAGGGCCAAACTCTTTCAGCAGGCGGGTAAGCGGTTCGTGGATCTCAAGGCCGTAGTTAAACAGGCGCGGGTGTCCTGCTTTGTACTGCGACAACACATACAACAGCAGCAACGGCTTGTGCGGTGCGCATACGTCACCCTGACGCCACACGGAAACGTTGGAGATGGCTGATTGCAGCGTTTCGAGAGATGTCATAGGAATGAACCGGGTAACAGGCTGATGTTATTGCGATCATGCTCGCAAAAGCGGTGAAATTCAATTGTGGTTCGTCACGTTGATGATAGGGGCAATAAGATACACAATAAAAGGCAAAACATATGGCCCTACGTTTGGTTTCCACAAAGCGCTTAAGGCACTACAGTCCGGTTAGTCTCAGATTGATAAAGTTGTACTTGCCCATTAATTCACAGTTCACAGAAGTAGTTCTGAGGGGGGACATAGACATGAGTCGGATGATGATTTTTTGCAGAGGCCTTAAAATTTGAGAGAGAAGTAACATGCTCAGAAGCTGACAATGGAGCATGGCAGTAAAATGGGTAACCTTTTGATAGGATAGTACATCTGATTTTCAATTAGCTTTGACGGTTGGCCGAAACTGAAGGAGTCGTACTTTGCTCATATTGCACTTATCTGATATTCATTTTCGAAAATCTGAAATTCAGACCGCTCAGGATCCAAACTTTCATTTAAGGAATGAGTTGATTCGTGATGCTGCGCAAAAGTGTGCGCACATAGGTGTACCTGATGTAGTGATTGTATCGGGAGACATTGCATTTTCAGGGGATCCCGAGGAATTTTCATTTGCTACGGACTGGCTTGAGCGTCTCTGCGAAGCTTGTCAGTGTTCAATGGCATCGGTATTTGTTGTTCCGGGCAACCATGATGTTGTGCGAAACTTAGCGGATCGAAACTTGGTTCAGATGATCCACCGAACAATCAAGTCAGCACCAAATCCCAATGCTGAGATTATGAGACAGCTAAGCGATCCTGATGCCCGACGATTACTTTATGAAAGTCTGGACAACTACAATCAATTCGCACAGCAATTTTTTTGTGACTTGCTTCCCCCTAATAGGACTCGAGTTGTTCGAGACCTTGTGTTAAATGATGGTTCGACTTTAAGACTGTGGGGGCTTAATAGTTCTTTTGTTTCAAGTAGCTATGATCGTCCTGGCGAGTTGTTTGTTGATCCTGCCAGCCTCCAAATTACGCGTGAAGATGGCGTTGTTAATGCAGTGATTACTCACCATCACCTTACTTGGTTGGGTAATGCGCGTGGGCTTGAAGATCATCTCAATGATGTGGCTCCATTACAAATTTTCGGACACATACACACTAATCGAGTGGACATGGTTCGCGATTATGTACGGCTTGCAGCTAGCGCAATGAATCCTGATCGGCATGAAGATGGCTGGGAACCCGGATACAATCTAATTGAATTAGACGTTAGCGGGGAGCCAACAAGGCGAGTGCTTAACATTAGAGCTCATATCAGAGTGTGGCAAACTGCACCAGGCGGATTTCAGGCGAAAATGGATAGAAACTCTTCCGTATTCGAGCATTCTATACGGCTAGAAGATTGGAATTCATCCACTGAAACATCCTCAAGTTTTGTAGCACAATCTCCTCCGTCTGCGCATATATCAGAAATAACGTCTGTGAGGGAAGGAAATTCAATGAATACCCTTCGTGAGCTTGGTCTGCGTTTCTACCGACTAACATTTAGTCAGAAATTAGAGATTGCTGGACGTCTGGAGTTGTTAGAAGACGACGATATGCGTTTACCTGACTATGAACGTTTTCGACAAGTGTTGCTCAGAGCTCATGCGAGAGGAATGCTTGATGAGTTTGCAGCAGCGGTGACCGAAGCTGAACAACGATAAAGGGACAATAAGTATGGCAATGTTAACATTCGCGGACCGTTATGCTGAAGCGGGTTTATCTCCTACATCAGAAACAATAATTTCTCGTCAAGAACCGGTCAAACGGATCGTAGAAAACATCAATCAAAAGCAAATACTTGATTTAGCATCATTTTACTACGGTAATGCTGATATTTCTTTAGAATGGTTTCGAGATGAGTTCGCAGAAGACGATGCAAGTTTTAGCTTGTGGAATAATGAAAGAGAAGCTCGTGTTTTATCCGCATCAGTTCTGGGGGAACTAATCGATCAAGAAAATGCTGTTGCTATCTTGGCGATATGTGTTGGGAGTGTTAAAGGTCTGCGTCGGCCTTTACAGTCTTTGTGGCTTTTAAACAATGCTGAAGAGAGCTTTATTAAGCTGGCCATTGCAGGGAGAGCATTTCAAGAAATTCCTATCAAAATAGTTCCCACTGTTACTCCCAAACTTGACGAAGAGATTGCTGCTTTGAGTGCCACAAATGATTGGGCAACGCTAATCACTCTGCTTGGGAAGATTCGAACAGAAGCCCAAACATCGGCGAAAACAGTTGCAAATCAGAGTATGGGTATACTGAAAAAAATTGAGCGACAGGCTGCATTGATGCGAGAAGAAAGCCAGATGCTTTGGTGGCTGACAGGCGGTTATAGTAGGGTTTTTAATCGTAGTTTCACTACTTTCTCAACCCAACAAGCAGCAATAACTGCCGCAATAGACCTAGGGGCTTTAACTAATTCGTCCGAATTTGGCCCTGTTGCTATACCTGCGATGCTTGAACGCGTAATTTTAACTGCTAAAAAAGGGCGCGGGGCGCAGCCCAAAGAACTTTCTACAGCTATCGATGGTTTCAGTGTGGAGGAACTTCGTTGCCTTAAGGTACCTGCAACATTACCAGCCAAACTTGCCCCTATTTCAACCGCGATTGAGTTAGCTGAGGCAATTGGTATTGGTTCTTGGTATGCGCAATTTCAGTCGAGAACAGGGCTTGAATCTTCAATTCAGTTAGAGTCTCTAGCTTTGGCTGAACAACTTTACCGTGAATATCTTTTAGGGCGGCTGCTGTGACAAATCAGCTCAATGAAGAAGAAACTGATGTTGATGTTTTTGAACAACCGGAATCAGTTAAGGTTCAATCTGGTGATCCCGCACAGGCGTGGGTATCGCTACCTACTTCTACAATGCTTACTCTGGAAGAGGCAGATCAGCTTCTGCGTTGGCGTGATGCTTCAATAATAACCATAGTTGGGGAGCGTAACGGTGGTAAAACAACATTAGTAACCGAAATATATGGCCGTTACCTACGCGGTGCTTTTGCAAATTCATATTTTTGCCATAGCCTGACATTAATGGGATTTGAACGAAAAAGCTTTCATTCTCGGGCTGAGTCAGGAAGGTCATATCCAGACACTGATAGAACTTCGGCTCAAGATGGCTTACGCTTCTTTCATTTGGCATTGTCAAATGAAACAGATCTTTTACGCCGTGATCTTCTTATTTCGGAACGTGCTGGTGAAGTTTATCGAGAGATCCGAGATCGTCCAGATCGTGCTGTTGACATGATAGAGATTCGCAAGGCAACAACCATCGCTTTTATCGTTGATGGTGAGCGCGTAGCTTTACCAAGAAAACGGTCAGAGGTTTTTTCTTCTGTAAGAAATATCGTGCGTGTTGTGATTAATTCAGGGAATATTTCATCTCACACACAGATCCAATTGGTTGTTACTAAATTTGATTTACTTGAGGGTGATGAAAAATCTCAAGCTCGAGATGCCTTAACTACTTTTGAGCAAACTATTGAAACTATGTTGTCTGGAAGGTTTCATTTTGAAATTTTTCATACTGCTGCTCGTGCGCTACATCCTAATTCAGAGCCAGCACAAGGATTAGCTCCACTTCTGAAAACTTGGTTGAGAGTGAAACCACTTGAACATATTGATAATCCTCGTCTTCCTGAGTTGACAGATGAATTTGATAAACTGCTAGTGAGGAGAGCTGTTCAGTGAATTCAAATTTCATAATTATGGGATTACCTGCATCAGGTAAGACAACTTTTTTAGCAGCACTCTGGCATTTGGTTGAATCTGATGAGACGAATTGTCTTTTAGAATTAGATGCTTATGAGGGAGACCTTACCTATCTTAATCGCATAGCTGAAGCATGGCGGAACTTTGAACCCGTTCCTAGAACATCTCAGGTCGGTGATATGAACGTAGCGATTCATTTGCGAAATCGCGAAACTGGTGAGAAAGGAACAGCCTTTTTTCCTGATCTGGCTGGAGAGGTCTTTGATCGGCAAGTAGAAGATAGAATATTTCGAAAAGATTTCATGAAAGGTTTTTCTGATGACGATGGGATTTTATTCTTTATTAGTTCAGATGTTAGAGAAGACGATCTATCTGTAACTGAGCTCAATGCAAGATTACCTAGTAATGGTGAAACGGAAGAGTCTTTGAGCGATGGTTCTGCTGATGAGAATGTTGAAATTAGAATAACTGAATGGGAACCAAAATTATTACCTGCTCAAGTTAAAGTTGTGCAGCTTCTTAGTGATATTATTAGGCCACCTTTTGAGCCTCGCTTGCGACGAATCGCTTTATTAATATCTGCATGGGATTTAATCCATAGTTCAGGAGTAACACCTAACGATTGGTTAGAGGTAAATATGCCACTTGTGGCACAATTCCTGAAGACTAATAAAGATTATTTTGACCATCAGATTTATGGTGTTTCTGCACAAGGAGTTAGCCTTTCTGATAATTCCGCAGTTGATGAGATTGCTACTTTATTGGCAAGTCGGAGAATTAAAATTGTTGGTCCGGAAAGCGAAGGGAATGATTTGACCGAACCTCTTGTATGGCTTATGTCGGCGGGCGAATGAAATTAGATCATTGCTTATTTGGTTATGATGATGGTCATAGATTGATTGCTTCATCATTACCTCTTGGTGAAGAAAGTGCATATCTTACGGAGTTAAGTGATCTCGCTCCGGGTGTTGTTTTCGGAAGTTCAAAGGGTTATTGGACTGGTTCTCCCGCGCCTTCTATTGGGCGTTATGTTTTAATGTATACATGGCCTGCTCCAGAGATGCCAAGGCCTGGGTGTGTTTGGACTCATGCTTTATTGTTAGAGCCAGCAATGTTGGAATCTATAGAAGATTTGTCTATATTACAGGGTGTTATTACTCGCCCTAGCGTTTCTATAGAGATAGATTATTACAGACAGCCTCTAGAGGTCGATCTAAACAAAACAAATTCCTCTCAGTTACCGTTAGATATTACAATTGTTGAAAAATTAATTGATTCACTGTATGGAAGAATAAGTACAAACATTGAAGTTCTTTCTTCAGATAGGCTTGACCAGCCATTATTTGCTGTTTGGTCACAGCAATGGCCTAAGCTTAGACGTAATTTTCGATTCCAGACAGCCGCTTCTCGGATGCAAAGACCAACAGGCTCTGCTCGTTTCGATATTATTGCTATCTTTTCTCAAGATGAATCTAACAATTCTGAAAGTGAGAATATCTCCTCTAGTTGGTTAAATAATGCGCTAACAGATGTGCAAAGTGGAGGTAAAACTTCATTACGTACTTTCCTATGGGAATATGGAAGGGATGTGCGTAAGCAGCGGGGATCATTTAGACCATTGGCTGAAATCCATTCGCTTGGTTATAAATCTCAAGTGGGAGCTGTGCAGCGTATAATTAATATTATTTCTGAATCATTTCCTACTTTAAATGATGCGAAACATTTAAAACAACATTTAGTCGATGGTATCTTAGCTGGTCATGAACAAATTATGTTGATCACTAACATAATGCTGAGCGGTAATGAAAAGGAAATAATGTTCCCAGCAATCACAATGGCTGGAGTTGATAATTTAATTGGTTTTTGGCCACAAAAGGCAAAGTCTGTTTTAGATCTTTTTATTTTATCATCGCATTCCAGTTCTGAAAGTGGAAGAGTTATTTTTGAAAGCTTGATAGAGACTATTCAATCATCTGATTTTTGGACACTTAGCTATGCTCACCCAATTGCCCGTAAAATTGTAACTAAACGGAATCCTGAGTTCTTACTCGCAACTGGATACAAATTAGACGATGTTGATGTGATAAGCTTACTTCCTTTGGTTCCTTCTGCTACTAAAGGACTTTCTCATTTCATAAACGATATGATTTCGCGTGATAATAAAAACATCGCAAGTATGGTGTTTGATTATTTTCCTGATATCGCTGTCGCACAAGTTGTGCAAAGAATAAATGTAAAAACATTCGTGCCCAAGGTTTGGAAGAAAAAACTCTTATCACAATATAACTATCTCCTTAAAGATGAGGTAATTCGTACTGTAACTCATTCAAGCTTGCTTTTTGATATTGCGGATGCACTTGGTTGGTTATCGGATGCTGTCATTGTCGAAGGTTTAGAGCCTTGGTATAACTCTTTAATGACTGTTACTAACGATCTTGATGAGCAAGAAGCAGATATGCTTGATTGTTTTTTTATTGTTCTTGCTATAAAAAATGGTGGTGATAAAGGTCTCCATGTGATTGAAAAATTATATATAAATTTACATCATAAAATATTGAAGTCCAAGTTATCACAAAAATCTCGTGATATGCTTTCCCAACAATTACCAGATGTTGGTTGGTTGCGAGGTTGGGATTTAGGTTATCGTTTCCGTTTAGCTATTGCAAAAGCATATATTTGCAATAGATGGCCTGTAGAAAGTTATGTTGGCTTGGCTTCTGATAGTAAAGGTCGTGAATTACTGGCAGATGCAGCTTCAGATGTTGAAGGTGGACGCGAATATTCTAATGCAGCTTGGCGTTATTGATTAGTTATTTTAGGAAAGATGATAAGGCTAGATTTATTTATCATCTTTTCATATTTTATCAAAGTGAAAATTAGGGGAATCATTTAAATAAAAAATGATGAGTGCTTAGATAAAAGTAGTTCCTTGATCTCTACGCCGACTAAATATTAATTAGCAAGCTAATCGCATGATAACTTCATACTTTTTCAATCATCCCCCCAGCCTTCCCCCCACTATCCTGCGTCACCTTAACCCCGCCCGCCAGCGCGCCATTAACCGCCACGCCAACCCTCACTCCCGCCCACGTCATCGCTCCCAGCCAGAATGTCGGCAACACCAGAAACATTGACCCCAAAACCAAATTAATAATGACGTCATCCTGCGTATTCTGGAGCCCGGCCAGATTCCAGCTATTGTGGGTATCACTACTGTAGAGCACATCCAGCAGCCAGCTATCGAGCCATCGGGCCAGCTCCCACCAGAAGGTGAGGAAGAACAGTGCGAACTGCACAAACGTCAGCGTCATCACCACCTTCACATCCCACGCCGAGCAGAGCGTTATCAGCGGAATACAGATCACCAGCGCCATTTGCAGCAGCGCCTGCACCATCGGTAGCGCCTGACGCACGCTGTCGAATGCCGGGAACGCCGCTATGCTGCCGAGGATATTTCCGGCTGTAGAGGCTAACCGCGTGGCGGCGTTGGTGAGCGTGCCGTCAACATTACCACCATAGCCGGGGTAAACGCGCCCGTTCTGTGATACCTGCATATTTCGTTCACTGACCAGCGAGCGCAGCACGGCCTCTTCATATATAGCCTGTGACTGGCCGATCTTTTTAAACGCTGTCCATATATCCGGGGCCGGGAGTTGCAGGAGCCGGGCCTTCAGCCCAACCGTATCGTCGGCCCACCACTGTTTACAGGTAGGGTAGCCACCGGCACCTGTATCGGTCAGCCCGGCATCGCGTGATGCGCTATACGACCAGTCGCTATGTGGTGAAAGCGCATGGTCGGTATCATAGTAACCAGCCGTGTTGAGAAAATATGATGATCCCAGCCAGGCCGTATCGTCACTGGTGTCATCGTCCAGCTCTCCGGCGCGGAATTTCAGACGAGCGCGGGAAGGGGCATAACACTCCTCGACAAAATCCCGCAATTCCTGTGCCAGCGCTGGATCCTTGATTCGGGTGTGCTGCACCTCAAAGCGGATCTGACGCAGGTCTGGCTGGCAGGGCAGGGTGGCAACTGTTGCGCTGGTGATGCCTTTGCTGATCACATGAATAAAGTACCACCAGACCGGGACGGCGGCGGTTTTGCCGCCCAGTGAGTTAATAATCGGCTGATAGCCGGTATCGGCGGGTTGTGGTACCGACATACCGCACTGCTTTGAGCGCGTGGTGTCATATTTGATGGTATCGAGGTCGATGTTCAACATCGGTACGCAGGTGAACATAATCACCAGCAGCGAGGTGTACATCAGGTGCTCGGTCCATACCAGGGACAGCGCGGCTTTGTTGCCTTCATCGGCTCCCTGACTTCTGGCCTGAAGCCACAGCGCCAGCAACTTAATCAGTAGCGGCAGGGCGAATAATCCGGTGGCGCTAATCGCATTCCACAACCCGTTATTGACCACCCAGCCGAGCAGCGTCAGAAAGTATTCCAGATAGCTGTTGGTTGTCACCGGAACACCTCCGGCACGATTTCGTTGAGCACAATCAGTACGATAAACCACAGCGCGATGCGGTGGATGGCCGGGCGATAAGGTGGAAAACGGTCATACAGACGCCAGCCCACAGCACTAATCACGCCGTAAAGCGTTACGCGCCAGAGCAGCAGGTCGCTGCGGTTAATCTGCGGTGTATTATCAGTAGCCAGATAAAACATCACTGCCATACAGACCAAGAGCAGAGTGCTGGAGAGCATCAGCCGTTTCATTGCGTATCCCCGCCAGTGGGTTTGCTGAGATCGTCCACCCGTTTGTCGGTGTCGTCTTCTACGCCGATAGCCTGGCCTTTGGTCTTCGCTCGCGTTGTCTGGCGTTCAAGGATGGTGAGCGCTGCGTTATCTGCCAGCGCCTGGCGCATATCCAGTTCCAGCTTAAGCTGTGACAGTTCCTGGTTGAGCTGGGCGGTGGTCTGGGTCAGCGCGGTTTGTGCCTCTTTTTCACCGGAAACATAGGGTTCGCGCATCCCAGCCAGTAGTGTGCGCCGGGCCATCAGCGCCTGTTCCATCACGCGGGAGAGCGCCAATTCGCCGGAGAGCCTCTGGATAAGTACCGCTGCATCGGGATCGTCGCGCAGCGCCTCAATCACGCCGCGCGTCAGATGCAGTTCGCCACCGCTGGCTTGGGCTAATGTGTCATCGTTAACGGGTTGGCTGCGGTTCACCATATCGATAATCAGCGGCTGGATCTTATCCTGCTCTTCCTGAATAAGCGGCGTCAGCCCGACGCCGGATTGGGCACCGCTTTGCTGGCTCGTATCGCCAGACTGATCGTTATCCGGGGCGACGTTAATGGTCTGCTCGCCAACCACCCGAGTCAGCCATTGCGCAGCGTCGTCGGGTTTACTCCATACCTGACACAGCTCACCCTGACAGTCGTTGCTGGATATCGAACTGGTGCTGGTCGCACTGCGGTTATTGAGGATGTTGTAGCCTGCAACCGTCGTATCGCGTACCAGCTTGATGGGGGGCTGGCCTTTACCGCCGCGATGCTCGCCACCAACCCAGCGTTTGCCTTTCTCTGCCGCTTCTTCAGCCGCTCGCTGGTCGGCGCGAACGGCGTCTTTTTCGCTGGCCGCAATGCCCTGATAGTTCTCCGCCTGAGCGCTCTGCGTCCATGCCGGACCGAGCGCATAATCGGTCATCTTGCCAGCCATCTTCTGGCAGCTTAACAGTGATTTATCAAAGTCGAGTCGTCCCTGAAGTACGCCGTTGGTCAGTAGATCGTAGAGCTGAGGATTAGCGCGCTGGATCACCATCGCAGGCAGGCTGGCGACCGCGCTGGTCGCGCTTTCGATAACCTCTCCCATCAGTTGCTGGAAGCCGTCCGTCACGCCGTTGAGCTGATTGCGCACTGTGGTATCAATATCGAAATTGCCGCACATCATATCGCTGTTCCAGCTTACGCCTGCCGTCAGCGGGAAGGTGTTACGCCAGGTTGCTGAAGGGGGAATGGCCGCACCGCCGCCGATGCGATAATACATCCAGTCGCTGATCGCCCCTTGTTTCTGATACTGGTATTTATCAGCCGCCGGGGCGAGAAAGGCGACGAACAGAAGACACCAGGCTGAGCGCATAGTTAACCTCCGCTGCTGCCAAGAAAGGTCTGCCCACGACGCGGACAGCATTTGTAGGGCCGCCACAGCGTCCAGATATATGCGCCATCCTCCGCGAGTTTGTCGGCGTAAGAGTCGGTGGTGGAGCCATCCGGGAAGATGGCGCAGGAGGCAGATTTTTTGGGAACCAGCATTTGCCACTGGTGGTTATTGCTGTCGCCTTCCGTGACCGGATCCGGAGGCCAGTATCCGTCGTGTGAAGTGGCAGCCAACGGAATATAAACATGTGACTGACCACTCCGCGTTACCAGATCGGCAGCGCGTTGGGCGATGACCGCCCCAGCCTTGTAGTCATGCGTCTGGCTGAGTGCCCCGGCTCGTGGATAGACATTGCCCCACATATCGCCATCTTTGCTGACTTCGCGCAGTCCTGGCGTTAACGCCTCCGGATAAAACATTTCCGGTATACCGCTACGCCAGGCGAGCGCATCAAGCGTGCTGAGGAAGTAGGGGAGAAAAGGCTGTGACGACGGAGCGCAGACGTAGCCAAACTGGGCGAAGAAGTTCGCCAGCGCATCACCGGCAGGGAAGCCAATCGCATCGGCGTTTTTAAAGCGGACTTTGCTGTGCTGGCCGATGGCGCGGGGGTTGGTATCACCACCGGCTTCAGCGATACCGGGCAGCGGTGAGCTTAAAGGCGACATCTCAGCCCACGGGTTCTGCCCGGTTACGCTGTAGGCTGATACCACCAGGTCCGGGCGGAAATGGCGTACTTTTACCGAGGTACGCACTGAGCAGCCAAACGGCGAACAGAACAGCCAGTAGCAGACGCCGACCACTTGATACTTTACGCACGTCGGCGACAGGGCGGAGGCGGCGATTTCCGGTGTGGTGATGGCCTGCGCGGCAGGCACAGCTAGTGAGATTAATGAAGACAGGACAACGTGACGAACAGGCATATGGCACTCCGGATGAGACGGATGCCGTGGGTTTATCGCACTCTATGAAGGTTTTCCCGTCGAAACTCAATATCCAGATGGGAAAATTAACGGCGGCAGGGGATGCCGCCGTGGCGAATTATTTAAAGCGGGTGGTGGCGTTAATTTGTGTGCCGATTTCAATTTCGCTCAAAGCGTAGCTTTCCGGCGCGGTATTGATGACGATACGGGCGTGTTGATTCTGCTGCAATGGCGTATCCAGCGTAATTTTCAGCCCTTCGGCAATACCCGGATCATCTGTTTGCCAGTCCAGATCGAAATCAGGCTTCACAACTGCCCAGTCGCCGTAGCCATCGGTGGAAACCTCAATACGGATATTCTGCGGCGCGGTGGATTGTGCCTTTGTGGCATAGAGGACCAGTGTGTCGAAATCCACTGGTTGATGCCATTCAATATAGATATAGCGGAACTGGTCGTTGTACCAGCGCTCATTCTCCTCCTCGGTGCCGCTACCTTTAGGATAGGTGTCCGCGACGCTGAAGTGATCGCCGTCATTCAGCTTGCCTTCCCGCGAGGTGGAGTTATCGCCGTCATAGCCATAGATATTAATAAAGGCGCGTTCGGCGATGTTATAGCCGGGCAACAGCGGGTTTTGATAATTCGGCCATGGATCGGCGGGCGTATCCGCTTTTTTAAATACCCGGTAATAGTCGATAGTGAAGGTTTCGTCGTTTGGCAGCGGCGGGTCGTTATCGTAGATATTGCCCACTTCGGCGTTATTGGTTTCATGGTGATTGAGGGAGATCAGCGGGAACATGCGGTAATCAATCGCCGCATCAATGGTTGAAACCAGTTGCCCGTCGATATAGAGCTTCAGATATTCCGGATCCCATTCCAGACCATAAATATGGTAGCCGTCTTCCAGATCCGGTAGTTCAGTGCCTTCGCCATAGGGTTTTGGAATCGAGACTTGTTGCATTCCCTGTCGCGGCAGCAGATTAAATTTTACGACGTTTTCCAGAGTGAAGACTTCCGGTGAATCGACCTCCATATTTTCGGTGTACGCCGCATCCTGCATTCCCAGGAACCAGAAGGCCGGGGCCAGACCGCTGCCGCTCAGAAAGCGGGTGCGGATTTCAAAATAACCGTAGCGGGTGGCAAAGGCATCGTAATACGGCATATGGTTGGTGATAGGAAAACCGCCGCTCGGCCACTGATTCATATAGTCCCGCGTGCCGCCGGTGATGCCCGCGACCTTGTAGGTGTTGTTGCTGGCCCGCCACGGCTGCCAGTATCCCTGCCCGGCATTATCGACATACAGTTCCAGGCTGACGGTGCCATCGGATTCGGTAATAAAGCGGTAGCGGGCGCGGGAAGCATCCAGATCGCCCCAGCTTGCCTGGTAATAGGGGCACCAGCGCGGGTCGAGGTCCGGACCGTTAAATTCGTCGCTGAGATCGGGTTGATAGATCCAGTCTGCGTTATCGGGTAGAAACGGTAATATTGGTGTACTCATGATGGTAATCCTCTTCAGAAGCTATAGATAAAACCGAGGCCGGTTTTGTGGAACTTCACAACAGGCTTATCGCCGGGAGATAAATCGTGCCGGGCCTGCACTTCATAGGCGTAATCCAGCGTCATGGATAGATGTGGCGACAGCTTTTGCTCGATAAAGATGCCGGTACGGGTTTCCGTGGTGTGCATCCGTTGGTTACGCGACTTATTTTGCGACCAGACATCCAGCGTCCAGCGCCCGTAAGGCGTGATGGTGGTAGGGCCTGCGTCAAACAATGAGAAGGTGATTGGAATATAAGGGCGCAGCTGTGAGCGGCAGAACTCGCCGGTCTGGTCGTCGCTGTTGGTATTCCAGCCCCGATCGATAAAGTAATTCAGCCGCACCGCGATGGTTGGGTTGAAGCGATATTCGAAGCCGCCTTCGCCTTTTAATTCCCGGTTCGCCAGACCGTTTTCATGCAGATTGTTGTACCAGTTGTAGACCGTCACCCAGCCGGTGGATTTGAATTTATCGGTGAAATTAATTCGCCAGTCGGGCTGGAACGACCAGCGCTGGGAGTTATAGCCGCCGGACTGCGTTTTTTCCGGGTTATCCTGATAGATGAAGGTGTAATTTCGGAAGTGGAAGGTCATGCCCAGCGCCAGATCTTTTTGGTCTACCATCAGATAGCGGGCGTCAAATTCGTATTGGTTAAACCAGTTGTCGCGACTGAATCCATCGCTGTAATTGGTGCCGTGGGTTTCCTGATAATAGGAACCGTAAAACGTCCAGCGATCGCGGGAGAAATCCATCCATAATGTGGGTTCAAAAAAGCCGTCTTTATCAAACGACTGCCCTTCTTTGTTTTCGGTCTCAATCAGCAGGCCCGCGCGGACTTTCCAGGGCTTTGATACGGGCACCTGGTCCTGACCAGTATCTACTTCTTGCTGAATATCATCGGTATCAATATCAGCCGCCATCACGGGCAGGCCGATACCGGATGCCAGTAACGGCAGAGCGCAGAGCAGGGTATTTCTGTTCATAAGCTTTCTCGCAGAAAGGGAGAATGCCGCAGAACGGGCATTCTCTTAGGGGTCAGGATGGGGTTATTGCGTTGCCGCCAGCACGCGGACTTCCGCCAGTTGTGGCTTCAGATCCGGGCGCAGTTTGAAATCCGCGCTGGTCAGCGTGACCCTGACTTTCTGCGCTTCGCCTTTGTACGGCACCGCATTGACAACCTGCTTTTGCGAGAAGTCTTTCGATTTATCCTGAATGGTGCGCCAGTTGCCCTGTGCGTCCTGAATCTCTACCGTCCAGCCGGAGACCACCGGATTTCGCATATCCTCCGCCGTCTGCTCAAACTCCAGCTCGATACCGTCTACCTTCTGCACGCCCTGAAGATCGATAATCAGATCCGCAGGCCAGGTTTTATTGCCCCAAAGCGTTGAGGGCTGTCCGTCCACCACGCGTTCAGTCGAGAATTCGGCGTTGATAATGTCGCCATGGGTAAAGACCGGCTTATTCAGTGCCAGATTGCGCTTGTCCTTGCTTTCCCGGTACGGGCGTAGGTCTTCACTGGTGACGGAGAACTCTGCCAGAGCCTGCTGTGCCAGTTGGCGGATATCGCGCCCGGAAGGCTGCGTCGGGTAGCCGTTACCCGTCTGATTGACCCAGCGATACTCCTGCGGGAACCAGTTCACCTTGATGGCGTCCTGCTTCTGCCCGGTAGCCGCAGCAGTTTTCAGCGCCTGAATCCAGGTTGCCCAGCGCTGGTAGTAGAAATCACCGGTGAGCCCCTGCCACTGGCGGTTGGAGTAATCGCGCAGCCCGGCGTCAGCGGCCTGTTCGGCTCCCCAGGTAGTGACCATTGCCCGGGCGTTGAACTCGAACTGGTCGCGGGTCCAGTCGTCCATACCATCGAGCATCGAGCGGGCGCTGTTGATCCATGTTCCGAGCATAAATTCCGGGCGGGTACTCAGTACCTTGTCCTGAAGCTTGATAAGGCGCAGGAATTTGCCGGAAAGCTGATTGAAGGCGCTGTAATCCTGCGCCATCCACGCATCTTCAAAGGCGCGGTAATATTCATACGAGGCGTTGGCCAGTATCTGACGGGTGATATCCACCAGATCGTGCTGATACGCCGGGTTATCCTTAAAGCGGTCGTAAACGCTCAGGTAGAGCGGCAGGATTTTTTCAAACTCGGCTTTGTCGTAGTCGATGAGCGCGGTGTAGTAGGTGCAGGCGCGGGTGACACCGAAGCCGGGCTTGGCGTCGATGATCGAGTCTTCCGCCCGCTGGCGATCTTTGCGGCGGTGATACGCGGTTTTCACCATAATATCCCATGCCTGCTCAATCTCCGGCGACTGCGCACCGTAGCGGCTGGTGAGCCAGTTGTGGATATACGCCGTTGACGAAATGGGCGATTTTTCCCACGCCATGTCATAGAGCATTTCGTACAGCATCGGGTTGGTGCCGAGCGATTCGGCGGTGACGCCCACGCCCTTCATGTACTTCGATTCTGCCAGCGATTGCGGGATCTCTTGTGCCAGCACTTCCGGCATTCCGGAGAAGCCCATGCGGCCACCGAAGGCGTGCAGCATGTTCCAGATCCACGGCGTGTTACTGAACTCGTGGCGGATAGCATGGTTAGGTTTGTTATCGGCGTAAAGATCGAGGATCAGCGCGTGCTCCTTCTTCAGGCCGTTCAGGAAGGCGTCAGTGGGATTTTCCTGCCAGTTCTGGATAATCCATACGGCGTCTTTATCGTGCTCCAGCATCTTGTTTTGCACGGTCTGCGCCACTTTCACCATATCCAGATCGGCGCGGTTGCCGCCTTCGTGGAATGGATCGACGGCGTAGTAGTGGCTGATATCACCGAAGGTGGTTTTCAGCGTCTGGTAATAGACATCGGCCACTTTGCTGAAATAGTCCTCTCCCTGCTTAACGTAGGTGCGCAGCATCGGTGGGCGGACAAAGCCAACCCAGTCGCCCTGATCGATCACCTGCGCCTGCGGATTTTTGGCGGCGAAAGTATCCGGCACCTGCCCGGCAAAGCCGGGGAAGACTGGCGTGATGCCGTACACTTCCATCCTGTCGTGAATTTTACGCGCCAGCTCGGTACGCTGGGCAAACCAGCTCTGCGGCAGTGGGCCACCGAAGCTCTGCATATTCGCCATGTAAAACCAGCCGAAGTAAGCCGGGCCAGGGAGGTATTGGCGCACATCGTTATCGCTGTAGCCGAACTGGTGCAGCATCCGCCGCTGAACTTCTTCCTGGCCGACAACATCCAGCATCAGGTTGACGCCGTTCATTGCCGCCCAGTCGAGGAATTTCTCGTAATCATGCCAGCGCCAGAACGCCATGGTGTAGGACGGCGTGCAGAAGTTCAGGGCATATTTGTACTGATAGGGAGTGTCTTTCTCTGTGACGCCTTTTGGCATCGGCCAGTTTGTCGGTATGGTCAGATTGGATACATTCAGCGGATCATAATTGGCGTGCAGATAGTTTTTCAGATACCAGTTCAGCCCGGAGGCCAGTGAAATACCGTTCGGTCCACTGATGCTGATTTTGCCGTCAGCTTCCTTCACGGTGAAGCTGTCTTTGCCAGTGGTGGAGGGCGCAACCGCGAAGATAAAACGGTTCTGGTACTGTGCGCCGAGCACCCGCTCAACCAGCGCCTGCGCTTCGCTGATGACTTCCTGCTGGCGATACGTTGTGTTCTGGCGACGCTCATGACGCTTAGCCCACTCGGTGGTGGTGTAATCCGCAACTCGAATCGCAGGCGGCATCGGCGCGGTATCGCTGATTTTATCCCCTGTAAGAGAGATATCGTTGACCACGCCTTTCGTACCCGCCGAATAGTCGGTGATATTGATGCGCAGACGGCTGGCGCGAACGTTAAGCGGCAGTCGCTCGTTCGATTTACTGGTCTTTGCGGAGGCGATTTTGCGGTAAGTCACACCATCGTCGCTGCTGTAGATGTCGAAGCGCGTTAGCGTGTTGAGTGGGGTAGAGAACTGTAGCTCACTAAGCTGGTACGTACCTTTTAAGTCCATCTCCAGCCAGCGGTTGTAATCCAGCTTCGACTGCCATTGGGTGGCCGGATTATTGTCCAGCAGGGGCTGGCTGACGTTGTTGCCCTGTGCATCCATCACGCGAATTGCCGACGCGGTTAAACGGCTGTTTGCTGCCGCCTGGTGGCAGACCAGAGAAATTGACAGCGCCAGTAAAGAGAACCATCCGGTTGTTTTTTTCATGCTTGCCATCCTGTTTGTTGAAATTCAAAAAACGATGACAGGAAACAAACGGGCGACTTATGACCATTATCATATACGACAGTCCGTTATTTATGATCCGCCTCACTTCATTTGTTCCATGCGGAAAAAGAGTTTGCCGCTGCGAATAAATAAATCAGCCATAAACTGTGTATCCGTTCACGCTAATTTCCTGTGGCGTTATGACAACGGTTATAAGCAGGTTTTTAGGTGCTCTTTATTCTGAATCTGATGAAATTCCGACTCTGAGGGCATTATGGCTATTCAACGCGATACAAAATGGAATGTGATCCTCTGGGGATTCTTTTTCCTGTTCTATTACTACAACTGGTCTTCCTGCTTCTTGTTTTTACCGATGTGGTTAACCCGGATGGTGGGGCTGGATAAAACGCATATAGGTATGGTGTTCTCCTCCTTTGCCGTGGCGGCTATCTGCCTGCAACCGCTGCTGGGCTGGGTAACGGATAAGCTTGGGCCGAAGAAATACTTGCTGTGGCTGCTCGTTATCCTGATGGTGCTCTTCGCGCCGTTCTTTATTTACGTGTATACCCCGCTGCTGCAAAGCCACTTTGCGATCGGGCTGGTGGTGGGTGGGCTGTATCTGGGATTTATCTTCCACGCGGGCTATGGCGCGGTGGAGGCGTTTGTCGAGAAAGTTAGCCGTAATCGGGGCTTTGAGTACGGACGTCCACGGCTGTTTGGCTGCTTTGGGTCGGCGGCCTGCGCGACTATCTCCGGTATTCTTTATGGTTTTGATCCGACATGGATTTACTGGATTGGTTCGGCGTTGGCTTTATTGCTGGTGGTGATCCTGCTGGTTGCCCGTTCTGAGCCGCTGCCGGGGATTGAAGCGGAACAGGTCCGCCAGCAGAAGGTGAGCGTGTGGGAGCTGTTTAAACTCCGTCGGTTCTGGTATTTCACATTATATGTATTAGGCGTGGCCTGTATTTATGATGTTTTCGACCAGCAGTTTATTAATTTCTTCACTCGTTTCTTTGACCATCAGGAGCAGGCGGCAAGAGCATTTGGTTATATTACAACTGCCGGGAATCTCGGCGACGCCGCCGTAATGTTTTTTATTCCGCTGCTGATTAATAAATATATTGGCAGCAAGAATGCATTATTAATTACTGGTACCATTATGACGATTCGGATCGTTGGTTCGTCGTTTGCCACCGGGCCGATTGAAGTGCTCTTCTTACGGATGTTGCATAATTTTGAAGTGCCTTTCCTGCTGATTGGTATTTTCAAATATATCGCTGACGTTTTTGATACCCGTTTGTCCGGGACCATCTATCTGGTGGGCGTGATGTTTATCAAGCAGTCCGCCGCCATTGTTTTATCTACCGTCGCAGGCCACCTGTACGACACCATCGGTTTCCATAGCACCTATCTGATCCTCGGCAGTATCACCGCTGCGTTCACTCTGCTGTCCGCTTTCCTGCTGACTTCAACCCCACGGTCTAAAACGGCGGACGCTTACGCGCCCGCCACACTCTAATGGAGAGAACATGATGCAACCGAATATTCTGGTCTTTTTCACCGATCAACAGCGCTGGGACACGGTGGGCTGCTATAACCCAGCCGTAAGTACCACACCTGTTCTGGACCAGCTTGCCCGCGAGGGCGTGAAGTTCGAAAACACCTTTACCGTCCAGCCGGTCTGCGGCCCGGCGCGTTCCTGCCTGCAAACCGGGCGTTATCCTACGCAGAACGGCTGTTACCGCAATAATATCGCCATGCGGCAGGATGAGGTGACGCTGGCGAAGCTGTTCAATCAGGCGGGGTATGACACGGCCTATATCGGGAAGTGGCACCTGGCGGATCTCGATGAAAAACCGGTGCCGGAAGCACTGCGCGGCGGCTGGCAATACTGGCTGGCGGCAGATGCGCTGGAACATACATCGCACCCTTACGGCGGTCACTTTTTTGATAACGATAACCAGCCTGTGCATTTCGATGGCTACCGGGTGGATGACCAGACCTCGTTCGCGCTCGATTACCTGCAAAATCGCCAGCGGGATAATCCATTCCTGCTGTTTCTCTCCTATCTGGAGCCGCACTTCCAGAACGATATGGCGCGTTTTGTCGCCCCGGATGGCTACGCCGAACGCTTCCAGACCGCATCGGTGCCGCCGGATCTGATTAACCGCCCCGGCGACTGGCCGCAGAACCTGCCGGATTATTACGGCATGTGCCAGAACCTGGATGAAAACCTCGGGCGGATTGTCGATTACCTTAAATCCAGCGGCGAATACGACAACACCATTATTCTGTTCTTCAGCGATCACGGCTGCCACTTCCGCACCCGTAACGATGAATATAAACGTTCGTGTCATGAGTCCAGCATTCGTATCCCCTGCGTGGCGCGGGGTGGGCCGTTCAGCGGTGGCAGAACGGTAGAGCATCTGGTGACGTTGCTAGATATTCCGGTCACGATGTTAAGCGCCGCAGGTATTACAGTGCCGGATACCATGGTGGGACGTGATTTACAAACCGCACTGGATGCTGAGCATTGGGACGAGGAAGTGCTGATCCAGATTAGCGAATCGGAAGTCGGGCGAGCGCTGCGCACCACGCGCTGGAAATATGAGATTGTCGCGCCCGGCAGCGATCCGTGGAATGAGTCTGCCGCGACGATTTACGTGGAGAGCCAGCTTTATGATCTGCTGAATGACCCGTGGGAGCGCCAGAACCTGATTGCCAGCCCGGAACATGCGCGGATCCGCGATAAATTACGTCAGGATATTGGCCGCAAAATGACGGCAATTGGTGAAGACCTGCCCGTCATTGTTCCGGTGGAGTAAGTGATGACGGCATGGATGATTGCCGCACTCTGCGGCTGTGGTATGGCAACCAGTTTGCTCTCGGCGCTGTTTGGCGTCGGGGGCAGTATCCTGCTCGTGCCGGTGCTGCATTTGTTGTTTCCGCAATGTGCTGTGCAGGTGCTGGCCGCGACGTCCCTGACGGTGGTGATGCTGAGTGCGTTGATTAACGTCTGCGCCTTCTGGCGTCAGGGTATCCGGTTAAATTCGCGGCTGCTGGTGCTCTGGTCGCTGGGTATGGCGACGGGAATGCAGGCTGGCGTGTACGCCAGCTTTTTGCTGTCGGATAAGGTGCTGCTGATGCTGTTTGCGCTGGTCCTGGTGGGGCTGGCATTGCGCTGTGGATATTCGCGCCCGACAACTCAGCAAAACGTACAACCGGATAACCGGACGCGCAGTACCGGGATGCTGCTGTGTACCGCTGGCGGTGCTGTAGCCGGGTTGACTGGGTTGGGCGGTGGTTCCGTGCTAGCGCCGCTGATGTCGCAGCTATCCGGGATCCCGCGCCAGCATATCGCTGTGTACTGTAACTGGATGATGGTGTTTGGCAGCGCCGGAACGGTGGTCAGCTATCTGTATCACACCGCACCGGATACCGGCGCATTGCCACCATCGATGCAGTTTGGTTACGTCAATATGGCTATTGTGGCTGTGATTTTTCTCTGCACGCTGGCGTTCCAGCCTGTCAGCATGAGGCTGCGTACTCTGCTGCCGGAATGCTGGCTACAGCGCGTTTTCTCTGGGGTATTGCTGATGATTGCCACGTTGATACTGGTGACGCTATGAAACACGCTTTTCATCTGATGGCGAAGCCTGCGGGCTGGCGCTGTAATCTGGCCTGTGATTACTGTTTTTACCTGGCAAAAGGGCAGGGTGTGCTGCGTGATACCTGCGGACAGCGGCATATGTCCGATAAGGTGCTGGAAACGTATATTCGCCAGTACATCGCGGCATCGCCCGGCACGGAGGTGAACTTTACCTGGCAGGGCGGCGAGCCCACATTGGCCAGGCTTGATTTTTATCGCCGGGCCGTGGCGCTCCAGCAGCGCTATGCCGGGGATAAGCGTATTACCAACAGCCTTCAGACCAACGGGGTGCTGATTAACGACGAATGGGCTGCATTTCTGGCTCAGCATCGGTTTCTGGTGGGGATATCGCTGGATGGCCCGGCGCATCTGCATAATCATTACCGTAAGACGGGCAGTGGTAAACCCGTGTTCGTTCAAGTGATGGCTGCGTTAGATGCCCTGAAGCGTCACCGTGTGGAGGTGAATATCCTGACCGTGGTGAACAATGTGACGGCGCAGGCCCCGTTGGATATTTACCGCTTCCTGACTCGTGAGGTGGGCGCTGAATTTCTCCAGTTTATTCCGGTGGTGGAGTATGACGCCCAACGAGTGTTGTTACCCTGGTCAGTGACGGGGGAAGATTACGGGCGGTTTATGATCGCCATCTTCGATGAGTGGGTACGCCATGATGTTGGGCGGGTATTCGTTCAGCTTTTTGATAACACGCTGGCGGCGTGGCTGGGCGAACGCCCGGCGATATGCGTGATGCAGCCTACCTGCGGACGCGGGCTGGTGGTTGAGCAGAACGGTGATATCTACAGTTGCGACCACTATGTGGATGCGGAGCATCGGCTGGGTAATTTGCTACAGCAGCCGCTGGAAAAGCTGGTTGCAGGTAAAGCGCAACGGCGATTCGGCCAGCAGAAAGCGCAGCTACCGGATGATTGCCATCGTTGCCCGTGGCGCTTTGCCTGCCAGGGCGGTTGTCCGAAGCATCGACTTCACGATCGGTTGAATCATTTGTGTGCCGGGTATCGCATGATGTTCAGCCATATGGATCCGTATATGACCTATATGGCGCAGCAGATTCGTTTGCAGCAGTCTCCGGCAGGGGTGATGTCGGTGGTGGATAGTCTGAAGCAGTAATATCTTATTTTTTAACACAAAACTGCATATTCAGAGAGGCGGAGCTGTGGCAGGATAGCCCTGTATAAATCGGCGATATTTTTACAGCGAGGAAGTGATGATGTCGGGGCTACATTCATGGCTTTTAGATAAGTCAACCAGTGACACCTATATGTTCATCAAGCGCCTGTCAGCCAACGATACCGGTGCGACGGGTGGCCATCAGGTTGGCATTTACATACCTTCTGGCATTGTTGAGCATCTTTTCCCTTCCATTAATCATACAAGGGATCTTAACCCGTCTGTGACGCTGAATGCGCATACCTCCTCGCACAGTTGCCCGGACACCGAGGCCAGGGCCGTTTATTACAATAGTCGTTTCTTTGGTAAGACCCGAAATGAAAAGCGTATCACCCGATGGGGCGGAGGAAAAAATCCTCTGCAAAACCCTGAGAACACGGGGGCACTAGCGTTACTGGCGTTTGACCATCGGCAGGGGGCAGATAGTCAGTTTGTCGATATCTGGGTGTGCTATGACGCTGAAGAAGAAGATATTGTTGAGTCATCACTCGGAGAGATTGTTCCCGGTTCGCTAGTCTATGGCCCCGCAAATGAGATTCTGGGCGGCCTGGCTTTAAAAGAACCTGTCTCCAGTGAGTATCGTCTTCCGGAAGAGTGGAGAACGCATTTCCCTTCTGGTAAGGAGATTATCGAGTATGCAGCAGCTCATTATTCCCCAAATGTCGTTGGACCGGATAAGCAACTGATTGAACGTCGTCGTGTTGAGTACGAAATTTTCCTGCTGGTGGAAGAAATGCACGTTCTGGGTATGGTTCAGTCTGGGTTTGGTTCAGTAAATGAATTTATTGCACTGGCGAACTCCGTGAGTAACAGACGAAAATCACGGGCCGGTAAATCACTGGAGCTGCATCTTGAACAGCTTTTTAATGAGCATGGACTGACAACCTTTGAGACTCAGGCCGTCACGGAAGGAAATAAGAAGCCAGATTTTTTATTCCCCTCTGCACAAGCTTATCACGATGAAACGTTTCCTGAGCAGAAGCTTCGTATGTTGGCAGTAAAAACGACCTGTAAAGATCGCTGGCGGCAGATATTAAATGAAGCCGACAGAATTCAGGACATTTACCTCTTTACTCTTCAGGAAGGTGTTTCCGTTGCGCAATTTCAGGAGATGCAGCAGGAAAGGGTCAGGTTGGTTGTGCCCAGTAGTCTTCATGATAAGTACCCGAAAACTATCCGGGAATATCTTATTTCGTTAGAAACGTTTATCGATGAAACCAAAGCATTGTATGTCGATTAAATAATTTCATTCTGTTATCCCCCGGATAAATTCCGGGGGGGGCTGTTTATATTATTTTTTGGTCGTTTTGGTTGCAGCGGCTTTCATAATATAAGGCTGAAGCAGTTTTGCCACGGCTTCAAAAACGGGAACGACCACTGAGTTCCCAAACTGGCGATAGGCCTGGGTATCGGAAACGGGGATCCGGAATGGTTTGCCACCTGGTTGCTCAAAACCCATCAGTCTGGCGCATTCATGAGGCGTCAGTCTTCTTGGCCTCTGTTCCTGATTCTCTGGATTAGAGAAATCGATTTCGCCGAGTTCTTTATCCCATCCTCTGTCGATGAGAATTTCAGAACCATCTTTATGATAACGAGCGGATAATGTTCTCGCGACGCTGTTTTCATTATTCGGATCAACCAGACCAAAACCGAACCCATTACCTTTGGCAGCATGCTTTTTAGCATAGTTATAGAGATATTCCCATAACTTAGGGCTAAGGATATATTTACTGTCAACCGCAGGGTCCAGAAGCTGACCAAATGTTGGCCTTTTCTCAGGGTAGAATTTATCAATATTCTTTAATGTGAATCCCTGATGGATATTAAGATCGCGGCGGAATCCGACCAGAACAATACGCTCACGATGCTGTGGCAGGAAATTTTTACCATCAATAATTTTAGGATCATCTTTCCCTGTGATACTGGCATCAGCAACTTCATAGCCCAATTCATCAAGGGTATCCATAATGACTTTAAACGTTTTACCCTTATCATGACTCTTAAGGTTCTTAACGTTTTCCAGCACAAAAATGGCTGGCTGCTTAGCCTTGATTATGCGGGCAACATCGAAAAATAGAGTCCCTTGCGCTTCACATTCGAACCCATGTGCGCGTCCAAGCGAGTTTTTCTTACTCACCCCAGCCAGACTGAATGGCTGGCAGGGAAAACCGGCCAGCAGGACGTCATGATCCGGGATGTGTTGATCGATATGAGCGTAGGCTTTCTCTTCTGATATATCATCTTCTCCGCTTAGCGTGACTTCGCGGATATCCATATTGAATGTGTGTGCGTCTTCATCGTTGTACCAGTTTGCTTTGTAGGTACGTACCGCTTCTTTATTCCATTCGCTGGTAAAAACGCATTGCCCGCCGATGGCCTCGAATCCTTTACGGATACCACCAATACCGGCAAACAGGTCAATAAAGCGGAAATCATAGTCAGGATGATGAGCGGGTTGCTCCGGCAGCATTTTCCGTAACAGCGCTTCTTCAGCCATGGTAAGCGATTTCGGCTCACACTTGCCATTTATCCAGCGGTTCAGGGTTTCGCGGCTCCACTCATTTTTACCTATTTTTCTTAGCAGTTCTGCGACATACTTCTGGTCGTAAATTTCAAGTACCCGATCAATCAGCTTCCTGTCGCGCTCTTGTTGTTGTTTTTCTTCAGCTTCTGCTTTTTCGAGCAGTTCCTGCGCAAATAAATCGAATTCAGACATAACGCCTCCTCGGGGTTTATGGGTGAAAATATATCACTCATTTGACCCAGATGAAACGATTTGTTCTGGATATTTGATCAGTATATGCGTTCAAAAGAGCGGGCTAATTATGGGTGCCAGCAAGTAGTGCCACCAGTTGTTCTGGGTGACATACGTGCAAGCGGCGCTGTGAGTCATCCAGTATTCCGGCCTGTCTTAATTCCTTACTGAACCGTAAAGCGGTTTCTGTCTCACATCCCGCAAACTCGGCCACTTCACGCCACGTCCAGTCATAGCCGGAAAAATAACTCGTCAGATACCAGAGGCTACTCAGAACCCGGTGGCGGGTGCGATAGCGGGTGATCCAGCTCATGCGATGCTCCGCATCGGACAGATTCGCCACCACCTGGTTTAGCAGGAAATGAGCAAACTGCGGGTAATGATGCAGGAACTCGCTGTTGGAATGTGGAATAACGTGGCACAGCGATGCGGTCTGCAAAACGCAGGCATGGCAGTGATAGAACTCCGTACCAAACAGCCCCAGATAACCAAACCATTCACCTTGCTGGCAGGCGCGGACCAGCAGCTCTTTGCCGTTTTTTAATGTGTGGTGCAGGCCAATGACGCCATGGTTGAGATACCAAAAACCGCAGATGGGTTCTTCCTGTAGATAGATTTTGCTTCCTGTTTCACGAGCGATAGGGCGCAGCAGGGCGTGGCGGGTAAATAGGGTATAGTGAAAAGCGGTGTGGTTATGAACCGGGGCAGAAAGAAACGGCATTTCCGCTGGCGGTGGTATAGCGGCCTGCTGAACCTGAGCTGGTGTAGAGATACTGTGGAGGCTGGAGTCGGAAATAATCATAACCTGCACCTGACGGGGAGCGGATTTTTCGGTTGTCGCAGTTCGCCTTCTTCCTCATAACGGCTAGGCCAGATTTTTGCCGGGTGAACGTTGAGTGCGCGAGCAATCAGCCACTCGCCTTTGGGCCAAGGACGCGAAAGCGCATTCGCCAGCGTGGAGGAGGCCAGCCCCGCTTCCCGCGAGACCGCTGCCATACTGGTGCCGCGCTTATGCAGGGCGGCGATGATGTCGGCTGGGTGCCAGTCTTGTTTAGTCATTCTTATTCCCTCATCCAGAGAACTACGACAAACCGTGACCTTTATCTCTTTGACTTTAGGAAGTCTAAAGATAACCCATCTTAAGGAATGCTAAAGATGCTGTCAATATAACCATTAACAGGACAAGGTTATGATTCCGAAGCGTCTTAGAATTGCGAGAGAGTTGGCTGACATGTCCCAAGAAGATCTCGCCGCTGCCGCGGGTGTTTCTGAAGAAACGGGGTCCTCAAGAATTTCGCATTATGAGCATGGAAGGCATCGACCAAAATTTGAATTGGTTTGCCAGTTGGCAAGGGTGCTCAATGTTCCGGAAGGTTATTTTTACACGCTTGATGATAGCTTTGCCGAAGCGATGCTAAAGCTCTACGCAGGCGAAATCGTGCAGTGGAAAAAACCAGTAAGTGAACCTAGTTAGTTCTTTTGCTTATGAAGTCAGAACCTATCTTTATGAACTCTAAAGATAAGATTTCTTGAGTAATGCTAAAGATTGCCGTAAACCCATGTTTGGATAAGCGGCATGATTCCTAAAAGGCTTAAAGAAGCGCGTTTACGTGCAAAACTTACTCAAGAGAAACTAGGCGTACTTGCTGGTATCGAAGAAGCTACGGCCTATTCCCGTTTGTCACATTATGAAAATGGAACGCATAAGCCAACTTTTGAACTTGTATGCGAATTTGCTCGCGTTTTGAATGTACCTGAGTGTTATTTTTATACTGTAGATGATGGTTTTGCAGATGAAGTTCTAAAATTGTATAAGCACTATAAAGGGCAAATTTAGTTGCAGTATTTTTTAGTTTAAGTGATTTGATTCAATCAATTGCAAGCCAGCTTCTCTGATAATGTCTCTCGCAAAGGGAGAATGCCATGTCAGAAAGTCTGCAAACTAATGTCACTCAAGCGTTACCTGACGACAGGGAAGAACTTTACCGTCTTGTCTGGCGCGAGCCAGCGGAGAGAATCGCTTCTCTCTATAACATCAGCAAAGAGCAACTGACAAAACGATGCGCTGAATTACGGATACCCAGGCCGCTCGCTGGATACTGGAAAGCTCTGGCGAAAGGAACTGCACCGGCGGTACCTGCTTTGCCTGATTTGAAGAGTGGCAAGGTAGAAAAATCCCCCAGAAAAACCAGCCAGGCCATTCCTCCTCCCACAAAAATATCATCGAAAGTAGCAGCGCCAGCACCGCGAAAGCGAACAAGAACAGCGGGTAGTGGTTATGCACTGATCGATGATCTCAAAACTTACCTTCCCGTCTCTTCTGTCACAAAAGATGGCTACTACAAACCAACGAAAAAGAAGCTACTCGATCTGAATGTTTCAGAAACGGGATTCAACAGTGCTATCGATTTTCTGAGTCGGTTCTTTGCTGCACTGGGAAAGCAAGGTTATTGGGTAAGGTTAGCTGAAGGAAATGAAGGATTTCATTGTCAGGGCATAGATATCAAAGAAGACCCAAAAGAGGGAGGTTTGCGCTATGACAGTTTATGGCGCCCTTGTTCAGCCAGTATTATCTGTGTTGGGGATATGCTGTTCGCCTTTAGCCTTGCTGAAATGACGGAATATGTTCCGGCAAAAGAGGTTAATGGCCGGTATATCCGCGATGAAACGATGATCCGCTGGATGAGGGGGAAGTATGACAAGCCATTTCGCTATGTCATTAAACATGCCTTACCTACCGGACGATTCTTTCTACAGCTCTACTCGCCATACTCGTCAACTAACTGGCAGGCTGAGTTTCGCCAGACAAAACAGTGCGGGCTTATAAGCCAGATCCCGAAAATCATTTCCGCGATGCGTGATGCTGTTCCGTTGATAAAGAAGCAGCAGGAAGAAGCCAGAATTAAAGCAGAAGAACGGCGAATCCAGTGGGAACTGGATGAAAAGAGATATCGGGAAAAGGAGCGGGTCAGAAGGGAAAAAGAGGCATACAACGCCAGCTTAGCCGAACTGGAAGCTATTATGGTGCAGTGGGCAGAAGATAAGCGTATAGAGCAGTTTTTTCGTGAAGCAGAGTTGGATGCGGTGGATTTTGATGAGCAACAAAGGTTAAAGATTATGGAGCGCTTACAACTGGCTCGGCAGTTCTTGTCGGTAGATAAGGCGGCTGAGCGTTTGATGAAATGGAGGATTCCGCAGGAACGGTTAGATAAAGCGTAGACGATTGTCCCTGTTTTGGAATCTGTATTTCTTATAGTCACCATCCGGCTTGACAGTCTGCTTTGAACGAGAGGAGGACGCTGAGATCTCGTTGTGCTACTGAAGCCTAAACGTTGTACTATGTTCCCAGCACGCTATTATTGCTTTATGATTCAACTGTTACTTTGATGATGGAATCAAGCAGATGAGTCAGAAAGCATGGTCTTTTAAAGCAGTAGGTCAGGATGATCTCCGGTACTTCGGGAATAACGGTTATCAAGATGACTCAACTAGTTTTTATCGATATGACAACTTTGTGCCAAACCATAAGCAAGTCAAAAAAGGAGATATTGTCATAGTAACTGATAGAAAAAATGTTCAGGGTATATCAGTTATAACCAATTTATCTTCAGCCCCATACATAAAAGCTCGTAACCGATGCCCATATGAAAATTGCACGCCAGCAAAGTTAATCCTTCGGAAATCTAAAAAACCAAAGTGGCGCTGCAGCAATGGACATGAATTTGAACAGCCTAAAGTAGAAGACGTTCCTGCATTTGAATTTAAAGCTGAATATAAGCAAAACTACATGCCCATTAATTCTATCTCCATAATAGATTTAATATCTCATACACCGCGCTACAACGTTCAAAGTTCAATTCAAGAAGTTGATTTTGAATGGGCAAAAAGTCTATTTTGTAATGTCATTCAGTTGGATTCTACTGAAGCGGACATTGATGATATTCCTCTCGATGTAGATGATCAGCGAAAGGTTATTCTACGGCAAATTAAGCAAAGGCGTGGGCAAAAAACTTTTCGCGACACTCTGATATCCCAAGCAGCAAAATGTGCAATAAGTGGTTGTGAAATCATTGATATCCTCGAAGCTGCACATATCACCGCATACAAAAATGATACACATAACCATATAAGTAATGGACTATTATTGCGTTGTGATATGCATACTCTTTACGATCTGGATTTATTTGCAATCGATCCGGATTCGTTCGTTATTTACTTTGCTCCACAGATCCAAGATAAAGAGTATGTAAAGTATCATGGAAAAAAGCTACATGTAGCGTACAAGATTAATCGCGGAGCTCTTGTCGAAAGGTGGAAAAGGTTTACTGAAAAATATGCTTTGACTATAGTCAATTCGCTAAATCTTACCATGCATGTTTAAAGTGCACAGCTGATTGTTGAGAAGAGTTACTTAGACACCGTGAATCGATGAATGACGGTTCTATCACGATTGAGAGATGGGTACACTAGCTCAGACGAGAGCATCAGAGGATTTTGTCCACTGCCTGTTGAACACATAGAGATTCATCTTGCGACGGGATATAAAATATCATCGTTTCCACTTTCTTCAATGCCACTTACGGCATTATTTATTCTCTTGTGTATCTATAGGCCGCGTGGGCAGTGCGGCCTAGCTAACTGCTCTGGATATATAGGAAGAGTTAAGCTATTTGAAATACTTCATCCTTATATATGGCTTCCTTATTAATTCTTTCTCAATTTCAAGGGCGGAGAAATTGAGTTGTTCTACATTCCTTTTTGAACATACTTTATCAAGTTTGTCATAAAGAGTTGCGTCGATTATAGTGTTAGTAAAAACACCAAACCCTTCGACATCGTAAGAATCTAGCATATCACCAACATCTGTAAGTTTCGTTGCAGAAAGTGATCCTGCTCCGGTGACCAATTTACACTGGAAAATCCATTTTTTGGGCTCCATTAATCGTTCGGTAGGAATATCATATACTTGTATATCTCTACCTCCATCACGTGAACGAGACTTACCTAATTTTCTGATCGTTTCATTATTAAAACGTGGATGGCTATAGATTATATCATAGCAAAGCTGTTCAAATTGCTCGTCATCAATTTCGGACCAATTATATGTTAACCCAGCGGAAAAACCTATATTAATGCCGGTAGATAAAAGGACTTCACCTAATGTTTCGTTAAAGTTTTTTATCTGAGATAATTTCAACTCAGCGGTATCGTAAAGGAGATGGTAAAAATTACCGTCATCAACTATTACTAAAGTTCCGTTTGGATCAACATAACATTGCTCATGAGTCGGTTTTTGGGAGAGTAAGCTACTATCATGGTCTATCAGCTCCCTCAAAAAATTATTATAGGGCGAATAAGTAAATGTAGAGTTAGACCAATCAAATGGATCTGGTGGCCACCTATATTCATCTCTTGACAACTCAATACTACTACAAACTTTAGATTTAAAGTAATGATTCATTGGGAAATAAGAAATGATGACATCAGAGGTAGTGTAAGAGACCCCTTTTAACACTACAATGCTAGAGGGTATAAAACTTTCAAAATTGTAGTTTTGCTCGGTAACTTTAAAAAAGTTATTTATATCAACAGTATTTGGTAAAATCCAAGCATCTGGTGATGTATAACATCTATCACCAATCTTGCTACTGTAAGCGCTCTTCCAGAAACCCAAAGCTCTCTCAGGATACTTATTTATTTCACTTCGATATTCATCTGGAACATCAGACATCATCTCAAAATATTTACCTCCTATTAAATTTGCATAATAAAAATCATGCAAGGCAGGCACCTTTATATTAAAATTATCTAGATCATTTTCTATAGAGATTACTGCATCTATGATTTTACTGTATTCTAAGGGAGGTTCACTATAAAGACTGCCATCATATTGTTTATAAAGGATTATACAATCCCTTAGTGCTTCATGAAATTTTTCGTTTGGTTTTGTTAAAGATAATTTAATGAACGATTTATGATTTTCACTATTGTAATATGAGACTGCCCGGGCGTGTTGACAAGTGCTTGCCAATCGTTCTCCTGCCCATATAGCCTCAAGATAGTCATCGCACAAGTCAAAATATGAGCTTGAGAAACCAACACTCTCTAAAGGAATAAATACCTCAATAACATCTGACTGTAGGATATGTTTTATATCATCGACATCTATATCATCTAAGTAAATCTCAACCATTGAATTTTTCACCGTTGATTAATACAGGCTAATGTTAGCAATATCTGCTTATAGCACTCAAGGGAAGTCCTCTTTCTCAATGATTAATACATTGAGTCATGCCCCTCTTTTGGAGCAAAGCTTCCCATCTGATCTAATTGCCATTTGGATAAAACAATACCCGATTCGAGCTGCCCACTCAATCATTGAAACAACACCTCTCCGCCACCCTCATCGCCGCCTCCAGCTCACTACACCCAAACTCCCTCATAATCCGCATCCGCTCTGCCTTTTCGTGCTTCTCCGTCATCCCCAGCGCCAGCCACAGGGCAGGAGAGACCACGCGGAACAGCGCTTCCACGCGTGGCGAAAGCACCACGCCTTCGGTGTATTTCCCCGGCGCCTTAGTGGCGCTGAGCAGGAGCTGGCGCTGTTCCGGCGTCAGGGATTTAAAGCGACTGACCTGTTCCACTTCTTCGGGTGGCATCACCAGCAGCTCCCACCACTCGATCATATTGAGTAGCTTCTTTGCGTCATCTGGGAAGTCGCTCAGGTTCTGTGTTGCCAGCCATAGCCAGATCCCCAGCTTGCGCCACATCTTCGAACCCTTAGTCAGAAACCGCGCCAGCAGCGGGTTGACGGTGATGATATGTGCCTCGTCGGTAATATTGACGATGGGCCGGGAAAGATGCTGGTCACGCTCACCGAGGTTGTTGATATGGTTAATCAGCGAGATATAGGCGATCGCCAGCTGCGCTTCGTAGCCTTCGCGGGCAAACATCGCCAGATCCACCAGAGTGATATCCGCTTCCGGCCACGCCTCGCCCTCGCGGTTGAACAGTTCGCCTTCAAACCCGGAGCAGAACATATTCATCGCTTCGCCCATCTCCCACAACCGGTTACGGCGGGATTCCGGTAGCGCTGCATCCTGTGCCAGCGTGAACAGGGCATCGCGGATATCCTGGGTCAGCGTCTGTCTTTGTTCGCGGTCGGTGAGCCGGGCCGCGTGCAGAATCGCTTCGCGGATCAGCGCCCGGTCTGAGCGAGTCAGGCGGGCGTCTTCTTTTAGCTCGCCACCGGTGATCATCAGTCGGGCTGTAATCTCCATCTCTCCCAGCAGATCGCGCTGCTCGTTATTGGCGTCTTCGGGATCGTCATCATCCGGTTCTGCTGAAGGCGCATCACTTTCCGCCAGTTTCCACGCATCGGCAAACAGCGGCAACGTGATGCCGGAGCCGGGCTTCAGACTGATTTTATTCACCGTCAGCCCATGTTCGCGGGCGTAATCGGCCATCAGCCCGAACGAGTTGCCTGCCTCGACGATAAACAGACGCGGGCGGTGCAGCGCCATCAGTTGCGCGATTTTGGCGTTCAGGGTGGCGGATTTGCCCGCGCCGGTCGGGCCGAGCAGCAACAGGTGGCCGTTCTGGGCGCGGTCCTCGCGGTTAAGCGGGTCCCAGCACAGCATCCCGCCGCCCCGGTTGAAATAGCTGACGCCCGGATGCCCGGTGCCGCTCTCGCGGCCAAACAGCGGCAGCAGGTTGGCGAGATGCTGCACAAAGCTGAAGCGGGTATAGAGCTGGCGCTTATCCCGCGCCGGGTCGAAGCACATCGGCAGCCAGCGTAGCCATGAGCTGAGTGGAGCGAGTTCGTCATTCTCCTGTACCGGAACCATACCCGCATTCAGCAGCAGGCTGTTCAGGCTGCGCACGCGCTTGGTCAGTTCGCTGTTATCCGGGGCGGAGAGGTAAAACGCCAGCGCGCTGCGGTAGAGTTTGTGGCCGTCCTTCAGCCAGTGGCGCACCTCCTGACAGTCTTTTTTGGTGTACTCCGATTCGACGTTCTCGCCGATGGCGCGGTCGCTGAGGCGGCTTAAATGTTCTTCCAGCCGGTCCTGCGGCCAGACGACAATCGTCAACGCCATAATCACCCCTTCCGGCAGCAGGTCGAACAGTGCGTTAATGCCGTCGCCGCGTGCAGACTCTCCTGTCATATGGCCGACGGTGGGCGGTTTGCGCAGCCTGTCCAGCACGATAACTTTATGTGGACGCTGGTCGAACAGCCATGTTCCCTGCGCGGCCTGTGAGCGTGGTTCGCTACACAGCAGGCTCTCGGCAAAGTCGTTCAACTCCGGTGTGTCATCCTGCTGCGCCATCTGTTGCCAGAACTGCCGGGGCGAGTCGGCCATCTGCGGGGCGGGATTAAACCAGCGCAACAGCCAGTGGCGAATGGCCTCACATTCCAGCCTGCGGGCGTGAATACCCGCGCCCGCCAGCGCGGAGACCATCCGTTCACAAACGGTGTTCAATGCTTCTTCCGGCGAGTCTTCCAGCGGATCGCGGGGTTTGGTGGGTAGCCAGCGGTAGACCACCATCCGGGTATGGCGTTGCTGAGCACGCCAGCGGGTATGGCTGACGGCATCGTCCATGAAGTAGCCTTCCGGACGGGAAACGGCGTGCAGGTGGCGTTCCATCTCATTCAGCCAGGCGTGGGTAAAATCAGAGTTCCGTGCTTCCGGTACGGCGTAGTCATGCAGTGCGGCCAGCCAGCTTGCGGTATCGTCCTCATCCTGGCAGTAAAACTGCACCACCCACGGATGGCGGTCGTATTCCGTGAAGCTGTCCTGGATTGCATCCTTCAGGATATCGCGTAACTCTTCCAGCCGAGCCGGGGAACGACCTTCGGTGCCGAAAGGCGTGATGTCATACACGGCGCCGACCGAGCGCCCGTCATCCAGCAGCAGCGTTTTGCTTTCCGGCTGATACTCCACCCACGGCAGAAAATCGACGAACGATGCACCTTTCTGGTACAGGCTGTCCACTGTTCGTTCAGTCAGCGTGCCGCTACGCATCATCACAGTGGATCGGTTCGCTCGCCGGGCAGGGCGTATTGCACCCGGTTATAGAAGGGGAAGATGGTGGTATAGCCAGGCACCGGGACGCCTTCGCTGCCTGCCAGATGAGGGAAGATATACATCTCTAGGTCCGGGTTTGGCAGTCGCCGGAACAGCGCCTGCGTGGCATTGTCGTCGCTGCGTGTGGTCTGCTGTTGTTGCGCGGTCATCGTGGTGCCATCCAGCGGGCGACGCAGCACCGATCGTGCGTCGTACAGCGCCTGCGCATCGCTGTTCTGTCTACCCCAGATATTCAGCATGGTGGTATTTTCATCCACCGGCAGCAGCGTTTTCTGGTCTGTGCTACAGGCGCTTAGAAGCAGCGATAACAGCAATATCAGGATACGCATCAGTCCAAGTCTCCAGTGCGATCGCCCGCCGTGCGGTAGTTCACCCGCCGTCCGTCAGGTTCGTAGTCGATGGCGAGCTGGCGGGTGATGTGTATGGCAACGGCCTGACCGGGTGGCACGTAGATGGCATCGAACATCTGGCCGTAGCGTTGTTTAAACCAGTCGGCGCTCTCTTTCAGACCGCCGCCCAGCGCCTGGCCGAGCACGTACTGCCCGCTGTCGCCCGTCAGCGCGGTAGTGATGGAACCGTCTTCCACGGTGGAGGTCGTCTGGTTGTTCGCCAGCGCCTGCGCGGCGGCGGACGATCCGGCCAGCAGGAACTGCGAGCCGATATATTCGGCGGCGTTGGATTTCCGTTCGCCGGGGATACAGGGCAGGCCGTGAGGGTCGGACAGCCAGCCGATATTGCCTTCCGCGCCGTTTCCGGTTTTATCACCTTCGGCGGGTAGCGTGCGCACCGTGCCGTCGCGAAAGACAAAGGTGATTGACGTTAAGCTGCCGCGCACGCAGGAGAGCGTCCAGTCGCCGGTGGCGCTGCCAGAGATCACCGCGCCTTCAATATCGGGCAACTCGATACCGTTGGCGGTGAGGTTATCGCGGCCAATCAGCACCTTGAACGGATAAGGATCGGTGACGCTGCCGTTAAGCGGAATGTGCCCCAGCAACGCAGTCATCGCCACCGAGCCGATTAATGTGCTGTTCTGCGGCAGAGTGTAGACCGGTTTGACGACGACGGGCGGTGGTGTTTCTGGCTGTGGTGCGGTGTTCTGCATCGAGGAAGGAAAGGCCAGCGCTGGTTGCAGAGGACGACCATTTTTATCGGTTGGCAGAGCATCGGCGGGGGCTATCCAGCGCAGTGGTTTGCCGGAAACCGCTTCCGGTTCATCAATGCCCAGCCCAGCCAGCGAATCGTCCGTTGTTCTGTTGCCCTTAAGCTGCTGGATCTGCGTCTGTAATGAGCTGAGCAATTCGTTTTGCTGCTGTGAGGTACTGGTCTGCTGGCGGTTAATGGCCTCATTAATGCGGCTGTCGGTATTCTGTTCGCGTTCACGCAGGCGCTGGTTTTCCTGCAACAGAGCGGCGTTGCTGGCCTTTACCGTTTCCAGTTCCTTGCGCCAGAGTTTCATCTGGCCGACCAGCATGGCAACGGTATCGGCGGGCGTGTCGCCCTCAATCCCCAGAGCTTTCAGCTCGTCCTGACTGAGGGGCGTAGCAGGCTCAGAGGATTTTGACGGTGTGGTTTTGCGGTCCTGGCAGGCATGAAACAGCAGGACGCTGCCCGCCAGCAGGATGAGCGGCGTCAGAACACGCAGCAGGATATTGGCCTGGAGTTTCATTTTTTCTTCTCCGGCACAGGTTCCGGCAGGATCGCCTGTTCAGGACGATGATTGCGGGTGATGAGATAGAGCACGGTGGTGTCTTCGGCACTGCCCGCAGGCCCCAGCCAGCGATGCTGGAAGGAGGCGGCGTAAAACCGCCCCTGAAGCTGGCGCGGATCGAGTTCCAGCCGGGTGGTGCTCTTATTCTGAAGCCGGATCGCCGCCAGATGATAAGGATCCAGCTTCCAGCCGCCGATCGGTATGGCGCTGACGGGTAGCGCGGGTAGCAGGGTGGTGATGGTTTTTGCCAGCCGCACGCCTTCGGGCTGCACGCCCGGCAAAGGTTCCACGGTGCGTAGCGGGGCATACAGTATCTGCGCGGCATAGCGGGTGAGCGCCACCGGAAGCGGCGTGGAGGGTAAGGATTGAGGAACTGCATCGGGCTTCGCGTCAGTCGTTTTTTTCTCTTCGCGGACAATGCGCATCGGCTCACGGATGCGCTCGCCCTTGCTGGCGGAGACATCCAGCAAAATCAGCTCGCCGTTTTCTGTGTCCTGAAGCTGTAACCGGGTGGCGGCAAACGGCTGGCTGGCAAGCAGGTACAACGTGCCGTTGCTGCTCTGAATGCGCAACTTGCCCTCCAGAGCGGCGGGATAACCCACCCGGACATTGCGGTCCACAAAGATGATCCGCTCCTGCCCGATGTTCAGCGTCACCGGCAGCGGGATACGCTCCCATTTCACCAGTTCGACGGCGTGCAAGGGGAGGGCAATCAGCAGGATCAGCAGTGGGCGGACATTCATGGTTTAGCCGCCTCCAGTTTCTGCGGCGGCGAGGAGAAGCAGTCCAGCGCCAGCCCCCACGGATTTTTCTGCTGATCGATGTTGTAGCGCAGCACTTTGATGGGATATCGAACCATCGCTCGCTTGACGGGTTCGGAGTGGAAATACTCATCGACGGTCAGGTCCAGCGTCACAATCCAGTTGTCGCGGTCGAGGATCTGCACCTGCTTATCGCTGAATCCCCGACCGGGGATTTCATACACGCCGCGTACCCGGTCGCGCAGTTCGCCGTTTTGCAGACGCTGGCGAAATTCCCGGTCAATCTGGCTGTAGCAACCGGGGGTAAGGTAAGCCCGCAGGGCGCTGAGGTTACGGGGATAATCGGCCTCACCGTTGGTCGGCCAACGGTTGATCTGCTGAAACACCGAAAACGCAAAGGCGTACACCGTGGCGGGCGGCACTTCCCACCACGGACGCTGACTGGCGGCGCGGAGATCCGGCGGCAGGTACACCGTGAGCTGGCGTGGGGCGCTGTACCAGCCGAATCCCATGCCTGATGCCAGCAGGAATAACGCGACCAGCGCAATATGCAGGGTGCGGATATGCGCATCCCGCGCGGCCAGCGCGTGCTTAAAGGCGCTCATCGTCGGCTCCTGCGAATGGCCCAGACGCCATCGTGCAGGACAAAACGCTGAGTGCCGATACCGATGCGGGCCAGTTTCAGCTCCAGTGCCCGGTACAGCCAGCTCTCCGGGCGTCCGCGTTTTAGTCGTGCCAGCCAGCGCCCGCCGCAGAGGATCGCCAGCGCACCGCCGGGCAGGGCGCAGCCGGGGATAAGGCTCCAGTTGCGCCACAGTATCGCCGGAATGGTTCCAGTGATTGAGCCGGTAGCCAGCCCGACAAGCAGCGCTATCAGCAGCTCGTTGACCGTCAGGCCGCGAAACACCGCAGGCTCGCGGTTTAACCGTTCCGGGAGAAAGGGGATAGTGCTCATGGCTTACAGGATGTCCGAGGCCTGGTTGAGCAACCAGATGGTGATCACCAACAGAACCGCACCGACGCCCGCCATTGCACCCAAATCTTTCCACTGCTTACGCCCGCCCTGAATTTCGGAGTAGGTGGCGATGCAGTTGTTGGCGACCACCAGAAAGCCCACGGCACATATGCCCAGCGTCATCAGGATCACGATGTCATAGCCGTAGTTCTGCAACGTCTCCATGATGCCGTCGCCCTGACCGCGTGAAGGATCTTCCATCTCTGGCAGATCGGCATATGCAGGCAGAGCCGGGAACCACGGCAGCCATCTGAAGATGCGTTTTTTCATTTTGCCTCCTGAAATCCGCTAACTCAGTACCAGCCAGAAGCTGACCAGCAGCAGTAAAATTGTTCGTCCGCCGATGCTGCCCAGCATTCGCCAGCTTACCCGTGCGGTTGCCACACCCCGGTAGGCATCATTCAGCACCCAGACCACCCACAGCAGCAGGAAGGCGCTGAACAGGCCGAGCGTCACCAGGCTGACAGCATCGGGCTTCACCAGACTGGCAGCCTGGAAAGCGCTGATTTGTTCAGGGGTCATGGCGTGGCTTTTTCCTCACGATATTGTCCGAACAGCGTCGCTGTATCTCGCGGCTGAGCGCGGGCAGGGGTGAGGTAATGTTCAATCCCGCTACGCAGAGTTGTGATATCGCCGTGGATGCGCGGATAGTCGAAGTAGTAACGCTCGTTGATGCCGGTTCTGGCGCTTTGCTGGGCGCGGTGGAGCGAGGCTTCGATTTGGTTAAGCTGGTTGAGAGACAGGGTTAGCTCTTCGCGCTCGGTGAGGGGGGAAGCAAGGGCAGAACATATACCTGATAATATAATAAAGAACGAAATAAAAAATCTTTTCATATCTGCATCCTGAAACAGTTGCTTTTCAGGATGCAAATTTTGCTGGTTGGCATAAAGGGGGAATTGATTATTGCGTGACTAAAATTTTTATGGATGTCTGCTATGAATATCCGCTATCACTGATAGGTAAAATGCTTCCTCCTTCACTTTGGATTGTGTGAAATCACTACCAAAATTCGAATTGATATGTACGCCAACGCTTTCGAGGAGTTCTACCTTGACAAGGAGGCGTTTGATATTTTCCTCTGGGCATTGAGATGAGTCGAGAAAACAGGAAGGTAAGTAATAAGTGATGTTATTATTTATGCTTATTTCTGATTTTTTTAGAAATCTATTTCTTTCTCTGGAAGTTAACAACCACCAAAGATCTATTTCCATAAAATCCAAAGTTAACCCGATGATATAGATATCTCTGAGGAAAAAATTATCTATCCAGCTGTATTCCGTTGTGATGGTTTTTTTCTTGAGTCTGCTGGTTAATGGCTTTTGGTCATAATCTTCCTTCTTATAATGGCTCCCGGTGATTGTATAGTTCCTCATACCTTGCAGGTGGCCACTGTAGTGCTCATAACCAAGAGTGATTGAGTTAGGGACAGTAATGTCACCGTGGATATGCCAGATTTTTTTGCTACCTAATATATGATGCCTGAATACGTTGTAGCGCTGCTCCTTGATGATTCCTGCATTGCGAAGCTGCGTTGACCCTGTTTTCTGAATTATGGAATCCTCAAATGCAAGATCGTAATTTGTTGTCATTATATTCTGGCACTCGAGGTTGGTGATTGCCTGATGAATAGCATTAGGTTTTATTTTTGCAATCTTTCCAGCAATAAATTCTTTAACTCTACTTTCTGTATTGTTTTTACCGTTACCTTTGAGAATGTTAAAGTAAATTTCTTCATATGCTAGAGGAAAAGGTTTGTTTTGTGTATTAACATTTATCGAAAATTTATCATTGAGACTCTCTAGTACATCATTCCAAGAGTACCCGTGGGAGAGATTATTGATGCCGTTACCAATAAGCAGTGAATAGTCGTTCATCTAACTTCCTTTTTATAAAGAGATTTTAAATTAAAACTCGTTCACAACTTGGTGAAACTCCGGACATTCATCACCAAGATACATAAATAAATCACAGTATAAATCTATTAGCAAGTGTAGCGAGTCTATGAACTTTGCATAATTATAAAACTTGGGTCCACAATTGTTTTCTAACTCAACCTTTGTGTTGTTGATTTCAATTGAATAATCATTGCCGGATTTATTTATACCTATGTTGTGGATTGTGTTTCTAAGTGAAAATAAGAAGTGAACAAGTTCTGTAGCTTTACTTCTTTGAGTTTTATCTGAAAGGCCCGTATAAGTTATTTTGGATAGAATGAAATCAATTTTTTCTCTTGATGATACATAGGAATTTGTCTTTGTGAATATTTCCATCTTTAACTCGTTAAGAGCATCTGTGTTTCCAGTTTGCGTTAGTTCTACATATCTCAAAAGTCGTTCTTCTAGTTTTTTTAGTTTTGTATTCTTGCTTGCATGTTTGTTCTTTATTGCATCGTATGCTTTGCATGTCCAGTATTCAAATACGGAGAAAATATTTATAAAAAATCTTGTTAGGAGCATATGAATTAATTTGTCAGCTTGCCAGACGTATATGTCATTTAAATCTTTCTCAATTAATGCTATGCTGTTATCACCATGTTTCAATTCTAAGTAGTGGTAGTATTTATTATTTTTTACGCAGCTGTTTATGAGTTCGGTTATGCCAATCCTGTGATTTGAATTAGTAAGCTCATCATTCATAATGAATAACAATGGTAAGTCGATTTCATCGCTAAAATCAGAAAAAAAAGTACCAATGGTATGATATTTAGACATTTCCTCCCAATATAAGCATCTTCTTTTAAGGCTAATTAATGCTTGTAGTCGGTCAATATTGTTTGGATCAAGATTGTTCATTTTTACCTCTAATTTGTATTGCATATTATACGTAAAGTTATAAATGCTTTTTAAACGCCCCTAGAGTCGCTGATAACGCCAGCCCAATTCCCAAAGCTCCTGGTATCAGCACATACTCCGGCTCAAGGAAAATTGGTACCGCTAACCACACCAGTCCCGTCGCTATCAAGTTGGATGAAATCATACGCCTGGCGTGGTGATAAACAAACCCGGACTCATGACCTGCGCCGAATCGCCGTAAGTCGCGTCTTACCAGCCCGTCAATAAGCCCGACGACGATAATCAGCGCAAATAGCGGCAGTGCCTGCAACAGAATCGCCAGCCGCAGCAAAAAGGTGAGGGTGACGTTACCCGCTGACAGTAACTCGCAGCGGATCACCGTAGTGACGGTTTCCGTCCAGAACAATCCACTTTGGCCGTTGAGCGTATGAACCAGCGTCGCAATCCCTTGCTGCAACTTATCGCTGACAAGCGTCAGAGCCTGCAACAACCACAACGGTGCGCCAGCAAAGTCCCGCCACCACTGCCATGTCTCCTGCAATACCTGCTCACTGTGGCTGGCGCAGGTGTTCCGCCAGAAAAATGCATCGCCCAGCCATTCCAGCGCTATCGCCAGCATCCATGCGCCGAGGCAAAAGCCAACCAGCACGCCGGGTAGCAATGCGATCCAGCCGAGTAGATCGGGGCGGCGCACAGGTTGTGGAGCATGGTCGGGCATCAGTGCAGCGGTCGCGTGACGTAGCGGCAGAGGAATCGCGCCTCGTGAGCCTCATCCAGTCGAACCTGAAAAATATCGTGTTCATCCTGCGGTGATGTAGCTTCGCGCCATGCCTGAAAGCCCTGTAAATTCATGCGGACGATAATCTGGTCGGGCGTCTCTCCCTGCGTCAGCGCTTCTAACGCCTGTTGCAAGGGAAGAGGCAGCGTTTGCGCAGGCCACATCACTTCAACGCTCACGAGCTGGCGGTGTGTCCGGGGTATCATCGGTCAGTTTCTCCGTGGTTTCGCTGTCGTTCAGCCATAAAATAGGGTCATTTTTCGCCGTTACAACTGTCTCCGGGCGGTTCCACCAGACGGGAGCGCTGTCGTACTGTTTTTCCATATAACGGGCGATTTGCGCGATGTTCTCCGGCATCAGCGGATCGTGCGCGGTATCCGGTAACGGGATGCGTAGCTTCCAGAGCTGGCCACCTTCCAGCAGAGCAAATGCCTGGCCTTTGGGGAGCTGGACCAGTGAGGCGGGTTCCAGTAGCGGCACCTGTACGCTGCTCACGCGATCCTGGGTGTTGCTGGAAAACCCGATGTTGCCCTGAGCGTCGGCACTGTCGGTGACGCCGGAACTGACGCTGTTGCTGAGCACATCCACCTGCGGCAGTTGTCTGGTCAGCAGTTCGGCGGTGGCGGTCTCCCGCACCCGCATCATGATCAGGCTGTTGAAGTTGCCGACCACCTGGCCCGCTTTGGCGCGGTCGCCGATGCGGGCTTCGATGTCGGAGAGCGTCTGGGTGTAGGCCGTGACCTGCACGCTTGCACCGCCGCCTTTGTTGATCAACGGAATAAATTCATCTCCCATCAGTTCGCTGAACTCATCGCAGTGCAGGTTGATTGCTGCTTTCTCTTCCGTCTGCGGTAGGCCATCCATCACGCCGTGCTTGTAGATATGTCCGGCGACGCTGACCAGATCGGCGAACATTGAATTACCAACAGCGGCGGCAATCTCCGCATCGGACAGCGCATCCAGCCCGACATAGACAATCGCCCGCTGGCGAATGGCCTGCTGCCAGTCGAATACCGGGCGTGGATCGTTGAGGTCGCCGTAGTCCGGAGCCAGCAGTTGCGCGATTTTCCCGGTGGTCAGTTTTTCCAGCAGCGGCAGCAGCGAGGCGACGATCTTATCGAAATAGGTTTTGTCGTAGCGCACGGCAGAACGTAGGCCGTCGAGGATCGGGTCATGCAGCCGGGTGGTGGAAAGGTACTGCTCCAGCGCGACGACGTAGCTGTCCCGGCCCTGAAGGTTACGCGGCGTGTTTTTTTCGGTGATGCCACCGGCAATCCGTACCACGTTGTCCCATGCCTGGCGGTCGTGACCGGGCAGGAAGACACGGGCGTAGTCGATAAACAGTTCGTCGATATTGATAACGTGACGGGCGATGCGAGCGTAATCCGGTCGCTGGCCCAGCGCCACTAGGGCGCGGGTGATGATGTTGACGAAGCGCCACGCGAACTCGCGGAAGGCGGCGGAATTGCCCTCAGTGGAAAGCTGTCCGGCAATTCGGCTGGCCACTTCCGAGATGCGGCCAAAGCGTCCGACGGCGTTGTAGCGGGCGGAAATTTCCGGCCAGCCGAGATGGAACAGCCAGAAGACGCTTTCCCGTCCGGCGCGGTGCGCCTCCGCCCAGACGCGACGCAGCAGGTCGGCATCGCCCTTGGGGTCGAAAACAATCACCGTGTCGCCACGGCGAATATCCTGGGCAATCAGCAGTTCCGCCAGCCGAGTTTTACCTACGCGAGTGGTGCCGAGCACCAGCGTATGTCCGGGTCGGTCGCGTAGTGGCAACGTGACGCGATCTTCTCGCAGTTCCACGCCATGCAGCAGCGGATCGCCGCCGCTGGTAGAAGGGCGATCCGTCCGGAGCCAGTGTTCACATTGTGGCAGACGGCACAGATACAGCCGCTGGGTATGCGTGGGTAGCCAGCGAAATCCGCGCCCAAGAAACAGGGCGTCGGGTAACAGCGGGATACGGCTGGCAGAGAGCGTCCAGAGCGGCAGATGGCGCACGCGGTGGCGAAAGCGCAGGATGCGAATCCCCTGCTTTAGCCGCAGGGCAGACAGTGCAAGCAAGGCCAGCGCCAGTAGCCAGCCGGAACAGGGCGTCAGCAGCAGCGTTTGCGGAGCCGTCACGCACCATACTGCCGCCAGCAGGGCCGCGCTGGTGCTGTAAAGCTCTACCGCCGGGCGCAGGATGAAATCGAGCCTCATTGTTCCAGCCCCTTGTCGGTGATGAGTACCGGATACGCGCTGATGGGCAGATGTTTTGCCATATCGTCGGCGCTGACGGGCAGCAGCGTCAGTTTGGGTGCGATGGCCCGCAGGGCATTCAACCGCGCCAGCGTGGTGACGTTCACCACCAGCCCGGTGGCGTGCAAGTTTTTTAATACGTCCCGGTGCTGGCGCAGCCATTCTGTGGACTGTGGATCGTCGCCGATTAAAAACAGCGGCGTCATTCCCGGCAGGCTGAGCGGCAGACGCGGTTGCTGACCGGGATGCAGAGTGTGGGTGACGACGGGCAGTAACCTGGCCTCATCCAGCGCCTGCATGGGAACGGCAGGTCCGGCAATCGCGGCGGCAGTAAACAGCAGCATGGCTGGAATAAGGTGTTTCATGGCGACGTCCCTGATGCGAAGAGCAGCCGGATTTGCTGGCTGATTTTCTGGCGGTAAACGGCGGCGGGTTTGCCTCCGGCGGGATGGTGGTATCGGGCGGCAGCGTCCAGCCAGCTTCCGGGGGAGGCATTGTAGTGCTGACGCAGCAGCAGGGCGGTGACGGTGAGATTGTCCGTCGGATCAAAACTGGCGCACAGCGAGGGAAACCACTGGCCGTTCCAGCCGAGATTAATCTGTCCCAGCCCGACGTCGATGCGTTTCAGGCTGCGAGTACGGGCGAAGGCCAGCAATGCCCGGCAGGCTGAAGAACGGCTGGGGTAACGGTAGCCGGTTCCGGCAATATTCAGCGTCCACGGCCACGGATGCAGCCCCTGCGCGAGTCGGGTGCCGCTTTCCGCGCGGGCCACCGCGTAGAGCAGTTCCGCCGGAACCTGTTGCTGGCGGGCGATTTGCGCATACAGCGGCGGCACGGCGCAGGCGTGGGCACTGATAAGCAGGCCGACTATCAGGGAGCAGAGACGGGACGCCATTGCTCCCCCTGTTGTTCCAGCAATAGCGGCAGCTTTCCGCCGCCGAGGCGTTGCCAGCGCCCGTTATCGTGATTAAGCGTTATCTGTCCGCGTTCGACCTTGCGCATATCAATATGCTGGCGTTGCGCCCAGCGTTGCAGGCTGGCATCGTCGTTACGGCTGTTGACTAGCCAGATGTCCAGCGGGCGGTCATCGTTGATAAGCTTCTGCGCCAGCGTCTCGCAGGCCGGGCATTTTTCACTGACGAACAGCGCCAGTCGTGGCTGGACGACGCTGCGGATGGGCGTCAGCGTCGGGTAAAGCCGCTTCCACGCCTGGTCGTAGGCACGCTGGAACGCCAGCTCTTTCTCCACCCGCTGATGTTCTTTACGGGCCAGCAGCTCGGCGAAGCGCTGGCGTTCGGCGTCGCTGCTGGCCTCCACGCCGAGGGTGGTGAGGGGATCGAGCCCCGGCGACCAGATACCGCGCTCGCCCTGACGCAGTTGCTGGTAGCGCTGCCATTCGCTGTCGGTCAGCCCCCACTGCTGCGCCTGCGTGTGAGTGATGGCCTGTTCTTCAATACGGGTTTGCTGCGGGCTGGCAAACAGCGGCAGTAGCAGAAGGCACAGCAGCAGGTATCTGCGCATTGCGGTTTATCCTCCGGCATTCAGCGTCAGCCGCTGCCCGCCTTTACGGAAGATGGCGCGGTCGCTGTCCAGTTGCAACAGTTGCCAGCCCTGCACGTTGTCGCCGGGGGCAACAAGCTGAAACTGTGAGAGCGAGCGATAGCCGGATGGGGCGATGACGGCGAACTGCTGCCCGGCGCGAAACTCGCTGCCAATAAAAGAAAAAGGGGCCTTTGCGGCCCAAAGCGGAGATGGGACGGGGCGTTTTGCCTTTGCGCGGCTGCGCGTGGCGGTCTGTTGTTGCAGGTGTTGATAACTGGTGTTCAGGGTCTGGACCTGTTTCTCCAGCTCCTTGATCTGTTCGTTAATGGGCTGAAGTCGTTCGGCCAGAGTGCTGGCGGCATCGTTAAGCTGTCTGGCAAGGGCTTCCGTGCGATCGGTGATGTTTTTTACGGCAACCTTCAGCTCGTGATAATCGCTGTCCGGCTGCGGCTGGTCGCGCCACTGTGTTATCTGGCGTTGTGTCTGTTGCTGCGTCAGCGTCAGGGTGTTCAGGCGGTTGAAACACCAGAACACCGCCGCCGCCAGCAGGAGGAGGGCGCTGCCTGCTATCAGGTAAGCCAGACGTTTAAGCATGATGATCTCCCGTTCCCGGCGTGTTCAGGTGAAAACAAACTTCGCGGTTCAGTACGTCGATCTGCATCAGCCAGCCTGGCCCGGCCAGCGTCTTCAGTGCCTCTTCCAGCCGCATCGGGCCGAGCTGGTATTGCGAAAGCGGCAGCGGTTTGCCAGCCAGAAACTGCGTGGGATGGTCATCGACGCACAGGTTGTAGCCGCTCTGTTTCAGCAGCCAGGTGAAGGCGTCGCCAACGGTGAGCTTCAGGTTTAGCGGCAGGTTGATGTTGACGATTTGGTGCAGCGGGTTGCGCTGAGCATCGTCGGAGCGGGTGTTAATCAGCAGGTAACGGTCATAGCGCACCACTTCAGGTGCGGGTGGTGGTGTTGCGGGTTTTGGTGCAGGCGCAACGGGCTGTCGGGGCGCGGTGCAGCCGCCCAGCATCAATAATGTGATAACCCATCCTGTTATTCGCGCCATTGTCTCTCTTAATCTTGTGAGGAATAACCCGAGGGTGCGCAATGGTGAGAAGGCAGACAACGCGAAATTGTTTTTCGGTTGTGAAAGAAAGACGCCCGGAATGGGCGTCACAATGAAAATTCAGGCAGCATCAGCTTCTGCCTCTGCTTCCTGATTTCCGGCCTGCCAGACGACTTCCCCGTCGATTTTGACAAGGCCAATATAGAGCAGCCGGGCTTTCAGGCTGACGCCCGTTTCGCCTTTACGCTCGCCTTTGCTGTAGGTGAACATATCGACGTATAAGTCGCCCAACCGGAAGTGGATCAGCACCTTGCGCTTTTCATTGACCGCCTGCTCGCAGCGGGCAATCAGCTTACGCGCTTCGCTGCCGGTGACTTTGCAGTCAAAGCGGACATAGTCCACGTCATCGGCAGCCCCGCTTAATGCGGCAATGTCACAGCATAAAAAGGGTTCGCCGCGTTTTGGGGTGACGGTGCGGACACGGTTAACGTAACCCAGACCGCTGGTGTACAGATTAAAGTAAGTTTTCTCGTTCATAGGATCCTCCCGCGTGGTTGAACGCGGCGCTTAGTGATATGCAGAGTGCATCGGGTGAAAGAGATGCGCCTGTGTGATGCTGCGCACTTAAAAGGATTTGGAACCACGCCAGACGGCGGGTAGCTTGCAGGTTCCGACTACCAGGTAAGCAAGGGGATTTAAACGAGGGGGAAGGGAAATTGCGAGGCGATATTCTGTTTGCTGCACCTTAAATATCGTGTTCCGCACGGAGGCTGTTAAGGTGCAGCGGGCTGAAGGGGCACTGGCCGCGTAGGGTTACGCGCGATTTCTGTCAGCAGTGTAAATCGCAATAACTGGCGCTTGCGCACAAACGGATCCCGTTGTTATCCGGTGGGCGCCGGAAAAATGCAGGCGGTCCGGGCGGATAGCGAGACGGCTGTCGCCTGGCTATCCGCCCGGAATGATACTGAACAAGAGTAGAGGTTGTTTTGCGCGACGGAAGCGTCACGAGCGCGAATAGGCAAAACAAGTCGCGCTGTTGGGTATGGCGTTAGGGTAATCGCGTAGCCGCCTGGTGTCGCGCTGCAACTCATGTTCTGCGTCAGCTATTTTGCCGCCCCTGATATAGCTTTTCCGCCTGCCCCATCTTTTCCTGACACTCCCGCGTCTGGCGGATAATGAAGGTCAGTACCGACATCTGCATATTGAACACGATGCGGTCCCGCTCGATTTCCAGCAGGGCATCTCTGGCGCGCTGCGGAATTTTGGGATCGCCAATCAGATTGCTGAATGCTGGGGTGCCGGATTTGTTGTTCTGCTGGTTACGCCAGCGCAGGAAGTTTGCGCCGGACGGGGCTGGGCCGATGGTGAATATCAGCGGCAGCTGGCGCACAGGGTAGCGTCTGGCGCTCTGGATTAGACGCTGCATTAACGGCTCCATCATCTCGCGCACGCTTCGGGCGTTGCTCTCCAGCAGCTCCAGCTCCCCCTTACTCTTAAAAGGCTTTAAAAGGCCTTTTAGCGAGGAGACATAAGCCAGCATTTTATAGTCTTCATCAGCCAGCGACTGATAGCCGGTTATGGGGTTATTCATCATCAGCAACTCCGGGATTTTCGGTCTTGCTTGGTAGCGGTGATGAAAATGATGATCGCAGTTTGCCGCTCAGTATCGCTTCTGGTAGCGGGCCTAAACGCTCAACGGCGGCTCTGGCCTGCGGCGTGTCGTCGATAAAGTCCTGACGAGTCAGGCCGGAACCGTGATACTTCTGCGCCAGACCGAAGGTGCTGCGGATAACCGTTGCGCCATTATTTAACCGGTTGTGCATTTCCCTGCGGGAGATGACGGCGATATGAGAGGCCAGCAGAAGCTGGCGTGCGAGCTGGTCGAAGTCGGTCAGCAGATAAACACCCTGATAGGCCAGTGGGGCGTTGATAAACAGCGGAAAGCGGGCAGGCTGAACGTTGAAGCAGTTTTCTATATCGATGCCTTCCGGCAATTTGCTGAACATGGCTTTCGCCTGATCCAGCATCACTTGCATCAACTTACGCGACTGCACCAGTTTCTCTTCCATACGCAGCATCCACAGATCGGCGTAAGGATCGTTATGTTCTGCGGCAATGCGCATCTGGTTGAGTATTTCGATAAAACGCGGCATTCCGATGATTGGCGCAGGGCCGTTCTCGGTCGCCCGCCGCCCGGTCCACAGTCGGGTGGCGTTGTGGGTGTGAAGCTGAATATGGATCGCACTACGCAGGGGACCCATGTTGAAGGTGTAGTCCGACATATCTGTTTCCTGTTGCGGATGGGTGTCAGCGCAGAGTGATGGCGTGAGGGGTTGTGAGCAATGGGAAAACGAAAACACAGGTGGGAAGATTGTTTGGCGGAAATTTTGATGCCACTGGCATCACCCTTTTGCCTATCGGTTGGTGGACATTAATAGGTGGCGATGACAGTAGCAGTAATATAGAAACAGGCATTAATGACCTGATGATGTTCTTTCTGCATTGTAAGATTTTACAAAATGCTCAGCCTTTTCAAAGGCAAAAAACTCCATTGTTATTGCATGAATAAAGAATGCAAAGCACATGATAAAAATCGCACCTGCTATTATCGATGAAATATTTATAGCCATTAATGTGACATCATGATGATGCGTTATCAGAGACATCACAGAGGATATCATCCAGGCAATTAATATGAAGAAAATGATCAGGAATGATATGAACAAAAAGAGGAATGTATGCTTTTTCGTCTCTTTATATCTATCGGATAGTTCACATTCTCCACTATCGATAAACTCCACTGTACGGGAAATGTAATTAATGCCTTTAGCCATGTATAATATTTTAGATGGGTCGGATGAGGTCATGATAAAATCAATATCCCGGTACTTTGCGTAACTCCATCCTGTGGACTGACAAAACCAATATTCTACCAAGCGATGGTTGCAGTTTGCTTTTGTATATTCATTTAAGAAATTATTATGTGCTTCCTCCTGACCTTTGCGTTTCCCTAAAAATGCTTCAAGCAATATAACTAATGCTTTCCCAAATGACTCTAGCAATGACATGGCTGTCTCCTGACTTCATCTCTATTGTTAAGATAATGAATGGTGTTCTCATTTGATTGTAAAAGCAATGGGGATATAGGAATTGATATAAACATGAAATGCCATATTAGAAACTATAATTAAAGCCAATGTTTCCAGTCCATGGCGATTCCATCCCATCGCCTTTTTCGTAATTGATACTGGCGTAAATATGCGTGTGTTCCGTGAGCGTTGCGCTGATGCCTGCCTGATAGCTTCCTCTTGTTCCGGCAATATCGTTATTGAAATTATCATCATTAACCCTGACCGGGTTATTATGCACAAACTCCTGCTCCAGCGCGACTTTCAGCCACGGAACGAACTGCATCCCATGACGAGTTGCCATATTCTGGCGCAGTCGGAATCCGACTTGCCCCAGTGCGGATTTAGCCGTACCAGGATGCGCCTGCATACCATTTGACAGCCAGTAATCATCGCTTTGTGAGATGAAGCCAGTGAAACCGACAAAGGGGGAGAGGGTGGTGTTGGCAAATCTGGCGTCATACCCGGCAACCAGGCTGCCACCCATACCGGGGATGGTGTAACTGCCGTCAGCATGGCCACCGGAACTCATGCGGGCATTAAGGTGCTGGTTAAACAGATTGCCTTTCAGCATCCCGTCCAGCCAGAAACGACTTTGATCATAATAGCTGGCGTATAACGCGGCACTGTAGCTGTCTACTGAGCCGTCGCTGTTGTTAGCGAGATCAAGATCGGAACGGCTGTAGCCGCCAGCAATACCGAGTGTAAATAGGCCAGTCTGGTGAGGGATACTTCTGTCATAGCCCATCATCAATCCTCCGAGCCGCTGGCGATATGCTGCATTACCTGTGCGGTTAACGTCAAAGCGATTATTCAGCACCTGCACCCATAGCTCTCCCTGATGCGGACGGGAGCGAGTGACGTCCAGACGAGTTTGCAACGTACTGGCTTCGGCCTGAAAAATGGTGGGCGTGACGTTTGCCATCGCCAGTACGGCTTCAGTCGATGGTGTGGGGGTTGCCTGCGGCGTCAATGACCAGTTGCCCTGACCGTCGGGAGTGAGGCCATATTCCCAGGTGCCGATATCGACCTGCTGGTTTGGGTTCAATAGCGTAAACTGCGCATCGCCGCCGCCGGTCTGCACGACCTGTAGCGACTGCGGATCAGTGGGAGATTCGCCAGTGTCGTTTATCCAGATCCCAAAATCGCCATTGGCTTCCCCGGAGACATTAATCATGTCGCCCTGCTGTGCGGCGATATTGGTATTCATCCAGAAATTGCCGTTGCCAGAGAGCGTTTCCATATTCAATGTGGCGAAGGAAGTCGGGTCAAACAGTACCGTACCGCCATCCATCTCCAGACCTGCAATCTGATAATTATGCGGACCAGCATCGCTGCTGTTTTGCAGGGAGAGTACGCCATCCAGTGCTAAGGTCAGGTCGGAGGTTTTTGCGCCTTCGTTAAGTACCAGCTCGCCACTGCTACCCACTGTGCCAGTACCTGTCAGCGTTGCTTGGCTGCTGATGTTCATCAGCCCATAGAGCCAGAAGCTATCCAGAGCACCATCATTTATTTGGGCGCTGCCGCCCTGTGCTACGGTGAGCTGGTGGGAGAGACCATAACCGCTCAGTGTGTATTGCCCACCGGACTGAACTGTGGTGTTTTCATCGAGTCCGCCCTGATTTTGCATCACGCCGTAAACCACTGTGTCATTAGCGGTGCCGCGATACCAGGCTGAAGGCTGAGTGTCGGTGACGACATTGTAGTGCCATGTGCCGGTGACGATTAATGTGCCGCCATCGTTGACCTGGCTACCTTCGCTTGTCCCGCCGTTGCTGACCTGCTGGATGCCACCGTTTTGTATAACGGCATTTCGGGAAATAGCGGTATTGCGGGTTTCATAAGCGTAATTCCAGCCGGTATCCAGTTCGCCGCCAGCTTCCACGACAGTATTTGTGTCGATGCCATATCGATTAACGACCAGGCCGCCTGCACCAACCGTGGTATTCACAATCTGGCCGCCTTGTTCTGGATCTTCAACGCCATTATTTCCGGCGTTAACGTAAACCCGTCCGCCACTATCCACATAGGTGTTTTCAGCATAACCATTCACCTGTAGAACACCATCGGCGGTTATCTGCGTGTCATAAGCGCTGCCGCCCGGTTCCAGAAACAGCTCACCATGATCGGTAACGGTGATGTGATTGGTTTGCCCGCCATCGCCAACGTAGCTATAGGCGTAGGGGCCAGTGATGGTGGAATCCGTCAGCGTGCCATAAACATGCTGATTACCCTTTGAGCCATCAACGATATCGCCAGAAACAGTATTTCCGGCGTTAATCTGGGTATGGTAATCCGCTCTGGCAGACAACGAGATAAACGGCAGCATCAGTGTTATCAGGTAAGGCGCGAGTTTCATTGGGATCTCCTGGCAGCGATTGTGCTGGAGTCTGGGGAAATCCAGAAAGGGCGAACAGGTTGTTTTGTATATGGGGCGCGGAAGTTTTAGCTGAATGTGGTGGGGTATTGATGCCAGTTGTATCACTCTATTGTCTATTGGTTGAGTATTATTCTGAGTCAAAATGAGATGAATTTAGGGGCTGGCATGGACATCGAGTGGGATGAAATATTTAAAGGCTATGAACCAAGAAAACCGCCAACAGAGGCACAATTGCTGCTGGAAACCATCTATGAAAGTGGTAAATGGGCCGAATTTGTGAGGAACAGCCGCATACAAGGGAAGCTCACCAATGAGGTGCAGACCGCATTTCACCTATTCTGGATTGAGAGGGGGCATTTTATGCGCTCACGTTTGAATGATGACGAACTGCTACTGCAAATCCTCAAGGCGCTACTTCCTCCACTTAAGGTAGAGTCAGGTCTATGCCTATATCGAGGTGAGAACCTGGACTGTTATCAGGCCGGAGTAATAGGCTTTTGCTGGATGGCACAGGAAGAGAAGGCCCTTCCGTTTGCAAGGAGTTTTAACTCTTTTGGCTCCGGAGGGGTGTTACTTAAAGCATGGGTTCCAGCCTCCTCCATACTGGCTGGCATTCATCCCCACAGCACATATCTTGGGGAAGATGAAATAACCGTAAATAAGTTTGAAATAGAGCAAGTTCAAGCGCTTCAGACCTTTCCTCCTACACACTGAGTAATGTGCAGGGGTATAGCGCTATCTGCATACGAGGACCGTTTGCGCACAACTGCTGCGCAGGAGGAAGTACACCGCCAGCACCATTAACCAAAGAGTACGTCGACGATGTAGCGCTATTGGTGAAAAAATCAAACCTGGTTCGTTGCTTTGCCGACGATGGTCGACTGGCCGCCCATTGGGTTTAGTACTGGATAGCGCCCAAGCTGTATTTGATGCCTAGGTGCTCCATCATTCCGTATCGGAGCTGAGTAACCGTAAGAGCGTGATACTGACTCTGACTCTGCTGATAGCCTGCCCCAGCATTCCCCATAAAAATATTCTGAATCAATAATAAACAAAAACAAACCGTTTATTGCGGATGGTTATCACGCATACAAGTTAGCCTATTCTGCTAACTTTAACGTTTCCTTATCTTCCGAGATTATAAATATGAAATTATTATCCCTTGCTCATAACATTGTTGAGATGGTCAAAGGCCCTGCAAAAATTGAAGCGATGGACATCATCAATGTTGCAATTGAACTTGAGCATGCAGAGGACAATATCAGTGACGCCATACCGCACATTACAGCTCGTTTATTTGCAATAAGTTTCCCAGATATGGCTTCCACACTTCCATCAGGAGTCCCTGATGCTTTGATGCAGCAGTCGCTTGAGCTGGTACTAAAATTTGGGAATGGTCATTACCGTTAGGTCTAATTGAGAGAAACTCCCTCAATTGAATCAGGCATCTTTCAATGCCTGATTGCGTTGCGCTTTCTATATTTCAAACAAGATGAAGTGGTGGTGACGGTGCGGAGGATGAGAATCCTCCGCCACTGATGGAGCCAAAACCAAACAGCAAACTGGAGAGCTCATCGAGAGGAATATTCAACTTTCGAGACATTACTGGTAATGTCACACCTTCGGCCTGAAGCATTGACAAAACTTTCTCAATCACGAGAGATCTTTCCCTTTCGATCCCACCAGGTTCCCCATAGCGATACCCCCTTGCGGAAGCATCGCGTATCAGGCTGTTATACTGCCATTCAGATAAAGCCCCCAGATTTCTCATACGGACAATGAGTGCGAACGCAGAAACTATCCAGTGCGATTTAAGCTGAATTATTTTGTCCAGAGTAGGCACTGCCATTTTAATCGCAAGGACGTTTTCCCTTGGCATTAAGAACGCTGACGCAAAAGCATCTGCCTCCTTTTCTATGTCTACACCTTGTAGAACATCATGGTGGCGATGCATGACTAAATGTCCCAATTCATGTGCTGCATCAAATCGACTCCTTTCACCCGTTTTCTTTGTGTTCAAAAAGATGTAGGGGACATTACCTTTCCAGAAAGAAAATGCGTCAATATCTGCCGTGTTCTCTGATAGGAAAAAGACCTTTACTCCATGTTTTTCCAGAAGGTGGATCATATTGGAAATACTTTTCTTCCCAAGATGCCACTCTTCTCTCAGAGCTTCCGCTGCAGCTTCTGGAGCCGTCCCTCTCATATCCGGAAGTGTTGGTGCTGGAAGCTTGAATTTTGCATCAAAGTAGCTGGCAACAATAACCCCAAGTCCACCAGCACCAATAGCTGCATGCTGATCGGCCGCTTTTGTTTTTCTTAGGGAGCGAAAAGATACCGTGGATGGATCTATGCTTTCGAGATCATCACCAAAGAAAAATGACTCAGGGTAGCGCAGCGCCTGAGAGTAAGCCGAAACTGTTGCTGGGGTTGGCTCGTACAGGCAGTACGCTTTTTCATACTCAATAACGATCCGCGAGGATAGCCCCGTAGCTTCGGCCAGCTCTTTCAAAGTCAACTTTCGTCTGATTCGAGCCAGTTTCAATCGGCTTGGGTTAAATAACCTCTTGTTATCTGCATTGTTTATGTTCATTTCATATCAATAGAAATAGATACATCATCGGTGAAATCTTCTTCAGGGAAGATATCCGCGCCATCAAATGGCAGGGCACTTATGATTAGCCGTTCACTCCAGAAGTTCACTTTAGCGAATCCATTAACCACTTTCATTCCAACCGGGAATGAGATTTCACACCGAATTTCTTTCTTACCTGCATCATAGTAGTAAAGAACGATGTAAGTTTTAGTACCGTCAACAGATGTAACAGGAGCTAATCCATCGGTTGAGGACATTGGATGTTCCGCAGGAAACATCTCGATCGTATCGGAGTTACTACTCACGATACTCATGGTGGCTTCACCCTTTGCATTTTTGGTCTTAGGCCATCCATCAACCAAGCCCGTATCTTTATCCCCTGATGTGATAATCAAGTTAATACCACATGATGGGTTAGATACTAGCTCCATACGATTCTGCCGAACCATGGTCCAGCCATTATCTTTAGCAATTAATACACTGCGTAACGATGCTACCAGTTCACTCCAGAAGCGAAAACCGCCATCAATGACAGGATGCAGTTTTGTGGTTCGACGCCTTTCGTACAATGCAGCAGTTAAGGCATCAGTAACATCTTGTTCATCAATCCCCATTTGAACCAGAAGGGACTGGGTGTCCTGTTGTGAGAAGATTTTGCACTGAGGTACGTTCATGAATGAAATCTCTAAGATGGGTACTTCATGATTTTCACATAAAAATTATGACAAAATCAAGAAGTGGATACTTCTTAAGGTATAGTTAAACGTAGTCTTACGCAAATCAGCCTACAGGTTCACCTGTTTGTGAGATGAAAGTATGCTCAATAATTTATTTTTCATTTAAAAACAAATTGTTGAACGCTAACAACCTTTTAATTATAAATTGGTTCAGACGATCTGTAACGCATCCTGAGCCATTTTGTTAGCATCGGCACAGCTCTGGCTATCGATTCGACATTAATCGCTCACAGAACCATACAAACAGGTCAAAGGTATAATTAGTTCTTAATTTATAATTAGTTATATTCATGGCAGTTGATTAACATCTGCTTTATAAATCCCCATATTACATTTCGTACGTAACGTTCCGGTAAACTCACATTGACAGCACTGACCCGTTCTATATTTCACCGCCCGGAGAACGTCAGGAAGCTGAGCGGGCCGGCAGTCGATACGGTAGCCGCCGGGAAGATGGAGTGTGATGACACTACCAACCGGGGCGGGATCAGGAGACGGCTGAATACAGACGGGCAACAGCACCGGATACTCAGCGACAGGTACGCTGACATCCGGCAGGAGAAGCCACTCGTGAAAAGTGTGAGAGGAAAGGCCGTGCAGGCGACAATACTGAAGCTAGGTAAGGCCGCTGGCGCGCCACTCATGGACATGCTGAATTTTTTGCGTGGTCGTGTGGTGAATGGCCATGTTTTTGCCTCAGGGAATAAACATGACCACGATGCTACATGGCTGAAAAAATTTGAAAATGTGAGTTCACCGGAACGTTACTCACCTTTTTACCTATTGATTGATGATGGATTGATTGGTGTTTATGTGATGCCAGTGGCATCACCCTTTTACCTATTGATTGGTGGTGGATTGATAGATGTTGATATGATGCCACTGGCATCAAAGCTTATTTTTGCCGTTTATCTCTACACAAAGGACACATAAAAGTGTCTTTTGTGTAGAGATAAATAAATTCCCTTATTTGTCGCTCTTGGCCTAATCATCTGGCGTTAGAATTGATTCACACGTTTTTTTCAAGTTTTTCGCGCGAAAAACTTGAAATGGGGGATTGAGCTAAGAGGCTAAATTTAATTATTTCCCAGTTGCAGTTCGGCAAATGAGTAGGGTTCATTAGATGAATCGTCTTTTTTACAGCCTATAGGGTGTATTGTTTAAAAACAGCTTATAGGCTGTAAAACTATCTAAACAACGGCCCATGCTATGGAACTGGAAAGCATGAAGCAATCAGCTTTTACAGCCGGTTGAGCGTAATGCCTGAAAGCAGCTTGTAATCAGTAAAAGCATCGGAAAATAGAATGAATACTGTGATTAATATCTATGGCTTACCTAATAGGGGGCATTAGATAGTTCTTGTCGATAGTCGATACCCCCCATCCTTGCTTTTCTTAACATCAAAAATAACATTAAAAATCTTAACGTTACTGAGTAATTATGTAACGATTATGAGTCTGCTTGCGAGCAGAAAAGCAGTACATGGGCAAGCACATGTACTGAACAAAAATCAACCACAACCAAAGGTGAAGCTTATGGCTATCAACCGTTACTTGATAAGGATTTTAACTCTATGGGAAGTATCTCTGATGAAAAACACAACGTAGTTTTAGAAAAACTGGCTCGAATCTGCCTCGATGGAAAGTTACCTGTATTTGGTTTTGACCTTGATGTGAAACGTTTTCAAGGGAAATATTACGCTTCGGCGGAACATTACGGGAAACCAACGAAACCAGAAGAAATGGGGCGTTATAACGACCTGTCTGGTAAAACCGGGGTTTGTTACTTTGCAGAGAATAGCCTGACAGCGCTGGCTGAAAGCTATGGCAGAATGTACCACCACGCCAATGGAGATTTCGCAATATCTGGGGATGCATTGGATATTGCACATATGTATACGCTGCACCCGAAATCCCCATTGATACTGGTTGATATGGCAACACTTGCGTCAATGTTGCATTTAACAGCGGATCAACTAACAGGTGTTGATTACTCGCTGACGCAAGCCATTACTGGTTACCTGGCAAATTATCCAGGGCGCAATTTTCAGGGTATCTACTATGCGAGCCGGCATTATCTCACGGGAATGTGTCTTGCTGTGTTCGAACCAGAGGAAGGGGAGTTGTTTGAAACTCTGGCATCCGAACCACTCAGTAAATATACCGAGCATCAATCACTGCCTGTTGGCTGGCCCTATAAGGACATTACAGCAGAAGAAATGCTTGTGAAGATACTGCACTTCGACGTGACGCTTTAACGCTGACATGGTTCACCAACCCACCCAGGCTGGCGAACCATTTTTATGAAGCCATGTGATGAGCAAAAAGATTTGCTTCACGGCGTAAGATCATCAATTCCTGATCCGATGGATCCTTTTGCAGGATTTCAAGCGGTGTTTTTGCTGTACCTTTGTCATCTATGCGAACAGGGCTGGTCAGGAAAGAAACTCTTGTAATCGCATCAGTTTCCTGTGGCAGGCATTGCAGGATATCTTCCAGGTGAGGAAGCATTCCAGCCCCTTTAAACTGAAAGCTCGGGAACAGATAGTCTCCGCCACGACGCAACGCGATGAGCCTGCCTTTATTAACCTGATTGTTAACGGTCTGGCGGGTTACTCCCAGTAACTCACTAACCTCTTTGGCCTTAATCGTACCGCCCAGTTTATCCAGCTTCTGATAGAACCTGACTGTTGACTGGATCCTGGCTTTGAACATATCCATCTCACGTTCGCTCATCCGCGTTTTCTTTTGCAGATAAGCACCCACGACATATACCAGCAAATCCAGATCCTCCAGCACCAGGATTTCGGACGCCAGAGATTTATCATCAAAATCTGCAAACACTGAAGAAACGATGTGCCCGACCCGGTTCGCTATGATTTCGTTAGGATTAAATGAGGACGCCGGTTTTTTTCTTTCTCTTTCAACTAACTGTGTATTCATACCACCTCCATACTTCGTTTTTCAGGAAGGAATACGAAGTAACTTTACGATTATAATAATCATAAAATTAAAAATCGTCAAATTTTAGTTCAAAAAACGTTCTTGACTATCTGTTGCTTGTAGGGAAAACAACAGACGCCTCTCGTTACCTGCACTGTTATAGCTGGTGTGGTTGTGGGCTGCACTTACATGTCGATAAAATGCATTTTTTTAAACATATAGCCGCAATATGTTTATACCATCGACACGTTCCGACCATATGTCGATAAAAGTGGTTTTTATAAACATATGAGCAGAAATCGATGAAGCCGTCACAACATCAGCCACTCCCCAGACACTGCGCCCTGATCTCAGCAACCAACTTACTGATATCCCGTTTTTTACGCGGTTCAGCCGGTATTTCCGGCTCTGAAAGCACTGGCGGCACAAACTCCGGCACCGTCGTTTTGCCGCGCCGATACTGATTAAACTCACCTTCCTGCGCTTTGCGCAGCGTCGCCAACAGATAAGCGAGCGGGTTTTGTATGCCGCCACGGGCAACGCGTTGAGCTGCGTCATCAAGTACGTCCTGGCGCAGCGGGGGCGGCAGGTTCTGCATGGTCTGCAAGACAAGCTGTTTTTCGGGATGGGTTAACGGAATTTCCGGCGGCCAGTTTGGTGGCGAGTTGTTCGCGCGCGCGGTAGTACTATTACAAATATCTGTAGGTACAGTACGTACAGAAGCCTGGTCCTGATTTGAGACTAAGCCGTCGGGCCCCGGTTTCCGGCTTAGTCCCGATTCGGTACCTGGTGAAATTTTGCCTGGTACCGTATTGAGACCGGACGTTTCTGGCTTAGTCTCCTCAGGAGACTGGCGCTGCTGCCAGCGGGCGCGTTCTTCCAGCAGTTCTATACGCGAGGATAAATAGCGCAGGCTGGTGTCCTGGCGGATATCGTACAAAATGCCTTGCGCAGTGGCGCGTATGGCCTTGTTTTCATGTCGCGAGCACTGCTCCAGCAAATGAAGATAGCTGGCATCAAAGCGCACGGCGTCCAGTACACTCAGCGGTTCATCGTGTAGCGCATAGATATTTCCAAGGATGCGCCCTGATACCCGATCCCGCGCCTTATGGCACAGGCTGAGCCAGCGCGTCAGGCGTAGCATCAGCAATGCCCGGCTGACGGTGCTGCGCGAGGCTTTTTCATCCTGCGGGCGGTTCGAGAGCTGCACCTGTAATTCACTGTAGGAGGGGAATACCGCGCCGCCGTTGTCCTGCGCCTGCATTCGGATCACCTGCCAGGCGAATTTATCTCTGGGCGATAGCAACGGATCCTGCAACAGGCGACGCGGAACCGTGTCATGCTGATTGCCCATAAACAGCAGGCTATCGGAAGCGGTTCCCGGATCCTTTTGCATCCGTTGCTGGAGTTTGTCGCCGGTCATGTTGATCAGCGCCTGGATATACGGTGTCATGAGTTTCCCCTCAGTCACTCAGCTTTTTTCCCACTGGCGGATCAGATTCCAGACCACGGTCAGTGAGAGCGAACGTTCCTGTGCCAGCAGCATCATGGCTTCCAGTGCCGGTATAGAGTCGATGTTATCCACTTTGATCTCCTGCCAGCGATTCCAGAGCGCGGCTTCTTCCTCTTCGCCGGGCACCTGATTGCGCCCCTGACGAACGTGGATGCCCATCAGCCGACGGCGGGCGCTGATTTCAGCGGTCGAGATACCAAAGTAGTGGCTGATTAACGCTATTGAGCCGCCAAGCTGCACCGCCTGGCCGACCAGTTGCTGGAATTTTTGTTCCTGGCGTACCTGAACCAACATTTTGCGCAGCACGTCATGGTTGATGGTGATTTTCAGGAACTGCGCCGAGGTGTTGCCCATGTGCATCAGTTCCTCAAAGGTCAGGGCGTTCAGTTCGTTCAGCTCCTCGCGGTCAAAGCCCAGCGCTTCGCAATAGCGCACATTGCCGTCCTTTAGGGCTTGTATCACCTGTGACAAAACGGCCTGATTAATCGTCGGCAGCATGTTGTGCCTCCTGCTGTAATTCTTTGATCCGGCGGACAATACGGATCAGCCGGAATGCTTTAATAAGAAATTCATCGCTGAAGAAGAAGCCGTCTGCATCACGTTGAAAAAAGAGCGTGGGCGTCAGCGCAGAAGCCAGATCTTCCGACAGCGGGATCTCGTTGAGCGCCGCCAGCAGCGCCCAACAGGCGCGTGACTGTGGTCGGGTGAACATGGGGTGATCTGATGCGAATGGCATCACCTGGAAGCCAATGCCATTTATGTCGGCGTCAGAAATCACCCGATCATCGATGGCGTAATGTTCAGCCAGATCCCAAGCCAGGCGATCGCTGACCGATCGTAAGGACTCCGTGGTATCCCACAGTTGTGGGATGCGCCAGATATCCGTAACGGGTTCGGTTCCTTCACATAAGAGCGATGGTGGTTCTTCTGGCTCAGGCAGAGGTGCTGGTGCGCCAATGTCCTCTTCCTCTGTTTCAGGTTTACGCCTGCGCGTTATCGGGCGTGGCTCAGGTTCTTCCGGTGGAACATAAGGCGGTGGTTCAGGTGTAGGGCCGAGCACGGCCTGACGTTTTTGCTCGGAGGGATCGACGTCCAGCAACAGCAGGTTGTAGTCAACGTTCAGTTGCTGGCTCATCAGCCCCAGCAGCTCATCCTGTACCCGCTCGATGGCGAAATCTTCAGGCTGGTCGTTGAACAGCGACAGCGCAGAGGAAAAGAGATCGTCAAAGGAACCGACGTCTTCGGCGGCATGACGCTGCCAGAGATGTAATGATGCCGCCCGCAATGACAGTAGCTTTTCCACCTGCGAGCGGCCCATTCCCGCATATAGCACTTCGGGGATGCTGGGCAGCAGGTACTCCAGCGCCTGTTCCATCCGGCTGATATGCGATTGATTAATGGGGTAGCCGTCGTTCTTCAGATGCTCCGCCAGCTCCCGTTGTGAAAGCTGACACTCTTCCACCTGCTGGTACAGCTCCCGCGCTTTGTTGATCCCCAGCGCCCGCTCGATGAAGCTGAGCTTGCCGTGTAGATCGTTTTCTGCCAGATGGCCTATTAGGCAGCGCAGTTCGCCCAGCATGGGTTGATCGGATGTACCGGCCCACGGTTTGTACAGACACTGAATGCGCCAGAAACGTTCATCATGCGTTTCGCGCCACAGTTCATTGAGGATCGACAGGCGGGTATTGCCGCCGTTGGCGATGATGAACCACTCCTGATCGGGACGACGGGTGATCGGCGGCGGCGTGTCCAGCCCGCGACGACGGATCGATTCCTTGATGTCGTCATAGCTGGGGTTACGCATCAGTCGCGGATTGAGATCGTAAGGGCGAAGCTGCTCCAGCGTGACGATCATCGAGGTTTCCGTCAGCGGATCGGCGAACCGTTCATCGGGCGATTTTCCCCGATCAAAATTGCCCTGTAGCAGGCGGGACTGAAGTTCCGTCGAAGTCAGCTTGTTGTTCATGACCCGACTCCCTGCTGGCTGAGCGATTCGAAGCGGGTTTGATCGCTGATAAATCGGGTTCGCACTGTGCCTATTGGGCCGTTGCGCTGTTTGCTGACAATGACTTCAGCTATGCCCCGATCCAGCGAGTTGGGATCGTACAGCTCGTCGCGATAGAGGAATAAGATCACGTCGGCATCCTGCTCGATAGAGCCGGAATCGCGTAGATCGGCGTTGCAGGGGCGCTTGTTAAGACGTGACTCCAGCGCTCGGTTAAGTTGCGACAGCGCCAGTACCGGGCAGTTTAGTTCCTTCGCCAGCGCTTTCAGCGAGCGGGAGATCGTCGAGATCTCCTGATTGCGATTTTCCGCGCCGCCACAGCGCATCAGTTGCAGGTAATCGACCACGATCAGCGAGGGAATCCCATGCTGGCGCAGCGATCGTCTGGCCCGGCTACGTAGAAGTGATGGGGTGAGGATCCCGGAATCGTCGAGCAGCAGGCGATCTTTCCATTCTGCCATCAGAACGTTGGCGCTGATGCCGATCTGCTGCCAGTCGTTATCACTCAGATCGCCACTGCGTAGCCGGGTTTGCGAGACGCGGCCAATCAGAGAAACCAGACGCAGTAGTAGCTGTTCCGCCGACATCTCCATGCTGTAGATTTGCACTGGCTGAGCAGGGTGCAGCATTAGCGCGTTCACGCATAGCGTCAGGGCGAAGGCGGTTTTGCCGACCGAGGGACGAGCGGCGGCGATAATCAGATCGGCAGGCTGGAAGCCGCAGGTCAGGGCATCGAGCTGTTCCAGCCCGGATGGTGTGCCGCTGAGGCTACCGCGCTCGGCCTCATAGCGCTGAGCGATACCTGCCAGCACGTTGTCAAAGCAGGCGCTGATATCGGTCAGGCCGCCGTCCTGATGCGACTGAGCAATGGCAAACAGCTTTTGTTCGGCAAAGTTCAGTACGTCGGCAACATTGCTGCGCGGCTGGCCTGCCATATCGCTCAGTTCATTGCCTAATAACAGGAGCTGGCGCAGTTCACCGTAGCTGGCGATGTACTGCGCATAGGGAATGATGTTGGCGGCGCTGGGCGTGTTTTTGGACAGTACTGCCAGATAGGCGAAGCCGCCCACCTGTTCGAGCTGCTCCTTCTGTTCCAGCGATTCGCTCAGGGTGATCAGGTCGATAGGGTTTCCCTGTTCGACCAGGGTTTGCATATGGGAATAAATCGTCCGGTGCGCGGAGATAAAGAAATCCTGCGCGGAAATCTGCGTGGCGACGTCATCCCAGCGATCGTTATCCAGCATCAGCCCACCGAGCACCGATTGTTCCGCTTCGACGGAGTGGGGCGGTTGTGGCCGCTTGCGCTTACTCATCTCGATTACCCTCCTGACAGGCCAGAAAGGCTTCCCACAGTCGGGTCTGTTGATGTGGCGGTAGCAGTAAAAGCGGTAAATCACTGGAGTAGAGCGGCTTATTGTTGGACCAGCCGATTTCAAACAGCGGCCAGTCTCTGGGGGATGTCAGTGAACCGGACGTATCCCGTAGCTCGTTCTCATCCTCCAGGTTGTAGCAGTCAACCTTTTCCGGCGAGATATGCCAGAGCAGCGACATTAATACCGGCAGCGTTTCCCGCGCTTCTTCACGATCGGCAGCTTCAAAGAACACGATCACTTCATCGTCTTGCTCAAAGGGATGCTGGGCGTAATAAGAGCAAAATGCCCGCCAGATTTTCCGTTTCATGCGATGCCCTCCATCTGTTGATGGGGCAGGGCGAGAAACTGCGGGAACAGTTCTTTTGCCAGCATCTGCATGGTTTCGGCGGCGCAAGGTGTTGTGCGACCTTTCGGTCTGGCAGCATCCAGCCGATGCACCGGCATACCCAGCGATGCCGCACGACGATAGGCCACGCTGGCATAAACCGGCGTCATCAGGATTTCGGTGGGCACCAACAGCTCCTGCTCTTTCTGTTTGTGCTGAAGAACCTGAAGCAGGTTGTGATGAATTTCGCGGGCGTCGTTGGTGTGGTCGAGCTTGTTGATCACCGCTTTCAGCGGCGGTAGCGGGATGCCATAGCGGGTGAAGGGCTGGAGATCCCGGTACATTTGCAGCGTACCGCGCAGGAACTCGCGTGCAGAGAGCATTTCCGGCAGTACCGGGGAGATAATGAGATCGCTGGCTAACAGCACCATTTCCAGCGCGATGGTACGCGCGCCAATGGTATCGATCAGGATGACGTCATAACCGGTTATCTGGCGTACCAGATGGCGCAAACGGATAACGCCGTCGGGCGCAGCCTGAAGCAGGCTCATCAGTTCGCCGCGCGGATCGTTGGAGATAATGATATCCAGTCCGGGAATGGAGGTGTGCGAGATGATGATGGCTGGATCCAGCTCGTTTTGCGCGATAAGCTCGTAGATCCCGCCGGGGGCTTCATTATCCAGAGGGTAATAGCTGCTGAGCGTCGGCTGGCGGATATCGGCGTCAATCATCAGGACTTTCAGTCCCTGATCGGCCAGATAGCCACCGAGGTTAGCCGTGTCGGTGGTTTTCGCCACGCCGCCTTTGGTGGAGAGAATGGCGGCTATTAGTGTTGGTAAATCAGGTGCATCTGCGTTTTTCATAACCAGTGCCTTTTTCGTTGTCTGAAAAGGACTTCACTGTAAAAACGCTGATTTGTTAGTAGGTTAAGTTACCCGATCGCTTTGATTCAAAATCAACCGTAGAAATACGTGCCGGTTCGAGTCCGGCCTTCGCACCATTAGTACTTCCAAGACCATCCGAGAAAGTCCATCAAACCCTTTATAATCAACGCTTGCAGCGATTTTTACGTCCTGAGTCGTCCGAGATAGTCCGTTGAAATCCGGATGTCATTGGGGGCATAGTTGGGGGCATCTTAACTTCGATTAGAAATGTGCCCCCAAATGAAGCTCAACGCCAGACAGGTCGAGACCGCAAAGCCAAAAGACAAAACCTACAAAATGGCCGATGGCGGCGGTTTGTATCTTGAGGTTTCGGCCAAGGGTTCTAAATACTGGCGCATAAATACCGACGCCCCACTGACAAAATAGTGCTCTCAGAAAAATGGGCTACGATAAGAAAACTGAAGTATGTGGGCATGTCTTTAGAACGATGGCGCGTGGTGCTTTAGGTGAGTCAGGGTTATGGAGCGATGACGCGATAGAGCGTCAGTTAAGCCACTCAAAACGTAATAGTGTACGAGCGGCTTATTTCCACACTTTTGAGCATTTAGATGAGCGGAGGCTGATGTTGCAGTGGCGGGGTGATTACTTAAATGCAAACAAAGAAATATATGTTCACCTTACGATTATGCTAAATCGAACTAGTTCACAAACATAAACTATGTGGGGTGTTATGTAATCATCATCACGTTTCTCTGAGTTAGCGCTCACACCCGACTTGAAATGTATGCGGAATGAAGCGTAATGTAGTTATGGTTTTTTTTACTGGACATAATTTTTTTCTAAGGAAATTACCATGCCTAAATTAAGAATATATTTCTCGGATTTTTTTAATGTTGCACCAGAAAAAATAAAAGATTATGGTGCTTTCAATATTTCGTTAATTAATGACCTACCATTGTTTATAGATCCATTTTTATTGTTCAATAATGAAAAGTATAAATTGCTGCATCAAAGTATAATAAAGTATGTGTCTTTTTTACGAGACCGCTCTCAACACGGTGAGTTGAATAGCGGCTTGATCAAAAGTTGGTTTTTATTCCCCGAGGTAAAGCAAAACTGGTTAGGTTATAGTATTGTTGGCAATGGTGGTAGTGGCCTTGGTATTGATTTTGCAAAATCATTAAACAATTCATTCTCTAGTATACTGCAAAATTTTGGCAAGGAAGAAATAACGGAAGGTAGTCACCTTGAGAAGTTGTGCTTAATTAAAGAAGGCGTTGGGAAGGACAGCGTCAGTGATTTTACCACGAACTTAATTAAATCTTTTCTATTAAAATACACTGAAGATTTTGCTAAGGATAATATAGATAAAAAATATCTCGCAGAGCACTTGGTGGCGAAGGTCGAATTTAATTATGAAACGCGAAGCTGGTCGTCAAAGAAGTTCACACTACCAACATATGATGGAGATTATGTACTTTTAACACCAAGAGATATACTTACAAAAGATGAAACTTGGATTAACAGAAATGAAATGATAGAGGATTTTCGAGATATATGTGAAAGTATCTCTAATGATCAATTACGTGGTCAGCTATCAGATTACTTTAATAGATGTTTGCCTGATGAGCCAAAGAAAAAAGAAAGAGAGCTAGCTGCGGATTTAACTATAAAGAACTACCCTAGCTTTATAGATTATTATATCCGTTATAAAGAACAGAACCCAAATGGGGCTAATCGCGAGAGCGATGCAAAGGTCAGTGAAACTGAGCGTAGATATGTTGAAGCTGTCCAGCTTTTAGTTAATATGATTTTTGAAAGAAATGAGGGCTTCTTTCATGCAAAGGATGATACATTCGAAGAAACTTATAAACGAGTTAGCTATCTTAAACAAGTAATCGAAAATAACAACGGATATAAAGTCTTCTACTTGAATGGTGTACCTGTTAAACGAGAGGCTGATTTACAGTTAATGTTTCGATTGACATGGTTTGCTAGTATTTCGGACGTTAACAGCGAAGTTGATAATGGTAGAGGGCCAGTGGATTACAAAATTTCCCGAGGCTCCAAAGACAAAACGTTGGTCGAGTTTAAATTAGCCAGTAATTCTAAGCTAAAGCAGAATCTAGCAAATCAGGTAAAAGTCTACGAGTCTGCGAATGAAACTAAAAAATCTATTAAGGTGATTTTGTATTTTAACGATACAGAACTATCTAAGCTAATTAAAGTGTTCAAAGAACTAGGGGTTAAGGAAAGTAAGGAGTTAGTTTTGATTGATGCAAGACCTAATAAAGTATCTGCTTCGAATGTAAAATAACCCCTTACGGGGTTATTTTTTTAATTTTGCATTTTATTTCTTCAATGCTGAAGGGAGGGGTTCTTTTATGGATCATTTTATGACAATTAGAACAAACGGTAATTACATCTTTTAGATGAGTCTGAATTATTTTCTCTGAATTATTTTCAGACAGTGGATTCAAATGGTGACATTCTATGAATTCTTTTCCTATATCACCGTAGTACTCTTCAAAATCGAAATCGCAAACATGGCAGCGATATCCATGTAGTTCTTTTGCTATCGAAACAAGCCGTGGGTTTCTAGAGAAAAAAGAAATTTCTCTTCTTTGTTGCAACCCTTCCGAAAATAAAACCTCACTTTTTAAATCATTGCTATATGTTGACTTTCTTAATTTACGTAAATATCCATCTGCACCATTGTGAATGATTAGCCTTTCTTCCATAACTCTATAAATGCTACCGTTTGGGCGAAATTTATGACTGTACCCTAAATCATTCACTAACTCTTTCCATGTGTAGCTAATTACTTCACATTCAAATAAAAATATTAAAGGAAAGCGTTCATCACCCCATAATGATTTTGACAACTCAGGTGATGATTCATTTAATATAAATTTTATTTTGCATAATATAGGTATATCTCCATCCTTAGCTCTTGTCCTAACAAGCAAGACAATATCACCAATTTGAATTTTATTTATTATGCTTGCAGCTCCTTTGGGTACGCCCCATACGTTGCAAAATCCATCACTGAATTCCTCGTTTAAAAGTTTCTGGGTATGTTCTGGATTACTAGTGAAACTAGCAATATTCTCCGTCTTTATTTTTTTATAAACTGTTTTGGGGAACGCACTCTCTGCTCCTTTTATGCCAACTTCATGGAAGTAAAATTGCATTTATAAATCCCTATGGTTTTTGGATGCTTAGTTTAGATTATTTATGAGAATATACTTCTGGACTGATATCTGTCTACATATGTATGTACAAAATCTGAAGTAGGTATTTGATACCAAAAATGACGGATTTTTGTCATCCCCGGGCAGCATTTTCTTCCATTTGACCAGAACTCATTAGAGGCCCGCTAACCTACTCAAATAACACCATTCCTATCCTGCATTCTCGCGAATTTGCGCAGCCCAACGGCAAACAGAGATCGAGAAAATAATTGATTATTACTCCAACGCTCAATGCTCTCCCCGCCACGCCTGCCCGCTTAAGGGGGCGCTTTTAATGCAGGTGCATGACCGGCCTCAGGGCGCGCCAGTGCTGGCGCTGGAGGAGTATTCAGTTTCGGTAAAACGCATGCAAAACCATGCATCTTATGCATGCATGGCTTTTTTGCGGAAAATGGCGGGATTTTAGAAGATTTTGTAAGATCTTTTACGCGGCCAGTTCTGCACGGCAGCGGGTGTAATTCAGGATCTATGCAGGTGTGAATTTTTCACGATTATCATCGCGCGAAGCCGCATCATGCCTGAATCCAATGGCCGTTAAAAAGTCACTATCCTGCGCCGAATAATTAATTTTATCACCGTCGGCCAGCTCCGCGCCGTGCGCCTGCATAAAATCATTTAAACGGTCGCGGATGCTGATGCGCTGCACCTCCTCATGCGAGCGGATATAACGCTTGGTAGCCTGATTAATTTCCCACTTTTTCACGTCGAAATTCTCGCGCAGCATTTGCAGGCTCCGGCCGCTGTGACCGTTACCGGCAAGCTGTTCGCGATATGCCTGTTCGGCCTGCGTCAGTTCTTCCCTGCGTTGCTGCCAGGCGGATTTATTTGCCTGACAGGTCTCAAAAGCTCAGTGTGGTAACGTAAGTTTCTCCTTATGGCTGACTGTGTTTAAGCGCCAGCGCGGTTATTGGTGGCCGTAGTTGCGGGCAAAGATATGGGTGGCTCAGTTGCCAGGCTCTGTGCTTCACACTCAGGTCATTTAGGTGGTATATGCGGTATACCTGCTTGTGGTTGACGCGAATGCCCTCCTGCACCTTTAACCAAAACGACTTCGTTCGAGGGCCAGTTTTGCGATACGCCCTGATAAATGTGCATCAGCTGCGGGATGTTGAACCTCATAGCGACAGGCAGCTAGGGGCAGACTAACGACATTGCGATAGTCACGTTGCCTCACACTTGCTTCCACGGCTTCCCGCTTATGGCTTGTCGTCAGAACTTACGGCCCAGTGTCGTCTGAAGCGCCTCTTTATCCACTATGGCTTCGGCAAGAAGCTTCTTGAGGCGGGCGTTCTCCTCTTCAAGCGACTTGAGCCGCTTCACTTCGGGGACTTCAATGACGCCAAACTTCTTGCGCTAGGTATAGAAGCTAGCGTCTGAAATAGCATGCTTGCGGCAGAGTTCTCGGGCCGAAACCCCGTCTTTGGCCTCGTCGAGGAAATAGATGCTCTATTTGTCGGAAAATTGCTTCTTCATGGGGGCTTATGTGACTTATGAAGACTTTACTAACATCGCAAAGTATTTATCAACGGGTAGCAGGTCAGTTTAAATATCTAGAGTAAAAAATTCCCATCTACTCCCTTTTAAAATTGCTACTGATGTTTTTGCATTATCAAGATCATAATATCTCATAGTACTGACATTGCCATTGTGCTCAGTGTGATAATAATAGTTTACCAGCCATAAACGACCAGCCTTATCGAAAAAATCTCCTGATAAATGATCTGCTTGAGTCATTAAGTAACCAATTGTGATCAAGAAAAATGGAGCGCCAAAAACACGAAACACCATGGCTTTCGAACTTAGCAGTGCAAGTTCAAGTGGTGTAAGTTTATTAGGTCGCTTTCCGGTTCTTAATCGCACTGACAATATGGCTAGTGAAGGGAATCTTCTCTTGATGAAACTTTCATTTATAGGATTGAAAAACATCAAAAATAAAAGCCCTATACATTCTGGTATAATTATAACTAAGCAAAGAATTATGGTGATAGATAAATATGCTATTGGAGTAAAGAAAATACTAAATGAATTTATAAACTCAGTATAATATTTAGGGTTTAACCCTGTGGTGTATGTCACCCAATGCCTTGCTAGATAATTTGAGATAATATATGAAATGGCTACATATAAGGCTAGTACAACTTTACCAACAAACCCTTTCCAAATTTTAGAAATTATAAATTTAACTCTGTGGTAAATATCAAGCGCAAAGGATAAACTTAGCACTATAATCGTGAGGTAAGTTAAAGCTGATATTTCAAAGTTAAAAATTACTTTTATCGTACCTACTATAAATATACCCAAAGCACCAGTGTGTAACAGAAACTCGTTTATTCTAGTTAACTTATAATATCTTCTTGTGCTTATTACCAATCTCCATGATTTCCTCTTAAAGGAATTTGATGCACTTGGGAATAAAGCTCTTGTTGCAATAATTAAAGGGATGGATATCCATAGCGCTCCTGTCAAAAAAATAGTTTTTGACATCAAATAAGTTATTGATGGGTTTTTTAATGTAAGTGCATTTGCTGTGGCAATAATTAAGCACCCTATCATCGTCTTGATTATTAGGTTACCAAATTTCTTACTGCGTGCTTTAGTCAAAATTTCACATCCTGTCTGAGTTTTGTCCTGCTTAATATCTAACATTATACGCGACTTTGAATCTATTAAGCGTTATATAATAATTCACAACTAAGTTACTTCATATGGTCTTGCTATGCAAGATCAGTAAAAGTACGAATAGGGATGGCCGATAATATCTACCAGAATTAGGGGGGCGCTTTTAGGTGGGGATTTCCTTTCGTTTTATGTATTACAGGTGAAATAAAATATTATTAGCACTGCATATTAGAGATGAAGGCTCTAATTAAGAACAATTCTATGTTAGGGAAACAAAGAACTTTGTATCTTTCACTTTGGAATAGCCTAACTAAGGTTGGTTGGAAGGATGTGAATGATTCAAGCTACTTTGATTGCATTTGTAATCTCGTAGTAAATTGTTCTTGAAAGGTATTGTATTGGTTATGCTGAAGCGTATATAGATGGAAATAACGTATAACAATTTTAAATTTTTAAGTTCTTGTGTCGTCGAATTTAGGGAAGAAACAATTGTCTATATATGGTCCGCATATTTATTGATAAATACTTATTATTCAGTTGACTTGCCTTGATGCACGAGTCTGGGCTTCGAACTCATTCCCTGAAAACCTCCTTCCGATGCCATTCCACAAACCCCTCTCCTGGATAATTCCCTTTTAATACAGGCAACGCAATCTGCTTCCCAGCAAAATCCCAGAACAGCCGCCCAACAATCCCGCCCCCATTCACCGCCTCGGAAACCAATACGCGCATACTCTCATCCAGCCCAATCGATCCCTTATCAAACGCCTTATGATGAATCGCACACAACGCCAGTCCGTTCGGGATCTCACACGGCCCGCCAAACTGCTTCCACTTGATATGTGCAGCTTCAAGTCCAACGGAGGCATTATCATGCCGCATATTGAAACCGCAGATTGCGCACTCATAGTTATAAGCACGCAGCACCTGCTGACGGAACAGCGGATCGCGAACCTTACGGATCTGCTGAATATCAAAACCCATCTCATCAGCGATCTCTTCCTGAATGCTTTCAGGAAAATGCGCTTCAAGGATCTGCTGCGCCAGCGAGCCGATCAGGTTTTTGTTCTTACTCAGCAGCGCAAAGTGTTCTTCATCAAACCCGCCTGCGACGTTATGTTCCACAAGTTCTTTTACTGGTGGCTGTTTGCTACCCGTGGTTGAACAGAACTCGGTATTTTGAAGATCCCAAAAGCCATCCCTCTTAAGCCGCCAGAAGGGCATATTTGGGTAATGCGTCTTCCGCTGTGGGCCAAAGCGTTCTAACAGGCTAAGCAACTGCTCGTGGACCTCGGTTCTGTAATCAAACAGTCGCGCATGCCCCTGCTGATAGTTCGCCAGCACGTAAAGAAGCAATAAAGGCTTATGCGGCGCACGCTGTTCGCCTTTGCGCCAGATAGTGATGTCGGCAATTGCCTGTTCGAGAGTTTTGCTGGAAGCCATCGCGTTACGGAAGAAGGTAAATAATTGCGATGATGCTCGCAAAACTCAGACCAATCAACCCACAATCAACAAAAACATGACCTTACCGCACACAACACTAATTCCTGAATCCCCCTCGCAAATTCCAAATTTACCTCACCAGAAACCGCTGTATTTATATTCAGCCCTGTATAATGAGAACCAGAAATTACGCCGAACGGCAAAGGAAGTATGAAGGAATATTTAAAGAGAGAATTCGCGATATGAAGGTGCTGCAACACCCCCATACCGCTAACCACAACCAACTATCGAGGAGTTGAAAATGGCTGCGACGAATTTTAAGCCAGAGTTTACTGTTTGCAAAACAGAATCAGACGCTTTCACCGGCATGATTGAAAACTGCGAGCTGGTACGCAAAAACAGCGCCCGCCGTCTGCACGGCAACCAGCCCAACGCGGCGCCCGTCCACCCTCGCGCGGAAACGCCGCAGGACAGTGCAGCCTGCTGTGAACTCTATGCACGCATAGACATGAAATACCTTCTACTGGGCGGAGACTGGTTAACCCGTGCAGGCTTTATCAACGGTATGCCAGTAAAAATCCGCGCTATGAAAGACTGCATTGTGATTACTCCACAGCATACAAGAGAATTATGGGGATGTCTGGAAGGTATGAGCGTGGTGAATATCAATAAGCAGAAAGTCGCGCAGTGGTTAAAAACGTTTCCGGGGGCGTTGAATGATACGGGAGATATACCTATTGTGAAGCGCGGAAATGGTCGGGCAGAATAATATCTAAAATCTCCTTTCATTAATCCTGTAAAAGGATGAGTTAATACGGACGTGAATACACATGTCCGTATTTTTTGTTTTTTACATGAATTATCTAACTCCGCTGGTGCATTCTATAAATCGGTTGTAAAATTCTCCGCAAAGCGACAGGGAGGATTGCTATGCAGATTTGTAGGATGGATTACAACGATGTCTCAGCCGATGGAAGAAGGCTGAAACTACACGTTTATGGCGTTGGGACGTTTCCCGTTTTTTCAGGGATAGAACCCGTAACCAATATTGCAGAGTGCGCCTTTATCAGGAATGCAGCATTACCTGTGGGTACGTACTGGATCGTTGATGCGCCGGAAGGCAGTATTGCTAATCGGGTTGAGCGGTTTGTAAAAGACTTCAAGAACGGGACCGATCATTCTGAATGGTTCGGCTTGTTTAATGCATCGACCATGGCTGATAACGTATTTGTAAATGGGGTCGACAGAGGCTCATTTCGACTTCATCCATTGAGACCGAATGGTGAAGGAGAGTCGTGGGGATGCATAACGTTCTATAATATCCCTGATTTTCAACTGGTCAGACAATCTTTGCTTGCACGTAAGAAGATTCGTGTTCCTGGTGGTAAAGGGTTGATGGCATATGGACGTATTGATGTGACAGGAAGGGCTGATTATGCTTCATGCAAAGTTAAAAAATAATATCCTGATTGGCCTGGCGTGCCTCATTGCTTCCTTCTTTATCGTCCTGTTTCCTCTGGGAGGTTTGCTCGATTACTTATCTCAAGTCAGCAATGAGTTTTTAAATCGTACCGGTCTGGGGTTTGCTGATGGTGAAGCAGACCCATCATTCCTGTGGGTGTTGGGGGGGATGATGGTCGTCGTTACCGTATTACTGATGAGCATCATCAGAAAGATATGCAACCTGAAGCAGGGATGAAATATTTCATAGCCGCTTTCTAAAACAATTAAGCGGCGTCATGCCAATCCCACACTCCGCCGCCCAACCTCAATCAACTCACCTCATCAAAACACCGGCACTCCCAGCCCCACCTTCACCTCCCTCAACGTCTCCTGCGTCACCCCCTGCGCCCGTTCCGTTCCGCGCTTCAGCATCGCCATCAGCTCCCCCTTGTCCTGCATATACACCGCCCTCCGCTCCCGCATCGTCGCAATCAGCTCCTGCAAATACCCCTCCAGCTCGTTCTTGCACGCCCGGTCCCCAAGCCCGCCCGCCTGATAGTGCGCCTTCATCGCCGCCACTTTCTCCTTGTCCGGATGAAACGCGTCGAGGTACGTAAACACCACGTTCCCCTCAATCTGCCCCGGGTCGCTCACCTTCAGGTGGTTCGGGTCGGTGTACATGGCGCTGACCGCACGGTGAATCGTCTCTTCGCTGGCCGAAAGGTGCAGCGTGTTGCCCAGCGATTTCGACATCTTGGCGCTGCCGTCGATGCCGGGCAGGCGGCTGGTGTCGCTCAGCATCGCCTTGCAGTGGCGCAGCACCGGGGCGGGCAGCAGGCTGTTCATCTTGTGGACGATCTCGTTGGTCTGCTCAATCATCGGCAGCTGGTCGTCGCCGACGGGCACGCACTCGGCCTTAAACGCGGTGATGTCCGCCGCCTGGCTGATGGGGTAGGCCATAAACCCGACCGGCAGCGAGCGGGCGAAGCCCTTCTGCGCAATCTCGTTTTTCACCGTCGGGTTACGCTCCACGCGGGCGACGGTGACGATGTTCATGTACAGCATCGTCAGCTCGGCGAGGGCGGGCAGGGCGGACTGCAGGCAGATGGTGGTCAGGTTCGGGTCGATGCCCGCGGCGAGGTAGTCGGCCAGCACTTCGGGGATGTTGTCGCGGATCTTCTGCGGGTTGCTACCGTTGTCGGTCAGCCCCTGCAGGTCGGCAATCAGCACAAACTGGCTGTGCGTCTGCTGGAGCGCCACGCGCTGGCGCAGGGATCCGACGAAGTGGCCGAGGTGCAGCGGGCCGGTTGGGCGATCTCCGGTGAGGATGGTTGGCGTGTTCATAAAGACTCCTTAACGTTGTAATGCCGAAAGGGGTCTTAGGTGTGAGAAAGCCGCCTTTCGGCGGCTATCTGAAAATGGGAAAAACTACTCCGTGCCGCCTTTAAGAAGGCAGCCACCAGCGGTTTACGGTGAGCACGGCGTGGTTTATGTTCATCTCTTTACCGTACCACGTCCGGCGCGAAAAACAAAAGGGCACGTCATGCTGCAATCACTCAACCATCTGACCCTCGCGGTCAGCGACCTGCAAAAAAGCGTCACCTTCTGGCACGAGCTGCTGGGCCTGACCTTGCACGCCCGCTGGAATACCGGGGCCTATCTCACCTGCGGCGATCTGTGGGTCTGCCTGTCGTACGATGAGGCGCGCCAGTTCGTGCCGCCGCAGGAGAGCGACTACACCCACTACGCGTTTACCGTGGCGGAACAGGATTTTGAACCGTTCTCGCAGAGGCTTGAGCAGGCGGGCGTTACCGTCTGGAAGCAGAACAAAAGCGAGGGGGCGTCGTTCTATTTTCTCGACCCGGACGGCCACAAGCTGGAGCTGCACGTGGGCAGCCTCGCCGCGCGGCTGGCGGCGTGTCGCGAGAAGCCCTATGCGGGCATGGTGTTTACCTCAGACGAGGCTTGAGGCGCGCACCTTCAGCCTGCCCGCCAGCGTCACGTGCGTGGCGGCATCTTCCTGATTGCACAGGTACTCCACCGCCAGCCGTCCCAGCTCGCTGTAGGGCAGCTGGATACTGGTCAGCGGCGGGGTTAGCTGCTCGGAAATCTTCTGGTCGTCGTAGCCCGCCAGCAGCATGTCCTGCGGGATGCGCACGCCGTTCACCGCCAGCGCCTGATAGCAGCCAATCGCCAGCCAGTCGCTGGCGCAGAAGATGGCGTCCGGGCGCTCGGCCAGTTCCAGCAGAGAGGTCGTCGCGGTAAAGGACTCGCTGAACTGCCAGTTGGTCTGGCGCACCAGACCGTCGTCGCACGCGAGTCCGGCCTGCTGCAGCGCGGCCTGGTAGCCCGCCAGACGCTGGCGCGAGGCCTCCATCCAGCTCTCGCCGGTGATGTGGGCGATGCGCGTCGCCCCGCAGGCGATGAGGTGTTTAGTGACCTGGAAGGCGTTGGCGTAGTCGTCCGGGATAAACGACGGCAGCAGCGGCGAGCCGGGATCGCGCTGGTTGAGCAGCACCAGCGGGATGCGGGTGCAGTCCTGGAAGGCCGTCATGTCCACCAGCGTGGTGACCGGAGACGCGAGAATAATCCCGATGCAGTTGCGCTTCTCCAGCTGGCGGATGATGTTCAGCGCCAGCTCAATGTCGTCGCCGTAGTCGTAGACGGTGAGCAGGGTCTCGTTGCGCCACGCGGCTTCCCGCGCCTGGCTGATGGCGTCGATAAACGGGTCGAAGCTCTGCAGCGAGCTGACCAGCAGGGCGATCTCTTCCTGGTTGCGCGGGGCGTGAACGGCGGGGAGGCGGTCGTAGCCGAGCTCGGTGGCGACGCCAATGACCCGCTGGCGGGTGTCGTCGCTGAGCTTGATGTTGCGGGACTGGTTAAGCACCAGCGATACCGTCGCCTGCGACACCCCTGCCGCCCGCGCAATATCGTTCATCGTCACTTTTGTTTTTCGCTTCATCCGTCCTCTCCCTTTCGCGACTTCGCATCATACCCTAACCGCACGCTTACGCGCCGTCGATCACGTTTCTCATTCATCGAAGCGTGAACTTTGTGAGGGGCATCGCTTTTCTTCGTGCGAGAAATTGCGCATTTATCCCACAACTAATATTTATTAGCTAAATATTATCAGTAAGAGGACGCGTAATGAAAGAGCAGTGGAGCAGGGAGCAGGCACAGGCGTGGTATCAGCAGAAGGGCTGGCTGTGCGGGTTTAACTATCTGCCGTCGACGGCGGTGAACTGGACCGATATCTGGCAGGCAGAGACCTTCGACGCCGGGACGATTGACCGCGAGCTGGGCTGGGCGGCGGAGGCGGGCTACAACACCCTGCGCATCAACCTGCCGTTTATCGTCTGGGAGCACGACCGCGACGGGCTGATGGCGCGCATCGACCGCTTTTTGACGATTGCCGACGGTCGCGGGTTCAGCACCATGCTGACCCTGATGGACGACTGCGGCTTCTCCGGCGACGAGCCGTACCTCGGCCCGCAAAAGCTGCCGGTGCCGGGCAAGCACAACAGCCAGGCGGCGGCGAGTCCGGGGCGCGACAAGGTGTGCGATCCGGACTGCTGGGCAGACATTGAGCGCTATATCCGCGACGTTGTCCGCCAGTTCCGCGAGGATAAGCGCGTGCTGCTGTGGGATCTCTACAACGAGCCGGGCAACCGCGGCATTTTCGCGACCGGCACGCAGGAGGTGCAGTACGACGCGAAGCTGGAGACCTGCGCCCATAAGCTTATGAAGCTCGCATTCCAGTGGGTGCGTGAAGAAGACCCGACCCAGCCGCTCACCGTCTGCGCGTGGCGTCTGCCGCCGGAAGAGGAGGGCGAGACGTTCTTCCAGCATCCGCTGGACCAGACCGCGCTGGCGCTCTCGGACGTGGTGAGCTTCCACGCCTACACCCACACCGGGCGCATGACGGCGATTATTCAGCAGCTGCAGGCGCTCGGTCGCCCGCTGTTCTGCACCGAATGGCTGGCACGCCACGTGGGCAGCACCATCGAAGAGCAGCTTCCGCTGATGTACGCGGCGAAGGTCGCGCCGTACCAGTGGGGGCTGGTGCGCGGCAAAACCCAGACGTGGCTGCCGTGGCCGGTGGTGATGAAGGAGTCCACGGACTACTGCCGTCTCTGGTTCCACGACGTGTTCGAGGAGAACGGCATTCCGTTCTCGCGCCGTGAAATCGCCCTGATGCAGCAGCTGCGCAAGATCGCCCCGCAGGCGCAGGGCTAATAATATCGACCCGGCGGTCCACCGCCGGGCAACCAGGCAGGCATATAACAATGGCAACGACAATGAAAATACCGTCTCGCGAGCTGTGGTCTTATTTTGGTTATGGTTTAGGTCAGTGTTTTAGCTTTGGTTTAGTGGGTTCGTTTATTAACTATTTTTACACCGACGTGCTGGGGATCTCGGCACTGGCGGCGAGCACCATCTTTCTGATTGCCCGCGCGTGGGACGCGGTTCACGATCCGCTGTTTGCCAGCATTATGGACACCATTAACAGCCGGTTCGGCAAGTTTCGCCACTTTTTGCTGATCGCCCCGCTGCTGATCACCGGCGTCACGCTGCTGTCGTTCTATAAAATCGAAGCGGACATGACCACCAAAATCCTCTATGCCGGGGTGACCTACATCCTGTGGGGGACGCTGTACGCCATCTCCGATATCCCGTTCTGGTCGATGTCGTCGGTGATGACCAACGACTCCGGGCAGCGCACCCGCGCGGTAACGGCGGCGATGCTCGGGGTGAACGCCGGGATTGCCTGCGCCAACATCTTCTTCCCGAAGCTGGCGGCCTATTTCGCCCAGTACAGCAATGACAAAGGCTACTTTATGGCGGCGCTGGTGATGATGCTGGTGGGCCTGCCGCTGATGCTTAACGGCTTCATGCAGATCAAAGAGCGCGTGCCGCCGAGCCCGGAAAAGGTGACCATTCGCGACACCTTCCATAACCTGCGCCAGAACAAGCCGCTGTTTATCGTCCTGCTGTCGTTCTTCTTCTGCGTGTTCCACAACGTGGCGGGCGGTCTCTATATCTACTTCTTTATCAACAATCTGGGCGACGGCAGCCTGCAGATGGCGATTGGCGTGATGGGGATTGTCGCGGCGGTGCTGTGTCTGGTCGCCCCGATGCTGACGCGCCGGATGCAAAAGCGGAAGTTGTTTATGATCCTCTGCGGGCTGGACGTGGCGGTGCGCGTGGTGATGTGGTTTGTCGGCTATCAGCAGGTGACGATGCTGTTTATTCTGCTCGGCCTGAGCACGCTGTTCGTGATGATGACCAACATCCTCACCTCGTCGATGATTGCCGACACCATCGAGTACGCGGAGTACCACACTCATAAGCGCTGCGCGGCGATTACCTTCTCCGGGCAGACCTTTACCGGCAAGATGTCGGTGGCGGTAGGCGGCGGGTTAATCGGCGTGTTTCTGACGATGATCGGCTACGTGCCGCAGGCGCAAATCCAGAGCGAGAGCGTACTGTCGGGGCTGTTCTTCGGGATTTGCCTGCTGCCGGCAATAGGGTCGCTGATTCGAATGGGCTTCATGTCGCGCTTTACCTTTACCGAGGAGAAGCACGCGGAGATTTGTCGGCTGCTGGCGGAGCGCAACGCGTCTGCGAAAGCGCCGGGTGGCGGCTGCGCCTTACCCGGCCTACAGGACCAGCCCTTGTAGGCCTGATAAGCGAAGCGCCATCAGGCTTCGCTTTTTAAGACTTACAGCGACTTCACAAACGCCAGCAGATCTTCGTTGAGCTGGTCCTGGTGGGTCAGCGCGAAGCCGTGCGGCGCGTTGTCGTACACCTTCAGCGTGGCGTTTTTGATCATCTCCGCCGCCAGCTTGCCGGTGCTTTCAAACGGCACGATCTGGTCGTTGCTGCCGTGAATCACCAGCGTCGGCACGTCGATTTTCGCCATATCCGGGCGGAAGTCGGTTTCGCCGAACGCGGTCACGCAGTCGATGGTGCCCTTCAGGGACGCCAGCAGAGCGATGTTCAGCGTCTGGGTCAGGGCACCAGCAGAGACGGTCTGCCCGGCGTTGGTGCCGTAGAACGGGGTGGCGAAGTCGCTGATGAATTGGGCGCGATCTTTACGCAGTCCGTCGCGAATGCCGTCGAACACGCTCTGATCCACACCCTGCGGGAAGGTCTCAGATTTACCGAAGATTGGCGTCACCGCGCCCAGCAGCGCCAGACCGGCCACGCGCGCGCTGCCGTAGTTGTTGATGTAGCGGGTCACGTCGCCGCCGCCCATGGAGAAGCCCACCAGCGTCACGTCCTGCAGGTCCAGGGTGGTGATCAGGTCGTTGATGTCGGACGCAAAGGTGTCGTAGTCGTAACCGTTCCACGGCTGATCCGAGCGGCCAAAGCCGCGGCGGTCAAAGGCGATGGCGCGGAAGCCGCGCTCGGCCAGGTAGTTCAGCTGGCTGTCCCACATGTCGCCGTCCAGCGGCCAGCCGTGGCTGAAGAGAACCGGTTTGCCCGCGCCGCAATCTTTGTAGTAAATCTGCGTGCCGTCTTTTGCCTTAAACGTTGCCATAGTGTGTTCCTGTGCAGGTGATGGTTATGGTTATACCGGCGCGACCAGATAGCGAATGGCCGGTGATGTTGTGCCCTGATGAAAAGCCAGAACGCGGCTTTGCAGCAGGAGGTCATTCATGGTGTGGCGCTCCTGCTGGCGCAGATGCTCAATCCACGAGCCCATCAGGAAGGTCTCGATAAACAGGCCGGGACGCTCAATATCCTCGTACACCGCCCAGCTCATCGCCCCGGCGCGGCGTCGCACCCGGCGCAGCTCGTGTACCGCCTCCAGGAAGGCTTTTGCGTTGTGCGGGTCGATGATGTACTCGTGCGAGACCAGCACCGGGCCGCGCTCGTTCGGCAGGTCGATCTCCACGCCGTCCAGCGGCTGGCCGCTCAGGTCGAGGTTTAATTCCGGGTCTTTCTCCAGCTTCCAGCGGAACACGGTGGCGCTTGCCAGCACCATCCCCAGCGTGGCGACAACCAGCGCGGTCGGGGTGCCGAACCGGGAGGCTATCTGCCCCCAGATGGCGCTGCCTGTGGTCATCGAGCCGAAGAACACCGTCAGGTAGACCGCCAGCGCCCGGGCCTTCACCCAGCGGGCAGCGCTGCGCTGGGCGCCCAGGTTCAGCGTCGAGAGCACCGCAATCCACGCGAAGCCGGTGAAGAACTCAAACAGGTTGAGCAGCCAGACGTGGCGCACAAACGCCAGCGCCAGCATGGTGAGGGCAAAGACCAGGCTCGCGGCCACCATCAGCCGGTCGGCGTTCAGCCGCTGGCGCAGGCGCGGCAGCAGGATGGCCCCGGCAATGGCGCCCAGGCCAATGCACGCCAGCATCACGCCGTAGCCCGCCGGGCCCAGGCCCAGCTCGCGGCGCGCCACCAGCGGCAGTAGCGCCCAGCCCGCGCTGCCAAAGACAAAGAACGCCACGGTGCGCACCAGTACGTTGCGCAGCACCGGGGCGGCGTGCACGTAGCGGATGCCGGTGCGCACCGCAGAGAAGAAGTGCTCCGGCGGCAGACGCTGAATGGACGGGGCCGGACGCCAGCGCCACAGCACCCACGCCACGCCCACCACGGACAGCGCGTTCAGGGCAAACACCATCCACGGCCCGGCGAGCGACAGCAGGAAACCACCCAGCGCGGGGCCAATCGCCCGGCTGATGTTCACCCCCAGCGAGTTCAGCGCCACGGCGGCACCCAGCTCCGGCTTGCTCACCAGATCGGGCACCACGGCCTGGAACGGCGGCGAGCTCATCGCCGCCCCCACGCTCAGCAGAAACGTCGCCACCAGCAGCACGGTGGGGGTGACGTGTCCGGTGAAGGAGAGCGCCGTCAGCCCGGCGGCGGCGATGAACACCCACAGCTGGGAGAAGAGCAGGTATTTACGCCGGTCGACGATGTCCGCCATCACCCCGGACGGCAGGGCGAAGAGGAACATCGGCAGGCTGCTGGCCGCCTGCACCAGCGCGATATCCAGCGGGTCGGCGCTCAGGGTCAGCATGCTCCAGTTGATGCCGACGTCGCTCATCCATGAGCCGACGTTAGAGACCACCGTGGCGATCCACAGCATGCGGAACACCGGCTGGCTCAGCGGCTGCCAGGGTGAAACCGTCGGTGCGGGCGTCGTCTCGACGTGTGCGTCGCGAACGTCGTTAACCTGGGTCATGCGAACCTCTCCGTTGCCTTACGCTGCAGCCGCCACTGGCCCGGCCCGGTGAGGGCAAGGGTGGTGAAGATAATCAGCAGCAGCCAGCCAAACTGCCCTTCGGCAATCGACCAGTTCGGGTGGACCGCCAGCATCGCCACCAGCAGCACGGCGATAATCGGCAGGCACGCCAGACGGGTGTAGACGCCCGCAATGATCAACAGCGGGCAGATCACCTCGGCGACAATCGCCGGGATCAGGCTCGCGTAAGGCCCGAAGCCGAACGGATCTTCAATGCGCGTCAGCTCTTCGCTGAAGTGCAGCACCTTCGGCAGGCCGTGCACGTAGAGCAGCAGCAGGCTGCCGGTCAGGCGCAGGAAGAACAGCCCCAGGTCGATCCGGGGCGGCATAGTGGTGTTTTTCATCAGAATGCAAAGCAGCTGCAGCCCAGCGCCCCCCAGAAAGCGTTATCGTCGGACACCGGCATCGCTGACGTGCGGGCGAAATCGTGCTGGTGGCTGTGAACCCCGCACGGGCCGCTGCAGTGGTGAGCCACACTCATACCCACGCGTGCGACCTGCGGCGGCGCGCTGCGGTAGTGGCCCGGCACCTTGACCACCGGTGACCACTCGGGCAGGACCGGGATGGCCGGCGGCGCGAGCGGGCCAAAGCTGCCCGCGGCGTAGACGATGTCGCCGTTGACCACCGTGAGAACGGACTCGATGCCCTTGATCTCCTCTTCCGGCACGCGGAAATAGTCTTTGCTCAGCACCGCCAGGTCGGCGAGCTGGCCGACCTTAATCTGCCCCTTCTGGTTCTGCTCGCTGGAGAACCACGCGCTGCCCTGGGTCCAGAGCATCAGGGCCGTATCGCGGTCCAGACGGGCGCTGTGATCGTACATCTGCATCCCGCCGACGGTGCGGCCGGAGACCAGCCAGTAGAGCGCGGTCCACGGGTTGTAGCTCGCCACGCGGGTGGCGTCCGTCCCTAAGCCCACCGGTACGCCGGTCTCGAGCATTTTCGCCACCGGCGGCGTATGGCGGGTGGCTTCGATGCCGTAACGCTCGGCAAAGTATTCCCCCTGGAAGGCCATGCGGTGCTGCACGGCAATGCCGCCGCCGAGCGCTTTGATGCGGTCGATGTTGGCCTGTGTGACGGTTTCCGCATGGTCGAAGAACCAGTGCAGGCCGTTGAACGGAATATCGCGGTTCACCTTCTCGAACACGTCCAGCATGCGGCTGATGGATTCGTTATAGGTGGCGTGCAGGCGGAACGGCCAGCGGTGCTCCACCAGATGGCGCACCACGCGCTCCAGCTCGTCCTCCATGCCCGGCGCAAGGTCCGGGCGCGGCTCGAGGAAATCTTCAAAATCGGCGGCGGAGAAGACCAGCATCTCGCCCGCGCCGTTGTGGCGGAAGAAGTCGCTGCCCTGGCCCGGCGTGAGCATGTCGGTCCATTTTTCAAAGTCTTCCAGCTCGTGGCCCGGACGCTGGGTAAACAGGTTGTAGGCGATGCGGATGGTCATCTGCTTTTTCTCGTGCAGCTCGGCGATCACCTCGTAATCTTCCGGGTAGTTCTGGAAGCCGCCGCCCGCGTCGATGGCGCTGGTCAGCCCCAGACGGTTAAGCTCGCGCATGAACTGGCGGGTGGAGTTGACCTGCTGCTCCAGCGGCAGCTTCGGCCCTTTGGCCAGCGTGGCGTAGAGGATCATGGCGTTTGGACGGGCAATCAGCATCCCGGTCGGGTTGCCGTTGGCATCGCGCTGGATCTCCCCGCCCGGCGGGTTTGGCGTGTCTTTGGTGTAGCCGACCACCTTCAGCGCGGCGCGGTTGAGCAGGGCGCGGTCGTACAGGTGCAGGATGAAGACCGGGGTATCCGGCGCGGCGTCGTTAATTTCGTCCAGGGTTGGCATGCGGCGCTCGGCAAACTGGAACTCGGTCCAGCCGCCCACCACGCGCACCCACTGGGGCGACGGGGTGCGCAGCGCCTGCTCTTTCAGCATCCGCAGGGCGTCGGCCAGGGACGGCACGCCTTCCCAGCGCAGTTCAAGGTTGTAATTCAGCCCGCCGCGGATCAGGTGCAGGTGCGAGTCGTTGAGGCCGGGGATGGCGGTGTGGCCTTTCAAATCCACCACTTTGGTGCCGTCGCCGTGGTGCTGCATCACCTCGGCGACGGTACCCACTTCCAGAAATTTTCCGTCGCGCACGGCAACGGCTTCCGCGACAGGATTCTCGCGATCGACGGTGTGAAACTGGCCGTTAACCAGAATGAGATCGGCTTTACCTGGGGTAACCATAAACTGCTCCTGACTGAGAGGGGAATGGTCAGGATTATGGGAACCGGTTTCGGCAAAGATCCAGTTATACAATAGGATAGGTATACCAAAGTATAACTATACCTAAGGTTAACTATACGAAGAGATAATTACGCGCGGAGAGGGAAAACCGCAGGATGAGGGTGACTTTATCGCCGTGGCACTCGCGGCGATTTCTACCCTTAACCACTGGAAAATGCTATGACCTCTTCAAAGCTCGAAGTGTTAACCCCTGCGAACTGTCAGATCATCTTTATCGATCACCAGCCTCAGATGGCGTTTGGCGTGCAGTCGATTGACCGCCAGGTGCTGAAAAACAACACCGTGGCGCTGGCGAAAGCGGCTAAGGTGTTCAACATCCCGACCATTATCACCACCGTAGAGACCGAAAGCTTCTCCGGTAATACCTATCCGGAACTGCTGGACGTGTTCCCGGGCCAGGACATTCTGGAGCGTACCTCCATGAACTCCTGGGACGACCAGAAGGTGCGCGACGCGCTGAAGGCCAACGGCAAGAAGAAGGTGGTGGTTGCCGGTCTGTGGACCGAAGTGTGCAACAACAGCTTTGCCCTGTGCGCCATGCTGGAAGGCGACTACGAAATTTATATGGTGGCGGATGCGTCCGGCGGCACCTCCAAAGAAGCCCACGACTACGCGATGCAGCGCATGATCCAGGCGGGCGTGATCCCGGTGACCTGGCAGCAGGTGATGCTGGAGTGGCAGCGAGACTGGGCGCGTAAAGAGACCTACACCGCGGTGATGGACATCGTGCGCGAGCACTCCGGCGCGTACGGCATGGGCGTGGATTACGCCTACACCATGGTGCACAAAGCGCCGTCTCGCCAGAAGAGCGAGCACCGCACCTTAGCGCCGGTCCCGGCTCGCTAAGTCCCGTCGGCGGGCTGGTCCCTCATCCGGCTCGCCGCTGCCTCTTTCTCTGGAGTTCACGATGAGTACTGGGCTGATATCCCTTGCGGCAGGCGTGTTGATTGGCCTGATGTATGCCGTGCTGAAGGTGCGCTCCCCCGCGCCGCCCGCGCTGGCGCTGATTGGTCTGCTGGGGATGCTGGCGGGTGAACAGGCGACGCGCCATCTCTTATCCCGCGACGGCGCCCCACCTCCTCAGGTGACCGTTCCGCAGGCGGCATCGCAGACGGGAGCGTCATCATGAAAGCATGGATAATTTCGCTGGTGTGCGGCGTGGTTGCTGGGGTAATTTACGCTCTGCTCGACGTCCATTCCCCGGCACCGCCGGTTGTCGCCCTGCTTGGCCTGTTCGGCATGCTGGTGGGCGAACAGCTTATCCCGGTGGGACGACGTTTACTGAGTCGCGAACCGCTCACCCTCGCCTGGTTTCGTCACGAATGCGTACCGAAAATCAGCGGCACGGCGCCCCCTGCGCCCGCGAAGGACCCTCGCGACATTAAATGACTGGTTAGAGGAATAACAGCATGACGCTGCCGTGGCGCATTGCCATCATTGATGACGAACGTTCCGTCCGCAGCGGGTTGAGTAATCTCCTGGAGTCGGAAGGCTATTCAACCGACACGTTTGATTCGGCAGAGGTATTTCTGAGCCATCCGCTTGCCCTGTCCGGCGCGGCGCTGGTGATCACCGATATCAAGCTCCGGGGCATGAGCGGCCTTGAGCTGTTTGACAAGCTGCGGCTGCTGGCCGTACCGCCTCCGCCCGTGCTCTTTATCTCCGGTCATGCTGATGAAAATATGCAGCGGTACGCTCTCGGTCTGGGCGCCGCTGCTTTTTTGCGTAAGCCGATTAACATCGATATTCTGCTGGATCATATTCAGCGGGAGCTGGCCCGCCGACAATAAGGATCGCGGATGAACGAACACGAGCAGCCTGCATTCTGGCCCGCCCAGGGGAATCTTCACCAGGGGCGGGTTTTTGTCCTTAAAGAGGATGTGATTTTTACCGTGCTGGCGCAGGAGGGCGGAATCGCCTGGATGCATGCGCGACATCCTCATTCCGGCGGCTCGTTCATTATCGCCACCGCGGTCAGCGACGAAGAGGAAGAGCGGGCCACCCGGCTGCTGAAAAACGAGTTTGCACTGCGTGACGCGCTGCAGGACAGCTGGGCCATTCGCGCCGTCGCGTCCACCCAGTACCGGGGACGCTTCGCGCTGGTGTACGCCCCGTTTTCGTTTGAGCTGCTGGCGCGGCGCGCGGGCAGGGCGATCTCGGGGATCGCGCGCTTTATCGAGCTGGCGATCCAGATCTGCGTTCCTCTGCGCCAGATGCATCTGCAAAACCTGATCCACGGCGATATCAAGCCCGGCAATATTTTTGTTCATCACGATGCCACCTGCCGTCTGGGCAGCTTTGGCCTTTCATGCAGCCTCTCCGGCGCCTTCGCGCAGACCCGGCTTGCCGTTTCAGGCGGCACGCCGGCGTATATGTCCCCGGAGCACACCTCCCGCACCCAGCGCCCCGTCGATGGCCGCAGCGATCTCTACAGCCTCGGCGTGGTGCTGTATGAACTCCTGACCGGACGCCTGCCGTTTGAACTGGGGGAGGACGATCGGACCAACTGGGCGCACTACCATATTGCCTCGGCACCGCTGGCCCCGGATGCGATACGCCCGGACGTGCCGGGAATGCTGTCGACCATCATCCTGAAGCTGCTGGAGAAGCACCCCGATAACCGCTACCAGACGGTTGACGGGCTGATTGCCGACCTCCGCCGCTGCCAGGCGACGTTGACCGGCGAGGGCGAGATCGTCGCCTTTACCCCCGGCCAGCAGGACCGCACCCCGGCTATTCTTCTGGCGGACTCGCTGTTCGCGACGCATCCGCAGGCGAATGACGTCATTGCCGCGTTTGAGCGGGTGGGGCAGAACCGCGTGCCGGAGCTGGTGACCATCGGCGGGCCGTCGGGGATCGGCAAATCCTCCATCATTGCGACGGCGTTAAAAACGCTCCAGCAGCGTACGGTGCTGCTGGCGGTGGGCAAAGTGGATCAGTTTTCACCGTCATTGCCCTACGGCGTATTAAGCTCTGCATTCCGCCCCCTGACGCTGCACCTACTGGGCCTGCCGGCAGACGAGGTGGCGAAGTGGAAAATCCGTCTTTCTCGCGCCCTGGAAGGACACGAGGCGCTGGCCGTCAGCCTCGTGCCCGAGCTGGGCCTGCTGCTTGAGCGCAAGCCGCGCTTCCCGGCGGATACGTTTTCCATTGATGCCCGGGCGCGCTTCAGCCATATGGTGCTGGCGCTGGTGAAAACCTTTGCCTCGCAGGGCTGCCCGCTGGTGCTGGTGCTCGACGATCTCCAGTGGAGCGACGCCGCCAGCCTGCATACGCTCAACTATCTGCTGGTGAACTGCGGCGCGATCCCGCTGCTGGTGGTGGTCGCTCACCGCGATATCGGTTCGCTGTCCGAACCCACGCTGCAACAGCAGCTGGCGAGCCTGCCGGAGGCGGCACAGCACGCGAGCGAAATTGTCCCGCAGGCGCTGTCGGTCAAAGCCGTCTCCCGCTGGCTGGGGACGGTATTTCGCACCCGCAGCACGGCGACGACCGACCTCGCCACGCTGATCCATGAAAAGACCGGGGGCAACCCGCTCTTTGTACACGAATTTTTCCGCCGCATCGTCGATGACGGGCTGGTGGTGCACAACAAATATCAGGACAAGTGGCACTACGATCTGCAGGCGATCCGCGCCCGGCATTACACCGAAAACGTCGTCACCCTGGTGCTGGAGAAGCTGGAAGAGCTGCCCGACGAGACGCGTCGCCTGCTGGGCAGCCTTGCCTGCCTCGGCGGCACGGGCGAAATGGAGATGATCTGCCGCGTGGTTGGTATATCGATGGCGGAAATGCGCTACGCGCTGCATCCGGCGGTCATGGCGCAGCTGATCGTGCTGACGGAAAAAGCGTACTCCTTCACCCACGACCGGGTGCAGGAGGCCGCCTTTGCGCTGCTGGATCGGCATGAGAAAAGCCATCTTCATCTGACCACCGCCAGCCTGCTGGCCGACGCCGCGCGGCAGGCGGCGGGGAACGAGCTGCTGTTCCGCGCCGTACATCACGTCACGGCCGCGCTGGACAGCATCCAGCCCGCCCCGCAGCGCCAGATGTTCCGCGAGCTGAGCCTGCTGGCCGCGCGACGCGCGAAGCGTTCGGGGGATTACCTTTCGGCGTTGAGCTATATCCAGACTGCCCGAGCGCTGGGCAACGCCGGGACGGTGTCAGACTTTATGCTCGATATCGAAGAGGCGGGCTGCGAGTTTGCGCTGGGGCACCTGGAGCGCACCCGCGAGCTGTGTGACGCCATTCTCGGGTGCCCCGGCGGGCTAACCGAAAAGGCGCTGGCGGCCAATCTGCTGGTGGAAGTGTACATTCGCCAGTCGGATAGCCGTCTGGCGCTGGAGGCGGCGCTCTGCTGGCTGGGGGTATTTGGTATTCAGATCGGCCGCTATCCGGAAGATGCCGACTGCGATGAGGCCTGGGAACACTTCTGTAATCGCGCGGGCGACGCGCCGCAAACCCTGTTTGCCCCGCTCTCGCGGATGGATAACCCGGAAACCGAAGCGGTGATGAACCTGCTCTACAGCGCCAGCATTTGCGCCAGCTTCATCTGTCCGCGCCTGCACTTTTTGCTGCTTTGCCGCATGATGCACCTGACGCTCGACCACGGTATTACCGGCGCCTCCACCACGGCGATGGCCTGGTTTGGCGTGCTGATGGGCCACCGCTACGCCGAGTATCGCCTCGGCTTCCAGTACGGCACCCTGGCCCGCGAGCTGGTGAATCGCCACGGCTACGACGCGTTCGAAGCCAAAACCCTGCTGCCGCTCGACCAGCTCAGCGTCTGGACCCAGCCTTTATCGTTTACCATCGAGTGCGCGAAGGCCTGCTTTACCTCGGCGGTGACCCACGGGGATATGACGATGGCCTGCTTTGCAGCCTGCCACCAGGTCATTAACTTCCTCTCCCGGGGCGATCACCTGGACGGGGTGCTGACCAGCATCGATCGCGGCCTGGCGTTTGTGCGTAAAACCCACTTCCAGGACGTGGAGACCATCTTGATGGTCCAGCGCGGCTACGTTGAGTTCCTGCGTACGCCGGTCATCGGCACCTGGAGCGCATCGCAGGTGCTGCCGGAGGCATTGCTGCCCGCGTCGCCGGAGCAGGCGCCGGAGCAGACCTCCACCATGCTGTTCTGGTACTGGCTCTACCGCGGCATGGCCCACTTTACCTGCGGCGAGTATGCCGACGCGCAGGCGGATCTCGAGATGGCGGGGTGGTACGCGTGGTCTGCGCCGGGGCACATCCATCTGCTGGATTACCATCTTTACAGCGCGCTGGCGCTTTCGCGTCAGCTGACGCCGGAGACCTTCTCGGCGAACCACCGCCGCAGCATTCACGCCCACTACGACAAAATCGCCCTCTGGGCGCGCATTAATCCCGGCACGTTCGCGGATAAAGAGGCGCTGATCTACGCCGAAATCGTGCGTCTGGACGGGATGAACAGCATCGCGCTTGAGCAGTATGAGAAGGCGGTCCGGCTCTCCCGCGAGGGCGGGTTTAATCCGATAAACGCCCTGGCCCACGAGCTGGCGGGGCGCTTTGCGATGGCCTGCGGCTACCCAACCGCCTCGGACGCACACTTCCGCGGCGCAATTGCCGCCTGGGGCCGGGCGGGCGCGCAGGCCAAGGTGCGCCAGCTGGAGCAGGATTTCCCGCATCTGCTGGCCTCCGGGCAGGCGAGCGCCTATGACACGGTGGCGTTCGCCCAGAACGAGACCATCCGCGATCTGCAGAGCGTCATCAAAGCCTCCCGCGCGCTGTCGGAAGAGATCAACCTCGAGCGCTTAATCGAAAACCTGATGACGATCCTCCTCGAACGCGCCGGGGCGCAGCGCGGCCTGCTGCTTCGCGTGAGCGATAACCTGATCCCGGAGATCGAGGCCAGCGCCTGGACCAGCACCGAAGGCGTGCGGGTGCGGATCCTGAAAGACGTGCCGACGGCGACCGACATGCCCCTGTCGGTGCTGGCGGCGGTGATCCGCACCGGGCAGGAGATCCGCACCGGTAAGCCGGAGGAGTTTCACCCCTTCAGTCAGGATCCCTATCTGGTGACCTCGGGGGCGGCCGTCATGTGCGTCCCGATGTTCAAACAGGCGCGGCTGGTGGGCGTGCTCTACCTGGAAAACCGCCTGATGCCGGAGGTTTTCACCGCCGAGCATTCTCGCGTGGTGAGCCTGCTGGGGGCGCAGGCCGCGGTGTCCCTGGAGACGGCGCGGCTGTACGCCGAGCTGCTGGGGGAGAACATCCAGCGCCGTCGGGTGGAAAAAGAGCTGCGCGCCAGCCAGACCTCGCTGATGCTGGGCGAGCAGATCAGCCACACCGGCAGCTGGCGCTGGGAGCTGGAGCAGGATCTGATGTTTGTCTCGGAGGAGTACGCCCGCATCCTCGGCCTGCCCGAGCAGCAAAAGATGATCTCCATGGCGGAGTTTTTGACCTTCGTTCATGAAGACGATTACGCCCGCATCAGCGCCATCGTCACGCAGAGCGTGCGCGAAGGGCTCTCCATGCGCGCGGAGTTTCGGGTCAAGCGTACCGACGGTTCAACGCGCTATATCCTCGGGATTGGCGATCCGGTGGGCGTGGGCAGCGAGGTGAACGAGTATTACGGCATCATCACCGATATCACCAGCCAGCGCGCCGCGGAGGATGCCATGCGGGTGGCGCAGGCGGATCTGGCGAGGGTGTCCCGCGCCACCACCGTCGGGCAGCTGACCTCCTCCATCGCCCACGAGATCAACCAGCCGCTGATGTCGATCGTCTCTAACGCCGGAGCGAGCCTGCGCTGGCTCAGCCGGGAGCCGGCCCGGCTGGATAAAGTGCGGGAAGGGCTGGAAGAGATCGCCGCGGAAGGCGCGCGGGCGGGGGAGATCATTCGCAGCATCCAGTCCCTGACGCGCAAGCAGGATCCCACCTTCTCGCGCATCGATCTCCACTATCTGATCCACCATATCATCGCGCTTTCCCGCAGCGAGCTGGAGCAGCGACACATTAGCGTTGATTACCTGTTGAAGGCGCAGGACAGCTTTATCACCGGCGATAGCGTGCAGATCCAGCAGGTGCTGCTTAACCTGGTGATGAACGCCGTTGAGGCGATGGCCGAGGTGAAGGATCGCGCCTGCACTATCACCCTCAGCACCAGCAACGCGGACGGAAAAGCGATCGTTGAGATCGCCGATACCGGGAGCGGCATTGAGCCCGAGCGGCTGGAGCAGATCTTTGACTCGTTCTACTCCACCAAAGCGCAGGGGATGGGGATGGGGCTGACCATCAGCGCCAGCATCATTGAGCGCCACTGCGGGAAGCTGAGCGCGCGCCGCCGGGAGCCTTACGGCACGGTGTTTGCCTTTGCGCTGCCGCTGGCGGTACAGGAAGGGTAAACGTTACTCCGCAGGCTGGCTTTTGGTCAGGCGCTCAACGGCCCTGACCAGCTCTGCCACGGAGCGCACCTGCATTTTCTCCATTACGCGGCGGCGGTGCACTTTCACCGTGATCTCGCTGACGCCCAGCTCGGCGGCAATTTGCTTGTTCAGCATGCCGCTTATCGCCAGCGTGAGCACCTCGTGTTCGCGCGGCGTGAGGGAGAGATGGCGCTGCTTCAGGGCGTAGTGCTCTTTATTGCGCTCGGCGTTGTTCTCCGCCAGCTGCAGCGCGGACTCAATGGCGTCGATAAGCGCGGTGGATTCGACGGGTTTGGTAAGAAATTCGTAAGCGCCGCCTTTAATGGCGCGCACCGACATCGGGATGGTGCCGTGGCCGGTGAGAAAAATAATCGGGATCTCGCGCCCGCTGTCCTTGAGGGCATCTGCTACATCAAAACCGGAGATGGTGGGCATTTGCATATCGAGGACCACGCACGAAGGGAGCTCTTCAAAGCGGTGCTGAAGAAACGCTTCTGCCGATGAAAAGCCGATGGCGTTTAAGTCTGCGGATTCCAGCAGCCCGATCACGGACTGTCTGACTGCGTCATCGTCATCAACCACATACACAATGTGTTCCATTCACCGCCCCGGTGCTGTTTTACATGTCGAGGATGCAAACAGCCCCAGGAGTGACGTAAGGGACTGTTTATGCTGACTTTCATCTTAACACATTAAATATAATTATCATTTAACAATATGATAATCATATGAAGTATAGCGATCCGGGCGGGGGCGGTGAAAGAACGAAACGCGTGCAACATGGGCAATGTGCATGAGCTCCCTCGTGATTTGCCGGTGAGGACTTTGATCGGTAAAACAGGCTACACTCTGGTTTTGAGCGCTAAATGCTGAGGACATAACAATGCACTACACACTGAAAGAAAGCGACAAGGAAAAGGCGGAAGGGTCAAACGGCGCGGGCGCTCTGCAGCAAAAACTGCTGGAGTCTCGTTCGATTGTGATTTCCGGTGAGATCAACCAGGAGCTGGCGCAGAAAGTGATCACCCAGATGATCCTGCTGCAAAGCGTCAGCAACGATCCGATCAAGCTGTACATCAACAGCCAGGGCGGTCACGTGGAAGCGGGCGACACCATCCACGACTTCATCAAATTCATCCGCCCGGAAGTCCACGTCATCGGCACCGGCTGGGTGGCGAGCGCCGGGATCACCATCTTCCTGGCCGCGAAAAAAGAGCACCGCTACTCGCTGCCAAATACCCGCTTTATGATCCACCAGCCGCTGGGCGGCGTGCGCGGTCAGGCGACGGATATTGAGATCGAAGCGCGCGAGATCATCCGCATGCTGGATCGCGTGAACAAGCTGATCGCCGACGCTACCGGCCAGCCGCTGGAAAAAGTGAAAAAAGACACCGACCGCAACTTCTGGATGTCGCCGGCGGAAGCGCTGGACTACGGTATCGTGGGTAAACTGATTACCCATTATGACGAACTGAAGCTGGATTAAGTTTTCGCGGCGTGTTTGTGTCGGGTGGCGGCTTCGCCTTACCCGACCTACACGTGCGGGTTTGACCCATGACAAGTTCCCCCTCTGCCTTCTTGCCTATAATCGCGCCTGTTTCCCCTCTTACTGGTGCTACCCATGGCGTATCAACTGAACCTGAACTGGCCGGAATTTCTTGAGAAATATTGGCAAAAACAACCCGTCGTGCTGAAAAATGCCTTCCCGAACTTTGTCGACCCGATTACCCCGGACGAGCTGGCGGGGCTGGCGATGGAGCCGGAGGTCGATAGCCGTCTGGTGAGCCATTTCAACGGCAAATGGCAGGCCAGCAATGGCCCATTCGAGCACTTTGACGATCTGGGCGAAACCGGCTGGTCGCTGCTGGCGCAGGCGGTGAACCACTGGCATATGCCCGCCGCGGAGCTGGTGCGTCCGTTCCGCGTTCTGCCGGACTGGCGTCTGGACGATCTGATGATCTCCTTCTCCGTGCCGGGCGGCGGCGTGGGTCCGCATATCGATCAGTACGACGTGTTTATCATTCAGGGGATGGGCAGCCGCCGCTGGCGCGTGGGTGACAAGCTGCCGATGCGTCAGTTCTGCCCGCATCCGGCGCTGCTGCATGTGGATCCGTTCGAGCCGATCATCGACGAAGACCTGGCCCCGGGCGATATCCTCTACATTCCGCCTGGATTCCCGCATGACGGTTTTACCCATGAAACGGCACTCAACTACTCCGTCGGCTTCCGCGGGCCGAACGGTCGCGATCTGATCAGCAGCTTCGCCGATTACGCGCTGGAAAACGATCTGGGCGGTGAGCACTACAGCGATCCGGATCTGACCTGTCGTGAACATCCTGGCCGCGTCGAGCAGTACGAGCTCGATCGCATTCGTCAGATGATGATCGACATGATTAGCAAACCCGATGATTTCACAAAATGGTTCGGCAGCTTTGTCTCCACGCCGCGCCACGAGCTGGATATCGCCGCCGCCGAGCCGCCGTACGCGCCGGAAGAGGTGCTGGACGCGCTGCAGGGCGGCGAAACGCTGTCTCGCCTGAGCGGCCTGCGCGTGCTGAACATCAACGGCAGCTTCTTCATCAACAGCGAACAGCTGGAGACGGTAGACGCGAAGGCGGCGGATGCGCTGTGCCGCTACACCGAACTCGGTCAGGCCGAGCTGGGCGATGCGCTGAAAAACCCGGCGTTTGTCGAAGAGCTCACCGGGCTGATTAACCAGGGATACTGGTACTTCGACGAGTAGTGCTGCACGGTTTTCTCCCTCTCCCTGTGGGAGAGGGTCGGGGTGAGGGCATCAGGCCGCACTAGCCCTCCTCCATCGCAATCACAATCGCTTCACCCAGCTTCTTCAGCGCCTCGCGATGTTTCTCCGTCGGCGGCAGCGCCACGTTGATCCGCAGGCAGTTACGGTACTTCCCTGATGCGGAAAACAGCGACCCGGCCGCGGCCTGGATCTTCAGCCGGCACAGCTGCTTGCTGACGCACACCATATCGACCTTCTCCGGCAGCTCAATCCACAGCAGGAAGCTCCCCTGCGGGCGCGTGACGCAAATCTCTGCCGGAAAATACTGCCGCACCCAGCAGGTGTAGGTTTCCATATTCTGCTGATAAATCTGGCGCATACGGCGCACGTGGCGATGGTAATGACCGTCGCGAATAAACGCCGCCACCGCCATCTGCGTTCCCGGCACGTTAAACCCGCCCGCGGCGTATTTCATGTGCATCACCCGGTCGTAGTAGCGTCCCGGCACAATCCAGCCGACGCGCAGGCCCGGCGCCACGGTTTTGGTAAACGAGCTGCAGAGGATCACGCGGCCGTCGATATCCATCGAATGAATGGTGCGCGGGCGCGGGTACTCCGCCGCCAGCTCGCCGTAAATGTCATCCTCGACAATCACGATATCGTGCCGCTGGGCGAGGGCCAGCACCTGCTTTTTCCGCGCTTCCGGCATGATAAATCCGAGCGGATTATTGCAGTTGGGCACCAGGATCACCGCCTTGATCGGCCACTGCTCCATTGCCAGCTCTAACGCTTCGATGCTGATCCCGGTCTCGGGATCGGTAGGAATTTCAATTGCCTTGATGTCAAACCCGCGCAGCATCTGCATGGTGCCGTGAAACGACGGCGATTCCACCGCCACGATATCCCCCGGTTTACACACCGAGAGCAGGGCGATAGACAGCGCGCCGTGGCAGCCGTTGGTAATGACAATGTCGCTTGCCGAGACGGTCGAGCCGCCGTCGAGCATCAGGCGGGCGATCTGCTCACGCAGCTCCAGGCGCCCGTCGAGCACGTCATAGCTCAGCATCTCGCCGGGATTATGCTGCGCGATGCGGCTCATCTCGCGCCACAGGGGCTTCAGGCTCGGCTGGTTAATGTCCGGCGAACCGCCGCCGAAGGAGATCATCTCTTTGTCGGCGCGGGCGTCCAGCAGCATCATCACCTCATCCCACTGGGTAACGTCCACGGGGCGCTGCACCGGGCGCGTCATCGCCGGGACGGGCGGCTGGGCTTTGCGCGGTGAGACAAAATAGCCGGAGCGCGGCTGAGGCGTGATCAGCTGGAGGTTTTCGAGGATCTGGTAGGCCTGCTGTATGGTGCTGATGCTCACGCCGTGCTCCTGACTCAGCGTGCGCACCGACGGCAGACGTTCGCCGCTGCGATACAGCCCTTGCTCAATGCGTTCAGCCAGAAGATTGGCCAGATGTTGGTAGCGTGTCATGCTGTATCCTTTGTTTTTACCATACAGATTATAAAACCAGTACAGATTGCTGCGAAAATTGCCATGCAGATACTGTTTTAGCGGATCTGTATGTTAAACAAAAGTTGTTTTTGCATCTGTATTGCACGGGTGGATTTCCGGGATGATAACCCCACTGACACAGTGAGGAGAGCATCATGGAATTCTACGAGAATCGTTCAAAACGTCCGTTTATTGTGTTCGTCTGGATCGGAAAAACGATCTGCAACTGGTATCGCATCAACCGTACCCGCCGCATATTGAGCCAGATGAGCGACGAGCAGCTCAAGGACGTTGGGTTGTCCCGCAATGATATTTAAACCGTAGGCCGGGTAAGGCGAAGCCGCCACCCGGCGATGTTCAGCGCAACAGCTCAAACGTCTGCCGCTTCGGCCTTTCCAGCAGCGCCACCGCCTCTTCATACGACCGCACGTTGTTATAGCCCATCACCAGCCCGTAGCGCTTCCCGGACCCGCGATACCACTCCGACAGCGCATTGACCTGCAGCTGCTGTTCCTGCCAGCAGCGCGCCACTTCCCGGTCACGGCTTCCTCTGGTCAGGAACGCCACGATATGCATTCCACCGTCGTTTTGCTCGGTGAAAAACAGATCGCCATACACCTCGCGCAGGGCGGCAATCATCCAGTCGCGGCGGGTCTGATACAGCGCGCGCATCTTTTTCAGGTGGCGGAAAAAGTGCCCTTCGTTGAGAAACGCGGTGAGGATCTTCTGCGTCAGTACCGGCTGGCCGCTGGTGGTGATGTCCGCGCAGTCGGTAAAGGCCCCGACGGTGCTGGCGGGCATCACCACGTAGCCCATGCGCAGCGACGGCATGATGGTTTTGCTGAAGGTGCCCATAAAAATCACCCGGTCGTGATGGTCGAGGCTTTTCAGCGACGGCAGCACCTTGCGGGTGTAGTGAAACTCCCCGTCGTAATCGTCTTCGATAATCCACGCCTCGTTCTGGCTGGCCCAGTCGAGCAGCTGCTGCTTACGCGGCAGGGAGAGCGTGACCGCCAGCGGGCTCTGGTGCGACGGGGTGACGATGGCAAAACGGGCGTCGCGATGGTGTCGCAGCAGGTAGTCCGTATCGATACCTGAACGGTCGACCGGCACCGTGTGCAGGCGCGGCACGATCCGCTTGAGCAGCTGCTGGCCCATAAAGTAACCCGGATCTTCAAACACCACCTTGTCGCTGCGGCTGGCGAGGGTGTCGAGGATCAGCCGCAGGCTACCGCTGTAGCCGCTGGTGATCAGCACCTGTTCGGCGCTGCAGGAGAGCCCGCGCGAGATGTTGAGGTAGCTGGCGATGGCCTGGCGCAGCGGATACCAGCCCAGAACGGGCGGGTTGAGCATCTCCTCCTGACGCATGGCCCGCGTCGCCTGGCCCGCCAGCAGCAGCCACTTTTTATACGGAAAGCTGTCGAGGGCGGGGATGCCGGGGCGCAGAAACCCGGCCCGCTCGCGCTGGCTGATGAGCGATGCCGGAAGCGTGCCGGTGGTCTGTTCCGCAGGGGCAGTCTTATCCGGCAACAGTAAGTCCGGGTTAACCCGCGTGCCGCGCGCGCCCTGACTTATCAGATACCCTTCACCCGTCAGAATGGCGTACGCCGTTTCGACGGTTTTACGCGCCACCTTCAGCTCTTCCGCCAGCACGCGGATAGCAGGCACCCTGTCGCCCGGCTTCAGCACGCCGCGGGTGATGTTGTCGCGATAGCGGGAATAAATCTCGTGATAGCCCGGCTTCATGTCCTACCTCATTTCACGCTTTTTGTATCTTTTTACTATGTCATGAACGGCGTAGATTTGCCCCATCGCATGACACATGCCGCACAAAAAGAGGAAAGACAATGAGCACTCGCGTTAACCACCATAAAGTTACACCTGCCCTCGCCAACGCGCTGTCTGCCCTGAGCATGGAGGTGGCAAAAACCTCCATCGACCCGGCGCTGAAGCACCTGATCGACATTCGCGTGTCGCAGCTGAACGGCTGCACCTTCTGTCTGGATATGCACTCAAAAGAGGCGAAAATCGCAGGCGAGCGCGAGCTGCGCCTGTACCATCTGGCGGCCTGGCGCGAGTCCCCGCTGTTCAGCGCCCGCGAGAAAGCGGCGCTGGCGTTCACCGAAGCGCTGACCCAGATTGGCGTTCACGGCGTGAGCGATGCGCTCTACCGCAGCGTGGCGGAGCACTTCTCGGACGTGGAGATTTCAGAGCTGAACTTCGCCATCGTGGCGATCAACGCCTGGAACCGTCTGGGGATCACCTCCCGCATGGAACCCGGCGCGCTGGACGCGGCTTACGGGCTGAATAAGGCTAACCTGGAATAATCCCGCGCTCGCGGATCATCGCCACCAGCGCCCGCAGTCCCGGCGGGACGTGGCGATGGCCGGGGTAGTACAGACGCAGCCCGGCAAACGGCTGCGCCCAGTCGTTTAGGACGCTCATCAGCTCCCCGCTTTTCAGCTCGTCCTGAATATAGAGTTCCGGTAAAAACCCCACCCCTAACCCCGCTTTCACGGCGCGGATCGAGGCAAAAAGATCGGACGTCGCAAAGCGCGGCGGCACGGCAAGGGCGTACGTTTCACCCCGACGGGCCAGCTCCCAGCGGTAGATCCCGCCGTGGGCCATCCGCATGCCGATCCCCTGATGTGAAAGCAGATCGTCCGGCGTCTCGGGTATGCCGTGACGGGCGAAATAGTCCGGCGTGGCGGTGACCAGCTGGCGGATCTCCCCGGTCAGCGGCACGGCGATCATGTCCTGCGGAACGGACTCTTCGAGACGGATCCCCGCGTCATAGCCTTCCGCGACGATGTCGATCATTCGCGCTTCGCTGACGGTCTCTACGCGCATCTTCGGGTAGCGGATCATAAAGTCGATCAGCAGCTGGTCCAGAAACAGGGTGCCGATATGGTTCGGCACGTTCAGACGCAGCGTGCCGGCGGGTTCTCCGGTGTCGCTGTGGATCGCCTCCCCGGCGAGACGGATCTCCTGCAGGGCCGGGCCGATACGCGCCACGTAGCGCTGTCCGGCGTCGGTGAGCGCCACGCTGCGGGTGGTGCGGTTGAAAAGCCGCGTCTCAAGGCGGCTCTCCAGCCCGGCGATGGCGTTGCTGACCGCCGTGGCGGACATCCCCAGCTCCTGCGCCGCGGCGCGAAAGCTGCCGCGCCGCACCACCGCCATCACCACTTCCAGCTCTGTCAGACCTGAACGATGCATAGATTATCCTGAAAATCGAAACAACCCTTGCAGCATAGCGTGGATTATCGCAACGGAGAAGCCGTGCCAGACTGTGCTCACACAGCCTGAGGAGGTTTATATGCACACCATCGAACAGATCTTTATTAACGGCGAATTTGTTACCCCGCACGGCACCGAGTGGTTTGATTTGTACAACCCGGCGACGGCGCGGGTCATCGGCCAGGTTCGTCTGGCGGATGAGGTCGACGCAGCGCGCGCTATCGCGGCGGCGAAAGCGGCGTTTCCGGCGTGGTCACAGACCACAAAGCAGGAACGCATCGCCGCGCTGAAGCGTATGCACGCCGCCGTGGCCGCTCGCCACGACGATCTGCTGGAAGCGGTCATTGAAGAGTACGGCGCGCCCGCCTCGCGCTCGGCGTGGATGGCCAGCTATCCGGCGGAGGTGATTGCTCAGGCCATTGAGGCGCTGGAGGCGTTTGAGTTTGTCACCCCCGTAGGTGCCGCAACGGTGCAGATGACGCCGCTCGGCGTGGCCGGGCTGATTACGCCGTGGAACAGCGATGCCGGGTTTATCTGCGGCAAGCTGGCGGCCGCGCTCGCCGCGGGCTGCACGGCGGTGATCAAGCCGAGCGAAATGAGTGCCCTGCAAACGCGGATCGTCACCGAAGCGCTGCGCGATGCCGCGCTGCCCCCGGGCGTGTTTAACATCGTCACCGGACGCGGCGAAACGGTGGGTGAAACCATTAGCCGCCATCCGGACGTGGCAAAAATCTCGTTCACCGGTTCGACGAATACCGGCAAGGCGATCCTGCGCAACGCGGCGGAAAGCTTTAAGCGCGTGACCCTGGAGTTGGGCGGTAAATCGCCGACGATCCTGCTGGATGATGTGGATCTGGCGCAGGCTATCCCGCCGGTGATTCAGGCCGGGTTTATGAACAGCGGGCAGGCGTGCGTGGCCGGAACGCGCATTCTGGTGCCGCAGGCGCGTAAGGCGGAGATCGAAGCCGCGCTGGCGCAGGCCGTAGCGGCGGTGAAATCCGGAGACCCGCGCGATAAATCAACGGACGTCGGCCCGATGGTCAGCGAAAGGCAGTGGCTGCGGGTGCAGGGCTATATCCGTAAAGGCCTCGAAGAGGGGGCACGCCTGCTGGCGGGTGGAGAAGGGCGGCCGGAAGGCACGCAGGACGGCTGGTTTGTGCGTCCGACGCTGTTTGCCGACGTGAACAACCGGATGACGGTTGCCCGCGATGAGATCTTCGGCCCGGTGCTGTGCGTAATCCCCTATCGTGACGAGGCGGAGGCGATCGCCATTGCCAACGACACCGACTATGGCCTGAGCGCGATGGTGCTGGGCGGCGATGTTGACCGCGCGCGACGCGTGGCGCAGCAGATTGTTTCCGGTCGCGTGCTGGTGAACACGCTTGCCCATGAACCGAAAGCGCCGTTCGGCGGGTTTAAGCACTCCGGTTTGGGGCGCGAGATGGGCGAGTGGGGAATTCGGGCGTTTATGGAGCCGCGGTCGATTGTGGGATAAAACTTCGCTATTTACCGAAGCATCGTGCTTTTCCATCCTGCATTCTCTCCTCAACATCACAACGGAGAGAAAACCATGATCGCAGTCCTTTTCGAAGCCAAAGCCGCGCCTGCCCATCAGGCGCGCTACCTGCAGCTGGCCGCCGAACTTAAGCCGCTGCTGGCCGACATCGACGGCTTTATTGATATCGAGCGGTTCCAGAGCCTGACCACCGACGGCAAAATCCTCTCCCTTTCCTGGTGGCGGGATGAAGAGGCCGTCCGCCGCTGGAAGCAGAACGTCTTTCATCAGGCGGCGCAGGCCGAAGGGCGGGAGTCGATTTTTGCGTACTACCGCATTCGGGTGGCGCAGGTCGTGCGGGAATATACCTCTGTAACCGGAGGGCATGCCGATGTATGACGTTCATGTCATTTTTCGCGATATCCCGGGTGAACTGGCGCGCTTTGGGCAGCAGCTGGGCCGCAACGGCGTGGGGCTGGAGGGCGGTGGCGTATTTGGTACACATGCCCATTTCCTGGTGGAAGACGGGGAAAAAGCGCGACGCGTGCTGCTCGACGCCGGGTTTACCGTGAAGGCGGTGCGAAAGCCGGTGATCAGAAAGCTTAAGCAGGAACGCCCTGGCGAGCTGGGCGAGATCGCAGCGGCGCTGGCGGCACGCGGTGTGTCTATCCTGACCCAGTACAGCGACCATGCGAATCACCTTATTCTGCTGACGGATAATGATAAGCTGGCCGCTGAGATCACTGAACCCTGGGCGGCCCATGCTTAAGACGAGTTTACCCCCTGACAACAGCGCGTTGCTGGAAAAGGCGATTGCCGCGGTGGCGGCAGCAATGGCCGATCCGTCGCGCGTGAAGATGCTCTGTGCCCTGATGGACGGACGGGCGTGGACGGCCACCGAACTGAGCGCGGCGGCTGACGTTGCGCCGTCGACCGCCAGCGGGCATCTCTCCCGGCTGGTTGAAGGGCAACTGATTACCTGCCTGTCGCAAGGGCGGCATCGCTATTATCGTCTTGCCGGGCACGACGTGGCGGCGCTGGTGGAGCAGATGATGGGGCTTTCGTGGAGCCGCATTACCCCGCCGGAAACCAGCGCGCCGAAAGCCATGCGTGAAGCCCGGACCTGCTATGACCATCTCGCAGGCGCGGTGGCGGTGCAGATCTATGATTTCATGCAGACGGAAGGCTGGCTGGAGGCTGACGGTTCAGCGTTGACACTCTATGGCCGGGAGCAGTTCCTGACGCTCGGCATTTCGTTAAGCGCGCATCCGCGCCGGAAGGCCTGCTGCGCCTGCCTGGACTGGAGCGAGCGGCGGTTTCACCTGGGCGGAGAAGCCGGCGCGTTGCTGCTCGACCATCTTGAAAGTAAAGGCTGGATCCAGCGGGGGGCGGGGTATCGGGAGGTGGTGGTGACGGCGTCGGGGAAGGCCGCTGTAAAGAGGCTTTTTAGCCGCTAAACGCCGCTGCGGGCTGATGCCCTCACCCCGACCCTCTCCCACAGGGAGAGGGAGAACACCCTTTTCGCAATTCCTGCGCTTTCGCCTCTCGTTTCTTGATAGTTACCCTGATAACTATTATCTTGACCGCGTGTGACGAGAGGTTTCCCCATGAGTGAAGAAGAACTGTTCTGCCGCAGGCCGATGGGCATGCGGATGGCGATGATCGTGCGTCAGTGGCGTGCCGTCATCGACGAGGCCATTCTCGATACCGGGTTAACCCAGTCGAGCTGGACGGTGATGATGCAGCTGCATCAGCTCGGGGATAACGTCTCAATGAGTGAGCTGGCGGAGGTGCAGGGCATTGAACTGCCGCCGCTGATGCGCACCCTGACACAGCTGGAAAAGCAGGGATACCTGCTGCGCGCCGTATCGCCTTATGACAAGCGCATCCGGCTTCTGACGCTGACGCCTGAGGGAAAAGCCCTGTTACAAAGGCTCACTCAGGTGATTGAGACCTATCAGGCGCGCGTATCGCAAAACATCGCGCCGGAACATCTCGACATTTTCAGCGCTACCCTGAATCAAATCGCCTGCAATTTGCGGACAATCCGCGAAGAAGATAACAAGACCGAAAAATAATGACCCCTGAACAAAAGTTTGCCCGCTGGGTAAGGGTGAGTATTGCCTCTTTCCTGCTGATGTTTGTCTACTTTATCGTCGCGGATATCTGGATCCCGCTGACGCCGGACTCCACCGTGATGCGCGTGGTGACGCCGGTGTCTCCGCGCGTCTCCGGCTATGTGGCGGCGGTACATGTCCACAACAACAGCCAGGTGAAGAGAGGCGATCTGCTGTTTGAGCTCGACGACACGCCGTTTCGCAATAAGGTGGAAGCGGCGCAAATCGCGCTCGAGCAGGCACGCCTGTCTAACGAACAGCTGGACGCGCAGATCGCCGCCGCGCAGGCCAGCCTGAAAACCGCCGTGCTGACCGCGCGTAACGACAAAGTAACCTTTGATCGCTACCAGAAGCTGAGCACCCTGCAGAACGTCTCGCAGGCGGATCTGGATAAAGTCCGCACGACCTGGCAGAGCAGCGAACAGTCCGTCAGCTCAATTCAGGCCAACATCCATAACCTGCGCATCCAGCGCGGCGAGCGGGACGAGCACCGCAACGTGACGCTGCAAAAATACCGCAACGCGCTGGATGAAGCGGAACTCAATCTCGGCTGGACGAAGGTTTACGCCCAGGCGGACGGCACGGTCAGTAACCTGCAGTTAAGCCCGGGCTTTTACGCCTCCTCGGGCTCAGCCGCGCTGGCGCTGGTGAACAACCAGACCGACATCGTGGCCGATTTCCGCGAGAAGAGCCTGCGCCATACCCGTCAGGGCACCGACGCCGCCGTGGTGTTCGACGCCTTCCCGGGGCACGTTTTCCGCGCCCACGTCACCAGCAGCGACGCGGGGATCCTTGCCGGTCAGGAGGCGGTTAACGGCCAGCTCTCCGAGCCGGAAACCTCCAACCGCTGGGTGCGCGACGCTCAGCGCATGCGCATTCACGTGACGCTGGACGAGGCGCTGCCGAAGCATCTGCCGACCGGCGCCCGCGCGACCGTGCAGCTCTACAACAGCGAAGGACCGTTTGCGCGCTTCTTCTCCGGGATGCAGATCCACCTGGTGAGCCTGCTTCACTATGTTTATTAGTTCGATGTCTATTACTACCCTAGCGCGGGTGTTTACCCCGCACGGCAACATCGTCTATACGGCAAACGACTTTCGCCAGACCCTGCGCATCGTCTTTGCCGGGATGATTGCGCTCAGCATCTCCAGCTTCTACAACACCAGCTACGGCGTGTTTTTCGTGGTCTACCCGATTATGCTGCTGTCGCTGGTGCCGGTGTTTAACCGCCACGTGGCGAAGCAGTTTATCTTCAGCGCATCGCTCAACTGCGTCGAAATGGTGATTATCATCGGCTATCTGTCGCAATGGCCGGCGATCATGACGCTGGTGGTCTTCGCCCTGTACGTGATGCGCTTTCGCTTTATGAGTAAAGGGCCGCTGTTCCTGTTCGGTTCGATGGGTGTGGTGTGCCAGAGCGTGATGCTCAACTTTATGAGCTACCCCACCACCAACTGGCACACGCTGCTGTTTTCCAACATCGAAGCGAGCGTCATGGCGGTGTGCCTGAGCGCGCTGATGAACTATCTCCTGCCGGACGTGGAGCCCCGCAAGCCGCCGCCGCTGATTGAGAAAGACGACGCCCGCGTGCGCCACGAGTCGCTGCTCTCCGGTACCGTCGCGACGCTGATATTCATCGTTTTTCAGATCAGCGACTTAAGCGATTCGCTTTCGGCGCTGATGGCGGGGATTTTAATCCTGTTCCCGATGCACTATCGCGGTTCGGTGATGAGCTCCATCTGGCGCGTGGTCGGCGTGGTGCTGGGCTGCCTCTATATTCTGGTGGTGCAGCTGATCCTCTACGATCACAGCAGCCATATGCTATTGATGATGCCGCTGATCGGCCTCGGGCTGGCGTTTGGGGCGCGACTCCACGTGATGGAGAAGGTGGGGGCGGGCGTGGGCTTCTCCAGCATCACCACCATCGGGATAATGTTCGGGCAGAACATGCACCCGGACACTGACCTGGTGTTCAGCGATCTGTACCGCATCACCTCCGTCACTTTTTCGCTGGTGGCGACGCTGACGATGGTCTTTCTGGTGCACCTGATCCTGAACCGCTTCGAGGCGACGCGCTACGTCATTCAGGGCTGATAGCGTATGCCGCCGCTGAAGCTCCAGTCTTCAGCGGCAGTAAACTGGATAACGACCATCACGTCCCCATCATTGATGCCCATCTTCTCATTCAGCTGCGCAGCCAACTGGCGGTAGAGCGCCGCTGTTTGTTCATCGCTCCTCGGCTTACCGGCCACGATATTGAACAGCATCGCCCCCTCCGTTCTGCCCGGGCTGAGATAGTGCCGATCAACGTATCGATCCCCGGCAGCGAAGCATTCAAAAAAATGAAACCGGTCCTGCGCGGGAACGGCGAAGGTTTCCGTCAGCGCCTGGTGCAGAATGTCCGAAATCTGTTTTTTCTGCATCTCGCTATAGCGGCCACCCGTCATGATGCGAACAAACGGCATTATTGTTTCTCCTCTGCCAGGCAGGTCAGGGCGCTGACGGCTGCCGGCCAGCCTGCGTAAAACGCCAGATGAGTAAACGCTTCGGTAATCTCGTCGTCCGTCACGCCGTTTTGTCGGGCAAAGTCGATATGCCAGGGAAGCTGCGCGGTACGCCCCAGGGCGGCCAGGGCGGCAAGCGTGATCAGGCTGCGATCCCGCGGGGCCAGTTGCGGACGCTGCCAAATATCGCCAAACAGCACCTGCTGGCTGAGTTCCGCCAGCTTAGGGGAGACCTGCGCAAGCGTGTCGCGATTCAGTGTTGTGCTCATTTTTATTCCTCCTGTCGTCTGGAAATCACTCTCGCAGGCTGCCACCATAAATAAAATCGCAATGTTCAGGACTAAATGTCCTGAAAATGAGGATGATATGGATAAACGCTTTTCAGCATTAGACCTGGACGCGCTGCGGAGCTTTGTGGAGGGTATTCAATCCACCAGCTTTGCCGAGGCGGCGGACAGGCTGTGTCGGTCCACCTCTGCGGTCAGCGCCCAGCTAAAAAAGCTGGAGCAGCAGTGCGGCGTGGCGCTCACCGTGAAGCAGGGGCGTACGCTGGCTCTGACCCGGGAGGGTGAAATTCTGCTGAGCTACGCCCGACGTATGCTGGCATTAAATGATGAAGCGCTCCGGGCTATCAGGGGGGAGTTGCTTCAGGGTGAGGTACGTCTGGGTATGCAGGAGGACTTTGGGGAGTCCGTGATGCCGCAGGTTATCGGCGATTTTCACAGACAACACCCTGAGCTTCGCATGATCGCGCGCGTTGATCGCAACCCGCCGCTGCTGCGGGGCGTGGCGGCAAACGAACTCGATCTGGCGCTGGTCTGGCAGGAAGGACGAGAAGGCGACTATGTGCGAAGCGAGCCGCTAAAGTGGATTTGCCGGTCCAGCGAGGACATTGAGGCACTTCTGCAGCGAGGTGAGCCGCTGCCGCTGGTAATGTTTGACGCCCCCTGCCTCTTGCGAAGCCGGGCTATCGCAGCGCTGGATGCCGCAGGTATTCCCTGGCGTATCGCTTTTACCAGCTATAGCCTGAGCGGACTGTGGGCGGGCGTCAACGCGGGGCTGGGTATTACGCTCCGCACGCGTATTGGCCTGCCCGAGACGTTACAGGTCGACAGCCGCCTGCTGCCAGATACAGGAGAGTTGGGAATAGCGCTGCATCAGGGAAGCGCCTCCGCCAATGCCGCTATTTCCAGCATGAAGGCGCTGATCCTCAGGACGCTCAATGGATAAGCGTCGGGATTTGCGAGAGTAAAAACAGGATCAGGCCAATCGTCCCGCCCACCAGGGTGCCGTTGACGCGGATAAACTGCAGATCCTTGCCAATGTTCAGCTCAATCTGGCGGGACATGTCTTTGGCATCCCAGCTTTTCACCGTGTCGCTGATGTGGCGGGTCAGGAACGCGGCAAAATCCGGCGCGAGGCGGTGCGCGGCCTGCTCCAGATGCTCGTTCAGCGAGGCCTGCAGGTTCGCATCGTTCGTCAGCGTTTCACCGAACCACAGCCCGGCGTTGGCGATGCGCTGCTTCACGCGCGAGTCCTCACTCTGCATGTCCGCCTTCAGCCACTGGCGCAGATCGGCCCACATCTCGCCCAGATAGCGGTTAAACGCCTCATCGTTTTTCAGGTAGTGCTTGATGTTGTCGGCTTTGGCCGCCATGTCCGGATCGTTTTTCAGGTTGTCGATAAGCTTCAGCGTGGCGCGGTCAAATGCCTGGCGGATCTGGTGCGTGCGGTCGTGGCTGATATCGTCCAGCAGCGTGTTCACCGCGTTTGACACCATCTCCGCGCTTTGATCGCCCAGCCACTCGGTGGGCAGCACCATCGCCTTGCGCGGATGCTCGGTTTTGAGCCAGTGGACGATCTGGTCGGCGATAAAGTCCCGCGTGCTTTCCCGCTGAATCAGGGTAATCAGCCGGTTGATGATGGTGTCCAGCAGCACCTGATGGCGGTTGTTTTTGGTCATGCTCTCCAGCATCACGGCGCTGGTTTCAGTGAAGTCGATCTTGTCGATGGCCTTATGCACCGCGCGTTTGAGCAGGCGCTGAATGCGCCCGTCGTCGGTGAGTTCGAGAAAACCGCTCATCACCTGCATCAGATGCAGCCCGACGCGCTGGGCGTTGTCGGGCTTGCTGAACCAGGAACCAATCATCTGCGCGGGCTCATAGCGGCGGATCAACGCCACCAGCGACTGGGTATCGAGAAACTTCTCCTGCACAAACTGGCCGAGATTGTCGCCGATCCGGTCTTTATTGCGCGGGATGATCGCCGTATGGCGGGAGATAAAGGGAATCGGCACCCGGCGGAACAGCGCGACCACCGCAAACCAGTCAGCCAGCGCACCGACCATTGCCGCCTCAGCAATGGCCTTGACGCCGCGCACCCAGAAGGTTTGCGGCAGGAACAGGGTGGTGATAAACGCCGCGGCGGCAACCAGCAGCAGCGACAGCGCCAGCAGCTTGGCGCGTTTGAGTTCAGCTATTTTTTCCATGGGTTAAGGATAGAGGCAAGTGAACCAAAAGTGCAAAACTGGTGTAAGGGGAGAGACGCATTCTCGGCCTGACACACGGCTTTTATATAAAAATTATATAAATCAAAATTATCTATTATTAATTTTTCTATATTTTTTGTGCTTATTTATTTTCGGACGTAATGTTTTGTGACCGTCGTAGTCATTTTAACGCTCCTGTTAGCCATAAGATAAAGGACTATTTATGAAAGGAGGCGGTATCGATGACATGGGAGTATAAAGTTTCGACGGGGGTATTGAGCCATAATGGTGTGTTTGTCGCTAACTGCTACAGCGGTGCGGGTGAATCGAAAGATAAGCCAGAGTGTGAAAGTCAACGAAACAGAGGCCCCATTCCCAGAGGTATTTATTTTATTGCCGGGTGGAATAATCATAAAAGTGCTGAGGCCATTATTCTTGAGCCTATAGCGGGGACCAATACCTTTGGTAGGGATCATTTTCAAATTCATGGTGATAAAAAAGGTCAGCCACCAGGCTCTGCATCAGCAGGTTGTATCATTATGAATGGTCAGGACAAGCGTCATATGATTTATGATTCGGGTGATACAATACTGGTGGTGCGATAATGAAGTATATTATTGCGCTATTCTTCTTGTGCTTACCGATGGGTTTATTTGCCAAAAACCACACTCCTGAACAGATCCTGCAGATGATAAACGGCAAAGGCGCCATGTCTGTTGTAGCGGAGCTGGATTCAAATGATACGGGTGAGTCGGAATGGTGGAATCATGTCATACCAGAGATAAGTAAAGGAACTCAGGCATGGTTAGCCGTGGCGAGTGCCCTTGAACCCGGAGTGGACGCCAGTACGGCTGAAGATTTAAAGGCGGCGCTTTCTGAAGCCATCCCACATAACCCTGAAGGTGTCTTAGCAATCTTAAAAGACGATAAACCGTTACTCACTGTTGAACAAATTTGCGCGTTTGCTAATTTCCCCGAAACGGAGGCAGAAAGTAATAAGCTTTTTGTGGATTCAATCAGGGGGATGTTCAAAATAAAAAGCCCGCAGGGTAAAAGATGTCTCGCCGTTATGATCTCTACTGTTGAACACTCTGTTCCATTCGATAAGGATATGTAAATGGCCATTCCGGGATATATGTTATTAACTGACGATGCGGGTAATAACATAAAAGGCAGCGTGAAAGTTAAAGACCGTGAAAACCAGATTGAGGTTTTAGGGCTCTATCATAACGTAAGCTATAATTCTGACCTGCATAATGGCAGAGCATTGAGCAAACGCCAGCATCGTCCCTTTCTTATTGAGAAAGAAATAGATGCCTCCAGCGTTTTTCTCTATAAAGCACTCAGCACGGGCGGTACGTTCAGGAAAGCGACTATCGACCTGTATAGAATCAATGATGCCGGTCAGGAAGAAATTTATTTCACGATAACACTGGAAGCGGTGAAGGTCGTCACGGTGTTTTCATTAATGCATGACGTGAAAGAGGCTTACCATGAAAAACAGGGGCATCTTGAGCTTGTTTTGCTTCGTTATGAAAAGATTACCTGGCATTACCGTGACGGTAACGTTATTCACACGGATGACTGGGATTATCGGTTAGGGGCATAGAAAACGGCTGATAAGATTCTTTCATATCACCCGCCACAGCACCCACCCGCCAAACCCCATCAGCACCACACCCGCCGTGCGCTCAATACACCACAGCGCACGGCTGAGCTTCTGTTGAACCGACGATAGCCCCATCAGCGACACCAGAGCCAGATCCCACACCAGCACTACCATCACCATCCAGACGCCGCAGGTCGCCTGCTGAAGCAGCGTCACATCCGGTCCCAGTAGCGCCGTCATCAGGGCCAGATAGAACAGCGCGTTCTTCGGATTAAGCAGCGCCGAGCCGAGCCCCAGCAGGATCTGCTTGCGCAGCGAAGGGCAGCGCTGACGGGTTTCATTCAGCCTCAGCGCCTGCGGTTGGCTGCGTACCAGATGCGAGCCGATCCACAGCAGGTACAGCGCGCCGCAAAGTTCTATCAGCGTAAACAGCCAGGCAAACTGGCGCAGCGCGCTCCAGCCGATAATGACCAGAACAATATAGAGCGCGTTGCCCGCGGCGATGCCTAAGCACAATCCGGCGCTGCCGCGCAGTCGGTAGCGCGCGGCGTAGCCCACCAGCAGGAAGAAGTCCGGACCCGGGCTTAACAGGGCGACAAAATGCGCCAGCGCCAGGGCAAGAAAAGCAGAAGGGAAGAACAGTTCCATAGCAACCTCGGTTAACAATCTGAGGTCAGACTACGGTGATGCAAACGCTATTTATTGTCGGATATTGATCGGCCAGTGGCGTACTGGCGCGGCGTGGCGGCGGTATAGCTGACGAAGGTCTTATGAAAATGGCTCTGGTCGGCAAATCCGCTCTGGTAGCCCACGTCGGCGATGTCGTCCCCGGCACGTAGCCGCGCTTTGGCGAACTCCACGCGGGAGATGTTGAGGAAGCTGCCCGGCGTCAGGCCGGTGTCCTGCCGGAAGGTGCGGATCAACGTCTCTTTGCGCAGCGAGAATCGTTGGGCAAGTTCGTCAAGCGAAGGCGGTGCGGCCAGGTCGGCAAGAAACGCCTGCCGCACGTGCTGACTGGTTGAGCGAAGCGCATCTGCGTTTTCCAGGCGGCGGGGCAGGGCTGAAAGCAGCGTGTCCACGGAGGCAGGCGACATCGTCTCAACAATCTCAAGGTAGCGCTTAAAGAGCGTACGGTCGCGAATCACCTGGAGCGCCAGAGGAAGATCGGTGTCGATATAGAGCATATGGTAGCTGCGCGGTTGCCCGGCGACGGGGTTGCAGCTGTGCGGCGCATAGGCCGGGATCACAATGAGGTCCCCGGGGTTAAGGATGTATTCTCTGTCATGACACACGCAGCAGGTCTGGCCTTCCACAATCGCGCCGATGGAGAGCTGCGGGTGACAATGACGTTTATACGCCTGCGTGCTCTGCCACGTGCTTCGCAGCTCAAGGCCTGAGGCGCGGTGAAAAGTCTGCCGGATATGTCGGGTATCGGTCATATGAACTCCTTCAGGACGTTTTTTATACCACGTCAGCGAACCGACTGGCAGCGCTTCATTAAGAACCTTCCGGATATACCCAACTTTACGTCCATAGCCAGTCACGTTGACTACCCTTAATACCCTAAGCGGTAAAACAAGGAGATTCGACATGGCTTATCAGACAGTAAATCCTGCCACTAACCAGCTCATCAAAGAATACCCCTCGCATACCGACGCGGATATCGAAGCGGCGCTGAAGGCGGCCGATGCGCTTTACCATTCGGACTGGGCGAAAGGCGACATCAGTCAGCGTCTGCCGGTGCTGCATAAGCTTGCCGATCTGATCGACGAGCGCGTGGAGGATCTGGCGAAAATCGCCAGCCAGGAGATGGGTAAGCTCATCGAACAGAGCCGCGGCGAGGTGAAGCTGTGCGCGCAGATCGCCCGCTATTACGCTGACAACGCTAAGCAGTTCCTGGCCCCGGTGAAGTATCAATCCGAACTCGGGGAAGCGTGGGTGGAGCATCATCCCATCGGCGTGCTGATGGCCGTTGAGCCGTGGAACTTCCCGTATTACCAGCTGATGCGCGTTCTGGCACCAAACCTGGCGGCGGGTAACCCGGTCATCGCTAAGCATGCCAGCATCGTGCCGCACTGCGCCGAGACCTTTGCCCACCTGGTCCGCGAGGCGGGCGCGCCGGAAGGGGCGTGGACCAACCTGTTTATTTCGTCCGATCAGGTGGCGAAGATTATCGCTGACGATCGCGTGCAGGGCGCCGCATTAACCGGCTCCGAGAAGGCGGGCAGCGTGGTGGCCGCGCAGGCGGCGAAGCACATCAAGAAATCCACGCTGGAGCTGGGCGGTAACGACGTGTTCGTGGTGCTGGACGATGCAGACCTTGAGAAGGCCGTGAAAATTGGCGTAAATGCGCGCCTCAACAACGCCGGGCAGGTCTGCACCGCGGCGAAGCGCTTTATCCTGCATGAAAAGATTGCGGATGCTTTCCTGAGCAAATTCACCGAAGCGTTTAAGCAGGTGAAGATTGGCGATCCGCTGGACGAAAGCACCACGCTGGGGCCGCTGTCGTCGAAAGATGCGCTTGAAACACTGACCAAACAGGTTAACGAGGCGGTGAAAAGCGGCGCCACGCTGCACTATGGCGGCAAGCCGGTGCAGCGCGACGGGAGTTTCTTCGAGCCGACGATCCTGACGAACATCTCGCGCGACAACCCGGCGTACTTCGAAGAGTTCTTCGGCCCGGTGGCGCAGATATACGTGGTGAAAAACGACGACGAGGCGGTCGCGCTGGCGAACGACTCCCACTACGGCCTGGGCGGGGCGGTATTCAGCCAGGATATCGAGCGCGCGAAGAAAATGGCGTCCCGGATCGAGACCGGGATGGTGTACATCAACTGGCTTACCGATACCGCGCCAGAGTTGCCGTTCGGCGGCGTGAAGCGCTCCGGTTACGGACGCGAGCTGTCGGATCTGGGGATCAAAGAGTTTGTGAACCAGAAGCTGGTGGTGGTGCGTAAGTAAGAGGTCATAAAAAAACCTGCCAGCCGGCAGGTTTACTATGAACAATGTCATCGCCTTTCTTGCCGGGTGGCGCTGCGCTTACCCGGCCTACAATGTGCAACAATTTTAATATATTGCCCCTTTGATTGTAGGCCCGCGCAAGCGTAGCGCCGCCGGGCGAAACGCACACCCAGGCTTAGAAGGACACTCCACCGCCTACATATGCGCCGTCAATCAGCGTATGATTCGGACGACCGTCTTTGCCATCAACGCTCACGTGGCGGTAGCCCACTTTCAGGGTCACCGGCGCGATCGGCGTCCAGCTTACGCCGCCGTTGGCTTCCACGTAGTTTTTCACGCTGTTGTTCAGCCCTTCTGGCGCCACGTAGCCTTCACCGTACACGTGGATGCTGTCGGTCAGGGCTACGTTTACGCCGCCACCGATTGGGAACGCCACGCCGTTATCGCCTTTTTTCGGGCCGATGTAGATAGCTTTCGCACCTGCGTTCAGCATCACCGGGCCCACTTCCAGGTTGTAGCCTGCGCCCACGCCGCCGGTCTGGGTACCGTCATCGGTGTTTTTAAGCCAGTTGCTTTCGGCATACAGGCCGGATGAGGATTTACCCATTTCCAGATTGAGGTTGGTAAAGTTTTTACCCTGCTCAATGCTGCCGCCCATTGCCAGAGCGGAACCCGAGAGGGCGGTCAGAGCAGAAAGAAGAAGGATATTCAGTTTTTTCATGTTTTATGCCTCGTCATTAAATTCATCTGGGGGCACCTTAACAAGCGATGTTTATGACTGCAAATGTGATGAAAGTCGCTGTTTTATGCTGATATTGTTAAGTTTTTTATAGAAGTTGTTGCAATGCTGTTTGATTGCCGGGGTGTCAACGGGTGATGTTTTGGTGTTTAGGAACCGTTTAATTTTTTGACTAAACATAAACTGAACGAAGAAGGGATAGTGATTAGAGGTGAATTAATTGAGTTTCTAATAATTTCCAAAAGTATTTCAGTTGTCACACAATACAACACAACCTTACATTTCCGGGCAATGAATATACGTTCACTCGCCCATGCCGGTTGCCTTTCCATGTCATTTTTCTGACACGTTTATTCTTTACGTTGTTGGCTTCACTAACTGGATGCTAACAATATGAAAAGAAAAATTATTCCTGTGCTTATCGGTTGTGCGCTCTCTTTCTCTGGCCTGGCGGCACAGCCTACCGCTGAGCGCTATGTCGTCAGCTTCCCTGACGGCTCGCATGTGAAATACAGCGGCGCGTTTGCCGATGCGTTCCCGAACGGGCTCCCGGTAGGGATTGGCTCTGGCCTGCTGTTTACGGGCAAGCAGGGCGACGCCCTGACGTTTGCGACCGTGACCGATCGCGGCCCCAACGCCGATGCGCCAAAAATGGGTAAAAACGAAGCCAAAATATTTGTCACGCCAGATTTCGCGCCGCTGCTGATGACCATCCGCGTTCAGAACGGCAAAGCAGAGGCAACGGATGCCCGCCCGCTGCATGACGATAAAGGCGAGATTAACGGTCTGCCGCTGCAAAGCGGCGTGATTGGCTCCACCAATGAAGTGGCGTTCAGCGATACCTTAAAGACGTTGAAGGGTGACAACCGCGGGCTGGACACGGAAGGCATCACGCCGGACGGCAAAGGCGGCTACTGGCTGTGCGACGAGTATGGCCCGTTCCTGATTAACGTCGACAGCAAAGGCAAGATCCTGGCGATCCACGGGCCGCAGGCCGCGGAAGGCGAAAAATCCATCGCGGGCGGTCTGCCAAACATCATCAAATGGCGCCAGCCCAACCGGGGCTTTGAAGGCCTGACCCGAATGCCGGACGGGCGGATTATCGCCGCCGTGCAAAGCACGCTGGACATCGACGGTCAAAGCAAAAAGCAGGCGCTGTTCACCCGTCTGGTGAGCTTCGACCCGGCGACCGGCAAAACCGCGATGTACGGTTACCCTATCGACAGCGCGGCCTATGACAAAAACAGCGACGCCAAAATCGGCGACATCGTGGCGCTCGATGACCAGCACATCCTGCTGATTGAGCAGGGAAGCGATAAAAACGACGGGATGCGTAACCTGATTTACAAGGTGGATCTCAGCAAGGCGAGCGATCTTTCCGCCTTTGACAAGCCGGGCGAGTACCCGGAGTTTGATGATGAGAAAGCCCTGGCGCAGCGCGGGATTACCCTCGCGGCAAAAACGCAGGTGGTCGATTTGCGCGCGCTGGGCTGGCAGCAGGAGAAGGCCGAAGGACTGGCGCTGATCGACAGCAAAACGCTTGCGGTGGCGAACGATAACGACTTTGGTGTGAAGGTGGCGATGCAAAAACCGGTCGAGGGCAAGAAGCTCAAGGATTATCGGGTGAATGCGGAAGGCAAGCTGACGCTGGATGATAAGCCGGTGGAAACCACGCTCAGCGTGAAGCCGCTGAAGAAGCCGGAGTCGGACAGCGAGCTGTGGATTGTGACGCTGCCGGAGGCGGTGAAATAAGTTTTCTACTTACCCTCTCCCCACAGACTGAGGAATCTCCAGTAATTTTTTTTACTGAAAGCGACGAGAGTAGTTACAAAAAAATGACGGGCTTATAGCGACGACCTGGTCCGGCTGTAAATCGCTGAGGCGTTTCCTGCAGGCCGGGGCGAGGCGCAGGGATGCGCCGAGAGGGCGGGCTTTACAGGGATGTTACCTCCGCCCGTCCCCGATAAGCCGGAAGGAATAAGCCGAAGGTACCGCGCAGCGGCGATTTACCGCCGGGAGCCTGGGTTGCCAGGGTGGTGGCGACTGAGCCACCCTGGCACGTTCACAGGTCAAGCCGTTACAGAGTAGCAAGGAACATAAAGTGAACGGAATGACCACCACAGCCGTATGTTCCCCCTCACCCCATCCCTCTCCCTCAAGGGAGAGGGGGTCGTCCGTGCAGGCAATATTTTGCGGGGATCCCTAAGCCCCACAGAGGAGAGGGGATGCATGGCGGCTATTTCTTCAGACCCGCAAACGCCGCCCGAATCTCCTCCTCCGGCAGCTGTATACCTATAAACACCATCACGCTGCGCGGTACTTCATCGCCCCACGGTCTGTCCCAGTCGGCGCTGTACAGGCGCTGAACGCCCTGGAACAGCAGGCGGTTGGGTTCGCCGTCAATCCACAGCATCCCTTTGTAGCGCAGAAGCTTGTCGGCAAACGACAGCAGCAGGTTCTCCATCACGCGCGAAACCTCGCTGATGTCCACCGGGTAGTCCAGTTCCACCACAATCGACGCCACGTCGTTTTGCTTGTCTCCCATAAAGTGGAAGCGCGGTTTCGCGGTGACGTTCTCTTCCAGCATAAAGCCGTTGGTGTTGAACAGCTGAGACAGGTCGATATCACCGTGCGTCACCGTGTAAATTGGCGCGCGGGAGTTGATGCGCGTCAGGCGCTCGCAAAGCTTAACGCTTTCGCCCGCCACGTCGGTTTTGGTCAGCAGGATGCGGTCGGCGTAGCCCACCTGAGACTGGGCGATGGTGAACTGGTTCATCTGCTCGTCGGCGTGGACCGCATCAACCAGCGCAATCACGCCGTCCAGCAGATAGCGCTGGCAGAGGATTTCGTGAGAGAAAAAGGTCTGAATAATCGGGCCGGGGTCGGCCATGCCGGTGCACTCGATCACCAGGCGGTCAAAGTCGATTTCACCGCGATCGCGGCTGTCGAGCAGGTCCAGCAGGGCGTCTTCTAATTCGTTAGAGCGGGTGCAGCAGATGCAGCCGTTGGTCAGGGTTTTGATCTGCGTGGCGCGATCGCCAATCAGCTGGTCATCTACGGAGACTTCGCCAAATTCGTTTTCGATGACGGCGATTTTAAAGCCGTGCTGTTCATTCAGGATGTGGCGCAGCAGGGTGGTTTTACCGGCGCCGAGGAAACCGGTCAGCAGGGTAACGGCAATCGGGGTCATGGTCTCTCCTTTAGCAGCAGCGGACGCCGCCTTCTCCACTTCCGCCGTAGCGCGCTTCCTGCCGCTCGCGGAAGAATTCGGTGTAGGTCATGTACGGCTTATCCGGATGGTTGGTCTTCATATGCTCAACGTAGTTGTCATAGTCCGGAATGCCAATCAGCATTTTCGCCGCCTGACCGAGGTATTTTTTTGCTTCGCCTAAGTTACCAAACATAACGGGTCCTGATAAGAAAAAGCCCGGTGGCGCGCAGCGATCCGGGCCTACAGTTACATGCTGGATTAATGGTGTGAAGAGGTCTTCACGCCGCCTTCCGGCACCGGCACGTACGGGGTTTCTTTATCCGTACGGCCTTCAGCGTTACGCACTTTCAACCAGGTTTTGATGCCGTAGAAGATAATGCTGTACACCACCACCAGGAACAGAATGCTCAGACCCGCGTTGGTGTAGTTGTTCACCACGATATGGTTCATGTTGGCAATCTGCTGGGCAGTCAGGTCTGCGCCGCCTGCGGCAATCTTCTCTTTGTACTGGTTAGCCATGAAGAAGAAGCCTTCCAGCTGCGGGTTGGCGCTGAACAGCTTCAGGCCAAGCGCCCAGGTGGTGCAGAGCAGCAGCCACAGCGCAGGAACAACCGTTACCCAGATGTATTTGGTGCGCTTCATCTTCACCAGGACCACGGTGCCGAGCACCAACGCCACGGCAGCCAGCATCTGGTTAGAGATACCGAACAGCGGCCACAGGCTCTTCACGCCGCCCAGTGGGTCGACAACGCCCTGATACAGCAGGTAGCCCCACAGGCCGACGCAGCCCGCCGTACCCAGAATGCCCGCTACCAGAGAGTCGGTTTTCTTCAGGAACGGCACGAAGTTACCGAGCAAATCCTGCAGCATGAAGCGACCCGCACGGGTACCGGCGTCCAGCGCGGTCAGGATGAACAGCGCTTCGAACAGAATACCGAAGTGGTACCAGAAGCCCATGTCCGCCCACGGCAGCACTTTGTGGAACACGTGTGCGATACCGACAGCCAGTGTAGGAGCGCCACCTGCGCGGTTCAGCACGGACGGTTCGCCGATGTCCTTCGCGGTCTGCATGATCTGCTCAGGCGAAATCACGAAGCCCCAGGAGCTGACGGTCGCCGCCGCGTGTGCGCTGGCGTCTTTCAGCTGCGCCATAATCAGCGCCGCGTTGTCACCGCCCATCTCGTGCAGGTTTGGCATGGTGATGCCGAGACCCGCCGGCGGGGTGTTCATCGCGAAGTACAGACCCGGTTCGATGATGGACGCTGCAACCAGCGCCATGATCGCCACGAAGGACTCCATCAGCATCGCGCCGTAGCCGATCAGACGCGCGTCTTTCTCGTTCGCCAGCAGCTTAGGCGTAGTACCGGAGGAGATCAGGGCGTGGAAGCCGGAGACCGCACCGCAGGCAATGGTGATGAACAGGAACGGGAACAGGGCGCCTTTCCACAGCGGGCCGGTACCGTCGATGTACTGCGTTACTGCCGGCATTTTCAGATCCGGGTTAATCACCAGAATGCCGATCGCCAGACCGACGATAACGCCGATTTTCAGGAAGGTCGCCAGGTAGTCGCGCGGGGCCAGAATCAGCCAGACCGGCAGCAGCGCGGAGATAAACGCATAGCCAATCAGCGCGAAGGTGATGGTGGTGTCCTTGAAGGTCAGCGCCGGGCCCCAGTACGGGTCGTGCGCAATCACGCCGCCGAAGTAGATGGAGGCGACCAGCAGCACGATACCGATCACCGACACCTCACCTACGCGTCCCGGTCTCAGGAAGCGCATGTAGATACCCATGAACAGCGCAATCGGCACGGTTGAGCAGACGGTGAAGACACCCCACGGGCTTTCGGCCAGCGCTTTCACCACGATCAAGGCCAGCACCGCGAGGATGATGATCATAATCAGGAAGCAGCCGAACAGGGCGATAGTCCCCGGCACGCGGCCCATCTCTTCTTTGACCATCTCACCCAGAGAGGCGCCGTTACGGCGAGAAGAGATAAACAACACCATAAAGTCCTGCACCGCACCCGCCAGCACCACGCCAGCGAGCAGCCACAGGGTACCCGGCAGGTAGCCCATCTGCGCGGCCAGCACCGGGCCCACCAGCGGGCCTGCACCGGCGATCGCGGCAAAGTGGTGACCAAACAGCACGTAGCGGTTGGTTGGCACGTAGTTCAGGCCGTCATTGTTAATGACCGCCGGAGTGGCACGCGTCGGGTCGAGCTTCATGACCTTCTGCGCGATGTACAAGCTGTAGTAGCGATAAGCAACAAGATAGACGGAAACCGACGCGACCACGATCCACAGGGCGCTTACGTGTTCGCCCCGGCGTAATGCGACAACCGCCAGACAAAAAGCGCCGAGGATCCCGAGTAAGGCCCAGGGCACGTGCTTCAGTAGTTTTTTAGTATCCATAGTAAGACCTGGTTTTTTATGTAAAGAAAAAAGGGTCAGGGTTCGTTGTGAGGAGGTATTGATTAATGCTGGAGCGATCGTGCCAGATCCGCGCGCGTGTAAAGGACGGTAAATGAATGAGTGGTTGAAAGTGACAGGTGAGCGGTCAAAGGGGGCGACGAGCGGTTCCGGCTCGCCGCCAGGGGGCGAAATTATGTGATTGAGATCACTTGATTATTCGGGTTGCGCTCCACCGCCAGATAGTGCTCCAGCGTTCCGAGCAGTTTTTCCTTCAGCCAGTTCGGCTCCAGAATCTGAATATGAGGCAGCCAGTAGAACAGCAGCGGCAGGATCTGGTTCTCGTGGGCCGCCTGGCAGCGCAGCGTGACGCCGCCCTGTTGCTCCGCCAGCAGCTCTTGTTCTGGCAGAAGATCGCGACGCAGGAAGTAATGTGAAATATTATCTTTGATGAATATTTTCACCGCGAAAGTATTTTCAGAGACCCAAGGGTCGAGGCTTTTTTCCAGCAGCGCAAGGACATTTTCTTCCGGGGTGAAGGTCGTTTTCTGAATATCAAACCAGCTAATCTGACTCAATGAGAAGGATTTCAGGCGGCTATTTTCGGTGGCTTGTAAATACCATATATTTTTTTTGTTAATGAGTTTATAGGGATTAATCAGACGGGTTTTCCCCTTATAAACAATCTGACAAACATTATGGTTTTTAATCGATCTCTCGATTTTCGTTAAATGACGTTGAATATCACGTTGTACCGTATGTTCGGCTTCATTCGCAAGAATAAGAATATGGTTTTCGTCAACGCGCGTTTCAAGATTCTGCCAGAATTCCGTATTTCTTTCAGGGAAAAAGCTATCAGCATTCAGGAAGTTAGCAAGAGTGTGATGTAAGCCTTGTCCACCGGGCGATTGTGCCGAATGGATCAGTCGATATAGCCCGTTACCGGTATGTTCAACAATGGGAGAGAGGGCATTTAAATCCCGGTAGACGGTACGCTCGGTAATTTTAAATTTCTCCATTAGCGCACTGCGGTTTACCACACCGTTTAAATGTAGCTCAAGGAGAATATCGACCAGACGTTCAGCCGAGCGGCTCCGCGTCGTTTTAGCCATAAGGTCATCCTGTATATTTAGGTATGCGCTGAATGATGCGGGTGCACTGACACAGAATGTCAGTATTCAGGCACAGAAAATTTCTCTTATGGTTATATAACGGCGTGATTTAGCGGAAACCTTAGGAGTTTTTGTAGAAAGCGGCGCTGGCCGGAAAAAAAAGGCCAGCGCGAGGGGGATTACAAGGCGGCTTCCGCCTCCAGCATAACCGGGTGGAAACGGCGCCTGAAGTAGATCAGGCCGTGTCCTTCGTCACTCAGGATGATGTTTTTAATTTCAACAAGGTAGACAAGATGCGTGCCGATGGTTTGCACCTGGCTAATCTCGCCTTCAAGGCTGGCCAGCGCGCCCTTGAGCACCGGCTGCGCCAGCGGGCCTTTTTGCCAGCAGGAGAGGGCAAAGCGCTCCTCCATCGTCATTCCGGTCATCCCGGCGAAATGGCGAGCCATGATCTCCTGCTCGTGGTTCAGCACGTTAACGCACAGCCTGCCGTTACCCTGAAATACCGGATTCATGGCGCTGTTGGCGTTGATGCACACCATCACTGATGGCGGGGTGTCGGTCACCGAGCAGACGGCGGTAGCGGTGATGCCGCAGCGTCCGGCCTCACCCTCGGTGGTGATCACATTGACCGCCGCCGACAGGCTACTCATTGCGTCGCGAAAACGCAGGCGTTGTTCATCTGAATGCATTGCAACCTCCCGCTGCGCTATTTCAGCAGCTTGTCGAGCATGTTGATATCGCTGTTGTTGTGCAGGTGCGGCACCGTCCAGCCGTGCTGGTCGTATTCGGACATGCAGCGGTCGACCATCGCCATCATCTTGTCCATGTTGCCGGAGCTCTGCGCCTGGCGCAGACACTGCAGGCGGATCTCATCCTGGCTGCCGGAGTAGTTAATTTCGTACAGCTCGTGACGACCGCCAAACTCGCTGCCGATGGCGTCCCACATCAGCTTCAAAATCTTGATGCGTTCGACGTGATCCATGCCGTTGGAGCCGCGCACATATTTCGCCAGATACTGGTCGATCTGCGGGTTGTTCAGATCCCGGGCGCTGGACGGCAGGTAGATCAGCCCGGAGGTGACGTTACGCTCGATGATGTTCTTGATCTTGGCGTAGGCCATCGGCGCCATCACGCGGTAGGTCTGCAGCGCGGCGTGATCCGGCAGATACGCACCGTTGACCCACGGGGTGGCTTCGGAACACATGGAGTCGCTCAGCGCCCAGAACATGTTGCGCCAGGCCACCACTTCGCCGAGATCCGCCTGCACGCCGCGGAACTCCAGGGTGCCGGTGCACTCCAGGGATTTCTTCAGCAGGGCGGTGATGAAGTCGAGCTTCACCGCCAGGCGCACGCAGGCCTGCAGCGGGTACATGCGGGCGAAACCGCCTTCCATCGTCCAGCGACGGCAGCGGTCGAAATCGCGGTAGATCAGCACGTTTTCCCACGGGATCAGCACATGATCCATCACCAGGATCGCGTCGTTCTCGTCGAAGCGGCTGGAGAGCGGATAGTCGTACGGGGATCCGGTTGCGCCTGCCACCATCTCGTAGGAGGCGCGGGAGATCAGCTTCACGCCCTCGGCATCCATCGGCGCGACGAACATCAGCGCGAAGTCCGGGTTTTCGCCCATCACCTGCGCGGAACCGAAGCCGATCATGTTGTAGTGGGTCAGCGCCGAGTTGGTCGCCACCACTTTCGCACCGCTGACGATAATCCCGGCGTCGGTCTCCTTCTCCAGCTTGATGTAGACGTCTTTTACCTCGTCCGCTGGCTTGTGGCGGTCGATCGGCGGGTTAACGATGGCGTGGTTGAAGTACAGGCCGGTTTCCTGAATACGGGTGTACCAGTTCCGGGCGTTCTGCTCGAACTGGCCGTAGAAGGCCGGGTTGGCGCCCAGCGCGCAGCCGAACGCGGCTTTGTAGTCCGGCGTGCGGCCCATCCAGCCGTAGCTCAGGCGCGACCACTCGGCGATGGCGTCGCGCTGCTGGCGCAGGTCGTCGGCGCTTTTCGCCACGCGGAAGAATTTATGGGTGTAGCCGCCGCTGCCGGTGTCGGTGCCCCAGCAGAGCGTGTCCTGCATGTCCGGCTTGTGCAGCGCGTCGTACATCTGCGCGATGGAGGCCGCCGCATTGCGAAACGCCGGATGGGTGGTGACGTCTTTGACGCGCTCGCCGTAGATATAAATCTCACGACCGTCCTGCAGGCTTTTTAAATACTCTTCGCCGGTTAACGGGCGTTTGGCATCAGCGCGGAACTCTTCAGGCTTCATAGGGGACCTCGTATCGGAATAGGGTTGTTAAATTTATGTTTTGTTTTTGTTGTTTAATTGAAGCCTGAGAGGGACGTAACGTGAAGGGACGATTGGGACAACGGCGGGTACTTTTCGGGCGGGATTGGGTTTTGTGATCTGTGCGGCTTTTCGGCGGGTGGCGCTGCGCTTACCCGCCCTACGAACCGTGATGCGTTCAGGAAACCGGTACTTTCTGCGCCCGATACGCGCTCGGCGAGCACCCCACTAAGCGGTTAAAAAAGCGGGCGAAATAGGCCGGATCTTTGAACCCCAACTGCCAGGCAATCTCGCTGACGGTGCTGTCGGAGAAGAGCAGCAAGCGCCTGGCCTCCCGCAGCTGGCGGTCGAAGATCAGGCGTTTTGGCGGGCGGTTGGCGAAGCGGCGACAGATATCGGTCAGGCGAGATTCGGTCAGGTGCAGCTCGCTGGCGTATTCCGGCACCGTCCAGTGCTGGTGGTAGTGGGTGTCGATCAGTTGGGTAAAGCGCTGGAACAGCTTCAGCTCGCCGCGCATGCCGCCTGAGGCGTGGTCGTCGAGCTTCGCGTTGCGCAGCAGCAGGGTAAACACCGCCTGCGCCAGCAGGACCAGGGTATGCTCGCGCCCGGGCAGCTGCTCCGTGGATTCCCGGGCAATCAGCTGCCAGTAGTGCTTCAGCGCCGCCAGCTCGTCCGGCCTGTCGGAAAGCGAAAGGCAGATCCCCGGCAGGCCGAACGCCTCCCGCGTGCCGGGGTAAAGCACCTCCAGCAGCGGCCAGATCAGATCCTCGCGCACCGTCAGCACGTGCCCGTCGCTGTCGGATTCGGTGATAAACGCGTGCGGCACCGACGGTGGCGTGAGGACGAACAGCGGGGCCTGCACCGAATAGCGGTGATCGTCGAGCTGGAGCTCAATCTGCCCGGTATCGAGAAAGTGCATCTGAAAATACTGGTCGTGACGATGCGCCTGCATGTCGCGGCCAAAAAAGGCCGCCATGCGGGCGAACGACTGGTAGTGCACATCGTCGGTGCCCAGACTTTCATCGTACTCCTTGCTGATATCAATGTTGGCGATAGGGCTCTGGCACATGAGCGTTCCTCTGTTGATCCCGCTGCGTCATCGGAATGCGCGTCAGCACCAGCGCGCCGACCACCAGCAGCCCGGCCACGAACCACAGCCCGGAGCTGAAGCTGCCGGTCGCGTCGCGCAGGATCCCAATCAGCAATGGGCTGACGGCGGATCCGACGTTGCCGATGGCGTTGATCACCGCCAGCGCCACCGCGCGGGACTGCAGGCTAATAACCCGATCCGGCGTGGTCCAGAATATCGCCATGGCGGTAAACGATCCGGTTGAGGCCATGATGATGCCAAGCAGCTGGATCAGGCTGTGATCGGTGGCCGAGGCCAGCATCCATCCCGCCGCCGCGAACAGGTACGGCAGGATGGTGTGCTTTTTTCGCTCTTTCAGCCTGTCGGAGCGGCGGCTCCACCAGATCATCCCGAGGATGGTGCAAAACTGCGGGATTGCCGCCAGCAGGCCGATGACGATATTGCTGCTCCCCGTGTTGAAGCTTTGCAGGATCTGCGGCGTCCAGATGTTGATCGCGCTCAGCGTGTTGGTCAGGCAGAAGTAGGCCAGCGTGTAGAGCAGCACCGCCGGGGTCAGCACTTCGCGCAGGGTAGAGCGTGCCGAGGCAGGCTGCGTTACGGCCAGCTCCTGCTCGCGGGCGATCATCGTTTTGAGCGCCTGTTTTTCGTCGTCATCCAGCCAGGTGGCCTGGTCCGGCGTGTCGTTGAGGTAAAACCAGGTCACCACGCCGAGCACCACCGACGGTAGCCCCTCCAGCAGGAACAGCCACTGCCAGCCCTTGAGGTTCCACAGCCCGTCCATCGCCAGAATGTAGCCGGAGAGGATCGAACCGAGCATCATGGTCACCGGCATGGCAATCATAAACAGCGCGTTGGCGCGGGCGCGGTGATACGCCGGGAACCACCAGGTGAGATAGACCAGGATCCCCGGCAGGAAACCGGCTTCGGCAATGCCTACCAGCATGCGCAGGACGTAGAGCGTTTCAGGGCTGGTGGCGAACATGGTGCAGGTGGAGGCAATACCCCACACCACCATGATCCCGGCGATCCAGCGTCGCGCGCCGATCTTCGCCAGCATGATGTTACTCGGGATGCCGCACAGCACGTAGGTGACGTAAAACAGCGTCGCGGCCAGACCAAACATGGTTGACGTGAGGCCCAGATCTTTACCCATCGTCAGCCCGGCGAAGCCGATGTTGATGCGATCGAGGAACGAGAAGACAAACAGGATAAAGAGAAAGACGATCAGACGCCGGAACAGCTTGTGAATGGCGCGATGTTCAACAGCTTTATTATCATGGGCTTGCAGGGTAGAGGTCGTCATGGTGCGCTCCAGATCTTACGTTTAGTAGACGGATTTATTGTTATTAACTGACGTAACCGGTTGTTCGATAAAACGTGCCGCCAGCGCTTCCGCGCCGCGGGCGAGCAGGGTGGTGTCGACGCCGACGGCGACAAACAGCGCGCCGAGTTCGAGGTAGCGTTTAGCCATCTGCTCGTTCGCCATCAGGATGCCGGGGGCTTTACCGGCGGCGCGTATCTGCGCGATCGCCTGCTCGATGGCGGCCTGCACCTCCGGGTGCTGCGGATTGCCGGCAAAGCCCATGTCGGCGCTCAGATCCGCCGGGCCGATAAACACGCCGTCGACGCCTTCCACGTCCAGGATCTGCGGCAGGTTTTTCAGGGCCTCGCGGGTTTCAATCTGCACCAGCACGCACATGGCGTCGTTGGCCTGCTTCAGGTAGTCCGGGATGCGGTTCCAGCGCGACGCCCGCGCCAGGGCGCTGCCGACGCCGCGAATGCCCGCAGGCGGGTAGCGGGTGGCACGTACCGCCAGCCGCGCTTCGTCGGCGTTTTGCACCATCGGCACCAGCAGGGTTTGCGCACCCACGTCCAGCAGCTGTTTGATTTGCACCGGGTCGTTCCACGACGGGCGGACCACCGGCTGGCTGGGATAAGGGGCGATAGCCTGCAGCTGGGTCAAGACAGTCTGCACGCTGTTCGGCGCGTGCTCGCCGTCGATCAGCAGCCAGTCGAAGCCAGCCCCCGCCAGCAGCTCGGCGCTGTAGCTGCTGGTCAGCCCCAGCCATAACCCAATTTGCGGACGGCCTGCTTTCAGCGCCGCTTTAAATGCGTTTTGCATCGTGCTCTCCTAGACAAAGCGGCAGCTGATGGAGCCCATGTTGCCGTAGTCGACGTGGAAGGTGTCGCCTCTGCTGGCGGGCACCGGGCGGGTAAACGAGCCGCCGAGGATAATCTGGCCAGGCTCAAGCTGCACGTCGTACGGCGCAAGCTTGTTGGCCAGCCACGCCACGCCGTTGGCCGGGTGGTTCAGGACGCCTGCGGCCACGCCGGTCTCTTCGATGACGCCGTTGCGGTAGAGCAGGGCGGAGATCCAGCGCAGGTCCAGCTCGTCGGGCTTAATCGGACGGCCGCCGAGGATCACGCCCGCGTTGGCGGCGTTATCGGAGATGGTGTCGAAGACCTTGCGCGGACGCTGGGTCTCCGGGTCGACGTTGTGGCAGCGGGCGTCGATCAGCTCCAGCGCGGGGATGACGTAATCCGTGGCGTTATAGACGTCGAAGATTGTGCAGTTCGGGCCGCGCAGCGGTTTTGCCAGAACGAACGCCAGCTCCACTTCAATGCGCGGAACGATGAAGCGATCGACGGGAATGTCGCTGCCGTCATGGAAGAACATGTCGTCCAGCAGCGCGCCGTAGTCCGGCTCGCTGATTTGCGAGCTGGCCTGCATCGCTTTGGAGGTGAGGCCGATCTTGTGGCCCTTCAGCACGCGGCCTTCGGCGATCTTCAGGCTCACCCATTCGCGCTGGACGGCGTAGGCGTCTTCAATCGTGATCTCCGGGTACTCAAGGGAGATCGCGCGGATCTGCTCCCGGGATTGTTCCGCCTGATGCAGACGGTGGGCGATCAGGGTATGGGTATGTTTGTCGAGCATGGCGATATCCTGTTGTTGCCGGGTGGCGCTGCGCTTACCCGGCCTACGTTCGGGGCCGTTGTAGGCCCGGTAAGCGAAGCGCCACCGGGCAAGCAGACGGCTACTTAAACAACGCGTGCACGTTGTTTTGTTTGTAATTGAGCGTCGGGTGCAGTTCGTCGAGCTCAAACGACAGCGCCAGATAGCGGCTCGCCATCAGTTCCGCAAAGTGCGCTTTGATCAGCCCAAATAGCATCTCCCCCACGGCCTCCCGGCTCTCCAGACTGCGCCCCGCGCCAATCTTCAGCGTCATATGGACAAAGGCGTAATCATGCTTGCCGTCGGCCATCTGCCAGGTGTCCAGCCAGTGGGCGCGGCTGCGGATACCGCCGAGCGGGAAGATGCCCGTGGCGGCGAGCGCCTCGTTCACTTTGGCGAACAGCCCCGGCAGGTCGGCCTGCTGGCGGATGTTGTCGGTACATTCAGCAATAAAGTGCGGCATGGTGGCTCCTTACGCGGGCAGGGGGAAAACGGCGTTGACCTGGCCGGTGCCGGAGCTGGCGAACAGCTCGGTGAGAAACTCCACCTTGCCGTCGTATTTGTCCCAGCCGAGCATGCCCAGCAGCATCACCGTGTCGTGCATGTTGCCCTCGCCGTAGCAGTAGTCGGCGTACTCCGGCAGCATGCTGCAGAATTCTTTGAACTGACCCTCGCGCCACAGCTTCACCACGCGCTCGTCCATCTGGCGGTCGAACTCGCGGGTATAGCTGTTCATCCCTTCTTCCGCGCGCTGGTCGTCGATAAAGCGGTGCGACAGCGAGCCGCTGGCGAGGACCGCCACGGTGCCGTCGTATTTTTCGATAGCGCTGACGATGGCTTCGCCCAGCCTGCGGCTGTCGGCGAAGTCGTGAACCGTGCAGAACGCCGAGATGGAGATCACTTTGAAGTGCTTATCCGCGTTCATGTAGCGCATCGGCACCAGCGTGCCGTACTCCAGCTTGAGGCTCGGGATGTTGTGCGCTTTGGCACGCACGCCGAGCTTCACCGCTTCGTCGGCGATAAGCTGGCCGAGTGCCGGGTTGCCGTCGTAGTCGTAGGTCATGTCGCGGATAAAGTGCGGCAGCTCGTTACTGGTGTAGACGCCTGAAAAATGGTCCGCGCAGTTGATGTGGTAGGCGCTATTCACCAGCCAGTGGGTATCGAACACGATGATGGTGTCCACGCCCAGCTCCCGGCAGCGCTTACTGATCTCTTTATGCCCGTCGATGGCCGACTGGCGGCAGCCGTGGTTTTTGCCCGGCAGCTCGGAAAGGTACATCGACGGCACGTGGGTGATTTTTGCCGCTAACGCTAATTTACCCATTTTCAGATCCCCCACTTTGGAATCGGATGGTCGCCCATGGAGATGCAGACGTTCTTCATCTCCGCGAACACCTCGAAGCTGTACTCGCCCCCCTCGCGGCCGGTGCCGGAGGCCTTCACGCCGCCAAACGGCTGGCGAAGGTCGCGCACGTTCTGGGTGTTGACGAACACCATGCCTGCTTCGATATTGCGCGCCAGGCGCAGCACCTTGCTGACGTCCTGGGTCCAGATGTACGACGCCAGGCCGTACTCCACGTCGTTGGCCAGGCGCAGCCCTTCCGCTTCGTCCTTGAACGGCAGCAGGCAGGCCACCGGCCCGAAGATCTCCTCCTGCGCCACGCGCATGCGGTTATCAACATCCGCCAGCACGGTCGGGCGCAGGAAGTTGCCGCCTTTCAGGTATGCAGGCAGGTCGGTCGGTTTGTCCGGGCCGCCCGCCAGCAGGGTTGCGCCTTCCTCGATGCCGAGGCGGATATAGCCGGAGACTTTCTCCCAGTGCTGCTGGCTAATCAGCGCGCCAATCTGGGTATTTGGATCGGTCGGGTCGCCCACGCGCAGGCGGTTGGCGCGCTCGGCAAAGCGCTTGACGAATTCCGGGTAGATGCTCTGCTGGATAAAGATGCGCGAGCCCGCGGTGCAGCGCTCGCCGTTTATGGAGAAGATGGTGAACAGGGCGGCGTCCAGCGCGCGCTCGATGTCGGCATCCTCAAAAATCAGTACCGGGGATTTGCCGCCCAGCTCCATGGAGTATTTCTTCAGCCCGGCATTTTTCATGATGTTGCGCCCGGTGGCGGTACCGCCGGTGAAGGAGACCGCGCGCACGTCGTGATGACGCACCAGCGCGTCGCCTGCCGTCGCGCCGTAGCCCTGCACCACGTTCAGCACGCCCGCCGGAATCCCCGCTTCGAGGGCCAGCTCGCCCAGACGGTCGGCGGTCAGCGGGGAGAGTTCGGACATCTTCAGCACGGCGGTATTACCTAAGGCCAGACAGGGCGCGACCTTCCAGGTGGCGGTCATAAACGGCACGTTCCACGGCGACACCAGCGCGCAGACGCCCACCGGCTGCACCAGGGTGTAGTTGAGCATCTTGTCGTCAACCGGGTAGGTCTTGCCGTTCATTTGCTGGCACACCTCGGCGAAAAATTCGAAGTTGTGCGAGGCGCGCGGGATCAGCACGTTTTTGGTCTGGTGGATCGGCAGCCCGGTATCGGCGGTTTCCATGGCGGCAATCTCGGGCACGTTCTGGTCGATCAGGTCACCCAGACGACGCATCAGGCGCGCGCGCTCCTTCATCGGCAGGTTGGCCCACTTCGGGAACGCCTCTTTGGCGGCGGCAACGGCCTGGTGAATTTCAGCTTCACCGCCGGAGGCAACTTCTGCCAGGAGCTCGCCGGAGGCCGGGTTAGTAGTGTGGAAGTAGTCGCTGCCCGCGACGTTTTTACCGTTGATCCAATGGTTTATCTTTTTCATTTTGCCGTCTCCTCACTCACAATTCGGTTCACCAGGCGTCCAACGCCTTCCACTTCCACCACCACCTCATCGCCCGGCACCACGTCGGAGAGCCCCTTCGGCGTGCCGGTGGCAATCATGTCGCCCGGCTGCAGGGTCATAAAGTCGCTCAGGTACGCGATCAGGTACGGGATGCTGAAGATCAGATCCGCCGTGGTGCCTTCCTGACGCAGCTCGCCGTTAACGAAGGTGCGCAGGGCGAGGTTGTGCGGGTCGGGAATGGCTGCTTTTGGCACGATGTTTGGGGAAATGGGGGTCAGCCCGTCGCGGCTTTTCACCCGCAGGTTCGGGCGGTAGTAGTTTTCCAGGTAGTCGCGGATGGCGTAGTCGTTGCAGACCGTGTAGCCCGCAACATAGTCCATCGCATCGGCTTCACTGACCTTACGCGCGGTTTTGCCGATGACCACCACCAGCTCCGCTTCGTAATGCATGTATTCGATATTGTTCGGACGCACCGACGTCTGGTTGTCACCGTTGAAGGTGTTCGGCGCTTTGATAAAGACCAGCGGTTCGGTGGGCGGCTTGAAGTCCAGCTCGCTGGCGTGATCGGCATAGTTCAGACCGAGGGCAAACAGCGTGGCGTGCGGCGGCGTGCGGTGTGTGTTAGCGACGTCGCGTTCATCCACCACCGGGTTTTCCAGCGGCGGAAAGCCTTCCGCCAGAATACGCACGCGATCGCCCGGGCGGATCTCAACGCGGCTGTGAGGGGTACCGAGCAGGATCGCATCGCCGGGATTGAGGGTGGCGAACTCGCTCAGGGCGCTCAGCAGTTCGGCAGAGTTACGCTGAAGATCGGCGGTGTTCCAGTGGTCCGCTTCGCGGCCGTTGATCTCGGTGATGATGGTCAGGTTATCTACGTTATCAACGGCGACAAGTTCGCCGAGCGGGCAGAATCCGTCACGACATTTGGCCTTGATGGCCGGGCGATAGAAGCTCTCTTCCGGCAGGCTCACCTCGTTGGCCAGCGCATACCCCGCGATGTGCTCCGCAGCGTCCTCCACGCGTACCTTGCTGGCGGTTTTACCGATCACCAGCGCCACCGTCGCGCCGCTGAGCACCTTTTCCCCCTGCGGGAACGGAATGGGTTCGCCCGCACGAATCACGGTGTTATGGGGTTTGATAAACCACACGGCTGTTTTCGGCGGCGTGTTGTAGGGGGCTTTTTCAAATGCCTCACGCCAGGCTTCACGCTGGCTTTGATGGTTGAGGGCGACGGCAAAAACGGTACCTTTCATTCACATACTCCTCAGGCCGGATGTCCTGTTTGGATTTCATTAATATGTTAATGATCTGGTTTTATGCTTTTGCTGCTCATTTCGCAATCAGAAGTGAAAAATTTGTGATATGAATAACAATAAATTTACATATTGAGTTTTATGTGCATTAAAATCAGTGAGTTAACAAAATCGATGGGTTTCTGTTAGACTTTTTGATGGAAAACGTGTTGTTTATAAAAACATCTTTTAGTGATTGTTTACTTGTTAATGATGTGAAGGGAAGAGGCTATGCATGATTCATTAACCATCGCGCTGCTGCAGGCGCGGGAAGCAGCGATGTCCTACTTCCGCCCGATCGTGAAGCGCCATAATCTGACCGAGCAGCAGTGGCGCATTGTGCGCGTGCTGGCTGAACATCCGTCGATGGATTTTCACGATCTGGCGTTTCGCACCTGCATCCTGCGCCCGAGCCTGACCGGTATTCTGACGCGCATGGAACGTGACGGCCTGGTGCTGCGCCTAAAGCCGGTGAACGACCAGCGCAAGCTGTACGTGTCGCTGACCAAAGAGGGGAATGCGCTGTATGAACACGCTCAGGCGCAGGTCGAAGAGGCGTATCAGCAGATTGAGGCGGAATATACGCCGGAGAAGATGAAACAGCTGACGGCGCTGCTGGAAGAGTTTATTGAACTCGGAAACCGGCATAACGCAGCGCGGGAAGAAGAGTAAAAACCCCAAATTCCAGGATGATTTTCGTAAAGTTTTCCCTTTCCAGGCCGAAAATTCTGTATCTGCCTGAGGAAAGAGAAAACATGTTAAACCGTATCAAGATTGTCACCAGCTTAATGCTGGTTTTAGCGATATTTGGCCTTTTACAACTCACATCCGGTGGTCTTTTCTTTAATGCTCTGAAGAATGACAAAGAGAATTTCACCGTCCTGCAAACCATTCGCCAGCAACAGTCCACGCTGAACGCCAGCTGGGTGGCATTGCTGCAAACCCGTAACACCCTGAACCGCGCGGGTATCCGCTACATGATGGATCAGAGCAATATCGGCAGCGGCGCGACCGTTAACGATTTGATGCAAATCGCGTCTACGTCTCTGAAACAGGCGGAAAAAAACTGGGCTGCCTACGAAGCCCTGCCGCGCGATCCGCGTCAAAGCGATGCGGATGCCATGGAGATCAAGCGTAACTATGATATTTACCACGGTGCGCTGGCGGAGCTGATCCAGCTGCTGGGCGCGGGCAAAATCAACGCCTTCTTCGACCAGCCGACCCAGAGCTATCAGGACGGTTTTGAGAAGCAGTACGTGAGCTACCTGCAGCAGAACGACAAGCTGTACCAGATGGCGGTCGAAGACAGCAACAGCTCCTTCAGCCAGGCTATCTGGGTGCTGATTAGCGTCCTGATTGCCGTGCTGGTGGTGATCGTGGCCGTCTGGCTCAACATCAAGCAGACGCTGATCTCCCCGCTGAATCGTCTGATCGACAACATTCGCCATATCGCCAGCGGCGACCTGGTGAAGCGTATTGAGGTTCAGGGCACCAACGAAATGGGTGAACTGGCCGACTCGCTGCGTCATATGCAGGGTGAGCTGGTGCGTACCGTCGGCGACGTGCGTAACGGCGCGAACGCGATCTACAGCGGCGCGAGTGAAATCGCGATGGGCAATAACGACCTCTCCTCCCGAACTGAGCAGCAGGCCGCTTCCCTGGAAGAGACCGCTGCCAGCATGGAGCAGCTGACGGCGACCGTTAAGCAGAACGCCGAGAACGCCCGTCAGGCGAGCCATCTTGCCCTGAGCGCCTCCGAAACCGCGCAGAAAGGCGGCAAAGTGGTGGATAACGTGGTGCAGACCATGCGCGATATCGCGGGCAGTTCGCAGAAAATTGCCGACATTATCAGCGTGATCGACGGCATTGCCTTCCAGACCAACATCCTGGCACTGAACGCGGCGGTAGAAGCGGCGCGTGCGGGCGAGCAGGGCCGTGGCTTTGCGGTGGTGGCCGGTGAAGTGCGTAACCTGGCCCAGCGCAGCGCCCAGGCGGCTCGTGAAATCAAGAGCCTGATTGAAGACTCCGTGGGTCGCGTGGAAGTGGGTTCAACGCTTGTAGAAAGCGCCGGTGAAACCATGGGGGAGATCGTGAACGCGGTGACCCGCGTAACGGACATCATGGGTGAAATCGCCTCTGCGTCTGACGAGCAGAGCCGCGGTATCGACCAGGTGGGTCTGGCGGTAGCTGAGATGGATCGCGTGACCCAGCAGAACGCCTCGCTGGTGGAAGAGTCTGCCGCAGCGGCAGCCGCACTGGAAGAGCAGGCGAGCCGTCTGACTCAGGCCGTGGCGGTGTTCCGCATTCAGCAGGAGCAGATGAAAGCGCGCGAATTCGCTGCGGCTAAAGCGGTTTCCACGCCGGTGATGGCGCGTAAAACCGCGACGGTCGATTCAGGCGATAACTGGGAAACGTTCTAACTCTGCGCGTTGCGCCGGGTGGCGGCTGCGCCTTACCCGGCCTACGGATCGTGGTTTTTGCCGGGTGGCGGCTACGCCTTACCCGGCCTACGATTCAGGGTTTTGTAGGCCCGGTAAGCGCAGCGCCACCGGGCGATATTACAGAGGCAGGCGCATAGCGCAGCGCGTTTCATACGCGAAACCGTGCGCTGTCTCTTCTTCCCTTTTCTGACGCAGTTCAGGCGTCAGCGTCGTCATTTTTTCAAACCCCAGCCGCGCATAGAACGGCGCGTTCCACGGTACGTCCCGGAACGTCGTCAACGTCAGCGACGCCAGCCCCAGCGTGCGGGCATGGTCAGCCGCACAGGCGATAAGCTGCCGGCCAATCCCTTTTCCCTGCCAGTTCAGATCGACCGAAAGCTCCACGATAAACAGCGACGAAGAGTGCGCTTCGGTGAGGATAAACCCCACGGGGCGGTCGTTCACCCGCGCCAGCCAGCTTAGCCCACGTTCGACATACTCAAGGTGCTGCTCAGCAGAAATGACTTCACCGTCGGCAAGCCAGGCGAGCTCCGGGACTTCACGAAAGCGCTCGCCCGCTGCGCGTTCAATGGCGAGCAGGGCGGTAACGTCGCCGGGGCGCGTGGGTCGAAGGGTGATGTTAAGGTCGACCATTAGCCTGCTCGACTCACAATTTTAATTTCGACCATGCCAATTCCGAGCTCGCGCGGTGAATGGCCAAGAATATTCCCTTCATTGGTGGACTGCGGATCCGGCGGGACGATCACCAGGGTATTGCTGCGCGAAGGATTCTCAAAATGCAGCGTATGCGTGCTCACGTCGTTCCCGAGCGTCAGCGTCTGCTCCCGATCGCCCACGCGCACCGGTACGGGCTTGTTAGCGTTAGGGCCATACGCTCTGGCGGTGATCACCAGGTCGAATTGTTCCGGCAGCGGATGGGTGTACTCAATTTTCACCTCATTGCCCAGCTGCGCGTTTGACCAGCGTCCCCAGGACTCCGGCCGCGAGATGCCGCTAAACTGCTTCACTTCTTCCGGCGCGCCGGCCACGTTAAAGATAAAGCTGTCCGCTTTGTAGCGAATATCGTTGTCGCTGATTTTCAGCATGTCGATGTTGTGCTGATAGCGCGCCGTATCAATTACCGTATCTTTAAACGCGGTTTTGCCTTTCCACTGGGCTTTATCCACGTGCTGCACGATTTGCTCCCCGCCAAGCTGACCCTGAGAGACGCACCAGTCGGTAGAGAGCGCCAGCGGCTGCGACCAGAGCTGGCCCATCTTGTAACATCTGTCGACCCAGACGAAATTATCGCGTGGCGCAAAATCGGCCAGCTGATAGCGCAGCGGCGCGGAATATTCGCTTTCCGGCAGCGGCTCAACGCGTCCCTCCGACACGCGCACCAGCAGCGGCAGACGGAAGTTGCTGCCCGAGAAGGCAATCGTGTTTTTATCCCGATCGACGGTGAAGTCCTTCATCTCTTTCGGGAAGTTCCACAGGCGGATGATGTCGGGCTTCCAGGCGAGGATTTTTTCCTTCATGTTGAGGAACACTTCCGACAGGGATTGCCCCGACAGCGTGCTGCGGCCCAGGCCAATAAAGTTGTCGCCGCCCAGGATGTCCAGCACGGTGGCGCCGTTATCCATGGAGTTGCGTTTGGTGGCAATCTCCTCCTGCTGCGGCTGGTCGCCGCGCAGGACGAAGAACAGATTGCTGCGATCCTGCTTGTTGAGCTGATCCCAGGCGCTGTTTTTCATCGCCAGATGGTCAGACGAAACGACGATGACGGTGTTTTTAAACCAGGGCGAGGCTTTGATTTTCTCGACCAGCGCGGCAATGTGCTCCTGACTGCAGGTGACGGCGCTGAAAGACTTGTTGTTTTTGCCATCAACGTTATAGCTTTTGCGTTTACAGCTGCGCGAGACGAACCCGTCAGGATGGTGAGTGTCTACCGTCAGCGCAAAGAGAGAGAAACGCTTGCCCGCGCGGGACAGTTCCTCGAATTTCTTCCAGGTTTCGTCGAGTACCGTATCGTCATAGAAGCCCCAGTCGTTGCGGTAGTTTGGGTCGGCAACCGTCGTTTTTAACTCTTCTGAGCCATACAGGTGATCAAAACCGTGGGATTTCAGGAACACATCTTTTCCGGCGAAGCGCAGGTTTGCCCCCTGCACAAAATAGTTTTCGTAACCGGAGTTTTTCAGGATATCGCCGAGGCAAATATTCTGTGGGAAGAAGGTCGACATGGAGGCTGAGGCGTTACCTTCAAAAGGCGCGAACAGCGGGATACCGCACTGGGAGGCAACCATCCCGGCAATCGTGTAATCCGTACCGGGCAACTGCATGGTGTGGCTGAAATCGAGACCTTCATTTTTCAGCGCACCCAGATCTGGCGTCAGGTCCGGGAAGGCATCGTTATCAAAGTACGTGCGCTCCAGACTTTCTCCGTAGATATAGACCAGATTGAGCGTCGGGTTGGCGATCGTTTTCGACGGCTCTTTGTAGTAAGCCGTGAAATCCGGATCGCCGTCGCGCGACTGGGATTTCACCAGTTCGGTGATCTGATGGAACGCCGGACTGGCGTCGACGGAGGCCAGCGCCAGGAATAACGCCAGCAGGCTGTAGCCATGATGGTGTGGATGATGGCGACGTCGACGCAGCACCCAGGCCAGCGCGCCAAAAATGGTGACCAGCGCGACGACAAGGCCGAGCCCCGGAAGAATGTACTTGCTGACACCCGCGCCCGTCAGGCTATTTGTCAGCGTGTAGAGCACCGCATCGTTAATGCCGTCACCGGTAAAGTAATCACTGGCGTATAAGGTAATGTTTAAAATAATAAAAATGCCGAGCACAACCAGCGTGGCGATAAACCACCAGGTGTGACGGCCGGCTTTGCAGGCGTAAACGCCGACAGAAGCCAGAAAAAGGATAAGAGACATGAATTCAGACAACAGCATATCCTCGTGACGCCAGATGCTTCGCTGGCTAACTGTTTATTTTTTGGGTCATACAATGTAATTGCGATGTCGTTAAGCTGCAATTTTAGTGTCACGAAAGTGTGCTGTTGTTAGGATTTGGTTTAGAAAATCGTTTTTATGAAGGTGTGCACATCCTGACAAACGGACGCTGAGACGGTGGCAGGTGGGAAAAACGCTCATTTAGCGCCGCGCTGCAAGACTATCGCATTAAACGCGGCGTGTTGTGGCAGAAAATGGGGTGGATCAGGAGATGAAATTAACGCCTTGTTTCAGCACCAGATCGCAGGCTTTGGTTTTCACCTGTTTGGCCAGAGAGGAGTTGCCGAGGGTGCTCAGGTTAAGCTGCTGACCGTTCTGCGCGTTAAGCAGGCCCTGAATGCCGTCCATATAGTTGGTGTCAGCTTTCTGCTCCTGGGTATCCAGACCCAGTTTACCCAGCACCTGATTTTTCACGTTTTGCGCGTCGGTCACGGAGGCCAGCTTTTGCTTCGCACAATATTCCAGAATCCCCGCCGCGTTGTTCATCGTGCCCGCGCTCAGGCTCTGGGCGCTATTGCCCAGCAGGCTGGTGAGGGAAGAGGCGGAGAGTCCGCCCTGCGTGCTGCTGCTCTCTTTGGTCAGCTCGTTTGCTGCGCTTGACAGGGACTCCTGCCAGGACGCCGCCTGCGCTGCACCGGTCACCAGCAGCGCGCCTAAAAAGGTGCTGACAATAATCTGTTTTTTCATCATGGCTCTCTCAAAAAGGTCCGTTTTGGGCCGAAGGGGTTCCAGTATATACCTGCGACCTGTCGGCGATTCCTGGAACTGTCTTAATACTCTTTGCCGGTGACGCGGCTGCGGTAACTTTCCCAGTCGAAGATGACATACAGGCTGTTACCCAGCTTCATGCGGTCCATGACGCGTTCCCCCAGCAGGCGGGTCATCTCGTCAATATTGTGGTTCGTCAGCATGCCGGTGGGGCGCTTGGACGAGGAGCGGCGATCGACAATCTGGTTGATGATCACTTTTTCATAGCGCGATTCCGTCTGAACGCCAATCTCGTCGATGACCAGCAGGTCGACATTACTCAGATCGTTAAGCAGCTGTTCTTCGCTGGTTTCGCGGTTGCTGAAGGTGTCTTTCATCGCAGACATGATATCGGCCACGGTGATGATAAGAACCGATTTACCGCGCAGAAGCAGCTCGTTGCAGATGGCGGCAGCAAGGTGGTTTTTTCCAGTGCCCGGCTTGCCGCTAAAGATGAAGCTGGCGATATTGCCGTCGAATTCATCCACGTACTGCCGTGCGGCGGCCAGCGCGTTCATCTGCCCGGTGGTCTCGATTTTATAGTTATCGAACGAGCAGTTCTGGTGCAGGGGACGGATACCGGAACGGTTAAAGGTGCGCTGCATTTTCATCGCCCGGTTTTCCCTGGCGAGCGCGGCGGCGCGGATTTCACCTTGCTCTTTTTGCCATGCCAGCAGCTCTTCACCGGTGGTGAAAGCGGGCTTCACGTTGGCAGGCATCATTTTTTGCAGACGTTTCATCAGGTCGCCGACGTTCTTCATTTCGCACCTCGGAATCCGCTGGGGATCTGTTTATCCGGTTCTGAAAACGCATTGATATCACGTTTTGGCTGGCCGTTGTTGCCGGCGCGAGTAATCTGGAGATGACGCGCGAGCTTTTGCTGCCACTGAATGTGGGTGAACACTTTCCCTTCCGCCTGCCACCAGGCGGTAAACGCGGCGAGCTCTTCCGCTGTGGCGGGTTGGGTTAACGCAATGCCCCACAGCGCGGCCTGTCGCTGGAAATCCGCATCCGGTTGCCAGCCCGCATAGAGGGCAAATTTGCCCATCGGAACGGTCATGGGAACGTTAACCGGTTCATCAAAGAACTGGCTATCCAGCGTGACATCGCTCGCCGGGCGTGACACTTGTGCTTCGATCTCAAGAAGCTGTGCCAGACGTTCCGGTGTGATTGCGTAAAACGCCGGCGCGTTGTCGGCAAAAACCGCAACCGTGCCGCCTTCGGCGTGAGTCAACACGCCGCGTGGGTCGCGCATAAAGGCATCAATGCCAGCAATGCTGGTGGTCAGAAGTCTGGAGGACATAACGCTTACTCTACTGATTACTACGGGCGTGATATGGACTTATGGTAGCACAGAGAGGGGAAAGGAAAGGAGGGGTAAAGTGCGGGCTGATGCCCTCACCCTGACCCTCTCCCATAGGGAGAGGGAACAGAAGGGATTACGCGATGATGTTCAGCGTCACGTCAATGTTGCCGCGGGTCGCGTTAGAGTACGGGCAAACAATGTGCGCCGCATCGACCAGCTTTTTGGCTTCCGCAGGATCCATACCTTCAACGTGGATGTTCAGTTTTGCTTCAATACCAAAACCGGTTGGCAGTGGGCCAATGCCGACTTCGCCTTCAATAAAGGCCTCTTTTGGCAGGGTGAATTTGTCGCGCGCTGCCACAAACTTCATCGCGCCCAGGAAACAGGCAGAGTAGCCGGCAGCAAACAGCTGCTCAGGGTTCGTCACGTCTCCCCCCATGCCGCCCATCTCTTTTGGCACACCCAGTTTGACGTCCAGTACGCCGTCGGAAGAGGTGGCTCGGCCGTCACGGCCTCCGGTGGCTTTGGCTTTGGCGGTATAAACGACTTTTTCTAAAGACATGGCAGGTTCCTCATCTTGTTTAATGTGTGCTATTAAATAGCGTGCGATATATATGGGTAAATAATCACGCGTAAAGTATAGCTTTACGCGCGGTGTAGCTGTTGTCGCAAAAGTTCGAGCTGCTGTTTGAGCGCCAGCAGGGTGTCGGTATCACACTGCGCTGCGCAACCCACCGCATGGGGGATACCCAATGCCTGCTGCTGCAGTTCACGTCCCGCTTCACTCAGGGTGACGGCGACCTGGCGTTCATCTTTACGTGAACGGTGGCGGTTGATGAGCCCGGAGCTTTCAAGCCGCTTCAACAGCGGCGTCAGGGTCGCAGAGTCCAGAAACAGCCGTTCACCGATGTCCGACACCGTCATATCATCCTGCTCCCACAGCACCAGCATCACCAGATATTGCGGGTAGGTCAGGTTCAGCGGTGCCAGCAGCTGCCGGTACAGCTTGTTAAGCGCCAGGTTTGCCGAATAGAGGGCAAAGCAGAGCTGGTTATCCAGCTTGAGCGCAGCGGTTGCGTCGTTCGTTTTCGCGTTCATGAGATGAATATAGGTAGTGTGCGATTTAATTGCAAGCAATTTTATGGGCAAGTATAGCGGAGCGCCACCTGAACGGCCATTTTGCGGTAGTGCTGGCGCTGAGCCTGCTCGTTTGCGCCTTCTTCAAACAACAGCGTAAAGGTGTAGCTGTTGGCAACGTAGTGAAAGCTGAAGCTGCTTATCAGACGATGAAGATCGCGGGCGTCTACCGTCTCACTGAAGAGCTGTTTTTCTTTGCCCCGGCGCAGGATCTCCTCCAGCAGGTCGAGCGCGCTGCGGTTGACCTGGCGGAGATAGCTCGACTGCTGCATAAAGCGGCCGCGCTGCATGTTTTCCATGCAGATAATCCGGATGTAGTCAGGGTGGTCGGCATGATAATCAAAGGTGGCTTCAACCAGATTGACCAGCGCTTCGACCGGGGGCATTCCCGTCAGGCTTAGCGCTTTTTCACTGGCGCGAATCTGGGTGTAAACATGTTCCAGAACCAGGAGATAGAGGTTCTCTTTATTCTTGAAATGGTAAACCACCATGCGTTTGGTGGTGCCCGCTTTCTCTGCGATCTGCTCCATCCGTGCACCGTTCAATCCATACTCGGCAAAAAGCGCGATGGCGCTCTGAAAGATTTTCTCTTTCAGGCTGGATTCTTCACTGTGCTCGGGGTGTTCGCTGCCAGGGTTAGCCACATCCTTTCCTTATTTTCACCAAACGGACCAGAAGGATTATCTCCACGGCAGCGAAATAACACAAATATCAAACGCGTGGGCGTTTGCGGTACAGCCACAGTCCGGGGATCGACAGCCCGATGGAGAGCGCGCCGACGATGGATGACGCCTTAAGAAAGTTGCTCAGGAGGAGGATCATCTGAGGCTCGGTATAACCGAAATGACTGATTTTCACTGCGGAAATCATCGCCGTATACGCAGATATGCCTGGGAACATCGGGATCACCGCGGCAACAGTGAACACTTTGGGATGCGCCAGATACCAGCGCGACCACTGGATGCCGATACTGCCGACCAGCATGGAAGCGATGAACGTTGACCATTCGATGTTAAAACCCGCCGTCATCATCACCATTCGCGAGCCATGGCCAATCGCACCCAGCAGCGCGCACCACGGCAGCGCGCGTTGCGGTACGTTAAATACCATCGCGAAGCCGACGGCAGGGATGGCGGCCAGAAGCATGTCCTGTGCCAGCGTCAGCAGAAAATCTATCACGCCCATCCGCGTAACCCCCAGAGAGTCATGGCCATGACCACGCCGATGCAGGTCGCCAGCGTCAGCAGGCTGGCGATAGCCCAGCGTGCCAGACCGGTATTGATATGCCCTTTAAACATGTCGGCGACGGCGTTGATCAGCGGAAAGCCCGGGACCAGCAGAAGCACGCTGGCGGCCATGGCAACGGTTGGGGTGTTGGCAAACTGCGGCAGGCGCAGAAGCAGGCCGGAAACCGTGGTGGCGACAAACGCGGTAATGCAGAAGTTAATTTGCGGGTGCAGCTGCCGGTGCGTCAGCAACTGGCGAACATACATGGCGATACTGCTGGCAAAAAAGGTGACGATCGCGCCGTCCCAGCCGCCTTTATTGAGCTTACAAAAGCAGGCGCAAGAGAGCCCTACCATTAACACGACGAGCCAGCGCGGATAACGTAATGGCTTGATCTGGTTGAACCGTTTTTCAATTTCATGAAGATCGAGAAGCTTGTGTTCAGCAAGGATCACGATGTGCTGCACTTCGGTCACGACGTGCATGTTAATACCGCGGTCATGGTTTTTGCGGGTGGAGGTCAGGCACTGACCGTCTTTGATCGTGGTCAGCACAATGGCGTTGGATGAGATCGCGCTTTCAACGCTATCCATACCCAGCGCCACTCCCAGCCGGGTGGAGAGCTCCTCAACCAGCGCGCTTTCCGCGCCGTGCTGGAGCAGAAAAAGGCCGCACTTTATACATAGCCGCGTGATAGCACGCTGCGTTGACCGATCTGCCTGCATGTATTGTCCTGAAAAAGATGGATAGGTTGCCGGTTAGCCCGTAGTGAGTACTTTTAGCACAAAGTGCAGTCCCTCTTGCTGTGGGCCAGATCAAGGTTTATGCAAACAGTTTCAGCCCGTATCACGAAAGGGGAGTTGGGTTAAATTATCAATGCGGTGAATTATAAATATAAAAATATAGAATATTTGTATTTAGTTATTCTAATTTTATATTGTCGTTATTTTAATGGCTCCGCAATTAAATTTATTTGCGCTTTATGAGATATTACCGTTGTTTTAGGCATTTCTTATACTAAGAACATATCTCATCTTCTGCTTGTATTAATCAGTTTTACACTCAGGGACGAAAATACTCATACATTGGTGCGTTTTAACGTTACTCATCAAATGAAGAATGGACACGGAGGGTCTATGTTGTCATTGCATGGTAAGTATGGCGTTGTCATTAGCCGGATGCCCGTGATGCAAAACGGGTTAGGGGGCGTGATGGCACGCCATTTCCCGGATTTTGAATTGACCTATTGTCGCTCATTGCAGGAGTTAACACTGCTCCAGCTACGCCGCGCAGATGTCATTATTGCCGATATTTCAGGTGAATATAGAAATCCTCGGGGAACCCTCGAAGAGTATTACGGTTTATTGAACCAATACCGGGACATTCACTGGATCTTTTTAGTCTCGCGGCCGCTTTACCCTATTGCGGTTGAGTTGCTTATGCGCCCGGAAAGCACGTTGCTGTCTGATATGGAGCCCATTGAAGGCGTGGTTAACGCGATTCGGGCAGGTAGCGAGCGGGCAGAGCGGATAAGCCAGACGTTATTAACCCCGGAGCCTCAAAGTACGGAGGATGAAGACGAACACGTTATCGCACTCACGCACTCCGAACGCAAGGTACTGCGTCTGTTAGGTAAAGGATGGGGGATTAACCAAATCGCCACATTGCTGAAGAAGAGCAATAAAACCATCAGTGCGCAGAAAAACAGTGCGATGCGGCGGCTATCTTTACGTAGTAATGCCGATATGTACGCCTGGATCAACAGTACGCAGGGAATGAGAGAGCTGAATTTGATGTCAGCCTATGGAGAGTTTGAGGAATGGAAAAAACCGATTCAACACGACATATCGCCATCGTCGAAAATTGCACGATGAGTGCTGTTGGGCTACAGCATTTATTTGCGATGCCCGGCCTGAATCACTATCAGCTGCATCTGTTTAGCGAATTTGACAGCTTCAAGAAAGCACTTCAGCACGTCAATTTTTTCTCGCTGATCTATTCACTTTCCGATGCACGAGAGGAGCGCCGTAACTGTCTGGCGCACCTGCGGGAGCTCGCGTTTACGCATGGTCATATCCAGCGCATTATCCTGGTCGCTGATGAGACGGAAGCACGGTTAGTTAGCCATCTTTCACCGTCACGCCTTCACGGTGTGGTCAGTAAATCGCTGACGCTTGAGCACCTGCAGCAGGAACTTATGGTGTTGTTGAGTGAAACGCTGCGCATCAATGACAATATGATGAATCACTGGTACCGGAGCCAAAACAGAATGTTAAGCCCAACGGAACGGGCAATATTGCGTTATATGTCTTGCGGCTATTCTATTCCTCAAATCGCGGCACAGCTTGAACGCAATATTAAGACCATCCGGGCGCATAAGTTTAATGCGATGGTGAAGCTGGGGGTGAGCTCTGACGTCGGGTTGCTCGATGCGGCGGATATTATTACTCACCTTCCGGCAAGAGAACCGCGAAGTTCGGCACTCAGCAAGCCGACCTTTTTATAGCCAGCCCGGTGCGCGCCAGACAGGCTCTGGCGCATCAATCAGATGCAAACGTCAACCCACTTTGCGGAAGTCAGCTCTGCCATTCTGTCAGGTGAAATACGCACGGCACTATGAATTGCGCCTGCGGCGGGCAGGACTTCGGCGTACTGCTTTAATGAGATATCGCAGTAAACCGCGAGCGGATTTTCCAGCCCGAACGGGCACACGCCGCCAACGGGATGACCGGTGATGGTCACCACTTCATCACTGCTGAGCATGCGCGCTTTCGCACCAAACGTGTCTTTCAGCTTTTTGTTATCCAGGCGCGCATCGCCTTTCGCCACCACCAGAATCACCTCATTTTTCACCTTGAGTGACAAGGTCTTGGCGATTTGTCCCGGTTCAACACGATGGGCGGCAGCAGCCAACGCAACGGTAGCGGTACTCTGGCTAAGTTCAATTACGTCTATATCCGGCGCGTTGTCGGCAAAAAACTGCTGTACAGACTGCAAACTCATTGTTTCCTCCTGACAAATATCCTGCGTAATCTGTCATAAGAATTTATGCTCTGTAAATATCTCTTAAGTAACAAATATCCCGAACGGCTGATTTCTGGATCCTCTTCACATTCGCGGAAACCGGTTACAGTAACCGGTTGCAGAGCGTGATGCGTCGATTAATACTGAGTACGTAACGTCCCCTGTATCCAATAATAAGAGCCAAATATGAAACCATTTCGTCTGAGCAGTACCACTGGTACACAAGCCAGCAAGGTTGTGAAGCTGATTTATGGAACAACGTGCGGCGCGAAAGTGCCCGTAACAAACGTCTGACAGGAGATCTGCCATGTCTGCCAACCATGCTGCGTTTAACCTGATATTCCGTTTCGTTGAAAATTACGTGAGCCCGATTGCCGGGCGGATCTCTTCCCAGCGTCATGTCATGGCTATTCGTGATGGGTTTATCTCCGCGATGCCATTTATGATTGTGGGTTCATTTTTGTTAGTGTTCGCTTACCCACCTTTTTCGCCTGATACCACGTGGGGTTTCGCCCGCGCCTGGCTGGATATGGCGAAGCAGTTTGAAGGCCAAATCCTGACGCCGTTTGATATGACGATGGGCATTATGTCCATTTATATCTGTGCGGCCATTGCCTATAACCTTGGCAAACACTATGTCAAATCGCACCAGTTAGACCCGTTCATGTGCGCCATGCTGTCGCTGATGGCGTTTCTGCTGGTCGCGGCACCGAAAACCAAAGGCACGCTTCCTGTCGACAGTCTGGGGGGAACGGGGATTTTTACCGCGATTCTGGTGGCGATCTACTGCGTTGAGATGATGCGTTTCCTCAAGGCGCATAACATCGGTATTCGCCTGCCAGACCAGGTTCCTCCGATGATCAAAAACTCTTTTGATCTGCTGATCCCGGTGCTGGTGGTGGTGTTAACGCTCTATCCTCTGAGCCTGGTCATTCAGTCTCAGTTTGGCATGCTGATCCCGCAGGCCATTATGTCGGTCTTTAAACCGCTGGTTTCCGCGGCGGATTCACTGCCTGCGATCCTGCTGGCGGTGTTGATTGGTCATCTGCTGTGGTTCGCCGGGATCCACGGCGCCGCCATCGTCTCCGGAATGCTGCAGATGTTCTGGCTGACTAACCTGGGCGCTAACCAGACCGCACTGGCCGCCAGCCAGCCTCTACCGCATATCTTCATGGAGGCGTTCTGGACGTTCTTTATCGTGATTGGCGGATCGGGCGCGACGATGGGGCTGGTGATTTGCTATCTGCGTAGCCGTTCAGCGCATTTACGCTCTATCGGGCGTTTGAGCGTGGTGCCCAGCTTCTTTAACATCAACGAACCTGTCATTTTCGGTACACCAATCGTGATGAACCCGGTGTTCTTTATTCCGTTCCTGCTGGCACCGATGGTTAACGCCGTGCTGGCGTGGGCGGCGATGACGTTTGATTTGATTGGCCGCGTCATCTCGGTCGTTCCCTGGACGGCACCGGCGCCGATAGGGGCAGCATGGGCTCTGGGCTGGGACTTCCGCGCGGCTATTCTGGTTGTGGTTCTGGCCTGCGTATCGGCGATCATCTACTTCCCGTTCTTCAAAGTGTATGAGAAGCAGCTGCTGGAGCAGGAAGCGGAAGAAGCGCAGCGTAATGCGGAAGAGGACAATCAGCAGGTGGCTTAGGTAAAAGCAAAACGGCAACGCAGGTTGCCGTTTTTAGTGTTTGTTCCCTCTCCCCGTGGGCTGAGGAATCCCCACAAAATAATGCCTGCACGGACGACCCCCTCTCCCTTGAGGGAGAGGGCTGGGGTGAGGGGGAACATACGGCTGTGGTGGTCATTCCGTTCACTTTATGTTTCTTGCTACTCTGTAAGGACATGACCGGTGAACGTGCCATGGCGGCTCAATCGCCGCCGCCCTGGCGACCCGGGCTCCCGGCGGTAAATCGCCGCTTCGCGGTACCCTCAGCTTATTCCTTCAGGCTATCGGGTCGGGCATGAGCCTGCATCCCTGCAGGCCACGCCCTCTCGGCGCATCCCTGCGCCTCGCCCCGGCCTTACGGAAACGCTTCGGCGATTTACAGCCGGACCAGGGCGTCGCTGTAAGCTATTAATTTTTTTTGAAGCAACCTTCATCGCTTCAGGTAAAAAAAATTACTGGGGATTCCTCGGTCCTGTGGGAGAGGGTCAGGGTGAGGGCATCAGGCCGGGCAATTCACTGCTCTACTTCAGCGTGCAATCCCCGCATTGCTTAACGTCCGGCAGGCGATAGCGCTGGCAGCAGGTGCGACGAACCAGAAGCCCATCACGGAGAACGACGGTTCGGAACAACGGGTTGTCACGGCCATCGGAAAGCTGTTTTGCAAAGAAACAGGACTGACGTAGGGCGTCAACGTTCTCATCACCGAGAAGCGGCTTCATTTCCGTTAAATACCAATGGATTAAATAGCCCGTATTGCTCCAGATAAGCTTCCCGTTAATCTCTCCCGTCGCTTCCAGCGCTTCCACCACCGGGATCAGGGCCTGAGTGATAAGCTGCTCCATACGTTCCTGAGCAGTCAGGCGTTCCGCGCTCTGGTCTTCATGTAGATCAATCCAGAAGCAGGCAGCACGTCCGGTTTCGTGAAACTCGACGTGGAAATTATCCGGCGAGAGTTCCAGCATGCTCTTCTGTGTTAAGAGCGCCAGCATGAGGGGAGGCACCATCAGCCCGATATACCACTGTGCCCAGAGTGAGAGCAGGGGTTTATTTTCCCGCGTAAGGGTGGGCTGATTGCGATAGATATGGTCGGAATAGGTGGCCAGCAGCGATTGCAGTTTTGCCGGTTGGCGCCACTCTGAGAGCGTCATGGCGTGGTTCGGGGGTGCTTCATCAAGCCGGATAAAGTCCAGCAGGTGGGCGCGCGTTTCTGCAATCTTGTCCCGTATGGCATCCGCAAGCGAAGCATTCCCGCTGGTGAGGGGCGCTCGCCAGAGGAGGGGTTCGACGATGTGTGCGGTATGCGTGGCCATAGTATAGATAGAAATCTAAATGATAATGATTGCCAATCCTAACTATTGCTCATACCAATGGCAAGACTTTTGTCCTGGTGACATCGCCGTGATGTTTACGCCGTCTGAATCTCTTCACTCAACAGAATGTTGTTGCGCCCCATATGCTTTGCTTCGTAGAGGGCTTTATCCGCTTTTTCCAGCGCGCCTTCCACGTCTTCATCCTCGAAAATGGCAATACCAATGCTGATGGTAACGTTTGTCGCGACGCTTTCGTTAAACAGATGCGGGATTTTCAAATCGTAGACTTTCTGACGGATCCGCTCGGCCGTCTGGCGAGCATGTTCGAGTGAGATGTTGGTCAGCAGCACCATAAATTCTTCCCCACCAAAACGCGCCACAATATCGCGAGAACGCACGGCATCGCGGATTGCCGCAGAGACGCGCTTCAGCGCCTGGTCGCCCATCATATGGCCGTAATGGTCGTTATAGGCTTTGAAGTGGTCGATATCCATCAGCAGGACAAAGTGCTCGCCGTTCTCTACCGTGGGCAAATTCTCCAGACGGCTTTGCAGACCGCGACGATTATAGAGCCCGGTAAGCGGGTCCATCATGCTGAGATCGGTAAGGGTTTCTCGTTCCTCCAGAAGGCGAGAAAGGAGCTCCTGAGCAAAACGGTCGTTGCGTCTTTGCAAAATGTTATGAATAGCAATTGCCACCACAGGAAGTGCGAAAGAATAGGTCATTCGCAGCCATATATCGTGATCGCTTAACCACAGGCAGACAATAAAGGTGGGCAATGAATGCAGCGTAAAGGCTTTGATATTACTGGCGAACGCCAGCGTGCCGATAAAAAGCACCGTTAAAAGGGCGATTAACAAATACGTCGCATGATCGTGGGTAATTAAGGCGAATTTGGAGACAATTTGCCAGGCCCACAAAATACCGAAGATCCCTGAAACGACAGGAATATTTATCTTCCGCGCGCGCTTTCTCCAGTGCCAGACGAACAGGCCGGTACTGATGGAGAATATAGCAATCAGAGGGGCGGAAAACAGTCGTACAGAATTGAGCGGGTTTGTTACCGAGAACACTGCCGATGTTGCGTTCAGAAATAAAAATAAACGTAACGATAATTGATATTTTCTGTGAACCAAAGACCGCCAGGATTGTGATGTCATAGTCGTGTATTTTTATTAAAATTTAATTAAAACAAATAAATAGATGTCGTTTCACAATTAAATATGCAAAAAGCTCAAAGAGTAATTATCAGAAAATCTTTAGACGTTGTTAACAGGTGCGCAATTTATCACCTTAGGCAATTCCTGTCATTACGGGAAAGGTAAAGGTCGATGGATTTTGATTCATTCAGCTGACAAATGATAATTCCTGTCATATGATATTGGTTATCATTATCGTTGTGAGAGGGCAGATCATGTTGAACAGGGCGCTGGGAAGTTGTTGGGGGGTATTGCTACCGGGAGCCATTCTCGGCGGTTTGACGTTTGCCGATCTCTCTCTCGATACCTGGAAAGCCATCATTGTATCAGGACTGTTAGTCACGTCAGGCATGATCTGGCATAAGCAACTACGTCACTTTGTTTTACTGCCATCCTGCGTAGCACTGGTCAGTGGAATTCTGGTGATACTGATGAGTTTGAAATAACAGGGAAAAGAAGATATTCAGAGGGGTTGTAAGATAATTGGTGCGAGGGGGGGGACTCGAACCCCCACATCCTAAGGACACTAACACCTGAAGCTAGCGCGTCTACCAATTCCGCCACCTTCGCACAGTCATCTTACTATTTACATCATTACTATGTTGATATCGCCTCGTTGGTGCGAGGGGGGGGACTCGAACCCCCACATCCGTAAGGACACTAACACCTGAAGCTAGCGCGTCTACCAATTCCGCCACCTTCGCCCAGTGCGAGCAATATCATCGTGATTTATGGTGCGAGGGGGGGGACTCGAACCCCCACATCCGTAAGGACACTAACACCTGAAGCTAGCGCGTCTACCAATTCCGCCACCTTCGCATACCATCGATACTGTAAAAGTATCGTAACCACGGAGGCGCATTCTAGATGTTTTCAGCTTTACGTCAACTGAAAAGTGCTCACCTTTTATTGATTGCTGCAAAAATGGCCGGAACTGAGACGCCTGCTTGCCGGATAGTGATTGCGCTTATCCGGCCTGCAGGATTGAGATTACTTTTTGGCCTGGCGTGTCATCACGGTACGATAGACCTTAAAGCGGCCGGTCTGCGCGATCACTTCGTGGAAGCCAAAGGTTTCGTCCAGCACTTTCGGGTACGCCAGGAAGGCGTTCGCAACGATACGCAACTCGCCGCCGCTGTTAAGGTGACGGGTTGCGCCACGGATCAGCGTTTGTGCCGCTTCAAGGCTGGTTTCCATACCGTCGTGGAACGGCGGGTTGGAGATGATCATGTCGAAGCGACCGGTGACGTCAGAGAAGACGTTGCTGGCAATCACCTCGCCTTCAATGCCGTTTGCGGCAAGCGTTGCGCGGCTGGCTTCAACCGCCGGGGCGCTCACGTCACACAGGGTTAAGCGCACCTTTGGCGAATGGCTGGCGAGCACGGTAGAGAGCACGCCCGCGCCGCAGCCCACGTCCAGCACTTTGCCTTTGGTGTGCGGCGTCAGAGTGGAGAGCAGCAGCTTGCTGCCCGTATCCAGCGCGTCACGGCTGAACACGCCCGGCAGGGTTTTGATGGTCAAGCCGTCAAGCTGGTATTCGTCCCAGTAAGCCTGCGCATCAAACGTTGTCTGTTTTTCCAGTCGTCCGTGGTACAGACCACAGCGGCGGGCGCTGTCGACTTTATTCAGCGGCGCGTAGTCTTCCAGCATCTGTTCAGCGCTACGCACGCCGCTGCGGTTCTCTCCTACCACGAAAATATCGCAGCCGACCGGAAGCAGGGAGAGCAGGTTCATCAGCTGGAACTGGGCTTCCGGTTTATTCTTCGGCCAGTAGTAAATCAGCGTATCGCAGTCGGCGATATCGCTCTGCTCCGCCACCAGGCTAAAGCGCGCGCGCTCGCCCATCTGACGGCTCAGCACCTGCCAGTGGTGGTAATATTGGGTGTGGGCACGGCTTTCAGCACAGTCGAAACGCGCGGGCAGGTCATCCTGCATATCTCCGGCAAACAGAATACGGCTTTCTTCGAAATCATCACTGTGACGCAGCAAGACTTCACTTGCCGGGGTAAATGCAGACATGAATTGTTCCTCAATAAACTCAGGCGGGGATTATAGTAGGTAGATGGCGCACTTTCGACACATTTGCTATATTTGCGCGCCTGAGAGACAGGAGTTTTCCCTATGACATCCCGACGAGACTGGCAGTTGCAGCAGCTGGGCATCACCCAGTGGGCTTTGCGTCGCCCGACGGCGTTTCAGGGCGAAATCGCTATCTCCATCCCGGCGCACGTTCGGCTGGTGATGGTGGCGGAAGAACTGCCTGCCCTGAATGAACCCCTGATCGATGATGTCCTTCGCAGCCTGAAGCTGACGGCCGACCAGGTTTTACCGCTGACGCCAGAGCGTGTCGCGATGCTGCCTCCTGATAGCCGCTGTAACAGCTGGCGTATCGGAGAGACAAACGAGATCCCCCTCCAGGGGAGCCAGATCTGCTCGCCAGCGCTGGACGAACTGAAAGCCAACCCAAAAGCGCGCAGCGCGCTATGGCAACAAATCTGCGAATATGAACACGATTTCTTCCCTCACGACGCCTGACCTGACCACAGCGTTTGCGATTGAAACACGCGCCCACGCGTTTCCGTGGAGCGAAAAAACCTTCGCCAGCAATCAGGGCGAACGGTATCTGAACTACCGCCTGGACGTTGACGGCACCATGGCCGCTTTCGCGATCACGCAGGTTGTTCTTGATGAGGCGACGCTGTTTAATATCGCGGTTGATCCCGCGTTTCAGCGCCGTGGGCTGGGAAGAGAACTGCTTGAGCACCTCATCCGTGAGCTCGAAACCCGTGACGTTTTCACCCTGTGGCTGGAGGTGCGCGCGTCGAATGTCGCCGCCATCGCGCTCTATGAAAGCTTAGGCTTTAACGAGGCGACAATCCGCCGTAACTACTACCCCACCGCAGAGGGACGTGAAGACGCCATCATAATGGCTCTGCCGATTGGATAATAAAAAATAAGGTTGTAACGATGAAATGGGACTGGATTTTCTTTGATGCCGACGAAACGCTGTTTACGTTCGATTCGTTCGGCGGCCTGCAGCGGATGTTTCTCGACTATAGCGTGACCTTCACCGCTGAAGATTTTCAGGACTATCAGGCGGTAAACAAGCCGCTGTGGGTGGATTACCAGAACGGTGCCATCACCGCGTTACAGCTTCAGCACCAGCGCTTTGACGTCTGGGCGGAACGTTTAAAGGTCAGTCCGGGGACGCTGAACGAGGCGTTTCTGAACGCGATGGCGGATATCTGCGCGCCACTGCCGGGCGCGGTTTCCCTGCTGAACGCGTTGAAAGGCAAGGTGAAACTGGGGATCATCACCAACGGTTTTACCGCCCTGCAGCAGATCCGCCTCGAGCGCACCGGCCTGCGCGATCATTTCGACGCGCTGGTGATCTCGGAAGAGGTGGGTGTACCTAAACCGGATCCGCGAATTTTCGATTATGCGCTGGCGCAGGCCGGTAATCCCGACCGCGATCGCGTCCTGATGGTGGGGGATACGGCAGAGTCAGATATTCTGGGCGGCATGAAGGCCGGTTTGTCGACCGTCTGGCTCAACGCGCATGGCCGCGTTAAGCCTGAAGGCATCGAGCCGACCTGGACCGTGACGTCGTTGAACGAACTGGAGCAACTCCTGTGTAAACAATGATTGCCTGCCCCCCGTTGATGGGTAAAATAGCCGCAATTTTGTATTCCATGATGCGTGGCGTGCTGCCGCGCTTATAAAAGAAGATTTAATTATGACGTTGTCTCCTTATCTGCAAGAGGTGGCCAAGCGCCGCACTTTTGCCATTATCTCGCACCCGGATGCCGGTAAAACGACCATCACTGAGAAGGTGTTACTGTTCGGACAGGCGATCCAGACTGCGGGTACCGTTAAAGGCCGTGGCTCCAGCCAGCATGCAAAATCTGACTGGATGGAGATGGAAAAGCAGCGTGGTATTTCGATTACCACCTCCGTGATGCAGTTCCCGTATCACGACTGCCTGGTGAACCTGCTGGACACCCCGGGGCACGAAGACTTCTCCGAAGATACCTACCGTACCCTGACGGCGGTGGACTGCTGTCTGATGGTGATCGACGCCGCGAAAGGTGTCGAAGACAGGACCCGTAAGCTGATGGAAGTCACCCGTCTGCGCGATACGCCGATCCTCACCTTTATGAACAAACTCGACCGTGACATCCGCGATCCGATGGAAGTGATGGATGAAGTGGAAAACGAGCTGAAGATCGCCTGTGCGCCAATCACCTGGCCAATCGGCTGCGGTAAGCTGTTCAAAGGGGTTTATCACCTCTATAAAGACGAAACTTACCTGTATCAGACAGGTAAAGGCCACACCATTCAGGAAGTGCGCATCGTGAAAGGTCTGGACAACCCGGATCTGGACGCGGCGGTTGGCGAAGAGCTGGCCGCGCAGCTGCGCGACGAGCTGGAGCTGGTGAAGGGCGCGTCTCACGAGTTCGACAAAGAGCTGTTCCTGAGCGGTGAAATCACTCCGGTCTTCTTCGGTACCGCACTGGGTAACTTCGGCGTTGACCACATGCTGGACGGTCTGGTGGAGTGGGCGCCGCGTCCGATGCCGCGTAAAACCGATACCCGTGAAGTGGAAGCGCAGGAAGAGAAATTTACCGGCTTCGTGTTCAAAATTCAGGCCAACATGGATCCGAAACACCGCGACCGCGTGGCCTTTATGCGCGTGGTGTCCGGTAAGTATGAAAAGGGCATGAAGCTGCGCCAGGTGCGTACCGGGAAAGATGTGGTGATCTCCGACGCCCTGACCTTTATGGCGGGTGACCGTTCGCACGTTGAAGAAGCCTATCCGGGTGACATCATCGGTCTGCACAACCATGGCACTATTCAGATCGGCGATACCTTCACCCAAGGCGAAATGATGAAGTTCACCGGCATTCCGAACTTCGCGCCGGAGCTGTTCCGTCGTATCCGTCTGCGCGATCCGCTGAAGCAGAAACAGCTGCTGAAAGGCCTGGTGCAGCTCTCCGAGGAGGGCGCCGTGCAGGTCTTCCGCCCAATCGCGAACAACGATCTGATCGTTGGTGCGGTCGGCGTGCTGCAGTTTGACGTGGTTGTCGCGCGTCTGAAGAGCGAATACAACGTGGAAGCGATTTACGAGTCGGTGAACGTCGCGACCGCGCGCTGGGTCGAGTGTTCTGACGTGAAGAAATTCGAAGAGTTTAAGCGTAAGAATGAAGTTCAGCTGGCGCTGGATGGTGGCGATAACCTGACCTATATCGCGCCAACCATGGTGAACCTGAACCTGACGCAGGAACGTTATCCTGACGTTCAGTTCCGTAAAACCCGCGAGCACTAATCCCCTCTCAGAGCACGGCTGCCGCCGTGCTCTTCTTTAATTCCTGTCTTATTAATCCCTTGCGGAATGTTCTTAATTCAACGCAATTTCACTCTATTCGCGCGTTTTTTACCCAATTCTGAAAGCGGCTCTGTGAGAGTGATCTATATTTAACTCAGTGTTTAACACCGGGCGTGGATAAATTAACTGTTCAATGCATGACTTTAGGTTATCCATTTTGCCCGTGTGTTTATTCGCAATATATATCACTACTAAGGAAGTGCGTAGCCCGAATAACGGGTCAACACAGGAATAGATCGATGAATATGACAAGACTGAAGATTTCTAAAACTCTGCTGGCTGTAACCTTGGGTAGCGTTCTGGTGAGCGGCTCCGCCCTCGCGGAAAGCAGCACCATGGATAAAGCACAATCCACGGCCGATAGCGCAGGGCAAAAAATCGATAGCTCTATGAATAAAGTCGGCAACTTCATGGATGACAGCTCAATCACAGCAAAAGTGAAAGCCGCACTGGTGGATGATGAAGCCATTAAGAGCACCGATATTTCCGTTAAGACCGACAAGAAAGTGGTCACGCTGAGCGGCTTTGTTGAAAGTCAGGCGCAGGCAGAACAGGCGGTGAAAGTCGCGAAAGGCGTCGAAGGTGTTGCCTCCGTTAGCGATAAGCTGCACGTCCGTGACGGCAAAAACGCGTCGGTGAAAGGTTACGCCGGTGATGCCGCCACCACCAGCGAAATCAAAGCTAAACTTTTAGCAGATGACATCGTGCCGTCCCGTAAGGTGAAAGTAGAAACCACCGATGGTGTGGTCCAGCTTTCCGGTACGGTAGATTCGCAGGCGCAAAGTGAACGTGCCGAGTCCATTGCGAAAGCGATTGATGGTGTGAAAAGCGTTAAAAACGATCTGAAAACGAAGTAAATCTGGACCATTCGCCCGCCTGGCTAACACCTGCGGGCGATATAAGAACGACTCTGGAAAAACGCCGGTGAGTGACCTGAGCGCTCACGTTTAGCGGCCGACATTAACTATGGTAAAGGAGAAGCTTATGTTTCGTTGGGGCATTATATTTCTGGTTATCGCGTTAATTGCCGCCGCATTGGGCTTTGGTGGACTGGCAGGTACAGCGGCATGGGCAGCTAAAATTGTCTTCGTTGTGGGTATTATTCTGTTCCTGGTTAGCCTGTTTACGGGTCGTAGACGTCCGTAGCAAACGCAATATTCCTTCAACAAAAAAAAGCCAGTCGCAGTGACTGGCTTTTTCTTATTTGCGTAACAGGTCGGGTGCGTTACTGTGGTGTTATAAAATAATCAAAACAGGAAAGCAGAGGTGGGGCAACGAATTCCCGTTACGCTCGGCAATATTGCGCCGCTGACGTTAAAACCGTTTCGCGCAGGTCAACTCGCGCTGGTCTGCGAAGGTGGAGGACAGCGCGGCATTTTCACCGCCGGCGTGCTGGACGAATTTATGCGCGCGCAGTTCAACCCGTTTGACCTTTACTTCGGTACCTCTGCCGGGGCGCAGAACCTTTCTGCCTATGTTTGTAACCAGCCCGGCTATGCGCGAAAGGTCATCATGCGCTACACCACGGCGAAAGAGTTTTTTAATCCGGTGCGCTTTGTGCGCGGCGGTAACCTGATCGATCTCGACTGGCTGCTGGAGTCGACCTCCAGCCAGATGCCGCTGGCCATGGATACTGCGGCCCGTCTGTTTGATAGCGGCAAAGAATTCTGGATGTGCGCCAGCCGGGGGGATGACTATTCGCCGGGCTATTTTTCGCCTCAGAAGGAGAACTGGCTGGACATCATCCGCGCCTCCAGCGCGATCCCCGGTTTTTATCGTACCGGTGCGCTGCTGGACGGCATTAGCTATCTGGACGGGGGGATCAGTGACGCGGTACCGGTGCAGGAAGCCGCCCGTCGCGGGGCGAAAACCATTGTGGTGATCCGTACCGTACCGTCGCAAATGTATTACACGCCGCAGTGGTTTAAACGGATGGAGCGCTGGTTGGGCGACAGCAGCCTGCAGCCGCTGGTGAACATCGCGAAGCAGCATGAAACCACCTACGGCGCGATGCAGCGCTTCATTGAAAAACCGCCGGGTAAGCTGCGTATTTTTGAAATCTATCCGCCTAAGCCGCTGCTGAGCATGGCCCTGGGCAGCCGCGTCCCTGCGCTGCGCATGGATTACAAAACGGGACGGCTGTGCGGGCGCTACTTCCTGGCAACGGTAGGGAAAATGCTGGCGGAGCAGCCACCGCTTCATCGCCATAAACGCATTATTACGCCGCCTGCGATTGTCGCCAACGATGCCCTGACGATGCCGCTGGTGGACATCCCGCAGGCGAATGACGCTTTACTGGATAACGAGGATCTGGCGTGACGCACCGCTTTGTCGATACCCACTGCCACTTTGATTTCCCGCCGTTTACTGGGGAGGAAGCGCAAAGCATTGCGAAAGCGGCTGACGCAGGCGTTCAGGCCATCATTGTGCCGTCAGTGGAAGCGGCGTACTTTTCCCGCGTGCTGGATCTTTCTGCACGACACCCCGCGCTCTATGCGGCGCTCGGCCTGCATCCGATCGTGATTGAGCGGCATCGTGATGAGCACATAGAGAGACTTGATGAGATAGTGCAGACCGCAGGCGACAAGCTTGTCGCCATCGGGGAGATCGGCCTCGATCTTTATCGCGAGAACCCGCAGTTTGAGCGCCAGCAGACGATCCTCGACGCGCAGCTCAGGCTGGCGAAGCGTCACGATTTGCCGGTGATCCTCCATTCAAGACGCACGCACGATAAGCTGGCAATGCACCTGAAGCGCATCGATCTGCCGCGCAGGGGCGTCGTGCACGGTTTCTCCGGCAGCCTGCAGCAGGCGCAGCGTTTTATTGAGCTGGGCTATAAAATCGGCGTCGGTGGCACCATCACCTATCCGCGCGCCAGTAAAACCCGGGACGTGATGGCACAGCTGCCGCTGTCGGCGCTTCTGCTGGAAACCGACGCGCCGGATATGCCGCTGAATGGTTTTCAGGGTCAGCCGAATCGCCCGGAACAGGCGGCGCGCGTGTTTGCCACCCTGTGTGAACTGCGAAAAGAGCCTGAAGAGGTGATTGCCGATGCGCTACTGGAAAATACGCGGTCGGTATTTGGTATCACGCTATAGGTAAAGCGCCGGGCGGATCACCGTTATCTTCTGTTTTTCCAGCGCCAGTGCCAGCGGTTCAACGTCCTCGGGCGTGGCGCTGCGCCATGACGCTGCCTCACCGTACACGCCATGCCCATGAAACGCGTTAATACGCACCGGAATATTCCCCAGCCCGTGGATAAACGTTGTCAGCGGTTTCAGATGTTCCAGATAATCACATTGCTCTGGGATCACCAGGAGCCTCAATTCAGTCAGCCGTTGATGCTGTGCCAGCCAGCGAATACTCTGTTTAATCTGCGGGTTTTCGCGCCCGGTCAGAAAACGGTGATGCTCATTGTCCCACGCCTTCAGATCCAGCATCGCGCCATCAAGCACCGGCAGCAGCTTTTGCCAGCCGGTTTCGCTTAATAGACCGTTGCTGTCGACCAGACAGGTGAGGCGGCGCAGGGTGGGATCGGCTTTGATCGCAGTGAACAGGGCGATCAAAAACGGTAATTGCGTTGTGGCTTCACCGCCGCTCACGGTGATCCCTTCGATAAACGGTGCGGATATGCGGATCTGAGCGAGGATCTCTTCCACGCTGAAGCGGTGCGCCATAGGCGTTGCCTGCTGCTGGCACAGGTGCAGACAGGTGTCGCACTGCTGGCAGTCGCTCTCCTGCCACCAGACGCGCCCGGCCTGAATGGTCAGCGCATCGTGCGGACAGTGGGGCACACAGTCCCCGCAGTCGTTGCAGCGGCCAATCGTCCACGGGTTGTGGCAGGTTTTACAGCGCAGGTTGCAGCCCTGCAGGAAGAGGGCAAGGCGGCTGCCCGGCCCGTCCACGCAGGAAAAAGGAATGACCTGACTAACTAAAGCGCATCTGCTGTTCATGGCTAATCACGCGCGGCTGACGTTCCAGAATGCGGGTATTGCGTGCGGCTTCTTCCCCCAGCCACGTGGTGTTCGTTCTCGACCCTGCTTCCCGGTATTTCTCCAGATCCGATAGCCGCACCATATACCCGGTGACGCGCACCAGATCGTTACCCGCCACGTTGGCGGTAAACTCGCGCATACCCGCCCTGAACGCGCCCAGGCACAGCTGAACCACCGCCTGCGGGTTGCGTTTTACCGTCTCATCCAGCGTCAGGATATCGCTTATCCCGGAAGAGTAGTGCTTGTGATGGGGAGCTACCGCCAGCAGGTGGCTGATGGGATCCGGCTCGTCGCCGTAGGGCAGGCGCGCGCCCGGCGTGGTGCCGGAGTCGGAGCTGATCCCCGACTGCGCGTGAAGCATCGCGCGCTGCTTCCATCCGTGCTTCACCGGCGTGTTTTCGACAAACACCGCAAGCTGTTCGCTGATGCGATAGCCCAGCGCGTTGGCCTGCTCATCTTTGCCGTAACGTCCCGCGATGCCAGCTTTCTCACAGAGCACGTTTACCGCTTCCGCCAGTCCGTACATGCCAAACATCGGCACAAACCGATCGGCATCAATCAGCCCCTCTTTTACCAGGAAGCTATTCTCAAAGAAGCCAGATTGCTCGTACAGGAAACCACAGCGTGCATCGATGATGGCCATTTGCTGCTGGCAATAGTGCGGGAGCGTGCGGGTGAAGAAGTCTTCAATGGACGTGCTGCATTCAGCAATGGCTTTGAGGTTAAGGCGCACCAGGGTGCTGCCACCGCCAGCCAGAGGCAGGGAGTTGTAACAGCTCACCACGCCATAACGACCTTTTGTGAAAATTTTATCATTCACCGGGCCATTAGAAATGTGCGGTTTACTGCATTCACATATGTTTTTTGCTACCTCAAGCAGCAAATCGTCCGGGGTGATCTCTGGATCATAAATAAAGGTCAGGTTCGGCGCGACCTGCTTCAGCTCTGCATCGGCACGCAGAATGGCACGGGTGATGGGCGTATCTTCCGGCCCGATATTGGCATGCATAAAGGCATCCGGCAGCGTACGGTCAAGATAGCGCCAGAAACGTTTTATTCGGCTATTGATTTCTTCTTGTGTTAGAATTCTAACATATGGTTGCAGCAGCGCATCAAGCTGGCCGAGATAGACCGGCATCGATGTGACGGACGGAACATGGTGATAAAGGATGGTTAGCAGCGAGAGGGCATCGTCGAGATCTTTTGCCCCTTCCAGCTCCAGCCATTCTGAACCGTTAGCCAGAAATTTTGCGTAATCCGGCAGAACGTAACGGGGTTTGTAAGGCGCATGGCCTTCGAACATGTCGCAGATAAACCCCTCGTCCAGCGCGGCGCGCGCAGCTTCAGGAAGTGCCGGATACGGCAGGTTGTTTTCCGCTTCCAGCGCCAGAAAATGACGTTTTTGTTCCGCGGATAACACCGGGCTTGTCACAATCTGCTGGCAACGTTGCTGCAGGGCGTCGGGGCTGGAGTGGGGCATATTCGCTTCCTTGAATGTTCTGCGGATGATGAACGGATTGTAGAAAGCCTGCCTGTTGGCGCTTTTGATCCCACAGGGGGTATTGCTGCTTTAGTCGGCAATTTGCGCACTAAAGTTTGAAGAAGATCTCATTACAGTAATGCAAATTTGTACGCAGTTTTCATTAACTGTGATGAATGTCGAAGTGTGGATGCGGGTGGATGTTAGAATACTCACAGACCCGCAAGGTAAAATTTATACGGCACTGCCGTTGGAGATTGTTATGACCGATTTAACTGCAAGCAGCCTGCGCGCGTTGAAACTGATGGACCTGACTACCCTGAACGATGACGACACCAATGAGAAAGTCATCGCCCTGTGCCATCAGGCGAAAACGCCAGTGGGTAACACCGCAGCCGTTTGTATCTACCCGCGCTTTATCCCGATTGCCCGTAAGACGCTGAAAGAGCAGGGCACTCCGGACGTGCGCATTGCAACCGTGACTAACTTCCCGCACGGCAACGACGATATCGACATTGCGCTGGCAGAAACCCGCGCGGCGATTGCTTACGGTGCAGACGAAGTTGACGTGGTGTTCCCGTACCGCGCGCTGATCGCCGGCAACGAGCAGGTCGGTTTTGACCTGGTGAAGGCCTGTAAAGACGCGTGTGCGGCGGCAAACGTGCTGCTTAAAGTGATCATCGAAACCGGCGAGCTGAAAGAAGAGGCGCTGATTCGTAAGGCATCTGAAATCTCCATCAAAGCCGGTGCGGATTTCATTAAAACCTCTACCGGTAAAGTGCCGGTTAACGCCACCCCGGAAAGCGCGCGCATCATGATGGAAGTGATCCGCGACATGGGCGTGTCCAAAACCGTTGGTTTCAAACCTGCGGGCGGCGTGCGTACCGCCGAAGACGCGCAGCAGTTCCTGGCGATTGCTGACGAACTGTTCGGCGCCGACTGGGCCGATTCCCGTCACTACCGTTTCGGTGCGTCCAGCCTGCTGGCTAGCCTGCTGAAGGCGCTGGGTCACGGCGACGGTAAGAGCGCAAGCAGCTACTGATTGCCAGACAACGCCGGATGACGCTTCGCTTATCCGGCCTACAGGATCGTAGGGCGGGTAAGCGTAGCGCCACCCGCCACAACTCCCCCGATTCCGCATGGAGGTTACCGTGTTTCTCGCACAAGAAATTATTCGTAAAAAACGTGATGGTCATGCATTAAGCGACGAAGAGATCCGCTTCTTCATTAACGGCATTCGTGATAACACCGTCTCAGAAGGGCAGATTGCGGCTCTGGCGATGACCATTTTCTTCCACGATATGTCGATGCCTGAGCGCGTGTCGCTGACCATGGCGATGCGAGATTCAGGAACCGTTCTGGACTGGAAAAGCCTCAACCTTAACGGCCCGATTGTGGATAAACACTCCACCGGCGGCGTGGGCGACGTAACGTCTCTGATGCTCGGCCCAATGGTGGCAGCCTGTGGCGGTTACATCCCGATGATCTCCGGACGCGGCCTGGGCCACACTGGCGGTACGCTCGACAAACTGGAAGCCATTCCGGGCTTCGATATCTTCCCGGATGACAACCGCTTCCGCGACATTATTAAAGACGTTGGTGTGGCGATTATCGGCCAGACCAGCTCTCTTGCTCCGGCAGACAAGCGTTTCTACGCGACCCGCGATATCACCGCGACCGTTGACTCCATCCCGCTGATCACCGCCTCTATCCTGGCGAAGAAGCTGGCAGAAGGGTTGGACGCGCTGGTGATGGACGTGAAGGTAGGCAGCGGCGCGTTTATGCCAACCTATGAACTCTCTGAGGCGCTGGCCGAAGCGATCGTTGGCGTCTCCAACGGCGCGGGCGTGCGCACCACCGCACTGCTCACCGATATGAACCAGGTGCTGGCTTCCAGCGCCGGTAACGCCGTCGAAGTGCGTGAGGCGGTACAGTTCCTCACCGGCGAATACCGTAACCCGCGCCTGTTCGACGTCACCATGGCGCTGTGCGTTGAGATGTTAATCTCCGGCAAGCTCGCCAAAGACGACGCCGACGCCCGCGCGAAGCTGCAGGCGGTGCTGGACAACGGCAAAGCGGCGGAGATCTTCGGCCGCATGGTCGCGGCGCAGAAAGGCCCGACCGACTTCGTCGAAAACTACGCGAAATACCTGCCAACCGCGACGCTCAGCAAAGCGGTGTATGCCGATAGCGAAGGGTTTGTTTCTGCGATGGACACCCGTGCCCTCGGCATGGCGGTGGTCTCGATGGGCGGCGGCCGTCGTCAGGCGTCAGACACCATTGATTACAGCGTCGGCTTTACCGATATGGCCCGTCTGGGCGACAGCGTTGACGGCCAACGTCCGCTGGCGGTGATCCACGCCAAAGACGAAGCCAGCTGGCAGGAAGCGGCGAAAGCGGTGAAAGCGGCCATCGCGCTTGACGATAAAGCACCGGAAAGCACACCGACTGTCTATCGCCGTATCACCGAATAGCGGTATACTGATCTGATCGATATTTTTTGAAGCACTACGTACGGAGAACAATTATGAAACGTGCATTTATTATGGTGCTGGACTCATTCGGCATCGGCGCAACCGAAGATGCAGAACGTTTTGGTGACGTGGGTTCCGATACCATGGGTCACATCGCGGAAGCCTGTGCGAAAGGCGAAGCGGACAACGGTCGTAAAGGCCCTCTGACTCTACCCAACCTGACCCGTCTTGGTCTGGTAAAAGCGCATGAAGGCTCTACCGGTAAAATCGCAGCCGGTATGGACGGCAACGCGGAAGTCGTGGGCGCCTACGGCTGGGCGCACGAACTCTCATCCGGTAAAGACACCCCGTCTGGCCACTGGGAAATCGCCGGTGTGCCGGTGCTGTTCGACTGGGGCTACTTCTCCGATCACGAGAACAGCTTCCCGCAGGAGCTGCTCGATAAGCTGGTGAAGCGTGCCAACCTGCCGGGCTACCTCGGTAACTGCCACTCTTCCGGTACCGTGATTCTGGACCAGCTCGGCGAAGAGCATATGAAAACCGGCAAGCCGATTTTCTACACCTCTGCTGACTCCGTGTTCCAGATTGCCTGCCACGAAGAGACGTTTGGCCTGGATAAACTCTACGAGCTGTGCGAAATCGCCCGCGAAGAGCTGACCGAAGGCGGCTACAACATTGGCCGCGTGATCGCGCGTCCGTTTATCGGCGACAAAGCGGGTAACTTCCAGCGTACCGGTAACCGTCACGACCTGGCCGTTGAGCCACCGGCGCCAACCGTGCTGCAGAAGCTGGTCGATGAGAAAGACGGTCACGTGGTGTCCGTGGGTAAAATCGCGGACATCTACGCCAACTGCGGCATCACCAAAAAAGTGAAAGCCACCGGTCTGGATGCGCTGTTCGATGCCACCATCAAAGAGATGAAAGAAGCGGGCGACAAGACCATTGTCTTCACCAACTTCGTGGACTTCGACTCCTCCTGGGGTCACCGTCGCGACGTCGCGGGTTATGCTGCGGGTCTTGAACTGTTCGACCGCCGTCTGCCGGAACTGATGGAGCTGGTGGGTGAAGATGACATTCTGATCCTGACCGCGGACCACGGCTGTGACCCAACCTGGACCGGTACCGACCACACCCGTGAGCACATTCCGGTGCTGGTGTACGGCCCGAAAGTGAAGCCGGGCTCGCTCGGTCACCGTGAAACCTTCGCGGACATCGGCCAGACTATCGCGAAATACTTTGGTACGTCTGACATGGAATATGGCAAGGCCATGTTCTGAATCATGTAGGGTGCGGTCTGATGCCCTCACCCCGGCCCTCTCCCACAGGGAGAGGGTGAAAAGAATAAACAATGTAAAAGGAACTGAAGATGGCAACTCCTCACATTAATGCAGAAATGGGTGATTTCGCTGACGTCGTATTGATGCCGGGCGACCCGCTGCGCGCGAAGCACATTGCAGAAACTTTCCTGGAAGACGTGCGTGAAGTGAACAACGTTCGCGGCATGCTGGGCTTCACCGGTACCTATAAAGGCCGCAAAATCTCTGTCATGGGCCACGGTATGGGTATCCCATCCTGCTCTATCTACACCAAAGAGCTGATCACCGACTTCGGCGTGAAGAAAATCATCCGCGTTGGCTCCTGCGGCGCGGTGCGTATGGACGTTAAGCTGCGCGACATCGTTATTGGTATGGGCGCCTGCACCGATTCCAAAGTTAACCGCATGCGTTTCAAAGACCATGACTTCGCGGCAATTGCAGACTTCGGCATGGTACGTGACGCGGTTGACGCGGCAAAAGCGCTGGGCGTTGACGCGCGCGTGGGTAACCTCTTCTCTGCTGACCTGTTCTATGCACCGGACGGCGGTGAGATGTTCGACGTGATGGAAAAATACGGCATCCTGGGCGTGGAAATGGAAGCGGCGGGTATCTACGGCGTTGCGGCGGAGTTTGGTGCGAAAGCGCTGACCATCTGCACCGTGTCCGACCATATCCGTACCCACGAGCAGACCACCGCCGCTGAGCGTCAGACGACCTTCAACGACATGATCAAAATCGCGCTGGAATCCGTTCTGCTGGGCGATAAAGAGTAATCCTGTCTCTTCCCTCCCTCTCCCTGTGGGAGAGGGCCGGGGTGAGGGCACCAAACCGCACTTAACGCACGGCCTGCGCAATCCATGCTGACAAATCCCTTAACTCTTTTTCCTGCTCCGGGAAATCTCCAATCAACGCGTCGCATTCCTGCTGCAGCATATCCGCCCGGTACAAACAGCCTTGCAAACGTGCCGCCAGCGCCTCTAACGGTGCCGGATTCAGGCTATCGGTAAACACCTGCGTGCGGGTGATATGGCCTTTCTCCACGTCAAAGTGCAGCTCCACGCCGCCCCAGGTAAAGCGCTCATCCAGCAGATGGGAAAACGCAGGAGCTTGGCCGAAGTTCCACTCCCAGCTGCTCTGGCGGGCGAAGGTTTCCGCAAAGTTGGGCAGGTCCGGGGTTTTGTCAGGGGAGATCACTTCGGCTTCCACGCGCTCGTCGTAATGTTCAAAGAACGCGTCACGGATCGCATCGCAAATCTGCTCGTGCGTAATCCCCGGCAGCAGCTCCACCAGATTCGCCACGCGCCCGCGCACGGAGGTAATTCCCTTAGCCTGGAGCTTTTTCTTGTCCGGATTCAGGTAGTTCGCCAGACGGCTCAGATCGGCATTCAGCAACAGGGTGCCGTGGTGGAACCCGCGATCCATCGTTTCGCGGTAGGCGGAGCCGGAGACCTTCCGGTCGCCCTCCGGGGTTTTGACCACCAGATCGTTACGTCCGGAAGCTTCAGCCTTCACGCCGAGTGAATTCAGCGCATTGAGGACAATGGAAGTAGAGATGGTTTTGTCGTACTCCGGTTTTCCTGCCATAAAGGTAAAGCAGGTATTGCCCAGATCGTGGAACACCGCGCCGCCGCCGCTGCTCCGGCGCGCCAGGCGGACGTTGTCCTCTTCCATACGCCGGGTGTTGCACTCTTTCCATGGGTTTTGCGCACGACCAATGACCACCGTATCGGCGTTACGCCAGAGAAACAGTACGCGCTGGGTAGCGGGCATCTGGCGGAAGATGCACTCTTCTACCGCGAGATTAAACCAGGGATCGTAAGAGTCAGAGATAAGCAGGCGTAACGTCGTCATGGCAAAGTTCCTTTTCCGAATCGTTCGCCTACTTTATCACTATTCTTTCTTCTCGCTCTCTTCGTCTTCAGGGACGGATTTGCTGGCGGTCAGCAGGAACGGGGATTGCTGCCAGCGCGTGCGTTTGCCCCGAAGCAGGGTGCGCGCCAGCACAACGCCGATGGCGAGTGAAAGCAGCAGCATCAGGCGCAGAATATTGGTGGTATTATCGACCTGTTTGGCTTCAGTGGGCAGGGTGTGGGTATCGAGAGTCAGGCGCAGATAGCCAAGCGGACCATTCTTTCCCTGAATAGGTTCGACGATCTGCTGGTTAAAATAGCCCCCGGCTTTTTTACCGTCCAGCGCCAGCCTGTCGCGCACGTCGACGTGCTCGCCCGCGCGGGCAATCAGGTTACCTTGCTCATCATAGACGCCGGCATCAAGAATGCGGCTGTTCTCCGTGAGCTGGCGTAAAACCTGGCCTATCCGCTTATCGTCCGGCGTTTCAGTACGCATGGATGGCGCGACGTTGAGCGTCACCTGGCGTGCCAGCGTGCGGGCCAGCTCTTCAAACTGAGGATTGCGTTGCCGTTGATGGTTCTGGCTAAACCAGGATGCCCCTTGCATCAGCACCACTAACAGTGCGAGACAAGAGAGGACAATCACGGCGCGATGGAGCCGGAATTTCAGTTTTGCGCGAGCCATATTCCACCTGCTGAAAATTTACGGCTTAATGTTGCCAGAAGTGATGGTTACAGGGTAGCCTCATGCGTTATTTTCCCTCTGCAACCTTCCGGCGCGAACGAAACTACAGGAGCTTTAATGCCGAACATTACCTGGTGTGACCTGCCAACGGATGTCTCTTTATGGCCAGGATTGCCGCTCTCTTTAAGTGGCGATGAGGTGATGCCTCTGGATTACCACGCCGGTCGTAGCGGCTGGCTCCTCTACGGACGCGGTCTGGATAAGCAACGCCTGACCCAGTATCAAAGCAAGCTGGGCGCCGCGATGGTCATCGTCGCCGCCTGGTGCGTGGAAGACTACCAGGTTATTCGCCTGGCGGGCTCTCTGACGCAGCGCGCAACGCGTCTGGCGCATGACGCCGGGCTGGACGTCGCGCCGCTGGGTAAAATTCCGCATCTGAAAACGCCGGGCCTGCTGGTGATGGACATGGACTCTACCGCCATTCAGATCGAGTGTATCGACGAAATTGCAAAGCTGGCGGGCAGCGGCGAGCTGGTGGCGGAAGTGACCGAGCGTGCGATGCGCGGCGAGCTGGACTTCACCGCCAGCCTGAGACAGCGCGTGGCGACCCTGAAAGGGGCTGATGCCAACATTCTGCGCCAGGTGCGCGACGTGCTGCCGCTGATGCCAGGGCTGACGCAGCTGGTGCTGAAGCTGCAGTCGCTGGGCTGGAAAGTGGCGATCGCCTCCGGTGGCTTCACCTTCTTCGCGGATTATCTGCGGGAAAAACTGCATCTGACCACCGTGGTGGCCAACGAGCTGGAGATCATGGACGGAAAGCTGACCGGCCAGGTGATCGGCGATATTGTGGATGCCCAGTACAAAGCCAATACGCTGACGCGTCTGGCGGAAAAATATGAAATTCCGGTTGTCCAGACCGTCGCGATCGGGGACGGCGCGAACGACCTGCCGATGATCAAAGCGGCCGGCCTGGGCATTGCCTACCATGCCAAGCCAAAAGTGAATGAAAAGACGGAAGTGACTATCCGTCACGCTGACCTGATGGGGGTGTTCTGCATTCTCTCCGGCAGCCTTAATCAGAAATAACGGCCTGCTTTGTAGGCCGGGTAAGCGTAAGCGCCACCCGGCTCGCAGGCCGCACAGAAATAACGAGGTAAACCGTGGCGAAAGCTCCAAAACGCGCATTTGTCTGTAATGAATGTGGTGCGGATTATCCGCGCTGGCAGGGGCAATGCAGCGCCTGCCATGCCTGGAACACCATCACCGAAGTGCGTGGTGTGGCGGCTTCGCCGAGCGTGGCGCGCAATGAACGCCTGAGCGGCTACGCGGGCAATGCGGGCGTAGCGAAAGTCCAGAAGCTCTCGGACATCAGCCTCGAAGAGCTGCCGCGCTTCTCCACCGGGTTCAAAGAGTTTGACCGCGTGCTCGGCGGCGGCGTAGTGCCGGGCAGCGCGATTCTTATCGGCGGTAACCCGGGCGCGGGCAAGTCAACCCTGCTGCTGCAAACGCTCTGCAAGCTCGCCGAACAGATGAAAACCCTGTACGTCACGGGGGAAGAGTCCCTGCAGCAGGTGGCGATGCGCGCGCACCGTCTGGGCCTGCCGACCGGTAATCTGAACATGCTGTCGGAAACCAGCATCGAGCAGATCTGCATGATCGCCGAAGAAGAGCAGCCGAAGCTGATGGTGATCGACTCCATCCAGGTGATGCACATGGCGGACATCCAGTCCTCGCCGGGCAGCGTCGCGCAGGTGCGTGAAACCGCGGCCTACCTGACGCGCTTTGCCAAAACGCGCGGCGTGGCGATTGTGATGGTCGGCCACGTGACCAAAGACGGCTCGCTGGCCGGGCCGAAGGTGCTTGAACACTGTATCGACTGCTCCGTGATGCTCGACGGCGACGCGGACTCTCGCTTCCGTACCCTGCGCAGCCATAAAAACCGCTTTGGGGCGGTGAATGAACTGGGCGTGTTTGCCATGACCGAGCAGGGGCTGCGCGAAGTCAGCAACCCGTCGGCCATCTTCCTGAGCCGTGGCGATGAGATCACCTCCGGCAGTTCGGTGATGGTGCTATGGGAAGGGACGCGCCCGCTGCTTGTTGAAATTCAGGCGCTGGTGGACGTGTCGATGATGGGCAACCCGCGGCGCGTGGCGGTCGGTCTGGAACAGAACCGTCTGGCGATCCTGCTGGCGGTGTTGCACCGTCACGGCGGGCTGCAGATGGCGGATCAGGACGTCTTCGTGAACGTGGTCGGCGGCGTTAAAGTCACTGAGACCAGCGCAGACCTGGCGCTGCTGCTGGCGATGGTCTCCAGCCTGCGCGACAGACCGCTGCCGCAGGATCTGGTGGTGTTTGGTGAAGTGGGGCTGGCCGGGGAAATCCGTCCGGTGCCCAGCGGCCAGGAGCGTATCTCCGAGGCGGCAAAACACGGTTTCCGTCGCGCGATCGTTCCCGCCGCCAACGTGCCGAAAAAAATCCCGGAAGGGATGCAGGTTTTTGGCGTGAAGAAACTCGCTGATGCGTTAAATGTCTTTGACGACTTATAATTATGTATTCGATTTTGCAGGAGGCATCGTAATTTATGTCATCATTTGACTACATCAAGACCGCTATCCGCCAGAAGGGCTGCACGCTGCAGCAGGTGGCAGACGCCAGCGGCATGACCAAAGGCTACCTGAGCCAACTGCTGAACGCCAAAATCAAAAGCCCCAGCGCGCAGAAGCTCGAAGCGCTACACCGCTTTCTGGGGCTGGAATTCCCGCGTATGCAAAAGAACATCGGCGTGGTGTTCGGCAAGTTTTACCCGCTGCATACCGGGCATATCTATCTGATCCAGCGCGCCTGTAGTCAGGTGGACGAGCTGCACATCATTATGGGGTACGACGAAACCCGCGACCGTCAGCTGTTTGAAGAGAGCGCCATGTCGCAGCAGCCGACCGTGCCGGACCGCCTGCGCTGGCTGCTCCAGACCTTCAAGTACCAGAAAAACATTCGCATTCATGCCTTCAATGAAGAGGGCATGGAGCCGTACCCGCACGGCTGGGACGTGTGGAGCAACGGCATCAAAGCGTTTATGGAAGAGAAGGGCATTGCGCCTAACTGGATCTATACCTCTGAAGAGTCCGATGCGCCGCAGTTCCGCGAGCATTTGGGCATCGAGACGGTACTGATCGATCCGAAGCGCACCTTCATGAACATCAGCGGAGCGCAGATCCGCGAAAACCCGTTCCGCTACTGGGATTACATCCCGACCGAGGTGAAGCCGTTCTTTGTGCGCACGGTAGCTATTCTGGGCGGCGAGTCGAGCGGGAAATCAACGCTGGTCAACAAGCTGGCGAACATCTTCAATACCACCAGCGCGTGGGAGTACGGACGCGACTATGTCTTTTCCCATCTGGGCGGTGATGAGATGGCGCTGCAGTATTCCGACTACGATAAAATCGCGCTCGGTCATGCCCAGTACATTGATTTCGCGGTGAAATACGCCAACAAGGTGGCGTTTATCGATACCGATTTCGTCACCACGCAGGCGTTCTGTAAAAAATACGAAGGGCGCGAGCACCCGTTCGTGCAGGCGCTGATTGACGAATACCGCTTTGACCTGGTGATCCTGCTGGAGAACAACACCCCGTGGGTGGCCGACGGCATGCGCAGCCTCGGCAGCTCCGTGGACCGGCGGGAGTTCCAGTCCATGCTGGTGGAGATGCTCAACGAAAACAACGTTGAGTTTGTGCACGTGGAAGAGTCGGACTACGACTCCCGTTTCCTGCGCTGCGTCGAGCTGGTGAAGGAGATGATGGGGGAGCAGGGGTAAAAAACTTACCCCTCACCCTAACCCTTTCCCCAAAGGGGAGAGGGAACGATTACCCCCTCGCCCCTTTGGGGAGAGGGCTGGGGTGAGGGGAAAACTTAGAACTCAACCACCACTTTCCCGCGCATATGCCCGTCCAGCACCTTACGGTGCGCCTCGGTAATGCTTTCCACGCTCAGCCCGTGCAGCGTTTCACTTAGCGAGCTTTCCACCACGCCGTTATCCACCAGCTTCGCCACCTCATTGAGGATCTCACCCTGACGCGCCATATCAGCGGTCTGGTACATGCTGCGGGTGTACATAAATTCCCAGTGCAGCGCGGCGGATTTCGACTTCAGCTTGTCCTGGTTCAGCGGACGTTCATTCTCGACGATAGAACAGATATGCCCCTGAGGCGCAATCAGTTCGCTGACCGCATCCCAGTGCCCGTCGGTATCGTTGAGGATGAAAATATAATCCACAAAGGTCAGCCCGTGTTTCGCCAGTTCGCCTTTCAGATCGCGGTAGTTCACCACCACATCTGCACCACGATCGCGGCACCACTGGGCGGAATCTTCACGCGACGCGGTTGCGATGATTTGCACCTTGCTGTTGTGCTTCGCGAACGGGATCGCCAGCGATCCCACCCCGCCTGCACCGCCGATGATCAGCAGGGTCTTGTCCGCACCGGCATCCTGAATGTTCAGCCGTTCAAACAGTCCTTCCCACGCGGTGAGTGCGGTCAACGGTAGCGCAGCGGCAGCCGCCCAGCCGAGGCTTGCCGGTTTGTGCCCGACAATGCGCGCATCGATCAGCTGGTGTGTGGTGTTGCTGCCCGGACGGGTGATGTCGCCCGCGTACCACACTTCATCTCCCGGCTTGAATCCGGTCACGCCCGTCCCAACGGCTTTGACAATCCCGCTGGCATCCCACCCGAGAATGCGCGGCGCGTTCAGCCCGTTCCTGGCAATGCCCGCGTGGACTTTGGTATCAACCGGGTTAATGGAGACGGCCTTCACCTCCACCAGAAGATCGTGCTCGCCGGGCTGCGGCATCGGCGGGGTGATTTCAATGAAGGTAGAGGGATTTTCAGGGTTAACGGCGATGGCTTTCACTGACATGGTGTGCTCCTCAATGGCATGCGTTTTGTTGAGGCTAGTCTATTAAGTGGCCAGCTGCATGATAAGATGGACAATCAAGAACTCAGCGTTCGTACAGGATGAACAATCATGTTTAAGCAGCTGCAGGATATGGCGCTGTTCGCGCTGGTGGCGGAGATGGGCAGCTTTACCGCGGCGGCGCAGAAGGCGGAACTGCCGAAATCCAGCGTCAGCCAGCGTATTAGCCAGCTGGAGCAGCAGGTGGGTATCCGCCTGCTTAACCGCACCACGCGCAGGATCAGCCTCACGTTTGCGGGCGAGCACTATCTGGTGCACTGCCGCGAAATGCTGGCGGCCAGCGAGCGGGCGGAGTACGCCATTCAGCGCCTGCGCGAAAACCCGAGCGGGCGGCTGCGCATCACCTGTCCGGCTGGGATTGGGGCGACGCTGCTGGCACACATGAATGCCGAGTTCCAGCTTCGCTATCCTGAGGTTTCGCTGGACGTGTCGATCTCTGATGACGTGGTGGACCTGGTCGAGGCCGGGTTTGACGTGGCGCTGCGTACCGGCAAGCCGCAGGACTCCTCCCTGATTGGCCGCATGATCGGGCACTGCCCGCGCTACATGCTGGCTTCGCCGGACTATCTGGCGCGCCGGGCGCCGCTGACGCATCCCCGTCAGCTGGTGGAGCACCGCAGCATTACGCATCGGGCGTGGTCAGAGTGGCTTCTGCGAAGCGAGAGCGAGGATTACCGCTACCTGCCGGATAACGCCCACATGACCGATAACCTGGTATACGCCCGCGAATGTGCGATTGCCGGTGCGGGGATTACGCTCCTTCCGGCTTTTTTGCTGGAAGATAAGGTCGAGAAAGGGGCGCTGGTGCAGGTACTGCCGGAGTGGAACGTTGAAGGAAACGACCTGTGGCTGGCCTATCCGAGCCGTAAGCTCAACTCACCCGCGCTGATGAGCTATATCGACTTTGCAATGCAGTTTGATGAGGTGAAGCGGTATTACGTGGGTGGGTGATTTTGTGCGGCCTGATGCCCTCACCCTGGCCCTCTCCCACGGGGAGAGGGTACAAACATAAAAAACGGCAACCGAAGTTGCCGTTTTGCTTTTATTTCGCAATACGCTTGTACTTAATACGCTTCGGCTCCAGCGCGTCGGCGCCCAGCGTGCGTTTCTTGTACTCTTCGTATTCGGTGAAGTTACCTTCGAAGAACTCCACTTTACCTTCGTCCTGGTAGTCCAGGATGTGGGTCGCGATACGGTCCAGGAACCAGCGGTCGTGCGAGATAACCATCGCGCAGCCCGGGAACTCCAGCAGGGCGTTTTCCAGCGCGCGCAGGGTTTCGATATCCAGGTCGTTGGTTGGTTCATCGAGCAGCAGAACGTTACCGCCCACCTGCAGCAGCTTCGCCAGGTGCAGACGACCGCGCTCACCGCCGGACAGCTCGCCCACGCGTTTGCCCTGATCGGTGCCTTTAAAGTTAAAGCGACCAACGTAGGCGCGGCTTGGCATCTCGGTGTTGCCGATACGCATGATATCCAGACCGCCGGAGACTTCTTCCCACACGGTTTTGCTGTTATCCATCGCGTCACGGAACTGGTCAACGGAGGCCAGCTTCACGGTTTCACCCAGGGTGATTGAGCCGCTATCAGGCTGTTCCTGACCGGACATCATGCGGAACAGGGTTGATTTACCCGCGCCGTTCGGACCGATGATGCCGACGATAGCGCCTTTCGGTACGGAGAAGGTCAGGTCGTCGATCAGCAGGCGGTCGCCGTAAGACTTACGCAGGTTGCTGACTTCAACCACTTTATCCCCCAGACGTGCTCCAGGTGGAATAAACAGTTCGTTGGTTTCGTTACGTTTCTGGTATTCGGTGTTGTTCAGCTCTTCGAAGCGTGCCAGACGGGCTTTGCCCTTAGACTGACGGCCTTTCGCGCCCTGACGCACCCACTCCAGCTCTTTCTCGATAGACTTACGACGGGCCGCTTCCTGAGACGCTTCCTGAGCCAGACGCTGATCTTTCTGCTCCAGCCAGGAGGAGTAGTTGCCTTCCCACGGAATACCTTCGCCGCGGTCCAGCTCCAGGATCCAGCCGGCGACGTTGTCGAGGAAGTAACGGTCGTGGGTGATCGCCACAACGGTGCCTTCGAAGTCATGCAGGAAGCGCTCCAGCCACGCCACGGATTCCGCATCCAGGTGGTTGGTCGGTTCGTCGAGCAGCAGCATGTCTGGTTTTTCCAGCAGCAGGCGGCACAGCGCCACGCGGCGGCGTTCACCACCGGAGAGGTTCGCGATTTTCGCATCCCAGTCCGGCAGACGCAGGGCATCAGCCGCGCGCTCCAACTGCACGTTCAGGTTGTGACCGTCGTGCGCCTGGATAATCTCTTCATACTTGCCCTGCTGCGCGGCCAGCTTGTCGAAGTCCGCATCCGGTTCGGCGTATTTGGCATACACTTCATCCAGACCTTTCAGGGCGTTAACCACTTCGGAAACCGCTTCTTCAACGGACTCACGCACGGTGTGTTCCGGATTCAGCTGAGGTTCCTGCGGCAGGTAGCCGATCTTGATGCCAGGCTGCGGACGGGCTTCACCTTCGATGTCTGTATCAATGCCGGCCATGATGCGCAGCAGGGTGGACTTACCGGCACCGTTGAGACCCAGAACACCGATTTTTGCGCCCGGGAAGAAGCTCAGCGAGATATTTTTAAGAATATGACGTTTCGGCGGGACAACTTTGCCGACACGATGCATGGTATAAACGAATTGAGCCACGTTGGACTTCGCCTCTTTTATCGTAATGAGAAGGAATTTCAGCCTCGAAGTGTAGCCTTTTTCACGGCCTAATCCCAGCCAGGAACGTCGGGAGTGTTAAAACGCGCAAGAAAGGTAAAAAAGTGTCCATGACGTGGCGCGTTGAAGGATGCCTGGTTAGCATAAGTTAATTAGACTTTGACGTGGCAAGACGCTGCAATTGACGAAAAAACAATGAGGAAGAGCTTGTGGAAAAAGCCAAACGGGTGGTCTGGCGTCTGCTGGCTGCCAGCGTATGCGTAATGGCGGTAAGCCAGGCGGTGCATGCCGATTCACTGGATGAACAACGTAATCGCTACGCCCAGATTAAACAGGCGTGGGACAACAAGCAGATGGATACCGTGCAGGCGCTAATGCCGACGCTAAAGGATTATCCGCTGTATCCGTATCTGGAGTATCGCCAGATTACGGACGATCTGATGAACCAGCCTACCGTCACCGTGAATAACTTCATTCAGGCGAACCCGACCCTGCCGCCAGCCCGAAATCTCCAGTCTCGTTTTGTGAATGAGCTGGCGCGTCGCGAAGACTGGCGTGGACTGCTGGCGTTTAGTCCTGAAAAGCCGAACGCCACCGAAGCCCAGTGTAACTACTACTACGCGAAATGGGCGACTGGCCAGCAGGAAGAGGCCTGGGCCGGGGCGAAAGAGCTCTGGCTGACCGGGAAAAACCAACCGAACGCCTGTGATTCCCTGTTTGGCGCGTGGCGCGCATCCGGCAAGCAGGATCCGCTGTCCTACCTTGAGCGCATCCGTCTGGCGATGAAGGCCGGTAACACGCGTCTGGTGACCACGCTGGCGGGGCAGATGCCGTCCGATTACCAGACAATCTCCACCGCGGTTATCTCGCTGGCTAACGATCCGAACAGCGTGCTGACCTTTGCCCGCAGTACGGGCGCGACCGATTTTACCCGCCAGATGGCGGCGGTGGCCTTTGCCAGCGTGGCGCGTGACGACGTGGAAAACGCGCGGCTGATGATCCCGCAACTGGTGCAGGCGCAGCAGCTTAATGAGGAGCAAACCCAGGAGCTGCGCGACATCGTGGCGTGGCGACTGATGGGCACCGATGTGACCGATGAACAGGCGCGCTGGCGTGACGATGCCATTATGCGTTCGAACTCCACGTCGCTGGTGGAACGCCGCGTGCGCATGGCGCTGGGCACGGGCGATCGCCGTGGGCTGAATACCTGGCTCGCGCGGTTGCCAATGGAGGCTAAAGAGAAAGACGAATGGCGCTACTGGCAGGCCGATCTGCTGTTGGAGCGCGGTCGTGATGATGAAGCTAAAGAGATCCTCCATACGCTGATGCAGCAGCGCGGGTTCTACCCGATGGCGGCCGCGCAGCGCCTGGGCGAGGAGTATACCTTCCGCATTGATAAAGCGCCCGCTAACGCGAACCCGGCGCTGACGCAGGGGCCAGAAATGGCGCGCGTTCGCGAGCTGATGTACTGGAATATGGATAACACCGCGCGCAGCGAGTGGGCGAATCTGGTGACCAGCCGCACCACCGACGAAAAAGCCCAGCTTGCCCGCTATGCGTTTGATAACCACTGGTGGGATCTCAGCGTGCAGGCGACGATCGCCGGCAAGCTCTGGGATCATCTGGAAGAGCGTTTCCCGCTGGCGTACAAAGATCTCTTCGATCGCTATACCAGCGGCAAAGATATCCCGCAAAGCTACGCGATGGCGATTGCCCGTCAGGAGAGCGCATGGAACCCGAAAGTCCGTTCCCCGGTGGGCGCCAGCGGCCTGATGCAGATTATGCCGGGCACGGCGACGCACACGGTGAAGATGTTTAATATCCCTGGGTACAGCAGCCCGTCACAGCTTCTCGATCCGGATACCAACATCAACATCGGTACCAGCTACCTGCAGTATGTGTACCAGCAGTTCGGCAATAACCGCATCTTCTCGTCGGCGGCGTATAACGCGGGGCCTGGACGCGTGCGCACCTGGCTCGGCAACAGCGCCGGACGCATCGACGCCGTGGCGTTTGTCGAGAGCATCCCGTTCTCGGAAACGCGCGGCTACGTGAAGAACGTGCTGGCCTATGACGCCTACTATCGCTACTTCATGGGGCAGAAAGATACCCTGATGAGCGATGCCGAGTGGCAGAGACGTTACTGATCGGCGTGGGTTGTGTTATGCTGTACTCGCTAATGAGTACAAGAGGCAGCATAACATGACCCAGCATTCCCCGTATTCCTCGGCAATGGCCGAACAACGTCATCAGGAGTGGCTTCGTTTTGTGGAGCTGCTTCGCCAGTCTTACGAACAGGATCTGCATTTACCCCTGATGCAGCTGATGCTCACGCCGGACGAGCGCGAGGCGCTGGGCACGCGCGTGCGGATCATTGAAGAGTTGCTGCGCGGCGAGATGAGCCAGCGCGAGCTGAAGAATGAGCTCGGCGCGGGCATTGCAACGATCACCCGCGGCTCGAACAGCCTGAAGTCGGCGCCGGTTGAGCTGCGCCAGTGGCTCGAGTCAGTCTTATTAAGCGATCAACGATAAATCGCGTTATGGAACGGGCTTAACGCCAGGATCACCGCCTGGTGGTAAACGCCTGAACGCGTCAGCGCGCCTGCGGTAAAGACGCCAATCGCCCCTTCTTTACGACCAATCTCATCGATGCCGGTGTACTGCGACATCACCGGCCCGAGCGCTTCACCCGCACGGACTTTTTCCAGAATGATCTCCGGCAGCGGAAGGGTGGCCGAACGCGCTTCACCGCGCTGCTCGCGGCTTTCAATGACCACCCAGCTAAAGGTTGCGCCTTCGTCGATACCGGCTTCAATCGCTACCCAAAAGTCTGCATCCGGTGCCGCGGCCTTAGCGTTTGCCACGCGATTTCGTGCGCCAGCGCGCGTTTCCTCGCTGCCAAACGGCTGTTCAGGCACGCCACTCTCGACGCCGATGGCCTCAATATGGCAGGATCCTGCGCCGAAGATCTCGTCAAATGCCCTTAGAATTGCCTGAATTTTGGCAGGATTAGTGGTAGCAGAGACAACATGGTGCATAATTAAGCTCGATTCAAAAAAAACTCATCGCAGTATAACGGAAAAAAAGCATGTTACAGGTATACCTTGTTCGCCACGGTGAAACGCAGTGGAACGCCGAGCGACGTATTCAAGGCCAGTCAGACAGTCCTCTCACTGAGAAGGGTGTGCAGCAAGCGTGGCAGGTGGCGGAACGCGCCAGAACGCTGGGCATAACCCACGTGATTACCAGCGATTTAGGTCGCACACAGCAGACGGCGCGCATCATCGCGGACGCCTGCGGCTGTGACGTCATGCTTGAGCCGCGCCTGCGCGAGCTGGATATGGGCGTGCTGGAAAAACGCCATATCGATACGCTGACGGAAACGGAAGAGGGCTGGCGCCGCACGCTGGTGAACGGTACCGAAGATGGCCGTATTCCTGAGGGCGAATCCATGCAGGAGCTCAGCGTACGTATGCATGCCGCACTGGCGGAATGCCTGAAGCTCCCGGCAGGAAGCCGTCCGCTGCTGGTGAGTCACGGGATTGCGTTGGGTTGCCTGGTGAGCACCATTCTGGGGTTACCGGCTTACGCCGAGCGCCGTTTGCGTCTGCGCAACTGCTCCATTTCCCGGATTGATTATCAGGAAAGCGCGTGGCTGGCGTCAGGTTGGGTAGTGGAGATGGCAGGGGACATTTCGCATCTTGATGCCCCTGCGCTTGACGAACTGCAGCGTTAACGGCGTATCGGAATCAAGAATTCCATACGCAGATTGATTGGGCCTTCTTCCGGTTTGGCATCCTGCGCCGGGTAGTAGCGCTCAATGTCCTGACCTTTACGGCGATTCAGATTCAGCATCGGCATGCAGGTTCCGTAAACGGTCAGGATGAACTCCTGAACTCCCGTTCCCAGCCCTTCATAGGCGAACATCACGTATTCGCCGCCTTCCAGCACGACAGGCTTCGAACCCTGAATGTAGCCATTGGCCATATCCGGCGTCAGCGCGGTGGTGTAGAACACCTCCTGCTCGTCGTCTTTTTCCTGGCTCGGGTGCGTTTCGTTGAGACCATACAGAATCGGCGGGATCGCCGGCGCGTGGCTCAGGAAGTCGCGCCAGAACTGGACGCGCATCTGATGACGGAACTCGGAAATCTGCTCCAGTGAACAGGAGTAGCTCTGCGTTGTGCCGATCAGATGGGTTTCTGGCAGGGTAATAATTTCATACTTCGGCATCGCGAACTCGCCCAGACGCAGCGGCGGACGCATGCCAAACGAGCTCCAGTCAGGCGAGCGACGATAAAGCGCTGGCGTCAACGAGAACTGTTTTTTAAAGGCGCGGGTGAAGGTCTGCTGCGAATCGAAACGATATTGCAGGGCAATATCCAGAATCGGCCGCGCCGTCAGGCGCAGTGCCACAGCAGATTTTGATAAACGACGCGCGCGAATATAGGCCCCGATAGCATGACCGGTGACATCCTTGAACATCCTTTGCAGATGCCACTTGGAATAGCCTGCTTTAGCCGCCACATTATCCAGTGACAAAGGCTGGTCGAGATGACCTTCCAGCCAGGTGAGCAGGTCGCGAATAATTCCAGCCTGATCCATATACTATCCTCATCCTTAAAACAGCAGGTGCCTGATAACAGGTTAGCGGATAATAGCATTTTTTGATGTTTTAGCATTCAGTGTTTTTTTTGCGCATTCATGCTTTTTAGAGCACATTACAGGCAGATATATTCTAATCCTGTGATCTTGCTACATTTTTATCTAAAGTGTTGAATAATTGCTCAATGTAATTTTAAAGAATGGTAACAATATGAAATACAAGACTTTGATCTTCACCGCGTTGATGCTGATGGTCGGGCGCGCGGCGCAGGCTGAGCAGATTGGCTCCGTCGATACCGTGTTCAAAATGTTTGGCCCGGACCACAAAATCGTGGTGGAGGCGTTTGACGATCCGGACGTGAAAAACGTCACCTGCTACGTCAGCCGCGCGAAAACGGGCGGTATCAAAGGCGGGCTGGGACTGGCGGAAGACACCTCCGATGCGGCGATCTCGTGTCAGCAGGTGGGGCCGGTTGAGCTAAGTGATAAAATTAAAAACGGCAAAGCGCAGGGCGACGTGGTATTCCAGAAACGGACCTCGCTGGTGTTTAAAAAGCTGCAGGTGGTGCGTTTTTATGATGCCAAACGCAACACGCTGGCTTACCTCGCCTATTCCGATAAAGTGGTGGAAGGCTCGCCGAAAAACGCGATCAGCGCGGTGCCAATTATGCCTTGGCAGTAACTCAGGGATGAATCATGCAACAACCTGTGGTCTGGCTGGTTGAAGACGAAACCAGTATCGCCGATACGCTGATCTACATGCTTCAGCAGGAAGGATTCGCGGTAAAGGCGTTTGAACGCGGCTTACCCGTGCTGGAGGAGGCGCGGCGGCAGGTTCCGGCGCTTGCCATTCTGGATGTCGGGCTGCCGGACATCAGTGGATTTGAGCTTTGTCGCCGGCTGCTGGCGCAGCATCCCTCACTGCCCGTGCTGTTTCTGACGGCGCGCAGTGATGAGGTAGACAAGCTGCTTGGTCTGGAAATGGGCGCTGATGACTACGTTGCGAAACCTTTCTCCCCTCGTGAAGTCTGCGCCCGGGTGCGGACGATTTTGAGGCGCATGCAAAAATCCGCCGCACCGTCAGAAACGTTGCGTATCGGGCAGTTTGAACTGAACGAACCTGCCGCGCGGATCAGCTGGTGCGGGGAAGCACTGCCCCTGACCCGCTACGAATTCTTGCTGCTCAAAACCTTGTTACAGGCACCCGGGCGGGTCTTTTCGCGTCAGCAGCTCATGGACAAGGTATGGGGTGAAGACGGCGACAGCTTCGATCGTACCGTGGACACCCACATCAAAACCCTGCGCGCCAAGCTGCGGGCGGTGAACGAAGAACTGTCACCCATCAGCACCCATCGCGGTATGGGCTACAGTCTGGGCCTTTACTGATGCGCATTGGGATGCGGCTATTGCTGGGATACTTCCTGATCGTGGCCATCGCCGCGTGGTTTGTGCTGTCGATCTTTGTTCAGGAAGTAAAGCCCGGCGTGCGTAGGGCAACCGAGGGCACGCTAATCGATACCGCGACCCTGTTGGCCGAAATCGGACGTGATGATTTGCTTTCGGGTCACGCGCAGCAGGGCAAGCTGGCACAGGCCTTTTCCCAGCTTCATCAGCGCCCTTTCCGCGCCAATATCGGCGGGATCCATAAAGTGCGTAACGAGTATCACGTCTACATGACCGATGCGCAGGGCAGGGTCGTGTTTGATTCCGCCGGTCTGGCCGTGGGGCAAGATTATTCGCGCTGGAACGATGTCTGGCTGACGCTTCGCGGCGAATACGGCGCGCGCAGTACCCAGAGCCATCCCGACGATCCGGAGAGTACGGTGATGTATGTTGCCGCGCCGGTTGTGGATCAGGGCAAGATTATCGGCGTGCTGTCGGTGGGGAAACCGAACAGCGCGATGGCGCCGGTGATTCACCGCAGCGAGCGAAGGATCCTGTGGGCTGGCGGGGCGCTGCTCGGCATTGCCCTGCTGATTGGCCTCGTTGTGGCATGGTGGATCAATCGATCTATCGGTACGTTATCGCGCTATGCCGACTCGGTGACCACGGATACACCTCTCCCGCTGCCTAATCCTGGCAGCAGCGAACTGCACAAGCTGGCCCAGGCGCTGGAGAATATGCGCATTCGCCTTGAAGGGAAAAACTACATTGAACGCTATGTCCATGCGCTGACCCACGAGCTGAAAAGCCCCATCGCCGCCATACGCGGCGCGGCAGAAATTCTCTCCGAGCAGCCACCGCCGCAAGTGGCCGCGCGGTTTATCGATAATATTCTGGTGCAAAACGCGCGCATGCAGTCTCTGGTTGAAAAACTGCTCACTCAGGCGCGGCTTGAAAATCGGGTCGAGATTACGCCTCAGACCGTCCGCGTCGATCTGCTGTTTACGCGGCTTGCCGATGCGCGCTCGGCGGTGCTGGCGGCAAAAGAGATTGCGCTGACCCTCCAGCCCGCTTCGCTTCATGTGGAAGGCGATCCCGACCTCCTCGAACAGGCACTCGGCAATTTGCTGGATAACGCTATCGATTTTACCCCGCAGGTCGGTGCCATTGAACTGGCGGCCCGGGAGGAGCACGGGCAGATACAGCTTCTCGTCACCGACAGCGGAAGCGGGATCCCGGATTACGCGCTGGAGCGAATTTTTGAGCGTTTTTATTCCCTGCCGCGCGAGAACGGGTTGAAGAGCAGCGGGCTCGGGCTGGCGTTTGTCCAGGAGGTGGCGCGTCTGCATCAGGGAGAGATTACATTGCGTAATCGTGATGAAGGCGGCGTGATGGCCACGCTGACACTTCACCGTCCCTTCACATAACTTCAAACTGACCCCACACAGCCTGGTTACGCTCTCCTCATCACAAAGGAGACGTAATGATGAAATCCCCCCTGTTCTGGAAAGTCAGCACCCTGCTGGGGTGCATCCTGCTGCTGTTAGTCCCGCTTTTTATGGTCAGTAACCTGATATCAGAGCGGGAGAGCTACCGCAACGATGTCGAAAATACGCTTCGTCAGAGTACCAGCGGACCGCAAAAGCTGGTCGGTCCGATGATTGCGATTCCGATGACGGAGATCTTTTACAAGATAGAGGATGAGAAGAAGGTCGAGTACAAGAAAAGCTATATGCACTTCATTCTGCCGGAATCTCTGGTTGTGGAAGGGAACCAGCGCGTGGAGTCCCGCAATATTGGCATCTATGACGGGCAAATCTGGAACACTGACCTGAAGATCAAAGCGCAGTTTAATACCGACGAGCTGAAGCAGCTGAAAGGGGAAACGATCGCGACAGGGCAGCCGTTTATCGTGACGGGCGTTGGCGACGCGCGGGGCATTGGCACGGTCAGTATCTCTAAAATCAATGGTGAGACGCTAAGCGTGGAACCCGGTTCAGGCGTCTACGGGGCGCTTGCGGGGATCCACATCCCGCTGACCGACAAAGCGCTGGAAGCCAAAACGTTTACGCTTGAGATGTCCCTCAGTCTGGCGGGAACCGGCAGTTTTGCGGTGGTACCGGTAGGGCGTAATAGCGAAATGATGCTCACCAGCAACTGGCCGCATCCGGGTTTTATGGGCGATTATCTCCCTGTTAAGCATCAGATTGGCGAGTCTGGTTTCCAGGCGAACTGGCAGAGCAGCTGGTTTGCAAATAACCTTGAGAGCTGGTTCTACGACAAGGAGTCGCCGGAGTGGGAGGCGCTCCCGGCCTTTAGCGTCACGGTAGCCACGCCCGCCGATCAGTATCAGCTGACTGACCGTGCGATCAAGTACGCTATTTTGCTGATTGCGCTGACGTTTATGGCCTTCTTTGTCTTCGAAACCTTAACCGGATTACGCCTTCACCCGATGCAGTATCTGCTGGTGGGGCTGTCGCTGGTCCTGTTCTATCTGGTGCTGCTGGCGCTGTCTGAACACGTCGGGTTTACGCCAGCCTGGGTTGTTGCAAGCCTGGTTGGCGCAGCGATGAACGGAATGTACCTGCAGGCCGTGCTGAAAAGCTGGAAACGCAGCGGGCTGTTTGTACTGGCACTGCTCGGGCTGGATGTCGTGATGTGGTTCCTGCTGCGCTCGGAGGACAGCGCGCTGCTGTTGGGGTCAGCGGTTCTCGCGCTGGCGCTGTTCGCCGTGATGTACCTGACCCGGCATTTCGACTGGTACTCGCTCTCTCAGCCGAAGCGACCTGAGCCACCCGCAGAGCCTGATAACGACACGATGCGGATCTGGAAATAAAAAAAACGGCGCAAATGCGCCGTTTTTTAATGCGTTAACTGCGGATTACTCCTGCAGATCGCCGCAGAAACGGTACCCTTCGCCGTGGATCGTGGCGATGATTTCCGGCGTATCTGGCGTAGATTCGAAGTGCTTACGAATACGACGGATGGTCACGTCTACGGTACGGTCGTGCGGTTTCAGCTCACGGCCGGTCATTTTCTTCAGCAGCTCTGCACGGGACTGAATTTTGCCCGGGTTTTCGCAGAAGTGCAGCATCGCGCGGAATTCACTGCGCGGCAGTTTATACTGCTCACCGTTCGGGCTAATCAGTGAACGGCTATTGATATCAAGTTCCCAGCCGTTGAATTTGTAGCTATCTACGCTACGACGCTCTTCGCTGACCGTACCCAGGTTCATGGTGCGGGATAGCAGGTTGCGTGCACGAATGGTTAACTCGCGAGGATTGAACGGCTTGGTGATGTAGTCATCCGCACCGATTTCCAAGCCAAGAATTTTATCAACTTCGTTATCACGGCCCGTCAGGAACATTAACGCGACGTTCGCCTGCTCGCGCAGTTCGCGCGCCAGTAGAAGACCGTTTTTGCCCGGCAGGTTAATATCCATGATCACCAGGTTGATATCATTTTCAGAAAGGATCTGATGCATCTCTGCGCCATCGGTCGCTTCAAAGACATCGTAGCCTTCTGCTTCGAAAATGCTCTTTAACGTGTTGCGTGTTACCAACTCGTCTTCAACGATAAGAATGTGCGGGGTCTGCATGTTTGCTACCTAAATTGCCAACTAAATCGAAACAGGAAGTACAAAAGTCCCTGACCTGCCTGATGCATGTCGCAAATTAACATGATCGGCTTAACGTGACTAAAGTACGTAATTGCGTTCTTGATGCACTTTCCATCAACGTCAACAACATCATTAGCTTGGTCTTGGGTACTTTCCCTTTGGACCCGACAGTGTCAAAAACGGCTGTCATCCTAACCATTTTAACAGCAACATAACAGGCTAAGTGACACCAGACACCCAATAAAACTACGCTTCGTTGACATATATCAAGTTCAATTGTAGCACGTTAACAGTTTGATGAAATCATCGTAGCCGAATGCTAGCCTTTGTCACAATTTTTCAATAAACCAACTAGTTGCGGACATTGATTTATAAACGAAGCGAATCCAATCAGAATAGGGTATTCATGCCGCTATTACCATTATAAAACATAAGGATAATAGTGTTCTGTTAACATTCTAACTGATTGTTCAGACACAGAATAGTTTAGCGTTTTTAATTTGTTATGAAACGCTATTTCGGTGATTTGTGTTGCAATTTTGTAAATTCGCGCTGCGTAATATGTTGAAGCGCATCACATTTTTACCCGCTAACTGATTAAAAAGAGAGCATAAATGCATCTGTCGATTGTACTGGTTGCCCCAGCCAGAGCAGAAAATATAGGCGCAGCGGCGCGTGCCATGAAGACCATGGGTTTTACCGATTTACGTATCGTGGACAGCACGGCCCACCTGGAGCCAGCGGCCCGTTGGGTGGCGCACGGATCGGGAGATATTCTCGATAATATAACCACTTACGCTACACTTGCCGATGCGCTGCACGATATTTCGTTTACCGTCGCAACCACGGCGCGCAGCCGGGCGAAGTTTCACTACTATGCCACGCCAGCGGAGCTGGTGCCGATGCTGAGCGAGAAAAGCCAGTGGCTGGAGAAAGCGGCGCTGGTGTTTGGGCGTGAAGATTCCGGGCTGACCAATGAAGAACTGGAACTGGCGGATGTGCTGACAGGCGCGCCGATGGTTGCAGATTACCCTTCTCTCAATTTAGGCCAGGCGGTGATGGTCTATTGCTATCAATTAGCATCCTTAATACAAATTCCGCAGTCGCCTGTTACAGGTTCCGATGAAAACCAGCTGGCTGCACTTCGCGCGCGCGTGGAAAACCTGCTCATGCAACTGGGTGTGGCAGACGATCAAAAAATGGTCGACTGGTTACAGCAGCGTTTGGGCCGTCTTGAGCAACGCGACACGGCAATGCTGCACCGTTTGCTGCACGATATTGAAAAAAAATTGGCCGAGTAAAGTGCTGTCATATATTTTTATTATGGTGTAATCATCTGATGCTAAGGGTTGCTTTTGGGGTATTCGGATGAAAATAAATCCGACGGCAGCGGGACGTGAGAGTCTCCCGAATTGTGATCAAATTAAAAATTCGTTGACTTAAGGTGCCCGATCCTTTAACCCTAAAAGAATACAGCACAGACAGATAATAATGACAGAGTACACAACATCCATGAAACGCATCAGCATCACCACCATTACCACAACCATCATCATTACCACAGGTAACGATGCGGGCTGACGCGTACAGGAAAAACAAAAAAAAGCCCGCACCTAGACAGTGCGGGCTTTTTTTTCGGCTAAAGGAAACGAGGTAGAACCATGCGAGTGTTGAAGTTCGGCGGTACATCAGTGGCAAATGCAGAACGTTTTCTGCGTGTTGCCGATATCCTGGAAAGCAACGCCAGGCAGGGGCAGGTTGCGACCGTGCTCTCTGCCCCGGCAAAAATCACGAACCATCTGGTGGCGATGATTGAAAAAACCATCGGTGGCCAGGATGCACTCCCGAACATCAGCGACGCAGAGCGTATCTTCGCTGACCTGCTGCAAGGGCTGGCAGAGGCGCTGCCTGGCTTCCCGCACGCTCAGCTGAAGTCTTTCGTTGAGCAGGAATTTGCCCAAATCAAACACGTCCTGCACGGCATCAGCCTTCTCGGCCAGTGTCCGGACAGCATCAACGCGGCGCTGATCTGCCGGGGCGAAAAACTCTCTATCGCCATCATGGCGGGCGTGCTGGAAGCGCGCGGCCATAGCGTGACCGTGATCGATCCCGTTGAAAAACTGCTGGCGGTGGGCCACTACCTCGAATCCACCGTTGATATTGCCGAATCAACCCGCCGTATCGCCGCCAGCAAAATTCCGTCTGACCATATGATCCTGATGGCTGGCTTCACCGCCGGTAACGAGAAGGGCGAGCTGGTGGTGCTGGGCCGTAACGGCTCCGACTATTCCGCCGCCGTGCTGGCCGCCTGTTTACGCGCAGACTGTTGTGAGATCTGGACTGACGTCGACGGCGTCTATACCTGCGACCCGCGCCAGGTACCGGACGCCAGGCTGCTGAAGTCGATGTCGTACCAGGAAGCAATGGAGCTTTCCTACTTCGGCGCCAAAGTGCTTCACCCGCGTACCATCTCCCCGATTGCCCAGTTCCAGATCCCTTGCCTGATTAAAAATACCGGTAACCCGCAGGCGCCGGGTACGCTGATTGGCGCGAGCACCGATGAGGACGGTCTGCCGGTGAAAGGCATCTCCAACCTCAACAACATGGCGATGTTCAGCGTCTCCGGTCCGGGGATGAAGGGGATGGTCGGCATGGCGGCGCGCGTGTTTGCGGCCATGTCCCGCAACGGTATCTCTGTTGTGCTGATCACCCAGTCCTCTTCCGAATACAGCATCAGCTTCTGCGTGCCGCAGGCCGACTGCCTGCGCGCCCGCCGCGCGCTGGAGGAAGAGTTCTATCTGGAGCTGAAAGAAGAGCTGCTGGAGCCGCTCGCGATTCAGGAGCGTCTGGCGATCATCTCCGTGGTGGGCGACGGTATGCGTACCCTGCGCGGTATCTCCGCCAAGTTCTTTGCCGCACTGGCGCGCGCCAATATCAATATCGTGGCGATTGCCCAGGGCTCGTCTGAGCGTTCAATTTCTGTTGTCGTGGACAACGATGACGCGACCACTGGCGTACGCGTGGTCCACCAGATGCTGTTCAATACCGACCAGGTTATCGAGCTGTTCCTGATTGGCGTCGGCGGCGTCGGCGGCGCGTTGCTGGAGCAGGTTAAGCGTCAGCAGGAATGGCTGAAGAAGAAACACATCGACCTGCGCGTCTGCGGGATCGCGAATTCCAAAGCGCTGCTGACCAACGTCCACGGCCTGAACCTGGAAAACTGGCAGGCCGAGATGAAGGAGGCGAAAGAGCCGTTCAACCTGGGCCGCCTGATCCGTCTGGTAAAAGAGTATCACCTGCTTAACCCGGTCATCGTCGACTGCACCTCGAACCAGGCGGTGGCCGATCAGTACGCGGACTTCCTGCGCGAAGGTTTCCACGTGGTGACGCCGAACAAAAAGGCCAACACCTCGTCGATGGATTACTATCACCAGCTGCGTCTGGCAGCGAGCAAGTCGCGCCGCAAGTTCCTGTACGACACCAACGTTGGGGCAGGCCTGCCGGTTATCGAGAACCTGCAGAACCTGCTTAACGCGGGCGACGAACTGCAGCGTTTCTCCGGCATTCTCTCCGGCTCGCTGTCGTTTATCTTCGGCAAGCTGGATGAGGGGATGAGCCTCTCGGAAGCCACCCGCGCCGCGCGCGAGCTGGGCTATACCGAGCCGGATCCGCGTGACGACCTTTCCGGTATGGACGTGGCGCGCAAGCTGCTGATCCTCGCGCGTGAAACGGGCCGCGAGCTTGAGCTTTCGGATATCGTGATTGAGCCTGTCCTGCCGGCAGAATTTGACAGCAGCGGTGATGTCGCTGCCTTTATGGCCAGTTTGCCGCAGCTTGACGACGCGTTTGCCGCGCGCGTTGCAAAAGCCCGTGATGAAGGTAAGGTATTGCGCTATGTTGGCAACATTGAAGAAGATGGCGTGTGCCGGGTGAAGATTGCCGAAGTGGATGGCAACGACCCGCTGTACAAAGTCAAAAACGGCGAAAACGCCCTCGCGTTTTACAGCCACTATTATCAGCCACTGCCGCTGGTGCTTCGCGGCTATGGCGCAGGGAACGATGTTACGGCGGCGGGTGTGTTTGCCGATCTGCTGCGTACCCTGTCATGGAAGTTAGGAGTTTAACATGGTCAAAGTTTATGCCCCGGCTTCCAGCGCGAATATGAGCGTCGGATTTGACGTGCTGGGTGCGGCGGTGACGCCGGTGGATGGTTCGCTGCTGGGCGATACGGTTACGGTGGAAGCGGCAGACAGCTTCAGCCTGAACAACGTGGGCCGCAACGCCTGCAAACTGCCGTCTGAGCCGCGCGAAAATATCGTCTATCAGTGCTGGGAACGCTTCTGTCAGGAGATCGGCAAAAACGTGCCGGTTGCCATGACGCTGGAAAAAAGTATGCCGATCGGCTCAGGTCTGGGCTCCAGCGCCTGCTCGGTGGTCGCCGCGCTGGTGGCGATGAACGAGCACTGCGGCAAGCCGCTGAACAACAACCGCCTGCTGGGGTTAATGGGCGAGCTGGAAGGGCGCATCTCCGGCAGCATTCACTATGACAACGTGGCGCCGTGCTTCCTCGGCGGCATGCAGCTGATGATCGAAGAAAATGGCATCATCAGCCAGCAGGTGCCAGGGTTTGATGAGTGGCTGTGGGTGCTGGCCTATCCGGGTATCAAGGTTTCAACCGCGGAAGCGCGTGCGATCCTGCCCGCGCAGTATCGTCGTCAGGACTGTATTGCCCACGGGCGTCATCTGGCGGGCTTTATCCACGCCTGCTACACCCGCCAGCCGCAGCTGGCGGCCAAACTGATGAAGGACGTCATTGCCGAGCCGTACCGCACGAAGCTGCTGCCCGGCTTTAACGAGGCGCGACAGGCATCGATGGATATTGGCGCGCAGGCGTGCGGCATCTCCGGCTCCGGGCCGACGCTGTTCGCCCTGTGCGACAAGCCTGATACCGCGCAGCGCGTGGCGGACTGGCTCTCTAAACACTACCTGCAAAATCAGGAAGGCTTTGTTCATATTTGCCGTCTGGACACGGCTGGCGCACGAGTACTGGGATAATCAATGAAACTCTATAACCTTAAAGATCATAACGAGCAGGTCAGCTTCGCGCAGGCAGTCACTCAGGGACTGGGCAAAAACCAGGGGCTGTTCTTCCCGCATGACCTGCCGGAATTCCACCTGACCGACATCGACGAACTGCTGAAGCAGGACTTTGTCACCCGCAGCACTAAAATTCTTTCGGCGTTTATCGGCGACGAAATCCCGCAGGAGCTGCTGGAAGAGCGTGTGCGTGCGGCGTTCGCTTTCCCGGCACCGGTGAAGCAGGTGGAGCCTGACGTTGGCTGCCTGGAGCTGTTCCACGGCCCGACCCTGGCGTTCAAAGACTTCGGCGGCCGCTTTATGGCGCAAATGCTGACCCACATCAGCGGCGACAAGCCGGTGACCATCCTGACCGCGACCTCCGGGGATACCGGTGCGGCGGTGGCGCACGCGTTCTACGGCCTGAAAAACGTCCGCGTGGTGATCCTCTATCCGAAAGGCAAAATCAGCCCGCTGCAGGAAAAACTGTTCTGTACGCTCGGCGGCAACATTGAAACCGTGGCAATTGACGGTGATTTCGATGCCTGTCAGGCGCTGGTCAAGCAGGCCTTCGACGACGAAGAGCTGAAGGTGGCCCTGGGTCTGAACTCTGCCAACTCTATCAACATCAGCCGTCTGCTGGCGCAGATCTGCTACTACTTCGAAGCGGTGGCGCAGCTGCCGCAGGAAGCGCGTAACCAGCTGGTGATCTCCGTGCCGAGCGGTAACTTTGGTGACCTGACGGCTGGCCTGCTGGCGAAATCCCTGGGTCTGCCGGTGAAACGCTTTATCGCCGCCACCAACGCTAACGACACCGTGCCGCGCTTCCTGAAAGACGGGAAGTGGGCGCCGAACGCCACGCAGGCAACGCTCTCTAACGCCATGGACGTGAGCCAGCCGAACAACTGGCCGCGCGTGGAAGAGCTGTTCCGCCGTAAGATCTGGCGTCTGGGCGATCTGGGTTACGCCGCGGTGACGGATGAAACCACCAAAGCGACCATGCGCGAGCTGAAGGCGGTGGGGTATACCTCTGAACCGCATGCGGCGATTGCTTACCGCGCGCTGCGCGACCAGCTTAACCCGGGTGAATATGGCCTGTTCCTGGGCACCGCGCATCCGGCGAAGTTTAAAGAGAGCGTGGAAGCGATCCTGGGCGAAACGCTGCCGCTGCCGAAAGAGCTGGCCGAGCGTGCCGACCTGCCGCTGCTGTCACATGAGCTGCCGGCAGACTTTGCCGCGCTGCGTAAGCTGATGATGACCCGAGCATAATTTTTGTCGGGTGCGGCTACGCCTTACCCGACCTACAACGGCTCAGAAAGTAGGCCGGGTAAGGCGAAGCCGCCACCCGGCTTTTTTGTGAAGAAATTAAGGAGAAAAATAGCAGGGAAAAAGCAGAAATTCCCAATAAATGCGGTCACTTAGCGTTTAGGATTGCAGAGAATAACATCCCCCGTTCCCCTCGCGTACTCTCCTTACATCGGCCCACGTTGGGCAAAGATAATAAGGAGTCACCGATGTCTACACTGAAACCTGTGCTGATTGCGCTTTCACTGATGCTGGTCGCTCCCATAGCGGTACAGGCATCTGAAATCACCCTTGTGCCTGCGGTCAAACTGCAGATTGGCGACCAGGATAATAACGGTCACTACTGGGACGGCGGCCGCTGGCGCGACCACGACTGGTGGAAAGCGCATTATGACTGGCGCGATAATCACTGGCGTCCGCATGATGAGCATCGTAAACATGACGATCGCCATGATGACCATCACCACGATGACCACCGCGACGATCGCGGCCCGGACTGGAAACACCATTAATGCAAAACCCCGCCAGCTGGCGGGGTTTGTTTTTACTGCTCGTGGCGCTTAAACACCAGCTCGCCTTTCCCTGACGACGTCTCGTCAAAGAAATAGCCTTCGCTGTTGAAGGCGGTCAGCTGCTCCGGCTTTGTCAGACGGTTCTGGATGATGTAGCGGCTCATCAGGCCACGCGCTTTCTTGGCGTAGAAGCTGATCACCTTGAACTTACCGTTCTTCTCGTCGAGGAACACCGGTTTGATAATCTCTGCATCCAGCTTTTTCGGTTTCACCGACTTGTAGTATTCATCGGATGCCAGGTTAATCACCACGTTATCGCCCTGAGCGCGCAGTGCCGCGTTCAGCTTATCGGTGATGATATCGCCCCAGAAATGGTACAGATCTTTGCCTTTGGCATTCTCCAGACGAATCCCCATCTCCAGACGATAGGGCTGCATCAGATCCAGCGGGCGCAGTACGCCGTACAGACCCGACAGCATGCGCAGATGCTGCTGGGCAAAATCGAAATCGGCTTCGCTAAAATCTTCCGCCTGCAGGCCGGTATAGACATCGCCTTTAAACGCCAGAATCGCCTGGCGAGCGTTAGCCGGGGTGAAATCCGGGTGCCACTCGTGAAAGCGGGTCGCGTTAAGGTCTGCCAGCTTGTCGCTGATGCTCATCAGCGAGGCGATTTGCGGTGCAGAGAGCTTGCGCGCTTCGCGGATCAGCTGTTGCGAGTAGTCCAGCAGTTCAGGCTGGGTATAGCGCTCGGTGGCGAGTTGGCTCTGGTAGTCGAGCGTTTTTGCAGGTGAAATCAGAATCAGCATATCCAGTCCTTGCAGGAAATTTAGAGCGACTTTAGCAAAAAATCGCCCCGAATTGATCGATAGCTGTTATTGCCGCGGCAAATCATCCCACGTGCCCGGGGCAAGCTGCGCCTTAATATCGGGATAGCGGGCGGGATCAAATACCGGCGGAACACCCAGTTTGCGCTGACGAAGATAGTCTCTGGCAATCAGGGTCACCACGGGTGAGAGCAGCAGGATTGCCGTGAGGTTAGTGATCGCCATCAGCGCCATAATGATATCGGCCAGTTGCCAGACCAGCGGCATACTGAGCAGGGAGCCTGCTATCACCATCAGGACGACCCCGAGACGCAGGGTTCCGATTGCAGCGCGGGAGTCGAGCTTCAGGAAAATAAGGTTATTTTCGGCGTAGAGGTAATTCACCACTATTGAGCTGAAGGCAAACAAGATCAGGATGAGCGAGACAAACCCTGCACCCCAGCCGCCGGTCAGGTTCACCAGCGCCTGCTGGAGAAGCTGTATCCCGGCGGTTCCTGAGGAATGCGGGACGGGGCCTGCCAGCAGCAAAATCATGGCGCTGGCGGAACAGATGATAATGGTATCGGTAAAGACGCCAATCATCTGCACAATGCCTTGTGCGGCCGGGTGCGGCGGCCAGGAAGAGGCGGCGGCGGCCGCGTTGGGGGTTGACCCCATACCGGCTTCATTGGAGAACATGCCCCGCTGAAAGCCCGCCATCAGCGCCTGGCTGAAGGTGTAGCCCAGCGCCCCGGAGGCCACTTCGCGCCAGCCAAAGGCGCTTTTGACGATGGTGGCAATCACGCCCGGCACCTGGTCGAGATGCAGTGCGGCAACAAACAGGCTCGCGGCAACCCAGAGCAACGCCATAATGGGCACCAGCCACTGCATCAGGCGGGCGATGCCCTTAAGACCGGCAGAAATGGTGAGCAGAACGAGGAGGGCTAAAGCAATACCGGCGACCCACTCCGGGCAGGAGAAGGCGTAGCTCAGGGCATTGGCGACAGAATTTGCCTGGACGGTATTAAAAATGAGGCCGTACGCGAGCAGTAAAAAAACCGAGAACAGGACGCCCATCCAGCGCATCCCCAGGCCACGCGCCATGTACCAGGCAGGACCACCGCGAAACTGGCCGTGCTTATCTTTCTCTTTGTAGAGTTGTGCAAGCGAACTTTCGGCAAAGGAGGTGGCCATTCCGAGTAGCGCCGTCACCCACATCCAGAAGACCGCGCCTGGCCCACCGGCGCTGATGGCCAGCGCAACGCCCGCCAGATTGCCGCTGCCGAGACGCGCTGCCAGGCTGGTACAGAGTGCCTGGAACGACGTTAATCCACCCGGCTGGGGCGTAACGCTGTTTTTCAGACTTCTGCCAAACTTGCGAATATAGCGAAACTGGATAAACCCACTGCGTAGCGTAAACCAAATACCTGCTCCCAGAAGCAGGTAAATCATTATCGAACCCCAGAGGACTTCGTTAATAAAGAAAAAGAAATCAGGCATTAACGTCCCTCTTGTTGATGCCAATGTGAATATGTAAGCGCTACCACTGATTGGGCATGCTGTTGCTTAGCAGCCTGTTAATCTTCCGAGTTTACCATACTCTGCCTAAGCGCACTGTCTGCGGTTGCGCTACCCCTCCGTCGTGTTATCATCAGGGCAGACCGGTTACATCCCCCTAACAAGTAAACCTGTCATTTTTCCGCTGCAGGCATGCTGTCGGTAGCGTGAATTATCCAGGGCACGTTAAAAGAGAAACACTATCATGACGGATAAATTGACCTCCCTTCGTCAGTTCACCACTGTCGTAGCTGACACCGGAGATATCGCGGCAATGAAGCTGTACCAGCCGCAGGATGCCACAACCAACCCTTCTCTGATCCTTAACGCCGCACAGATCCCTGAGTATCGCAAACTGATTGACGACGCAGTGACCTGGGCGAAAGCGCAGAGCAACGACCGCGCGCAGCAGGTTGTGGATGCCACCGACAAACTGGCAGTGAACATCGGTCTGGAAATCCTGAAACTGGTTCCTGGCCGTATCTCTACCGAAGTGGATGCGCGTCTCTCCTACGACACCGAAGCGTCTATCGCCAAAGCGAAACGTCTGATCAAAATGTACAACGACGCGGGCATCAGCAACGACCGTATCCTGATCAAACTGGCTTCTACCTGGCAGGGTATTCGCGCGGCAGAGCAGCTGGAAAAAGACGGTATCAACTGTAACCTGACCCTGCTGTTCTCCTTCGCGCAGGCGCGTGCATGTGCAGAAGCAGGCGTATACCTGATTTCTCCGTTCGTGGGCCGTATTCTGGACTGGTACAAAGCCAACACCGATAAGAAAGAGTACGCACCGGCTGAAGATCCAGGCGTGATTTCTGTGACTGAAATCTACGAATACTACAAACAGCACGGCTATGAGACTGTGGTTATGGGAGCAAGCTTCCGTAACGTCGGTGAAATCATCGAGCTGGCTGGCTGTGACCGCCTGACCATCGCGCCTGCGCTGCTGAAAGAGCTGGCAGAAAGCGAAGGTACTCTGGAGCGTAAACTGTCTTACACCGGTGAAGTGAAAGCACGCCCAGAGCGCATCACGGAATCCGAGTTCCTGTGGCAGCACAACCAGGATCCAATGGCGGTAGACAAACTGGCGGACGGTATCCGTAAGTTTGCTGTTGACCAGGGCAAACTGGAAAAAATGATCGGCGACCTGCTGTAATCATTCTGCGTGACCGGGCTCCCGGTCACGCGACTTCTTTCGTCCCCTGTCTGAATCTCCTCTCTGCGTGTATCATTCCCTTTAATCAGTACTCTTTGAATGGAATGGATATGAATACCTTACGCATCGGCTTAGTGTCGATTTCTGACCGCGCCTCCAGCGGTGTTTACCAGGATAAAGGCATCCCCGCTCTGGAAGCGTGGTTGAGCAGCGCGCTGACCACCCCCTTTGACATTCAGACCCGCCTGATCCCTGACGAACAGCCGATCATCGAGCAGACGCTTTGCGAACTGGTGGATGAGATGAGCTGCCACCTTGTTCTGACGACGGGCGGAACCGGCCCCGCGCGCCGCGACGTGACGCCGGACGCGACGCTGGCGATTGCCGATCGTGAAATGCCTGGCTTCGGCGAACAGATGCGCCAGATCAGTCTACACTTTGTTCCGACGGCCATTCTTTCCCGCCAGGTGGGGGTGATCCGCAAGCAGGCGTTGATCCTGAACCTGCCGGGCCAGCCGAAGTCGATTAAAGAGACGCTGGAAGGGCTGAAAGCAGAAGATGGCAGCGTCCTGGTTCATGGCATCTTTGCAAGTGTACCGTATTGTATACAGCTGCTTGACGGTCCCTATGTGGAAACCGATGAGAAAGTGGTAGCAGCTTTTCGCCCGAAAAACGCACGTCGCGAAACAATCTCCTGAAATTAACCAATATGTGACATTAGCTGAAGCGGCGATAGCGTGGTGAAGCTTTTACGGTATAGTAATTTTTTCTTTACGAATGCTGTAAAAATAAATCCACAACACACGCACAATGGTTCGCTATGTCACATAACACCCGACCTCTGAATCGACAGGACTACAAAACCCTCACGCTCGCGGCCTTAGGCGGCGCGCTGGAGTTTTACGACTTTATCATCTTCGTCTTCTTCGCCGCCGTGGTGGGAGAACTCTTCTTCCCGGCGGATATCCCGGAATGGCTGCGTCAGGTGCAAACCTTCGGCATTTTTGCCGCCGGGTATCTGGCGCGTCCGCTGGGCGGCATTATCATGGCCCACTTTGGCGATCTGGTCGGGCGCAAGAAGATGTTTACCCTTAGCATCCTGCTGATGGCCGTGCCGACGCTGGCCATTGGTTTGCTACCTACCTATGCCTCGATGGGCATTCTCGCGCCGTTGCTGCTGTTGCTGATGCGCGTCCTGCAGGGGGCGGCGATTGGCGGTGAAGTGCCGGGCGCGTGGGTGTTTGTCGCGGAGCATGTTCCGGCGCGCCGCATTGGTATCGCCTGCGGAACCTTAACGGCGGGGCTGACGGTCGGGATCCTGCTCGGCTCGGTGGTCGCAACAATTGTGAATACCAGCATGACGCAGCAGGCCGTGCACGACTGGGGCTGGCGTATTCCGTTCCTGCTGGGCGGAGCGTTTGGTCTGGTCGCGATGTACCTGCGCCGCTGGCTGCAGGAGACGCCGATTTTCCTCGAGATGCAGCAGCGCAAAGCGCTGGCGCAGGAGCTGCCGGTGAAGGCGGTTGTGGTACGCCATAAAAAAGCGGTGGTGGTATCGATGCTGCTGACCTGGCTGCTCTCGGCGGGCATTGTGGTGGTGATATTGATGTCCCCGGTCTGGCTGCAAAAGCAGTACGGTTTCGCCCCTGCTGTGACGCTACAGGCGAACAGTATCGCGACAATCATGCTCTGCTTTGGCTGTCTGGCCGCCGGGCTGGCGGCGGATCGTTTTGGTGCCAGCGTTACCTTTATCATCGGTAGCCTGCTACTGGCCGCATCAAGCTGGGCGTTTTACCATCTTGCGGGCAGCCATCCTGAACAGCTGTTCCTGCTGTACGGCGTGGTAGGGCTGTGCGTGGGCGTAGTGGGGGCTGTGCCTTACGTCATGGTGCGAGCTTTCCCACCGGAAGTTCGTTTCACCGGGATCTCGTTCTCTTACAACGTGTCGTATGCCATTTTCGGCGGGCTGACGCCGATTGCGGTCACCGTGCTGATGGGCGTGTCTCCCCTGGCTCCGGCCTGGTACGTGCTGGCGCTGTCGGTGATGGGGCTGGTATTAGGATTTTGGCTTCGTCAGGCGGGGGAATGTCGTGCCCGCGAGGCGGGCACGACAGAGGGATCAGTGTTTTTCACCAATCGGTAAAACGGTGCGGTCAAACTGCTCGTTCAGCACTTCACCCATTGCCAGGTAGATAGCGCTTGCGCCGCAAACCAGACCAATCCAGCCTGCAACATGAACGATGCCTTCGTTATCCACCAGATGACCAATCGCCAGCAGGGCGAACAGCACGGTCAGGCTCAGGAAAACGAACTGCAGCATGCGGTTACCTTTCAGGGTACCGAAGAACATGAACAGGGTGAAGATGCCCCACAGGCCCAGGTAAACGCCCAGGAAGTGGGCGTTTGCCGCGTCTGCCATGCCCATTTTAGGCAGCAGCAGAATGGCAACCAGAGTCAGCCAGAAAGAACCGTAAGAGGTGAATGCGGTTAAGCCGAAGGTATTGCCTTTCTTATATTCCAGCAGGCCCGCGAAGATTTGCGCGATACCGCCGTAAAAAATGCCCATCGCCAGGATGATGCCATCCATCGGGAACATCCCGATATTGTGCAGGTTCAGCAGGATAGTGGTCATGCCAAAACCCATCAGGCCCAGCGGAGCCGGATTAGCCAACTTAGTGTTGCCCATAAGTCCTCAAAAAAATCATCATTAATATGGTGAAATGGTTAAACCCGCGTCAGTTCTCCCTGACTGGGCGCGGCATCATAATGGGCGCAATCGATGGCGTCTATGATCTCATCAGGGTGAAATTAAAATTTTTTTTATCATTCCCCCTTGATGGATGCCGTCGCGACCCCATCTTGTAGTCAACCGCAGTGTGTGGACCTGAAAAAAATCAAATCTGGGCAGTTGAAAAAGCACGTTCTGCCCTTATTACAGGTACACAACCACATGTTGACTGAATTTTTAGTGGAGACGTTTAGATGGGTAAAATTATTGGTATCGACCTGGGTACTACCAACTCTTGTGTAGCGATTATGGATGGCACTACTGCACGCGTGCTGGAGAACGCCGAGGGCGATCGCACCACGCCTTCTATCATTGCTTATACCCAGGATGGTGAAACTCTGGTTGGTCAGCCGGCTAAACGTCAGGCAGTGACAAACCCGCAAAACACCCTGTTTGCGATTAAACGCCTGATCGGTCGCCGCTTCCAGGACGAAGAAGTTCAGCGTGACGTTTCCATCATGCCTTACAAAATCATCGCGGCAGATAACGGCGATGCATGGCTTGATGTGAAAGGCGCTAAAACTGCACCACCGCAGATTTCTGCTGAAGTGCTGAAGAAAATGAAGAAAACCGCTGAAGATTACCTGGGTGAGCCGGTAACTGAAGCTGTTATTACCGTACCTGCCTACTTCAACGATGCTCAGCGTCAGGCAACCAAAGATGCTGGCCGTATCGCAGGTCTGGAAGTAAAACGTATCATCAACGAACCAACCGCGGCTGCACTGGCTTACGGTCTGGATAAAGAAGTTGGCAACCGTACTATCGCGGTTTACGACCTGGGTGGTGGTACCTTCGATATCTCTATTATCGAAATCGACGAAGTTGACGGCGAAAAAACCTTCGAAGTTCTGGCAACCAACGGTGATACCCACCTGGGTGGTGAAGACTTCGATACCCGTCTGATCAACTACCTCGTTGACGAGTTTAAGAAAGATCAGGGCATTGACCTGCGTAACGACCCGCTGGCGATGCAGCGCCTGAAAGAAGCCGCTGAGAAAGCGAAGATCGAGCTGTCTTCCGCTCAGCAGACCGACGTGAACCTGCCGTACATCACTGCAGACGCGACCGGTCCTAAACACATGAACATCAAAGTGACCCGTGCGAAACTGGAAAGCCTGGTAGAAGACCTGGTGAACCGTTCTATCGAGCCGCTGAAAGTTGCTCTGCAGGATGCTGGCCTGTCCGTATCCGATATCCAGGACGTTATCCTGGTCGGTGGTCAGACCCGTATGCCAATGGTTCAGAAGAAAGTGGCTGAGTTCTTTGGTAAAGAGCCACGTAAAGACGTTAACCCGGACGAAGCAGTTGCAATCGGTGCTGCGGTTCAGGGTGGCGTACTGACCGGTGAAGTTAAAGACGTACTGCTGCTGGACGTTACCCCGCTGTCTCTGGGTATCGAAACCATGGGCGGTGTGATGACTGCGCTCATCAACAAAAACACCACCATCCCGACGAAACACAGCCAGGTGTTCTCTACCGCTGAAGACAACCAGTCTGCGGTAACCATCCATGTGATTCAGGGTGAGCGTAAGCGTGCGGCGGATAACAAATCTCTGGGTCAGTTCAACCTGGACGGTATTAACCCGGCACCGCGCGGCATGCCGCAGATCGAAGTGACCTTCGATATCGATGCTGACGGTATCCTGCACGTGTCTGCGAAAGACAAAAACAGCGGTAAAGAGCAGAAGATCACCATCAAGGCATCTTCTGGCCTGAACGAAGCGGAAATCGAAAAAATGGTTCGCGATGCCGAAGCTAACGCGGAATCCGACCGTAAGTTCGAAGAGCTGGTTCAGACCCGTAACCAGGGTGACCATCTGCTGCACAGCACCCGTAAGCAGGTTGAAGAAGCAGGCGATAAACTGCCAGCGGAAGACAAGACTGCTATCGAAGCTGCACTGAGTGCGCTGGAATCCTCACTGAAAGGTGAAGACAAAGCGGACATCGAAGCGAAGATGCAGGAACTGGCGCAGGCTTCTCAGAAGCTGATGGAAATCGCTCAGCAGCAGCACGCTCAACAGCAGGCGGGCGCTGACGCTTCGGCGAACAACGCGAAAGACGACGACGTTGTCGACGCTGAGTTCGAAGAAGTTAAAGATAAAAAATAATCGCCCTGATGCAGGGTAATTAATCGGCACGGGCGTAGGAGAACTCTCCACGCCCGTGCTCGCATGTTAAGGGGCTTAAAAAAACCAATGGCAAAGCAAGACTATTACGAGATTTTAGGCGTTCCGAAAACTGCGGAAGAGCGTGAAATCAAAAAGGCGTATAAGCGCCTGGCCATGAAATTCCACCCGGACCGTAACCAGGGTGATAAAGAGGCTGAAGCCAAATTTAAAGAGATCAAAGAAGCCTACGAAGTCCTGACCGATGCACAAAAACGTGCGGCCTATGACCAGTACGGTCATGCAGCCTTTGAACAGGGCGGCATGGGCGGCGGTGGATTCGGTGGCGGCGGCTTTGGCGGCGGCGCTGACTTCAGCGATATCTTTGGCGATGTGTTTGGCGACATCTTCGGCGGTGGCCGTGGTCGTCAGCGCGCGGCGCGCGGCGCGGACCTGCGCTACAACATGGAGCTGACGCTGGAAGAGGCCGTCCGCGGTGTCACCAAAGAGATCCGTATTCCGACGCTGGAAGAGTGTGACGTTTGCCACGGCAGCGGCGCGAAAGCAGGTACACAGCCTCAGACCTGTCCAACCTGTCACGGCTCTGGTCAGGTACAGATGCGTCAGGGCTTCTTCGCGGTACAGCAGGCCTGTCCGCACTGTCACGGTCGCGGTACGCTGATTAAAGATCCGTGCACCAAATGCCACGGCCACGGTCGCGTTGAGAAAACCAAGACCCTCTCCGTTAAAATCCCGGCCGGCGTCGATACGGGCGACCGCATTCGTCTGGCGGGTGAAGGTGAAGCAGGTGAACACGGTGCACCGGCAGGCGATCTGTACGTTCAGGTGCAGGTGAAGCAGCACGCCATCTTCGAGCGTGAAGGTAATAACCTGTACTGCGAAGTGCCGATCAACTTCGCGATGGCGGCACTGGGCGGTGAAATCGAAGTGCCGACGCTGGATGGTCGCGTGAACCTGAAAGTGCCAGGCGAAACCCAGACCGGTAAGCTGTTCCGCATGCGCGGGAAAGGCGTTAAGTCCGTTCGCGGTGGTGCGCAGGGCGACCTGCTGTGCCGCGTCGTCGTAGAAACGCCGGTTGGCCTGAACGACAAGCAGAAACAGCTGCTGAAAGAGCTGCAGGAGAGCTTTGGTGGCCCGACGGGTGAGAAAAACAGCCCGCGTTCCAAAAGCTTCTTCGATGGCGTCAAAAAATTCTTCGATGATTTGACCCGTTAATCTGTTCTCAGATTTTCATCCGCAAAAGCCCGGAAGCGATTCCGGGCTTTTTCTATTTACGGGTATTGCTCGGTAAAACTGAATCTATACTCAATATTAATCTGTTTTTGCCGAGCTATTTGGCTTGGTATTATGGTTTTATCGAGGTATTGTTGTAACAGAGAGAATTAAAGTGAAATTACTACACCGTTTTTTTAGCAGTGAGGCGTCCGGCGGCGTGATCCTGATTATTGCCGCTGTGGCCGCGATGGTGCTGGCTAACCTTGGCATCACGCAGGAACTCTACCATGCATTTCTGGAAACGCCCGTTGAGCTGAAGGTCGGGGCGCTGGAAATTAACAAGAACATGCTGCTGTGGATCAACGATGCGCTGATGGCGGTGTTCTTCCTGCTCGTCGGGCTTGAGGTTAAGCGTGAGCTGGTACTGGGCTCGCTTGCCAGCCGCCAGCGCGCGGCGTTCCCGGTGATTGCCGCGCTCGGCGGGATGGTGGTGCCGGCTCTGCTCTTCCTGGCGTTCACCTGGCAGGATCCGATTGCACGTCACGGCTGGGCGATCCCGGCTGCGACGGATATCGCCTTTGCCCTCGGGGTGCTGGCCTTACTGGGAAGCCGCGTGCCGGTAGCCCTGAAAATCTTCCTGATGGCGCTGGCGATCATCGATGACCTGGGTGCCATTGTGATTATCGCACTCTTCTACACCAGCGATCTGTCGATCCTGTCCCTGAGCGTGGCCGCCGGGGCGATTGCGGTGCTGGCGCTGCTGAACATCTTCAATGTTCGCCGTATCGGTATCTATATCCTGGTGGGGATGGTGCTGTGGACGGCGGTGCTGAAATCAGGCGTGCACGCCACGCTGGCGGGCGTGATCGTCGGCTTCTTCGTACCGCTGAAGCCGCAGGACGGCAAGTCGCCTGCCAAACAGCTGGAGCATGTGCTGCACCCGTGGGTCGCCTTTATGATCCTGCCGCTGTTTGCGTTTGCCAACGCCGGTGTGTCGCTGGGTGGCGTGACGCTGGACGGGCTAACGTCCGTGCTACCGCTGGGCATTATTGCCGGGCTGTTTATCGGCAAGCCGCTGGGTATTAGCCTCTTCTGCTGGCTGGCGACGAAGCTGAAGCTGGCGTCTTTGCCGCACGGCACCACCTTTAAGCAGATTATGGCCGTCGGCGTGCTGTGTGGTATAGGGTTTACGATGTCGATCTTTATCTCGACGCTGGCGTTTGGGACGCATGCGCCTGAGCTTATCGTCTGGGCAAAACTCGGCATTCTCATCGGGTCATTACTGGCTGCGGTAATCGGTTATACCTTGCTGAAGGTAAAATTGTCCGGACAGGCCGTCCAGGCATAACGGAACACCGGGAGGAGGCGATCCTTTTCCCGATACACACTCAGGGAGAGAAGACGCGATGTCTCATTTAAATTACAACCATCTGTACTACTTCTGGCACGTCTATAAACAGGGCTCGGTGGTGGGGGCGGCAGAGGCGCTCTACCTGACGCCGCAAACCATCACCGGGCAAATCAAGGCCCTGGAAGAGCGCCTGCAGGGTAAGCTGTTCAAGCGTAAGGGGCGTGGGATTGAACCCAGCGAACTGGGTGAACTGGTTTTCCGCTACGCGGACAAAATGTTCACCCTGAGCCAGGAGATGCTGGATATCGTCAACTACCGCAAAGAGTCGAACCTGCTCTTTGATGTTGGCGTGGCGGATGCGCTGTCCAAGCGGCTGGTGAGCGGCGTGCTGGATGCGGCGGTGGTGGAAGATGAGCAAATCCATCTGCGCTGCTTTGAATCCACCCATGAGATGCTGCTGGAACAGCTCAGCCAGCATAAGCTGGACATGATTATCTCGGACTGCCCGATTGACTCCACCCAGCAGGAAGGGCTGTTCTCGGTGAAGATTGGCGAATGCGGCGTCAGCTTCTGGTGTATTAACCCGCCGCCGGAAAAACCGTTCCCCGCGTGCCTGGAAGAGCGTCGCCTGCTGGTGCCGGGAAGACGCTCCATGCTCGGACGCAAGCTGCTGAACTGGTTTAACTCGCAGGGGCTGAACGTGGAGATACTCGGTGAGTTCGACGATGCGGCGCTGATGAAAGCCTTTGGCGAAGCGCATAACGCGATCTTCGTTGCGCCGACGCTGTACGCGCACGATCTCTATTCGGACGATAAGATTACGGAGATAGGCAGAGTGGATAACGTGATGGAGGAGTATCACGCCATATTTGCCGAAAGAATGATTCAGCACCCGGCGGTACAGCGAATCTGTAACCGCGACTATTCAGCGCTGTTTACGCCACCGGCAATCTGAAGACATAAAAAAACCCGCGTTAAGCGGGTTCTTTAAACAAGCAACAACAAGTAGCGATTAAGCCAGTTTGTTGATCTGCGCAGTCAGGTTTGCTTTATGACGCGCTGCTTTGTTTTTGTGGATCAGACCTTTAGCAGCCTGACGATCCACGATTGGTTGCATTTCGTTAAATGCGTTCTGCGCTGCAGCTTTGTCGCCTGCTTCGATTGCTGCGTATACTTTCTTGATGAAAGTACGCATCATAGAGCGACGGCTTGCATTGTGCTTACGAGCCTTTTCAGACTGAACGGCACGTTTCTTAGCTGATTTGATATTAGCCAAGTCCAACTCCCAAATATGATCTATGTGGACAATTCAAAGGCCGAGGAATATGCCCTCTTTGCCTTCTTTTGTCAATGGATTTGTGCAAATAAGCGCCGTTAATTAGCGACGCTACGTTACGTAGTGATGGCGCAGGATTCTACCAGCTTGTCTTCCCTGAATACAGCCTTTCGGCATAAAAATCGCAGTTCACGAGCAGATTTTTTCGCTGCGAAAGGTCAGCCTGATGAAATCATTACGGCTTTCTGTTTTGCACGAACAATCGCCGGTTAACCTTAACCGTTGTACAAGGTATACTTTGGCGATTTTCACTGTTTTGAGCCAGACATGAAGCTGATACGCGGCATACATAATCTCAGTAGCGCGCCACACGGGTGCGTGCTGACCATTGGTAATTTCGACGGCGTGCATCGTGGTCATCAGGCGCTGTTGCAGGGATTGCGTAAAGAAGGGGAGGCCCGTGGCCTGCCCGTTGTGGTGATGATTTTCGAACCGCAGCCGTTGGAGCTGTTCGCGGGTGATAAATCTCCCGCCCGTCTCACTCGCCTGCGCGAGAAGTTGCGCTACCTGGCAGAGTCCGGTGTGGACTACGTATTGTGTGTACGTTTCGATCGCCGCTTTGCCGCGCTGACAGCACAAAATTTTGTCAGCGACCTGCTGGTTAAGCGTCTTGGCGTACAGTTTCTCGCCGTGGGCGATGATTTCCGCTTTGGCGCTGGTCGTCAGGGCGATTTCTTGCTATTACAGAAGGCTGGTCTGGAGTACGGGTTTGACGTCACCAGCGCGATGACCTTCTGTGAGGGCGGCGTGCGCGTCAGCAGCACGGCGGTACGCCGGGCACTGGCCGATGACGAGCTGGAGACGGCGGAAACCCTACTGGGGCATCCGTTCACTATCTCTGGCCGCGTGGTCCATGGCGATGCGCTCGGCCGCACGATAGGCTTCCCGACGGCGAATATACCGCTGCGTCGTCAGGTTTCCCCGGTTAAAGGGGTGTATGCGGTGGAAGTGGCAGGACTGGGCGATAAGCCGTTTTACGGCGTCGCCAATATTGGCACGCGTCCGACCGTCGCCGGTGTGCGTCAACAGTTGGAAGTGCACCTGCTGGACGTTGTAATGGACCTGTATGGTCGCCATATAGATGTGATACTGCGTAAAAAAATACGCAACGAGCAGCGATTTGGTTCGCTGGATGAACTCAAAGCGCAAATTGCGCGAGATGAATTGACGGCCCGCGAGTTTTTTGGGCTTTGAACCCGGCTTAACTGCCTACGTGATAAATACGGAACCGAGAATCTGATGAGTGACTATAAATCAACCCTGAATTTGCCGGAAACAGGGTTCCCGATGCGCGGCGATCTCGCCAAGCGCGAACCGGGAATGCTGGCGCGTTGGACCGATGATGACCTGTACGGCATCATTCGTGCAGCCAAAAAAGGCAAAAAATCCTTCATTCTGCATGATGGCCCTCCATATGCGAATGGCAGCATTCATATTGGTCACTCGGTTAACAAGATTCTGAAAGACATTATCGTGAAGTCCAAAGGCCTCGCGGGATATGACTCGCCTTACGTTCCGGGCTGGGACTGCCACGGTCTGCCAATCGAGCTGAAAGTGGAGCAGGAGTTTGGCAAGCCGGGTGAGAAGTTCACCGCCGCCGAGTTCCGTGCGAAGTGCCGCGAATACGCCGCTACGCAGGTTGACGGTCAGCGCGCTGACTTCATCCGTCTGGGCGTGCTGGGCGACTGGTCGCACCCGTACCTGACCATGGACTTCAAAACTGAAGCCAACATCATTCGTGCGCTGGGGAAAATCATCGGTAACGGCCACCTGCACAAAGGCGCTAAGCCGGTGCACTGGTGCGTGGACTGCCGCTCTGCGCTGGCAGAAGCGGAAGTGGAGTATTACGACAAAACCTCTCCATCTATCGACGTGGCCTTCCAGGCCGTCGATCAGGATGCGGTGAAAGCCAAATTTGGCGTCTCCTCGGTAAACGGCCCAATCTCGCTGGTTATCTGGACCACCACTCCGTGGACCCTGCCTGCGAACCGTGCGATCTCCCTGTCCGGTGAGTTCGAATACGCGCTGGTTCAGGTTGAAGGTCAGGCGGTTATCCTGGCGAAAGATCTGGTTGAAAGCGTGCTGAAGCGTGCGCATATCACCGACTACACCGTGCTGGGCACCGTGAAAGGTGACGCGCTGGAGCTGATGCGCTTCAAGCACCCGTTCCTGGACTTCGACGTTCCGGCGATTCTGGGCGACCACGTGACGCTGGAAGCGGGTACCGGTGCGGTGCATACCGCCGGTGGCCACGGTCCTGACGACTACAACATCAGCCTGAAGTACGGTCTGGAAATCGCTAACCCGGTGGGCCCGGATGGTTCTTACCTGCCAGGCACCTACCCGGCTCTGGACGGTATCAACGTCTTCAAAGCGAACGACATCATCGTCGACATGCTGCGCACCAGCGGCGCGCTGCTGCACGTTGAAAAAATGCAGCACAGCTATCCGTGCTGCTGGCGTCACAAGACCCCGATCATCTTCCGTGCGACCCCGCAGTGGTTCGTCAGCATGGATCAGAAAGGCCTGCGCGAGCAGTCTCTGAAAGAGATCAAAGGCGTGCAGTGGATCCCTGACTGGGGCCAGGCGCGTATCGAATCCATGGTGGCTAACCGTCCTGACTGGTGTATCTCCCGTCAGCGTACCTGGGGCGTACCGATGTCTCTGTTCGTACATAAAGAGACGCAGGAGCTGCACCCGAACACCCTGGAACTGATGGAAGAAGTGGCGAAGCGCGTCGAAGTTGACGGCATTCAGGCGTGGTGGGATCTCGACGCCCGCGACATCCTGGGCGCTGACGCTGACAGCTACGAGAAAGTGCCGGATACCCTGGACGTGTGGTTTGACTCCGGATCGACCCACTCCTCCGTGGTTGACGTGCGTCCGGAGTTTGCCGGCCACGCTGCCGATATGTATCTGGAAGGCTCTGACCAACACCGCGGCTGGTTCATGTCATCCCTGATGATCTCCACCGCCATGAAGGGTAAAGCGCCTTACCGTCAGGTACTGACTCACGGCTTCACCGTGGATGGTCAGGGCCGTAAGATGTCCAAATCTATCGGTAACACCGTTTCTCCGCAGGATGTGATGAACAAGCTGGGCGCAGACATTCTGCGTCTGTGGGTGGCGTCGACCGACTACACCGGCGAAATGGCGGTATCTGACGAGATCCTGAAACGTGCTGCCGACAGCTATCGTCGTATCCGTAACACCGCGCGCTTCCTGCTGGCGAACCTGAACGGGTTCGATCCGGCAAAAGACATGGTGAAACCGGAAGAGATGGTCGTGCTGGACCGCTGGGCGGTAGGCTGCGCGAAAGCGGCGCAGGAAGATATCCTGAAGGCCTATGAGTCTTATGACTTCCACGAAGTGGTGCAGCGCCTGATGCGCTTCTGCTCCATTGAGATGGGTTCGTTCTACCTCGACATCATCAAAGACCGCCAGTACACCGCGAAAGCGGATAGCGTGGCGCGTCGTAGCTGCCAGACCGCGCTGTTCCATATCGCAGAAGCGCTGGTACGCTGGATGGCGCCGATCATGTCCTTCACCGCGGATGAAATCTGGGGTTACCTGCCGGGCGATCGTGAGAAGTATGTCTTCACCGGCGAGTGGTACGAAGGTCTGTTCGACCTCTCCAGCACCGAAGCGATGAACGATGCCTTCTGGGACGAGCTGCTGAAAGTGCGTGGCGAAGTGAACAAGGTTATCGAGCAGGCGCGTGCAGACAAGAAAGTCGGCGGCTCTCTGGAAGCAGCAGTCACGCTGTACGCTGAACCGGAGCTGGCGGCGAAGCTGACGGCGCTGGGCGATGAATTACGATTTGTCCTGTTGACCTCCGGTGCGAAAGTTGCGGATTATGCCGAGGCTTCTGCTGATGCTCAGCAGAGCGAACTGCTCAAAGGACTGAAAGTCGCGCTGAGCAAAGCCGACGGTGAGAAATGCCCGCGCTGCTGGCATTACACCACCGATGTCGGTCAGGTGGCGGAACACGCAGACATCTGCGGACGCTGTGTAAGCAACGTCGCCGGTGACGGCGAAAAACGTAAGTTTGCCTGATGAGTAAAACTCTCTGTTCAACAGGACTGCGCTGGCTGTGGCTGGTTGTGGTGGTGCTGATTATCGATCTGGGCAGCAAGTTCCTGATCCTCCAGAATTTTGCTCTGGGGGAGACGGTCCCGCTGTTCCCGTCACTTAACCTGCACTACGCACGTAACTACGGCGCAGCGTTCAGTTTCCTTGCCGACAGCGGTGGCTGGCAGCGCTGGTTCTTCGCGGGTATCGCTCTCGGTATCTGCGTGATCCTGGCTGTGCTGATGTACCGCTCGAAGGCGACGCAAAAGCTGAATAACATCGCCTACGCGCTGATCATTGGCGGCGCGCTGGGCAACCTGTTTGACCGCCTGTGGCACGGCTTTGTGGTCGATATGATCGACTTCTACGTCGGCGACTGGCACTTCGCGACCTTTAACCTCGCCGATAGCGCTATTTGCATCGGTGCAGCGTTAATCGTGCTGGAAGGCTTCTTGCCGAAACCCGCCGCGAAAGAGCAGGCGTAAAAACCAGCCGGGTGGCGCTGCGCTTACCCGGCCTACGGTTAATGTAGGCCCGGCAAGCGCAGCGCCACCGGACAAAACAAGCGAGCAATTTGCATGTCTAAATCCGTACAGAGCAACAGCGCGGTTCTCGTCCACTTCACGCTGAAGCTGGATGACGGCTCCACGGCCGAATCCACCCGCAATAACGGCAAACCGGCCCTGTTTCGTCTTGGCGATACTTCCCTGTCTGAAGGTCTTGAGCAGCAGCTTCTCGGTCTGAAAGAGGGTGAGAAAAAAGCCTTTTCGCTGGAGCCGGATGCCGCGTTTGGCGTGCCAAGTCCCGATCTGATCCAGTATTTCTCGCGCCGTGAGTTCATGGACGCGGGTGAACCGGAAATCGGGGCGATTATGCTCTTTACCGCTATGGACGGCAGCGAAATGCCTGGCGTGATCCGCGAAATCAACGGCGATTCGATTACCGTTGATTTCAACCATCCGCTTGCCGGGCGTACCGTTCATTTTGATGTTGAAGTGCTGGAAATCGATCCTGCACTGGAGGCCTGAAATGCAGATCCTGTTGGCTAACCCGCGCGGCTTCTGCGCCGGTGTAGACCGCGCTATCAGCATTGTTGAAAACGCGCTGGAGATTTACGGCGCGCCGATTTATGTACGTCACGAAGTGGTGCATAACCGCTACGTGGTTGACAGCCTGCGCGAGCGCGGCGCCATCTTTATCGAGCAGATCAGTGAAGTGCCGGACGGTGCGATCCTGATCTTCTCCGCGCATGGCGTCTCCCAGGCGGTACGTAACGAAGCGAAAAGCCGCGATCTGACCGTATTCGATGCCACCTGTCCACTGGTGACCAAGGTGCATATGGAAGTGGCGCGCGCCAGCCGTCGTGGTGAAGAGTCGATTCTGATTGGCCATGCCGGTCATCCGGAAGTTGAAGGCACCATGGGCCAGTACAGCAACCCGGAAGGGGGGATGTATCTGGTCGAGTCGCCGGAAGATGTCCTGACGCTGAACGTGAAAAATGAAGCCCGTCTGTCGTTTATGACCCAGACGACGCTCTCCGTAGACGATACCTCAGACGTGATTGACGCCCTGCGTCAGCGCTTCCCGAAAATCGTCGGTCCGCGTAAAGATGATATCTGCTATGCGACCACTAACCGTCAGGAAGCGGTGCGTGCACTGGCTGAACAGGCGGATGTGGTGCTGGTGGTCGGCTCCAAAAACTCGTCTAACTCCAATCGCCTGGCCGAACTGGCGCAGCGCATGGGGAAGGCAGCGTTCCTGATTGATGACGCGTCGGATATTCAGGAAGCGTGGGTTAAGCATGCGGCCTGTGTCGGCGTGACGGCCGGGGCGTCTGCGCCAGATATTCTGGTTCAGAACGTCATTTCCCGTTTGCAGGAGCTGGGCGGTGGCGAAGCGGTGCCGCTGGAAGGACGTGAGGAGAACATCGTTTTCGAAGTCCCGAAAGAACTGCGCATCGACGCCCGCGAAGTCGAATAGTCCCTTTTCTGATGAAAGGCCAGCACCTCCTGTGCTGGCCTTTTTTTTAACCGTTACTTTATCGTGACGACAAAATCATGTCTTTTACTGATATTTAAGTCGGTTTCACGTTAAATTCTAATTATCGGTGTTTTCAGTTGGCAGTGCTTCTCAAGGCTGGTTAATCTGAAAACGGTTTACATCATTTTAACGTAAGAGAATAACTATGCATGATGCACAGATCCGTGTCGCCATTGCGGGCGCGGGTGGACGTATGGGCCGTCAGCTTATTCAGGCGGCACTTCAGATGGATGGCGTCGCGCTTGGCGCGGCCCTGGAGCGTGAAGGTTCTTCACTTCTGGGGACCGATGCCGGTGAGCTGGCGGGCGCAGGCCACACGGGCGTTACCGTGCAAAGCAGCCTGGAGGCGGTAAAAGAGGACTTCGATGTCTTCATCGATTTTACCCGCCCGGAAGGGACGCTCACGCATCTGGCGTTTTGCCGTCAGCACGGCAAGGGGATGGTGATCGGCACCACCGGTTTTGACGACGCGGGTAAGCAGGCTATCCAGGATGCATCAAAAGAGATTGCGATTGTCTTCGCCGCAAACTTTAGCGTGGGCGTTAACGTCATGCTGAAGCTGCTGGAGAAGGCCGCGAAGGTGATGGGCGACTATACCGATATTGAGATCGTAGAAGCGCACCATCGTTATAAAGTTGACGCGCCCTCCGGCACCGCGCTGGCGATGGGCGAAGCGATTGCTTATGCAATGGATAAAGATTTAAAAGACATTGCGGTCTATTCTCGCGAAGGCCACACCGGCGAGCGTGTCCCGGGCACCATTGGTTTTGCTACCGTTCGTGCAGGTGATATCGTCGGCGAACATACCGCGATGTTCGCCGATATTGGCGAACGTGTGGAGATCACGCATAAAGCCTCCAGCCGAATGACATTTGCTAACGGCGCAGTACGCTCCGCTTTGTGGCTGAAAAATAAGAAAGATGGCCTTTTTGATATGCGAGATGTGCTCGATCTCAACAATTTGTAAGCATTATTACCCATCGTGATGTGGTTATTGCAGTCGTAATTGTTTGATTGCATAGGGCAATATTTTATTGCCCTTTTATTTTTGATTGTTTCAATGTAAATCAGGCTATAATCCTATAAAAATCTATCTATTGCTGCGTTTTAACGTTGCTGAAATGTAAATTTTGACCATTTGGTCCACTTTGTGATGCTCCATCCGCTGATTTTTTATTAAACCAGGCGCGCAAGCGTTTTCCGCAGTGATTTACCTGATCTTTTTGTCGCTTAAGCCGCATTCCTCTCGCCAGGCCTGTAAAAGACTAAATAAAATCTCCGTTTTGAGTTGACTTTTACCCACCAAATCCCCAGAATGCCGCCGTTTGCCAAAAATCCGCTGGCAACACATTTGCATTGATTCATGACATAGTTATGCATTAATATGCAAATAAAGTGAGTGAATATTCTCTGGAGGGTGTTTTGATTAAGTCAGCGCTATTGGTTCTGGAAGACGGAACCCAGTTTATCGGTCGGGCCATAGGGGCAACGGGTTCGGCGGTTGGGGAAGTCGTTTTCAATACTTCAATGACCGGTTATCAAGAAATCCTCACTGATCCTTCCTATTCTCGCCAAATCGTTACTCTTACTTATCCTCATATCGGCAATGTCGGCACCAATGCTGCTGACGAAGAATCTTCTCAGGTACATGCGCAAGGCCTGGTCATCCGCGATCTGCCGCTGATTGCCAGCAACTTCCGCAATACCGAAGACCTCTCTTCTTACCTGAAGCGCCATAACATCGTGGCGATTGCCGATATCGATACCCGTAAGTTAACGCGTCTGCTGCGCGAGAAAGGTGCACAGAACGGCTGCATCATCGCGGGTGATAACCTCGATGCGACGCTGGCGCTGGAAAAAGCGAAAGCCTTCCCGGGCCTGAACGGCATGGACCTGGCGAAAGAAGTGACTACCGCTGAAGCCTACAGCTGGACTCAGGGTAGCTGGACGCTTTCAGGCGACCTGCCGGAAGCGAAAAAAGAGAGCGAGCTGCCGTTCCACGTGGTGGCCTACGATTTCGGCGCCAAGCGCAACATCCTGCGCATGCTGGTTGACCGCGGCTGCCGCCTGACGGTGGTGCCGGCACAAACGTCTGCCGAAGACGTGCTGAAGATGAATCCGGACGGTATTTTCCTGTCCAACGGCCCTGGCGACCCGGCGCCGTGCGATTACGCTATCGCCGCCATTAAGTCCTTCCTGGAAACCGACATCCCGGTATTCGGCATCTGTCTCGGCCATCAGCTGCTGGCCCTGGCGAGCGGTGCGAACACCGTTAAGATGAAGTTCGGCCACCACGGTGGTAACCACCCGGTGAAAGACATCGATAACAACACGGTGATGATCACCGCGCAGAACCACGGCTTTGCCGTCGATGAAGCCTCAATGCCGGCTAACCTGCGCGTGACCCACAAGTCGCTGTTCGATGGCACCCTGCAGGGCATCCACCGTACCGATAAGCCAGCGTTCAGCTTCCAGGGCCACCCGGAAGCCAGCCCGGGCCCACACGACGCCGCGCCGCTGTTCGATCACTTCATCGAACTTATCGAGCAATACCGTAAGACCGCTAAATAATCAGGAGCCGAGAAGACAATGCCAAAACGTACAGACATAAAAAGCATCCTGATCCTTGGCGCTGGCCCGATCGTGATCGGCCAGGCCTGTGAATTCGACTACTCCGGCGCGCAGGCGTGTAAAGCCCTGCGCGAAGAGGGTTACCGCGTTATCCTGGTGAACTCCAACCCGGCAACCATAATGACCGACCCGGAAATGGCTGATGCGACCTACATCGAGCCGATTCACTGGGAAGTGGTGCGTAAAATCATCGAGAAAGAGCGTCCGGACGCGGTGCTGCCAACCATGGGCGGCCAGACGGCGCTGAACTGTGCGCTGGAACTGGAGCGTCAGGGCGTGCTGGCTGAGTTCGGCGTGACCATGATTGGTGCGACCGCCGACGCGATTGATAAAGCAGAAGACCGTCGCCGCTTCGACGTGGCAATGAAGAAAATCGGCCTCGACACCGCGCGTTCCGGTATCGCACACAACATGGAAGAAGCGCTGGCCGTTGCGGCTGATGTGGGCTATCCGTGCATCATCCGTCCATCGTTCACCATGGGCGGCACCGGCGGCGGCATCGCCTACAACCGCGAAGAGTTCGAAGAAATTTGCGAGCGCGGTCTGGATCTCTCCCCAACCAAAGAGCTGCTGATTGATGAATCGCTGATTGGCTGGAAAGAATACGAGATGGAAGTGGTGCGTGATAAAAACGACAACTGCATCATCGTCTGCTCTATCGAAAACTTCGATGCGATGGGTATCCACACCGGTGACTCCATCACCGTTGCGCCAGCTCAGACCCTGACCGACAAAGAGTATCAAATCATGCGTAACGCCTCGATGGCGGTACTGCGTGAAATCGGCGTGGAAACCGGCGGTTCTAACGTGCAGTTCTCCGTTAACCCGAAAACCGGCCGTCTGATTGTTATCGAAATGAACCCGCGCGTGTCCCGTTCCTCCGCGCTGGCCTCTAAAGCGACCGGCTTCCCGATTGCGAAAGTGGCGGCGAAACTGGCGGTGGGCTACACCCTCGACGAGCTGATGAACGACATCACCGGTGGCCGCACGCCTGCGTCCTTCGAGCCGTCCATCGACTACGTTGTGACCAAAATTCCTCGCTTCAACTTCGAGAAATTTGCAGGCGCGAACGACCGACTGACCACCCAGATGAAATCTGTCGGTGAAGTGATGGCGATTGGCCGCACGCAGCAGGAATCCCTGCAGAAAGCGCTGCGCGGCCTCGAAGTGGGCGCGACCGGCTTCGACCCGAAAGTGAGCCTGGACGATCCGGAAGCGCTGACGAAAATTCGCCGCGAGCTGAAAGACGCGGGCGCAGAGCGTATCTGGTATATCGCCGATGCCTTCCGTGCGGGGCTGTCCGTCGACGGCGTGTTCAACCTGACCAACATCGACCGCTGGTTCCTGGTGCAGATTGAAGAGCTGGTGCGTCTGGAAGAGCAGGTGGCTGAGCTGGGCATCACCGGCCTGGACGCGGACTTCCTGCGCGTGCTGAAGCGTAAAGGCTTCGCCGATGCGCGTCTGGCTAAGCTGGCGGGCGTGCGTGAAGCGGAAATCCGCAAGCTGCGCGACCAGTATGACCTGCACCCGGTCTACAAGCGTGTGGACACCTGTGCGGCGGAGTTCTCGACCGACACCGCCTACATGTACTCCACCTATGAAGACGAGTGCGAAGCGAACCCGTCCGTCGACCGCGACAAGATTATGGTGCTGGGCGGTGGTCCAAACCGTATCGGCCAGGGCATCGAGTTCGACTACTGCTGCGTACACGCCTCGCTGGCGCTGCGTGAAGACGGTTACGAGACCATCATGGTCAACTGTAACCCGGAAACCGTATCGACCGACTACGACACCTCTGACCGCCTCTACTTCGAGCCGGTTACCCTGGAAGACGTGCTGGAAATCGTGCGCATCGAGAAGCCAAAAGGCGTTATCGTGCAGTACGGCGGCCAGACCCCGCTGAAGCTGGCGCGCGCGCTGGAAGCGGCAGGCGTGCCGGTTATCGGTACCAGCCCGGACGCGATTGACCGTGCGGAAGACCGCGAGCGTTTCCAGCAGGCGGTTGACCGTCTGAAGCTGAAACAGCCTGCGAACGCCACCGTCACCGCCATTGAGATGGCCGTTGAGAAGGCGAAAGAGATTGGCTACCCGCTGGTCGTTCGTCCTTCCTACGTGCTGGGCGGCCGCGCAATGGAAATCGTTTATGACGAAGCCGACCTGCGCCGCTACTTCCAGACCGCGGTGAGCGTCTCCAACGATGCGCCAGTGTTGCTCGACCGCTTCCTCGACGACGCGGTGGAAGTGGACGTTGACGCCATCTGCGACGGCGAAATGGTGCTGATTGGTGGCATCATGGAGCACATCGAGCAGGCGGGCGTGCACTCCGGTGACTCAGCCTGTTCTCTGCCAGCCTACACGCTGAGTCAGGAGATTCAGGATGTGATGCGCCAGCAGGTGCAGAAGCTGGCCTTCGAGCTGCAGGTTCGCGGTCTGATGAACGTTCAGTTCGCAGTGAAAGACAACGAAGTCTACCTGATTGAAGTGAACCCGCGTGCGGCACGTACCGTCCCGTTCGTCTCCAAAGCCACCGGTGTTCCGCTGGCGAAAGTAGCGGCGCGCGTGATGGCGGGCCAGACGCTGGCGCAGCAGGGCGTGACCAAAGAGATCATCCCACCGTACTACTCGGTGAAAGAAGTGGTGCTGCCGTTCAACAAATTCCCGGGCGTTGACCCGCTGTTAGGGCCAGAAATGCGCTCTACCGGGGAAGTAATGGGCGTAGGCCGCACCTTTGCAGAAGCGTTCGCTAAGGCACAGCTGGGCAGTAGCTCCACCATGAGAAAATCAGGCCGTGCGCTGCTCTCCGTTCGTGAAGGCGACAAAGAGCGCGTGGTTGACCTGGCCGCCAAGCTGCTGAAACAGGGCTTCGAGCTGGATGCAACCCACGGTACGGCGATTGTGCTGGGCGAAGCCGGCATCAACCCGCGTCTGGTGAACAAGGTGCATGAAGGTCGTCCGCACATTCAGGATCGTATCAAGAATGGCGAATATACCTACATCATCAACACCACCGCAGGCCGCCAGGCGATCGAAGACTCCAAGCTGATTCGCCGCAGCGCGCTGCAGTACAAAGTGCACTACGACACCACCCTGAACGGCGGTTTCGCAACGGCCATGGCGCTGAACGCGGATGCTACCGAGAAGGTGATTTCAGTGCAGGAAATGCACGCGCAGATTAGCAAGTAAGTAAAAATGCCCGGTGCCGTTCGGCTGCCGGGCATTCTCCCCATCTTCAGAACCTTCTGGTTTTTCATCCGCTTTCAGTCAGTTAGCCTAAAATCATTAGGTCGATAACGAAATTCAACTGAGAGCAGGGGAAAACACCATGCAAAATAAATTACTGATCGCTTCCGTTCTGGCTGCCACGACAATGTTTACCGTTGCGGGCTGTTCGTCTAATCAGGCCGTAAAAACCACCGATGGCAAAACCATTGTTACCGACGGAAAACCACAGGTGGATGACGATACCGGTCTGGTGTCGTACAAAAACGCCGAAACCGGTCAAACCGAGCAGATCAACCGTGACCAGGTGAAATCGATGGGCGAGCTGGATAACTAATTCAGAATTCTGACGTAAGCCCGTCAATAATATTCACTATTAGCCTGTTGAATTACTGACTACACTCTTTTGTTAAAAGAAAGCAGTAACAACAGGCTAATCAATGATTCTGATAATTTATGCCCATCCTTATCCGCAGCACTCGCATGCGAATAAGCGGATGCTTGAGCAGGTAAGGACGCTTGATAACGTAGAGATACGTTCCCTCTATCAACTCTATCCCGATTTTAATATCGATATCGCCGCCGAACAGGAGGCGCTTTCCCGTGCCGATCTGATTATCTGGCAGCATCCCATGCAGTGGTACAGCACGCCCCCGCTCCTGAAACTGTGGATTGATAAAGTCTTCTCCCACGGCTGGGCGTATGGCCACAACGGCAATGCGCTAAAAGGGAAAAGCCTGATGTGGGCGGTCACCACCGGCGGAGGGGAAAGCCACTTTGATATCGGTTCCTTCCCGGGGTTTGAGGTCCTGGCACAGCCGCTGCAGGCGACTGCGCTGTATTGCGGTCTGAACTGGCTCCCGCCTTTTGCGATGCACTGCACCTTTGTCTGCGACGATGAAACGCTGCAGGCGCAGGCTCGCCATTATAAACAACGCTTACTTGAGTGGCAGGAGGCGCACCATGGATAGCCATACGCTGATACAGGCGCTGATATACCTTGGCGCAGCGGCGCTCATTGTGCCCGTGGCGGTACGCCTGGGGCTGGGCTCTGTTCTCGGCTACCTGATTGCGGGCTGCGTCATTGGACCGTGGGGCTTTCGACTGGTGACGGATGCAGAGGCGATCCTTCATTTCGCTGAAATCGGCGTTGTGCTGATGCTCTTTGTGATTGGCCTGGAGCTCGACCCGCAGCGGTTGTGGAAGCTTCGCGCATCAGTATTTGGCGGTGGGGCACTGCAGATGGTGGCCTGCGGCCTGCTGCTGGGCGGGTTCTGCATCCTGCTGGGCATGGACTGGAAAGTGGCAGAGCTTATCGGCATGACCCTGGCGCTCTCCTCAACGGCCATTGCCATGCAGGCGATGAACGAACGAAATCTGACGGTATCCCAGATGGGACGTAGCGCGTTCTCGGTGCTGCTGTTCCAGGATATTGCCGCTATCCCGCTGGTGGCGATGATCCCGCTGCTGGCGGCCAGCGGTTCCTCTACCACGCTGGGCGCTTTCGCGCTGTCGGCACTGAAGGTGGCGGGCGCGCTGGCGCTGGTGGTGCTGCTTGGTCGCTACGTCACCCGTCCGCTGCTGCGGTTTGTTGCCCGCTCGGGTCTGCGCGAAGTGTTCAGCGCCGTGGCGCTGTTCCTGGTGTTTGGCTTCGGTCTGCTGCTGGAAGAGGCCGGGCTGTCGATGGCGATGGGGGCGTTCCTCGCAGGCGTTCTGCTGGCGAGTTCTGAATACCGTCACGCGCTGGAAAGCGATATCGAGCCGTTCAAAGGGTTACTGCTGGGGCTGTTTTTCATTGGTGTGGGGATGTCCGTCGACTTCGGCACGCTGGTGACGCACCCGCTGCGGATCGTCATCCTGCTCGTCGGCTTCCTGATCATTAAAATGGTGATGCTGTGGCTGATTGCGCGTCCATTAAACGTGCCGGCCAGGCAGCGCCGCTGGTTTGCCGTGCTGCTGGGGCAGGGGAGTGAATTTGCGTTCGTGGTCTTTGGCGCCGCGCAGATGGTAAACGTGCTCGATCCCGAGTGGGCGAAAGCGCTGACGCTGGCGGTCGCACTGTCGATGGCGGCGACGCCTGTGCTGCTGGTGGTGCTGACGCGCCTGGAAAAATCGGACAGCGAGCAGGAACGTGAAGCCGATGAGATTGACGAGGAGCAGCCGCGCGTCATCATCGCCGGATTTGGTCGCTACGGGCAGATCGTCGGGCGTTTATTACTCTCCAGCGGCGTGAAGATGGTCATCCTCGATCACGATCCCGACCATGTCGATACCCTGCGTAAATTTGATATGAAGGTGTTTTACGGGGATGCCACCCGCGTCGATCTGCTGGAATCCGCCGGGGCGGCAAAAGCCGAGGTATTGATTAACGCCATTGACGATCCGGAGACCAGCATGCAGATGGTGGAGCTGGTTAAAGAGCATTTCCCGGCACTGACCATTATCTCCCGCGCGCGCGATGTGGATCACTACATCAGGCTGCGACAGGCGGGCGTAGACGCACCGGAGCGTGAAACGTTCGAAGGTGCGCTGAAGTCTGGCCGTATGGCGCTGGAAAACCTGGGGCTTGGCGCGTACGAAGCGCGCGAACGGGCGGACCTGTTCCGTCGCTTTAATACCGAGATGGTTGAAGAGATGGCGGCGATGGCGGGCAGTACGGCCACCGAGCGCGCGGCGGTGTTTAAACGCACCAGCGCGATGCTGACGGAAATCATTAACGAGGACCGTAACCACCTGTCGCTGATCCAGCGCCATGGCTGGCAGGGCACGGAAGAGGGCAAGCATACCGGCGATCCGGCTGACGAGCCCGAGAGTAAACCTTCCGCGTGAAGTGGAGTTGCCAGCAATATTAAAAAATTTCTTTATCTTTACCCTGCCGCCAGTCGACGAAAGATTAAGCTTTCCGTATAGTGGCGGCAATTTTTTGCATCCGGGAAATTTTCAATGATCAGTCTGATTGCAGCGCTGGCGGTGGACCGCGTTATCGGTATGGAAAATGCCATGCCGTGGAACCTGCCTGCCGATCTCGCATGGTTTAAACGTACTACGTTAAACAAGCCGGTAGTGATGGGCCGCCTGACCTGGGAGTCGATTGGTCGTCCATTGCCGGGCCGTAAGAATATCGTTATCAGCAGCCAGCCAGGCACTGACGATCGCGTCGAATGGGTAAAATCAGTAGACGAGGCGATTGCTGCATGCGGCAATGCCGAAGAGATTATGGTGATTGGCGGTGGGCGTGTGTACGAGCAGTTCCTGCCAAAAGCGCAGAAGCTGTATCTGACCCACATTGATGCAGAAGTGGAAGGGGATACCCATTTCCCTGACTACGATCCGGACGAGTGGGAATCGGTATTCAGCGAATTCCACGACGCGGATGCACAGAACTCCCACAGCTACTGCTTCGAGATTCTGGAACGTCGTTAAGTGATTTTCCCTCTCCCGGCCGGGAGAGGGAATCATTATCAGGAGGCAACGGCCTCGCCTTCTCCTAAGTCCAGCTGTCGGTTGGACGGCTGCACAAAGTAAGCTTTATCTTCCCAGCGTAAGCAGGTTAACTCCCCACCCCAGCAGCATCCGGTATCCAGGCCGTAAATCCCTTCCGGCGTTCCTTTTCCTTCCAGTGCTGCCCAGTGACCAAATACCACGCTGTACTCGCTGGTCACCGGTCCCGGAATGGCAAACCACGGTTTCAGCGGGGCGGGCGCGCTTTCCGGCGTCTCTTTGGAATACATATCCAGCTGCCCGTTCGGGAAGCAGAAACGCATGCGGGTGAACGCGTTGGTGATAAAGCGCAGGCGGGCCAGACCGCTGAGATCCTCGCTCCAGTGGTTCGGCATATCGCCGTACATGGCATCAAGGAAGAAAGGATACGAGTCGCTCGCCAGCACCGCCTCAACGTCACGCGCGCAGGTTTTCGCCGTCTCAAGATCCCATTGTGGCGTGATCCCGGCATGCGCCATGACCAGCTTTTTCTCTTCGTCGATCTGCAGCAGGGGCTGACGGCGCAGCCAGTTAATCAGATCGTCCGCGTCCGGCGCATCCAGCAGTGGAGTGAGGCGATCTTTAGGCTTGTTGCGGCTGATCCCCGCGAAAACCGCCAGCAGATGCAGATCGTGGTTACCCAGCACCATGCGCACGCTGTCGCCCAGCGATTTGACGAAACGTAATACTTCAAGGGAGCCGGGGCCACGCGCGACTAAATCGCCCGTCAGCCAGAGCGTGTCCTGTCCTGGCGTAAAGTCGACCTGTTTTAACAATGCGATCAGTTCATCGTAGCAACCGTGAACGTCGCCAATCAGATATGTAGACATTAGATTAATGAATGAGTGTTGTAACGGCGAGACGGAACACAGGAATGGCAACGCGGAATCCATTGCCATCGACGTCGACCATTTCATAATGGCCTTGCATGGTACCCATCGGCGTTTCAATTACCGCGCCGCTGGTGTACTGGTACTCTTCGCCAGGGGCGATGTGGGGCTGTTCACCCACCACACCTTCGCCCTGAACTTCAATTTCGCGGCCATTGCCGTTAGTGATTAGCCAGTAGCGCCCGCGCAGCTGCACGGGCATCCGTCCCAGATTGCGAATGGTCACGGTATAAGCGAAAACAAAACGATCTTCGTCCGGAGAGGACTGTGATTCAACATAGACGCTTTGTACATGGACACATACGCGGGGCGAATCAATCATGGCTTAACTCTCCTTCGGCGGCGCATTATCGCTGATGTAATTAGCCAGCTTGCAATACTGCTCTACGGAAATATTCTCCGCACGCATTGCCGGGTCGATCCCCAGCTCGGCTAACACCTCTACGGTAAACGAATTGCTCAGGCTGTTACGGATCGTTTTACGGCGCTGGTTAAAGGCTTCTGTGGTAATACGGCTCAGTACGCGCAGATCTTTAACCGGATACGGTTTCGTCTTGTGCGGCACAAGGCGCACAACCGCTGAATCCACTTTCGGTGGTGGTGTGAACGCTGACGGCGGTACTTCGAGTACCGGGATCACGTTGCAGTAATATTGTGCCATCACGCTTAAACGACCATACGCTTTACTGTTCGGGCCTGCAACCAGACGGTTAACAACCTCTTTTTGCAACATGAAGTGCATGTCGGCAATGGCATCAGTATAGCTAAAGAGGTGGAACATGAGCGGCGTGGAGATGTTGTACGGCAGGTTGCCGAAAACGCGCAGCGGCTGACCCATTTTTTCCGACAGTTCGCCAAAGTTCATGGTCATGGCATCCTGCTGATAGATGGTCAGCTTCGGCCCGAGGAACGGGTGCGTTTGCAGGCGTGCGGCCAGATCGCGGTCCAGTTCGATGACGGTCAGTTCGTCGAGGCGTTCGCCTACCGGTTCGGTCAGTGCAGCAAGGCCTGGGCCGATTTCGACCATCGCCTGGCCTTTTTGCGGATTAATAGCCGAGACAATGCTTTCGATCACGAACTGATCGTTAAGGAAGTTTTGCCCGAAACGTTTACGGGCTAAGTGGCCCTGATGGACTCGATTAGTCATTGAGTATTAACAATCATTTTGATGGCGAGATTAAGCGCCGTAATAAAACTGCCGACATCCGCCTTCCCCTGGCCTGCCAGATCAAGCGCAGTACCGTGGTCAACGGACGTTCGAATAAAGGGTAAACCGAGGGTGATATTCACCCCGCGGCCAAAGCCCTGGTATTTTAGCACGGGCAGGCCCTGATCGTGGTACATCGCGAGCACGGCGTCGGCATTATCCAGGTATTTTGGCTGGAAAAGGGTATCTGCTGGCAGCGGCCCGCTGAGGTTCATCCCCTTCGCCCGCATTTCGTTGAGCACCGGAATAATGGTGTCGATCTCTTCGGTGCCCATGTGCCCGCCTTCACCGGCGTGCGGATTCAGACCGCAAACCAGAACGTGCGGCTGCGGGATCCCAAATTTTGTCTGCAGATCGTGATGCAATATCCCGATGATCTCGCGCAGGAGATCGGGGGTGATCGCATCCGGAATCGCTTTGATCGGAAGATGGGTAGTCACCAGGGCAACGCGCATCGCTTCGGTCGCCAGCATCATCACCACTTTCGGACTGTGCGAGCGCTCTTCGAAGAACTCCGTATGCCCGGTAAATGGTATGCCCGCTTCGTTGATCACGCCTTTGTGAACGGGGCCGGTAATCAGAGCGGCAAATTCGCCCTTCAGGCAACCGTCGCAGGCGCGCGCAAGGGTTTCAACGACATAGTGGCCGTTTTCCGTGCTGAGCTGACCCGGAGTGACCGGCGTTCGAAGGGGAATAGAGAGAAGGGTAAGTGTACCGGCTTGCTGTGGTGCAGGCTGTTGGCCTTCAACGTAAGGGATGAGCGTTAAAGGCAGACCGAGCAGTGTTGCCCGGTCTTGTAACAGTGTTGCATCGGCGCAGACAACCAGTTCTACCGGCCAGCTGAGCTGGGCGAGCTGGACAACGAGGTCAGGCCCAATCCCGGCGGGTTCGCCGGGCGTGATAACAACACGATGCTGTTTCATTAGTTGCTCAGCACTTTCACGTAAGCACTGGCGCGTTGTTCCTGCATCCAGGTGGCTGCTTCTTCAGAGAACTTACGGTTAAACAGCATACGGTAGGCTCTGTCTTTCTGTGCCGCATCCGTTTTATCAACGTTACGGGTGTCCATCAGCTCGATCAGATGCCAGCCAAACGAAGAGTGGACCGGCGTGCTCATCTGGCCTTTGTTCAGCTTCATCAACGCGTCACGGAAGGCAGGATCGTAAATATCCGCAGCCGCCCAGCCCAGATCGCCGCCCTGGTTAGCAGAGCCTGGATCCTGAGAGAACTCTTTTGCGGCCTTCGCAAACGAGGTTTTACCGCTCTTAATGTCTGCTGCGATCTGTTCCAGCTTCGCACGCGCCTGATCGTCAGTCATGACCGGTGACGGTTTCAGCAGAATGTGGCGAGCGTGAACTTCGGTGACGGAGATATTTTGGCTCTGGCCGCGCAGATCGTTCACCTTCAGAATGTGGAAGCCCACGCCTGAACGGATAGGACCGACGATATCCCCTTTCTTCGCCGTGCTCAGCGCCTGGGCAAAGATGGATGGCAGCTCCTGAATACGTCCCCAGCCCATCTGGCCGCCTTTCAGCGCCTGTTGGTCAGCGGAGTAGGTGATGGCCAGCTTGCCAAAGTCGCCGCCGTTACGCGCCTGTTCAACAATAGAACGCGCCTGGCTTTCTGCTTCCGCAGCCTGATCGGACGTTGGGTTCTCTGGCAGTGGAATCAAAATGTGGCTCAGATTCAGCTCTGTGCTCGCATCGTTCTGGCTACCCACCTGTTTTGCCAGCGCGTCCACTTCCTGAGGCAGGATAGTGACGCGGCGACGCACTTCGTTGTTACGTACTTCCGAAATCAGCATCTCTTTACGGATCTGATTACGGTAGGTGGCGTAGCTGATGCCGTCATAGGCCAGACGGCTGCGCATCTGATCTAAAGACATATTGTTCTGCTTCGCGATGTTAGCGATCGCCTGATCGAGCTGCTCGTCAGTGACCTTCACACCCATTTTCTGCCCCATCTGCAGAACGATCTGATCCATGATCAGACGCTCTAGGATCTGGTGGCGCAGCGTGGCGTCATCCGGAAGCTGTTGACCGGCTTCGCCCGAATTGAGCTTCACCGATTTCATCAGACCGTCAACGTCACTTTCAAGCACGACGCCGTTGTTAACCACAGCAGCGACTTTATCAACAACCTGGGGGGCCGCGAAGCTGGTATTCGCAACCATAGCGACACCGAGCAGCAGCGTTTTCCAGTTCTTCATACTTTTTCCATTTCAATTAACCGCAAAGCGGATTACGTTGCAAATCAAGCACATTACAAGGCGCTACTGTACGGCAGAATATTCGAGCGCAGCATTTTCTGCGTACCCAGACCGTAGTTGGAACTCAGGCCGCGTAACTCGAAGTTAAAGCCAATCACGTTATCGTATTTGCTCTGATTGTTTTCACTGTTCCAGCCGTTAAGCTTACGTTCGTAACCGACACGCAGCGCGTAACAGCAGGAGTTATATTGCAGACCCACCATCTGGTCAGCAGGTTTATTGGCGTTAGTGTCAAAGTAGTAAGCGCCTACGATTGACCAGCGGTCGGCGATAGGCCAACTCGCTGCGCCACCCACCTGCGAGATACCGTCTTTATACTGTTCTGCGCCAGCATAAGATGGCAATGTTGCCTGAATATATTCCGGGCTGGCGTAACGATACGTCAACTGCACCATACGGTCTTCATCACGGCGGTACTCAATAGCAGCGCTACTTGTCGCAATATTATCGAGTCGAGTGTCATATTGCACACCACCACGCAGACCCCAACGGTCAGTCATACGCCAGTAAGTATCTCCTGCCCAAACCAGCGATCCCGTTTTGTTATCTTTCTCCCAGTTAATGTTGTCATCACCGGTGCGTGACTCGGTGAAATAGTAGATTTGACCAACAGAAACGTTAAAACGTTCAACGGCGGCATCATCATATACACGGGTTGTGACGCCGGTCGTCAACTGGTTTGCTGAGGCGATTCGGTCAAGACCACCGTAGGTACGGTCACGGAACAGGCCGCTGTAGTCAGACTGGAGTAAAGAGGAGTCGTAGTTCTGAATCTTGCTTTGATCGCGGTACGGCACGTACAGATACTGCATTCGCGGTTCGAGCGTCTGAGTATAACCATCCGCCAGCAGACCCATATTACGCTCGAAGATCAGCTTGCCGTCCATTTTGAACTGCGGGAGCGTGCGGTTGACCGACTCTTCCAGATGCGTATTGTTAGTTGCGTTGTAGTTATCAACATTTTTTTGCTGATAGTGGGTTGCCATCAGCTTGGCTTCGGTATTCAGGCTTGCCCAGTCGTTAGACCACGGCAGATTGATCGTCGGCTCAAGGTGAACACGCGTGGCTTCAGGCATGTCCGAATCCGTGTTAACGAAATGCACTGCCTGAGCGTAAACCCGAGTGTCAAATGGGCCCACATCATTCTGATACCAGTTAACGTCCAGCTGTGGCTCAGCGCCATAGGTAGGCGTGGACTGATCAGAAAATACCTGGAATTGCTTGGTCGAGACGGTTGCATCAAAGTTCTGCACCGCATAGCCCACGCTGAATTTCTGCGTGGCATAGCCATCGGTACTCGAGCCGTATTTGGACGAGAAGTCATTAAAATAAGACGAATCGCTAACTTTGGTGTAGTCAACGTTAAAGCGCCACACCTGATCCATCACCCCGGCATGCTGCCAGTAGAACAACCAGCGGTGCTTATCACCTTCGGTCGGATGCTCATCCTGGAAGACTTTATCCGACGGCAGATAATCCAGCTCCATCAGACCCGCACCAGCGTGTGTCAGATAGCGGAACTCGTTCTCCCACATGATGTTGCCGCGCTTGTGGATATAGTGCGGCGTGATCGTCGCATCCATGTTTGGCGCGATGTTCCAGTAATACGGCAGGTAGAACTCAAAGTAGTTCGTGGTGCTGTATTTGGCATTTGGGATCAGGAAACCGGAGCGACGTTTGTCACCCACGGGAAGCTGCAGATAAGGGCTGTAGAATATGGGCACTGGACCCAGTTTGAAGCGGGCGTTCCAGATCTCTGCGACCTGTTCTTCGCGGTCATGGATAACCTCGCTTCCGACCACGCTCCAGGTATTTGAACCCGGCAGACATGACGTAAATGTACCATTTTCCAGGATCGTATAGCGGTTTTCGCCGCGCTGTTTCATCAGGTCTGCGTCACCGCGCCCCTGGCGACCCACCATCTGGTAATCACCTTCCCAGACGTTAGTATCTTTAGTATTCAGGTTTGACCAGGCTTTCGGACCTTTCAGGATGACCTGATTGTCGTCATAGTGCACATTACCCAGCGCATCCACCGTTCGTACCGGCTCGGCCGCACCTTCCGGCTGCTTCTGGTGCAATTGCACTTCATCTGCCTGCAGGCGGCTATTACCCTGGTTAATATCCACATTGCCCGTAAACGTGGCATTGTCAGGGTAAGTTCCTTTCGAACTGTCGGCAGTAATGGTTACCGGCAAGCTATTTGTATCGCCACTCACCAGTGGGCGATTATAACTTGGGACGCCAAGCATACACTGCGAGGCGAGATCGGCCGCCAGCCCCTGTTGACTATACAGGGCGGAGCCAATCATTGTGGCCAGAAGGGTGGGGATACGTTTTTTCATACGTTGTATTTTATTGTTCCGTCATCAGTGGCTACGGCTTACAAACGCTCAGAGACTATCTTACTCATCTGCGCAGTACCAGCGTTAATCCTGCCCGTTTGCGTGCCAGAGTGTTAGGCTCGCTATCGAATGACGAGTATGATAAAGCAAATTATAGGCGATGTCCTTCAATTGACCGTGACTTGAACACAGTGATGATGACGTTGCGTCGGCCAGGAATATGACTATCCGGGGAGTATATGCAGTATTGGGGTAAAATAATCGGCGTTGCGTTCGCCATCATCATGGGTGCCGGGTTCTGGGGGATTGTGCTTGGACTTATTATCGGCCATATGTTTGATAAGGCGCGCAGCCGCAAAATGGCCTGGTTTGCCAATCAGCGCGAGCGTCAGTCACTCTTTTTCTCCACCACCTTTGAGGTGATGGGGCACTTAACCAAATCCAAAGGGCGTGTCACAGAAGCCGATATTCAGATTGCCAGCGTTTTTATGGATCGTATGAACCTGCATGGCGATTCCCGTCTGGAAGCGCAAAATGCGTTTCGCATCGGTAAATCGGATAACTATCCGCTTCGCGAAAAAATGCGTCAGTTCCGCAGCATCTGCTTCGGACGTTTTGATTTAATTCGGATGTTTCTGGAAATACAAATCCAGGCGGCCTTCGCCGACGGTTCACTTCACCCTAATGAACGTGATGTGCTGTACGTCATTGCGGAAGAGCTGGGCATCTCCCGCATGCAGTTCGACCAGTTCCTGCGCATGATGCAGGGCGGGGCGCAGTTTGGCGGCGGCTATCACCAGCAGTCGTCCGGCGGTGCCTGGCAGCAGGCGCAGCGTGGTCCGACGCTGGAAGATGCCTGCAACGTGCTTGGCGTAAAGCCCTCTGACGATCAGACCACGATTAAACGTGCCTATCGTAAGCTCATGAGCGAGCATCATCCGGACAAACTGGTCGCGAAAGGCCTGCCGCCAGAAATGATGGAGATGGCGAAGCAAAAAGCGCAGGAAATCCAGAAGGCGTACGAGCTTATTAAAGAGAAGAAAGGTTTCAAATAAAAAAAAGCCCGACGATGTCGGGCTTTTTTTTAGAAGTCCACCGGGGCTTTAAACGTCATTGCGTTACCAAAGGCCGGATGGGTGATGGTGAGCGTCTGCGCGTGCAGCTGCAGACGTGGCGCTAAGGCCAGCGCTTCAGGCGGCGCGTAAAACCGGTCGCCCAGAATCGGATGACCCAGAGCGAGCATATGCACGCGCAGCTGGTGTGAACGTCCGGTAATCGGTTTTAGCAGGACGCGCGCGGTATTATCCGGCGCATACTCCAGCACTTCATACTCGGTCTGCGCGGCCTTGCCAGTTTCATAACACACCTTTTGCTTTGGCCGGTTCGGCCAGTCGCAGATCAGCGGTAAATCCACCAGCCCTTCCGCCTGAGCGGGGTGGCCCCAGACGCGGGCGACATACTGCTTTTTCGGCTCGCGCTCGCGGAACTGGCGTTTTAACTCGCGTTCCGCCGCTTTATTTAACGCCACCACAATCACGCCGCTGGTAGCCATGTCCAGGCGATGGACAGACTCCGCCTGCGGATAATCGCGCTGAATGCGCGTCATCACGCTGTCTTTGTGCTCATCCAGACGCCCCGGCACGGACAACAGGCCGCTGGGCTTGTTGACCACCATAATGTGTTCATCCTGATACAGAATGACCAGCCAGGGATCCTGCGGCGGATTGTAAGGCTCCATCACCATCTTGCGCTCCGTTTACTGATGCGTCACAACGATAAGACGCAGGGCATCCAGACGCCAGCTCGCCTGATTCAGGCTTTCCAGCACCTGCTGACGGTTACTTTCAATCGCCGCCAGCTCGTCGTCACGAATGTTCGGGTTGACGGCTTTTAACGCTTCCAGACGGGACAGCTCCGCGGACAGTTTCTCGTCGGCTTCACTGCGCGCAGCGTCAATCAGCGCTCTGGCCGCTTTCTCAATCTGGGTTTCGCCCAGTTGCAGAATAGCGTGCACGTCCTGCTGGACCGCGTTAACCAGCTTGCTGCCGGTATGGCGGTTCACCGCGCTCAGCTGTCGGTTGAAGCTTTCGAACTCGACCTGTCCGGCCAGGTTCGTGCCGTTTTTGTCCAGCAGCAGGCGGACCGGCGTTGGTGGCAGGAAGCGGGTGAGCTGCAGCTGTTTAGGCGCCTGCGCTTCCACAACGTAGATCAGCTCTACCAGCAGGGTGCCCACCGGCAGCGCCTTGTTTTTCAACAGGGAGATGGTGCTGCTGCCGGTATCGCCGGAGAGGATCAGGTCCAGACCGTTACGGATCAGCGGGTGTTCCCAGGTGATAAACTGGGCATCTTCGCGGGACAGCGCCACGTCACGCTCGAAGGTGATGGTACAGCCATCTTCCGGCAGGCCCGGGAAATCCGGTACCAGCATGTGATCGGACGGGGTCAGGACAATCAGGTTCTCGCCACGGTCGTCCTGGTTGATACCGACAATATCGAACAGGTTCATGGAGAAGCTAATCAGGCTGGTATCGTCATCTTGCTCTTCGATGCTCTCTGCCAGCGCCTGCGCTTTTTCACCGCCGTTGGAATGGATCTCCAGCAGGCGATCGCGACCCTGTTCCAGCTGCGTTTTCAGCGCGTCGTGCTTCTCGCGGCAGGACTTAATCAGATCGTCAAAGCCGTCGGTGTTTTCCGGCGCGGCCAGGTAGCCGATCAGATCGCCATGCACCTGATCGTAAATGGTGCGGCCCGTCGGGCAGGTATGTTCAAACGCGTCCAGACCTTCGTGGAACCAGCGTACCAGCACGGACTGCGCGGTTTTTTCCAGATACGGCACGTGGATCTGAATATCATGCGCCTGACCAATACGGTCCAGACGGCCGATACGCTGCTCCAGCAGATCGGGGTTAAACGGCAGATCGAACATCACCAGGTTGCTGGCGAACTGGAAGTTACGGCCTTCAGAGCCGATTTCCGAGCACAGCAGAACCTGTGCGCCGCTGTCCTCTTCGCCGAACCACGCCGCGGCGCGGTCGCGCTCGACGATGGACATGCCTTCGTGGAACACGGCGGCACGAATACCTTCGCGCTCGCGCAGGACCTGCTCCAGCTGCAGCGCGGTGGCCGCTTTGGCGCAGATCACCAGCACTTTCTGGGAGCGGTGCGCGGTCAGGTAGCCCATCAGCCACTCCACGCGCGGATCGAAGTTCCACCAGGTGCCGGTATCGCCTTCAAATTCCTGGTAGATTTGTTCCGGATAAAGCATGTCGCGGGCGCGCTCTTCCTGGGTTTTGCGCGCGCCCATAATGCCGGATACTTTAATCGCCGTCTGATACTGCGTCGGCAGCGGAAGCTTGATGGTGTGCAGCTCGCGTTTCGGGAAGCCTTTGACACCGTTACGGGTGTTTCGGAACAGCACGCGGCTGGTGCCGTGGCGGTCCATCAGCATGTCGATCAGCTCTTTGCGCGCGGATTCCGCGTTGTCGCTCTCGCTGTTCGCGGCCTGCAGAAGCGGCTCGATATCCTGCTCGCCAATCAGATCGCTCAGGGTGTTGAGTTCGTCATTTGAAAGACGCTTGCCCGCCAGCAGCATGGCGACGGCATCCGCGACCGGACGGTAGTTATTCTGTTCTTCCACAAACTGCGCAAAATCGTGGAAACGGTTTGGATCGAGCAGGCGCAGACGGGCAAAGTGGCTTTCCAGCCCCAGCTGCTCCGGCGTTGCGGTCAGCAGCAGGACGCCAGGCACGCGCTCGGCAAGCTGCTCGATAGCCATATATTCGCGGCTCGGCGCATCTTCGCTCCAGACCAGGTGGTGCGCTTCGTCGACCACCATCAGGTCCCATTCAGCATCGCACAGGTGCTCAAGACGCTGCTTGCTGCGGCGCACGAAGTCCAGGGAGCAAATCACCAGCTGTTCGGTTTCAAACGGGTTGTCCGCATCGTGCTGCGCTTCGGCATAGCGTTCGTCGTCGAACAGCGAGAAACGCAGGTTAAAGCGGCGCAGCATCTCAACCAGCCACTGGTGCTGCAGGGTTTCTGGCACCACAATCAGCACGCGTTCGGCAGCGCCGGAAAGCAGCTGTTGATGCAGGATCATGCCCGCTTCGATGGTTTTACCCAGACCCACTTCATCTGCCAGCAGCACGCGCGGCGCGTGGCGACGGCCCACGTCATGGGCGATGTTCAGCTGGTGGGGGATCAGGCTGGTGCGCTGGCCGCGCAGGCCGCTCCACGGCATGCGGTACTGTTCACTCTGGAACTTACGCGCGCGATAGCGCAGCGAGAAGCGATCCATACGGTCGATTTGCCCGGCAAACAGGCGGTCCTGCGGCTTGCTAAACACCAGCTTGCTGTCGAGCAGCACTTCACGCAGGATAACATTGGCCTCGTCGGTGTCCAGACGAGTCCCGATGTAGGCGAGCAGTCCATTCTCTTCTTTTACGTCTTCAATCTTGAGCTGCCAGCCGTCATGGCTGGTCACGGTGTCACCCGGATTAAACATCACGCGGGTAACAGGGGAGTCATTGCGAGCGTACAGACGGTTTTCACCGGTGGCTGGGAAGAGGAGGGTAACCATACGCGTATCGATTGCTACGACGGTTCCTAATCCAAGTTCGCTTTCTGTATCGCTGATCCAGCGTTGACCAAGTGTAAAAGGCATAGTTGTTCGGCTCTAATCTTTAATTGCAGGCAATAGTTCGACCCCCGTCAAAAAAGACGGTCATCGAAAAATGGGTCCGGGAATGGAAAGGGCGCTATGGTACTGGATGGCAGCCATTTCGTCACGCGTCAAAATAGGCCAAGTTGCCCTGTCACTAGTGTAGCAAAATCATCGTCGATGAAGGGCAAAATTCCGTCGGCAACCGGCTGAAGCTGACGCGTCAGATAGTGTTCGTAATCCAGCGGAGAACGCTGATAATCCACGGGTTCCGGGCCGCTAATGGTCCAGACGTATTTGATGGTCCCCCGGTTTTGATACTGCGGCGCGCGGCCGCGGCGTACGTTTTCTTCATCCGCGAGACGCGCGGCGCGTACGTGCGGAGGAACGTTACGCTGGTACTCCGCCAGCGGGCGGCGCAGGCGCTTGCGGTACACCAGCTGCGCGTCAAGTTCGCCCGCCATCAGGCTGGCTATCGTCTCGCGCACATAGTCCTGATAGGGCTCATTGCGGAACACCCGAAGATAGAGCGTCTGCTGGAACTGCTGCGCCAGCGGCGTCCAGTCGGTACGGACTGTCTCGAGCCCTTTAAATACCATCCGCTGCGCGTCGCCTTCCTGAATCAGCCCGGCGTAGCGCTTCTTGCTGCCCTGATCGGTACCGCGAATGGTGGGCATTAAAAAGCGGGCGAAATGGGTTTCAAATTCCAGCTCCAGCGCGCTGGTTAACCGCGCTTTCTGCAGATGTTTCTGCCACCAGTCGTTCACGAAGGCGACCAGCGCTTTACCGATTTGCGCGGCGTCTTCTTCCGAATGCGCGCCCTTAAGCCATACAAAGGTGGAGTCGGTGTCGCCGTAGATGACGTCATAGCCCCGGGATTCAATCAGCGCTTTGGTCTGGCGCATGATCTCGTGCCCGCGCATGGTGATCGACGACGCCAGGCGCGGGTCAAAGAAGCGACAGGCGCTGGTGCCCAGCACGCCGTAAAAGGCGTTCATGATGATTTTCAGCGCCTGTGATAGCGGCTTGTTACCGTGGCGCTTGGCCTCGTCGCGGCCGTTCCAGATGTTTCCCACGATGTCAGGCAGACAGTGTTTTTCCCACGAGAAGCGTGCGCCGAGGAAGCCTTCGGTGCTGTGCTCATCATCCGGCTGGGCCAGGCCCTCAACCAGCCCGACGGGATCGATCAGGAAGGTACGGATGATCGACGGGTACAGGCTTTTGTAGTCCAGGACCAGAACGGAGTCATACAATCCTGGCCGGGAATCCATGACGTAGCCGCCGGGGCTGGCCTGCGGCGGCACGTCCCCGAGGTTAGGGGCGACATAACCTGCCCGGTGCATTCGGGGAAAGTAGAGATGGCTAAAGGCGGCAACCGAGCCACCGTGCCTGTCGACCGCCAGGCCGTTAACCGTCGCGCGCTCCAGCAGGAACGGCATAATCTCGGTTTTGTGGAATATCTGCGTGACCAGCTCGCAGTCTTTCAGGTTATAGGTGGCGAGCGCGGGCTTGTCTTCGTTAAAGCGCCGGTCGATCTCGTCCATTCTGTCCCAGGGGTTATCGATGGATTTACCTTCGCCAAGCAGCTCCTGCGCCACTGCTTCAAGGGAGAAGGAAGAGAAGCTCCAGAAGGCGGATTTGAGCGCCTCGATGCCGTCAATAATCAGGCGGCCGTTAGCCTGTGCGAAGAAAACGCCATTCTTAAAACCGTGTTCGCGCCATTCCAGCTCGCTGTTGCCGCGCCCAAGCATCAGCGGGATGCGGTAGCGCTCGGCGTGTTTTTGCAGCACGCGCAGGTCAAACTGCACCACGTTCCAGCCGATCAGAACATCGGGATCGTAGTCGGCAAACCACTGGTTAAGCTTCTCCAGCAGCTGCGGGCGGCTGTTGACGTACTCAAGCCGGAAATCCAGCGCGGTGGCATCACCATTCGGCGGCCCAAGCATATAGACAACCCGATCGCCACAGCCTTCCAGGCCAATGCAGTACAGTTCGCCGTGACGGGTGGTTTCGATATCCAGGGAGACCCACTTCAGCGGTGGGCGGTAGTGCGGGTTCGGCTTCAGGCGCGCATTAACGAGGCTGCCGCTATGCGCGGTGCCGTCGACCCAGACGGGGGCGGTAATAAACCGCTCCATCAGAAAGCGCTCCGGTGGGCGGATATCGGCTTCGTAGAGCGTCACGCCCGCCTCGCGGAGCAGTTTTTCATAGCGCATCAGCTGTCGATGGGCGCGGCAGTAGAGGCCGTAAACCGGCTGGCGGTGGAAATCTTTCAGTTCAAGCGGGGTAATGCGCCAGCCGTTTTCGCCGCGCAGCAGCTGTTTCACGTTTTCGACGTGGGCTTCAGGAATAAAGGCCACGGATTCCTGCGGGGGCAGCGTAACGTGCAGCGGACCGTTGTCTGTCGCCAGCCAGAACGCGACCTCGGTGCCCTGAGGGGTATCCCGCCAGTGTCGGGTCAGTAAAAAACCTTCTTGCGCCTGCGCCACGCCGTTATCCCAGAAAACAAAACCAGGCCTGATTATAGCCTGGTTAAGATTTTAATGCTGGGTTTATATACAGCTTACTGCCCGTAGTAGGCCTTCGCACCGTGCTTGCGCAGGTAATGCTTATCCAGCAGGGTTTGCTGCATATCCGGCAGCTGCGGTGCCAGCTGGCGACAGAAGATCCCCATATAGGCGATCTCTTCGAGCACGATGGCGTTATGCACCGCGTCCTCCGCGTTTTTCCCCCAGGCAAACGGGCCGTGGGAGTGCACCAGCACGCCGGGCATCTGCGCCGCGTCGATCCCCTGTTTTTCGAAGGTTTCGACAATCACGTTGCCGGTTTCCCACTCATACTCACCGTTGATTTCTGCATCGGTCATCAGACGCGTGCAGGGAATGGTGCCGTAAAAGTAGTCCGCGTGTGTGGTACCGGTCGCCGGGATGGACTGGCCCGCCTGCGCCCAGATGGTGGCATGGCGCGAATGGGTATGCACGATGCCGCCGATGGTCGGGAATGACCGATAGAGCAGGCGGTGAGTGGGCGTATCGGAGGACGGTTTTTTGTTGCCTTCCACCACTTCGCCGGTCTCGAGGCTGACAACCACCATATCGTCTGCGGTCATCACCGTGTAATCCACGCCGGAAGGCTTAATCACGAACACGCCTTTTTCCCGATCAACGGCGCTGACGTTGCCCCAGGTCAGGGTCACCAGATTATGTTTCGGCAGCGCCAGGTTGGCTTCGAGCACCTGACGTTTGAGATCGTCTAACATAGTTGTCTCCTGCCGGATGGCGCTTCGCTTATCCGGCCTACGAAACCGTAGGCCCGGTAAACGCAGTGCCACCGGGCATTCAGGGCTTAGCGTTTTGAACCGTAATAGACTTCATTCCAGCGCAGCGCGTCTTTGAAGGCGGGCAGGCGGGTATCGTTATCAATCACGGTAAGCTCGATGTCGTGCAGCTCGGCGAACTGACGCATGTCGTTCAGATCCAGCGCGTGGCTGAACACCGTGTGGTGCGCGCCACCGGCCAGGATCCAGGCCTCTGAGGCGGTTGGCAGGTCAGGCTGTGCTTTCCACAGGGCGTTGGCGACCGGCAGTTTCGGCAGAGAATGTGGCGTTTCAACCGCATCGACGCAGTTCACCAGCAGGCGGAAACGATCGCCGAGGTCGATCAGGCTGGCGTTGATGGCCGGGCCCGTGCGGGTGTTGAAGATCAGACGCGCCGGATCGGCTTTACCGCCGATGCCGAGGTACTGCACGTCGAGGATCGGTTTTTCCTCTACCGCGATGGAAGGACACACTTCCAGCATGTGCGAGCCGAGCACCAGGTCGTTGCCGTTTTCGAAGTGGTAGGTGTAGTCCTCCATAAAGGAGGTGCCGCCCTGCAGACCGGTCGACATCACCTTCATGATGCGAAGCAGAGCGGCAGTTTTCCAGTCGCCTTCGCCCGCAAAGCCGTAGCCCTGCTGCATCAGACGTTGTACCGCCAGACCCGGCAGCTGTTTCAGGCCGTGGAGATCTTCAAAGGTGGTGGTAAAGGCGTGGAAGCCGCCCTGTTCCAGGAAGCGCTTCATGCCCAGCTCGATGCGCGCCGCGTCCAGCACGTTCTGACGCTTGTCGCCGTTGATTTGTGCCGCAGGCGTCAGGCGGTAGCTGCTTTCGTATTCGTCCACCAGCGCGCTCACGTCGCCGTCGCTGATTTCATTCACCACCTGCACCAGGTCGCCCACGGCCCAGGTATTCACGGAGAAGCCGAACTTGATCTGCGCGGCCACTTTGTCGCCGTCGGTGACCGCCACTTCACGCATGTTGTCCCCGAAACGTACCACTTTCAGGTGGCGGGTGTCCTGTTTAGAGACCGCCTGACGCATCCAGGAGCCGATACGCTGTTGCGCCTTGCCATCCTGCCAGTGGCCGGTGACCACCGCGTGCTGCTGACGCATACGCGCGCCGATGAAGCCGAACTCGCGGCCGCCGTGCGCGGTCTGGTTCAGGTTCATAAAGTCCATGTCGATGCTGTCCCACGGCAGGGAGGCGTTGAACTGGGTATGGAACTGCAGCAGCGGTTTGTTGAGGATAGACAGGCCGTTGATCCACATTTTGGCGGGTGAGAAGGTGTGCAGCCACACCACCAGGCCGGCGCATTTATCGTCGTAGTTGGCGTCGCGGCAGATGTGGGTAATTTCATCCGGCGTCGTGCCCAGCGGTTTCAGCACCAGTTTGCACGGCAGTTTGGCTTCCGCGTTCAGCGCGTTAACGACGTGCTCCGCATGTTTCGTCACCTGCTGCAGCGCTTCCGGTCCGTACAGATGCTGGCTGCCAATTACAAACCACACTTCATAATTATTAAAAATGGTCATCATCGTGTCCTTAATGGGTCAGGGTTGCCGTAGTGTCCGCGGTGCTTTTGGCCGGGGCGGCGACAGGGAGATAGTGAAGTTCGGCGCTTTTTGCCCATTGCTGGTAGCGCTGATAAAGCTGTTCAAAGCGTTGTGCCTGTTGAGTACGCGGCTGGAGTGTGTTTTCGACGGCGCTCGCCATGTGCTGCTGCGCGGTCGGGATATCCGCATGAACGCCTGCGGCCACGGCGGCGAAAATCGCCGCGCCCAGCGCGCAGCACTGATCGGAGGCCACAATCTGCAGCGGACGGTTCAGCACGTCGCAGCAGGCCTGCATGATCACCGGGTTTTTACGGGCGATGCCGCCCAGCGCCATCACGTTGTTCACGTCGATGCCCTGCTCGGTGAAGCACTCCATAATGGCGCGGGCACCAAAGGCGGTGGCGGCAATCAGTCCGCCGAACAGCGCAGGCGCGTCGGTCGCCAGATTGAGATCCGCGATCACCCCTTTCAGACGCTGGTTGGCAAACGGCGTGCGGCGGCCGTTAAACCAGTCCAGCACCACCGGCAAATGTTCGAGAGACGGATTTTTTGCCCAGGCTTCGGTGAGCTGCGGCAGAAGCTGCTTTTTGCTCTCGGCTATCTGGGTTTTCAGTTCAGGATGCGCCGCCGCCAGCCGATCCAGCGGCCAGCCCAGCACGCGGCCAAACCAGGCGTAGATATCGCCAAACGCTGACTGACCGGCTTCGAGGCCAATAAAGTCCGGCACCACGCTGCCGTCCACCTGGCCGCAGATGCCTTTTACCGCGCGGTCGCCGACGGTGGCTTTATCCGCCGTCAGGATGTCGCAGGTGGAGGTCCCGATGACTTTGACCAGCGTGTTTGGCTGCGCGCCCGCGCCCACGGCGCCCATATGGCAATCAAACGCGCCGCCGGAGATCGCCACGTTTTGCGGCAGACCGAGACGCGTCGCCCACTCCTCACAGAGGGTGCCGACGGGAATATCGGCGGTAAAGGTGTCGGTAAACAGCGGGTATGTCAGGCTCTTGTTGATGATCGGGTCGAGCTCATCGAAGAACGCGGCCGGAGGCAGGCCGCCCCAGTTTTCATGCCACAGGGATTTATGCCCGGCACTGCAGCGACCGCGGCGGATATCCTGTGGACGCGTGGTGCCGGAGAGCAGGGCAGGCACCCAGTCGCACAGCTCAACCCATGACGCCGCAGCCTGCGCGACGGCGGCGTCGGCACGGCTGACGTGGAGGATCTTGGCCCAGAACCATTCGCTGGAATAAATCCCGCCGATGTAGCGCGAGTAGTCCGTTTTGCCCGGCTGATGGCACAGGCGGGTGATGGCTTCGGCCTCTTCCACGGCGGTATGGTCTTTCCACAGCACGAACATGGCGTTCGGGTTGTCGGCAAACTCAGGACGCAGCGCCAGCACGCGGCCTTCGGCATCCACAGGGGCTGGCGTGGAGCCGGTGCTGTCGACGCCAATGCCGACAATCTCAGCCCGCTGGGCGTCCGTCAGTTCAGCCAGGACGGTTTTGATCGCCGCTTCCATCGACTCAATGTAGTCACGCGGGTGGTGGCGGAACTGGTTGTTTGGCGCATCGCAGTAGCGCCCCTCTTGCCAGCGCGGGTACCACTCAACGCTGGTTGCTATCTCCTGGCCGGACGTACAGTCCACTGCCAGCGCGCGAACCGAGTCGCTGCCAAAATCGAGGCCAATCGCAATTGCCATGGTGTTGCTCCATCGAAAAAAGAGGTATGGAAGAACATTAGAGACTGGGGACAAAAGTCGTCAGGCAGGATCCGCTAATCTTATGGACTAAATTGCTGTTACAACGGAAAGTGTGACGCCGTGCAAATATTCAATGTGGACATTTCTGCCGCACTTATAGACACTTTTGTTACTGCTTATCTGCCTGCTCAGGCGGAGAAATCAGGGGGAAAGGCTGAAACATGGCGGACGTAAAAGCGGCGTGATGCTTTTTGGATCTTTTCGCGGGCCATTTTTAAGCTGCTTTTAATGATATGGACAATTGGTTTCCTTCAGGACCCTTGGGAGAACTGAATCTATGGCCGAAACGCAAAACGATCCCCTGCTGCCGGGATACTCGTTTAACGCGCACCTTGTGGCGGGACTGACCCCTATCGAGGCTGAGGGATATCTCGACTTTTACGTCGACCGACCGCTCGGGATGAAAGGATATATCCTCAACCTGACCGTGCGAGGGGAAGGGATCATCAAGAACGGTGACCAGCACTTTGTCTGCCGTCCCGGCGATATCCTGCTGTTCCCGCCGGGGGAGATCCACCACTATGGCCGTCATCCGGATGCCAAAGAGTGGTATCACCAGTGGGTCTATTTCCGTCCGCGCGCCTACTGGCAGGAGTGGCTTTCCTGGCCGGCTATTTTTGCGCACACCGGTTTTTATCGCCCGGATGAGGTTCATCTGGCGCAGTTTCGCGAGCTTTTTGCGCAGATTATCGAGGCGGGACAGGCCGGTGGTCGTTACGCTGAACTGCTGGCGATTAACCTGCTCGAACAGTTGCTGCTGCGCCGCATGGAAGCGATTAACGAGTCGCTTAATCCCCCGCTGGATAACCGCGTGCGCGACGCCTGCCAGTACATCAGCGACCACCTTGCTGACAGCCAGTTTGATATCGCCAGCGTTGCCCAGCACGTCTGCCTTTCGCCGTCGCGTCTGTCGCATCTGTTTCGCCAGCAGCTGGGCGTCAGCGTGTTGAGCTGGCGCGAGGACCAGCGGATCAGCCAGGCGAAGCTGCTGCTCAGCACCACCCGGATGCCCATCGCCACCGTGGGGCGCAACGTGGGCTTTGAGGATCAGCTCTATTTCTCCCGCGTATTTAAAAAATGTACCGGTGCCAGCCCGAGTGAATTCCGCGCGGGATGTGAATAAACGGTAAAAAAAGATAAACAAACAGGTGAATGCGGGAAGCAACCTGTAAACTATTCAGACAATTGTTGCCTTGACGCGGTGCGGGGCGCTAAGCAGAATCGCTGATTCGTTTTCTGACCGGAATAGTTATGCAGGCATTGCTGGAACATTTTATTACCCAGTCCGTTATGTACTCACTCATCGCCGTGGCGCTGGTGGCGTTTCTGGAGTCGCTGGCGCTGGTTGGGCTGATCCTGCCCGGCACCGTGATGATGGCGGGGCTTGGCGCGCTGATCGGCAGCGGTGAGGTCAATTTCTGGCAGGCGTGGCTGGCCGGGATTATCGGCTGCCTGCTGGGCGACTGGATCTCCTTCTGGCTGGGCTGGCGCTTTAAGAAGCCGCTGCACCGCTGGTCGTTCATGAAAAAGAACAAAGCCTTGTTGGATAAGACCGAGCATGCGCTGCACCAGCACAGCATGTTTACCATCCTCGTCGGCCGCTTCGTTGGGCCAACGCGTCCGCTGGTGCCGATGGTGGCGGGGATGCTGGATCTGCCCGTCGCGAAATTCGTGGTGCCAAACATTATCGGCTGCGTCTTCTGGCCGCCGTTCTACTTCCTGCCGGGGATCCTCGCGGGTGCTGCCATTGATATTCCTGACGGTATGCAAAGCGGTGAGTTTAAGTGGCTGCTGCTGGGCACGGCTGTGCTACTGTGGCTGGCGGCATGGCTCTGCTGGCGGCTGTGGCGCAGCGGGAAAGCGAATATCGATCGCCTGACGCGCTACCTCCCGCGTACTCGCCTGCTCTGGCTGGCCCCGCTAACGCTGGGCGTGGCGGCGGTGGCTCTGGTGGCGCTGATTCGTCACCCGCTGATGCCGGTGTACGGTGAGATTTTATTGAAAGTGGTCAGTCGTTAAGGACTATTTCCCTCTCCCCGTGGGAGAGGGCATCAGACCGCGCGAATGCCCAACAGTGAAGACGCCCCCGCTTGACCACTGAGCAGCTCTTCCGTCTTCCCATCCCACGCAATTCGCCCTTCAGCAACGACCACCGATCGCGGCGCAATCCGTGCGGCATCCTCAATACTGTGCGAAACCATCAGCATCGTCAGTTGCTGGCGCTGACAGACCTCCTGCACCAGGGCCAGCATCTCCTGACGCAGCGCGGGATCGAGCGCCGAGAACGGCTCATCCAGCAGCAGTATCGGCTGTTCGCGCACCAGACAACGTGCCAGCGCCACGCGCTGACGCTGGCCGCCGGAGAGCTCGCCCGGCAGCCTGTCGATAAACCCGGTGATCCCCATCTGTGCGGCAATGATCTCCAGCTTATGGCGCTGGTCATCGTTCAGCCTGAGTCCCGGGTGCATTCCCAGCGCGATGTTTTGCCGCACCGTCAGGTGGGTAAACAGGTTGTTTTCCTGAAACAGCATTGAGACAGGACGTTTTGCGGGCGGCGTGTGGGTATGATCCCGGTTATTTATGACGATCGATCCGCTTGCCGGCTGCAGAAAACCCGCAACCAGATTAAGCAGCGTGCTTTTTCCTGCGCCGCTTGGGCCAAGCACGGCGATCATCTCTCCCTGGCGCACGGAGAGCGTGAAGCGCATCGGCAGATGCTGATAAAGCCAGGTTACATCAGTCAGTTTTAACATCACGCCCCGGAAGTTTCTCAATAACGGTAAATAAGGCAAAGCACAGCAGCAGCAGTAACAGCGCGGTGACCGCGCCGTCCTGACTGCGGTAAGAGCCGATTTGCTGATAGAGCCAGTAGGGCAGCGTGCGGAAATCGTCATTGCCGAACAGCGCCACGACCCCAAAGTCTCCAATAGAGAGCACGCAGGCAAACGCCAGCGCCTGTGCCAGCGGACGTTTTAGCGCGCGCAGTTCGACCACCTTCAGCCGCTGCCAGCCCTGCATGCCCAGCGACTGGCACAGCAAACTGTAGCGGCTGTTGACGTCGCGCATCGGGTTTTCCAGCACCTTGAGCGCATAAGGGATGGCCATTAAGGCGTTGGTAAAGATCACGATGCCGTCGGCGCTTTCCGGCAGGCCGATGGTGCTGTTGAACAGCAAAAAGAAGCCCGTCGCCAGCACGATCCCCGGCATCGCCAGAATCAGCATGCCCGTCAGCTCCAGCATTTGTCCGGCTTTTTGCGCCTGGCGGGCGTAAAGCTCACGGCTGCTCCACAGCAGCATCATGGTCAGGATGACGCACAGTAATCCGGCAGCCAGCGCGATACGCAGCGAGGTCCAGGTGGCTTGCCGGAGGACGGGCTGTTGCAGGACAGACAGGAGATTGAGGTTCAGTCCGTCAACGATAACGGCCAGCAGCGGCGGCAACAGAAGCAGGAGCGCCAGCCCGATCAGGACAAAATCGCTGACGCGGCTGTGCAGGCTGTCCTGCGGATCGCGCCAGCCGGTTATTTGGTGACTGCCTGCAGGAATGGCTTTACTCAGCCGCTGGCTCAACAGGACCAGGGCAAGGCAGCATGCCATCTGGACTATCGCCAGCAGCGCGGCGCGACCGGGATCGTAGTCGTAACTCAGCGCCTGGTAAATCGCCAGCTCAATGGTGGTGGCCTGCGGCCCGCCGCCGAGCGACAGCACGGTGGCAAAGCTGGCAAAGCAGAGCATGAAGATTAATGCCGCCACGGGCGGGATCTGGCGGCGCAGCCACGGCCATTCGACAAAGCGGAAGAACGACACGCCACGCATGCCGAGCTGGGCGGCAACCTGGCGCTGCTCGCCGGGAATGTTCTCCAGAGCCTGCAAAAAGAGGCGCGTTGCCATCGGCATATTGAAAAAGACGTGTGCCAGCAGGATGCCCTGCAGTCCGTAAGGCGAGAATGACCATTCCAGACCAAGCTGGCCGAACAGCGATGCCAGCCAGCCCTGGCGACCGTAAACGCTCAAAATGCCGAATACCGCCACCAGCACGGGCAGGATCAGCGTCATGGCGCACAGGCGCAGCAGGGCCTGCCTGCCGGGGAAACGCCGCCGATACAGGGCGCGCGCCAGAAAAATGGCCGGGATCACCGAGAGCAGGGCAGAAAGAAACGCCTGCCAGAAGGAGAATTGGATCACGTGCCAGAGGTAACTGTCGTGCCAGAGGGCGAGCAGATCGCTCTCTGGCGCGTTGAACCACAGTGCAAGAAAAGCCCCCAGGCTGACCACCACCATCACTATGGCGGCGAGCAGCCCGGGAAGTAGCCAGCCGGGAATCAACGGCTGACGGCGCGTTGCCATTCACTTACCCATGCTGCACGCTGCGCGGCGACCTGCTGCGGCGTAAACTCCAGCGAGGTTGTTGGTTTGGTCAGCTGCTCAAAACCTGGTGGCAGCGCAACGTTAGCGACCGGATACATCCAGTTGCCTGCGGGAATGGCATTCTGGAACGCCGGTGAAACCATGAATTTCAGGAACTTCTCGGCCAGCTCCGGCTGTTTGCTGGCGGCGGTACGCGCGGCCACTTCCACCTGCAGGTAGTGCCCTTCAGCGAAATTAGCCGCAGCGTAGTTGTCTTTCTTCTCGGCGATAATGTGGTATGCCGGGGAGGTGGTGTAGCTCAGCACCAGGTCGCTTTCGCCTTTCAGGAACAGGCCATAGGCTTCGCTCCAGCCTTTGGTCACGGTGACGGTTTTGGCGGCCAGCTTCTGCCACGCTTCCGGTGCTTTATCCCCGTAGACCTTTTGCATCCACAGCAGCAGGCCCAGCCCCGGCGTGCTGGTACGCGGATCTTCATAAATCACGCGCCATTTCTGGTCACTTTCCACCAGTTCTTTCAGGCTCTTCGGCGGGTTTTTCAGCTTATTTTTGTCATAAACAAAAGCAAAGTAGCCGTAATCGAACGGCACAAAGGTGTCGTTCTTCCAGCCGCCAGGCACGTTAACGGCATCGGCCGCGACGCCGCTTTTGGCAAACAGTTTGGTTTGCGAGGCGGCTTCCAGCAGGTTGTTATCCAGCCCGAGCACCACGTCGGCCTTGCTGTTTTTCCCTTCCATGCGCAGACGGTTGAGTAGCGAAACGCCATCTTCCAGCGCCACGAACTTCAGCTCGCAGTTGCAGTCGGCTTCAAAGGCTTTTTTGACTGCCGGGCCAGGGCCCCAGTCGGCAGAGAAGGAGTCATAGGTGTAGACCGTCAGGACGGGCTTCGCAAAAGCAGGCAGCGCAAACAGCGCCAGCAGGGGGAGAACTTTTTTTAACACTTTGCACCTCAAAGTTGAGTGGCAAAGGATTTTGAGCGACAGCCTCAAATCCCTTCGCCGGCGTTATCCGGATCAGGTTCGACGGGTATTATCTCAGCGCACATCTGTGATGCAGCACCCCGTTGAGAACGGCGCTATTGTAATGATTTGGTGAATATTACGAAAGCGTTATGGCTCCGGGGGCGCAAACCAGGCGGATTTAAAATCAAACCAGCCCAGGGTATTCATCCGCAGGCCGCGCATGCTGCGCTGGCCCTGGATCATCAGCCAGTGGTGGATCAACGGGACGATGGTCTGTTCGGCCAGTAGCTGCTGGCACCACACGGCAAGATTCATCTCGCCCGCGCGCCACTGGGCGGCATCCTGCTGCCAGTCACGGTCGATGCAGTGCTGGATCAGCGGGACTTCATACAGGTGCGAGAAGAGCGAGAAATCGAGCGGCAGGGTGAAGTTGGCGCTGTTAAGCCAGATATCACTGGTGATATCCCCCTGGTGCCACTCGTCATAGTCAACTTCCTTGACCTCCAGCATTACTCCTTCGGCTGCCAGCAGGCGTGTCATGATCCTCGCGATAAAACGATGCTCCACGTGCTCGCGGTAGTAGGTCAGGGTGATAGACTCCAGCCCTGCGGGCTTGTCGCAGTGCGACGGGCGGGCGTGGTGCCAGCGCGGAAGCAGGCCGTAGGCCGGGAACCAGTATGTCTGGTACTGCGCTTCCGCATGGTAGATCAGATTGGCAGGGGACAACACGTGGCTGATCCACTTGCGGACGGCCTGGTTTGCCCCGCGGTGGGTGCGGCGGTCAAAGAGGAGATAGTAGCATCCCTCCTCCAGGCGACTCTCCACGGCTTTTTCTCCCGTGGTGGGGCCTTCAAGCGTCAGCCCGCAGCTCAGGTCTTCATTGAGATCCGGCAATACCCACACGTTGACTTCGTCGATCAGCGCCCGATAGCCAAAGTAGTCATCGAACGCGCGGATTTTCAGCTGGTTGCTGTTATTGCGGGACACGGAATAGGGCCCGGTGCCAATCGGCAGGCTGGCAAAATTGTTCATCGATTCCCACTCGCCGGGCAAAATCATCGACGGCACGTAGCCCAGCAGCCAGGGAAGCCACTTATCCTGCTGCGACAGCTCGATATCCAGCGTCCAGGCCGTGGGGGAGTGGATACGCGAAATATGCGAGTAGAGCGGCAGCCTTCGGACGCGTTCCAGAGAGGCGATGACGTCGTGCATCTCCAGCTCGCGACCATGGTGAAAGTGAATGCCGGGGCGTAAAAAGAAGCGCCAGTGAAGCGGAGAAAGTTGCTGCCAGTGGTGCGCGATATCCGCTTCCAGTTCCCCGTTTTCCTCATTTATCCGCGTCAGACCGCTGAAGATTTGCCGGGCCATATGGGTTTCTGAGCGGCGTAACGCCGTGCCGGGCAGCAGATTTTTCATTGGACGATAGTAGAGCACCCGCAGGATGTGCCGACCCTGACGAAAACTGCGTCCGAGATGGGAAACCAGCATCTGGCGTACGGCGGCTTTGTCGCCCACCAGCTGAACCAGCTGATCGATGCGGTCCTGCTCGAGCAGGTCTTCCGCGCGCTGCTGCTGCAACGCCAGCCCGGTATAGAGAAAGGTCAACCGCGAACGTTTGCCGCGTCCCGCCTCAGCTTCCCAGCTTAACCAACCCTGTTGCTGCATGGTGTTGAGCAGCGTACGCATATGACGGCGGGAACAGCTAAGCAGGTCAGCCAGCTCGTTGAGCGTGGTCTCCTGCGATTGCCCCTCGCAGCACTGCCAGAGGCGGATAAACTGTTGTTGCAGACGACCGGAAGGCATAAAAGGGGAACTCCTGACAAAAAACCAGCAATTTATTTATCCCTATATTAGGCCAATAATTCTCCTCGATGAAGTGAGGAGGTAAATTATGAAGAGGTCTACCGCACGTCAGTTTTATCAGCAGTACTTTTCAGCGACAAAAGGATCGTCCTGGCTGGCCCGCCAGTGTGCAGAGCAACGGCTGAAAACGTTAGAAGAATTGATGCAGTGGGACGTTACAACACCGACCTCTTCCCGCTAACTCGCCTCGATCATGTGTGACTGAGTATTGGTGCTTATCACCCGCCAGCAAAATGTTTTTGCTGGCTTTTTTCGTTTATTCTTTCACCCGATTTTGATTCGCTTTCACAAGGACTTGCGCATGCTGTGGTTGATGACGATGGGGCGACGCCTGAACGGCGTGTATGCCGCTTTTATGCTGGTGGCCTTTATGATGGGCGTGGCGGGGGCGCTGCAGGCGCCGACGCTTAGCCTGTTTCTCAGCCGCGAGGTGGGGGCACAGCCGTTTTGGGTCGGCCTGTTTTATACCGTTAACGCCATTGCCGGGATCCTGGTCAGCCTCGCGCTGGCGAAACGATCGGACAGCCAGGGCGATCGCCGCAGGCTGATCCTCTTTTGCTGCGCCATGGCGGTGGGCAACGCGCTGCTCTTCGCCTTTAACCGTCATTATCTGACGCTCATTACCTGCGGCGTGCTGCTGGCGTCACTGGCGAACACCGCCATGCCACAGCTTTTCGCGCTGGCCCGTGAATATGCGGATAACTCGGCACGGGAAGTGGTGATGTTCAGCTCGGTGATGCGTGCCCAGCTCTCGCTGGCGTGGGTCATTGGTCCGCCGCTGGCCTTCATGCTTGCGTTGAACTACGGCTTTACCACCATGTTCTCCATCGCCGCCGGGATTTTTGTCATCAGCCTGGCATTGATTGCCTTCGCGCTGCCGTCCGTGGCGCGCGTTGAACAGGCAACGGATAAACCTGTCACCGAGGTGAGCGGCTGGCAGGATAAAAACGTCCGCATGCTGTTTATTGCCTCCACGCTGATGTGGACCTGCAACACGATGTACATTATCGATATGCCGCTGTGGATCAGCAGCGATCTGGGTTTACCGGACAAACTCGCGGGGATCTTAATGGGAACCGCCGCCGGGCTGGAGATTCCGGCGATGATTCTGGCGGGTTACTACGTTAAGCGCTTTGGAAAGCGTCGGATGATGATCGTTGCCGTGGCGGCCGGAGTGCTGTTCTACGCGGGGCTGATCCTTTTCCATTCGCGTGAAGCGTTGCTGGCGCTGCAGCTGTTTAACGCCGTGTTTATCGGGATTGTTGCCGGGATCGGCATGCTCTGGTTTCAGGATCTCATGCCCGGTCGTGCCGGCTCGGCGACCACGCTTTTTACCAACAGTATTTCAACCGGGGTGATTCTGGCAGGCGTGATTCAGGGGGCGCTGGCGCAAAGCTATGGGCATGCGTCTGTCTACTGGATGATTGCGGCGCTCTCTGTCGTGACGCTTCTGCTGACCTGCCGCGTAAAGGACGTGTGATCGAATGAATGAAACGGAGCCCGGGAACGCCGGTCTCCGGTTTATTCTGAACACTGATATTTACGCTGCGCGCGTAGCGTCAGGTACATATGAACGAGGCCCATGAAACCGTGTGCCCAGAAATATGTTTCAATAAAGACCGTCAGGAATTTATGCAAATATAAGGCGGATTCCGTGACGGACGAAACGGGTCCGAGCGTGGCGTTCAGCACGAACCAGGCCGCGCCGCAGAGTGCAACGCCCAGCAGCGCCAGCACGCCCAAACCTTGCACCGTTGCCGCCATACCGCCGGCATGCGCGTCAGGAAGCTGACGCTGCGTGAGGGTGCGAATATCGTCAACGATTCCGCGAAAATCCAGCGCCAGCCAGGCGAAGTAATATTTAAATCCGCGCTGGGTTAACATCCATGCCATCATGGCAATGCCACAAAAAATTAAACCAAACCCGGAAATAATATGCATCCAGGTGACAATTCCGTTCAGCCCGGAGTCGTGGAGGGCTTCACTATCGGTGAAATTAGAATTGATGATCTGGACCAGCACCAGTACGGCCACAAGAATGTGCAGTACGCGAAGAAAGGGTGTTTCTTTATGGGGAAGCGTATTGCGTAGCGTTGGGTTCATCGCTTTTTACCTCAATAATGAGAGAGCTGATGCGATGCAGTGTGACGCAGATTAATTAACGAAACCTTAACGGTGGGTTGCGTCACACTGTATTTATGCGTTCCGATTAGCGAGCAGGATCAATATGCGTCATCACGTTCAGCACATTGAATTTTTGCATCACATTGTTTCTGGCATTGACGGCAATCTGATGCCCTTCTTTTACGCTTAATTCGCCGTTAACTTCCAGATGGACATCGACAAGGGCTAAATCGCCCATCTTGCGGGTTTTTAAATCATGGAGTCCGGTGACACCCTCGGTTGAGAGAAGACACGTTTTGATATCATGCTCCAGCTCGGGTTCAAGCGAACGGTCCATCAGGTCGTGCAGGGCATCAGCAGAGAATTTGTAACCCATATGGGCGATAAATATCCCAACAATCAGGGCCGCAATCAGGTCCATCGCGTGAAAACCCACTAAATTCCCGGCAATACCGATGGCGACAACCACTGACGAGGCTGCGTCAGAGCGGGCATGCCAGGCATTGGCTATCAGCAGCGAGGACTGAATACGTTTTCCCGTGGCATACATGTATCTGAACAGGCTTTCCTTCACTACCAGCGCCAGTATCGCCACCCACAGAGCGGCCCCTTTCACCAGCTGATGCGTCTCGGGGTGAAGCAGTTTATTCCCTGCGGACCAGAGCATCCCGACTCCCACAAGCAGCAGAATAGCGCCAATAATGAGCTTTGCACCGTTTTCGAAACGCAGATGACCGTAATGATGATCGATATCAGAGGCTTTCTGACTCTTTTTATTTGCAATCAGAACGACAAAGTCAGAGGATAAATCGGAAAGAGAATGAATCCCATCAGCAATTAATCCCTGTGAGCCTGAGAATATTCCTGCAACTATCTGAAAGCCGGTGAGTAAACTATTTGTTATCACGCTCACTATTGTGCATTTTTGTATTTCATGAGAACGGAGATGAGACTCATTGCCATTTTTCTTTTCCATGATAAATTTCCGCTGCCAGCTGATTGAGCGATTATTCTGCGCAGGGAACATTAAATTGACATTAAATATAACGTCATTATTGGCTGGGTTTGCGAAGTATTTACAGAAGGAAGATGAGCATTGGGATAAAACACGGCCTGCAGAGTACACTGCAGGCCGGAGGATTATTTCATAAATGCGGGTTGTTTTTGTTCGTAAGTGGCAATCGCCGCTTCGTGCTGGAGAGTTAAACCAATGCTGTCCAGGCCGTTCAGCATGCAGTGACGGCGGAAGGCATCAATGCTGAAGCTGTAGGACTTATCCCCGGCTTTCACCACTTCCGCTTCCAGATCCACTTCAAACGAAATGCCCGGATTCGCCTTAACCAGCGCGAACAATTCATCGACCTGTTCATCGCTCAGCGTCACCGGCAGAAGCTGGTTGTTGAAGCTGTTGCCGTAAAAAATATCCGCGAAGCTTGGGGCAATGACCACCTTAAAGCCGTAGTCGGTGAGCGCCCATGGCGCGTGTTCACGGGATGAGCCGCAGCCAAAGTTTTCCCGCGCCAGCAAAATGGAGGCGCCTTTGTATTCCGGGAAGTTCAGAACGAATTCCGGATTAGGCACTTCGCCTTTATCGTCCAGGAATCGCCAGTCGTTAAACAGGTGCGCGCCAAAGCCGGTACGCGTCACCTTCTGCAGAAATTGTTTTGGAATAATAGCGTCAGTATCGACGTTAGCGGCGTCCAGCGGGACAACCCGGCCCGTATGTTGGGTAAATTTCTCTGCCATGATTGTCTCCTTATTTCAGGCTGCGAATATCGGCGAAATGGCCGGTGACTGCCGCAGCGGCGGCCATTGCCGGGCTGACCAGATGGGTGCGACCACCGCGGCCTTGACGGCCTTCAAAGTTACGGTTACTGGTGGAGGCGCAGCGCTCACCCGGATTCAGGCGGTCATTGTTCATCGCCAGACACATGGAGCAGCCAGGCAGACGCCACTCGAAGCCCGCTTCGATAAAGATCTTATCCAGACCTTCGGCTTCTGCCTGGGCCTTCACCGGACCGGAGCCAGGAACCACCAGCGCCTGCACGCCTGGTGCCACTTTACGGCCTTTGGCAATTTCGGCGGCGGCACGCAAATCTTCGATACGGGAGTTGGTGCAGGAGCCGATAAACACTTTATCAATGGCGACATCGGTCAACGGCACGCCAGGCTTCAGCCCCATATAGGCCAGCGCTTTTTCCGCACTGGCGCGCTCGACCGGATCGGCGAAGGAGGCCGGGTCAGGGATGCTGTCGTTGACGGAAATCACCTGACCCGGGTTGGTGCCCCAGGTCACCTGAGGCGCAATCTCTTCTGCCTGCAGCGTGACAACGGTATCAAACGTTGCCCCATCGTCGGTTGTCAGGGTTTTCCAGTAGGCTACCGCGTCGTCAAAATCCTGACCTTTCGGCGCGTGCAGACGGCCCTTCACATAGTTGAAGGTGGTTTCGTCCGGCGCGACCAGCCCGGCTTTTGCGCCCATCTCAATGGCCATGTTGCACAGGGTCATGCGACCTTCCATGCTCAGTGCCTGAATAGCGTCGCCGCAGAACTCAACGACGTGGCCGGTACCGCCTGCGCTGCCGGTTTTACCGATGATGGCCAGGACGATGTCTTTCGCGGTAATGCCAGGTGCGGCTTTACCCTTCACCTCAATCTTCATGGTTTTGGCGCGGCCCTGCTTCAGGGTCTGCGTTGCCAGCACATGTTCCACTTCGGACGTGCCAATCCCGAATGCCAGAGCGCCAAACGCGCCGTGGGTCGCGGTATGGGAGTCACCGCAGACGATGGTCATGCCCGGCAGGGTGATACCCTGTTCTGGCCCCATCACGTGGACGATGCCCTGATACGGATGGTTCAGGTCGTACAGCTCAACGCCAAATTCATTGCAGTTCTTAATCAGCTCCTGCATCTGGATACGGGCCATCTCACCCGAGGCGTTAATGTCTTTGGTCTGGGTGGAAACGTTGTGATCCATCGTCGCGAAGGTTTTACCCGGCTGACGTACCGGACGCTTGTGCGCGCGCAGGCCGTCAAATGCCTGAGGTGAGGTCACTTCGTGTACCAGATGACGGTCAATGTACAGCAGCGGGGTTTCGTTTGGTGCCTCGTAAACAACGTGCGCATCGAACAACTTTTCATATAACGTCTTAGCCATGATTACACCCCTTCAGCGACATAGCGGGCAATGATGTCGCCCATTTCATCGGTACTGACTGCCGCCGTGCCGCGTGCTAAATCGCCGGTACGGACGCCTTCTTCTAACGCCCGGTTAATGGCGTTCTCAATTGCGGTTGCCGCATCGCCTGCATCCAGGCTATAGCGCAGCAGCAGGGCCAGGGAGAGGATCTGCGCAATCGGGTTGGCAATGTTTTTGCCTGCGATATCCGGTGCGGAACCGCCCGCAGGCTCGTACAGGCCAAAGCCTTCTTCATTCAGGCTTGCGGATGGCAGCATGCCCATCGAGCCGGTGATCATCGCGCACTCGTCAGAGAGAATATCGCCGAACAGGTTGGAGCACAGCAGCACGTCAAACTGGGACGGATCCTTAATCAGCTGCATGGTCGCGTTGTCGATGTACATGTGCGACAGCGCAACGTCCGGGTACTGCTTAGCGACTTCACTCACAATCTCGCGCCACAAAATGGAGGACTGCAGCACGTTCGCTTTATCAATGGAGGTCACCTTATGGCGGCGTTTGCGCGCCGACTCGAACGCGATGTGGGCGATACGTTCGATTTCGAAACGGTGATATACCTCGGTGTCGAACGCTTTCTCGTGTTGTCCGCTGCCTTCGCGCCCTTTTGGCTGACCAAAGTAGATCCCGCCGGTCAGTTCACGCACGCAGAGAATGTCGAAACCGTTGGCGGCGATATCCGCGCGCAGTGGGCAGAACTCTTCCAGACCCTGATACAGCTTCGCCGGACGCAGGTTGCTGAACAGCTTGAAATGTTTACGCAGCGGCAGCAGCGCGCCGCGCTCTGGCTGCTCTGCTGGCGGCAGGTGTTCCCATTTCGGGCCACCGACGGAACCAAACAGCACGGCATCGGCATTTTCGCAGCCTTCCACGGTCGCTTTCGGCAGTGGCGTACCGTGGTTATCAATCGCAATACCGCCCACGTCGTAGTGGCTGGTGGTGATTTTCATCGCAAAACGCGTACGAACGGCTTCCAGTACTTTCAGCGCCTGTGCCATCACTTCCGGACCAATACCGTCGCCCGGTAACACAGCAATATGGTAATTCTTCGACATTACACGGTTTCCTTGTTGTTCTCTTTATTCTGAGCTTTGCGTTGCAACTCTTTTTCGACTTCGGCGGCGCGCCAGATGTTGTTCAGAACATGCACCATCGCTTTCGCGGAGGATTCAACGATATCGGTCGCCAGGCCCACGCCATGGAAGCGGCGGCCATTGTGGGTCACAACAATGTCGACCTGACCCAGAGCATCTTTGCCGTGGCCCTTGGCCGTTAGGTCATACTTCACCAGCTCCACGTCGTACTCGGTGACGCGGTTAATCGCCTGGTAGATGGCATCGACAGGGCCGTTACCGTTCGCGGCCTCTGCTTTAATTTCATCACCGCAGGCCAGCTTGACCGAGGCGGTGGCGATGTCGCTGGAGCCGGACTGCACGTTGAAGTAATCCAGACGGAAGTGCTCTGGCTCTTCCTGCTGCTTGTTAATAAAGGCCAGCGCTTCCAGGTCATAATCGAACACCTGACCTTTTTTGTCGGCCAGCTTCAGGAACGCGTCATACAGCTGATCCATATTGTAATCGCTGTCCTTATAGCCCATCTCTTCCATACGGTGTTTAACCGCCGCGCGACCGGAACGGGAGGTCAGGTTCAACTGCACCTGGTTCAGGCCGATGGATTCCGGGGTCATGATTTCGTAGTTTTCACGGTTCTTCAGGACGCCATCCTGGTGAATACCGGAGGAGTGCGCGAAGGCGCCAGTGCCGACAATCGCTTTGTTAGCCGGAATGGGCATGTTGCAAATCTGGCTGACGGTCTGGCTGGTGCGCCAGATTTCGTTGTGATTGATGCGGGTGTGCACGTCCATGATGTCTTTGCGCACTTTGATCGCCATGATCACTTCTTCCAGCGAACAGTTGCCCGCGCGTTCGCCGATACCGTTCATCGCGCCTTCTACCTGACGCGCACCGGCGTGGACGGCGGCGATGGCATTACCCACGGCCAGACCCAAATCATCGTGGGTGTGGACGGAGATAATTGCCTTATCAATATTGGGTACGCGGTCGTACAGTCCGGTAATGATGTTGGAGAACTCAAACGGCATGGTGTAGCCGACGGTGTCAGGGATGTTGATGGTTTTCGCACCCGCGTTGATGGCGGCTTCCACGACGCGCGCCAGGTCTTCGATTGGCGTACGGCCCGCATCTTCACAGGAGAATTCAACGTCATCGGTGTAGTTGCGTGCGCGTTTCACCATATACACCGCGCGCTCAATCACTTCATCCAGCGTGCTGCGCAGCTTGGTGGCGATGTGCATAGGTGAGGTTGCAATAAAAGTGTGGATACGGAACGCTTCGGCGACTTTCAATGACTCGGCAGCAACGTCGATGTCTTTCTCTACGCAGCGCGCCAGAGCGCAAACGCGGCTGTTTTTAATGGTGCGGGCGATAGTCTGGACGGATTCGAAATCACCCGGAGACGAGACCGGGAAACCGACCTCCATCACGTCGACACCCATACGTTCGAGAGCCAGCGCGATCTGCAGTTTCTCTTTTACACTCAGGCTTGCCTGCAATGCCTGTTCACCGTCACGTAAAGTAGTATCGAAAATAATGACTTGCTGGCTCATGGGTTAGGTCCTTGTCAGTCTTAGGGCGCCTTGCTACGAGCATAAAAAAACCCGCGCAGTGGCTCGGGTTTTTAGTCTTACTGGTGACGATTCAACGCTGAATTTCGCCCGCCAGTCTACCGCGCACAGTGAATGCGTTTAGTAGTAGTAGACCGGTGAAACGAATGGTGCGAATCATGAATCGTGCTCCGTTAAATTCAATATGCTTTTAGTGGTACTGGATACGGCCGTTCATGTCAACCCCTGACGATGAAAACGGTCCCGACGGACGGAATCAGCAGGGTATTCACTTTAGCTAATTGTGCTGGTTTTAGCTTTCGCGACCCGACTAATTGTCTAATTTTGGACTTAAGAAAAGAGTTGCAGAAACAAATAAATATAATTGTTTAAAAATGAGTGAAATGTCCTGAAGAGAATGCGTTGTGATTAAAAGGTTTTAATATCATTAAGTTATAAATGCAGTGAATCTGTTCCATAATGCTGAAAAGCGAACGGATATAACAGGTTGTTAACTAACTGTAGGGCGATGGCAATAACAGTTTAATAATACTTAAGTCATCATTAACCTGATGGCAATTGTATATTTGTTTGGTTTATGGTTTCATTCAAATCCTAAAGTCAAACATATCATTTGCGCACATTAATTTTCGTTATTATAGAGTCTTTATATATTCCGAATTTTAAATAATTCTCTTTTGCTGATCGTATTTGCATGATAAATCATATTTTCGAGATGATTACCGTACGTGAGCAAAGGGAGTGTAGCGTGACAGTGGAGTCAGAAGTGTCAGAAAATAATATTAAACAACCTCAAGCTACTGATGGGATTAAACCGCAGTTACGCACGGTGGATCTTAATCTTCTGACGGTGTTTGATGCTGTCATGCAGGAACAGAATATTACCCGCGCGGCCCAGGCCTTGGGGATGTCACAACCTGCTGTGAGTAATGCCGTTGCCAGGCTTAAGGTCATGTTTAACGACGAATTGTTTGTTCGTTACGGAAGAGGGATCCAGCCTACGGCGCGCGCATTCCAGCTGTTCGGCTCCATCCGCCAGGCGTTGCAACTGGTACAAAACGAGCTGCCGGGCTCGGGCTTTGAACCCTTAAGCAGCGAGCGCGTATTCCATCTTTGCGTCTGTAGCCCATTAGATAATTATTTAACGTCGATTATTTATAATAAAGTTGAAGAGATCGCACCAAATATCAATCTTGTTTTTAAATCATCCCTGAATCAAAACACGGAACATCAGTTACGCTATCAGGAGATTGAATTCGTTCTGGGGTATGAAGAGTTCCGTCGTCCAGAATTTTCCTGTGTGCCGCTGTTTAAAGATGAAATGGTTCTCGTCGCCAGTAAAAAACATCCGCGCCTGAATTCTCCGCTGCTAGAAAGCGATGTTTATAACGAGCAGCACGCCGTTGTTGCACTCGACAGATATGCTTCCTTTAGCCTGCCGTGGTATGACACTGCGGATAAACAGGCGAGCGTGGCGTATCAGGGCATGGCCATGGTTAGCGTATTAAACGTGGTCTCCCAGACGCAACTGGTGGCGATTGCGCCGCGCTGGCTGGTAGAAGAGTTTTCTGACCCGTTAAACCTGCAAATTTTACCTCTGCCGCTCAAGCTAAATAGCCGCACCTGTTATCTTTCCTGGCATGAAGCGGCGGGTCGGGATAAAGGGCATCAGTGGATGGAAGAGTTGCTGGTTGGCATCTGTCGCCGGTAAACGCATCAGGATAAATCGCATCGGTTTATGTGATTTATCCTGAGTTCTTTTAGATAATTGCTATTTTATTCTGTGGTGCTTTTTTTCGGGATGCTCGCCGGCACGCAAAAATAGATGATTTCCTGCATTGTCGCGCTTTTCAGCGATGATTTATCACCCCATCCTCTATTCCCAGAGGAATTAACCATATCTCCTGTTAACGGCTGCTTTTTCTGCTTTACGCGCCGTTTATCTACCCGGGTTTGCTAATTGCCTGCCTCATAACGAGCGGTTAAGGTAAAGAACACTCTGCAAAATATAAGATTGGTTTATCCCAATCGTAAGACGGTGCGGAAATGAATTCGGCAGTCCGTCTATAACAAAATGCCTGGAGGCAAAGCATGGAGATGTTGTCTGGCGCGGAAATGGTCGTTCGGTCGCTGATCGATCAGGGCGTAAAGCAAGTGTTCGGCTACCCTGGCGGTGCGGTCCTCGATATTTATGATGCGCTGCATACGGTAGGGGGCATTGACCATGTTCTGGTACGTCACGAGCAGGCGGCGGTGCACATGGCTGACGGCCTGGCGCGTGCGACGGGTGAAGTGGGCGTGGTGCTAGTCACGTCCGGCCCCGGCGCGACAAACGCCATTACCGGCATTGCGACGGCCTATATGGACTCTATCCCGCTGGTGATCCTCTCCGGGCAGGTGGCAACCTCACTGATTGGCTACGATGCTTTTCAGGAGTGCGACATGGTCGGGATTTCGCGTCCCGTTGTGAAGCACAGCTTCCTGGTCAAGCAAACAGAAGACATTCCCGGCGTACTGAAAAAAGCCTTCTGGCTGGCGGCGAGCGGACGTCCAGGACCGGTGGTGGTCGATCTGCCTAAAGATATCCTGAACCCGGCAAACAAGCTGCCTTATGTCTGGCCGGAATCGGTCAGCATGCGCTCTTATAACCCAACAACGCAGGGGCATAAAGGTCAGATCAAGCGGGCATTGCAAACGCTGCTGGCAGCCAAAAAACCGGTTGTCTATGTCGGTGGCGGGGCGATCAACTCTGCCTGCGAAGTCCAGCTTCGTGAACTCATTGAAAAACTTAACCTGCCAGTTGCATCGTCATTGATGGGGCTGGGGGCATTCCCTGCCACCCATCGTCAGGCGCTGGGGATGCTGGGTATGCACGGTACCTATGAAGCCAACATGACGATGCATCATTCCGATGTCATCTTTGCCGTCGGCGTGCGCTTTGACGATCGCACCACCAACAACCTGGCAAAGTATTGCCCGAACGCCACCGTGCTGCACATTGATATCGATCCTACGTCAATTTCAAAAACAGTGGCTGCTGATGTGCCGATCGTCGGTGATGCCCGTCAGGTTCTGGAGCAAATGCTGGACCTGCTGACCCAGGAGAGTGCGACCCAGCCGCTGGATGAGATCCGCGACTGGTGGCAGCAGATTGAACAGTGGCGCGCGCGTCAGTGCCTGAAATATGACACGCAAAGCGAAAACATTAAGCCGCAGGCGGTCATCGAAGCGGTGTGGCGACTGACGAAAGGTGAGGCGTACGTAACCTCAGACGTGGGACAGCACCAGATGTTTGCCGCCCTGTATTACCCGTTTGATAAACCGCGACACTGGATCAACTCCGGTGGTTTAGGAACCATGGGCTTTGGTCTGCCTGCCGCGCTAGGCGTGAAGCTGGCGTTGCCGAATGAAACCGTCGTCTGCGTGACCGGAGATGGCAGTATTCAGATGAACATTCAGGAGCTGTCTACCGCGCTGCAATATGAACTGCCGGTACTGGTGCTGAACCTGAATAACGGATATCTCGGTATGGTGAAGCAGTGGCAGGATATGATCTACTCTGGCCGTCATTCACAGTCATACATGAAATCGCTGCCGGACTTTGTTCGTCTTGCTGAAGCTTACGGCCATGTAGGCATGCGGGTGACCGATCCGGCTGAGCTGGAAGCGAAGCTCGCGCAAGCGCTTGAGCACGTTAAAAACAACCGCCTCGTCTTTATGGATGTGATTGTTGATGGGACCGAACACGTTTATCCGATGCATATTCGTGGTGGTGGTATGGATGAAATGTGGTTAAGCAAAACGGAGAGAACCTGATATGCGCCGGATATTATCTGTTTTACTGGAAAACGAGTCTGGCGCACTGTCGCGCGTCATTGGTCTTTTTGCGCAGCGCGGCTATAACATTGAAAGCCTGACCGTTGCCCCGACGGAAGACCCGACGCTGTCGCGCATGACGATCCAAACCGTCGGCGATGCCAAAGTGCTTGAGCAGATTGAGAAACAGCTGCATAAGCTGGTTGATGTGCTGCGCGTGAGCGAGCTGGGGCAGGGGGCCTACGTTGAACGAGAGGTCATGCTGGTGAAAATCCAGGCCAGCGGCTACGGGCGTGAAGAAGTTAAACGCAATGCGGATATTTTCCGCGGACAGATTATTGACGTCACCCCTTCTCTTTATACGGTTCAGCTGGTTGGGACAAGCGACAAGCTGGATGCTTTCCTGGCGTCAGTGCGGGATGTCGCAAAAATTGTCGAGGTCGCGAGATCGGGTGTAGTCGGTCTGTCACGCGGTGAGAAAATTATGCGTTAGTTGTCAAAAAGGTTCGCCTCTTTCTGCCCGGTCACCAAAGCCGGGCTTTTTTTTGCGTAATCAGCCGACAACGCAGATAAAAGCGGTTGCCGCGAAGGCTTTTCTGCGTTTAGATGTTAAAAGATTTAACCATAACCTTGACAGGGCCATGGACTCTTTTCTTTTTTTAAGGGGCAATTGTGAAACTGGATGAAATCGCCCGGCTAGCCGGCGTGTCACGAACAACGGCCAGCTATGTGATTAACGGTAAAGCAAAGCAGTACCGTGTTAGCGACAAGACCGTTGAAAAAGTTATGGCGGTGGTTCGTGAGCATAACTACCATCCGAATGCTGTCGCAGCCGGTCTGCGTGCCGGGCGTACCCGCTCTATTGGTCTGGTGATCCCTGACCTGGAAAACACCAGCTATACCCGTATCGCCAACTATCTTGAACGTCAGGCGCGTCAGCGCGGCTATCAGTTGCTGATTGCCTGCTCAGAAGACCAGCCCGATAACGAGATGCGCTGCATTGAGCATCTGCTCCAGCGTCAGGTGGATGCCATTATCGTGTCAACCTCCTTGCCGCCAGAGCATCCGTTCTACCAGCGCTGGGCGAATGACCCGTTCCCAATTGTGGCGCTGGATCGCGCGCTCGATCGCGAGCATTTCACCAGCGTCGTGGGTGCGGATCAGGATGATGCAGAAATGCTGGCCGCAGAGTTGAGAACGTTCCCCGCTGAAACGGTGCTGTATCTTGGCGCGTTGCCCGAGCTTTCTGTGAGCTTCCTGCGTGAGCAGGGATTCAGAACCGCCTGGAAAGACGATCCGCGCGAGGTTCACTACCTCTATGCCAACAGCTACGAGCGTGAAGCCGCCGCGCAGCTGTTCGAGAAATGGCTGGAAACGCATCCGATGCCTCAGGCGCTGTTCACCACGTCGTTTGCGCTGTTGCAGGGCGTCATGGACGTGACCTTACGCCGGGAAGGCAAACTGCCCTCCGACCTGGCGATTGCCACGTTCGGGGATAACGAGCTGCTCGACTTCCTCCAGTGCCCGGTGCTGGCGGTAGCACAGCGTCACCGCGATGTGGCTGAACGCGTGCTGGAGATTGTGCTTGCAAGCCTGGATGAGCCGCGCAAGCCGAAGCCGGGCCTGACGCGTATCAAACGTAATCTCTACCATCGCGGAATTTTAAGCCGCCAAAAATGAAATGACCGGGGCGGCGAAATCTGCCCCCTTTTGTTACGATAATTCGTGCAGATAATTCCCGGAGAGAAATTAGGATAATTCTTGAGGGATCCTAATCACCTATTTTTCTTAATTCATTCTGGCTTTTAAATTGTCTTTTTAAGAACGTCCGGTCGATTTTAAACGGCATTCTTTGTATTATTTTGTTACAAACCCTTTTCGGTCGATGAATAATCAGACGTTTTTCCTCCTCCTTTGCCAGCTTACGTGGCAACCGCTGCGCTTACCGGGTGCCTGGGTGAATCTGGCGCTGTTATCCCCTGAGAATCTGTCATAAAATGCTGCCCGCGTCGCAAACTGACACTTTATATTTATCTGCGATGATATTGAGTGAGCTTTAACGCTAGTGTGCATATTCGGTTTTTTTCTTACAAATATTCATAACGTTAATTTTGCCTCGCCAGTTGTGCAGTTATTAACCAGGACTGTTTATCTCTGTAAATAGAGGGCTTCCGAGTCCTTATATGGAGAGTCCTGGCTTGACAAGCTTTTCCCTCGCTCCGTAAACTCCTTTAGGTGGGAATTTGTGGGTTAAAGTGGTGAGGAGGGGTGAGACTGGCATGTTCCGTGGAGCTACGTTAGTCAATCTCGACAGCAAAGGGCGTTTATCGGTACCAACCCGATACCGCGACCAGCTGATTGAGAACGCTGCGGGTCAAATGGTTTGCACCATTGACATTAACTCCCCCTGCCTGCTGCTTTACCCCTTGCCTGAATGGGAAATTATTGAGCAAAAGCTGTCGCGACTGTCGAGCATGAACCCGCAGGAACGCCGCGTACAGCGGCTGTTATTGGGACATGCCAGTGAATGTCAGATGGATAACGCAGGGCGATTACTGATTGCCCCTGTGTTGCGGCAACATGCCGGTCTGACCAAAGAAGTGATGCTGGTCGGGCAGTTCAACAAGTTTGAACTGTGGGATGAAACGACCTGGTATCAACAGGTCAAGGAAGATATCGACGCTGAGCAGTCTGATTCCGCGACATTATCGGAACGGCTGCAGGACTTGTCTCTATAAATATGATGGAAAATTATAAACATAAAACGGTGTTACTGGACGAGGCCGTAAACGGCCTGAATATTCGTCCGGATGGCATCTACATTGATGGCACGTTTGGTCGCGGTGGTCACTCGCGTTTGATTCTCTCCCAGCTTGGAGAGGAAGGACGTCTGCTGGCAATCGATCGCGATCCGCAGGCTATTGCCGTTGCACAGACCATCAATGACCCACGCTTTTCCATCGTGCATGGACCTTTCTCTGCGCTCGCGGATTATGTGGCTGAGCGCGGCCTGACGGGCAAGATCGACGGGATTCTTCTCGATCTTGGCGTCTCTTCACCCCAACTTGATGATGCTGAACGTGGTTTCTCCTTTATGCGTGATGGTCCGCTGGACATGCGGATGGACCCGACGCGTGGTCAGTCTGCCGCTGAGTGGCTACAGACCGCTGACGAAGCCGATATTGCATGGGTCATCAAAACGTTCGGCGAAGAGCGCTTTGGCAAACGTATTGCGCGCGCCATCGTTGAGCGCAATCGCATTGAGCCAATGACCCGCACCAAAGAGTTGGCCGAAGTGATCGCGGCGGCGACACCGGTGAAGGATAAGCACAAACATCCCGCGACCCGTACCTTCCAGGCGGTTCGCATCTGGGTAAACAGTGAACTGGAGGAAATAGAGCTGGCGCTAAAAAGCTCGCTCGACGTGCTGGCCCCGGGTGGGCGGTTATCCATCATCAGCTTCCATTCGCTGGAAGACCGTATTGTGAAACGCTTCATGCGTGAACAAAGCCGCGGTCCGCAGGTGCCAGCGGGGCTGCCGATGACGGAAGAACAACTCAGGAAGCTGGGTGGCCGTCAGTTGCGAGCATTAGGCAAGTTGATGCCGGGCGAAGAAGAAGTGGCAGAGAATCCACGCGCCCGTAGTTCAGTGCTGCGTGTTGCAGAGAGGACGAACGCATGATCGGCAGAGTGACAGAGACCCTAAGCAAAGTTAAGGATTCGTTAGGAAGCAACGAGCGCCATGCCTTGCCTGGCGTGATCGGCGACGATCTTTTGCGGTTTGGGAAACTGCCACTCTGTCTGTTCATTTGCATCATTGTCACGGCAGTTACGGTGGTGACCACCGCCCACCATACACGTTTATTGACTGCGCAACGCGAGCAGATGGTACTGGAACGCGATGCGCTGGATATTGAATGGCGAAATCTGATCCTTGAAGAAAACGCGCTCGGCGATCACAGCCGGGTTGAACGGATCGCAACGGAAAAGCTGCAGCTGCAGCATGTTGATCCTTCGCAGGAAAATATCGTAGTACAAAAATAAGGGAAAACGCGACGCATGAAAGCAGCGGCAAAAACGCTAAAACCAAAACGTCAGGAAGAACAGGCCAACTTTGTCAGTTGGCGTTTTGCGTTGCTTTGCGGCTGCATTTTACTGGCGCTGGGTTTCCTGCTCGGACGCGTGGCCTGGCTACAAATCGTCGCCCCTGACATGCTGGTACGCCAGGGCGATATGCGCTCTCTGCGCGTCCAGGAAGTGTCGACATCCCGTGGGATGATCACCGACCGCTCGGGTCGTCCGCTGGCGGTGAGCGTGCCGGTGAAGGCTATCTGGGCCGATCCGAAAGAACTGCATGATGCTGGCGGCATCACGCTTGATAACCGGTGGAAGGCCCTTGCGGATGCGCTGAAGATGCCGCTGGACCAGTTATCTTCACGCGTGAATACCAACCCGAGAGGGCGTTTTATCTATCTGGCGCGTCAGGTGAATCCTGACATGGCAGACTACATCAAAAAATTGAAGCTGCCGGGGATCCATCTGCGCGAAGAATCCCGCCGGTACTATCCATCCGGCGAAGTGACTGCTCACCTCATTGGCTTTACTAACGTTGATAGCCAGGGGATTGAGGGCGTTGAAAAAAGCTTTGATAAATGGCTGACCGGCCAGCCCGGTGAGCGCATTGTGCGTAAAGACCGCTATGGTCGCGTGATCGAGGATATTTCCTCAACGGACAGCCAGGCAGCACACAACCTTGCGCTGAGTATCGATGAGCGGTTACAGGCGCTGGTTTACCGCGAGCTGAACAACGCCGTGGCCTTTAACAAAGCGGAATCGGGCAGTGCCGTGTTAGTTGATGTCAACACGGGTGAAGTGCTGGCGATGGCCAATAGCCCGTCCTACAACCCTAACAATCTTACCGGTACGCAAAAGGATATTATGCGTAACCGTACCATCACCGACGTGTTCGAACCGGGTTCGACCGTTAAGCCGATGGTCGTCATGACTGCACTTCAGCGCGGTATCGTTAATGAAAATACCGTACTGAATACCATTCCTTACCGAATTAACGGTCACGAAATCAAAGACGTGGCGCGCTACAGCGAATTGACCCTGACCGGGGTGTTACAGAAGTCGAGTAACGTCGGTGTTTCAAAGCTGGCGTTAGCGATGCCGTCCTCAGCGTTAGTAGAGACTTACTCACGTTTTGGGCTTGGAAAGGCGACCAATTTGGGGTTGGTCGGAGAACGCAGTGGCTTATATCCTCAAAAACAACGGTGGTCTGACATAGAGAGGGCCACCTTCTCTTTCGGCTACGGGCTAATGGTGACACCGTTACAGTTAGCGCGAGTCTACGCAACGATCGGCAGCTATGGCGTTTATCGTCCGCTGTCGATTACCAAAGTTGATCCACCGGTTCCCGGTGAGCGTATCTTCCCGGAATCGACCGTCCGTACTGTTGTTCATATGATGGAAAGCGTGGCGCTGCCCGGCGGCGGCGGCGTGAAGGCGGCAATCAAAGGTTATCGCATCGCTATCAAGACCGGTACGGCGAAAAAAGTGGGGCCGGATGGCCGCTATATCAACAAATACATTGCCTATACCGCAGGCGTTGCGCCTGCAAGCAATCCGCGTTTTGCGCTGGTGGTCGTGATTAACGATCCACAGGCGGGTAAATACTACGGCGGCGCCGTCTCCGCGCCTGTGTTCGGGGCTATCATGGGCGGCGTGTTACGTACCATGAACATTGAACCGGATGCGCTGGCGACGGGCGAAAAAAGTGAATTTGTAATTAATCAAGGCGAGGGTACAGGTGGCAGATCGTAATTTGCGCGACCTTCTCGCTCCGTGGGTGCCAAATGCACCGGAGCGAGCACTGCGAGAGATGATACTGGACAGCCGCGTGGCTGCTTCTGGCGATCTTTTTGTGGCGGTGGTCGGTCATCAGGCGGACGGGCGTCGTTATATCCCGCAGGCGATTGCGCAAGGTGTGGCTGCCATTATTGCTGAGGCTAAAGATGAGGCAACCGACGGTGAGATCCGTGAAATGCACGGGGTGCCGGTTATCTATCTCAGCCAGTTAAACGAGCGTCTTTCCGCACTGGCGGGGCGTTTTTATCACGAACCTTCCGACCAGCTGCGCCTGGTTGGCGTGACGGGTACCAACGGTAAAACCACCACCACGCAACTGATGGCGCAGTGGGCCCAGCTGCTGGGTGAAACCGGTGCGGTGATGGGGACCGTGGGTAACGGCCTGCTGGGCAAAGTGAGCCCAACGGAAAACACCACCGGCTCCGCGGTAGACGTACAGCATGTGCTTGCCGGTCTGGCAGGGCAGGGGGCAACCTTTGCTGCGATGGAAGTCTCTTCGCACGGTCTGGTACAGCACCGCGTCGCGGCGCTGAAATTTGCCGCTTCCGTGTTTACCAATCTGAGCCGCGATCATCTTGATTATCATGGTGATATGGAGCATTACGAAGCTGCGAAATGGCTGCTGTTCTCTACTCACCATTACGGACAAGCCATCATCAACGCCGACGACGAAGTGGGCCGCCGCTGGCTGGCGAAGCTGCCGGATGCGGTTGCAGTGTCGATGGAAGACCATATCAATCCAAACTGCCACGGCCGCTGGCTGAAGGCGGTTGAAGTGAATTACCACGACAGCGGGGCGACAATCCGCTTTGCCTCTTCCTGGGGTGAAGGCGAAATTGAAAGCCGCCTGATGGGCGCGTTTAACGTCAGCAACCTGCTGCTGGCGCTGGCGACGCTGCTCGCGCTGGGGTATCCAATGGCTGAGCTGCTGAAAACCTCAGCGCGGCTGCAGCCGGTTTGCGGCCGTATGGAAGTGTTCAGCGCGCCGGGCAAACCGACCGTTGTGGTTGATTATGCCCACACGCCGGACGCGCTGGAAAAAGCGCTGGAAGCGGCGCGCCTGCACTGCACAGGGAAGCTCTGGTGCGTGTTTGGCTGCGGCGGCGATCGCGACAAAGGCAAACGCCCGCTGATGGGAGCTATTGCCGAGCAGTTTGCAGATATTCCGGTAGTCACCGATGACAACCCGCGTACGGAAGAGCCGCGCGCCATCATCAATGACATTCTGGCGGGCATGCTGGACGCGGGCCGCGCTCGCGTGGTGGAAGGCCGTGCGGAAGCCGTGACTAACACCATCATGCAGGCGCGGGAGAATGATGTTGTCCTGCTGGCGGGTAAAGGCCATGAAGATTATCAGATCGTTGGCAATCGCCGTCTGGACTACTCGGACCGCGTAACGGCAGCACGTCTGCTGGGAGTCGTGGCATGATTAGCATCACGTTAAGCCAGGCCGCTGCCATTCTGCAGGGTGACCTGCACGGGCAAGACCTGACGATTGATGCCGTCACGACGGACACCCGCAAAATCACCGCAGGCTGTCTGTTTGTGGCGCTGAAAGGCGAGCGTTTTGACGCGCATGATTTTGCTGAACAGACCAAAGAGAACGGCGCCGGTGCGCTGCTGGTCAGCCGCAAGCTGGATATCGATCTGCCGCAAATTGTGGTGAAAGATACGCGTCTCGCGTTCGGTGAGCTGGCCGCCTGGGTCCGTCAGCAGGTCCCTGCGCGCGTTGTCGCCCTGACCGGATCATCAGGCAAGACGTCAGTGAAAGAGATGACGGCGGCGATTCTCAGCCAGTGTGGGAATACGCTTTATACCGCGGGCAACCTCAATAATGACATCGGCGTGCCGATGACATTACTCCGCCTGACCAAAGAACATGAATTTGCGGTGATCGAGTTAGGGGCAAACCACCAGGGCGAAATCGCCTGGACCGTGAGCCTGACTCGCCCGGAAGCCGCACTGGTGAATAACCTCGCGGCTGCGCATCTGGAAGGCTTTGGCTCGCTGGAAGGCGTAGCAAAAGCCAAAGGTGAGATTTACACCGGCCTGCCGGATGACGGTATCGCCATCCTGAACGCTGATAACAACGACTGGCTGAACTGGCAGAGCATTATTGGTTCGCGTAAAACCTGGCGCTTCTCGCCGAATGCGGTCAACAGTGATTTTACCGCGACCAATATCCATGTGACGTCGCACGGCACAGAGTTCACCCTCACCACCCCAACGGGTGGCGTCGATGTGCTGCTGCCGCTGCCGGGTCGCCATAACATCGCCAATGCGCTTGCGGCGGCGGCGTTGTCGACGGCGGTGGGCGCGTCGCATGAAGCGATTAAAACCGGGCTGGCGAACCTGAAAGCCGTGCCGGGACGTCTGTTCCCGATTCAGCTTTCGGAAAATAAGCTGCTGCTGGATGACTCCTACAACGCGAACGTTGGCTCGATGACCGCGGCGGTGCAGGTGTTATCTGAAATGCCGGGCTATCGCATCATGGTAGTTGGCGATATGGCAGAGCTGGGCGACGAAAGCGAAGCCTGTCATACCCAGGTCGGTGAAGCGGCGAAAGCGGCGGGGCTGGACTGTGTGCTGAGCGCAGGAAAACTGAGCCAGGCGATTAGCTATGCCAGCGGCGTTGGCGAGCATTTTGCTGACAAAGCCGCGTTGATAGAGCGCCTTAAAGCGTTGATTGCAGAAAAACAAATTGTGACTGTGTTAGTGAAAGGTTCACGTAGTGCCGCCATGGAAGAGGTTGTGCACGCATTACAGGAGAACGGGACATGTTAGTTTGGCTGGCCGAACATTTGGTCAAATATTATTCAGGCTTTAACGTCTTTTCATATCTGACGTTTCGCGCCATCGTCAGCCTGCTGACTGCGCTGTTCATCTCGTTGTGGATGGGCCCGCGCATGATTGCCCGTCTGCAAAAACTCTCTTTCGGTCAGGTTGTACGTAACGACGGTCCGGAATCGCACTTCAGCAAACGCGGCACGCCGACCATGGGCGGGATCATGATCCTGACCGCCATCGTCGTTTCCGTGCTGCTGTGGGCCTATCCCTCCAACCCGTACGTCTGGTGCGTTCTGACGGTACTGGTGGGTTACGGGATCATCGGTTTTGTGGATGATTACCGCAAAGTCGTTCGTAAAGACACCAAAGGCCTGATTGCCCGCTGGAAATATTTCTGGATGTCGGTGATTGCGCTGGGCGTGGCCTTCGCGCTGTATCTGGCCGGGAAAGACACGCCAGCCACCGAGCTGGTCGTGCCGTTCTTTAAAGACGTGATGCCACAGCTGGGGCTGTTCTACATCCTGCTGGCCTACTTTGTGATTGTCGGTACCGGCAACGCCGTAAACCTGACCGACGGTCTGGATGGCCTGGCCATTATGCCAACCGTCTTTGTGGCCGCCGGTTTTGCGCTGGTGGCATGGGCGACCGGTAACATGAACTTTGCGAACTACCTGCACATCCCTTATCTGCGCCACGCGGGTGAGCTGGTGATCGTCTGTACGGCGATTGTCGGCGCGGGGCTGGGCTTCCTGTGGTTCAACACTTATCCGGCGCAGGTCTTTATGGGGGACGTCGGTTCTCTGGCTTTGGGCGGTGCGCTCGGCATTATCGCCGTACTGCTGCGTCAGGAGTTCCTGCTGGTGATCATGGGCGGCGTGTTTGTCGTTGAAACCCTGTCGGTGATTTTGCAGGTCGGCTCCTTCAAGCTGCGCGGTCAGCGCATCTTCCGTATGGCGCCGATTCACCACCACTATGAACTGAAAGGCTGGCCGGAGCCGCGCGTGATTGTGCGCTTCTGGATTATTTCGCTGATGCTGGTGCTGATTGGCCTGGCAACGCTGAAGGTACGTTAATCATGGCAGATTACCAGGGCAAAAAAGTCGTTATCATCGGGTTGGGCCTTACGGGGCTCTCCTGCGTGGACTTTTTCCTCGCGCGTGGCGTGACGCCGCGCGTGATGGATACGCGTGTCTCTCCGCCGGGTCTGGACAAACTGCCTGAACAGGTTGAACGCCACCTTGGTGGTCTGAATGATGACTGGCTGCTGGCAGCCGATCTGATTGTCGCCAGCCCGGGTATGGCGCTGGCGCATCCTTCACTGAGCGCTGCCGCGGATGCGGGCGTTGAGATTGTCGGCGATATCGAGCTGTTCTGCCGCGAAGCGCAGGCGCCCGTTATCGCCATTACCGGTTCTAACGGTAAAAGCACCGTCACTACCCTGGTGGGTGAAATGGCGAAAGCGGCGGGCATGAACGTCGGCGTTGGCGGTAACATTGGTTTACCCGCTCTGATGCTGCTGGATAAAGGCTGTGAGCTGTATGTTCTCGAGCTTTCCAGCTTCCAGCTGGAAACAACCTCCAGCCTGCGCGCTGCGGCTGCGACGATCCTCAACGTGACTGAAGATCATATGGACCGATATCCATTTGGTCTGCAGCAGTACCGTGCCGCCAAGCTGCGCGTTTATGAGAATGCCAAAGTCTGCGTAGTGAACGCCGATGATGCGTTGACCATGCCGGTGCGTGGCGCAGACGATCGCTGCATCAGCTTCGGTATCACGATGGGGGATTACCACCTGAACCGCCAGCTGGGCGAAACCTGGCTGCGCGTGAAGGGTGAGAAAGTGCTGAACGTGAAAGAGATGAAGCTCACTGGTCAGCACAACTATACCAATGCCCTGGCGGCGCTGGCGCTGGCAGATGCAGTAGGGCTGCCACGCTCCTCCAGCCTGAAAGCATTAACCACGTTTACTGGTCTGGCACACCGTTTCCAGCTGGCGCTGGAGCACAACGGCGTACGCTGGATCAACGACTCTAAAGCCACCAACGTGGGCAGCACGGAGGCCGCGCTGAACGGCCTGCACGTTGACGGCACGCTGCATTTGCTGCTGGGTGGCGACGGTAAATCAGCGGATTTCTCCTCCCTGAAACCGTATCTTTCCGGTGATAACGTCCGTCTGTACTGCTTCGGCCGTGACGGCAGCGAGCTGGCTGCACTGCGCCCTGAGGTCGCCGAGCAAACCGAAACCATGGAACAGGCGATGCGGCTGATTGCTCCTCGCGTGAAGCCAGGCGATATGGTGCTGCTCTCTCCGGCCTGCGCCAGCCTCGATCAATTCAAGAATTTCGAACAGCGTGGTGATGTCTTTACCCGACTGGCGAAGGAGTTAGGCTGATGCGTTTATCTCTCCCTCGCCTGAAAATGCCGCGCCTGCCAGGATTTGGGATCCTGGCATGGCTGTTTGCGGCGCTCAAAGGCTGGGTGATGGGCTCTCGTCAAAAAGATAACGACAGCCTGGTCATGTACGATCGCACGCTGTTCTGGCTCACGATGGGGCTGGCGGCGGTCGGCTTTATTATGGTTACGTCCGCCTCAATGCCCGTCGGGCAGCGTCTGGCGAACGATCCTTTCCTGTTTGCCAAGCGTGATGGTCTGTACATCATTCTGGCGTTTTGCCTGGCGCTGGTGACCTTGCGTCTGCCAATGGAGTTCTGGCAGCGGCACAGTACGGCGATGCTGATCGCCTCGATTATTATGCTGCTGATCGTACTGGTGGTGGGGAGCTCTGTTAACGGGGCATCGCGCTGGATCGCCTTTGGCCCGCTGCGTATTCAGCCTGCGGAATTTACCAAGCTCTCCCTGTTCTGCTACCTGGCTAACTACCTGGTGCGTAAGGTAGATGAAGTGCGTAATAACCTGCGCGGCTTCTTAAAACCGATGGGCGTGATTCTGGTGCTGGCGGTATTACTGCTGGCGCAGCCTGACCTCGGTACCGTTGTCGTGCTGTTCGTTACCACTCTGGCGATGCTGTTCCTGGCGGGCGCGAAGCTGTGGCAGTTCATCGCTATCATCGGAATGGGGATTTCAGCGGTTGTGCTGCTGATCCTCGCCGAGCCTTACCGTATTCGCCGTGTAACCTCGTTCTGGAACCCGTGGGAAGATCCGTTCGGCAGCGGTTATCAGCTGACTCAGTCGCTGATGGCCTTTGGTCGCGGCGAAGTCTGGGGACAGGGTCTGGGTAACTCGGTACAGAAACTGGAGTATTTACCGGAAGCGCATACTGACTTCATCTTCTCCATTATTGCGGAAGAACTGGGTTATATCGGTGTGGTATTAGCGCTATTAATGGTATTCTTCGTCGCTTTCCGCGCCATGTCCATCGGCCGGAAAGCGCTGGAGATCGATCACCGCTTCTCAGGATTCTTAGCCTGTTCAATTGGTATCTGGTTTAGCTTCCAGGCATTGGTTAACGTCGGGGCCGCAGCGGGTATGCTGCCGACCAAAGGTCTGACGTTGCCGTTGATCAGTTATGGTGGTTCCAGTCTGTTGATTATGTCGACGGCCATCATGTTTTTGTTGCGTATAGATTATGAGACGCGTCTGGAAAAAGCCCAGGCGTTTACACGAGGTTCACGATGAATCAACCGAAGCGGTTAATGGTGATGGCAGGCGGTACCGGCGGACACGTGTTCCCGGGGCTGGCGGTTGCGCACCATTTAATGGATCAGGGCTGGCAGGTACGCTGGCTGGGAACCGCAGACCGCATGGAAGCCGATCTGGTACCGAAGCACGGTATCGAGATCGACTTTATTCGTATTTCCGGCCTTCGGGGCAAAGGCTTCAAGGCAATGCTGCTGGCACCGGTGCGTATTTTTAACGCCTGGCGTCAGGCGCGCACCATCATGAAGCGCTTTAAGCCGGATGTGGTGCTGGGCATGGGCGGCTATGTCTCGGGTCCTGGTGGGCTGGCGGCGTGGTCGTTAGGTATTCCCGTCGTGCTGCATGAGCAGAACGGTATTGCCGGTCTGACCAACAAGTGGCTGGCGAAAATCGCCACCAAAGTTATGCAGGCGTTTCCCGGCGCGTTCCCGAAAGCGGACGTCGTAGGTAACCCGGTGCGTGTGGACGTGCTGGCGCTGCCGCTGCCGGACGCTCGTCTGACGGGCCGTGAAGGGCCGGTGCGTGTACTGGTCGTCGGCGGCTCTCAGGGCGCGCGTATCTTAAACCAGACGATGCCGCAGGTTGCCGCAAAGCTGGGGGATGCCGTGACGATCTGGCACCAGAGCGGAAAAGGCGCTCAGCAGACCGTTGAGCAGGCTTACGCAGACGAAGGTCAGCCGCAGCATAAAGTCACAGAGTTTATCGACGACATGGCGGCAGCGTATGCCTGGGCCGATGTCGTGGTCTGTCGTTCAGGCGCGCTGACGGTGAGCGAGATCGCCGCCGCCGGTCTGCCTGCCCTGTTTGTGCCGTTCCAGCACAAAGACCGACAGCAGTACTGGAATGCGCTGCCGCTTGAGAAAGCCGGTGCCGCGAAGATATTTGAGCAGCCACAATTTACCGCCGACGCGGTCGCCACCACCCTGGCGGGCTGGAACAGAGACGCACTGCTGGAGATGGCGCAACGCGCGCGCGCGGCCGCTATCCCTGATGCGACGGAACGGGTGGCAAAAGAAGTGAGCCTGGCAGCCCAGGCTTAACCCTCGCAGCGCGTGAAGCGCGGCACGAATTTTAAGTAGTCGATGGCGTTTAGAGAATGAATACACAACAACTGGCAAAACTGCGTTCAATCGTGCCCGAGATGCGTCGCGTCCGGCACATTCACTTTGTTGGCATCGGTGGTGCTGGCATGGGCGGTATTGCCGAAGTGTTAGCTAACGAAGGCTATCAGATCAGCGGGTCTGACCTGGCGCCAAACCCTGTTACGCAGCAGCTGGCGTCGCTTGGGGCGACTATCTATTTCAACCATCGTCCGGAAAACGTGCGCGATGCGAGCGTAGTGGTGGTCTCAAGCGCCATCTCCTCTGACAACCCGGAAATCGTTGCCGCGCATGAAGCGCGCATTCCGGTGATCCGCCGTGCAGAAATGCTGGCGGAACTGATGCGTTTCCGTCACGGCATCGCCATTGCCGGGACCCACGGTAAAACCACGACCACGGCGATGGTCTCCAGTATTTATGCGGAAGCGGGTCTCGATCCGACCTTCGTCAACGGCGGTCTGGTCAAAGCCGCAGGCGTACATGCGCGTCTGGGCCACAGTCGTTATCTGATTGCCGAAGCGGATGAGAGCGACGCGTCGTTCCTGCACTTGCAGCCAATGGTGGCGATTGTCACTAACATCGAAGCTGACCATATGGATACCTACCAGGGCGACTTCGAGAACCTAAAGCAGACCTTCATCAACTTCCTGCACAACCTGCCGTTCTATGGACGCGCGGTGATGTGCGTAGACGATCCGGTGATCCGCGAGCTGCTGCCGCGCGTGGGTCGTCAAATCACCACTTACGGCTTCAGCGAAGACGCTGACGTCCGCGTGGAAGAGTACAAACAGATTGGTGCGCAGGGGCATTTCACGCTGGCGCGTCAGGACAAAGAACTGCTGCACGTCACGCTGAATGCGCCAGGTCGCCATAACGCCCTCAATGCCGCAGCGGCAGTGGCCGTCGCGACGGAAGAAGGCATTGATGATGATGCGATTCTGCGCGCGCTGGAAAGCTTCCAGGGCACCGGCCGTCGTTTCGACTTCCTCGGTGAATTCCCGCTGGACGCCGTGAACGGTAAAGCCGGCACAGCGATGCTGGTGGACGACTACGGCCACCATCCGACCGAAGTGGACGCCACCATTAAAGCCGCACGTGCAGGCTGGCCTGACAAGAATCTGGTGATGATCTTCCAGCCGCACCGCTTCACGCGTACGCGCGATCTGTACGACGATTTCGCCAGTGTCCTTTCACAGGTCGATACTCTGTTAATGCTGGATGTTTATTCAGCGGGCGAAACACCGATTCCGGGCGCAGACAGTCGTTCTCTGTGTCGTACCATCCGTGGACGCGGTAAAGTTGACCCTATTCTGGTTTCTGACCCTGCACAGGTGGCGGAAATTCTGGCTCCGGTCCTGACAGGTAACGATTTGATTCTGATTCAGGGCGCGGGAAATATCGGCAAAATCGCCCGTACCTTAGCTGAAATCAAACTGAAGCCGCAAACTCAGGAGGATGAGCATCATGGCTGATAAGATTGCTGTCCTGTCTGGCGGCACCTCCGCCGAGCGTGAGGTTTCCCTGAATTCCGGCGCGGCTGTGCTCGCGGGCCTGCGTGAAGGGGGCGTCAATGCGCACCTGGTCGACCCTAAAGAGGTCGACGTGACGCAATTAAAAGCCATGGGCTTCGATAAAGTCTTTATCGCTTTGCATGGTCGCGGCGGTGAAGATGGCACCCTGCAGGGGCTTCTGGATTTGATCGGCATGCCGTACACCGGCAGCGGCGTGATGGCCTCCGCTATCTCTATGGATAAACTGCGCAGCAAACTCCTGTGGCAGGGCGCGGGGTTACCCGTTGCGCCATGGGTTGCGCTGACGCGTCGCGAATTTGAATTGGGCTTGCCGGATAGCGTTAATACACGCATTGCTGAACTGGGCTTACCGGTTATTGTAAAGCCCAGCCGGGAAGGCTCCAGTGTGGGAATGTCCAAAGTCGACAAAGCTGAAGATCTTTCGTCCGCTTTAGCACTGGCATTTCAACATGATGAAGAAGTTCTGATTGAAAAATGGCTCAGCGGGCCAGAATTTACCGTCGCGATGCTTGGCGAAGAAATTTTACCGTCAATCCGCATCCAACCCGCTGGAGTCTTCTATGATTATGAGGCGAAGTATCTCTCTGATGAGACGCAATATTTCTGCCCTTGTGGTCTTGAAGCCGAGCGTGAAGCAGATTTACAGTCCCTGGTGCTTAAAGCCTGGCATGTTCTGGGTTGCCGCGGCTGGGGACGCATCGACGTGATGCAGGACAGTGATGGGCAATTTTATTTGCTGGAAGCCAATACCTCTCCGGGAATGACCAGCCACAGCCTTGTGCCGATGGCTGCGCGTCAGGCGGGGATGAGTTTCTCGCAGTTAGTCGTACGCATTCTGGACCAGGCGGGCTGATATGTCTCAGGCTGCATTGAACACACGCAACCGCGATGACGAGGACGAATACACCTCTTCACGCCGCAGTAATGGAACGCGTCTTGCAGGCATCATTTTCCTGCTCGGGGTGTTGTGCACTGTGTTTATCAGCGGCTGGATGGTCCTGGGCTGGATGGAAGATGCGCAGCGGTTGCCGCTCTCTAAGCTGGTGGTCACTGGCGAGCGCCACTACACGCGTAACGACGATATTCGACAGTCAATACTGGCGCTGGGCTCGCCTGGCACCTTTATGACGCAGGACGTCAATATTATCCAGAGCCAGATAGAACGTCTGCCATGGATAAAACAGGCGAGCGTAAGAAAGCAATGGCCTGATGAATTGAAGATTCATCTGGTTGAATATGTGCCCATTGCGCGTTGGAATGATCAGCACATGGTTGACGTAGACGGAAACTCCTTCAGCGTCCCGACCGATCGTGTCAACAAGCAAAATTTACCGATGTTGTATGGCCCTGAAGGCAGCGAAAACGAAGTGTTACAGGGTTTTCGCGAAATGGGTCAGGTGCTGGCGAAGGACAGGTTTACGTTAAAAGATGCTGCCATGACGGCGCGCCGTTCCTGGCAGCTGACGTTAACGAACGGCATTAAGCTCAACCTGGGACGCGGAGACACAATGAAGCGTCTGGCGCGTTTTGTCGAACTTTACCCGGTTTTACAGCAGCAGGCACAGACTGACGGCAAACGGATAAGCTACGTTGATTTGCGCTATGACTCAGGCGCAGCAGTCGGTTGGGTACCGGCTCCGGTCGAGGAACCTAATCAGCAACAGAATCAGGCACAGGTACAGGCAGAACAACAATGATCAAGGCGACGGACAGAAAACTGGTAGTTGGACTGGAGATTGGCACCGCGAAGGTTGCCGCTTTAGTAGGGGAAGTTCTGCCCGACGGTATGGTCAATATCATTGGCGTAGGCAGTTGCCCGTCCCGTGGTATGGATAAAGGTGGGGTAAACGATCTTGAATCGGTGGTGAAATGCGTTCAGCGCGCCATCGATCAGGCTGAATTGATGGCAGATTGCCAGATTTCTTCTGTCTATCTGGCCCTTTCTGGTAAGCACATTAGCTGCCAGAACGAAATTGGTATGGTGCCGATTTCTGAGGAAGAAGTGACGCAGGAAGACGTTGAGAACGTCGTGCATACGGCGAAGTCCGTGCGCGTTCGCGATGAGCATCGCGTGCTGCATGTCATCCCGCAGGAATATGCGATCGACTACCAGGAAGGGATTAAGAACCCGGTGGGTCTTTCTGGCGTACGTATGCAGGCAAAAGTGCACTTGATCACATGTCACAACGATATGGCGAAGAACATTGTAAAAGCCGTTGAACGTTGTGGCCTGAAAGTTGACCAACTTATTTTCGCGGGGCTGGCGGCAAGTTATTCCGTGCTGACCGAAGATGAACGTGAACTGGGTGTCTGTGTGGTCGATATTGGTGGTGGTACAATGGATATCGCCGTATATACCGGCGGTGCGTTGCGCCACACCAAAGTGATCCCTTATGCCGGGAACGTTGTGACCAGCGATATTGCTTACGCTTTTGGTACGCCGCCGAGCGATGCAGAAGCGATTAAAGTGCGCCATGGCTGTGCCCTGGGGTCTATCGTTGGCAAAGATGAGAGCGTTGAAGTGCCGAGCGTTGGTGGTCGTCCACCGCGTAGCCTGCAGCGCCAGACATTGGCAGAGGTGATTGAGCCGCGCTATACCGAGCTGCTCAACCTGGTCAACGAAGAGATTTTACAGTTACAGGAACAGCTTCGTCAGCAGGGCGTTAAACATCATCTTGCGGCGGGGATTGTATTAACCGGCGGCGCAGCGCAAATTGAAGGTCTTGCGGCCTGTGCTCAGCGCGTGTTCCATACGCAGGTGCGTATTGGTGCGCCGCTGAATATCACCGGTTTAACGGATTATGCTCAGGAGCCGTATTATTCAACGGCTGTGGGCCTGCTCCACTACGGGAAGGAATCTCATCTCAGTGGTGAAGCAGAAGTGGAAAAACGCGTCTCAGTGGGGTCGTGGGTCAAACGACTGAACAACTGGTTGCGAAAAGAGTTTTAATTTTTTTAAGAGACCGGAGAGAATTAGCGGTCTCGGGCGACAGGCACAACGGAGAGAGAAATTATGTTTGAACCTATGGAACTGACCAACGACGCGGTGATTAAAGTCATCGGCGTCGGTGGCGGCGGCGGTAACGCCGTAGAGCATATGGTGCGTGAACGCATTGAAGGTGTTGAGTTCTTCGCAGTTAACACCGATGCACAGGCACTGCGTAAAACGGCTGTAGGCCAGACTATCCAGATCGGCGGTGGTATCACCAAAGGGCTGGGAGCAGGGGCTAACCCGGAAGTGGGTCGCAATGCGGCTGAAGAAGATCGTGAAGCCCTGCGCGCTGCACTGGAAGGTGCGGACATGGTCTTCATCGCAGCAGGTATGGGTGGCGGTACCGGTACCGGCGCAGCACCTGTTGTGGCTGAAGTGGCAAAAGATTTAGGTATCCTGACCGTTGCTGTCGTGACCAAGCCTTTCAACTTTGAAGGCAAGAAGCGTATGGCTTTCGCGGAGCAGGGTATCACCGAGCTGTCCAAGCATGTGGACTCGCTGATCACCATCCCGAACGATAAGCTGTTGAAAGTTCTGGGTCGCGGTATCTCCCTGCTGGACGCATTCGGTGCAGCAAACGACGTGCTGAAAGGTGCGGTTCAGGGTATCGCTGAACTGATTACCCGTCCTGGCCTGATGAACGTTGACTTTGCAGACGTTCGCACCGTGATGTCCGAAATGGGCTACGCGATGATGGGCTCTGGCGTGGCGAGCGGTGAAGACCGTGCAGAAGAGGCGGCTGAAATGGCTATCTCTTCTCCACTGCTGGAAGATATCGATCTGTCTGGTGCGCGCGGCGTGCTGGTCAACATTACCGCTGGCTTTGACCTGCGTCTGGATGAGTTCGAAACCGTGGGTAACACTATCCGTGCGTTCGCCTCTGACAACGCTACCGTGGTAATCGGTACTTCTCTTGACCCTGAAATGAACGACGAGCTGCGTGTTACCGTTGTTGCGACCGGTATCGGTATGGACAAACGTCCTGAGATCACCTTAGTGACCAACAAGCAGACTCAGCAACCGGTAATGGATCGTTACCAGCAGCACGGTATGTCTCCTTTGACTCAGGAGCAGAAACCGGCCGCGAAAGTGGTGAACGACCCAACGCCGCAAACGGCGAAAGAGCCAGATTACCTGGATATCCCGGCGTTCCTGCGTAAGCAAGCTGACTAAGAATTGGCTGGAATTAGGGGATTTGCGCTCTTTGTGCTAAACTGGCCCACCGTTAGTGATATACACTCTCGGTTGGATAGTTAATTTGGCGAGATTATACGATGATCAAACAAAGGACACTTAAACGTATCGTTCAGGCGACTGGTGTCGGTTTACATACCGGCAAGAAAGTCACGCTGACGTTACGCCCTGCGCCGGCCAATACCGGGGTCATCTATCGTCGCACCGACTTGAATCCACCGGTAGATTTTCCGGCCGATGCCAAATCTGTGCGTGATACTATGCTCTGTACTTGTCTGGTGAACGAGCATGACGTGCGGATTTCTACCGTAGAGCACCTGAACGCCGCCCTGGCGGGTCTGGGTATCGACAACATTATTGTTGAAGTCGATGCGCCAGAAATCCCGATTATGGATGGCAGTGCTGCACCGTTCGTCTATCTGTTGCTGGATGCCGGCATCGAAGAACTGAACTGCGCGAAGAAATTTGTACGCATCAAAGAGACCGTTCGCGTCGAAGATGGCGACAAGTGGGCTGAATTCAAACCGTACAATGGTTTCTCGTTGGACTTTACCATCGACTTTAACCATCCGGCGATTGACTCCAGCACCCAACGCTATGCGATGAACTTCTCTGCTGATGCGTTTATGCGCCAGATCAGCCGAGCCCGTACATTTGGCTTCATGCGTGATATCGAATATCTGCAGTCCCGCGGCCTGTGCCTGGGCGGCAGCTTCGATTGTGCCATCGTTGTTGACGATTATCGCGTACTGAACGAAGACGGCCTGCGTTTCGAAGATGAATTCGTTCGTCACAAAATGCTGGATGCTATCGGCGACCTGTTCATGTGTGGTCACAACATCATTGGTGCATTTACCGCGTTCAAATCCGGTCATGCGCTGAACAACAAACTGTTGCAGGCCGTCCTGGCAAAACAGGAAGCCTGGGAATATGTGACCTTCGAAGACGAAGCTGAACTGCCGCTGGCTTTCAAAGCACCAAGCATGGTGCTGGCGTAACGGTTCAAACCGTTTCGTAAAAAAATCGACTGGTTAACCTGGTACTCTCTCCGACCAGGAAGACCAGTCGTTTTTATTTTTACCCTTCTTCGTTTGCCCCGGCGTTATCTCTCGTTTGTCTTACGCAGAAAATGTGTGCGTTAGCTGCATTCTTGACCGTTTTTCCCCGCGGCGGCACCTCATTCCTGCTGATGTACATTAGCTTTAGTGGTACTATCTGGGCGCTAAAAAGAATAACTGAACTCAGCCTCTGCAAGGCTGGCTTATTGGGTGGAGCAGGTGAGCGGAATACTGACGCGCTGGCGACAATTTGGCAGACGTTACTTCTGGCCGCATCTCTTATTAGGGATGGTCGCGGCGAGTTTCGGCTTGCCTGCGCTCAGCAACAGTGCAGAAGCGGCGACGCCCGCGAAAACCTCTACCACCAAACACGATCTCAACACGCGGGTTAACTTTACAAACCTCGCGTGGCTTGAAGCCAGCCGCCGCCCGAATTTCTCCGTTGATTACTGGCACCAGCACGCTATCCGCACGGTTATCCGTCATCTCTCCTTCGCGATGGCACCACAGGCCATGCCTGTTGCGGAAGAGACGCTTCCGGTGCAGGCACAGCATCTTGCGCTGCTGGACACGCTCAACGCGCTGCTCACGCAGGACAGCCAGCCGCCGGTCATGGTTCGCCAGACGGCGCAGCTCGCGCTCGTTCCTCCTGTCTCATTCTCTGTTTCAACCTGGATTAGCCAGACTCACGGCATTCGTGCCGGGCCGCAACGCCTCAGCTAAATTAACTTTTTCAATACCTTAATTTATCTGCCCACGATGGGGCGTTTGAGAATTTATTATGCTAATCAAATTGTTAACTAAAGTTTTTGGTAGTCGTAACGATCGTACCCTGCGCCGTATGCGCAAAGCTGTTGCCGTCATCAACGGGATGGAACCGGCGATGGAGAAGCTCTCTGATGATGAGCTGAAAGCGAAAACGGCGGAATTCCGTGCGCGTCTGGAAAAAGGCGAAACCTTAGAAAGCCTGATCCCGGAAGCGTTTGCAGTTGTGCGTGAAGCAAGTAAGCGCGTATTCGGCATGCGTCACTTCGACGTTCAGCTGCTGGGTGGTATGGTGCTTAACGAGCGCTGCATCGCGGAAATGCGTACCGGTGAAGGTAAAACCCTGACCGCAACGCTGCCGGCTTACCTGAACGCGCTGACCGGTAAAGGCGTTCACGTCGTTACCGTCAACGACTATCTGGCGCAGCGTGACGCCGAAAACAACCGTCCACTGTTCGAATTCCTCGGTATGACCGTCGGCATCAACATGTCCGGCCTGCCTGCGCCAGCCAAGCGTGAAGCGTATAACGCGGACATTACCTACGGTACCAACAACGAATACGGCTTCGACTACCTGCGTGACAACATGGCGTTCAGTCCGGAAGAGCGCGTCCAGCGTAAGCTGCACTATGCGCTGGTGGATGAGGTGGACTCCATCCTGATCGATGAAGCGCGTACTCCGCTTATCATCTCCGGCCCGGCTGAAGACAGCTCCGAGATGTACCGTAAGGTCGACAAAATCATTCCACACCTGCTGCGTCAGGAGAAAGAAGACTCGGATACCTTCCAGGGTGAAGGCCACTTCTCCGTTGATGAAAAAGCGCGCCAGGTGAACCTGACCGAACGTGGTCTGGTGAAAATTGAAGAGCTGCTGGTCGCTGAAGGCATTATGGAAGAGGGCGAGTCTCTGTACTCCCCGAGCAACATTATGCTGATGCACCACGTGACCGCCGCGCTGCGTGCCCACGCGCTGTTCACCCGCGACGTCGACTACATCGTAAAAGACGGCGAAGTGATCATCGTCGATGAGCACACTGGCCGTACCATGCAGGGACGTCGCTGGTCTGACGGTCTGCACCAGGCTGTGGAAGCCAAAGAAGGTGTGGATATTCAGAATGAAAACCAGACGCTGGCGTCTATCACCTTCCAGAACTACTTCCGTCTGTACGAGAAACTGGCGGGGATGACCGGTACTGCTGATACCGAAGCGTTTGAATTCAGCTCTATCTACAAGCTGGATACCGTGGTCGTTCCAACCAACCGTCCGATGATCCGTAAGGATATGCCGGACCTGGTGTACATGACCGAAGCGGAAAAAATTCAGGCGATCATCGAAGATATTCGCGACCGTACTGCCAATGGCCAGCCGGTTCTGGTGGGGACCATCTCCATCGAGAAATCCGAAGTGGTTTCGCACGAGCTGACGAAAGCGGGTATCCAACACAACGTTCTTAACGCCAAATTCCACGCCAAAGAAGCGGACATCGTTGCGCAGGCGGGTTATCCGGCTGCCGTAACCATCGCCACCAACATGGCGGGTCGTGGTACCGACATTATGCTGGGCGGTAGCTGGCAGGCTGAAGTGGCGGAGCTGGAAAACCCAACGCCAGAACAGATTGCCCAGATCAAAGCCGACTGGCAGGTTCGTCATGACGCCGTTCTGGCGTCCGGCGGTCTGCACATCATCGGTACAGAGCGTCATGAATCCCGTCGTATCGATAACCAGCTGCGTGGTCGTGCGGGTCGTCAGGGTGATGCCGGTTCATCCCGGTTCTACCTGTCTATGGAAGATGCGCTGATGCGTATTTTTGCCTCCGACCGTGTATCCGGCATGATGCGTAAGCTGGGGATGAAACCTGGCGAAGCTATTGAGCACCCGTGGGTCACCAAAGCGATCGCTAACGCACAGCGCAAAGTGGAAAGCCGCAACTTCGATATTCGTAAGCAGCTGCTGGAATATGATGATGTGGCTAACGATCAGCGTCGTGCGATCTACACCCAGCGTAACGAACTGCTGGACGTGTCCGACGTGAGCGAAACCATCAACAGCATTCGTGAAGATGTGTTCAAAGCCACCATCGACGCACATATTCCACCGCAGTCTCTGGAAGAGATGTGGGATATCGAAGGCCTGCAGGAACGTCTGAAAAATGACTTTGACCTCGAACTGCCAATCAAAGAGTGGCTGGACAAAGAGCCTGAGCTGCACGAAGAGACCCTGCGTGAACGTATCTTTGAAACCGCGCTGGACGTTTACAAGCGTAAGGAAGAGGTTGTTGGCGCTGAAATGATGCGTCACTTCGAAAAAGGCGTGATGCTGCAGACTCTGGACTCCCTGTGGAAAGAGCACCTGGCGGCGATGGACTACCTGCGTCAGGGTATCCACCTGCGTGGCTATGCGCAGAAAGATCCGAAGCAGGAATACAAGCGTGAATCCTTCTCCATGTTTGCGTCTATGCTGGAGTCACTGAAGTACGAAGTAATCAGCACCCTGAGCAAGGTTCAGGTGCGTATGCCGGAAGAAGTGGAAGCGATGGAGCAGCAGCGTCGTGAAGAAGCCGAGCGTCTGGCACAAATGCAACAGCTGAGTCATCAGACCGACGACAGCGAAGCCGCCGCGGCGATCGCCGCGCAGACAGGCGATCGTAAAGTGGGTCGTAACGATCCGTGCCCGTGTGGTTCCGGTAAAAAGTACAAGGCGTGCCACGGCCGTCTGAGCTAAGTTCATAAAAAACAAAAAGGCGCAGACATCTGCGCCTTTTTTATGGAAGTAACAATATGAAAATACTGCAAATTGCCGTTGGGATTATTCGCAACCCGCAAAACCAAATCTTCATCACCCAGCGCGCTGCCGACGCCCATATGGCGAACAAGTGGGAGTTTCCGGGCGGTAAAATCGAGTCAGGTGAAACGCCGGAAGAGGCGCTGGTTCGGGAACTTCAGGAAGAGGTGGGGATCACTCCGCTTGGCGCTACGCTGTTTGATAAGCTTGAGTATCAATTTCCGGACAGGCACATCACGCTGTGGTTCTGGCTGGTGGAAAACTGGGAAGGTGACCCCTGGGGAAAAGAGGGGCAGCCGGGTAACTGGGTGGCGCTTCAGGCAAGTGATGCCGAAAAATTCCCGCCAGCCAACGAGCCTGTGATCCTGCGGTTAGTCGCACAACCGTAGGCCTGCCGAGCGACGCGCCAGCAGGCTTTACAGATTACTGCTGGGTTTCACTCCAGTCGTCGCTGTCCGAGAGATCGCCTTTACTCGGAATGCGTTTCTCTTCCGCCGCCCATTCGCCCAGGTCAATAAGCTGGCAGCGTTTGCAGCAGAATGGGCGGAACGGACTCACTTCGCCCCAGACAACGGTTTTGCCACAGGTAGGGCAGTTTACGGTGGTGACATCAGACATCGGCACTCCTTAACAACAGGCCAGTTCAAAATCGAGACGTTCCGGCACGGTGCCATTTTCACTGTCCAGCGGCATAAAGCGAATCGCAAAGCGGCTCTTATGCCCGGAAATCTGTGGGTAAAGCTGTTCGCCAAGAGACAGATTGAGACGCAGAAGATCGGCATCATCACCGTTATCCTGGAAGAAACCATTCAGGCTGGTTTGCTTGCGGAACGGCGCAGAATTACGAATCAGATCGAGGATCAGCGACAGCGTCTGGTGCATAGGCTCCAGGCTTGCCAGCCAGCTGTTCACCTGCGCGTCACGCTGCGCCTGTGGCATATGTAGCCACATATGCAGCGTCGGCAGGTCGAAGCTACAGCAGCCGCCAGGGATGCTCAGACGCTGGCGCACCAGGCCAATCAGGCGGTCTTCACGCAAAAACTGCCCGACGCGCGGCGCGGCCATCAGGATGCTGCTGCTGGTTTTAAGCTGCTGACGAAGGGAATCGATACGGCTTACATCCACCCCCGGAACCTCAGCCCATGCCTGTAATTTACGCTGCTGGCGCTCCAGCTCTTTGAGTAATTCTGTGCGGACATCGCCGCGTTCAATCACATCCAGCAGATCGCCTACGTTGCGGAAGAAGTGCAGCGCCGTAGCGTGATCGTTAACCGGCAGATGTTGTGAAAGCTGCTGAATGAGGAATTCGATGCGCAGCCAGGTGCGCATTTTTTCGTTGAGCGGATGCTCAAAAAGGATGTGTGTCGACATTATGGTTTTTCCTGTGCAACGGCCTGCGCGGCAAACGTCAGATACTGCGCGTGCAGACGGGCAACATCCGATGCAATGGCATCTGGTGCGCCGTTATTATCAATGACATCATCCGCCACGGCAAGGCGCTGAGCGCGCGTAGCCTGAGCGGCAAGAATGTGTTCAGCATGCTCCCGCGAGACATGGTCGCGCGTCATGGTTCTCTGGATTTGCGTTTCGGGTGAGACATCAATCACCAGCACCCGGTCGGCTTTCTTCTGCAGCTGATTTTCAACCAGTAGCGGAACCACCCACAAGACATAGGGCGAGCGGGCCGCGGCGATCTGACGCTGAGTTTCCCGGTGGATGATGGGGTGGAGAAGGCTATTAAGCCAGGCTTTTTCCGCGGAATCGGAAAAAATGCATTCGCGAAGCTGACGGCGATTCAGTGTGCCATCGGCATTGATGATGGCCTGACCAAAATGTTCTGCGATGGCCTTTAGCGCGGGTGTATTGGGCTCTACCACCTGGCGGGCAATGATATCGGCATCGATAATCGTGATACCCAAACGAGAGAAAGCGTCTGCAACGGTACTTTTACCACTACCGATGCCGCCGGTTAATGCGACGATATACCCCATTAAATCAAATCCTGGGAATTATTCATTTTTAAAATCAGTTGATTAAAATTCTTACGTGCGCCAGCCACTGTTTAGCCCCGTTTACCGGCTTTTTACCAGGTAAATTTATAGGATTGTAGCGTAAAAAAAGAGAATTTCGCAGTCTTGCGGAGCAGGTATTAGTGCGTATGATAACGTCACTGGAGTTGTGCTTTTAACATATTTGCCTCTAACCCCAGGAATCCGCACATGCGTATCGAAGAAGATCTGAAGTTAGGTTTCAAAGACGTTCTTATCCGCCCTAAACGCTCTACACTGAAAAGTCGCTCAGACGTTGAACTCGAACGTCAATTCACCTTTAAGCATTCCGGTCAGACCTGGTCTGGCGTGCCGATCATCGCTGCCAACATGGATACTGTGGGAACCTTTGAGATGGCAACCGCCCTGGCACAGTTCGACATTCTCACCGCCGTGCACAAACATTACAGCCCTGAAGAGTGGAATGCGTTCGTTGCGTCCGCGTCTGCTGACGTGGTGAAGCATGTGATGGTCTCTACCGGTACCTCCGATGCGGATTTCGAGAAGACTAAACAGATCCTGAATGCTAACCCGGCGCTGAACTTCGTTTGTATTGATGTGGCGAATGGTTACTCCGAGCACTTCGTGCAGTTCGTCAGCAAGGCGCGTGAGGCCTGGCCGACGAAAACCATCATCGCGGGCAACGTGGTGACCGGTGAAATGTGTGAAGAGCTGATCCTCTCCGGTGCAGATATCGTGAAAGTAGGTATTGGCCCGGGCTCCGTCTGCACGACACGCGTCAAAACCGGCGTCGGTTATCCGCAGCTCTCCGCAGTCATTGAATGTGCCGACGCGGCGCACGGGCTCGGCGGCCAGATCATCAGCGACGGCGGTTGCACCATGCCGGGTGATGTTGCAAAGGCATTCGGTGGCGGTGCGGACTTCGTGATGCTCGGCGGTATGCTGGCAGGTCACGAAGAGAGCGGTGGTACCGTGGTTGAAGAGAACGGCGAGAAATTTATGCTGTTCTACGGCATGAGCTCTGAATCCGCGATGACCCGTCACGTCGGTGGCGTGGCAAAATACCGTGCGGCAGAAGGCAAAACCGTGAAGCTGCCTCTGCGCGGCCCGGTTGAATACACCGCGCGCGATATCCTCGGCGGCCTGCGCTCGGCCTGCACCTACGTTGGGGCATCCCGCCTGAAAGAGCTGACAAAACGTACAACGTTTATTCGCGTTCAGGAACAGGAAAACCGCGTATTCAATAGCCTGTAATGGCTTTCGCTGGCGCATGCCCATGCGCCAGCACTGTTTTACGCTAACCCGCGCTCATCGCATCCCCCAGATGGAAAATCGGCAGGTACATTGCCACCACCAGCGTGCCGATGATGACCCCCGTCACAATCAGAAGCACTGGCTCGAGAAGTGCCGCCAGGCTATCTGCCCGTTGAAAGGTCTGTTCCGTGTGATGTCGGGCGAGGTTTGCCAGCATGATGTCCAGCGCGCCTGACATTTCGCCGGTTCGTAAAAGCTGAATGCACAGCGGGGTAAAGATGGCCGCTTTCTGAAAGGATGACCAGACGGGGAGGCCTTTTTCAATGTCCTCTCGCACGCCGCGAAGTATTCCCTGCCAGTACTGGCTCTCAACAGTTTCCTCTGCACTCGCAAGGCCCTGTAAAAAGGGGATCCCCGACTGTTGCGTGAGTGACAGCACGGTAAAGATATGTCCCAGTTTTCGACCTTTTGCCAGTGCGCCCAACACGGGAGTGAGCATCAGGATGCGCTGCCAGCGAGGGTTCTGCCGCAGAGCCCAGGCGGTGGCTAAGGGCGCGAGTAACGCGGCGAACAGCGCAAGGGCATATGACCGCATAAAGGCGGCCATCCCCATGACCATTTGCGTCAGCAGCGGAAGCGGAGTGTTAAACGTTTTGTAGATCGCGGCAAACTCGGGCAAGACCAGGATGACCATCGCCAGCACCACGAGTACGGCCAGGGTCAGGACGATCGCCGGGTAGCGCAGCGCCTTTTTCACTTTCGCACTGAGCTGCTGCTGCGCTTTTTGCTGCTGCGCGAGCTGGCGACAGCACTCCTCCAGCTTCCCTGTGAGCTCACCGGTTTTCACCATCGAGACATGCAGCGGGCTAAAAACGGCTGGCCACTTTTTTAGCGACTCAGAAAAGGGGGCTCCCTCACTAAGCTCATCGGCAATGCTTTGCAGCAGCGCCTGCCACGGTTTTAACGGATGTTGCTCTGCCAGCATCTGCAGGCTGTGGGACAATGTCAGCCCGGCCTGCAGAAGCGTTGCGAGCTGGCGAAACATCTCGTAGCAGTGATGTGGCCGCCAGCGGTGTCGCTGAGCGCATCGGGTCAGCGTCAGAGGATGGAGGTCGCTGTGCATCAGCCTGGTGAAGGCGGCATTGCGGTCTGTGGCCCAGAGTGTCCCGCTTCGGGGTTCTCCTTCCTGGGTGAGCGCTCGCCAGCGCCAGAGATGATTAGCAGCCATCCGGCATGCCCAGGACGCGCACCAGCTCTTCGATCGTGGTCAGCCCCTGTTCGACGGCCATGCAGCCGTGCTCAAAAAGAGAAATCATTCCCGCCTGCCGGGCGCTCGCCTCTATCACTTCTGTTCCCGCCCCGCTGGCAATGGCCTGCCGCAGGGCATTGTCGATCGCGAGTACTTCAAAAATAGCCACGCGGCCATAAAAACCGTGATAACAACGCTCGCAGCCGATGGGCTGCCAGCGTGGAAGCGGTCTGGACCATACGGCGCGCGGTAATTCAGCATGCTCACTGGTTTCCCGACGACAATGTGGGCACAGACGCCGGACCAGACGCTGGGCAATCACCATCGACAGCGCGGATGATATCATCCAGCGCGCCACGCCCATCTGCTCCAGGCGAGTCAGGGCTTCCGTCGTCGAGTTGGTGTGTAGCGTTGAAAGCACCAGATGCCCGGTCTGCGCGGCATTAATGGCAATTCCGGCCGTTTCACCGTCACGGATTTCGCCGACCATAATGATGTCTGGATCCTGGCGTAGCAGCGCCCGCAGCACGCTCTGGAATGTTAAACCTGACCGGGGATTAATCTGCGTCTGGTTTAATCCCGCAAGGGGTATCTCAATGGGATCCTCCACGCTACAGATGTTGACGTCAGGGGTGTTACGCGCCTGCAGCGCGCTATACAGCGTCACGGTTTTGCCGCTGCCGGTAGGGCCGGTAACCAGAATTAGCCCCTGCGGCTGGTGGAGGGCCTCATTAAAACAGGCCAGTTGTTCAGCACTCATGCCAAGCGCTTTTGGCTCAAGAGCCTGCTGAACCTGATGCAGGAGACGCAGCACAATTTTCTCGCCGCCGCTGCAGGGAAGCGTCGCGATCCGAAACGAGACCGGCGCGTTCGCCAGCTCTATCGTAAACTGACCGTCCTGTGGCAAACGACGCTCTGCAATATCCAGGTTACCCAGCACTTTTAAACGTGCGCTGAACTGGCTTGCCAGCGAGACGGAAAGCGGAGGCTGGGGGCAAAGAACCCCGTCGATGCGTAAACGGATCTGGCACGCGTGCTCCATCGGTTCGATATGAATATCAGAGGCGCGCTGGTTGATTGCCTGCTGCAGCGTGTGGTTGAGGATATCTACCGTTGAGTGCGTTTGCGAAACAACGGGCAGATGGGATTGTGACGTTAGCTGTCGCTGTTTTTCCATGCGCTCAGCGCTCCAGCACTCAATATCAATTCGTTTCTGGGTGGCGAAACGCAGCGCTTCCATCAGTTCAGCCGCGGGGTTGCCTACAACGGCGATGCTGACCATGTCACTGTCGCTGTTGAGCAGCAGAGCGTGATGGCGCAGGCAAAGCGCCACGAGTTGATCGGTATTCATTTTCCGCTCCTCAGTTATTGTCGAAGCGGAAAACGTCTTCGCAGGCCTGCTTCAGGGCGCTGTCAGCACTGATGCTGCAGGCACGCGTCCAGCCCGTCATACCGTTGCCGTCGCTCCACCGTGGCGTCATGGTTACCGTCAGCCCGTTAAGACTCTCCTGTCCTGTTAAGGTCACGACCCCTTTCGCTACGCTCATTCCTGAAACGTAGCGTGTCGTGGTGGGGGAAGGGATGTCGTTGCTGCCGGCATCGCAGCTTTCCACACCACCGTGATCCAGCGCGCAAAGCTCGATGGCCGTGCGGTAGGGAATGAAGGTTTGCAGCATATCGGTCAGCGCCGCCTTGCGCAGGTAATTCTGATAGGCGGGGACGCCGATGGCGCTCAGAATCGCAATAATGCCAATGACCACCATCAGCTCAATGAGTGTGAAACCTTGTTGTCTGTCCATATCTGCTCCTTATGCAAAGTGGCGCTACTTTGTCAGCGGGAAAGAGCAGAAACGAGGGGCAAAAAAGGGAACGGGAAGGGGGCTTCAGAGAATTTATTCAGTATTGCAGGGAAGAACAGCGGATCTGCGAGCGGGGCAGTAATTCCCCTCTCCGGGTGGAGAGGGGAGAATGCGTTATTTAAAGCGCATTGAGAGGTCGAGAGCGCGAACGTGTTTGGTTAGCGCACCGACGGAGATGTAATCCACGCCAGTTTCGGCGAATTCACGGATCGTTTCGAAAGTGACGTTCCCGGATACTTCAAGCTGAGCCCGGCCGTTTGTCAGTTTTACCGCCTCGCGCATCTGCTCTGTTTCGAAGTTATCGAGCATGATGATATCGGCCCCGGCCTTAATCGCCTGCTCCAGCTCTTCCAGGTTTTCGACTTCCACCTCAACCGGCACATCCGGGTGCAGCCAGAAGGCTTTCTCCACCGCCTGACGCACGGAGCCAGAGGCAATAATGTGGTTCTCTTTAATCAGGAAGGCGTCGGACAGGCCCAGACGATGGTTTGCGCCCCCGCCGCAGAGCACCGCATATTTCAGCGCGGTGCGCAGGCCCGGCAGCGTTTTGCGGGTATCCAGCAGCTGAGTGCGGGTACCGGCCAGCAGGTCAACGTAGCGACGCACTTCGCTGGCAACGCCAGAGAGCGTTTGTACAAAATTGAGCGCGGTACGTTCGCCGGTCAGCAAGACGCGGGAAGGACCGTCCAGTTCGAACAGCGGCTGGTTGGCCGTGACTGCATCGCCATCTTCCACGTGCCATGTTACCTGCACATCGTCGCCTGCCAGTTGAGTAAAGACCTCTTCAACCCAACGCTTGCCGCAAAAAACACCGTCTTCACGGGTGATGATGACCGCGTGGGAGCGCGTCTCTTTTGGCAATAATTGTGCGGTAATATCCTTATCAGCATTAACGTCACCGCCCAGATCTTCTTTCAAAGCATGGGAGACGCTTGCCGGAATATCCATATTAATACGTTCCAGAAGCGCTTCACGTCGGTGGTCGGGGTTATAGCGGCGAGGCGGCATGATAAAACTCCAAATTGGTAACGAATCATAATATTGAAACATGCTACTCTGAACCGAGTCATTGCACCATACAGAAGGAGTTCCAGCATGTTGTTAGAAGACGGATGGCTGGTGGATGCGCGGCATGTGCCCTCGCCGCACCACGATTGCCGCCCGGAGGATGAAAAGCCCACACTGCTGGTGGTTCATAATATTAGTCTCCCGCCGGGTGAATTTGGCGGCCCGTGGATCGATGCGTTATTCACGGGAACGATTGATCCCGATGCTCATCCCTTTTTTGCTGAAATTGCGCATCTGCGCGTATCGGCTCACTGCCTGATTCGTCGCGATGGTGAAGTGGTTCAGTATGTTCCCTTTGATAAGCGCGCCTGGCATGCCGGGGTGTCGATGTATCACGGGCGCGAACGGTGCAACGATTTTTCTATCGGGATCGAACTGGAAGGCACGGATACCACGCCCTATACCGATTCACAGTATCAACAGCTAGCGGCCGTGACCCGCACGCTTATCGGACTCTACCCGGCTATCGCCGACAATATCACGGGGCACAGTGATATTGCCCCGGAGAGAAAAACCGATCCCGGCCCGGCCTTTGACTGGCCCCGGTTTCGCGCCATGCTCACCGCGTCGTCAGAATAAGGAGATACCATGACGTTGTTTACCATGCTGCTGGTTATCATCGCTGAACGCCTGTTCAAGCTCGGCGAGCACTGGCATCTGGATCACCGGCTGGAGGTGTTTTTCCGCCGGATTAAGCACTTTTCCATGCTGCGCACGCTGCTGATGATGGCGGGCGTGATGGTCATTACGTTCCTGCTCCTGCGCGCGCTGCACGGACTGTTTTTCAACGTACCGTTGCTGGTGGTGTGGATCCTGCTTGGGGTGCTGTGCATTGGTGCGGGCAAGGTGCGTTTGCACTATCACGCCTACCTGAAAGCCGCCTCCCGTGACGATGCCCATGCGCGCAATGCTATGGCGAGCGAACTGACGATGATCCACGGCGTGCCGCCGGACTGCGACGAGCGCGAATTTCTGCGCGAACTGCAGAACGCGCTGCTGTGGATTAACTTCCGCTACTACCTGGCACCGCTGTTCTGGTTCGTGGTGGGCGGCCCGTGGGGGCCGGTACTGCTAATGGGGTATGCGTTCCTGCGCGCCTGGCAGACCTGGCTTGCCCGCTATCTGACGCCGCATGAACGTTTGCTGTCCGGCATCGATGCCATCCTGCACGTGCTCGACTGGCTCCCGGTGCGTCTGGTGGGCGTGGTGTATGCGTTAATTGGTCACGGTGAAAAAGCGCTGCCCGCTTGGTTTGCGTCTCTTGCCGATCGCCATACGTCGCAGTACCAGGTGTTAACGCGTCTGGCGCAGTTCTCGCTGGCGCGTGAGCCGCATACCGACAAGATTGAAACACCAAAAGCCGCTGTCTCCATGGCGAAGAAAACGTCGTTTGTGGTGGTGGTGATCGTGGCGCTGCTGACTATTTACGGCACGCTGGTGTAAGCCAGCGCGCCGCAAAGACTACAGCGTATCCGCGGGCGGGATGCCGAAATCAGGCATCCCGTTTTCATTCCAGCGGACGAGCTTCAGGCGGGTATGCCGGTTCGGATCGTACAGCGGGTCGCCCTCAATTTCGGTGTAGTTACGCGCGTGATACACCAGCACGTCTTCCCCTTCCGGCGTTTGCGTAAAGCTGTTGTGTCCCGGGCCGAACTGGCGGTTTTCATAGCTGGTAACGAACACTGGACGCGGGGATTTGTGCCAGTTTGCCGGGTTTAGCGGATCGGCATTCAGATCTATCCACAGTAGCCCCATACAGTAGTTCTCGTCGGTGGCGCTGGCGGAATAGCTGATAAACAGCTTATCGCCGTGAACAAGCACCGCCGGGCCTTCGTTAACCCAGAACCCGCGACACTCCCAGTCATACTCCGGCTTGCTGAGCATCACCGGCTCGCCTTTTAGCGTCCACGGGTTCGCCATTTCGCACAGGTAAAGGTTGGAGTTCCCGGTGATATCCGGCGCTTTTTGCGCCCACAGATACCAGCGTTTTCCCTGATGCACAAAGGTGGTGGCGTCCAGGGCGAAGGTGTCGAAAGGCGTTTTAATCTGCCCTTTTTCCACCCACGCGCCGGTGAGCGGATCGTCGTCAGCACATTCAATGGCGAACATCCGGTGCTGGAACATCCCGAGCGCGTCGAGCGCCTGGGTGTGCGTCGCGGCAAAGTAGATGTACCACTTCCCGTCAATGTGGTGCAGTTCCGGCGCCCAGATCAGCTGGCTCATGGGTCCGGTCTCGGGTTTGCGCCAGACCACAACTTCTTCATCATGGCGTAAGCCTTCCAGCGACGCTGCGCGGCGGATCGCCAGCCTGTCGTACTGCGGCACGGAGGCGATAAAATAGTACTCCCCCTCATGGCGTAAAATGTACGGGTCGGCACGTTGTTCGATAAACGGGTTTGGCCACTGATGCATTTGGCTCTCCTTATTTTGTCTCTGCGGCTTTCAGTTCCTGATAGTCGCTCAGTTCACGGTAATTGGTGCGACGTTTTTCCAGGTCTTCCTGAATGCGTTTCATCGTTTCACGGTCAACCTTCAGCAGCCGTACTACGCCCGCGGTGATTAAGTATCCAATGCCGGGAATGACGGTAAACAGCAGGACGATCCCGTTGATGGCGTCCGCGCTCTGCGCTTTCGCGCCCGCGTCATAGCCGTACCAGGAGAGCAGGAAGCCGACCATCGCCCCGGCAATCGCCAGCCCCAGCTTGAGGAAGAAGATGTTGCCGGAGAAGCTGATGCCGGTAATGCGCTTCCCGGTCTTCCACTCGCCGTAGTCGTCCACGTCGGCCATCAGCGACCAGTGCAGCGGAGACGGGATCTGGTGCAGGATGTTCAGCAGGACGTAGAGCACCACAATGGTGACGGTGGCTTTCGGGTCGAAGAAGTAGAAGGCGCAGGAGAAAATCGCCAGCACGATGTTGGTCCAGAAGAAGACCTTCAGCTTACACCAGCGGTCGGTCAGCACTTTTGCCAGCACGCTGCCGAGCATCATGCCGACCACGCCCAGGCTGATAAACAGCGTAGCGAAGTGGGTGCTCTGGCCCATCACCCAGGTGACGTAATACATGGTGGCCGCCATACGGATAAAGCCCGGGCAGACGTTGCAGAGCGTCAGCAGCAGAATGCGTACCCACTGGTCGTTCTTCCACACGTCTTTCAAATCGTTTTTCAACTCGTCGTTGGTCTGTACCGCCGGGCGCACGCGCTCGCGCACGGTGGCGAAGCAGAACAGGAACATGCAGGTGCCAATCAGCGCCAGCACGGTCATCGCCATCTGGTAGCCTTTGGCTTTATTGTCCCCGCCAAACCAGTCGGCCATCGGCAGCAGCGTTAATGAGAGCAGCAGCGTGGCGATGCCGACCAGCACGAAGCGATACGACTGGCAGGCCACGCGTTCTTTTGGATCGTTGGTGATCACCCCGCCGAGCGAGCAGTAGGGAATGTTGATGGCCGTATAGGTCAAAGAGAGCAGGAAGTAGGTGACAAAGGCATAGATAACTTTGCTGTTATAGCTCCACTCCGGCGTGGTGAACATCAGGATGCTGAACAGCGCATACGGGAAAGCGATCCATAGCAGCCATGGACGAAACCGGCCATATTTACTGCGGGTGCGGTCAGCAATCGCGCCCATGATCGGGTCCGTTACGGCGTCAATCACGCGGACAGACAGCAGCAGCACGCCGACCAGCGCAGGCGCGAGGCCAAAAATATCCGTATAAAAATAGTTAACAAACAACATGATGGCGCCAAAGATAATGTTGCATCCGGCGTCGCCCATCCCATAGCCGATCTTTTCTCTTACTGACAGTGTGTTGTTATCCATCGACAGCTCTCCGGTTTACGGTATGGAGAGAATTATTCGCTGGCAAAGGGATATATGCGTTGCAGTATCAGGGCGGTGATATGGATAAATGCGCTATGGGCGTGAAAGTGTGAGGGAGGTAACAACGCGCGGTACCCGCAAAAGCAGGTACCGCGGAGAGAGGCTTAGTGTGCCTTCATGGCATTACGGCTTTTCTGACTGAAGAGATAGCCCACGCCCAGGATCGCAATCCAGACCGGGATCAGGTAGACGGAAATCGCCATACCCGGCGTGATCAGCATGATCACCAGCACGGCCGCCATAAACAGCAGGCAGATCCAGTTACCCAGCGGATAGAGCAGGGCAGGGAAGCGCGTGGTGACGCCCTGCTGCTGTTTCGCGCGGCGGAACTTGATGTGTGCCAGGCTGATCATCGCCCAGTTGATGACCAGGGCAGAGACCACCAGCGCCATCAGCAGGCCAAACGCCGACTCGGGGGCCATGTAGTTAATCAGCACGCACAGGGCGGTCACGATGGCGGAAACAATAATGGTATTCACCGGTACGCCGCGTTTATCAACGTTAAGCAGCATCTTCGGCGCGTTGCCCTGTTGGGCAAGGCCGAACAGCATACGGCTGTTGCAGTATACGCAGCTGTTGTATACGGAGAGCGCTGCGGTCAGCACCACGATGTTCAGGGCGTTGGCGACAAAGGTGTCGCCCAGCTCGTGGAAGATCAGCACAAACGGGCTGGTGTCAGCGGTGACGCGCGTCCACGGCAGCAGAGAGAGCAGCACGGCCAGTGAGCCCACATAGAAGATTAGAATACGGTAGATAACCTGGTTAGTGGCTTTTGGAATGCTCTGCTCCGGGTTGTCGGCTTCAGCGGCGGTGATACCCACCAGCTCCAGACCGCCAAAGGAGAACATAATGATGGCCATCATCATCACCAGACCGGTCATGCCGTGAGGCAGAAAGCCACCCTGTTCCCAGAGGTTGCGCACGGTGGCCTGCGGTCCGCCGTTGCCGCTGAACAGCAGCCAGCCGCCAAAGATAATCATCGCCACCACGGCAATGACTTTGATGATGGCGAACCAGAACTCCATCTCACCGAACACTTTAACGTTGGTCAGGTTAATGGCGTTAATAATGACAAAGAAGGCCGCAGCAGAAGCCCAGGTTGGGATTTCGGGATACCAGAACTGGATGTATTTTCCGACGGCGGTAAGCTCAGCCATGGCAACCAGAACGTACAGCACCCAGTAGTTCCAGCCCGAGGCGAAACCGGCAAAGCTGCCCCAGTATTTATAGGCAAAGTGGCTGAAGGAGCCTGCGACCGGTTCTTCAACGACCATTTCGCCCAGCTGGCGCATGATCAGAAAAGCAATGAAGCCCGCAATCGCGTAACCCAAAATAATACCCGGACCGGCAGACTGGATAACGGATGCGCTGCCCAGAAACAGGCCGGTACCTATCGCACCGCCCAGTGCGATGAGCTGAATATGGCGGTTTTTAAGCCCGCGCTTTAGCTGATCGCCGTGCTGTTGAGCTTCCATTTGAAACCTCGTGTGTGGTTGTTATGTTCACGCTGTGCGTGTGTAATTATGAAAATCCATATTCTGTATTTATTTCTTTACGGTTAACGAGACCGAAAAAAGCGGAGATGACTTCCGTAAGCGCAAGAATAGTGGTAAGCGCCTGCGAATGCACCTGCTTTATGAAGGGGTGATGACGACTTGAATAAAAAGAAAGCATTTGTAAATCGGTCCGCTCGTTGTTCCTAACCCAACCTATAGAATAGAAATGCGCCGTAAGTGGGCGAATTTTCATTATTTGCCTTGTTGAATCGCTTCAGATTGCAAAAACCCTCGTTTCATTATGGTTAAAACTCCCTCTTTAGGAGTAATCAACTCATTTGTGCAAAGTTACATTTCTGAAACGTTATTTCTGTAAGGTTGTTAAAATGTGCAGGGTTTAATGATTTCAATCAAAACCAATATGGACAGAAGGTGAATACTTTGTTACTTTAGCGATACGAAATAGAAATTGGTAAGACCAATTGACTCCGGGCAAAAAGGCGTAAGACAGGGAATATGGCCTACAGCAAAATTCGCCAACCAAAACTATCTGATGTGATTGAGCAGCAGCTGGAGTTTTTAATCCTCGAAGGGACTCTGCGCCCGGGTGAGAAACTTCCACCAGAACGCGAGCTGGCAAAACAGTTCGACGTTTCACGTCCCTCTCTGCGTGAGGCGATTCAACGTCTCGAAGCAAAGGGCTTGCTGCTTCGTCGCCAGGGCGGCGGAACCTTTGTGCAAAACAGCCTGTGGCAGAGCTTCAGCGATCCGCTGGTAGAACTTCTCTCTGACCACCCAGAATCCCAGTTTGACCTGCTTGAGACCCGTCACGCGCTTGAAGGGATTGCGGCCTATTACGCCGCCCTTCGCAGCACTGATGAAGATCGCGTGCGTATCCGCGAACTGCATCAGGCCATTGAACGGGCACAGCAGTCCGGCGATTTAGACGCCGAGTCCAGCGCCGTCGTCCAGTATCAAATCGCCGTCACCGAAGCGGCACACAATGTGGTGCTCCTCCATCTGCTACGCTGCATGGAGCCGATGCTGGCCCAGAACGTTCGTCAGAATTTTGAATTGTTGTATGCCCGTCGGGAGATGCTCCCACTGGTAAGCAACCATCGCACCCGAATATTCGAGGCGATAATGGCCGGGGAACCGGAGCAGGCGCGTGAAGCGTCGCACCGCCATCTGGCTTTCATTGAGGAAATCTTGCTGGACCGCAGCCGTGAACAATCGCGACGCGAACGTTCATTACGCCGCATACAGCAACGAAAGGATTAAGCGCCAGGTACTTTTAGAGCGCGGCAACTAAACGCAGAACCTGTCTTATTGTGTTCTTGCCCAAGAGCACAATGGGACAGGTTCCAGACAAATCAACGTATTAGATAGATAAGGAATACCCCCATGTCAGAACGTCTCCAAAATGACGTGGATCCGATCGAAACTCGCGACTGGCTACAGGCGATCGAATCGGTCATCCGTGAAGAAGGTGTTGAGCGCGCTCAGTATCTGATTGATCAGCTGCTTTCTGAAGCCCGCAAAGGCGGTGTGAAGGTTGCTTCAGGTGCAGGGGCTAGCAACTACGTAAACACGATTGCCGTCGAAGACGAACCGGAATACCCGGGCAATCTGGATCTGGAACGTCGTATCCGTTCTGCAATCCGCTGGAACGCCATCATGACCGTTCTGCGCGCCTCCAAGAAAGACCTGGAGCTGGGTGGCCACATGGCGTCCTTCCAGTCTTCTGCGACCGTTTACGAAGTGTGCTTCAACCACTTCTTCCGTGCAGCGAACGAGAAAGACGGCGGCGACCTGGTGTACTTCCAGGGCCACATCTCTCCGGGCATCTATGCACGTGCCTTCCTGGAAGGTCGTCTGACTGAAGAGCAGATGAACAACTTCCGTCAGGAAGTTCACGGTAAAGGTCTGTCTTCTTACCCGCACCCTAAACTGATGCCTGAATTCTGGCAGTTCCCGACCGTATCTATGGGTCTGGGCCCAATCGGTGCGATCTACCAGGCTAAATTCCTGAAGTATCTGGAACACCGTGGTCTGAAAGACACCTCTGAGCAGACCGTTTACGCCTTCCTGGGCGACGGCGAAATGGATGAGCCAGAATCTAAAGGTGCGATCACCATCGCTACCCGTGAGAAGCTGGACAACCTGTGCTTCATCATCAACTGTAACCTGCAGCGTCTGGATGGTCCGGTAACCGGCAACGGCAAGATCATCAACGAACTGGAAGGCATCTTCGCGGGTGCAGGCTGGAACGTGATCAAAGTCATGTGGGGCGGTCGTTGGGATGAACTGCTGCGTAAAGACACCAGCGGTAAGCTGATCCAGCTGATGAACGAAACCGTTGACGGTGACTACCAGACCTTCAAATCCAAAGACGGTGCCTACGTTCGTGAGCACTTCTTCGGCAAATACCCTGAAACCGCAGCCCTGGTTGCAGACTGGACTGATGAGCAGATCTGGGCCCTGAACCGCGGTGGTCACGATCCGAAGAAAGTCTACGCTGCACTGAAAAAAGCGCGTGAAACCAAAGGTAAAGCGACTGTAATCCTGGCCCATACCATCAAAGGTTACGGCATGGGTGATACCGCAGAAGGTAAAAACATCGCTCACCAGGTTAAGAAAATGAACATGGACGGCGTGCGTTATATCCGCGACCGTTTCAACGTTCCAGTGACCGATGAGCAGGTAGAAAACCTGTCTTACATCACCTTCCCGGAAGGTTCTGAAGAGCATAAGTACCTGCACGAACGTCGTCAGGCGCTGAAAGGCTACCTGCCAGCTCGTCAGCCTAACTTCACCGAGAAGCTGGAACTGCCAGCGCTGGAAGACTTCTCTCAGCTGCTGGAAGAGCAGAACAAAGAGATCTCTACCACTATCGCTTTCGTTCGTGCCCTGAACGTGATGCTGAAGAACAAGTCGATCAAAGATCGTCTGGTTCCAATCATCGCCGACGAAGCGCGTACTTTCGGTATGGAAGGTCTGTTCCGTCAGATCGGTATCTACAGCCCGAACGGCCAGCAGTACACCCCGCAGGACCGTGAGCAGGTTGCATACTACAAAGAAGACGAGAAAGGTCAGATCCTGCAGGAAGGTATCAACGAGCTGGGCGCAGGCGCATCCTGGCTGGCTGCTGCGACTTCTTACAGCACCAACAACCTGCCGATGATCCCGTTCTACATTTACTACTCCATGTTCGGGTTCCAGCGTATCGGTGACCTGTGCTGGCAGGCAGGCGACCAGCAGGCTCGCGGCTTCCTGGTAGGTGGTACTTCAGGTCGTACGACCCTGAACGGTGAAGGTCTGCAGCACGAAGATGGCCACAGCCACATTCAGTCTCTGACTATCCCTAACTGTATCTCTTACGACCCGTCTTACGCGTACGAAGTGGCAGTCATCATGCATGACGGTCTGCAGCGCATGTACGGTGAAGCGCAAGAGAACATTTACTACTACATCACCACCCTGAACGAAAACTACCACATGCCGGCAATGCCAGCAGGTGCCGAGGAAGGTATCCGTAAAGGTATCTACAAACTCGAAACCATTGAAGGTAGCAAAGGTAAAGTTCAGCTGCTGGGCTCCGGTTCTATCCTGCGTCACGTACGTGAAGCAGCGCAGATCCTGGCGAAAGACTACGGTGTCGGTTCCGATGTGTACTCTGTGACCTCCTTCACTGAGCTGGCGCGTGATGGCCAGGATTGTGAGCGCTGGAACATGCTGCACCCAATGGAAACCCCACGCGTTCCGTACATCGCTCAGGTGATGAACGACGCGCCAGCGGTGGCGTCTACTGACTATATGAAACTGTTCGCTGAGCAGGTTCGTACCTACGTTCCAGCTGATGATTATCGCGTTCTGGGTACTGACGGCTTCGGTCGTTCTGACAGCCGCGAAAACCTGCGTCACCACTTCGAAGTTGATGCTTCTTACGTGGTTGTAGCAGCACTGGGCGAACTGGCTAAACGTGGCGAAATCGATAAGAAAGTGGTTGCGGACGCAATCACCAAATTCAACATCGATGCAGAAAAAGTTAACCCGCGTCTGGCGTAAGAGGTAAAAGAATAATGGCTATCGAAATCAATGTACCGGACATCGGGGCTGATGAAGTTGAAATCACCGAGATCCTGGTCAAAGTTGGCGACAAAGTTGAAGCTGAACAGTCGCTGATCACCGTAGAAGGCGACAAAGCCTCTATGGAAGTCCCGTCTCCTCAGGCTGGCATCGTTAAAGAGATCAAAGTCTCTGTTGGCGATAAAACCGAGACTGGCAAACTGATCATGATTTTCGATTCCGCCGACGGTGCAGCAGCAGCTGCACCTGCGCAGGAAGAGAAGAAAGCCGCTCCGGCCGCCGCTGCTCCAGCAGCTGCCGCGAGCGCGAAAGAAGTGAACGTGCCTGACATCGGCGGTGACGAAGTTGAAGTCACTGAAATCCTGGTGAAAGTGGGCGACACCGTTGCGGCCGAGCAGTCACTGATCACCGTAGAAGGCGACAAAGCCTCTATGGAAGTGCCAGCGCCGTTCGCCGGTACCGTTAAAGAGATCAAGATCAACACCGGTGACAAAGTGTCTACCGGCTCCCTGATCATGGTCTTCGAAGTGGCAGGTGCAGAAGGCGCTGCCGCGCCTGCACAGGCCGCTGCTCCGGCTCCAGCCGCAGCACCAGCCGCTGCTGGCGGCGCGAAAGACGTTAACGTACCGGACATCGGCGGTGACGAAGTTGAAGTCACCGAAGTGATGGTGAAAGTGGGCGACAAAGTTGCCGCTGAACAGTCACTGATCACCGTTGAAGGCGACAAGGCTTCTATGGAAGTCCCTGCGCCGTTCGCGGGTACGGTTAAAGAGATCAAAATCAGCACCGGCGACAAAGTGTCTACCGGCTCTCTGATCATGGTCTTCGAAGTGGAAGGCGCTGCGCCTGCCGCAGCTCCGGCTGCCGCGGCTGCTCCAGCACCTGCTGCTGCGCCGGCTCAGGCTGCTAAACCAGCCGCTGCCCCTGCTGCTAAAGCAGAAAAATCTGAGTTCGCTGAAAACGACGCTTACGTCCACGCTACCCCGCTGATTCGTCGCCTGGCGCGCGAATTCGGTGTGAACCTGGCGAAAGTGAAAGGGACCGGCCGTAAGGGTCGTATCCTGCGCGAAGACGTTCAGACCTACGTGAAAGACGCGGTGAAACGTGCCGAAGCTGCACCAGCTGCAGCCGCTGGCGGCGGTATCCCGGGCATGCTGCCATGGCCGAAAGTGGACTTCAGCAAGTTCGGCGAAATCGAAGAAGTGGAGCTGGGCCGTATCCAGAAAATCTCTGGTGCGAACCTGAGCCGTAACTGGGTGATGATCCCGCACGTTACGCACTTTGATAAGACCGATATCACCGATCTGGAAGCGTTCCGTAAACAGCAGAACGCCGAAGCCGAGAAGCGCAAACTGGACGTGAAATTCACCCCAGTGGTCTTCATTATGAAAGCGGTTGCTGCGGCTCTGGAGCAGATGCCACGCTTCAACAGCTCCCTGTCCGAAGACGGTCAGAAGCTGACGCTGAAGAAATACATCAACATCGGTGTTGCGGTTGATACGCCAAATGGTCTGGTTGTTCCGGTCTTCAAAGACGTGAACAAGAAGAGCATTACCGAGCTGTCCCGTGAACTGACCGTGATCTCCAAGAAAGCGCGTGATGGTAAGCTGACTGCCGGCGAAATGCAGGGCGGCTGCTTCACTATCTCCAGCATCGGCGGCCTGGGTACTACCCACTTCGCGCCGATTGTGAACGCGCCGGAAGTGGCTATCCTCGGTGTGTCCAAGTCCGCGATGGAGCCGGTGTGGAATGGCAAAGAGTTCGTACCGCGTCTGATGATGCCAATCTCTCTGTCCTTCGACCACCGCGTAATCGACGGTGCTGATGGTGCGCGTTTCATCACCATCATCAACAACATGCTGAGCGACATTCGCCGCCTGGTGATGTAATCGAAAAGCCGGCCAGTCGGCCGGCTTTTTTCTGATAATCTCATGGGGTTTGTGAGGTTATTGGCGAAAGCGACAATTCGTGAGCCGTTTGTTGTTTCAAAATTGTTAACAATTTTGTAAACTGCGGGCGGATAGAACGACCCGGTGGACGACGGGTATAAATTAAGAGGTCATGATGAGCACAGAAATCAAAACTCAGGTCGTAGTACTTGGGGCAGGCCCGGCAGGTTACTCCGCAGCATTCCGCGCCGCGGATTTAGGTCTGGAAACCGTCATCGTAGAGCGTTACAGCACCCTCGGCGGTGTTTGTCTGAACGTCGGCTGTATCCCTTCTAAAGCGCTGCTGCACGTAGCGAAAGTTATCGAAGAAGCCAAAGCGCTGGCTGAACACGGTATCGTCTTCGGCGAGCCGAAAACCGATATCGACAAAATTCGTACCTGGAAAGAGAAAGTTATCACTCAGCTGACCGGCGGTCTGGCGGGTATGGCCAAAGGCCGTAAAGTGAAAGTGGTAAACGGTCTGGGTAAATTCACCGGTGCGAACACCCTGGAAGTGGAAGGCGAAAACGGCAAAACCGTGATCAACTTCGACAACGCGATCATCGCGGCAGGCTCTCGCCCAATCGAACTGCCATTCATTCCGCATGAAGATCCACGCGTGTGGGATTCCACCGATGCGCTGGAGCTGAAAACCGTTCCTAAGCGTCTGCTGGTTATGGGCGGCGGTATCATCGGTCTGGAAATGGGTACCGTGTACCATGCGCTGGGTTCAGAGATCGACGTGGTTGAAATGTTCGACCAGGTTATCCCGGCTGCCGACAAAGACATCGTTAAGGTCTTCACCAAACGCATCAGCAAGAAATTTAACCTGATGCTGGAAACCAAAGTGACTGCCGTTGAAGCGAAAGAAGACGGTATTTACGTTTCCATGGAAGGCAAAAAAGCGCCATCCGAACCACAGCGTTACGACGCCGTGCTGGTGGCTATCGGTCGTGTACCGAACGGTAAAAACCTCGACGCGGGCAAAGCTGGCGTGGAAGTGGACGACCGTGGCTTTATCCGCGTTGACAAACAGCTGCGCACCAACGTGCCGCACATCTTTGCTATCGGCGATATCGTCGGTCAGCCAATGCTGGCGCACAAAGGTGTTCACGAAGGCCACGTTGCCGCTGAAGTTATCGCCGGTATGAAGCACTACTTCGATCCGAAAGTGATCCCATCTATCGCGTACACCGAGCCAGAAGTGGCATGGGTTGGTCTGACTGAGAAAGAAGCGAAAGAGAAAGGCATCAGCTACGAAACCGCCACCTTCCCGTGGGCTGCTTCTGGCCGTGCTATCGCTTCCGACTGCGCAGACGGTATGACCAAACTGATCTTCGACAAAGAGACTCACCGTGTGATCGGTGGTGCGATTGTCGGTACCAACGGCGGCGAGCTGCTGGGTGAAATCGGTCTGGCTATCGAAATGGGCTGTGACGCTGAAGACATCGCGCTGACCATCCACGCTCACCCGACTCTGCACGAGTCCGTGGGCCTGGCGGCAGAAGTGTTTGAAGGTAGCATCACCGACCTGCCAAACGCGAAAGCGAAGAAGAAATAAGTTTCTTCAGATGAAAAAAGCGGCCTCAGGCCGCTTTTTTTATGCGCTGCGTTCAGGGGGCCACCGGCTGCCAGGTTTTATCAGGACTATAGGTGGTTAACGCCCGGGCTTTCTGCTCAGAATCGCTGCCGAGATCGGTCTGATACACCTTATCATCCTGATTTATCACAAAGCTCATGACGCCCGTCTGACCATAGCTGACTGGCCAGGCCACCATCGCGAAACCGTTATTATCCGGCAGGATGCGGAAACGATAGCCGTGATAACCGGTACCCGGCTCTTTTGGGCTAAATGCCGGTCCGAGCGGACTGGGCGCTTCGCCGGGAGAGGCAGGCCAGTACAAACCGTCTTTTTTCCCTTTCGAGCTGACAATCTTCTGCGCGAATTTCTGGTTCATCGCAAAGTAGCTTTGCTGCGCATCAACATAGGCATGTAAGGCTTCAATGGCGGCAAGTTCGTTACGCCCGATTTCGCGGGTCAGGATCTCTTCGGCCCCTTCTTTGATATCGAATTGCCAACCGGCAGAGGTTTTGATCACCGGGATAGGAAGCTGCCAGCTGTTGTCACCGACAACCAGATGCGCCGTATCCCCTTCGACAACCGTGTTATGACGGACTTTCCAGTCGCGCAGGAAACGATCGACGGCATCCGGGTCAACGCCTTCAGGGGGCAGAAAATCGCGCCAGTTCTCTCCAAGCAGATTGCTCATCTCGCTCTCATTATGCTCACTAATGGCTTTGGTCAGCGCATCGGTTGCCTGATCGGGGGTGCTAAAGGATTGCTGCGCCATCACCGAAGCCGAAAGCATGAACAACACCATGCCACTGAGTAGTTTACTTTTCATGTCGGTTCCCTTAGCGATGTCGAATTTCACGGCGTTCAGCGCGTCCACCAGACGCCTGACGTGGCTGCTGCTGGCGAGCCGCAAGCTGTCTGCTTTGCGCACCGCGCTGCTGCTGCGCCTGCCAGTTCGCGGAGCGGCTGTCGTTGCCGCTCAGCGCATTGGCCCGGGGCTGGCTGTTTCGCTGCTGGAGAGCGCGTTGCTGCGCCGGCTGCGAACCCCGTTTCTCTTGTCTCTGCGCGGTGGTCTGGCGATTTTCTCGCTGCTGCGTGGTGGTTCGCTTCGTCGTCTGCGGTTTGGTGTCGTAGCCACGGTAGTTATTGCGCTGCGAAATCTGCTTCAGCTGTTCACTTGAGGCCTGACGCTGCACATCTTTCGTGCCGGGACGCGCCGTTTGGGGGAAAGTTTTGCCCGTGGATTTCTCCATCTGGCTCAGGGCAGCCTGACGCTGGCTATCGCGGTTAACCGGTTTTTGCTGCGTTGAGCTTAGTCCGGTAGCCGTGCTGGTGGAGTGGAAACGGTTGTTGAGCTGGTTAGTCGGATAAGGCACGCCTTCACGATAGGCTGGGTTATGCTGCCAGGTACGGTTGGCGTCCGTCAGACGCTGCCCGCTGATTTTATTGAAGTTCTCAACGTTGATATTGATGTTGTTATCACCGTTGCGGTTATAGCCGCCGTGATTATCCCAGTCGTCATGGTGATGATCCCAGTCATCGTCATCATCCCAGTCGATGTTGCTGAAGATGGCATAGGTTGTGGCGACGCCCAGGCTGAAGCCTAAGCCGTTGACGAAGCTGTTGCCAAACTGCTCCCCGGGTGTAGGCGGGAGATAAGTAGGTGGATAGGCGGTGTTTGGCCAGGTCCCGTAAACCGTATTGGGGTTATAGGTAGGGACGTAAACAACCTGCGGATCGGCAGATTCAATTTTGATTACCGTTGGGGCCGGCGCAGACGTGGTTGTTGTCGTTGCCTCGGTGGTGCTGGTTTTCGCTGGTGCCGGTTTTGTCACGGTGGTGACCGTCTGCTGAGGCGTGGATTGTAAAGCGCCGGTCTTTTGTGCCAGCGCGCGCAGGCGTTGAACGGAATCCATTACGTCCTTCGGCTGCGCGAGAAACGCATCGCCCAGATTTTGTACCCATGGCGGGTTTTCACCCATCAGGGACATGAGCTGAGGAAACGCGACCAGCGATTTTACGCTGGGATCCCAGGGCTGGCTGGCAACGGCCTGAATGGCGGCGTCCCCTTCCATTTTAGGGTTGTCTTTTGACCACTGCGCCGCCTGGATCACGTTGGCCGGGTAAGTCGAGGCCATCAGGATTTGCGACAGCAGGGCATCCGGGTAGAGCGCGATAGGGGCAACCCACTGATCGATTTGCGCGGCAGTATAGGTTGGTGCGGCGACAGGGGCGGGCGTTGCTGCTACCGGTGCCGCTGGTTGTTGTGCGACGGGGGCCGGCGCAACGGGTTCCGTTGCACGACTTTTGACAAACATGACGCCTGAGGCGGCAAGCAGCCCGGCACTGCACAGAAGGACGAGCAGATGTGGCTTAAAGGGCAACTTCATAAAATGACTCCAACGAGACAAGCGCTGTGCCGTGAGGCGTTACGGTTGGCGTGAGTATTATTCACCCGTCTTTTACTGTTTTGACTTTTATTGGGAAGCGTCCGGTACGTCCGGATAAAGATTGTGAGCATTTATTACACAATTATATGCGATGCGGGAAAAACCGAAGGGAATTCAGAAGGCCGCTCTTACGAGCGGCCAGCAGCTAGTTGCCGAGGTTGACGACAAACAGCACCGTGATGTCGGATATGTTCCAGCCACCGTGCAGCGCGGTTAGCAGTAAACCGGTCACAACGATCAGCGCAGTGATTCGCATCTCCATTGCGTGCGTTCCTGTAAAGGCTACGCGGGTTCATTCTTCACCGGGAAAGGCAGAACCAGGCAAGTTGGGATTGCCGCGTAGGTTACGGAACTGCTCCCGGGCCCGGTGACTGGTTGCTACACCAGCGAAGCAGGCCGAGAGGAAGAGTAATCGACTCAGTAGTCATTCTGAAGGCGAAAAATGAAGTGAAACGAATTTTCATTCGAAACAGGAAGGCGCTACGCAAAATTGACATAATGGCTTGCAAGCCAGCGGGGCGTGATGCAAAATTCATTGCGTTGGGGTTGCCGCAAATCTGCCAGCCCGGTGTGCTACCACCGCAAGGCAACAAAATAACCGCTACCAGGCGGTTTTTTTGTCCCTAAAATTCACCTCGTCTCTCCGCTACACCATGCTTAACGATTCAGCAAATTTTTTAATGTTGCTTTTTTGTAAACGGATTAACACTGTGCAGAAATCCTGCTATGCTGCCCGACGCGGTATCGGGCATTTACCCTACAAACTGCTGTCTCACAGGAGCGTGAAGAGAACGCCCGCCGCATATGACAATGAGAGCGAGGAGAACCGTCGTGCTAGAAGAATACCGTAAGCACGTAGCAGAACGTGCCGCCGAGGGAATTGTACCCAAACCTTTAGATGCAACCCAAATGGCCGCGCTCGTCGAGCTGCTGAAGAACCCGCCTAAGGGCGAAGAAGAATTCCTGTTAGATCTGCTGATCAACCGCGTACCGCCTGGCGTAGATGAAGCTGCCTACGTAAAAGCCGGATTCCTTGCTGCTATCGCCAAAGGCGAAGCCACCTCCCCACTGGTTACTCCTGAAAAAGCCATTGAACTGCTCGGCACCATGCAGGGTGGTTACAACATACATCCGCTGATTGACGCGCTGGATAACGACAAGCTGGCACCGATTGCCGCTAAAGCGCTCTCTTCCACGCTGCTGATGTTCGATAACTTCTACGATGTAGAAGAAAAAGCCAAAGCAGGCAACGTCTATGCGAAGCAGGTGATGCAGTCCTGGGCGGATGCCGAATGGTTCCTGAACCGTCCTGCGCTGGCTGAAAAAATCACCGTTACCGTCTTTAAAGTGACCGGTGAAACCAACACCGATGACCTCTCTCCGGCACCGGACGCGTGGTCTCGCCCGGATATTCCTCTGCACGCCCTGGCAATGCTGAAAAACGCCCGTGAAGGCATTGAGCCGGATCAGCCTGGCAGCGTTGGCCCGATCAAACAGATCGAAGCCCTGCAGAAAAAAGGGTTCCCGTTGGCCTACGTGGGTGACGTTGTAGGTACCGGTTCTTCCCGTAAGTCCGCCACCAACTCCGTGCTGTGGTTCATGGGCGACGACATTCCGCACGTGCCAAACAAACGCGGCGGCGGCCTGTGCCTTGGCGGCAAAATTGCACCGATCTTCTTCAACACCATGGAAGATGCGGGCGCCCTGCCGATCGAAGTGGATGTTTCTAACCTGAATATGGGCGACGTGATTGACGTTTACCCGTACAAAGGTGAAGTGCGTAACCACGAAACTAACGAGCTGTTGGCGAGCTTTGAGCTGAAAACCGACGTGCTGATCGACGAAGTGCGTGCCGGTGGCCGTATTCCGCTGATCATCGGCCGTGGCCTGACCACCAAAGCGCGTGAAGCGCTGGGTCTGCCGCACAGTGATGTATTCCGTCACGCGAAAGACGTGGCGGAAAGCAATCGCGGTTACTCTCTGGCGCAGAAAATGGTCGGTCGCGCCTGCGGCGTCGCCGGTGTTCGTCCTGGCGCATACTGTGAGCCGAAGATGACCTCCGTAGGCTCTCAGGACACTACCGGTCCAATGACCCGTGACGAACTGAAGGACCTGGCGTGCCTGGGCTTCTCTTCTGACCTGGTGATGCAGTCCTTCTGCCATACTGCGGCGTATCCGAAGCCGGTTGACGTGACCACGCACCACACGCTGCCAGACTTCATCATGAACCGCGGCGGCGTTTCCCTGCGTCCGGGCGACGGCGTAATTCACTCCTGGCTGAACCGCATGCTGCTGCCGGATACCGTGGGTACCGGCGGTGACTCCCATACCCGTTTCCCAATCGGTATCTCTTTCCCGGCGGGCTCCGGTCTGGTGGCGTTTGCTGCGGCGACGGGCGTGATGCCGCTGGATATGCCGGAATCGGTGCTGGTGCGCTTCAAAGGTAAAATGCAGCCGGGTATCACCCTGCGCGACCTGGTTCACGCGATCCCGCTGTATGCGATTAAACAGGGTCTGCTGACCGTTGAGAAGAAAGGGAAGAAAAACATCTTCTCTGGCCGCATCCTGGAAATCGAAGGTCTGCCGGATCTGAAGGTTGAGCAGGCGTTCGAGCTGACCGATGCCTCCGCTGAGCGTTCAGCTGCGGGCTGTACCATCAAGCTGAACAAAGAGCCGATTATTGAGTATCTTAACTCTAACATCGTGCTGCTGAAGTGGATGATTGCAGAAGGCTACGGCGACCGTCGTACGCTGGAGCGTCGTATCCAGGGCATGGAGAAATGGCTGGCCGATCCGCAGCTGCTGGAAGCCGATGCTGACGCAGAGTACGCGGCGGTGATCGACATCGATCTGGCGGATATCAAAGAGCCAATCCTGTGTGCACCGAACGATCCGGACGACGCGCGTCCGCTGTCCGAAGTTCAGGGCGAGAAGATCGACGAAGTGTTCATCGGATCCTGCATGACCAACATCGGTCACTTCCGTGCGGCCGGTAAGCTGCTGGATACCCACAAAGGCCAGTTGCCAACCCGTCTGTGGGTGGCGCCGCCAACCCGTATGGATGCGGCTCAGCTGACCGAAGAGGGCTACTACAGCGTGTTTGGTAAGAGCGGTGCGCGTATCGAAATTCCTGGCTGCTCCCTGTGCATGGGCAACCAGGCGCGCGTAGCCGACGGTGCGACGGTGGTTTCCACCTCTACCCGTAACTTCCCGAACCGTTTAGGTACCGGTGCGAACGTCTTCCTGGCCTCTGCGGAGCTGGCGGCGGTTGCGGCGCTGATTGGCAAACTGCCAACGCCGGAAGAGTACCAGACCTTTGTGGCTCAGGTGGATAAGACCGCGGTGGATACTTATCGCTATCTGAACTTCGACCAGCTCTCTCAGTACACCGAGAAGGCCGACGGGGTTATCTTCCAGACGGCTGTATAAACAGCAAAACCGTCTCTACGAGACGGTTTTTAGTGTTTGCACCCTCTCCCACGGGAGAGGGACGGGGTGAGGGCATCAGGCCGCAGGGTCTTGCTCTCACCTTTTTATTTTCATTCCTCCCACCTCTCACGCTTTTTTTCTTCCTCGCTGCTGCGATAATTACCTTAATGGCTTTGCAGAGGAAAACACTATGGATTACGAATTTCTGCGCGACATCACCGGAGTGGTGAAAGTGCGTATGTCGATGGGCCACGAAGCCGTTGGACACTGGTTTAACGAAGAGGTGAAAGAAAATCTCGCACTTCTTGATGAGGTTGAACAGGCGGCAAATACGGTGAAAGGCAGTGAACGCTCCTGGCAGCGCGCCGGTCATGAATACACGCTGTGGATGGACGGTGAAGAGGTTATGGTGCGCGCCAACCAGCTCGAGTTTTCAGGTGACGAGATGGAAGAGGGGATGAGCTACTATGACGAAGAGAGCCTGTCGATGTGCGGCGTAGAAGACTTCCTTCAGGTGGTGAATGCCTACCGCGAGTTTATGAAACAGCGGTAACTACCCGAAGCGTCCCTGCTCCGGGCAACACTTACACGGCCGGAATATTACGGCCGTAGTAGATCTCGCGCATCTCTTTCCAGAGCAGGTCGGTAATCGCCTTACGCTCTTCTTCGCTCAAATCTTCCGGCTTCGTGTGGAACATATAGTGCTTAAGGTCGAATTCCTTAAGTAACATCTTGGTATGGAAGATGTTTTCCTGGTACACGTTCACGTCCATCATGTCATACAGCGATTTCATGTCTTCGGACATGAAGTTCTGAATAGAGTTGATTTCGTGGTCGATGAAGTGCTTCATGCCATTGATATCACGAGTAAAACCGCGCACGCGGTAATCAATCGTGACGATATCCGATTCCAGCTGATGGATGAGATAGTTCAGCGCGTTCAGCGGGGAAATCACGCCGCAGGTCGACACTTCAATATCGGCGCGGAACGTACACAGCCCACCTTCCGGGTGACTCTCCGGGTAGGTATGGACGCAGATATGGCTTTTATCCAGGTGGGCAACAACCACTTCCGGCAGCGGGCCCGGATGTTCCGTTTTGTCGATAAGCTTAGGATCGACCGGCTCTTCGCTGACCAGGATGGTCACGCTGGCGCCCTGGGGTTCATAATCCTGTCGGGCGATGTTCAGGATGTTGGCGCCGATAATGGAACAGGTTTCTGACAGGATCTCGGTCAGACGGTTGGCGTTGTAGAGTTCGTCGATATAGGCGATGTAACCATCGCGTTCTTCCGCTGTTTTGGCATAGCAGATATCGTAAATACAAAAACTCAGGCTTTTCGTCAGGTTGTTAAAGCCATGCAGTTTAAGCTTTTTCAATTAGCTCACCCCCTTAGTGGATAATGCGTCTTGCAGGTACTGCGGCAGAGCAAACGCTGCGGTATGAATAGCCGGATTGTAGTATCGGCACTGAAGACCGGCCTGATGGAAGCGGGCCTGAATAATTTCGGTGGAGAGATGACGTAATACGTCGTTATCCGTCGCCCAGGCAAAGGTCATGATCCCGCCGTAGTACGTCGGAATAGCGGCCTGATAGAAGCTGACATCATCGAAATAGGTGCTGAGCTTACGATGGCTATCCAGCGCTTCATCCTGCTGCAGGAAGCAGACGCCATTTTGGGCGACGAAGATCCCGCCCGGGTTCAGGCAGCGCTTGCAGCCCTCGTAGAAGGAGGAGGTAAACAGCGACGCGCCGGGGCCGATAGGGTCGGTGCAGTCGGAGATGATCACGTCAAAGGTCTGCGAGGTCTGGTTAACGAAGTTAACGCCGTCGTCAATTACCAGGCTAAAGCGCGGATCGTCATAGCTGCCGGCATTGTGGTTGGGCAGGTACTGGCGGCAGAAAGAGACGACGCCCGCATCGATTTCCACCATGGTGATGGTTTCAATGGAACGATGGCGGGACACTTCACGCAGCATTGCGCCGTCGCCACCGCCGATAATCAGGACATGCTTCGCGTGGCCGTGCGCCAGCAGCGGGACGTGGGTCATCATCTCATGATAGATGAACTCATCTCGCTCGGTGGTTTGCACGACGCCGTCCAGCGCCATCACGCGGCCAAAGGCAGCATTCTCGAAGATGATCAGATCCTGGTGATCGGTTTTCTCATGATAGAGCACGTTATCAACGGCAAAGTACTGACCAAACTGATCATGCAAGGTTTCATGCCACAACGTGTGGTCGGCCATAGCGAACTCCTCCTGTGTAAACATCCGTTACGCTCACAAAAAATGAGCGAAACATGATAGCTAACTCTAACCGCGGTTGCACGGTCAGAGGTTCAACAGGGGGCGTCGGGAAGGTTATTTGACGTAGGCGAGCAGGCTGAGTGAGTCGCGAGCCAGCGCTTTGCATTTTTTGGCAGTGGGAATACCAATACCGCTTAGGTCGCGATAGCTGTCTTCACCGAGCGCCTTCATGTCGAAGCTGTCGTAGTTGCTGAGATCCCACTGGTTCTGCTGGGCAAAAAAGACCAGCGCGCGGCGAATTTGCCCGTTGGGTAAATTCTGGTAGCCACAATCATTTTTCAGGAATACAAAAACCGCCGTTAAATCGGCCATATCTTCCGCTTCATTTTCACTTAGCGCATAGCTGTTCGCACACATTGCCATCAGGCTACCGAACAAAATTGTCCTGAAAAACGTCTTCATTGCTTCTACCACTTCTTCACGGAAAATTAACGTTAGCATACTTGATGCCAGTGCGACGATCTTTATTATTGCCGCTTGACTTGACCTTCCGGTAAGGGGAGGGTTTATGCTCAAAAGATCGCCTGCTGGAAATAAGGAAATGAACATGCAACGTCGTGATTTTTTAAAATATTCCGTGGCGCTGGGTGCTGCCAGCGCATTGCCTCTCTGGAGCCGCGCGGTTTTCGCGGCTGACAGGCCTGCCTTACCTATCCCTGACTTGCTGACCGCGGATGCCCGTAGCCGTATCAAGCTTGTTGTTCAGTCCGGCAACACGCTGTTCGGTGCGCACAACGCCACGACCTGGGGCTATAACGGCAATCTGCTCGGCCCGGCGCTGCAGCTGCGCAAAGGGAAGACGGTGACGGTGGATATCCACAACACGCTTGCCGAAGAGACGACGCTGCACTGGCACGGGCTGGAAGTGCCGGGCGAGGTAGACGGCGGGCCGCAGGGCGTCATCAAAGCGGGCGGCACGCGCAGCGTCACCTTTACGCCCGACCAGCGCGCGGCGACCTGCTGGTTCCATCCGCATCAGCATGGCAAAACGGGCCACCAGGTGGCGATGGGGCTGGCGGGGCTGGTGCTGATTGAAGACGACGAAAGTCGCCTGCTGCGCCTGCCGAAACAGTGGGGCATCGACGACGTGCCGGTGATTGTGCAGGACAAGAAATTCACCGCGGACGGGCAAATTGACTACCAGCTGGACGTGATGAGCGCGGCGGTAGGCTGGTTTGGCGACACGCTATTGACCAACGGCGCCATTTATCCTCAGCACGCCGCGCCGAAAGGCTGGCTGCGCCTGCGTCTGCTCAATGGCTGTAATGCGCGTTCACTCAACTTCGCCGCCAGCGATAAGCGTCCGCTATACGTGGTCGCCAGTGACGGCGGCCTGCTGCCTGAGCCGGTGAAAGTAAGCGAACTGCCGATGCTGATGGGGGAACGCTTTGAGGTGCTGGTGGATATCAGCGACGGCAAAGCGTTTGATCTTGTGACCCTGCCGGTTAGCCAGATGGGGATGGCGGTCGCACCGTTTGACAAGCCGCATCCGGTGCTGCGTATTCAGCCGTTACTGGTGACCGCTTCCGGCACGCTGCCTGATTTGTTAACCACTCTGCTAGCACTCCCGTCGCTTGATGGTCTTACGCAGCGTAAGCTGCAGCTCTCCATGAACCCGATGCTCGATATGATGGGCATGCAGGCGCTGATGGCGAAATATGGCGATAAGGCGATGGCGGGGATGCATCACGGGCAGATGATGGGTCATATGAATATGGACCACGGCAAAATGGGCGGCATGGGGAATATGGATCACGGCGACCATGGCTTTGATTTTCACAACGCCAATATGATCAACGGCAAAGCGTTCGACATGAATACGCCGATGTTTGCTGCGACAAAGGGTCAGTTTGAGCGCTGGGTGATCTCGGGCGAAGGGGACATGATGCTGCATCCGTTCCACATTCACGGTACGCAGTTCCGCATTCTCTCAGAAAACGGTAAAGCGCCGGATGCGCATCGCGCGGGCTGGAAAGATACGGTGAGAGTGGAAGGCGGCGTTAGCGAGGTGCTGGTGAAGTTTGACCACGACGCGCCGAAGGAGTTTGCCTATATGGCGCACTGCCATCTGCTGGAGCATGAAGATACGGGGATGATGCTGGGGTTCACTGTTTAAAACAGTGCGGCCTGATGCCCTCACCCTGACCCTCTCCCACAGGGAGAGGGAACAAACACAAAAACGGCAACCGAAGTTGCCGTTTTGCATCTTTCCGTAGGCCGGGTAAGGCGTAGCCGCCACCCGGCTTTTTCAGTTACTTGTTTTCGTCAGGCAACGCATACGCGACAATATAGTCGCCCATCTTCGTGCCAAACGAACCGTGACCGCCCGCGGAGATGACAACGTACTGCTTGCCATTCACTTCATAGGTCATCGGGGTAGCCTGTCCGCCAGCCGGCAGACGACCTTGCCACAGTTTCTCACCGTTGGTCATGTTGTACGCGCGCAGGTAGTTATCTGCGGTTGCCGCGATGAACAGCACGTTACCGGCGGTGGAAATTGGGCCACCCAGCATCGGCATACCCATATTAAACGGCACCGGAACCGGCATCGGGAACGGCATGCTGTCCTGCGGGGTACCAATACGTTTTTTCCACACGATCTGGTTGGTTTTCAGATCCAGGCCGGAGATGTAACCCCAGGCAGGCTGTTTACACGGCAGGCCAAACGGTGACAGGAACGGGTTCAGCGTTACGCCGAACGGTACGCCATACTGCGGCTGAATACCGGCTTCGGTACCGCTGCCTTTCGCATCTTTCGGCTGCTCCATTGGGTTGCCCGGACCGCGTGGGATCAGACGGGAAACGAACGGCAGCGCCATTGGGTTGGCAATCGCTACCTGACGGTTCGGGTCAACGGAGATCCCGCCCCACTCGAACATCCCCAGGTTACCCGGGAAGACCAGCGTGCCCTGCTCAGAAGGCGGCGTGAAGATGCCTTCATAGCGCAGCTGATGGAACATCACGCGGCACACCAGCTGGTCAAACATCGTGGCACCCCACATGTCTGCCCCGCTGAGGTCTTTCTTCGGACGGAAGCTCAGGTCAGAGAACGGCTGGGTTTTGCTGACGTAATCGCCTTTCGCCGCACCCTGCGGAACCGGTTTTTCCGGTGCCGGCACAACCAGCTTGCCGTTGCTGCGATCCAGAACGAAGATGTTGCCGGTCTTGGCCGGGGCGTAAATCACCGGAACGGTTTTGCCGTTAACGGTAATGTCCGCCAGCGTCGGCTGGGACGGCATATCCATATCCCACAGATCGTGGTGTACGGTCTGATAGCTCCAGGCCAGCTTACCGGTGGTCGCGTTCAATGCCACGATAGCGCTCGCATAACGCTCCTGCTCTGGCGTGCGGTTACCGCCCCAGATATCTGGCGTAGTAACGCCCATCGGCAGGTAGACCAGGTCCAGCTTCGCGTCATACGCAGCCGGGGCCCAGGAGTTTGGCGAGTTAAAGGTAAAGGTGTGCTCGTCCGACGGGATCGCATTTGGATCTTTCGCGCCCGGGTCGAAGGCCCACAGCAGTTTACCGGTATTCACGTCGAAACCGCGGATAACGCCGGAGGTTTCACGCGTGGAGAAGTTATCCGTTACCGAACCGGCAATCACGATGGTTTTATCGGTGATGATCGGCGGCGAGGTTGGCTCATACAGACCCGGCGTGGTGTCCGGCATGTTGGTCTGCAGATTCAGGATACCTTTGTTGGCAAAGGTTTCGCACAGCTTGCCCGTTTCGGCATTGATGGCGAACAGACGGCCATCGTTCACCGGCAGCATGATGCGGCGCGGACAGTCGGCAACCACTTCCGGGCTCGCATTGTCGGCGCGCGCTTCGTGGTAAGAGACGCCGCGGCAGGTGACGTGCTGGAAGGACGGGTTGGAGTTCAGCTGCGGATCGAAGTGCCATTTCTCTTTACCCGTGGCCGCGTCGAGCGCGAACAGACGCTGGTGCGCCGTACACAGATAAAGCATATCGCCGACTTTAATTGGCGTCACTTCGTTGGTCAGTTCACCCGGATCGTTCGGCATCTTCAGGTCGCCGGTACGGAATACCCAGGCTTCTTTCAGGTTCTTAACGTTGTCCGCGTTGATCTGCTTCAGCGGAGAGTAGCGTTGACCTTCCTGATTACGACCATACGCAGGCCAGTCGCCATCCGCTACCTGCGAGATAGCCGCCGCAGGCGTCGATTCTGCGTTCAGCGTACCGTTGATCTCCTGCGGGTCGTTAAAGCCGGCCCAGGTTAGGATGCCGCCGGTAATCAGCAGGGCAACAACCAGGCCCGCCACAGCACCGCTGGAAGGCACAATCAGGCGACGCCAGACGAACGGCAGGATCAGCCAGATACCGAAGAAGACCAGGATGTCGCTGCGCGGCGTCAGAGCCCAGAAGTCAAAGCCGACTTCCCAGACGCCCCAGATCATGGTGGCAAGAAGGAGTGCGGCATATAGCCACAGTGCAGATTGTTTTCTACGCCAGAGCAGGACGGTTACGCCAAACATAACCAGGCCCGCAATCGGGTAGTACCAGGAGCCGCCGATCGCGACCAGCCAGACGCCACCGATTAACAGATACAGCGCGCAGAAGGCTGCGAACGCCGCTGTTAATGTCACCAGTAGACGCGGCTGTTTAGAGTTTGTTTCAGCCATAGAAAGTGTACTCGTCAGTTTTTGTTAATAATTTGCTAGCAACTAATTATAGGTATTAACAAGTGTGATCGGAATCACAATATTTGCTTTTTATAACTCATACGCCAGGGTTATCCATTTGCTGATATAATGGCTGGCTTGCGTATCAGTGCTGGATATTAACTCATCCGTATTGAGAGATTTTCATCAAAATCATTTGGTTAGTAATATGAAACATACTGTTGAAGTGATGATCCCGGAAGCCGAGATCAAAGCGCGTATCGCCGAACTGGGTCGTCAAATCACCGAACATTACAAGGACAGCGGCAGTGAAATGGTGCTGGTCGGTCTGTTGCGCGGCTCTTTCATGTTCATGGCGGACCTGTGCCGTGAAGTGCATGTGCCCCATGAGGTCGATTTTATGACCGCCTCCAGCTACGGCAGCGGCATGTCCACCACCCGTGATGTGAAAATCCTGAAAGATCTGGATGAAGATATTCGTGGCAAAGATGTGTTGATCGTGGAAGACATCATCGACTCCGGCAACACGCTGTCAAAAGTGCGCGAGATCCTGAGCCTGCGTGAGCCAAAATCGCTGGCGATTTGCACCCTGCTGGATAAGCCTGACCGCCGTGAAGTGCAGGTGCCGGTAGAGTTTGTCGGTTTCTCTATCCCGGACGAGTTCGTCGTCGGTTACGGCATTGACTACGCGCAGCGCTATCGCCATCTGCCGTATGTTGGGAAAGTGGTATTGCTGGACGAGTAATTGCGGTTTGTTGCCCGGTGGCGCTGCGCTTACCGGGCCTACGAATGGGCACATGTAGGCCGGGTAAGGCGCAGCCGCCACCCGGCTTTGTTTATTTATGGTTCACATGCTTAAGCTGAAGGTTGGCAATTCCCGAACGGTAACGCTGCTCCAGCGTTTCGCGGTTGGTGGCGGTCACTTCAAGATTGCGCAGCAGGCCGTCGTGAATGCCGTACGCCCAGCCGTGGATCGAGACCTTCTGCCCGCGTTTCCACGCCGATTGCATGATCGTTGAGTGGCCCAGGTTATATACCTGCTCCATCACGTTGAGTTCGCACAGGGTATCCATGCGACGCTCCTGCGGCATTTCGCCCAGCAGTGAGCTATGTTTGAACCAGATATCGCGGATGTGCAGCAGCCAGTTATCAATGAGCCCCAGTTCCGTGTTTTCAACCGCCGCCTGCACGCCGCCGCAGCCGTAGTGGCCGCAAATGATGATGTGCTCGACTTGCAGAACGTCAACGGCATACTGAACAACAGAAAGACAATTGAGATCGGTGTGAATCACCAGGTTGGCAACGTTGCGGTGAACAAACAGTTCGCCGGGCTCGAGGCCGGTCAGGCGCTCCGCCGGTACGCGGCTGTCGGAGCATCCAATCCAGAGAAAGCGTGGGTTTTGCGCCTGCGCGAGTTTTCCAAAAAATCCGGGGTCTTCCTCCACCAGCATTTTTGACCATAGTGCATTGTTGCTGATGAGTGTATCTATGTTGTTCATGGAGGTTAGCGACCTGTAACCGAGTAATTGCGTTGCGCTACTATAGGGTAACCCGACTTTTAATGAAACCACACAACGTGTGTCAGAACGGAAGGTAAGTTAATTTCATGGCAATTGCACTGGAGCTTGAGCAGCTTAAAAAAACCTATCCGGGCGGCGTTCAGGCGCTGCGCGGAATAGATCTAAAAGTAGAGGCCGGTGATTTTTATGCGCTTCTGGGGCCGAACGGGGCGGGGAAATCGACCACCATTGGGATCATCAGTTCGCTGGTCAATAAAACCTCCGGCCGGGTGAGCGTCTTTGGTTATGACCTGCAAAAAGATGTGGTGAACGCCAAGCGCCAACTGGGTCTGGTGCCGCAGGAGTTTAACTTCAACCCGTTCGAAACGGTGCAGCAGATCGTTGTTAACCAGGCGGGTTATTACGGCGTCGAGCGTAAAGAGGCCCTGGAGCGGAGCGAAAAATACCTCAAGCAGCTCGACCTGTGGGAAAAGCGTAACGAGCGCGCACGGATGTTATCCGGCGGGATGAAGCGCCGCCTGATGATTGCCCGCGCGCTGATGCACGAGCCAAAGCTGCTGATCCTTGATGAGCCGACGGCGGGCGTCGATATTGAACTGCGTCGTTCCATGTGGGGCTTCCTGAAGGATCTCAACGACAAAGGCACCACCATTATTCTGACCACCCACTACCTTGAAGAGGCTGAAATGCTGTGCCGCAACATCGGCATCATTCAGCACGGCGAGCTGGTGGAAAACACCTCGATGAAGAATCTGCTCTCCAAGCTGAAATCCGAAACCTTCATTCTCGATCTGGCGGCAAAAAGTCCGCTGCCGAAGCTGGAAGGGTATCAGTATCGCCTCGTCGATACCTCGACGCTGGAAGTGGAAGTGCTGCGCGAGCAGGGCATCAACAGCGTGTTCTCGCAGCTGAGCGCACAGGGGATTCAGGTTTTAAGTATGCGTAACAAAGCGAACCGACTGGAAGAGCTGTTTGTCTCTCTGGTTCATGAGAAACAAGGAGACAAGGCATGACGCATCTTTACTGGGTCGCGCTGAAAAGTATCTGGGCGAAAGAGATTAACCGCTTTATGCGCATCTGGGTGCAAACCCTGGTGCCGCCGGTCATCACGATGACGCTCTATTTCATCATCTTCGGTAACCTGATCGGTTCCCGGATTGGTGAGATGCACGGCTTTACCTATATGCAGTTTATCGTACCTGGCCTGATCATGATGGCGGTGATCACTAACGCCTATGCCAACGTGGCGTCGTCATTCTTCAGCGCCAAGTTCCAGCGTAATATTGAAGAGCTGCTGGTGGCACCGGTGCCGACGCACGTCATTATCGCGGGCTATGTCGGCGGCGGCGTGGCGCGCGGGCTGTGCGTGGGGATCCTGGTTACGGCGATTTCGCTGTTCTTCGTGCCGTTCCAGGTGCACTCGTGGCTGTTCGTCGCGCTGACGCTGCTCCTGACGGCGATCCTGTTCTCGCTGGCCGGTCTGCTGAACGCCGTATTCGCCAAAACGTTTGACGATATCAGCCTGATCCCGACCTTCGTGCTGACGCCGCTGACCTATCTCGGCGGGGTGTTCTACTCCCTGACGCTGCTGCCGCCGTTCTGGCAGGCGCTGTCGCACCTGAACCCGATTGTCTACATGATCAGCGGCTTCCGCTTTGGCTTCCTCGGTATCACCGATGTGCCGCTGTTTACCACGGTGGCGGTGCTGGTGGTGTTCATCATCGCCTTCTACCTGCTGTGCTGGTATCTGATCCAGCGCGGACGCGGTCTGCGCAGCTAGCCCTCAGCCCGGCAACATTCTGTTTGCCGGGCACTTTCTTTGACAGTTATCACCGAAAGCTAACCTTCACTCCGCTAAACTACTTGCCTGCTAAGGAGAGAGTTATGCTGGGATGGGTTATCACCTGCCACGATGAACGGGCGCAGGACATGCTGGACAAGCTTGCAGCCAGATTTGGCCCGCTGGCACAGTGCCGGGCGGTAAATTACTGGCGCGGGTTGAGCACCAATATGCTGAGCCGCATGATGTGCGATGCCCTGCATGAAACGGACACCGGTGATGGCGTCATTTTTTTGACCGATAAATCGGGCGCGGCGCCTTACCGCGCAGCCGCTTTGCTGAGCCATAAGCATGATTGCTGTGAGGTGATCTCGGGCATCAGCCTTCCATTACTTGAAGCGATGTATCCGCAGCGTCAAACGTTAACCAGTGCCGGGTTCCGGAACGCTATCGTCGAGCAGGGCGCGCCGGACGTCAGCAGCTTGTGGCATCAGCAGCAAAAAAATCCTCCTTTCGTCCTGCTCCATGATCTGTATAAGAATTAAACGTTGGTATTGATGTCGCTTTTGCTACAATGGCATAAGTATTTCCGCTTCGAATAAGACCCCTCATGTTCACGCGTATTGTTTTTCTGTTGTTGATGTTCGTGTCCGGCACTTCTTCTGCCAGTTTATTAAGTCAGCAAAGACTGCCTGCCCAATATATGCAAACCACCGAAGATGCGGCGATTTGGGCGCAGGTCGGCAACAGCGTTATTAACGTCGGCAACGTGCGGGCAGGGCAGATCCTTGCGGTGGTGCCTGCGGCGGCGGACTACTATGAATTTCGCTTCGGATTTGGCACGGGCTTTATCGACAAGGGACATCTGGAGCCGGTGCAGGGTAAACAGCGCGTCGAGGATGGGCTGGGAGATCTGAATAAACCGCTGAGCAATCAAAACCTGATAACGTGGAAAGACACGCCCGTTTATAACGCCCCGAACAACGGTAGCGCACCCTTCGGCACCTTAAGCGCTAATCTTCGCTATCCGATCCTGAATAAACTCAAAGATCGCCTCAATCAGACCTGGTTCCAGATCCGCATCGGCAACCGCCTGGCGTGGATCAGCAGCCTGGACGCGCAGGAAGATAACGGCATTCCGGTCATTACCTACCACCATATTTTGCGCGACGAAGAGAACACCCGTTTTCGCCATACCTCCACGACCACCAGCGTGCGGGCGTTCAGTAACCAGATGACCTGGCTGCGCGATCAGGGCTATACCACCCTGACGATGTACCAGCTGGAAGGGTACGTGCGTAACAAAATGAACCTGCCGGCGAAATCGGTGGTGATTACCTTCGACGATGGCCTGAAGTCCGTTAACCGCTATGCTTACCCGATCCTCAAAGCGTATGGCTTTAAGGCGACGGCGTTCATCATCTCGTCGCGCATCAAGCGCCACCCGCAAAAATGGGCGCCAAAATTCCTGCAGTTTATGAGCGTGTCGGAGCTGGAGCAGATGCATGACGTGTTCGACTATCAGTCCCACACGCACTTCCTGCACCGCGTTGACGACAACCATCAGCCCATTCTACTGAGCCGCAGCTACCACAATATTTTGTTTGATTTTAAGCGCTCGCGCAGGGACCTGGCGCAGTTTAACCCGCACGTGCTTTACCTCTCGTATCCGTTCGGCGGCTACGACGATAAAGCGATTAAAGCCGCAAATGATGCCGGGTTTCATCTGGCGGTGACGACGGTACGCGGGAAGGTCAAGCCGGGGGATAATCCGTTCTTGCTGAAGCGACTGTATATCTTAAGAACGGATTCGCTGGAGACGATGTCGCGGCTGATCAGCAATCAGCCGCAGGGGTAAATCATTCGTAAGTAAACTGGAACGTGATGTTCGCCCCGAATGCGCCCACCGTTACCGGGTCGCTGCCCGTCTTCACCAGGTGCGCCCAGATATTTTCGTTAATTATGTTCACCGGATTAACGTAGTCAGCATATAATACTTGCTTATAGCCAGCGGGTACTGGGTAGGTATTATTTGGGCCGCTCGTAATCTTGACACCGACTCCCCCGGCTGCGGTCACGCTTGCATTGCTCACCAGCGAATTGGTGAAATACTTCTTGTCATCTGTCGTGTTGGCGGAGGACATCGTGTAGCTCACATCATGCGTATTGGCGCAGGTGCCGGTCACGTTAACCGGCACCACGGTGGTTGTCCCGTTTTCCACTTCTGCCGGTGTCCAGTCGCCCAGGTTCACCGTGTACGGCATTCTGAGCGCGCAGGTTGGACGATTCAACGGCACATTAAACGACATTTCCGAGATATTGACTAAGGGGCGCGGGTGGTCACCGGCATCCCCGGTATTTGGATTGCCCAGTACGATTTGACCTAATGGGCCGCTTCCCAGGGTGAGGTAATTGACATTTTCAGGAATACCCGCAAAACCGTTAGTCTGATAGATATCGACGCGGACATGCCAGGTTCTTCCCTTCACGTTACCTTCATTCTCATGATCGTCGCCCGTCATATACCAGCTGCCCGCATTCGGAGGAAACCAGGCCGTTAATCCGTTTCCGTCAGGATAAAAAGCCACGGTATATTCGATTCCCGGTACGTTGGTTCGAAATGCCGCTTTGTTATCAACGTAGCCTACAAGCATGGCATTATTGGTCATTTGGTAGACATCATCACCATCGTTGCCCACTTCGCAGTCAGACGTTAACGCCGGCGTGGTTTCCATAATAATGGTTGTGCTGATTTGCACTGGCGTGGACCCGACGGTGCCCACGGGTAACGGGACGATACTCGGTGTAGCGCCAGGGGGCATGATTTGGAGCGTATCGCCGCTGTTAAAATGGCATTCGTAGCCGGCATGGGATAGACCTGATATCCCTGTTAACACGGCGGCTAACAATAATTTAGTAAAGCCCATAATAAATCCTTTTATTCGTAACGTACGTCGACCAAAACGTTGCTGACAACGAGACCGCTCGTGACATCGCCCGTGTTTTGATAGCGTGCGTAAAATTGATAGTCCGTTAAATAATCTTCCGGGCTGCTGCTTACGTCATAAACGACGTTTGAACTGCCGTCGCTGTTCAACACATTTTTATTGTAGGCAGCAGAGAAAATAACAATGCCCACGTTCCTGGCCGCACCTGCCGTGGCATCATTCTTAAACACCTGATTCTGGTTACTCCAGAATCCCGTCTTCGGCGTGAAGCTGAATTGCAGCTGCTTAACGCCTGCTCCCTTATCACCCGTATAGCAGTTTTCTACATGTACGGTAAAAGGCGTTCCGGCCTCATCGTCGGTAGGGGAGAGGCGATAGCTATTATCCGCGTTATAAAACCAGTCGCGCGATACGTTCGGTAAAAAGACGTCCCCACCGTTTTCCAGGCTTAACTGACAGGTGTTATTGACGATATTGGCTGTCAGATTGATATCCATATCTGAACCTGCCTGGCTTACGCCAGGCAGCAAATTTCCAGCCAGACCGACGAGCAACAGAAGACCGGGCTGGCGTAAATTAAACGGTGATTGTTGCATCATAAGCCTTGCTTAAGGATAGGTAATAGTGAAAGTCACTGGTGCAGTAACGGCCCCTGTACCAACATTCGCAATGGTTCTGCCTTTTGCGATGACAATACGTGAATTCATTGGGAATTCTCCTGTACCATCGGCTATTGCAACTTCCTGTGCTGATGGTGGCGTTTTGCAGCTTAACAAGACGCCACTGTCAACTATTCCTGACCAGACTTCGAAAGCTGTGGCGAGGCCTGCGGAGTATGAATCACCGTCACCATTTGGTCCTGAACATCCGCCGCCAGGCCCTGGAGCTGCAGAAACTGCGGCTTTATCGACACCTGAACAATTACTGAAGACGATCTTCAGCGGTTCGACGCGCGTTTTGTTTACCAGATCTGATTTATAGACATCACCAAAGGCAATTTCCGTCGCTTCGGTGCCGGCATTGTTCAACAGTTTTGCGGTACAGGTACCTGAGGTGACGTTGGTGACGAAGGTCATTTCTGCGCTGCTGGTGCCCGTGATCGTTGCGTTAGCCATGCCAGAAAATAACGCGGCAGAAACGGAAAGGGCGATTAAAGCTGAGTTAAATTTCATAATAGTGCTCCGTTATTCTGCACAAATTATTCGTAAGTAAATTCAAATGTGGCAACAGTCTGGAATGAACCCGTTGTCATCTGGTTTGCTTTTGTTTCACGCAGAGTCGCCACGAGCGGGACCTCTTTGTTATTAATCTCTTCTGATGTCCAGACTAGGCGTTGAGCATCTGCCGTTGCGTTCGGGGTAAAAGGCGCATCCGGCGTAGATTCACGTGCAATTTCGATTGCCGCATAATCAGCGCCACCGCTATCTTTGCTTATCTGGTTAACAAAACCGGTCGCTAAATCCGCTGCGGCCTGGCCTTTAATGGTTGTTTTCAAGGACGTCAGCGATGATGGGCATTCAACGATCATCAGCTTAAAATCAGCAGACACGTTACCGCTTTTGACATCGTTCAGGCGCACTTCACCTTTGCTACCACCCAGCGTTAAGGTCTGCTGGGTGTCAGAACCGATACCGCCGGAAAGTTTCATATCGCAGGTTGTTTCACGAATATTTGCCGTAAAGTTAACGGTGATATCCGCACCGTCCGTAGCCTGGGCTGACCCCATAGATGCCAAAACAGCAATCGCTGTCATGGACAAGCCAAGAAGACTTTTTTTCATATAAATTCTCATTAATTTAATCCCTGAATAATTACATCTGGCACAGCTGATTGCTGAGCACGGTTGTAAGCCCTACTTTTTGAGCATCTGGTGCAACGTGATAACTCACTGAACATGTACTATCTTTATTTCCACCCCAGTTAACATGCAGCACTCCCTGGTCGGGAATACCGCGAACGTAGGCCTGTCCAGCCTGTCCGACTGTACCGACAACTTCATTCTTCTCATTCAGTACATCCGCGCCTAACGGAATAAAACCTTTATCGCTACGCTGGAGTTCTAATATGACGGAACGACCTTCATCCGTTTCGAAATTAACTAAAACAACCGAGCCGCTGCGTGGAACGGTAATGGCGGTGGTGTTTTTAACTTCCACGTCGTTTTCCAGGGTGCTGATATCCAGCGATACGCGGTTTTCTCGATAGGCAGACATATAAGGCAGGATCCCATAACCGGAATCGCCTATTTCAGCATTGCTGAAACCAATGCCCGCGCCTTTCGCGCCGCTGGCTCTGACCAGCGCTAACGAATCATTGTCACCAATACTTCCCGGCGCAAACGCGATGCCGCCAGAGTGCAGGACCATGCCGCCGCTGTAAGAGGCAGAATATTGTTTGCTGCTGTCGTCCCCAAATGAAGCTGACAGACCCAGCGGGCCGTACTCGCTGTTCCAGGAGCTAAAACCGCTGATTTGGTTCAGATCGCCATAATTACCGGAACTTGATGCGGCGCTGACGGAATAACTGACTTTGCCGTCTTCGGTATTGCCCCCTGCCGAGGTGTTGAAGTTCGTTCCACCCTTCAGGTCAGAGCGTAACCCCATATTGATATTGGTAAAGCCTCCCGAAGAGTGGCCGCCATTGTTAGAGAACACGCTCAGTGGCACGCTCAGGCTCAGATAAACGCTGTCGTCTTTCTTTCCCGTCTGATCATAGGTACGCTGCACCGACAGGCTATAACTGCCGTATTTGAAGCTGTTGTTATAGCCCACGTTATAGTTGGAGTTAGACCCTGTACCGTTCCAGTAATCCTGCCAGGTACCGCTGACGTACAGTGAGCCATAATTGTCTTCACCCGCTTTCAGCGGCTGGTTAAGACTGAGCTGCACCTGGTTTTTAGTACGCTGATAGTTGGCGTATAGCTCGTTGCTAGAGTTATAGCTGCGGTTCGCGTATTTCTGACGTTTGATGCTGTCCTCAAGCTGTGCGGCATCGCTAAGGCTGAGGTAATCCTCCGTCGAGAAGCGATAGGCCGCGACGTTAAACGAGGTATTGGTGGCTTCAACCATCTTGCTGTACGTTAAGCGATAGCTTTGACCACTCAGCGAATCCAGCCCTTCAATATCCGCATGGGACTGCGTAATATCGAATGCAAAGGCACCAATTTCGGTATTCATCGCCAGGCCTAAAATACCGGCGTAGAAATCCATATCGGTATACTGCGCACCCAGATAGCCCGTGAAGGTGTTGTTCAGGCCATAGTAAAGCGTGCCGTACCCGACCTTCGGTTTTTCCAGAAGCGAGTCATCATTGAGTTCACCCACGCCCACATCCCAGCGCGCTAAGCCCGGACGTAACATCTGGGTCACGGAAGAGAAGGGCACGCTAAAGGAGCGTTTGCTACCATCCGCTTCTTCAATGGTGACCAGCAGGTCATTACCGTAACCCGTTGTGCTTAAATCGTTAATTTCAAACGCACCCGGCGGCACGGACGTTTCGTAAATCTTGTTACCGCTCTGCGTTACGCTCACTTTGGCGTTACTGTTTGCTACGCCGCGAATCACCGGGGCGTAACTGCTTGACCCCATAGGCAGCATGCGGTCGTCGCTGTACATGCGCGCGCCGCGAAGGCTTACGGAGTCAAATGCTTCACCGCGGGTGTAAGAGTCACCCATCACCATCTGTGCGCTAAGGCGGGTCACGTCGCGCTGCAGGTAGATATCCTGGCTGGAATAGTGGCTGCCGTTGTCTTTATCCCAGTTAAAGTTACCTCGCGAGCGCAGGCGCCATGGGCCCATGTTGAGGCCATAGCGAAGCCCCATATAGCCGGTTTCTGACGTATCGCCATTACTTTCGTTGTGCCACGCATTCATGTCGTACGAGACTAATGCCGCCGGAATACCGGCATCCCATAACGACGGGTCGACATAGCCATTTGGGCGCTTAATCACATAGATTTGCGGGAAGTTAAGATCCAGCGCCTGTTTTCCGCTGTCATAATTGGCGGTCGCTCCAGGGTAGGATTTCTGAATATCGATACAAACGGTATTGTCTTCGTCATCCAGCTTTTCATCGAGCTTGCTGACGTCAACCCCGGCCTGAGCCAGTAACAGTTTCGTGATACAGGCAGATGCCCTCGGCGTGCCGTTTTCTTTAAAGGTAATTTCAGCGGTAGATTTTAATTTACCGTTCAGATTTACCCTGGTGCGATAAGTCCCTGGCGCAACCGGGTTGCCGTATGCGAAGCGGCTAACGTCAATATTTGTACTGCCATTAAGCAGAAACTGATCGTTAAACTCGATAGCACTATCATCTTCAGGCAGATTATCTGAAGATGTATTTGCGTCAGCATAGGCATATAAAGGCAATGCTGTACTTATAGCAAGACATAAAAGAGAGCGTCGAAACAACATGGCACATCCGTATAATTAGAGCGGATAAAATATTATCCGCAGAATTTATGCTATCAATTGTTACTGGTATTCAGAGTGTGCAGATTATTTCAGGCTTTTTTCGAGCTTATCTGTACCACCGAAATCATTAATTGAATCGAACAGAACTGTCCCGGTTGTGGCCGACGTCAATCCTTTAACAACCATTTGTGCGTCGCTGAACGGTTTAACTGTCTGATGCACAACATCGTAATTTTTCTCTCCCACTTTTAATTTCACTGAGGAAAGTGAAATATGATAAGGCGAATTGTTGTGCGCAATCAGCTGAAGGGTATTTCCCTCTTTTTTCTGCGACCAGGTTAATGCGGCAGCCGCTTCACCTTGTGATCCTTTCATTGCTTCAGGACGATAGAAAAATTTAATACGGGTGCGGAATGCCAGCTGAAGCTGATTAAGGTTTTCTGCCTTAACCACTTTTGATTTTGGCGGGATTTCCAGTACGTTGAACCAGAAAAGGGATTCGCGGTCTTGCGGTAAAGATCCCCCCGTGTAGGTGACACGAACGGACTGGCCTTTTTTCGGATCGATACGTGATACCGGAGGGGTAATCACAAACGGTAGCTTAAGTTCTTCAGGGTTCACGCCATCACGACCGTCGTCCAGCCATGTCTGAACGAGCAGGGGTTTATCGCCGTGGTTGTCGAGATTAACGATCACATCTTTGGATGATTGCGGGTAAATAACGCGAGTGCCTGAAATGACGATATCAGCATTAGCAGCGAATGCTGTTAATAATGCAGTCGCGACGAACGCGGATTTTAATCCTTTAAATACAAATGCTTTAAACATTTTTTCCACTTCCTGTTGGAATTAAATGAACTATCCCCCGGTATTCACCGAGGGATTGATTTACCAGCGAAATATAACGCTATTATTCGTAGATCATGGTGAAGGCAACCTGTGCCTGCACGGTACCTACGGTCACTGGGTTAGCAGATGCATCCCAGTTCTGGCCCTGCGTATACGCTACGCGGTAGTACAGGTTGCCTGCACCGGAAGCATCGACAGTGGCTTTCTGAGTGTTGTTGGTCTGGTCAACTTTGATCTGGTCGGTTGCGGAGTTACCGTCGTTCGACAGCACCAGGTTTACGTTCTGAGCAGCACCCTGGCTGTTTGATGGTGGAACCAGCAGGCCGCCTTCAGTAGAGGAGGAACCCGCCCATGAGGAGAACTGTGCAGACGCATCTTTAACCGTTGCAGTGTCGCAACCGGTCAGGGACAGACTGAATTTCTTTTCACCCAGGGTGCTGGTTGTACCCAGTGCGTTAGCGAAATCTTTCACGTACACGGTATCCAGCGTGACGTCGAAATCGTTGCCGTTCTGGTCAATTTTCTGATCCAGGGAGATCTGGCAGGTGTTATTAGAAACCATACCATGGAAAGTAATTGTACCGGTATCAGAGTCAGCTGCTACAGCTGAACCTGCGCTCATTACCATTGCCATTGCAACTGCTAAACCATATTTCTTAAAAGACATTTTAATATCCATATCGTGTATATAATGATAAGCAAACATATATATGCTTGCTCTATGGGTGAAATATTATTTCGGGGCTGATTTTATCCGCGATTTTTAGGGATAGGAATAGTGTGGACGGTTAGTTTATTTTAAAAGGAATTTAAGAATGTCTTAAGGAGGCTAATTTGAGGTTTTTATATTGGTGCGAGGAATGTTTTTTGCGTGCAATGCGTGGGAGAATGACTTAACTGACGGGGCTAAAATAATAACTCATTCGCGATAATTATATTTCGCGAATGAGTTTGGTAATATGAATTATCAGGCAACCTGAACCGGAATCGCCTTTGCGGTGCGCTTCATTTCATTGTCGCCTTCGAAGTAGGCCACTTTAGGCTGCCAGCGGCGGGCTTCTTCGTCAGACATCATCACGAAGCTGGCGATAATCACAATGTCGCCCACGTCTGCACAGTGCGCGGCTGCGCCGTTAACGGAGATGATTTTAGACCCGCGCTCGGCGGCAATCGCGTAGGTAGAGAAGCGTTTACCGTTATTCACGTTCCAGATATCAATCGCTTCGTTTTCGAGGATACCTGCTGCATCAAGGAAATCCTGGTCAATGGCGCAGGAGCCTTCATAGTGCAGGTCGGCCTGGGTGACTTTCACACGGTGAAGCTTACCTTGCAGCATTTTGCGAATCATTACGTTTACCTATAATTATCAAGGGTGAAAGGAACTACGCCAGCTCAACCACTTTATTGTCGATCAGACGCGCCTGACCTAGCCAGGCCGCCACCAGGATGACTGCGCGCTTGCTGTTCTGGGTTAATTCCAGCAGCGTATCAGCATCACGAATTTGTACGTCGTCAGCACGAAGGCCTTTATCGTTCAGCGCCTGCTCGGCAAGGGCGATAATCTCTTCTGCTGTTAACTCTTTTGCCAGCATCTGCTCTGCCATGGTGTTCATGACCTTGCTGAGACCCGGCGCGATTTTACGCTGTTCGGCGGTCAGGTAGCCATTACGCGAGCTGAGCGCCAGTCCGTCTTTGGCACGTACAATCGGTACGCCGACAATCTCGATATCGTAACCCATATCCGCGACCATCTTGCGGATCAGCGCCAGCTGCTGGAAATCTTTCTCACCAAAACAGGCAACGTCCGGCTGCACCAGGTTGAACAACTTGCTGACGATGGTGGACACGCCGCGGAAATGACCCGGGCGGCTGGCGCCTTCGAGCATGGTGGAAATGCCCGGGACGTCAACGTAGGTTGCCTCTTCGGTACCCTGCGGATAAACATCCGCTGGTGCAGGTGAGAAGACGATATCCGCGTGGCGTTTTTTGAGCTTCTCGCAATCTTCCTGCAGGGTACGCGGGTAGCGCGCCAGATCGTCTGCGCGGTCAAACTGCATGGGGTTCACGAAGATACTGACCACCACGATATCTGCCCGCGCGCGGGCTTCGTCGACGAGCTTCATGTGGCCGTCATGCAGATTGCCCATGGTCGGGACCAGTGCGATACGTTTACCTTCCTGACGCGCGCGGCGGATATGCTGGCGCAGCAGCGGCAGGGTTTCAATGATTAGCACAACGAGACTCCTTAATGGAAACTGTGTTCTTCACCCGGGTAAACACCGGATTCAACGTCGGCAATATACTGCCTGACCGCAGCGCGCATGTCGCCCGCTTCGGCGAGGAAATTTTTAGCAAATTTCGGGATGTGTCCGCCGGTGATACCGAAGGCGTCGTGCATCACCAGAATCTGACCGTCGGTGACGTTGCCTGCACCAATACCAATCACCGGAATGGACAGCGCGTCGGTGATGCGTTTCGCCAGCTCAACCGGCACGCACTCCAGCACCAGCAGCTGGGCACCTGCGGCTTCCAGCGCCAGGGCATCATCCAGCAGCGTCTGGGCTGCATCGCCGCGGCCCTGTACCTTATAGCCGCCGAAGATATTCACGGATTGCGGCGTCAGGCCTAAATGGCCGCAGACCGGCACGGCGCGTTCGGTGAGCATCTTCACCGTATCAACCAGCCAGGCACCGCCTTCAATTTTGACCATATTGGCACCGGCGCGCATCACTGCCGCCGCGTTTTCGAATGCCTGTTCCGGCGTGGCATAGGTCATAAACGGCAGATCGGAAAGCAGCAGGCAGGCTGGGGCGCCACGGCGCACGGCGCGGGTATGGTAAGCGATATCCTCAACCGTCACCGGCAGGGTGGAATCATGTCCTTGTACCGTCATCCCTAACGAATCTCCGACCAGCATGACGTTGATCCCCTCTTCGGCAAACAGTTTGGCGAAGCTGTAGTCATACGCGGTGATGGTGGCGAAGCGTTTTTTTTCCTGTTTGCATTTCTGCAGTAAGGAGATGGTGGTTGGTTTCATACTGTTTCCTGATAGCCCAAAAGCGAATCTTTGCGCATTCTAACAGTAACATTCGAGGGAACAATGATTTTAGGTAAACGATTAGCCACAATTATTTTGAGGCTAATTGACAGGGGAACCCGATCACCAGCGAGCGGGTTTTTCCGCGTTGAGGTTGTCCAGAATGGACTTAAGTGAGGTGCCATCCGGGAAGATGAGATTGGGGGCGACTTCATAGAGCGGCCAGAGCATAAACCCGCGATTTTTCATATCGTAATGCGGAACGGTGAGACGTTCAGTGTTAATCGTCTCGTGACCAAACAGCATAATGTCGAGGTCCAGCGTGCGCGGTCCCCAGCGTTCGGCTTTGCGTACGCGGCCCTGCTGCAGTTCGATGCGCTGGGTATTGTCCAGCAGCGCTTCTGGACCCAGTTCAGTCTCAAGCACCACGGCGGCGTTGAGGTAATCGGGCTGATCCTGCGGCCCCAGCGGCGGCGTGCGGTAGAACGAGGAGACCGCCACGATTTTGCTTTGCGGAATCTCGCCCAGCGCCTGTACGGCAGCATTCACCTGCTCCAGCGGAGAGGCTAAATTGCTGCCGATGGCGATATACGCGAGGGTCATGCTGTCCCTTCACGACGCGGCGCGCGTTTGCGCGGACGACGATGACGGCGACGCGGTTCCGGCTCTTCATCCAGCCCGGTGAGCATATCTTTTTGCTCCGGCGGGGCGGAAACCTGGAATTCAGCCCACCACTGCGCCAGACGCTGCAGCTCCTGGTTGCGTTCAATTTCTGCACGCAGCGACAGCAGATCGAAGGCAGCACGGAATTTAGGATGCTCCATCAGCTTCCAGGCGCGTTTGCCCTGACGACGGGACATGCGCAGCTGAAGCTGCCAGATGTCGCGCACCAGGGTGGTAATACGTTTCGGAATGGCGAGCGTGCGGCAGCCTTCGTCCAGCACGTCGTTGGCGGCCAGCGCGAACGCATCGTAATAGGCGAGCCCGCTCTCCTGGGTAATACGCTGTGCCGTTTCCAGCAGCGGATACCAGAACATCGCGGCAAACAGGAACGCCGGATTGACGCGCATGTCGTTGCGAATACGGGTATCGGTATTTTTCAGCACCTGCGCAATCATCCGCTCCATTGGGCTGTCACCGTTTTCGGTGAAGTAGCGGGTAATGGTTGGGAACAGCGGCTGGAACAGGTTGTATTCGCGCAGCAGATTATAGGTTTCAAAGCCGTGGCCGGCCTGCAGCAGCTTCAGCGCCTCTTCAAACAGGCGAGCAGGCGGCACGTCGTTAATCAGCGTTGCCAGACGCGGGATCGGCTCTGCCGTTTCCGGGCTGATGCGCATATCCAGCTTGGCGGCGAAACGCACGGCGCGCAGCATACGCACGGGATCTTCACGGTAGCGCGTTTCCGGCGTGCCGATCAGACGGATCAGACCTTCTTTCAGGTCCTGCATGCCGCCGACGTAATCGCGCACGGTGAAATCCGCCACGCTGTAATAAAGGCTATTGATGGTGAAGTCGCGACGCTGGGCATCTTCTTCGATGGATCCGAAGATATTGTCGCGCAGCAGCATACCGTTCTGGCCGCGCTGTGACGTCGTGCGATCGGACGCACCCGCTTCGTGGTGGCCGCGGAAGGTCGCCACTTCGATAATTTCCGGCCCAAACATCACGTGAGCCAGACGGAAACGGCGGCCAACGAGACGACAGTTACGGAATAATTTGCGCACCTGCTCAGGCGTGGCGCTGGTCGTCACGTCGAAATCTTTTGGTTTTTTGCCCAGCAGTAAATCACGCACTCCACCGCCCACGAGATAGGCCTCGTAGCCCGCTTTATTCAGACGATAGAGCACCTTGAGGGCATTTTCACTGATATCTTTGCGGGAAATAGTGTGCTGCTCACGCGGAATAACCGACATGTGTGGCTGTGCAATAGCATCGTTCGCCATGCTCTCTTCGCGGCTTAGCACTTTACGGCAAAAATTAGCGACTCGGGTAAAAATGGTACACCTCGTAGTGTGTTTTGTTATGAAAAAAGCGGCTAATCATAGCTCAGCGCAACGCATTTGAGAATGCTGGATTTTTGGCACTGCCGCGAGCGTCCAGTTGGCAACGGCCATTTTCAGCAGTTCGTCAATACGCAGATCCTGCCATTCGTTGGTTACATTCTGGTTGAGAAATCGCAGCGCGTCGATCAAAACAGGACGCGGATCGCCGTCTGGCAGGGCCGGGGCGTGGTTCTGCTTTGACAATTTAAAGCCCTGCGCATTGACCGCCAGCGGCAGATGAATGTAGTCCGGCGCCGTCCAGCCAAACTGGTGATACAGCGAGATTTGTCGCACGGTCGGCTCGACCAGATCCGCCCCGCGCACAATTTCCGTCACGCCCTGGAAATGATCGTCCACCACCACGGCCAGGTTATAGGCGAACAGGCCATCGCGACGGTGAATAATAAAATCCTCACGCGCCAGACGTTCATCGGCATGAATCTCACCGGAGAGTAAATCGGTAAAACGCGTCACCGGGGAGTGCTGCCTTATACGCACGGCGGCATTTTCCGAAGGAAGATTAAGCGTGCGGCAGTGGCCGTCATAGACGCCGCCTGCGCTCTGGATACGCGCGCGGGTGCAGGTGCAGTTATAGGAAAGCCCCTGTGCGCGAAGCCAGGCCAGACGTTCCCGATAAGCCTCGTGACGTTTTGACTGCCACAGCACCTCATCATCCCAGTGAAGACCGTAATGTTCCAGCTGACGCAGAATGCTCTCTGCAGCACCGGGAACTTCACGCGGAGGGTCAATATCTTCAATGCGGACGAGCCATTTTCCCTGGCGGGCGTGAGTCTGCAGGTAGCTGCCGAGCGCGGCAATTAATGAGCCGAAGTGTAATTCACCGGAAGGAGATGGCGCGAAGCGCCCAATATAGTGTGATTCAGACATATCAACAGTAACAAGGCGGGAGAGACTCCCGCCTTTAGAGTGTGTAAACAGCGCTGGTATTAACCGGCCATCTGTTTTTCGCGGATTTCGGCCAGCGTTTTACAGTCGATGCACAGATCGGCGGTTGGACGCGCTTCCAGGCGACGAATACCGATTTCAACACCGCAGGATTCGCAGTAGCCAAAATCTTCGTCTTCGACTTTTTTCAGCGTTTTCTCGATCTTTTTGATCAGTTTGCGTTCGCGGTCACGGTTACGCAGTTCGAGGCTGAACTCTTCTTCCTGAGCGGCACGGTCTACCGGATCCGGGAAGTTAGCAGCTTCATCCTGCATATGAGTAACGGTGCGATCGACTTCATCCCTGAGTTGATTACGCCATGCTTCAAGAATACGCTTGAAGTGCGACAGCTGGGCTTCGTTCATATACTCTTCGCCCGGCTTCTCTTGATACGGCTCCACCCCAGCGATGGCGAGAATACTCAGGGACGATGTTTTACGGTTTTGCCCTTCTTGCATGTTGCTTCTCCTTAACACGCACTATCGATCCCCGTGTTGGGGGAAAAATCAGGTCGCTATAAATAGCAGATGCTTTTCCGGATGGCAATTATCTAAACGTAACACTTGACAAGCCTGTGAGGAAAAGCGTATTTGCGCACGCGGCCAGAACACTTAATCGTCAATCGTCTAATCCCTTATAAGACAATGGGAAGAGAGGATCTCAGAGTCATATTATCGGCAGAAAGTTCCGCTTTATAAGCGAAAACCTCTACCCCCTGCTTTTGTGCCTCATTCAACAATTGCGCGTATTTAGGATCAATATGGCGGGCAGGGGAGAAACGTTCAATGGCTGAATGCAACACCGCAAACAGCAATACGGCGCGTTTGCCCGCCGCCGCAACACTCATTAGCTCTCGCAGATGCTTCTGGCCACGTAGCGTTACCGCATCCGGGAAGTAGCCATTTTCCTGCTCCGCTAACGTCACTGATTTCACTTCAATATAGCACTCCGGCCTGTCTTCCGCCTGTAACATGAAGTCAATTCTGCTGCTTTCATCGCCATATTTCACTTCACTTTTATGCGTGCCATAACCGACCAGTTCAGGAATGGTGCCATGGGTCAGCGCTTCCTTAACCAGTTGATTTGCGCGCAGGGTGTTAACGCAAATAAATGCCCCGTTTTGGGTTTCGGTCATTTCCCAGGTATGGGCATATTTGCGTTTAGTATTTTCTGATGTGGAATACCAGACCCTGTCACCCGGCGTCGCACAGCCCGTCATGGCACCGGTATTAGGGCAGTGCAGGGTGAGCTGCACCCCTTCGGGGGTGATCACGTCGGCGAGGAAGCGTTTGTAGCGTTGGATAAGCGTAGCGTGCTGCAGGGGGGGACTAAACTTCATCAGAATTCCTTTCGGTGTTGCCCAGCGTCCAGCGCTGTAGCGGCGTATAGCGGGTGCGTCCCTGTGCAAAGACGGATTCGTAAAGCGCGAATCCGTTGACCGGAAAGGCCCAGTGAAAACCCGGCGGCGGGATAGCAACGGCCTGACCGGCATCGCGCAGCAGCGTGATATGTGGATGAAACGGCTGTGGGCTCTGATAACAGCCGCTGCGCGCCGCCTGCGCGCGCAGCATGTTCGCCAGCTGCAATAATCCGCGCGGAGGCTGGCGCGTGCCCAGCCAGACCACGCGCGAACGCAGCCACTGACCCGCGTCGTCGAGGTGCAGCGTAAATTCAGGCTGGGCAATACGCCCGGCCATTGCGGCTAACGCCCGCTGCTTTTCGGCACTGACGTCGCCCAAAAAGGCCAGCGTCAGGTGCAGGTTGGCGGCCGCGACAGGGCGACCGGCTTCCGGCGGGAAGCGATCGGCGCGCCAGCGAACAATTTGACGCTGTATCGCGGTGGGCAATTCAATGGCAAAAAACAGCCGTTTCGACTCAGGCATACGGAGGACTCGGTAATGATATGCGCCGATGCTACAATGTACGCCGACTAATGTTAACCCTCTGGAGCTGTTAGTGTCCTCATTGCCGGTCACCGTCGTTCTTCCTGACCTTCTCGCTGCCTTACATCATGCCCCGCAGGTTTTGCTGAATGCCCCGACGGGTGCGGGGAAGTCCACCTGGCTGCCGCTGCAGATTCTGAAAGACGGGAACATCAGCGGGAAAATTATCCTGCTGGAGCCGCGCAGGCTGGCCGCGCGCAACGTGGCGCAGCGTCTGGCGGAACTGCTCAATGAAAAACCGGGCGAAACGGTAGGTTACCGGATGCGCGCCGAGACCTGCGTGGGGCCGAGCACGCGCCTCGAAGTGGTCACCGAGGGTATTCTCACCCGCATGCTGCAAAACGATCCGGAGCTGACCGGCATCGGGTTGGTGATCCTGGATGAATTCCACGAGCGCAGCCTGCAGGCGGATCTGGCCCTCGCGCTGTTGCTGGACGTTCAGCAGGGACTGCGTGACGATCTCCGGCTGCTGATTATGTCGGCCACGCTGGATAACGAGCGGCTACGGCAGGCGCTACCCGATGCACCGGTCATCAGCTCTGAAGGGCGGGCGTTTCCGGTTGAACGCCGCTATCAACCGCTTCCCTCCTACCAGCGTTTTGACGAGGCGGTCGCCATTGCCACCGCTGAGCTGCTGCGCCAGGAGCCCGGTTCCCTGCTGCTGTTTTTGCCGGGTGTCGGTGAGATCCAGCGCGTGCAGGAGCAGCTTTCTACCCGCGTAGGCGGTGATGTGCTGCTGTGTCCGCTTTACGGCGCGCTGTCGCTCCAGGACCAGCGTAAAGCCATCCTTCCGGCCCCGGTGGGGCAGCGCAAGGTGGTGCTGGCAACCAACATCGCTGAAACCAGTTTGACCATTGAAGGGATTCGCCTGGTGGTGGATAGCGCCCAGGAGAGGGTGGCAAGCTTTGACCCGCGTACCGGGCTGACTAAACTTCTGACGCAACGCATTAGCCAGGCGTCGATGGTGCAGCGCGCGGGCCGCGCGGGGCGTCTTGAGCCGGGTATCTGCTTGCATTTGACCAGCGCGGAACAGGCTGAACGCGCTGCACAGCAAAGCACGCCGGAAATTTTACAAAGTGATTTGTCGGGCCTGGTGATGGATCTGCTTCAGTGGGGCTGCCCGGATCCTGGACAGCTTACCTGGCTTGATTCTCCGCCTGCCGTGAATCTCGCCGCTGCGCGCAATCTGCTGACCCAGCTTGGCGCGCTGGAAAGCGAGCGTCTGACGGTGCGCGGCCAGAAAATGGCGGCACTGGGCAACGATCCGCGTCTGGCCGCGATGCTGGCGGCCGCGCAGGGGGACGATGAAATTGCCACGGCGGCCAAACTGGCGGCTATTCTTGAGGAGCCGCCGCGCGGTGGCAGCAGCGATCTGGGGCAGGCGTTTTCGCGCAGTCAGGGGAACTGGCAGCAGCGGGCGCAGCAGCTCGGTAAACGGCTTAACAGCCGCGGCGGCGTACCAGACAGTGAGAGTATTCCTCGGTTGCTGGCGCAGGCGTTTCCGGACAGGATTGCGCGTCGGCGCGGGCTGGACGGTCGCTACCAGCTGGCAAACGGCATGGGGGCGATGCTGGACAGCGATGATGCGCTGACGCGTCACGAGTGGCTGATTGCGCCGCTCCTGCTGCAGGGGAGTCACTCCCCGGATGCGCGTATCCTGCAGGCGATAGCCATAGATATTGACGCCCTGACCCGTACCTGTCCGCAGCTGCTTCAGCAATCGGATATCGTCGAGTGGGATGATGCACAGGGTACGCTGAAGGCGTTTCGGCGTAGCCAGATTGGTAAACTGACCCTCGGGACGAAGTCGCTGGCGAAGCCGTCGGAAGAAGAGCTTCATCAGGCTATGCTGAACGGCATTCGGGAAAAAGGATTAGGCGTGCTGAACTGGTCACCAGAGGCTGAACAGTATCGTCTTCGCCTGCATTGTGCCGCACGTTGGCTACCGGAGTATGCCTGGCCCGCAGTCGATGATGAGACATTGCTGGGCTCTCTGGAGCGCTGGCTGCTGCCGCAAATGCACGGTGTTCACTCGCTTCGGGCGCTGAAAGCCCTTGATGTTAAGGTCGCGTTACAGAATTTACTGGACTGGTCATTACGTCAACGTCTGGATAGTGAACTGCCAGGGCATTACACTGTGCCCACCGGAAGCCGGATTGCCATCCGTTATCATGAGGATAATCCGCCGGCGCTGGCGGTTCGGATGCAGGAGATGTTTGGTGAGGCCACCACGCCGTCCATTGCGGAAGGGCGTGTGCCGTTAGTGCTTGAGCTGCTGTCGCCTGCGCATCGTCCATTACAAATCACCCGAGATTTGGGGGCGTTCTGGGCGGGAAGCTACCGTGAAGTGCAAAAAGAGATGAAGGGGCGATACCCCAAACATGTCTGGCCGGACGATCCGGCGAATACGGCGCCGACGAGGCGGACGAAGAAGTATTCCTGAAAGGGATGTGCGGCCTGATGCCCTCACCCCAGCCCTCTCCCACAGGGAGAGGGAGAAAACAAATTTTGAGAGATTTCTTCTTTCACAGGCCTGTGAAAGAAAAGAAAATCTGGCCTTTGCGCCTGAAAGTTGCGGAGAAAAAGCATGGCGGGGAATGACCGCGAGCCAATAGGACGTAAGGGAAAACCAACGCGTCCGGCGAAAGAAAAGGTAAGCCGTCGTCGCCTCAGAGATGAGGACTATGACGATGACTATGAAGACGATTATGAGGATGAAGAACCGATGCCGCGTAATGGAAAAGGCAAAGGGCGTAAGCCTCGGGGCAAGCGCGGCTGGTTCTGGCTGCTGCTGAAGCTGTTCATTGTTTTTGTCGTGCTGATGGCGATTTACGGCGTGTATCTGGATCAGAAGATCCGCAGCCGTATCGACGGTAAAGTCTGGCAGTTACCTGCGGCAGTGTATGGCCGTATGGTGAACCTTGAGCCAGATATGTCCATCACGAAGAACGAGATGGTTAAACTGCTCGAAGCCACCCAGTATCGTCAGGTGTCAAAAATGACGCGGCCTGGCGAATTTACCGTGCAGTCCAACAGCATTGAGATGATCCGTCGTCCGTTTGATTTCCCGGACAGCAAAGAGGGGCAGGTGCGCGCGCGTCTGACCTTTGACGGCGATCGTCTGGATACCATCGAGAACATGGATAACAACCGTCAGTTTGGTTTCTTCCGTCTCGATCCGCGTCTGATCACCATGCTTTCGTCAGCAAACGGCGAGCAGCGCCTGTTCGTGGCGCGTAACGGCTTCCCGGATCTGCTGGTCGATACACTGCTGGCAACCGAAGACCGCCACTTCTACGAGCATGATGGCATCAGCCTCTATTCGATTGGTCGTGCGGTGCTGGCTAACCTGACTGCCGGCCGTACCGTACAGGGCGCGAGTACGCTGACCCAGCAGCTGGTGAAGAACCTGTTCCTCTCCAGTGAACGCTCTTACTGGCGTAAAGCGAACGAAGCCTACATGGCCGTGCTGATGGATGCGCGCTACAGCAAGGATCGTATCCTTGAGCTGTATATGAACGAGGTATATCTCGGTCAGAGCGGCGATAACGAAATCCGCGGCTTCCCGCTGGCGAGCCTGTACTACTTTGGTCGTCCGGTGGAAGAGCTGAGCCTGGATCAGCAGGCGCTGCTGGTGGGCATGGTGAAAGGGGCGTCCATCTATAACCCGTGGCGTAACCCGAAACTGGCGCTGGAGCGTCGTAACCTGGTGCTGCGTCTGCTGCAACAACAGCAGGTGATTGACCAGGAGCTGTACGACATGCTGAGCGCACGTCCGCTTGGCGTTCAGCCGCGCGGCGGTGTGATTTCGCCTCAGCCTGCGTTTATGCAACTGGTGCGTCAGGAGCTTCAAAGCAAGCTTGGCGATAAGGTCAAAGATCTCTCCGGCGTGAAGATCTTCACCACCTTTGACTCCGTGGCGCAGGATGCGGCAGAAAAAGCGGCGGTGGAAGGCATTCCGGCGCTGAAGAAACAGCGTAAGCTCTCCGATCTTGAAACCGCGATGGTGGTGGTTGACCGTAACTCCGGCGAAGTTCGCGCGATGGTGGGCGGTGCCGAGCCGCAGTTTGCAGGCTACAACCGTGCCATGCAGGCGCGTCGATCGATCGGTTCTCTGGCAAAACCGGCGACCTATCTCACTGCCCTGAGCCAGCCAAACCAGTATCGTCTGAATACCTGGATTGCGGATGCGCCGATCTCCCTGCGCCAGCCTAACGGCCAGGTGTGGTCACCGCAGAACGATGATAAACAGTTCAGCGGTCAGGTGATGCTGGTGGATGCGTTAACGCGTTCCATGAACGTACCAACCGTTAACCTGGGCATGTCGCTGGGACTGCCAGCGATTGTCGACACCTGGCAAAAACTGGGCGTATCGAAAGATCAGCTGCACCCGGTGCCGGCAATGATCCTCGGGGCGCTTAACCTGACCCCGATCGAAGTCGCCCAGGCGTTCCAGACCATTGCCAGCGGCGGTAACCGCGCACCACTGTCTGCCCTGCGTTCAGTGATTGCCGAAGATGGCTCCGTGCTATATCAGAGCTTCCCGCAGGCGGAGCGTGCCGTTCCTGCGCAGGCGGCTTATATGACGCTATGGACGATGCAGCAGGTGGTGCAGCGTGGTACCGGGCGTCAGCTGGGGGCGAAGTATCCGGGTCTGCATCTGGCGGGTAAAACCGGGACCACCAACAACAACGTCGATACCTGGTTTGCCGGTATTGATGGCCGCGAAGTGGTGATCACCTGGGTAGGCCGCGACAACAACCAGCCGACCAAGCTGTACGGGGCGAGCGGGGCGATGTCGATTTACCAGCGCTATCTGGCCAATCAGTCACCGGTGCCGCTGAACCTCGTTGCACCGGAAGATATCGTGGATATGGGCGTGGACAGTTCCGGTAACTTTGTCTGCGGCGGCGGAATGCGTACCCTGCCGGTCTGGACAACCAACCCGGATTCCCTGTGCCAGCAGAGCCAGCCTGAACAGCCGACGGGCAACCCGTTCGATCAGTCCTCTCAACCGCAGCAGCCGCAACAACAGCCGCAGCAGCAGAATGAGAAGAAAGACAGCGACGGCGTAGCCGGCTGGATCAAGGATATGTTCGGCGGGAACTGATTTTCATGCTAAAACATAAAGCCGCTTCATTTCGAAGCGGCTTTTTTTTTGAGTGTATTATTCATGAGTTGAATGGATTTCCTTAATTTAATTTTTATAAAATTCTATTTAAGAATATTTAATTGCATTTTTTGTGGTTTAAAAACAGCTGGTTAATGATGTTGTGCGTTTTTTTTGAATTTTACACGGTAGACGGGATAGAGAAAATCCTGATTTAATAAGACCACGAAATAAAGTTGAGTTTTTATTTCAGCATAATTAACGTTCTGACCCGATATTGTAGTCTGGAATGGAAGCGTATATTGGTCTTTAATAAGGAATATTTTATGAAAAAACAGATTGTGCATTCTCTTGTTTCCGCCAGTCTTTTAGCAACATTAGCGATGCCAGTAATGGCAAGCGATTCTGGCACGGTTAATTTCGCCGGAAAAATTGTCGCGGATACCTGTGAAGTGAATGTTGATGATTCAGGTGCAACGGTATCGACCGTCACGTTTGCTGATACCTATCCCTCCGATTACGGGACAGATGGAAAAATAGGTACTTCAAAAGATTTCAAAATTGAGGTGTCAAAATGCGACCCGCTGGTTGCAAATCTCAACCTGAAATTTAGTGGTACCACAACGGATGCAGCCTATAAGCGCCTGCAAAACGATCTGTCTGGTGCCGGTAATGCGACCAATGTCGGTATCACGGTTGCCAATAACAATGGCGCGAAAGGTGATGTGCTCTTTAACGGTTCCGTGCCAGACAGTTCAACCGATGTGGCGAACGACCCTACTGGTGCCAGCGCCTCAGTATTCAATTATACCGCGAACGTTATTCAGGTTGGAGATGAGGTACCCACGGCGGGCCATTACTCGGCTTCAGCCACCTTCGAGGTAATGTATCGCTAAGCCTCTTTGGGCAGCCATCCCGGCTGCCCTTATTGGATTTAATAATGTTATGAACTCATGTTTAAAAATATTGTGTGGATGTTTATTGATTAGTTGCTGTTCAGCTCAGGCCAGCATTGTATTGGGGGGAACCCGAATTATTTACCCTTCCAATAAATCTGAGGTACAAATAGCCCTCAAAAATAAAGATCCGCATACCCGTTATTTGGTTCAGAGTTGGGTCAGCTATCTGAATGATACAAAAGCCCCTTTCGTTATCACTCCGCCCGTTTATAAGCTGCAAGAAAACCGTCAGACGCTCCTGCATATTATTTATACCGGTGATAAGAACGCATTGCCGGGCGATCGGGAATCGCTGTTTGTGGCCAATGTGAAATCCGTATCAGCGATTACACCAGAGTTGAAAGAGAAAAACACACTTCAGTTTGCGATGAAGACACGCCTCAAACTGTTCTGGCGTCCGGCAAATCTGAAGGAAGCTGACGCGCTGCAGGCCTGGGAGAAAGTCACCTTCCGTCGACAGGGAACGCAGCTCATCGCGAAAAATCCGACGCCATTTTATGTCTCTTTTGGCGAGCTGTCCGTCGGGGGCAAAGCGGTACCGGTCGTGGAAAGTAAAGACTCACCCGGTGCTATTTCAATGATGGTCGCGCCTTTCAGTGAGAAAGCATTTGCCTTGCCAAAGGGGGCAAGCGGTACGGTTCGCTGGACGGCAATCAGCGATTTTGGTGCCCAAACCCGCCAGAAGCAACAGGCCTTATAACTCATCATGTTGGTATGTTATGTCATCTTCTTCACTCTACAGGACGGTTTTGAACGGATTAACGTTAGCGTTGCTAGCGTTATGCCAGCCAGCGAGTGCAGATGATGAGTTTAACCTGCGTATTCTTGAACTGGATACGCCACTGGAAAATACCTCGACCTTAAAGAATTTCATCGGCAACAACAGCTTGTTAGCCGGAAATTACCCGACAACCATTATTTGGGGTAAAGATGTGTTGGATAAGCGAACCCTTGCTTTCGCGCTGTCCGACGACAAACAGCATCTGCTTCCCCAGTTAACCAAAGCCGATCTGCGCGATTTGGGTGTTAAAGTGGATACCTTGCCGGATATGAAAGACCTGGATGATGGTGTGCTGGTCGATGATATCTCGCGTTTTATTGACCAGGCTCGCTACGATTTCAACCAGGATAACCAGACCCTGAACCTGGTCATTCCACAGATCTACCGTGACCAGGCGGCGGCAGGCGCCATCAACCCGAAATACTGGGACGATGGCGCGTCAGCGGCCTGGGCCAGCTATCAGTTGAGCGGGTCACAGCAGCAAACTGATTCCGGTAAAACCTCATCGACATGGCTTGGCCTGGACTCCGGCATCAATCTTGGCGCATGGCGCCTTCGCAACAGCAGCACCTGGAGCGATTCATCCGGTTGGGATGCCATCAGCACAAGTGTGCAGCGCGACATTAAGGCGCTGAAAAGTCAGCTGGAGATCGGTCAGACCGCCACCAGCGGGGAGCTTTTTGATAGCGTGCAAATGACGGGCGTGAAGCTGGAAACCGATACCTCCATGCTGCCGAGCAGCCAGCAGGGGTTCGCTCCGGTGGTCCGTGGGATAGCCAACAGCGACGCAAAAGTTACGATCAAGCAAAACGGTTACACCGTTTATCAGACCAATGTCTCTCCCGGCCCGTTTGAAATCCGTGATTTAAGCCAGGTAACTTCCGGCGCCGATCTCGAAGTCACCGTCGAAGAGGCGGACGGCAGCGAGCACAGTTTTATTCAGGCCAGCGCCTCTGTGCCTGTTTTGCAGCGTGAAGGCGCGTTTAAATATGCCCTGGCGGCAGGGACGTTTCGGGGCAACGAAGGAGAAGAGGAACCTGCATTTGCGCAGGGCACGGCGATCTACGGGCTCCCTTACGGTGTGACGGTTTACACGGGGGCGCTGGGGGCGTCGTTGTATCATGCTTTGCTGGCGGGTATCGGCGCTGATTTAGGCCGTTTTGGTTCGGCGTCGGTGGATGTCACTGCCGCGCGTACCGCCTTCGATGATGGCCGCGCGGATGCCCGCGGTCTGTCGGTACGCTCTCAATACTCAAAAGATATCCCGGATACGGACACAACGGTAACGCTTGCCAGCTATCGCTACTCCACGTCCGGGTTTTATACCTTCCAGGAAGCCATCGACCAGCGCGATAGCCAGATTGATGACGGGATCTATACCTACCGCCGAACGAATAACCGCCGCAGCCGAATGCAGGTGAATCTCTCCCAGCGTTTGGGGGAGTGGGGATCCGCCTATCTCAACGGCTACCAGCAGAACTACTGGGATATGGATGGCCATGAACGCAGCGTAAGCGCCGGATTAAGTTCAAGCTGGCGTGATATCTCCTGGTCGGTCAGTTATAACCTGACCCGGACGCCAAATGCCGGGCAGGACAGGCAGATGGCACTGACGGTTAATATTCCGCTCTCCCACTGGCTGCCAAATTCCTGGGCAACCTATAGCGCAAATACTGCCAGCGGCGGCTACACATCGCATCAGTTAGGGATTGGCGGCACCGCGCTGGAAAACAATAACCTCAGCTATAACCTGCAGCAGAGCTACACCAGCAATAACACCGGTTATGGTGCGAGCGTATCAGGCCGCTACCGTGGCTCGGCGGGAGAGGTGGGGTTAGGTTACAGCTATGCTGGCAGCAATCAGCAGTGGAACTACAGTGCGCGTGGATCTGTCGTCGCACATGAACATGGCGTGACGCTTGGGCAATCTGTACGGGATGCCTTCGCCATTGTGCATATCAAAGGCGGTGACAACGTCAAAGTGCAAAACGGCCGGGGCATTTACACCGATGCATTTGGCAACGCTATTGTGCCAACGCTCACCGCCTACCGTCACAACACGGTGACTGTGAACACACAGGATCGGGAAGATATTGAGATAGAGACCGCAACGCAGGATCTCGTGCCGACGAAAGGCGCAGCGGTGACAGCGAATTTTGACGCCAGAGTTGGGATGAGAGCGCTGATTACCCTGCTGTACCAGGGAAAAGCGGTGCCCTTTGGCGCCATTGTGTCTCTGGATAACACCACGGCCATTGTAGGCGACGATGGTGAAGTGTGGCTGACCGGCTTACGAGACATCGTGTCATTTAACGTCCAGTGGGGAGACGGGCGCGAGGAGCAATGTCGCGGTACGTTTAACGTTCCTGCAGACAATGCGGCTTCCATTTATAAAACCACGGTAACTTGCCGTTAGACAAAGGTGACAGGTGAAAACGTTAATTTCGTTCCAACGGTTAGGTATTACGATACTCTTTATGACGCTGCTCGGCATTGTGCAGCCTGCTTTCGCCGGCTCCTCATGCACCCATGATGGCAAGCCCGGGACAATGATCTTTCAGCTACCCGCCAGCCTGCAGCTCGAGCCAGATACCGCAGTGGGTACTATTGTTTTTGAGCAGACGCTGGATAGTGGCGAAATTAAAATAACCTGTTCATCCGTTGGCAATAAATACAAAGGTTACACCAGCCTGACGGATGCCGATGCCCGTAGTGATGTGCTGGAAGGGGTATATCAAACCAACGTGCCCGGCATTGGCATCCGTATGGCACAGGCGCAGGATCGAAATACCTCCTATACCACCAGTGATATTATTACCCCCATGCACTTTTACAGCTATGGTGGGGGGGCAATAGCATTTGACACGGTTTTTCATGCCGCGATGCAACTGGTGGTCACCGGGAAGGTGGAAGAGGGCTACCTTGATACATCCCGCCTGACTTCAGAAGAGAAGTATGGCAGCGACGTGGTTGCCCAACTGCTCGTTTCACCCACCAGCGTTCATATTCAGACCAACACCTGTAATCTGGTGGATAAAAATATCTATGTGCCGCTGAAAACTGTTCACGCCAGTGATTTTGACGGCCCATATTCCGATATCCTCACGGACGGTGGTTTTAAAATTGAAATTACCGATTGTCATGAAGGCACTCAGATCGATTATCAGTTTACCAGCGCAGGCTCTACGGGAGTTACGAACGGAAATATTCTGGATATTGCCGCTGGTGACGGCGCCGCAAGCGGGGTAGGGATCCAGATTCTGGATAACAAGGACACCGTGCTGAACTTTGACCAGACTTATACCGCCATCAGCAGCACTCGTGCCAATGAAGTGGCGGAGATCCCCCTGCAGGCGCGCTACATCAAAACCGGCGACGTTAAAGCCGGAAAGGTGAACGCCGTTGCCACCTTTGAGGTCTTCTACCGCTAAGCCACTTTGACCCGTTTTGACGGGTCATAAGCGATCATTTCGCTATCCTCATTAACCCTCTCTTTTCATCTGGTTAATTCTTAAACCCTTAAATCTTGTAGGGCTGCTTACTGCTTGCTATGCAACCCGCGTTTCGCATATTATTCTGGCGCTCATAATAATAATTCTCGTTTACGTTATCATTCACTTTTCCATCAGAGAAACATCATGGCGCTTTCCAATACTGCTCAGCCAATGAACACGTCGCTGCGTAAACTCGCGGTCGTCGTCGCCACAGCGGTTGCCGGCATGTCCGCGTATGCTCATGCGGCCGAAACCCCGAAAAAAGAAGAAACCATCACGGTAACCGCAGCACCTGCGGCACAGGAGAGTGCCTGGGGACCGGCGGCGACCATCGCTGCACGGCAATCGGCGACCGGGACCAAGACGGATACTCCGATTCAAAAGGTTCCTCAGTCTATTTCCGTGGTGACCGCTGAAGAGATGGCGCTGCACCAGCCACGCTCGGTGAAAGAAGCCCTGAGCTACACGCCGGGTGTTGCGGTGGGTACGCGTGGCGCGTCTAACACCTATGACTACCTGGTCATTCGCGGTTTCGCGGCCGACGGTCAGACCCAGAATAACTACCTCGACGGTATGAAGATGCAAGGCAACTTCTATAACGACGCGGTGATTGACCCTTATATGCTGGAGCGTGCTGAGATCATGCGCGGCCCGGTTTCGGTTCTGTACGGTAAAAGCAGCCCTGGCGGCTTGCTGAACATGGTCAGCAAGCGCCCAACGACCGAGCCGTTGAAAGAAGTGCAGTTCAAAATGGGCACCGACAGCCTGTTTCAGACCGGCTTTGACTTCAGCGATGCGATCGACGATGACGGCGTTTACTCTTATCGCTTAACGGGCGTTGCACGTTCGAACAACTCGCAGCAGGAAGGCAAAGGTGAGCAGCGTTATGCCATCGCGCCTTCTTTCTCCTGGCGTCCGGATGATAAAACCACCTTCACGTTCCTCTCATACTTCCAGAACGAGCCTGAGACAGGCTACTACGGCTGGCTGCCAAAAGAGGGAACGGTTGATCCGCTGCCGAATGGCGATCGTCTGCCGACGAACTTCAACGAAGGCGCGAAGAACAACACCTACTCCCGTAACCAGAAAATGGTGGGATACAGCTTCGACCACGCCTTCAACGATACCTTTACCGTGCGCCAGAACCTGCGCTTTGCTGAGAACAAAACTTCGCAAAACAGCGTATACGGCTATGGTGTCTGTACCGACCCGGCGAACAGCGGCAACAAGCAGTGCGCGGCGTTAGCGCCATCGGACAAAGGCCATTATCTGGCGCGTAAATACGTTGTCGATAATGAAAAACTGCAGAACTTCACCGTTGATACTCAGCTGCAGAGCAAATTCGCTACGGGTGAGGTGGACCACATCCTGCTGACCGGCGTTGACTTTATGCGTATGCGTAACGACATCAACTCCTGGTTTGGCTATGACGACTCTGTTCCGCTGCTGGATCTCTACCATCCGGTGAACAGCGATTTTGATTTTGGTGCAAAAGACCCGGCAAACTCCGGCCCGTATCAGATCCTTAACCGTCAGAAACAGACGGGACTCTACGTTCAGGATCAGGCGCAGTGGGATAAGGTCCTGGTAACCCTGGGCGGCCGTTATGATTGGGCCGATCAGGAATCCTACAACCGCGTGACGAACACCACTTCCAAACGTGATGACACCCAGTTCACCTGGCGCGGCGGCGTTAACTACCTGTTTGATAACGGTGTCACCCCGTACTTTAGCTACAGCGAATCGTTTGAACCGGCTTCGCAGACCGATGCCCAGGGTAAACTGTTCTCGCCTTCCAAAGGCAAACAGTACGAAGCGGGCGTGAAATACGTACCGAACGATCGTCCGATCGTTGTTACCGGTGCGGTATACCAGCTGACCAAAACCAACAACCTGATGGCGGACCCGGCGGGATCCTTCTTCTCCGTTGAAGGCGGTGAAATCCGCGCGCGTGGCGTAGAGCTGGAAGCGAAAGCGGCCCTCTCTGCAAGCGTGAACGTCGTCGGCTCCTATACCTATACCGATGCGGAATACACCACCGATACGAACTACAAAGGCAACACGCCAGCTCAGGTGCCAAAACACATGGCATCCGTTTGGGGTGATTACACGATGTTTGATGGCCCACTGTCTGGCCTGACGCTGGGTACCGGCGTGCGTTACACGGGTTCCAGCTATGGCGATCCGGCGAACTCCTTCAAGGTGGGCAGCTACACCGTTGTCGATGCGCTGGTCAGATACGATCTGGCACGCGTTGGCATGGCAGGCTCGAACGTGGCGCTGCACGTGAACAACCTGTTCGATCGTGAGTACGTTGCCAGCTGCTTCAACACCTACGGCTGCTTCTGGGGTGCTGAACGTCAGGTTGTTGCTACCGCGACCTTCCGCTTCTAATCTCTGTCCGGGCACGGTTCGCCGTGCCCTTTTTATTTAAGTTGGCTGATATGCAGGATAATCAAACGCAACCTGACACCACCTTTACGCTCAACCATCTCTCCTTTCGCGTACCCGGGCGCACCTTGCTGCATCCGCTCTCTCTGACGTTCCCCGCAGGTAAAGTCACTGGCCTGATTGGTCACAACGGCTCCGGTAAATCCACACTGCTCAAGATGCTGGGGCGCCATCAGCCGCCTTCAGAAGGCGATATTCTGCTGGATGATCAATCGCTGGAGAGCTGGAGCAGTAAAGCCTTTGCCCGCAAAGTGGCCTATCTGCCGCAGCAGCTGCCGCAGGCGGAGGGGATGACGGTGCGAGAGCTGGTGGCGATTGGACGTTATCCGTGGCACGGGGCGCTTGGACGATTTGGCGTGGCCGACAGAGAGAAAGTGGAAGAGGCGATTGCGCTGGTCGGGCTAAAACCGCTGGCGCACCGTCTGGTGGATAGCCTGTCCGGCGGCGAACGTCAGCGCGCGTGGATTGCGATGCTGGTGGCGCAGGACAGCCGCTGCCTGCTGCTGGATGAACCGACCTCTGCGCTGGATATCGCGCATCAGGTCGACGTCCTGGCGCTGGTGCACCGCTTAAGCCAGCAGCGTGGTCTGACGGTCATTGCGGTCCTGCACGATATCAACATGGCCGCGCGTTATTGTGACTACCTCGTCGCGCTGCGCGGGGGCGAGATGATTGCCCAGGGTACACCCGCAGAGCTGATGCGCAGCGAAACGCTGGAACATATTTACGGTATTCCTATGGGTATTCTGCCTCACCCGGCCGGGGCTGCACCGGTGAGCTTTGTCTACTGATGCTCGATAACACACGCATTAGCCGCCGTCGCCTGCTGACGGCGATGGCGCTCTCACCGCTGCTGTTAAAAATGAATACGGCGCGTGCTGCCGCCGTCGATCCGCACCGCATAGTCGCTCTGGAGTGGCTGCCGGTCGAGCTGATGATGGCGCTCGGCGTCACGCCCTACGGCGTGGCGGACATTCCTAACTATAACCTCTGGGTGAACGAGCCGAAGCTGCCGGACTCGGTGATCGACATCGGCCTGCGGACGGAGCCAAACCTCGAGCTGCTCACCCAGATGAAACCCTCGTTCATGTTCTGGTCAGCGGGCTACGGTCCGTCAGAGGAGACCATGGCGCGCATCGCGCCCGGTCGTGGATTCGCCTTCAGTGACGGTAAAAAACCGCTGGCCATGGCTAAAAATTCGATTAACGAGATGGCGCGTTTCCTCAACCGCGAGGTCGAGGCCAAAAAACATCTCGACGAATTTGATGCCCTGATCGACTCCCTGAAGCCCCGATTTGCTCACCGGGGCGATCGTCCGCTGCTGATGGTGACGCTGCTGGATGCCCGCCATATGCTGGTTTTCGGTAAAAACTGCCTCTTCCAGGAAGTGCTCGACAGCTTCGGCATTCGTAATGCCTGGGAAGGGGAGATGACGTTCTGGGGCAGTACCGCCGTGGGTATCGATCGTCTCGCGGCGTTTCGCGACGTGGATGTGCTGTGCTTCGATCACGGCAACGAGCGCGCCATGCAAACCCTGATGGCGACGCCGCTCTGGCAGGCGATGCCGTTTGTGCGTGAGCAGCGCTTCCAGCGCGCCCCGGCGGTCTGGTTCTACGGCGCGACGCTGTCGGCCATGCATTTTGCCCGCGTGCTGGATAACGCGCTGGGAGGGAAAGCATGAGTACGCGTATCGCCCGCTTCCCGGCGCTGCTGCTATCCCTGCTTTTGCTGGTTGCGCTGGTATTAACCGGGTTCAACCTCTCGACGGCGTTACCCCGCACGCAGTGGGGGGCCGCGCTGGCCTCGCCGGATATCGACAATATTCAGCAGATGCTGTTCCACTACAGCCTGCTGCCGCGTCTGGCGATCTCCCTGTTAGTCGGCGCCGGTTTAGGGCTGGTGGGCGTGCTGTTCCAGCAGGTTTTGCGTAACCCGCTGGCAGAGCCAACCACGCTCGGCGTCGCGACCGGCGCACAGCTTGGGATCACCATTACCACGCTGTGGGTGCTGCCGGGTGCGTTAACCTCGCAGTTTGCGGCACTCGCGGGGGCGTGCGTGGTGGGTGCGCTGGTCTTTGGCGTGGCCTGGGGCAAGCGCCTTTCGCCAGTAACGCTTATCCTGGCCGGGCTGGTGGTGAGCCTCTACTGTGGGGCGATCAACCAACTGCTGGTGCTGTTCCACCACGATCAGCTGCAAAGCATGTTCCTGTGGAGCACCGGCACGCTGACCCAGACCGACTGGAGCGTGGTGCAGCGCCTGTGGCCGCAGCTGGCTGGCGGTGTTGTGCTGACGCTGCTGCTGCTGCGTCCTCTTACGCTGATGGGACTGGATGACGGCGTGGCGCGCAACCTGGGGCTGGCGCTGTCGCTGGCTCGCCTGGCGGCGTTGACGCTGGCAATTGTATTGAGCGCCCTGCTGGTGAACGCGGTCGGCATCATCGGGTTTATCGGCCTGTTTGCGCCGCTGCTGGCGAAAATGCTCGGGGCGCGTCGTTTACTGACGCGTCTGATGCTGGCGCCGCTGATTGGGGCGCTGATCCTCTGGCTTTCCGATCAGCTTATTCTCTGGCTGGCGCAGGTCTGGCGGGAAGTCTCCACCGGCTCTGTGACCGCGCTTATCGGGGCGCCGCTGCTGCTGTGGCTGCTCCCGCGGCTGCGCAGCATGAGTGCACCGGCGATGGACGCGGGCGATAAAGTCTACGCTGAACGTCGGTCGGTGCTTTGGTTTAGCCTTGCCGGTCTGGCGGTGCTGATTATCGCCTCGTTCGCGGCGCTCTCATTTGGACGCGATGCCGCGGGCTGGCACTGGGCAACGGGTGATTTACTCAATGAACTGCTACAGTGGCGCTGGCCGCGTATCGTCGCTGCGCTGATCGCCGGGGTGATGCTGGCGGTGGCGGGGTGCATCATTCAGCGTCTGACCGGCAACCCGATGGCGAGCCCGGAAGTGCTCGGGATCAGCTCTGGCGCCGCCTTTGGCGTGGTGCTGATGCTGTTCTTCGTGCCGGGAAATGCGTTTGGCTGGCTGATGCCTGCCGGCAGTATCGGCGCGGCAGCCACGCTGATGATTATCCTGATAGCCGCCGGTCGCGGCGGCTTTTCGCCGCACCGCATGCTGCTGGCCGGGATGGCGCTCAGCACCGCGTTTACGATGCTGCTGATGATGCTACAGGCAAGCGGCGATCCGCGTATGGCGAAGATCCTGACCTGGATTTCCGGCTCGACCTACAACGCCACCGGAAGCCAGGTGGTCTGGTCCGGGATGGTGATGCTCGTGCTGCTGGCGATGGTGCCGCTGTGCCGCCGCTGGATGACCATTCTGCCGCTCGGCGGCGAAACCGCGCGTGCGGTGGGGATGGCGCTGACGCCAGCGCGCGTGGCCTTGCTGCTGCTGGCGGCGTGCCTGACGGCGACGGCAACCCTGACGATTGGACCGCTGAGTTTTGTGGGGTTAATGGCGCCGCACATTGCCAGAATGATGGGGTTCCGCCGGACGATGCCGCATATCGTCATGTCGGCCCTGACGGGCGGGGTGATGCTGGTGTTCGCGGACTGGTGCGGAAGAATGGTGCTGTTCCCGTACCAGATCCCGGCGGGTCTGCTGTCGACCTTTATCGGTGCGCCGTACTTTATTTATCTGTTGAGAAAGCAGAGCCGGTAGTCAGGTGCGGCCTGATCCCCTCACCCCAGCCCTCTCCCACAGGGAGAGGGAGAACATCGTAGGCCGGGTAAGCGTTAGCGCCACCCGGCAATGACCTTAGAGCTTCGCAAACACCTTACGCGCCGCGTCGATGGTGTTATTGATATCTTCTTCGCTGTGCGCCACGGACATAAAGCCCGCTTCGAACGCTGACGGTGCCAGGTACACGCCTTCTTCCAGCATCAGGTGGAAGAAGCGCTTGAAGCGCTCAACGTCGCACTTCACCACGTCCTGATAGCAGGTCACGGTTTTCGCATCGGTGAAGAAAATCCCGAACATGCCGCCCACGTGGTTAACCACCAGCGGAATACCGGCTTCCTCTGCCGCTTCAAGCAGTCCGTTTGCCAGCTGCGTCGTCAGGTCGGTCAGGGTTTCGTGAATGCCTGGCTGGGCCACTTCGGTCAGGCAGGCAAAGCCCGCGGCCATGGCGATGGGGTTACCGGAGAGCGTGCCCGCCTGGTAAACCGGGCCGGTTGGCGCCAGGGCTTCCATCACGTCCTTACGACCGCCGAATGCGCCGACCGGCATGCCGCCGCCGATGATTTTGCCGAGGCAGGTCAGGTCCGGCTCAACGCCGTAGTAAGACTGGGCACCCGCCAGTGCTACGCGGAAGCCGGTCATCACTTCATCGATGATCAGCAGCGCGCCGAACTCGTCGCACAGGGCGCGCAGGCCCGGCAGGAATTCAGGCTGCGGTGGGATGCAGTTCATGTTGCCCGCAACCGGCTCAACGATGATGCAGGCGATCTCCTGCGGATACTGCTCGAACGCCGCGCGAACGGTAGCAAGATCGTTGTAGGTGCAGGTCAGGGTGTGCTTCGCGAAATCTGCCGGTACGCCAGGTGAGTTTGGCTGGCCGAGCGTCAGCGCGCCGGAACCGGCTTTCACCAGCAGGCAGTCCGCATGGCCGTGGTAGCAGCCTTCGAATTTGATGATTTTATCGCGACCGGTAAAACCGCGCGCCAGGCGGATGGCGCTCATGGTGGCTTCGGTACCGGAGTTCACCATACGCACCATGTCCATGGTCGGCACTAGTTCGGTCACCAGCTCCGCCATTTTCACTTCCATTTCGGTTGGCGCGCCGAAACTCAGGCCGCGCTGGGCAGCTTCAATCACCGCATTACGAATAGCCGGGTGGTTGTGCCCCAGCACCATCGGGCCCCAGGAGCCGACATAATCGATATAGGCTTTGCCATCGACATCATACAGATACGCGCCGTCAGCACGTTCGATAAACAGCGGCGTACCGCCCACGCCGGTGAAGGCGCGCACAGGTGAGTTCACGCCACCCGGAATAAGCTCGCGGGCTGCACTGTAGAGGTTTTCAGACTTGCTCATGGCGTCGTTCCTGGTTCGTATAAAATGATTAAGCCCACTATTCTAAGTGATTCGGGGAAGGTTATGAAATTTTTAGCCGGGTAATGCTTTAAGATTTGTTAAGTAATTTTCAGGAGACGGTGGGGCAGTCTCTGGTAAAATCCTCGCGGCTTTTTGTATGACGAATAAGAACAGGACATGAAATCAGATTCTCCGTCTTTTGAAGAACAACAGTTTACGCGCGCCCGGCACCGGGTCAGTATTCGGCGGCTGCTCAATCGCGATAAAACGCCGCTGGCGATCCTGCTGGCCGCTGCCGTGGTGGGGACTCTCGCGGGGCTGATTGGCGTGGCGTTTGGAAAAGCGGTTAATGCCGTACTCAACTGGCGAGTGGGCACTGTGGCCGGTTTCGCCGATAGCGAATGGCTGGTCTGGGTTTGGGCATTCGGGCTGTCTGCGCTGTTTGCCATGGTGGGGTATTTTCTGGTGCGTAAATTCGCGCCGGAGGCGGGCGGGTCTGGCATCCCGGAAATTGAAGGTGCGCTGGAGGAGCTGCGTCCGGTGCGCTGGTGGCGGGTGATTCCGGTTAAATTCATCGGCGGCATGGGTACGCTGGGCGCAGGCATGGTACTTGGCCGGGAAGGGCCCACGGTACAGCTGGGGGGGAACGTCGGCCGCATGGTGGGCGATCTGTTTCGGATGCGAAGCGCCGAAGCGCGCCATACGCTGCTGGCTACCGGTGCGGCGGCGGGGCTGTCGGCGGCGTTTAACGCGCCGCTGGCGGGCATTTTGTTCATTATCGAAGAGATGCGCGCGCAGTTTCGCTACAACCTGATCTCCATTAAAGCGGTGTTTACCGGCGTCATTATGTCGAGCATCGTCTTTCGCCTCTTTAACGGCGAAGGGGCGGTCATTGAGGTGGGTAAACTGACCAACGCGCCGGTCAACACCCTGTGGCTTTACCTGATCCTCGGCATGATTTTTGGCGTGGTGGGGCCGCTGTTTAACACCTTTATCCTGCGCGCTCAGGATATGTTCCAGCGCATTCACGGCGGGAACACCACGAAATGGGTGCTGATGGGCGGTCTGCTGGGCGGAATGTGTGGCGTGCTCGGGTTTATCGAGCCGAATGCCGCAGGCGGCGGGTTCGGGCTGATTCCCATTGCGGCGGCGGGGAATTTCAGCGTGGGTCTGCTGCTGTTTATGTTTATCTCCCGCGTCATCACGACGGTACTCTGTTTTTCCTCCGGCGCGCCCGGCGGGATATTTGCCCCGATGCTGGCGCTGGGGACCTTGCTGGGCACCGCGTTTGGTATGGCGGCTGAAGTGGGTTTTCCCGCCTATCATCTTGACGCCGGGACCTTTGCCATCGCCGGAATGGGAGCGCTGCTGGCCGCATCCCTGCGTGCGCCGTTGACCGGGATCGTGCTGGTGCTGGAGATGACGGACAATTACCAGCTCATTTTGCCAATGATCATTACCTGTCTCGGCGCGACACTATTAGCCCAGTTCCTGGGTGGAAAGCCGCTATACTCCACCATCCTAGCGCGTACTCTGGCAAAACAAGAGGCTGAACGGGCCGCAGCGCAGAATACTTGAATGAATTACCAGGGTATTAGATAATGACACAAAGAATTGGGTGAATTTTACCCAATCGCAGTAGCAGTATTCATGGGAGCATATGATGAGTGATGATGTAGCGTTGCCGCTGGAATTTACCGAAGCAGCAGCCAACAAAGTGAAAACCCTGATTGCAGACGAAGACAATCCGGATCTGAAACTGCGCGTCTATATTACCGGTGGCGGCTGCAGCGGCTTCCAGTATGGTTTTACCTTTGACGATCAGGTTAACGATGGCGATATGACTATCGAGAAACAGGGCGTCGCGCTGGTGGTTGACCCGATGAGCCTGCAATATCTGGTGGGCGGTTCGGTGGATTACACCGAAGGTCTGGAAGGTTCACGCTTTGTGGTGACCAACCCGAACGCAACAAGCACCTGCGGGTGTGGTTCTTCGTTCAGTATTTAAGAGGGTGCGGGCTGTTGCCCTCACCCCGGCCCTCTCCCACAGGGAGAGGGAGAAAAGACTAAAAACGGTAACCGTCAGGTTACCGTTTTGCTTTTACCGGTCATCCAGCGCAAACGTCGGCAGCTTCAGGTGCCAGCGTATCGCCGCTAAACGTATCACCAGCGTCACGACCATCCCCAGCATCGCAGCGTTTTCCAGCGGAAGTGCAAACGTGTAGTACGCGGTCGCGTGGACAATGCCCCCCGCGATACAGGCCGTTGCGTAAATTTCAGTACGCAGGATCATCGGTACTTCACGCGCCAGAATGTCGCGAATGATCCCACCGCCCACGCCGGTTAATACGCCCATACAGATTGCCACCATTGGACCGGTACCCGCATTAAACGCCTTATTGACGCCAATACCGACAAACACGGCCAGGCCGACGGCATCCAGTACCGGCAATATCCATTTGGGTAATCTGCGGGGCTGGCGAACCAGCACAATGGTTAACAGACAGGTGACCATCGCGACCACCAGATCGGTAGGATCTTTCACCCAAAACACCGGGCCATTCGCCAGCGCCATATCGCGGATAGTCCCGCCGCCGACGGCGGTCACGACCCCAAGCACCAGCACGCCAAACGGATCCATGCGTAGTTTTCCGGCGAGCAGGACGCCGGAGATAGCAAAAACGGCTGTGCCAAGAATATCCAGCCAATAAACGAGCATCGTTAAATCCTCGAAAAGGGTCTTATGTTAGTGACTCTCTGCCAGCGCGGCACAGAGCTGTTTTGCGGCGAGGATAATACGCGGGCTGGCGCGTTCAAACCAGTCGCTGTTAAGGGGAATTACCGGTATTTTTAGCTGCCGTTGCCAGAATTGTTCAATTTTGGGAATTTCGCTCGCATTTCCGACCACGACGATAGCCTGCGGCTGGCGCGCCAGGACCTGTTCACGGCTAACCTGGGGCCACGGCACCCGGCTGGCTGCAAAGATGTTTTCACCGCCACAGACTTCCAGCACCTGGTTCTGAATCGACCCTTTTCCGGTGGTGAACAGCGGTTGGCTGCCAAACTGCAGGAAGATGCGCTTTTTAACAGGGGTATCGTATCGGGATTTCAGCGCGGCATAGTCGCTCAGCATCTGTTTAGCCGCCGCCTCGGCTTTTTTGGGCGTAGGGCTATAGGGTGCCAGGGCGCGTAGCGCCTGAGCGACTTGCTCAATGCTGACGGCATCAATCCACATCACTTTTATGCCAAGCGAGGTGAGCTGGTTGACCTGCCGCTCGGCGTTACCGCCGCGCCAGGCCAGCACGAGATCCGGTTTAAGCGCCACGATGCGCTCAAGGTTCATCCCTTGCCAGGTGGCGACTTGTTCAATTCCCGCGGCCTGCGGCGGATAATCCGAATAGCTACTCACGCCAACGGGTGTGATCCCGGCGGCAAACGCCAGTTCCGTATTTGCGGGAGAGAGTGTAATCACGCGCGGTACAGCATAGAGCCACAGCGGTGCGAGAAGAAGCAGGGCGGCCAGCGCCCTGACGGTATGTTTAGCCACGTGCCAGATTCTGCACCAGGCGTTCCACCATCACGGTGGACTGTTTTGCCGCAACGGTCAGAAACTCGTCGAAGCTGATGTGGGACTGCTGGTCTGCCACGTCAGAGATGGCGCGAACCACCACAAACGGTACGCTGAAGTTATGGCAAACGTGCGCAATCGCGGTCGCTTCCATCTCAACGGCAACCGCCTGAGGGAAGTTATGACGGATTTTCGCCAGCCCAACGGAGCCGTTGATGAACGCATCACCGCTGACAATCAGACCGCGTACCGCGTTGAGGTTGAGTTCTGCGATGCAGGTCTCCGCCGCCGCAATCAGTTTGTCGTCAGCTTTAAAAGCAGCAGGGCAGCCCGGGAGCTGACCGTACTCGTAACCGAACGCGGTGACGTCGGCATCGTGGTAACGCGCTTCGTCGGAGACAACGATATCACCCACCTTCAGCGTCGGCGCCAGGCCGCCCGCAGAGCCGGTATTCACGATCACATCCGGCTTGCAGCGCTCAAGCAGCAGGGTTGCACCCAGCGCAGCTGCCACTTTACCGATGCCTGATTTCAGCAGAGCCACGTCAACACCGTTCAGCTGGCCGGTGTAGATCTCACAACCACCAAGAGAGAGGGTCTGACGGTTCTCAATTTTGTCACGCAGCAGCGTAACTTCTTCTTCCATTGCACCAATAATGCCGATTTTCATAGATTTACTCGCGATGTGCCTTGTTAAGATGCATAGTCTATCATGCGGTTAAGGGGAAACGCATTCTCACGCGGGGGAGCACATGGCACCAATCGATTTTCGCACCAAAATTAACTGGCACCGACGTTTCCGTTCGCCGCAGGGCGACAAGAGCGAACATGAGATCCTCCGTATCTTCGAAAGCGATCGCGGGCGGATCATTAACTCGCCAGCCATCCGCCGTCTGCAGCAAAAGACCCAGGTCTTTCCGCTTGAGCGTAACGCCGCGGTGCGCACGCGCTTAACCCACTCCATGGAGGTGCAGCAGGTCGGGCGCTACATTGCCAAAGAGATTTTAAGCCGTCTCAAAGAGCAGCGCTTACTGGAAACCTATGGTCTGGACGAGCTGACGGGGCCTTTTGAGAGCATCGTTGAGATGGCCTGCCTGATGCATGACATCGGCAACCCGCCTTTCGGCCACTTTGGTGAGGCGGCAATCAATGACTGGTTTAAACAACGGCTTTACCCTTCGGATGCGGTAAGCCAGCCGCTGAGCGACGACCGCTGTATCGTACGCGATTTACGCCTGCGTGAAGGCGAAGAGGGGCTGAACGATCTGCGACGCAAAGTGCGCCAGGATTTGTGTCACTTTGAGGGCAACGCGCAGGGGATCCGGCTGGTCCACTCCCTGATGCGCATGAACCTGACCTGGGCACAGGTCGGCTGCATTCTGAAATATACCCGCCCCGCGTGGTGGATGGGAGATACGCCCGCGTCCCACAGCTATTTAATGAAAAAACCGGGCTATTACCTTTCCGAAGAGGCCTATATTGAACGGCTACGTAAAGAACTTTCATTGACGCCAAACGGCCGCTTTCCATTGACCTGGATTATGGAAGCCGCCGATGATATTTCCTATTGCGTGGCCGATCTGGAAGATGCCGTTGAGAAAAGAATCTTCAGCGTTGAGGAGCTTTATCAGCATCTTTATGCGGCCTGGGGTACTCATGAAAAAGGCTCGCTGTTTGCGCAGGTTGTCGAAAATGCCTGGGAAAAATCGCGCTCAAATACATTAAGCCGTAGTACAGAAGACCAGTTCTTTATGTATTTGCGGGTCAATACATTAAATAAACTGGTGCCGTATGCGGCGTCGCGCTTTATTGATAATTTACCGCTTATCTTCAGCGGGGAATTCAACCACGCGCTGCTGGAAGATGACAGCAGTTTCAGTCAACTCCTTGAGCTTTATAAACATGTGGCGATGCGGCATGTATTTAGCCATCCGGATGTCGAGCAGTTAGAGCTGCAGGGTTATCGGGTAATCAGTGGGTTACTGGAAATTTATTCCCCGTTGCTCCAGCTGTCGGTCGACGAGTTCAGCGAGCTGGTGGAACACGAGCGCGTGCGCAGAATACCTATCGAATCGCGGCTTTATCAGAAACTCTCTACCCGGCATCGTCTGGCGTATGTCGAAGCGATTGGCAAGCTGGATCGCCACTCTTCCCAATGGCCGGTGATGGAATATTATTATCGCAGCCGTCTAATCCAGGACTATATCAGCGGCATGACGGATTTGTATGCCTGGGATGAATACCGCAAGCTTATGGCGGTGGAATAATCCCGGAGTTTTGTAAAGACGGCCAATAAATTTTTACCTTTTCCATAAACTTATCGCCGGAACTAAGCGGTATAAAACGAATCTGAGTTACACAGCAATTTTGCGTTACCTGTAAATCGAGATTGAGAAACATGAAAAAAACCACATTAGCAATGAGTGCACTGGCTCTGAGTTTAGGTTTAGCGCTGTCTCCTCTGACTGCTACTGCAGCTGAGACCGCGTCGTCGGCAGCAACCGCGCAGCAGATGCCAAGCCTGGCACCGATGCTCGAAAAAGTGATGCCATCGGTGGTGAGTATTAACGTTGAGGGCAGTACGACCGTCAATACGCCGCGTATGCCGCGTAACTTCCAGCAGTTCTTCGGCGACAACTCGCCGTTCTGCCAGGATGGTTCGCCATTCCAGAGCTCTCCATTCTGTCAGGGCGGTGGTGCCGGGGATGATAGCCAGGGCGGCGGCCAGCAGCAGAAATTCATGGCGCTTGGCTCGGGGGTAATCATTGATGCAGCGAAAGGCTATGTCGTCACTAACAACCACGTTGTTGATAACGCGAACAGCATTAAGGTTCAGCTGAGCGATGGCCGTAAGTTCGACGCCAAAGTGGTGGGTAAAGACCCGCGCTCCGATATCGCGCTGATCCAGATCCAGGATCCGAAAAACCTGACGGCGATTAAAATTGCCGACTCCGACGCGCTGCGCGTGGGCGACTATACCGTGGCGATCGGTAACCCGTTCGGCCTGGGTGAAACCGTGACCTCGGGTATCGTCTCTGCGCTGGGTCGTAGCGGCCTCAATGCCGAGAACTATGAGAACTTCATCCAGACGGATGCGGCGATCAACCGCGGTAACTCCGGCGGTGCGCTGGTGAACCTGAATGGTGAGCTGATCGGTATCAACACCGCGATCCTGGCACCGGACGGCGGCAACATTGGGATCGGCTTTGCTATCCCAAGTAACATGGTGAAAAACCTTACCGCGCAGATGGTGCAGTATGGCCAGGTGAAACGCGGCGAGCTGGGTATCCTCGGGACCGAGCTGAACTCCGAACTGGCTAAGGCGATGAAAGTTGACGCCCAGCGCGGGGCATTCGTCAGCCAGGTGATGCCGAACTCCTCCGCGGCGAAAGCGGGCATTAAAGCGGGGGATGTGATCACCTCCCTGAACGGTAAGCCGATCAGCAGCTTTGCCGCCCTGCGTGCCGAAGTGGGCTCAATGCCGATTGGCAGCAAAGTGACCCTCGGCCTGCTGCGCGACGGTAAGCCGGTTAACGTGAGCCTGGAGCTGCAGCAGAGCAGCCAGAATCAGGTGGATTCCAGCACCATCTTCAGCGGTATTGAAGGTGCCGAGATGAGCAATAAAGGCGCAGATAAAGGCGTGGTGGTGAACAACGTGAAAGCGAATTCACCGGCAGCCCGTATCGGCCTGAAAAAAGGCGATGTGATCATGGGCGCTAACCAGCAGCCGGTGAAAAACATCGCTGAACTGCGCAAGATCCTCGACAGCAAGCCTTCCGTGCTGGCGCTGAATATCCAGCGTGGTGATACTTCGCTTTATCTGCTGATGCAGTAATCCTCTGAAGCCCCTGTTCGCAGGGGCTTTTTCGTTTCTGTGATTCTTGCCACAACTCCATACATCTCCCTCTCTCTTTGTGCATTCGCACAATGCAGCCGCCGCTGAACTTCCCTATGCTTGAGCTCTGCTCACGGGAGGGTTCTATGGCTGGCTGGCATCTTGATACCAAAATGGCGCAGGATATCGTGGCGCGCACCATGCGCATCATTGATACCAATATCAACGTGATGGATGCCCGCGGGCGCATTATTGGCAGCGGCGATCGCGAGCGTATTGGGGAATTGCACGAAGGCGCGCTGCTGGTGCTTTCCCAGGGGCGGGTCGTGGATATCGACGATGCGGTAGCGAAACACCTGCACGGCGTCCGTCAGGGCATCAATTTACCGCTGCGCCTTGAAGGCGAGATTGTGGGGGTCATCGGCCTGACCGGCGAGCCCGAGTCACTGCGAAAATACGGTGAGCTGGTCTGCATGACGGCAGAGATGATGCTGGAGCAGTCGCGCCTGATGCACCTGCTTGCCCAGGACAGCCGCCTGCGTGAAGAGCTGGTGATGAACCTTATTCAGGCGGAAGAGCACACGCCCGCGCTCAGCGAATGGGCGCAGCGTCTGGGGATCGATCTGAACCAGCCGCGCGTGGTGGCGGTGATTGAGGTCGATAGCGGCCAGCTGGGCGTAGACAGCGCGATGGCCGAGCTGCAGCAGCTGCAAAACGCGCTGGCGACGCCGGAGCGCGATAACCTGGTGGCGATCGTTTCTCTGACGGAAATGGTGGTACTCAAACCGGCTCTCAATGCGTTCGGCCGCTGGGATGCGGAAGATCATCGTCGTCGCGTGGAGCTGCTGATCTCCCGGATGAAGGAGAATGGTCAGCTGCGTTTTCGCGTTGCGCTGGGCAACTACTTTACCGGGCCGGGCAGCATCGCCCGCTCCTGGCGTACCGCGCGCACCACCATGATGGTGGGCAAGCAGCGGATGCCGGAGAGCCGTAGCTATTTCTATCAGGATTTGATGCTGCCGGTGCTGCTCGACAGCCTGCGCGGGGGCTGGCAGGCCAATGAGCTGGCGCGACCATTAGCGCGTCTGAAAGCCATGGACAATAACGGTCTGCTGCGCCGGACGCTGCAGGCGTGGTTCCGTCATAACGTGCAGCCGCTGGCGACGTCAAAAGCGCTGTTTATTCACCGCAATACCCTGGAGTATCGGTTAAACCGAATTTCAGAGCTGACGGGGCTGGATCTGGGGAATTTCGACGACAGGCTGCTGCTGTATGTGGCGCTGCAGCTGGACGAGCAGAGATGATTGAGTGCGGTCTGGTGCCCTCACCCCATCCCTCTCCCACGGGGAGAGGGCGCAAACACTAAAAACGGCAATCAAGGATTGCCGTTTTGCTTTTATTTCCGGGTTAACTTCTCAAGATCCGCTTCAATCTCGCTGATCTTATTGGTCACAACGCTTTCAAGGTGACGCAGATCGTCAAGGATCTTACGCTTGAGATCGACTTCGGTGCGGTCGCGCTGGCAGATCTGATCGAGTTCATCGATCACATAGCGCAGGTTAGGGCTGATTTCCTGTACTTCTTTGTATCCCTGTCCTACACCGTCAGCAACAACGGTCTTACGCTGGCGTGGATATTTAAACTTCACGCTTTTGGCGAAAAACTCTCCTTTGTCCTTGTGAAAATAGATTTTCAGAATATCGTTATTGGCTTCCTGACGGAGGCTGTAACGATCAATTTCATCAGGATTGGTAATGCCCAGACTTTTCAGATTATCGTACATAGCGGTACCCTTGATCTCAACATAACCTTTGAATAATTAACGAAAAAATCTATTTTCGCCACTCTCAGATACAAAAAAAGCGGGGTTGCCCCCGCTTTTTGTTATACCCGATTAATCGATGGTGCGCAGCAACTCGTTGATGCCCACTTTACCGCGCGTTTTCGCATCCACTTTCTTCACGATAACCGCACAGTACAGGCTGTATTTACCATCTTTTGACGGCAGGTTGCCGGAAACCACCACGGAGCCCGCCGGAACGCGACCGTAGTGAACTTCGCCGGTTTCACGGTCGTAAATACGGGTGCTCTGACCGATGTAAACGCCCATGGAGATCACGGAGCCTTCTTCAACGATCACGCCTTCAACCACTTCAGAGCGCGCGCCGATGAAGCAGTTGTCTTCGATGATGGTCGGGTTAGCCTGCAGTGGCTCCAGAACACCACCGATGCCTACGCCGCCGGACAGGTGAACGTTTTTACCGATCTGCGCGCATGAGCCAACAGTCGCCCAGGTGTCAACCATGGTGCCTTCATCAACGTAGGCACCGATGTTCACGTAGGATGGCATCAGCACGGTATTACGTGCGATGAAAGCGCCCTGACGCACTGCCGCAGGTGGCACCACGCGGAAGCCTTCTTTCTGGAAACGCGCTTCGTCGTAGTCAGCGAATTTCATAGGGACTTTATCGAAGTAGCGGCTTTCAGCTCCGTCGATAACCTGGTTATCGTTGATACGGAAAGAGAGCAGCACGGCTTTCTTCAGCCATTGATGAGTGACCCACTGACCGTCGATTTTTTCTGCCACGCGCAGCGCGCCGGAATCCAGCAGGGAAATCACCTGGTTTACCGCTTCACGGGTCACGGTATCCACATTTGCCGGGGTAATCTCGGCGCGACGCTCAAAAGCGGACTCAATAACGTTCTGTAACTGCTGCATTGTTTACTCTTTCCATTTCACTAAAAAACATATCACCCTTTATCGTTTGGATTGAGGGCTGCTGTCAACCGTTGTTGCACTTCTAGCTGCAGGTCATTATTAAGGGCACGCCGGTCCGCTGTCGCGATTATAAATAAATCTTCTACTCGCTCGCCAATCGTTGTAATTCGGGCTCCATGGAGCGAAATTCCCAGATCGGCAAAAACCTGGCCGACGCGGGCGAGCAGCCCCGGCTGGTCGAGCGCGATCAGCTCCAGGAACGATTTACGGTCGGTGTGGGTCGGCAGGAAGTTGACCTCGGTATCGACGGTAAAGTGGCGCAATTTCGCCGGCTGGCGACGCGGCTGCGGGGGCTGCCAGCTGCGCTGGGTAATCGCCTGTTCCAGACCAAAACGTATCCCTTCATGCCTGTCCGACGACAGCGGGCTGCCGTCCGGCTCCAGCACGATAAAGGTGTCCATTGCCATGCCGTCGCGGGTGGTGAAAATCTGCGCGTCGTGAACGCTCAGGTTTCGCCTGTCCAGCTCGGCGCAGACCGCAGCAAACAGATAAGGTCGGTCCGGGCTCCAGATGAAAATCTCCGTTCCGCCTCGGGTAGCCTGAGGGCTCAGCAGAATCATTGGCTGGGACAGGTCGTGCTTCAGCAGGTGCCGCGCGTGCCACGCAAGCTGGTTTGGGCTGTGGCGGACAAAATAGTTGGCACGGCAGCGGGCCCATATCTGGTGTAGCGCCTCTTCATCAATGTTATCCATCCGCAGCAGCGCCAGCGCCTGCAGCTGGTGATGACGCACGCGCTCGCGCATGTCCGGGGTGTTTTGCATCCCGCGACGCAGCTGTTTTTCGGTAGCGAAATACAGCTCGCGCAGCAGGCTCTGCTTCCAGCTGTTCCACAGCGTTTCGTTTGTGGCGCAGATATCGGCCACCGTCAGGCAGACCAGATAGCGCAGACGGTTTTCCGTCTGAACCGCTTCCGCGAACTGCTTGATCACCTCAGGATCCTGAATGTCACGACGCTGCGCGGTAACCGACATCAGCAGGTGATGGCGTACCAGCCAGGCCACCAGCTGCGTTTCACGTGAGTTCAGGCCGTGCAGCTCGGCAAATTTCAGTACGTCCTGTGCGCCCAGCACCGAATGATCGCCGCCGCGACCTTTGGCGATATCGTGGAACAGGGCAGCAATCAGGATCAGTTCCGGGTGGGTCAGGCGCGGCCATAGCTCCACGCACAGCGGATGGCGGGAGCGCGTCTCTTCTTTTGCAAAGCTTTCCAGCTTGAGCATCACGCGGATCGTGTGTTCATCCACCGTATAGGCGTGGAACAGATCGAACTGCATCTGTCCGACAATGTGCGACCACTGCGGCATATAGGCCCACAGCACGCTGTGGCGGTGCATCGGCAGCAGCCCACGGCTGACGGCGCCCGGGTGGCGGAGCATGCTCAGGAACAGCGAACGCGCTTCCGGGATATAGCACAGCGGCTCCGTCAGATGACGGCGCGCATGGCGCAGATGGCGCAGGGTGGTGGAGTAGATCCCGGTGATGGTGCTGTTGCGCACCATGGTATAGAACATCCGCAGAATCGCTTCCGGCTCGCGGATGAACAGCGTTTCGTCGCGCAGATCGATAAGCGTGCCGCGCAGCTGGAATTCGTCATCAATCGGGCGCGGTTTCTCATCCGCCGTCAGGGCCAGAATGGCCTCGTCGAACAGCTGCAACAGCATCTGGTTCAGCTCGGTCACCCGGCGGGTGACGCGGAAGAAATCCTTCATCATGTGCTCAACCGGCTCGTTGCCTTCGCCCTGATAATTCAGGCGCTGAGCCACGCTGAGCTGGCGGTCAAACAGCAGACGGTTATCGTAGCGGGTGACTTCCAGATGCAGGGCAAATCGAATGCGCCACAGCAGGTGCAGGCACTCGTTCAGCTCGTTACGCTCTGCCTCGGTTAAGAAGCCGAAGCCGACCATCTCGTCCATCGAGGTGGCGCCAAAATGGCGGCGAGCGACCCACTGCAGGGTATGGATGTCGCGCAGGCCGCCGGGGCTGCTTTTAATATCGGGCTCAAGATTATAGCTGGTGCCGTGGTAGCGCTGGTGGCGCTGGTTTTGCTCCTCGACCTTCGCGGCGAAGAACTTTTCTGACGGCCAGAAGCCGTCGCTGAAGATGTGCTTTTGCAGCTCCAGAAACAGCGCGACGTCGCCAATCAGCAGGCGGGTTTCAATCAGATTGGTGGCGACGGTCAGGTCCGATAACCCTTCCAGCAGACACTCTTCCAGGGTGCGCACGCTGTGGCCGACTTCCAGCTTCACGTCCCAGAGGAGCGTCAGCAGTTCGCCAATTTTTTGCGCCTGTTCGTCCGGCAGCTTTTTGCGGCTTAAGATCAGGAGATCGATATCGGAAAGCGGATGCAGCTCACCGCGGCCATAGCCCCCGACGGCAACCAGCGCAACATCACTGATTTGCCCAAACCCGTAATCGATCCACAGGCGCTGCAGCAGCTGGTCGATAAATTCGGTGCGCGCTTCAATGAGCTGCTCGGCCGACACGCCTGCGTCGAACGCGCTGCCCAGCCAGCGATGGAAAACATCCATATGGGCTTTAATATGCGCGCAGGTCAGCTCGTGCGACGGCCAGACGCCCGGGTTATCGGGCTGGTCGGGAAGGGTGGGAAGTGCTGTGTTAGCATACTGTTCGGGTAAAAGATTACTCATCGTGCGCCACCCATAAGAAAAAGCTATAGCCATTAAAAAAGCCGGCATTTGCCGGCTTTTTTATCATTCGTCGTGCGTCAGTATCGCCGGGATGGTGTCATCCTTGCGCAACGTCATAATTTCGCAGCCGTTGTCTGTTACCACAATAGTATGCTCGTACTGCGCAGACAAGCTTCTGTCTTTGGTTTTCACCGTCCAGCCGTCTTTCATGGTACGGATGCGGTAGTCACCCGCGTTGACCATCGGCTCAATGGTAAAGGTCATGCCTTTTTGCAGCACCACGCCGCCGTCATCTGCATCATAGTGCAGGACCTGCGGTTCTTCATGGAAGACGCGACCAATGCCGTGACCGCAGTACTCGCGCACCACGGAGAAACCTTCTGCTTCCACAAACTTCTGGATTGCCGCACCGATGGTACGCAGGCGAATACCCGGTTTAACCATTTTCAGTGCCAGGTAGAGGCTCTCTTGCGTCACTTTGCACAGACGCTCGCCAAGAATAGTCGGCTTGCCAACGATGAACATTTTTGAGGTGTCACCGTGGTACTCGTCTTTAATGACGGTCACGTCAATGTTGACGATGTCGCCATCTTTCAGCAGTTTTTCATCGTCCGGGATGCCGTGACACACCACTTCATTAATAGAGATGCAGACGGATTTCGGGAAACCGTGGTAGCCGAGGCAGGCGGAAACCGCGTGCTGCTCGTTCACGATATAGTCGTTACAGATACGGTCCAGTTCACCGGTGCTGACGCCCGGCTTCACGAACGGCTCGATCATTTCCAGCACTTCCGCGGCCAGACGACCGGCGACGCGCATCTTTTCAATTTCTTCAGGTGTCTTAATAGAGATAGCCATGTAATCTGTCCATCGGTGTCGATTTTTTCGACAATACTAGTCTAAGTGTCGTCAATGGTATCAGTCAGGCACACCCCGTGCCAAATTGAGAATCATTAACAGCACACTCCGCCAACAACTGTTGGTTTCTGGTCGTGTTTTGTGGTATAAAGCGCGCCGGACTTCCGATCCATCTCAGATACACAGGCTGGACGGAAGCGACAAATCTCACTTTGTGTAACAACACACACGTATCGGCACATATTCCGGGGTGCCCTTTGGGGTCGGTAATATGGGATACGTGGAGGCATAACCCCAACTTTCAATATAGAGGTTTTAAACATGGCAACTGTTTCCATGCGCGACATGCTCAAGGCTGGTGTTCACTTTGGTCACCAGACCCGTTACTGGAACCCGAAAATGAAGCCTTTCATCTTCGGCGCGCGTAACAAAGTTCACATCATCAACCTTGAGAAAACTGTACCAATGTTCAACGAAGCCCTGGCTGAGCTGAACAAGATCTCTTCCCGTAAAGGTAAGATTCTGTTCGTTGGTACTAAGCGCGCTGCAAGCGAAGCTGTGAAAGATGCTGCTAACAGCTGCGACCAGTTCTTCGTGAACCATCGCTGGTTGGGCGGCATGCTGACCAACTGGAAAACTGTTCGTCAGTCCATCAAACGCCTGAAAGATCTGGAAACCCAGTCTCAGGACGGTACTTTCGACAAGCTGACTAAGAAAGAAGCGCTGATGCGCACTCGTGAACTGGACAAGCTGGAAAACAGCCTGGGCGGTATCAAAGATATGGGCGGCCTGCCAGACGCGCTGTTCGTAATCGATGCAGACCACGAGCACATCGCAATCAAAGAAGCTAACAACCTGGGTATCCCGGTATTCGCTATCGTTGATACCAACTCCGATCCGGACGGTGTTGACTTCGTTATCCCGGGTAACGACGACGCAATCCGTGCTGTTAGCCTGTACCTGAGCGCTGTAGCTGCTACCGTTCGTGAAGGCCGTTCCCAGGATCTGGCTTCTCAGGCGGAAGAAAGCTTCGTAGAAGCTGAATAATAAGGTTTTACCCCTTATTAGTACCGTGTATGAATAGGGGCCCATTACCGGCCCCTTTTTTCAATTTACACTGTTTGGCCCCCGGCCGGGCAGTTCACATCTCCCGAGGATTTAAGAATGGCTGAAATTACCGCATCCCTGGTAAAAGAGCTGCGCGAGCGTACTGGCGCAGGCATGATGGATTGCAAAAAAGCGCTGACTGAAGCGAACGGCGACATCGAGCTGGCAATCGAAAACATGCGTAAATCCGGTGCGATCAAAGCAGCTAAAAAAGCAGGCAACGTTGCTGCTGACGGCGTGATCATCACTAAAATCGACGGCACCTACGGCATCATTCTGGAAGTTAACTGCCAGACTGACTTCGTTGCTAAAGATGGTGGTTTCCAGGCATTTGCTAACAAAGTTCTGGACGCAGCTGTTGCTGGCAAAATCACTGACGTTGAAGTTCTGAAAGCACAGTTCGAAGAAGAACGTGTTGCGCTGGTTGCTAAAATCGGTGAGAACATCAACATCCGTCGCGTTGCTTCTCTGGAAGGCGACGTTCTGGGCTCTTACCAGCACGGTGCACGTATCGGTGTTCTGGTTGCGGCTAAAGGCGCTGACGAAGAGCTGGTTAAACAGCTGGCTATGCACATCGCTGCAAGCAAGCCAGAATTCGTTAAGCCAGAAGACGTGTCTGCTGAAGTGGTAGAGAAAGAGTACCAGGTTCAGCTGGACATCGCGATGCAGTCTGGTAAACCAAAAGAAATCGCAGAGAAAATGGTTGAAGGCCGCATGAAGAAATTCACCGGCGAAGTTTCTCTGACTGGCCAGCCATTCGTTATGGATCCAAGCAAGTCTGTTGCGCAGCTGCTGAAAGAGCACAACGCTGACGTAACTGGCTTCATCCGCTTCGAAGTGGGCGAAGGCATCGAGAAAGTTGAGACTGACTTCGCAGCAGAAGTTGCTGCAATGTCCAAGCAGTCTTAATGATTGAAAAGGAGCCGCCTGAGGGCGGCTTCTTTTTGTCACCCGTCACAGGAAATCAGACAGGCTCCAGTATCGCTGTGCTGATTTGCGGCATATCATGTCGCCAGAATTAACCCCCATCTTAATCGTTGACAGTCTCAGGAAAGAAACATGGCTACCAATGCAAAACCCGTGTACAAACGCATTCTGCTTAAGCTGAGTGGCGAAGCGCTGCAGGGATCGGAAGGCTTCGGTATTGACGCAAGCATCCTTGATCGCATGGCACAGGAAATCAAAGAACTGGTCGAACTGGGTATCCAGGTTGGCGTGGTCATTGGCGGTGGCAACCTTTTCCGTGGTGCTGGTCTGGCGAAAGCGGGGATGAACCGCGTTGTGGGCGACCACATGGGTATGCTGGCAACCGTGATGAATGGCCTGGCAATGCGTGATGCTCTCCATCGCGCCTATGTGAATGCCCGCCTGATGTCCGCGATTCCCCTGAATGGCGTTTGCGATAATTACAGCTGGGCAGAAGCTATCAGCCTGCTGCGCAATAACCGCGTGGTGATCCTCTCCGCCGGTACGGGTAACCCGTTCTTTACAACCGATTCCGCTGCCTGCCTGCGCGGTATCGAGATCGAAGCCGATGTGGTACTGAAAGCGACCAAAGTAGACGGCGTGTTTACTGCCGACCCGGCAAAAGATCCTTCTGCCACCATGTACGATCAGCTGAGCTACAGCGAAGTGCTGGATAAAGAGCTGAAAGTGATGGATCTTGCCGCCTTCACGCTGGCTCGCGACCACAAACTGCCGATCCGTGTCTTCAACATGAACAAGCCTGGCGCACTGCGTCGCGTGGTCATGGGCGAAAAAGAAGGCACTTTGATCACGGAATAATTTCCGTTGACGATAAATACAGGTAAGATTCCGCTTTATTTTGTAGTGGTATCTTACCCGGGCGCGCCTTTGGCGTTGTCATGAATTAAACGCGACTATACTTAGCACACCTGTAGCGCTGTGCTGGCGGATAGTCTGCCTGAGACAAGTTTTCAAGGATTCGTAACGTGATTAACGACATCAGAAAAGATGCTGAAGTACGCATGGAAAAATGCGTAGAAGCGTTCAAAACCCAAATCAGCAAAATCCGTACTGGCCGTGCTTCCCCAAGCCTGCTGGATGGCATCATCGTAGAATACTACGGTACGCCAACCCCTCTGCGTCAGCTGGCGAGCGTAACGGTAGAAGATACCCGTACGCTGAAAATCAACGTGTTCGATCGTTCTATGAGCCCGGCCGTTGAGAAAGCGATCATGGCCTCAGACCTCGGACTGAACCCAAGCTCTGCGGGTTCTGACATCCGCGTTCCACTGCCTCCACTGACGGAAGAGCGTCGTAAAGATCTGATCAAAGTGGTTCGTGGCGAAGCTGAGCAGGGTCGTGTATCCGTGCGTAACGTCCGTCGCGATGCGAACGATAAAGTAAAAGCGCTGCTGAAAGAAAAAGAGATCAGTGAAGATGACGATCGTCGTTCTCAGGACGACATTCAGAAAATGACCGACGCTGCCATCAAGAAAATTGATGCGGCGCTGGCAGATAAAGAAGCGGAACTGATGCAGTTCTGATTTCTGTCGTACACTGATAAACGCCGTTCAGAGGGACTTCGGGTCTTGCTGGCGGCGTTTTGCTTTTATCTGGTCTAACTTTTTTCGGGCATCTCATGAAGCATTTAACACTCCTTGGCTCAACCGGCTCTATCGGTTGCAGCACTCTCGACGTCGTTCGCCATAATCCTGAACTCTACACCGTGACAGCGCTGGTGGCCGGTAAGAATGTGCAGCGAATGGTCGAGCAGTGCCTGGAGTTTACGCCCCGCTATGCGGTGATGGATGACGAAGAGAGCGCGCGTCTGCTGAAAGCGCAGCTGCGTGAACAGGGCTGCCGAACCGAGGTGCTGAGCGGCCAACAGGCGGCCTGCGAGATGGCGGCGCTGGATGAGGTGGATCAGGTGATGGCGGCCATCGTCGGGGCGGCAGGGTTATTGCCTACGCTTGCCGCGATTGATGCCGGCAAGGACGTTCTGCTGGCCAATAAAGAGTCGCTGGTCACCTGTGGACGCCTGTTTATGGATGCGGTGAAGCAGCGCGGCGCGCGTCTTTTGCCGGTCGACAGCGAACACAACGCGATTTTTCAGAGTTTACCGCAACCTTTTCAACAGAACCTGGGGTACGCTGACCTGGAGCAGAATGGCGTGGTGTCTATCCTGCTTACCGGGTCTGGTGGCCCGTTCCGTGAAACGCCACTGTCTGAACTGCGCGCCATGACGCCGGATCAGGCGTGCCGTCATCCGAACTGGTCGATGGGGCGTAAAATCTCCGTTGACTCTGCCACCATGATGAACAAAGGTCTGGAATACATTGAAGCGCGCTGGTTGTTTAATGCGTCAGCGAAACAGATGGAAGTACTGATTCACCCGCAATCGGTGATTCACTCGATGGTGCGTTATCAGGATGGCAGCGTGCTGGCACAGCTGGGCGAGCCGGACATGCGTACGCCAATTGCCCATTCCATGGCGTGGCCAAATCGAGTGAAATCCGGCGTGAAGCCGCTTGATTTCTGCAAGCTAAGTTCCCTGACGTTCAGTGAACCGGACTATGACCGCTATCCTTGTCTGAAGCTTGCGATGAATGCCTTTGACCAGGGGCAGGCGGCGACGACGGCACTTAATGCAGCCAATGAAATTACCGTTGAAGCATTTCTGAATCAGCAAATTCGTTTTACCGATATCGCGTCGTTAAATTTATCGGTACTGGAGATGATGGATTTGCGTGAACCACAAAGCGTGGAAGAGGTGCTGGCGGTGGATGCAGCTGCGCGTAATATTGCGCGTCAGCAGGTGACACGTCTCGCAAGCTGGTGATAAAGCAACCACTAGTCGTCGTGCTATTTGTTAGCGTTGGGCTTCAGTGATATAGTCTGCGCCACCTGATCGCAGGTATTTGACTTAATGTGGTCAGGTGAGCCGTGGTTTGACACGGCTTTTTTATGTATAGGCTTCAGTATTCCTGAGTACCGTTAAATCCTTTTCAGGGACAAAAAACGCGTTATGTTGTCTGCGAATCAACCAATAAGCGAAAATTTGCCAGCTCATGGCTGCCGTCATGTAGCAATCATTATGGATGGCAATGGCCGCTGGGCGAAAAGACAAGGGAAGATACGAGCCTTTGGGCATAAAGCGGGGGCGAAATCCGTTCGTCGCGCCGTTTCTTTTGCCGCCAACAACGGCATTGATGCGTTAACGCTCTATGCTTTTAGCAGTGAAAACTGGAATCGACCTTTGCAGGAAGTGACTGCGTTGATGGAATTGTTTGTGTGGGCGCTAGACAGCGAAGTAAAAAGCCTGCACCGCCACAACGTTCGCCTGCGTATCATTGGCGATACCAGTCGTTTTAACTCACGTTTGCAAGAACGGATTCGTAAAGCAGAAGCGCTGACGGAAAATAATACCGGTCTGACGCTGAATATTGCGGCGAATTACGGCGGACGCTGGGATATTATCCAGGGCGTTCGGCATCTGGCCGAACAGGTTCAGGAAGGGCTGTTGAGACCCGACCAAATTGATGAAGAGGCGCTGAGCAAGCAAATCTGCATGAATGAACAGGCGCCTGTGGATTTGGTAATTAGGACCGGGGGGGAACATCGCATAAGTAACTTTTTGATATGGCAAATTGCCTATGCCGAACTTTACTTTACGGATGTTCTTTGGCCCGATTTTGATGAACAAGACTTTGAAGGTGCGCTGCATGCCTTTGCCAATCGAGAGCGTCGTTTCGGCGGCACCGAGCCTGGTGGCGACAAAGCCTGATGGGGGTAGCTTTTGCTGAAGTATCGCCTGATTTCCGCTTTTGTATTAATACCCATTGTCATTGCGGCGCTGTTTTTACTGCCCCCGGTGGGATTCGCTATTGTCACGCTGGTGGTGTGCATGCTCGCCGCGTGGGAATGGGGACAGTTTAGCGGCTTTACCTCGCGCACTCAGCGAGTATGGCTCGCGGTACTTTGTGGCTTTATCCTGGCCATAATGCTGTTTACGTTGCCTGAATATCACCATGATATTCATCAGCCCCTGGTTGCCGGCTCCTTGTGGATATCGTTGGTCTGGTGGGTTGCCGCGCTGTTGCTGGTCCTTTTTTATCCAGGTTCCGCGGCATTATGGCGTAATTCAAAAGTGCTACGACTGATTTTTGGTTTGCTCACCATTATTCCTTTTTTCTGGGGTATGGTTGCGCTGCGTGCCTGGCACTACGACGAAAACCACTACAGCGGCGCGATCTGGCTGCTTTATGTAATGATTCTGGTCTGGGGGGCTGACTCCGGGGCCTATATGTTTGGTAAACTGTTTGGCAAACATAAGCTGGCACCGAAGGTCTCCCCGGGTAAAACCTGGCAAGGATTCATCGGCGGCCTGTTTACGGCAGCGATCATCTCCTGGGGCTACGGCGTCTGGGCGAATCTTGAAGTGGCACCGTCAATACTGCTGGTGTGCTCGATTTTTGCTGCGCTTGCCTCCGTGCTCGGTGATTTAACCGAAAGTATGTTTAAGCGTGAAGCAGGGATTAAGGACAGCGGACACCTGATTCCAGGGCATGGCGGTATACTGGATCGCATTGATAGCCTGACAGCGGCTGTTCCAGTGTTTGCATGTTTGCTTTTACTGGTATTCGGGACGATTTAACGGAAGGTTTTATGCTGAGCATTCTCTGGAATCTGGCGGCGTTCATTGTTGCACTGGGTGTACTGATTACCGTGCATGAATTTGGCCATTTCTGGGTTGCTCGCCGCTGTGGCGTGCGCGTAGAGCGGTTTTCCATCGGTTTTGGCAAATCACTCTGGACGCGCACCGACCGCCACGGCACGGAATTTGTCATCGCCCTTATCCCGCTGGGCGGCTACGTCAAAATGCTCGACGAACGCGTCGAGCCTGTCGCACCTGAGCTGCGACACAGCGCTTTCAACAATAAAACCGTTGGACAACGCGCCGCCATCATTGCTGCCGGACCGGTAGCCAACTTCATCTTTGCGATTTTCGCTTACTGGCTGGTGTTTATCATCGGCGTCCCGGGCGTGCGTCCGGTGGTGGGGGAAATTGCTCCCAACTCCATCGCGGCGAGTGCGCAAATTACATCCGGGATGGAACTTAAAGCGATTGATGGCATCGAAACCCCTGATTGGGATGCCGTGCGACTGCAGCTGGTTGCCAAAATTGGCGATCCGCAGACCACCATCAGCGTATCGCCGTTTGGTTCCGATGCGCGTCAGGACAAAGTGCTCGATTTACGTCACTGGCGTTTCGAGCCAGACAAAGAAGATCCCGTCGCTGCGCTGGGTATTCGTCCACGCGGTGCGCAGATCGAGCCGGTATTAGCCGAAGTACAGGCAAATTCGGCGGCGAGCAAAGCGGGTTTGCAAGCGGGCGACAGGATCGTTAAAGTCGATGGTCAACCATTAACAGAGTGGATGACCTTTGTTACTCTGGTGCGCGATAATCCGGGAACGTCTCTCGCGCTAGAAGTTGAAAGGCAAGGCAGTCCGCTTTCGCTGACGCTGATCCCGGACACGAAGTCGGTCGGCAAAAAGGCAGAAGGGTTTGCAGGCGTTGTGCCAAAAGTGATCCCGCTGCCAGATGAGTACAAGACAATACGCCAGTATGGGCCGTTCAGCGCCATCCTTGAAGCCACGGATAAAACATGGCAACTGATGAAGCTGACGGTCAACATGTTGGGGAAATTGATAACCGGTGATGTGAAACTGAACAACCTCAGTGGGCCAATTTCGATTGCCCAGGGGGCTGGGATGTCAGCGGAGTTCGGGGTGATTTACTATCTCATGTTCCTCGCGCTCATTAGCGTGAACCTTGGGATAATCAACCTGTTCCCGCTTCCCGTTTTAGACGGGGGTCATCTGCTGTTTTTAGCGATTGAAAAGCTAAAAGGCGGACCGGTATCCGAGCGAGTTCAAGACTTTAGTTATCGCATTGGCTCGATTTTGCTGGTGCTGTTAATGGGGCTTGCACTTTTCAATGATTTCTCTCGGTTGTAAGAGAGTGTTAGGAAGAACGCATAATAACGATGGCGATGAAAAAGTTGCTCATAGCGTCGCTGCTGTTTAGCAGCGCCACCGTATACGGTGCTGACGGGTTCGTAGTGAAAGACATTCATTTCGAAGGCCTCCAGCGTGTCGCCGTTGGTGCGGCCCTCCTCAGTATGCCTGTACGCCCCGGCGATACGGTTAATGATGATGATATCAGTAACACCATCCGTGCTCTGTTTGCCACCGGCAACTTTGAGGATGTCCGCGTCCTGCGCGATGGTGATACGCTGCTGGTACAGGTAAAAGAACGTCCAACGATCGCCAGTATCACTTTCTCCGGTAACAAGTCGGTGAAAGATGACATGCTCAAGCAAAACCTTGAAGCATCCGGTGTTCGTGTGGGGGAATCCCTGGACCGCACAACCCTTTCAGACATTGAAAAAGGTCTGGAAGACTTCTACTACAGCGTCGGTAAATACAGTGCCAGCGTGAAAGCGGTTGTCACTCCGCTGCCGCGCAACCGTGTTGACCTGAAGCTGGTCTTCCAGGAAGGTGTTTCTGCGAAGATCCAGCAGATCAACATTGTCGGCAACCACGCGTTCAGCACCGACGAACTGATCTCCACCTTCCAGCTGCGCGATGAAGTGCCATGGTGGAACGTGGTAGGCGATCGCAAATACCAGAAACAGAAACTGGCGGGCGACCTTGAAACTCTGCGCAGCTACTATCTCGATCGTGGCTATGCGCGTTTCAACATCGACTCGACTCAGGTAAGCCTGACGCCGGACAAGAAAGGGATCTACATCACGGTCAACATCACTGAAGGCGAGCAGTACAAGCTTTCGGGGGTTGAGGTGAGTGGTAACCTGGCGGGGCATTCTGCTGAAATCGAATCGCTGACCAAAATTCAGCCAGGCGACCTGTATAGCGGTTCCAAGGTAACCAAAATGGAAGACAGCATTAAGAAGCTGCTCGGCCGCTATGGTTATGCCTATCCGCGCGTACAGACTCAGCCTGAAATCAATGACGCGGATAAAACCGTTAAGCTGCATGTGAATGTTGACGCGGGCAACCGTTTCTACGTGCGTAAGATCCGCTTCGTCGGTAACGACACCTCCAAAGATTCCGTTCTGCGTCGCGAAATGCGTCAGATGGAAGGCGCATGGTTGGGTAGCGATCTTGTTGATCAGGGTAAAGAGCGTCTGAACCGTCTGGGCTATTTTGAAACGGTGGATACCGATACCCAGCGCGTACCGGGCAGCCCGGATCAGGTTGATGTCGTTTATAAAGTGAAAGAGCGTAACACCGGTAGCTTCAACTTTGGTGTGGGCTACGGTACTGAAAGCGGCGTTAGCTTCCAGGTCGGCGTGCAGCAGGATAACTGGCTGGGTACGGGTTACTCTGTCGGTATTAACGGCACCAAAAACGACTACCAGACCTACTCTGAGTTCTCTGTAACGAACCCATACTTCACCGTAGACGGTGTGAGCTTGGGCGGTCGTATCTTCTATAACGACTTTAAAGCAGACGATGCGGATCTGTCTTCTTACACCAACAAGAGTTACGGTGTGGACGGTACGCTTGGCTTCCCGGTTAACGAATACAACACCCTGCGTGCGGGCTTAGGTTACGTGCATAACGACCTGTCCAACATGCAACCGCAGGTGGCGATGTGGCGTTATCTGGACTCTATCGGCCAGTCAACCAGTAAAAATGGTAATGACAATGGCTTCGCGGCGGATGACTTCACCTTTAACTACGGCTGGACCTATAACCGTCTCGACCGTGGTTACTTCCCAACGGAAGGTTCTCGCGTCAACCTGAACGGTAAAGTGACCGTGCCGGGCTCCGATAACGAGTTCTATAAGGTCACGCTGGATACCGCGTCCTACTTCCCGATCGATGACGATCATAAGTGGGTGGTTCTGGGTCGTACCCGCTGGGGCTACGGCGACGGTTTAGGCGGCAAAGAACTGCCGTTCTATGAAAACTTCTATGCCGGTGGTTCCAGTACCGTTCGTGGCTTCCAGTCCAACAACATTGGTCCGAAAGCGGTTTACTACGGCGGGAACGACAAAGATAACTGTGATAAGTCTTCCTCTTCGGAAGTCTGTAGCTCCAATGATGCGGTGGGCGGTAACGCCATGGCCGTTGCCAGCCTGGAGTTCATCACGCCAACGCCGTTTATCAGCGATAAATATGCGAACTCGGTCCGTACGTCCTTCTTCTGGGATGCCGGTACCGTATGGGATACCAACTGGCAGAATACTGCCCAGATGCGCGCAGAAGGCATTCCTGACTACAGCGATCCGAGCAATATTCGCATGTCTGCCGGTATCGCATTACAATGGATGTCACCGCTGGGACCGTTGGTCTTCTCTTACGCCCAGCCGTTTAAGAAATATGATGGAGATAAGTCGGAGCAATTCCAGTTTAACATTGGTAAAACCTGGTAATAATCCGCTGCAAAGGAATGCGTTGGCAGTGTAGCGCTGACAACTGGCGATCGGTAACACGGTCGCCTTGCCACGCAAAGAACGGTACCTTCTGGTGCCAATGGGATGGTAAGGAGTTAATTGTGAAAAAGTGGTTATTAGCTGCAGGTCTCGGTTTAGCGATGGCAACTTCTGCTCAGGCAGCAGACAAAATTGCAATCGTCAACATGGGTAATTTGTTCCAGCAGGTTGCACAGAAAACAGGTGTTTCTGCGACTCTGGAAAACGAATTCAAAGGCCGTGCAAGCGAACTGCAGGGTATGGAAAACGATCTTCAGTCCAAAATGCAGCGTCTGCAGCGTGATGGTTCTACCATGAAGGCAAGCGACCGCAGCAAGCTGGAAAAAGACGTAATGGCTCAGCGCCAGGCGTTCTCTCAGAAAGCGCAGGCTTTCGAGCAGGATCGTCAGCGTCGTTCTAACGAAGAACGCGGCAAGCTGGTGACTCGCATTCAGACCGCTGTTAAAGCAGTGGCTGCCGATCAGAGCATCGATCTGGTTGTTGATGCGAACGCCGTCGCTTTCAACAGCAAAGATGTTAAAGACATCACTGCTGATGTTCTGAAACAGGTTAAATAAGTAATGCCTTCAATTCGACTGGCTGATTTAGCTCAGCAGTTGGATGCAGAATTACACGGTGATGGCGATATCGTCATCACCGCTGTTGCGTCCATGCAATCTGCTAAAGCTGGCACGATTACCTTCATGGTAAGCCCTAAGTACCGTGAGCAACTGGCTCAATGCCAGGCGTCAGCTGTTGTACTGACGCAGGACGATCTTCCATTTGCCACTGTAAGCGCGCTGGTAGTGAAAAACCCCTACCTGACGTATGCACGCATGGCTCAAATTCTTGATACCACGCCGCAACCGGCCCAGAACATTGCTGCCAGCGCAGCGATTGATGCGACGGCCAGGCTGGGTAACAACGTCGCCGTTGGGGCGAATGCGGTTATCGAATCCGGCGTTGTGCTGGGCGATAACGTCGTCATTGGCCCAGGCTGCTTCGTTGGGAAAAATACGACAATCGGCGCAGGGACCCGTTTGTGGGCCAATGTGTCCGTTTATCATGACGTTGAAATTGGCGAAAACTGCCTCGTCCAGTCCAGCACCGTGATTGGTTCTGATGGCTTTGGTTACGCTAACGATCGCGGTAACTGGGTGAAGATCCCACAGCTTGGTCGCGTTATTATTGGCGATCGCGTGGAGATCGGCGCCTGTACCACCATTGACCGTGGCGCGCTTGACGACACGATCATTGGCAATGGTGTTATCATCGATAACCAGTGCCAGATTGCGCATAACGTTGTGATTGGCGACAATACCGCGGTTGCGGGTGGCGTCATCATGGCGGGCAGCCTGAAAATTGGCCGTTATTGCATGATTGGCGGTGCGAGCGTGATTAATGGCCATATGGAAATCTGCGACAAGGTGACCGTGACGGGAATGGGCATGGTAATGCGTCCTATCACTGAACCTGGCGTTTATTCCTCAGGCATTCCGCTACAGCCCAACAAGGTATGGCGTAAAACAGCAGCTCTGGTGATGAACATTGATGATATGAGCAAGCGCCTCAAGTCCCTTGAGCGTAAGATCGATCAACAAGACTAAGCGTCATCCGTTGAACGCTATTTTTCCCGGCCTGTCGGCTTTCTAATAAACCGGCAGGCCGTGTTATTATTGTTATCAGTACATTTTGACAGGAAGAGTATTTTGACTACTGACACTCATACTCTGCATATTGAAGAGATTTTAGAACTTCTGCCGCACCGCTACCCGTTTCTGCTGGTAGACCGCGTGCTGGATTTTGAAGAAGGTCGTTTTCTGCGCGCAGTGAAAAATGTTTCCGTGAACGAGCCGTTCTTCCAGGGGCACTTCCCTGGTAAGCCTATCTTCCCGGGTGTGTTGATTCTGGAAGCGATGGCTCAGGCTACCGGTATTCTGGCGTTTAAAAGCGTCGGTAAACTGGAGCCAGGTGAGCTGTATTACTTCGCGGGTATTGATGAAGCGCGCTTTAAGCGCCCTGTCGTGCCTGGTGATCAGATGATCATGGAAGTCACTTTTGAAAAAACGCGTCGTGGCCTGACTCGCTTCAAAGGCGTAGCACTGGTTGACGGCAAAGTTGTTTGCGAAGCGACGATGATGTGTGCTCGTAGCCGGGAGTCCTGATACGTGATTGATAAATCCGCCTTTATTCATCCTACCGCGATTGTGGAAACCGGTGCCATCATTGGTGCTAACGTCCACATTGGCCCGTTTTGTATTGTTGGACCCCATGTCGAAATTGGTGAGGGTACAGTACTGAAATCTCACGTTGTCGTGAATGGTCATACGACCATTGGCTGCAATAACGAGATCTATCAGTTCGCCTCCATCGGCGAAGTTAACCAGGATCTGAAATATGCTGGTGAGTCGACCCGTCTGGAAATTGGCGATCGTAACCGTATTCGCGAAAGCGTCACCATTCATCGTGGAACAGTACAGGGTGGTGGGTTGACGAAGGTGGGCAGCGATAACCTGTTTATGGTTAATGCGCATATCGCGCACGACTGTACCGTGGGTGACCGCTGTATTCTTGCCAACAACGCAACGCTGGCAGGACACGTATCGGTTGATGACTTCGCAATTATTGGCGGCATGACCGCAGTCCATCAGTTCTGCATCATTGGTGCGCACGTGATGGTTGGCGGCTGCTCCGGTGTGGCGCAGGACGTCCCACCGTATGTGATTGCGCAGGGCAACCATGCCACGCCGTTTGGCGTGAACATCGAAGGCCTCAAGCGTCGTGGTTTTAGCCGCGAAGCGATTACTGCCATCCGCAACGCGTACAAACTGCTGTACCGTAGCGGTAAAACGCTGGAAGAGGCGAAGCCGGAAATTGCCGAGCTGGCGAATAAGCACCCGGAAGTGAACGCGTTCATGGAATTCTTTGACCGTTCAACAAGGGGTCTGATTCGTTAATGGTCGACAGTCGTCCGCTTACGATAGCCCTGGTCGCCGGAGAAACCTCCGGCGATATTCTTGGTGCAGGTCTCATCCGCGCGCTTAAGGCGCGTGTACCCAACGCTCGCTTTGTCGGCGTTGCTGGCCCGCTGATGCAGGCCGAAGGCTGTGAAGCCTGGTATGAAATGGAAGAGCTGGCCGTGATGGGCATCGTTGAGGTGCTGGGACGGCTCCGCCGTTTGCTGCACATTCGTGCCGATCTCACCCGCCGTTTTACCGAACTCAAACCCGATGTGTTTGTCGGTATCGATGCACCTGATTTCAACATTACCCTCGAAGGGAATCTGAAAAAGCAGGGCATAAAAACCATTCACTACGTCAGTCCGTCCGTCTGGGCGTGGCGACAGAAACGCGTTTTCAAAATTGGACGGTCCACCAACCTGGTGCTGGCTTTTCTGCCTTTCGAAAAAGCGTTTTACGACAGATTTAATGTTCCGTGCCGTTTTATCGGTCATACCATGGCGGATGCGATGCCATTGGATCCGGATAAAAACGCGGCGCGCGACGTGCTGGGCATCCCCCATGATGTGCATTGTCTGGCACTGCTGCCAGGCAGCCGTGGTGCAGAAGTGGAGATGCTGAGCGCCGATTTCCTCAAAACAGCGCAAATTCTTCGCCAGAGCTATCCCGACCTTGAAGTGGTTGTTCCGCTGGTGAATGCCAAACGCCGCGAGCAGTTTGAGCGCATCAAAGCGGAAGTCGCCCCGGATCTCCACGTCCGTCTGCTGGACGGGAAAGGGCGAGAAGCGATGTATGCGAGCGATGCCGCACTGCTGGCTTCCGGCACGGCGGCCCTGGAATGTATGCTGGCGAAATGCCCGATGGTGGTCGGTTACCGCATGAAGCCGTTCACCTTCTGGCTGGCAAAACGTCTGGTGAAAACGGATTATGTCTCCCTGCCAAACCTGCTTGCCGGGCGCGAACTGGTGAAAGAGCTATTGCAGGATGAGTGCCAGCCGCAGGCGCTTGCCGATGCGCTGCTGCCGCTGCTGGCAAACGGCAAGACCAGCCACCAGATGCACGACACCTTCCGCGAACTGCATCAACTGATCCGCTGTAATGCTGATGAGCAAGCGGCGGATGCGGTGCTGGAGCTAGCAAAATGATGGAATTTGTTTATCCTCACACTCGCCTTGTTGCGGGCGTGGACGAAGTGGGTCGTGGTCCGTTAGTGGGGGCTGTGGTGACCGCCGCGGTGATCCTCGATCCGGCTCGCCCGATTATCGGGCTGAACGACTCAAAAAAATTGTCTGAAAAGCGCCGGCTGGCGCTGTTTAGTGAGATTCAGGAGAAGGCGCTGGCCTGGAGCCTGGGGCGCGCTGAACCGCATGAAATAGACGAACTGAATATTTTGCATGCCACGATGCTGGCGATGCAGCGTGCGGTAGCGGGTTTGAAAATTTCCCCGGAATATGTCCTGATTGACGGCAACCGCTGTCCCGCATTGCCCATGCCTTCAATGGCGGTTGTCAAAGGCGATAGCCGGGTCGCAGAAATCAGCGCAGCTTCTATTATTGCCAAAGTGACGCGCGACGCTGAAATGGCCGCGCTGGACCTCACTTACCCTCAGTATGGTTTCGCCCAGCATAAGGGGTATCCCACACCTTTCCATCTGGAAAGGCTGGCTGAACATGGCGCAACCGAACATCACCGGCGCAGCTTTGGCCCGGTGAAACGCGCGCTGGGACGGGTGTCCTGAATCAATACGCAAGCAATTAAGTAACGCGGAATCTGAAGATGGCTGAACCACGTTTCGTACACCTGCGGGTGCATAGCGACTACTCCATGATCGATGGGCTGGCGAAGACCGGGCCGCTGGTAAAAAAGGCGGCCTCCCTTGGCATGCCCGCGCTGGCGATCACCGATTTTACCAACCTGTGTGGCCTGGTGAAGTTCTACGGAACGGCGCATGGCGCGGGGATGAAGCCTATCGTCGGCGCAGATTTTCACGTGCAGAGCGATCTCATCGGCGATGAAATGACGCAAATCTCCGTGCTGGCGATGAACAACACGGGCTATCAAAACCTCACTCTGCTTATCTCAAAAGCCTACCAGCGTGGATACGGTGCGCTGGGGCCGTGGATCGACCGTGACTGGCTGGCTGAGCTGAACGAAGGGCTGCTGCTGATCTCCGGTGGCCGTATGGGCGATGTCGGCAAATGCCTGCTGCGCGGCAATAGCGCGCTGGTGGATCAATGCCTCTCGTTCTATGAAGAGTATTTCCCGGATCGTTATTATCTGGAGCTGATCCGCACCGGCCGTCAGGACGAAGAGAACTATCTTCATGCCGCTGTGGCACTTGCAGAAGAGCGTGGGTTGCCCGTGGTGGCTACCAACGACGTGCGGTTCCTTGAGCCGGGGGATTTTGACGCGCACGAAATTCGCGTGGCGATCCACGATGGCTTCACGCTGGACGATCCTAAACGACCGCGCAACTACTCATCGCAGCAGTACATGCGCAGCGAAGAGGAGATGTGTGAGCTCTTCTCCGATATCCCGGAAGCGCTGGAAAACAGCGTAGAGATTGCCAAGCGCTGTAACGTTACCGTCCGCCTTGGCGAGTATTTCCTGCCGCAGTTCCCGACAGGAGACATGACCACGGAAGATTTCCTGGTCGCAAAATCAAAAGAAGGTCTGGAAGAGCGTCTGGAGTTCCTGTTCCCGGATGAGGCCGTTCGCAAAGAGAAGCGGCCGCCGTACGATGAACGCCTGGACATTGAACTCCAGGTGATCAACCAGATGGGCTTCCCGGGCTACTTCCTGATCGTCATGGAGTTTATCCAGTGGTCGAAGGATAACGGCGTACCGGTCGGACCGGGCCGAGGCTCCGGTGCTGGGTCGCTTGTGGCCTATGCGCTTAAAATTACCGACCTCGATCCGCTGGAATTCGACCTGCTGTTCGAACGTTTCCTCAACCCGGAACGTGTTTCCATGCCCGACTTTGACGTCGACTTCTGCATGGAGAAACGTGACCAGGTGATCGAGCACGTCGCCGATATGTACGGCCGTGATGCGGTATCGCAGATTATTACGTTCGGTACGATGGCGGCGAAAGCGGTTATCCGTGACGTCGGCCGCGTGCTGGGCCACCCGTACGGGTTTGTCGATCGCATCTCTAAACTGGTACCGCCCGATCCGGGCATGACGCTGGCAAAAGCCTTTGAGGCTGAACCACAGCTGCCGGAAATCTACGAAGCGGACGAAGAAGTCAAAGCGCTGATCGACATGGCGCGCAAGCTGGAAGGCGTCACGCGTAACGCCGGTAAGCATGCGGGGGGCGTAGTTATCGCCCCGACCAAAATTACCGACTTTGCGCCGCTCTACTGCGACGAAGCGGGTCAGCACCCGGTTACCCAGTTCGATAAGAACGACGTAGAATACGCCGGGCTGGTGAAGTTCGACTTCCTTGGTCTGCGTACGTTGACCATCATCAACTGGGCGCTGGAGATGATCAACGCCCGCCGCGAGAAGAACGGCGAGCCGCCGTTGGATATCGCGGCCATCCCGCTGGATGACAAGAAAAGTTTCGACATGCTGCAGCGCTCGGAGACCACCGCCGTCTTCCAGCTTGAATCGCGCGGCATGAAAGATCTGATTAAGCGCCTGCAGCCCGACTGCTTCGAAGATATGATCGCATTGGTTGCCCTGTTCCGTCCGGGCCCGCTGCAGTCAGGGATGGTAGATAACTTTATCGACCGTAAGCACGGGCGCGAAGAGATTTCCTACCCGGACGTTCAGTGGCAGCATGAAAGCCTGAAGCCGGTGCTGGAGCCCACCTACGGCATCATCCTGTACCAGGAACAGGTTATGCAGATCGCCCAGGTGCTTTCCGGCTATACCCTCGGCGGCGCGGACATGCTGCGTCGTGCAATGGGTAAGAAAAAGCCGGAAGAGATGGCCAAGCAGCGAGGCACTTTCGAAGAAGGCGCGAGAAAAAACGGCGTTGATGGTGAACTGGCGATTAAGATCTTTGACCTGGTGGAGAAATTCGCCGGGTACGGATTTAACAAATCCCACTCCGCCGCCTATGCTTTGGTGTCGTACCAAACGCTGTGGCTGAAAGCGCACTATCCTGCTGAATTTATGGCGGCGGTAATGACGGCCGATATGGACAACACCGAGAAGGTGGTGGGCCTGGTGGACGAGTGCTGGCGCATGGGGCTGAAGATCCTGCCGCCGGACATTAACTCGGGGCTCTACCACTTCCACGTCAACGACGACGGGGAGATCGTTTACGGGATCGGCGCGATCAAAGGCGTGGGTGAAGGTCCGATCGAGGCGATCATTGAAGCGCGTAACAACGGCGGGTATTTCCGCGAGCTGTTCGATCTTTGCGCCCGCACCGATACCAAAAAACTGAACCGTCGCGTGCTGGAAAAACTGATCATGTCCGGCGCGTTTGACCGGCTGGGGCCGCACCGCGCCGCGCTGATGAATTCCCTCGGCGATGCGCTGAAAGCGGCGGATCAGCATGCAAAAGCGGAAGCCATTGGTCAGGCGGATATGTTCGGGGTGCTGGCGGAAGAGCCGGAGCAGATCGAGCAATCTTACTCCAACTGCCAGCCGTGGCCAGAACAGGTGGTACTGGATGGCGAGCGTGAGACGTTAGGCTTGTACCTGACGGGGCACCCGATCAACCAGTACATCAAAGAAATTGAGCGCTATGTCGGCGGCCACAGGCTTAAAGACATGCATCCGACAGAACGTGGTAAAATCACCACGGCTGCGGGGCTCGTGATTGCTGCAAGGGTTATGGTCACCAAGCGCGGCAATCGTATCGGCATCTGTACGTTGGATGACCGTTCCGGGCGTCTGGAGGTGATGTTGTTCACCGACGCGCTGGATAAATACCAGCAATTGCTGGAAAAAGACCGCATACTTATCGTCAGCGGACAGGTCAGCTTTGATGACTTCAGTGGGGGGCTTAAAATGACCGCCCGCGAAGTGATGGACATTGACGAAGCCCGGGAAAAATATGCTCGCGGGCTTGCTATCTCGCTGACGGACAGGCAAATTGATGACCAGCTTTTAAACCGACTCCGTCAGTCTCTGGAACCCCACCGCTCGGGGACAATTCCAGTACATCTCTACTATCAGAGGGCGGATGCACGCGCGCGGTTGCGCTTTGGTGCAACGTGGCGTGTCTCTCCGAGCGATCGTTTACTGAACGATCTCCGTGGCCTCATTGGTTCGGAGCAGGTGGAACTGGAGTTTGACTAATACAGGAATACTATGAGTCTGAATTTCCTTGATTTCGAACAGCCGATTGCTGAGCTGGAAGCGAAAATCGATTCTCTGACAGCGGTAAGCCGTCAGGATGAAAAACTGGATATTAACATCGACGAAGAAGTGCATCGTCTGCGCGAGAAAAGCGTAGAGCTGACGCGCAAAATCTTTGCCGATCTCGGCGCATGGCAGGTGGCCCAGCTGGCTCGCCATCCACAGCGTCCGTACACCCTGGATTATGTCCGCCTGGCGTTTGACGAATTTGACGAACTGGCAGGCGATCGCGCATACGCTGACGATAAAGCTATCGTTGGCGGTATCGCGCGTCTGGACGGACGCCCGGTGATGATCATTGGTCATCAGAAAGGCCGTGAAACCAAAGAAAAAATCCGTCGTAACTTTGGTATGCCAGCACCAGAAGGCTACCGTAAAGCCCTGCGTCTGATGGAGATGGCTGAGCGTTTCAACATGCCAATCATCACCTTCATCGATACCCCGGGTGCATATCCTGGCGTGGGCGCGGAAGAGCGCGGTCAGTCTGAAGCCATCGCGCGCAACCTGCGCGAGATGTCTCGTCTGAAGGTACCGGTCATCTGTACCGTTATCGGCGAGGGTGGTTCCGGCGGTGCGCTGGCGATTGGCGTGGGCGATAAAGTGAATATGCTGCAGTACAGCACCTATTCCGTTATCTCCCCTGAAGGCTGCGCGTCCATTCTGTGGAAAAGCGCCGACAAAGCACCGCTGGCTGCAGAAGCAATGGGCATCATTGCGCCACGCCTGAAAGAGCTTAAGCTGATCGATTCCATCATCCCGGAACCGCTGGGTGGTGCACATCGTAAGCCGGAAGTGATGGCGGCTTCTCTGAAAGCGCAGCTGCTGGCTGACCTGGCGGATCTGGACGTGCTGAGCAAAGAGGATCTGCTCAACCGCCGTTACCAGCGTCTGATGACCTACGGTTACGCGTAAGCTTCACAATTATCTGAAAAGCCGCACACTGTTGCGGCTTTTTTTATACCTGCGGTTTAGCCGGACTATGCTTAGCTAATGTTTTTTAAGGAGGAAGCCCATGAATATCATTGCCGTTATGGGGCCACACGGCGTCTTTTATAAAGATGAGCCGATTAAGGAGCTGGAGCAAGCCCTGCAGTCGCGCGGGTATCAGCTGATCTGGCCGCACAACAGCGCCGACCTGCTGAAGTTCATCGAGCATAACCCGCGTATCTGCGGCGTGATCTTCGACTGGGACGAATATGATCTCGAACTGTGCAGCGACATCAACAAGCTGAACGAATACCTCCCGCTGTATGCGTTTATTAATACCCACTCCACCATGGACGTCAGCGCCAATGATATGCGTATGGCGCTGTGGTTCTTTGAATATTCCCTCGGCGTGGCGGACGATATTGCGACCCGCATTCAGCAATACACGAATGAATATCTCGATAACATTACGCCACCGTTTACCCGGGCGCTTTTCACCTACGTAAAGGAGGGGAAATATACCTTCTGTACGCCGGGCCATATGGCGGGGACGGCTTATCAAAAAAGCCCGGTGGGCTGCCTGTTCTATGATTTCTTTGGTGGCAACACGCTGAAAGCGGACGTGTCGATTTCAGTCACCGAATTAGGCTCTCTGCTGGATCATACCGGCCCGCATCTGGAAGCCGAAGAGTATATCGCCCGCACCTTTGGCGCAGAGCAGAGCTATATGGTGACCAACGGCACCTCGACCTCGAACAAAATCGTCGGTATGTACGCCGCGCCGGCGGGCAGCACCCTGTTGATTGACCGTAACTGCCATAAATCGCTGGCTCACCTGCTGATGATGAGCGACGTCGTACCGCTCTGGCTGTCACCCACGCGTAACGCGCTCGGTATTCTTGGCGGTATTCCGCGCCGGGAGTTCACCCATGAAGCCATTGAAAGCAAGGTCGCGGCAGTGCCTGGCGCGAGTTGGCCTGTCCATGCGGTGATTACCAACTCGACCTATGACGGTCTGCTGTACAATACAGACTGGATCAAAAAGGCGCTGGACGTGCCGTCGATCCACTTCGATTCCGCATGGGTGCCATACACCAACTTCCATCCGATTTACGCAGGTAAAAGCGGCATGAGCGGTGAACGCGTGCCGGGTAAAGTATTCTTCGAAACGCAGTCGACGCACAAAATGCTGGCAGCATTTTCCCAGGCTTCGCTTATCCACATCAAAGGTGAGTACGACGAAGACACGTTCAACGAAGCCTTTATGATGCACACTACCACTTCACCGAGCTATCCGCTGGTGGCCTCTATTGAAACGGCCGCGGCGATGCTGCGCGGCAACCCGGGCAAACGTCTCATCAACCGTTCGGTGGAGCGCGCGCTGCATTTCCGCAAAGAGGTTCAGCGGCTGAAAGATGAAGCCGACGGCTGGTTCTTTGATATCTGGCAGCCGGAAGAGATTGATGAGGCGGAGTGCTGGCCCGTCTCGCCCGGCGAAGACTGGCATGGCTTCCGGGATGCAGATAGCGACCATATGTTCCTCGACCCGGTAAAAGTAACAATCCTGACACCGGGCATGGATGAGCAGGGCAAGATGAGCGAGGAAGGTATTCCGGCCGCGCTGGTGGCGAAATTCCTTGATGAACGGGGTGTGGTGGTGGAAAAAACCGGCCCCTATAACCTGCTGTTCCTGTTCAGTATTGGTATTGATAAAACGCGGGCGATGGGGTTGTTGCGCGGTCTGATGGAGTTTAAGCGCGCCTACGATCTTAACCTGCGGGTGAAGAACATGCTGCCGGATCTCTACGCGGAGGATCCTGACTTCTATCGCAATATGCGCATTCAGGATCTGGCCCAGGGGATCCACAGGTTGATCCGTCAGCACGATCTGCCGCGTCTGATGCTTCAGGCGTTCGATGTGTTACCGGAGATGAAATTAACCCCGCACAAGGCTTGGCAGCGCCAGGTGAAAGGGGAGGTCGAAACCGTCGAACTGGAAAATCTGGTTGGGCGCGTATCGGCCAACATGATCCTGCCTTACCCGCCGGGCGTTCCGCTTCTGATGCCAGGAGAGATGATTACCGAGGAGAGTCGGGCCGTGCTCGATTTCCTGCTGATGCTCTGTTCGGTAGGGCGTCACTATCCCGGTTTTGAGACGGATATTCACGGTGCGAAGCGCGATGAGAACGGCGTTTACTGGGTGCGAGTCCTAAAATAAGGGTGACTGCTTGCAAGGTGCGGGTTTTCGGTTGTAACGTTCAGGCATCATAAAAAGGAGAAGCTATGCTGGGTTTAAAAGCTGTTCATCATATTGCGATCATTGCGACCGATTACGCGAAAAGTAAGGCCTTCTACTGCGACATTCTGGGCTTTACGCTCATGAGCGAGGCCTACCGCGAAGAGCGCGACTCCTGGAAGGGCGATCTGGCGTTAAACGGGCAATATGTGATTGAACTGTTCTCTTTCCCTTTTCCGCCTGCGCGTCCGTCCCGCCCGGAGGCCTGTGGCCTGCGCCATCTTGCCTTCAGCGTCGATGATCTGGATTGCGCAGTCAAACATCTGGAAGCGCACGGCGTGACGTGTGAAGCGATCCGCGTCGATCCGTTCACCGACAAGCGCTTTACCTTTTTCAACGACCCGGACGGCCTGCCGCTGGAGCTTTATCAGCAGTAATCTTCGTCCTGTGTGATAATGCCCGCTCAGTTCGGGCATTTTTTATGTGTAATTCCCTATGACCTTACCCGCTATCGCACACGCCGTTTCACCGTACCGCCAGCTGCTGGTGGGGTTTAGCGGTGGCCTGGATTCCACCGTTCTGCTCCATCGTCTTAAACGCTGGCGCGACCGGGAGCCTGACGTCCAGCTTCGGGCGATGCATATTCACCACGGATTAAGTCCTCACGCGGAGGAGTGGGTGGCGCACTGCGAAGCCTTGTGTGCGGCGTGGGCGATCCCGCTCATCGTCGAGCGCGTCACGCTTGCGGAGGAAGGGCTGGGCATCGAGGCGCAGGCGCGTAAAGCCCGCTATGCCGCGTTTGCCGGGGCATTACGTCCTGGAGAAGCGCTGGTCACGGCCCAGCACCTGGACGATCAGTGTGAAACCTTTCTGCTGGCGCTTAAGCGGGGCAGCGGACCGGTGGGGCTGTCAGCCATGCCGGCGCGTTCTGCATTTGCCGACACAACGTTACTGCGTCCGCTGCTTGGCGAGACGCGCGCCTCGCTTGAGGCCTGGGCGCGAGAACATCATCTGAGCTGGATTGAAGATGAGAGCAACCAGGATGACGGCTATGACCGTAACTTTCTACGTCTGCGCGTCCTCCCGCTATTGAGCGAGCGCTGGCCGCATTTCGCCGACGCGACGGCAAGAAGCGCCATGCTGTGCGCCGAACAGGAATCGCTGCTGGACGAGCTGTTGAGCGACGAGCTGGCTGAACTGATTTCTGAGGACGGAGCGCTGGCCATTGCACCTCTGACAGCGATGAGCCCGGTGCGTCGCGCCGCACTGATACGACGCTGGCTGGCCTCTCATCACGCTGCGATGCCGTCGCGGGCGATGCTGAGCCGTATATGGGACGAAGTCGCGCTGGCGCGGGATGATGCTTCCCCGTGCGTCCATCTGAACGGTTTTGACGTAAGACGCTATAAAGGGGAACTCTGGTGGATAAAATCCACGCCCTCACTGAACGATGTGGTGCTCGACTGGTTTTCACCTGACGCACCGCTGGTATTGCCCGCTGAGGCTGGACTCGTCTCTCTCCTGCCGTCTGGTCATGTGCGGCTGCCGGAGCCCGGTGAACCGGTCACCGTGCGCTTTAAGGCTGGCGGCATGCTGCACATCGTCGGGCGCAACGGCGGACGGAAACTGAAGAAAATATGGCAAGAGTGCAACGTACCACCGTGGCTGCGCGACACCACGCCACTGCTGTTCTATGGTGAAACGCTTATCGCTGCGGCAGGGGTTTTCATCACGGAAGCGGGATGGACGGAAGACGGGGTCAGGTTTGAGTGGCAGAAAGCGTAACGGGCAGCCTGGCTGCCCGTTAGTGTCATTAGGATTCGCTCACCACGACGGTGCCGATTTGCGGGTGGCTGAAGCTGGCTATTTTATCCAGACGCAGCTCACGCGTCGCACCGGCATCTTCCACTATCAGGTATTCCACGTTCTTACGTGAAACCAGATCGTTGGCTTTCGCTTTCAACACTTCGCCATCTTTTAGCTCCAGCGTCAGTAATAAATGATGCTGGCAGGCGAGTTCGAGGTTGTCATAGTCATCACAATTGATGGGTTGATAAGTATCATTCATCGACATAATCGCTCACCAGTAAATTCGCCGCAGCATACGCTGCTTTTTCCCTGACCGACTCCGAAAGGCTCTCATCAGAGGCCACTTCATTAAGCACTTTCAATACACAGCCCAACGCGTCCGGGACATACCCCAGATCTCCGCTGGCGATTTCCGCATACCGTTTGCGAATTAACTCACAATAATTATTCACATCCCCTCCCGCCAGCGCACTGACTTACTGTGAGATATCATTAAGCCTACGAAGATAAACTCGGTTTAGCAAGGTGACTATACCATACTCATTTAAGCAATATCAGCGCCTTGATAGCGGTGTATTTAACACCCCATAACAGCCTTTTGCCGCGGTTTTCGCTACAATGGGCGCCTGATTCGAATGGAGTTCTCTCATGGCGCTGAAAGCGACAATTTATAAAGCAGTGGTCAATGTGGCCGATCTGGATCGCAACCAGTTCCTGGACGCCTCGCTGACGCTGGCACGCCACCCCTCCGAAACCCAGGAGCGCATGATGCTGCGCCTGCTGGCGTGGATAAAGTATGCCGACGAGCGTCTGCAGTTTACCCGTGGCTTAAGCGCAGAAGACGAGCCTGAAGCCTGGCTGCGCAACGATCATCTGGGTATCGATTTGTGGATCGAACTCGGACTGCCGGACGAGCGCAGAATTAAGAAGGCCTGCACCCAGTCCGCTGAAGTGGCCTTATTCGCGTATAATCAGCGCGCTGCGGAGATCTGGTGGCAGCAAAACAAGAGCAAGTGCGGACAGTTTAAAAATCTTACGGTCTGGTATCTGGATGATGAGCAGCTGGCTCAGCTGAGCGAGTTTGCCAGCCGGACCATGGTATTGCAGGCTACGATTCAGGACGGTGCAATCTGGCTTTCTGATTCTCAGAATAATCTGGAAATTCATTTGACGGCGTGGCAACCGGCCTCATGATCGTCTTGTCCCGAAACGTCAGCATTCCGGACAACGAGCTGGAGATCACCGCTATCCGTGCACAGGGGGCCGGTGGGCAGCACGTGAACAAGGCGTCGACGGCTATCCATTTGCGTTTTGACATTCGGGCCTCAAGCCTGCCAGAGTATTATAAAGAAAGTCTGCTTGCCGCCAGCCACCACCTGATCACCAGCGATGGTGTGATTGTGATTAAAGCCCAGGAGTACCGTAGCCAGGAGCTCAACCGGGAAGCGGCGATAGCCAGGCTGGTGGCGGTCATCAAAGAGTTAACGGCAGTACAAAAAAGCCGCCGGGCAACGCGGCCAACCCGCGCATCGAAAGAGCGTCGTTTGTCCTCGAAGGCCCAAAAATCCACAGTGAAAGCACTACGCGGTAAAGTTCGTCGCCCGACAGAGTGACGAAAGGGAACACACTTTTCATAAGGAATTCATTGTGAAAAAAGCATTATGGTCAGCGCTGGCAGTGAGTACGCTGTTTGCGCTTTTCGGGTGTAACAACCGCTCCGAAACGCAGGTTTTACAACCCACGCAAACGGAAGAATTAAAACCGATGCAGCAGAGCTGGCGTGGCGTATTGCCTTGCGCGGACTGTGAAGGCATTGAAACGTCCCTGTTCCTGCAAAAAGACGGCACCTGGGTAATGAACCAGCGCTATCAGGGGGCGAAAGAGCCTTCTTCTTTTGCGACTTATGGAACATGGGCGCGTACGGCGGAGAAGCTGGTCCTGACCGATACCACCGGTGAGAAAACCTGGTTCCGTCCTAAAGGTGACAGCATGGAGATGCTCGATCGCGAAGGTAACCCAATTCAATCCCAGTTAAACTACACGCTGGCCCCGGTGAAAGCGGCCCTGCCTGCCACACCGATGGCAATGCGGGGGATGTACTTCTATATGGCGGATGCGGCGATCTTTACCGACTGCGCAACCGGCAAGAAGGTCAGTGTGGCAAACAATGCGCAGCTTGAACGTGATTACGCTGTAGCACGCGGCAATGACAGCAAGCCGGTATTGCTGACGGTTGACGGTCACTTTACGCTGGAGCCAAATCCGGATAGCGGAGAGATGGTGAAAACGCTGGTGGCAGATAAAGACGCGAAGTTTATTGCGGGCAAAGACTGTAACAGTAAATAAGCTGACGAAGCGCCATTAAAAAACCCCGCCTGAGCGGGGTTTTTTGTTTAGCCTTTGATGGCTTTCACCAGGTAATCAAGAATGTCGCCGGTCTTGATCATCTGTTTTTCGCCGCTGCGACGGTATTTGTATTCAATCTCATCGCTGTCGAGGTTACGGTCGCCGATAACGACGGTGTGTGGAATACCGATCAGTTCCATATCGGCAAACATCACGCCCGGACGCTCTTTACGGTCATCCATCAGCACTTCGATACCCTGCGCACGCAGCTCGGCATACAGCTTCTCGGCCAGCTCCTGCACGCGGTAAGACTTGTGCATGTTCATTGGCAGAATAGCGACCTGGAACGGCGCGATGTTGTCCGGCCATACGATGCCGCGCTCGTCGTAGTTCTGCTCAATGGCGGCAGCTACCACGCGCGTTACCCCGATCCCATAGCAACCCATGGTCAGGATCTGGTTACGGCCATCTTCACCCTGAACGGCGGCGTTCAGCGCGCGCGAGTATTTATCGCCCAACTGGAAGATGTGACCCACTTCGATACCGCGCTTGATCATCAGGGTACCCTGGCCGTCCGGGCTTGGGTCGCCTGCCACCACGTTACGGATGTCAGCCACTTCCGGCGTCGCCACGTCGCGATCCCAGTTGATGCCGAAGTAATGTTTACCGTCGATGTTCGCACCGGCGGAGAAGTCGCTCATCGCGGCTACCGTACGGTCAATAACAACAGGCACCGGCATATTCACCGGACCCAGTGAACCTGGACCCGCATTCACCACGGCGCGGATTTCCGCTTCCGTCGCGAATGTCAGCGGGCTGGCGACCTGCGGCAGCTTCTCGGCTTTCACTTCGTTCAGCTCGTGATCGCCACGCACCAGCAGGGCAACCAGCGGGTAAGCGCTCCCTTCGGTGGATTTCACCAGCAGGGTCTTAACGGTTTTTTCAACTGGCAGGTTGAACTGCTCAACCAGCTCGGCGATGGTTTTCGCGTTTGGCGTATCAACCAGCGTCATCTCTTGCGTTGCAGCAGCACGTGGTTCTTTTGGTGCCAGTGCTTCTGCAAATTCGATGTTCGCCGCGTAGTCTGAAGAGTCAGAGAAGATCACATCGTCTTCACCGCTCTGCGCCAGTACCTGGAACTCATGGGATGCGCTACCGCCGATGGAGCCGGTATCAGCCTGCACAGCGCGGAAATCCAGACCCATGCGGGAGAAGATTTTGCTGTATGCCGCGTACATTGCGTCGTACGTCTCTTGCAGGGATTCCTGAGAGGTATGGAAAGAGTAGGCATCTTTCATCAGGAATTCGCGAGAGCGCATGACGCCGAAACGTGGGCGAACTTCGTCACGGAACTTGGTCTGGATCTGGAAGAAGTTCAGCGGCAGCTGTTTGTAAGAGCTCAGCTCATTACGAATCAGGTCGGTAATGACTTCTTCATGCGTTGGGCCGAGAACGAACGGACGCTCGCCGCGATCGACGAAGCGCAGCAGTTCTGGGCCATATTGTTCCCAACGGCCACTCTCCTGCCACAGGTCAGCGGGCTGAACCACAGGCATGGACACCTCGATAGCACCGGCGTTGTTCATCTCTTCACGCACGATGTTTTCGACTTTTTTCAGGACGCGCACGCCGGTCGGCAGCCAGGTATATAACCCGGAGGCCAGCTTGCGGATCATCCCGGCGCGCAGCATCAGCTGATGGCTGATCACTTCGGCGTCGGCAGGCGTCTCCTTCAGAGTGGAGAGCAGATATTGGCTAGTACGCATGTTGTTACGGTTCCATTTCGACGATTGGAACAGGCTGAAACACCAGCCTGGCACAAAAAAAGTGGTTTAGTTTACCAGTGTGGCAAAGATGCCAAAAGAGAGGAGAACAAAATTACCTGGGTTCAAGGGCAAACACTTCAAAACCTGCCCCAGTGACGCGCCAGCGAACGTTAAAATCCAGCAGCCAGACGGCGTATGATTTTCCTGCTTCTTCTTCTTTACGGTAGGCCGGACGCGGGTCCTGTGCCAGAACTTCGGTGATGAAATCCCGTAAGCGAGGATAGCGTTTCTCCAGTTGACCGAGCTGCGCGGTTATCTCAGGCGTAAAATAAACAGGCATGTCCGCCTGCGGTGCGTCCTGAGCATAACTTGCACGCGCGTCCGGGAGGGCTTCGGCGAAGGGCAAATAGGGTTTGATGTCGATAACCGGCGTGCCGTCGACCAGATCCAGGCTACCTAACTCCAGTATCACCCGATCTTTCTGGCAGCGTATGCCTTTCAGTTCAACCAGCGACATGCCAACCGGATTTGGGCGGAAGGTCGAGCGCGTTGCAAACACGCCCATTCTCGCATTTCCGCCAAGACGAGGAGGGCGCACTGTAGGACGCCAGCCGCCTTCCATCGTCTGGTGAAACACGAATACCACCCATAAATGGCTGAAAGCCTCGAGCCCGCGTACCGCATCGGCCTGATTGTAAGGCGCAATCAGGTGAAGCTCACCGCGTCCGCTGGTGACAAGACCGGGCTGGCGGGGGACGGCGAACTTCTCTTTATAGGGAGAGTGGATAACGCCTATCTGCTCGAACTGAAATGCACTCATTTCGCCGTGATGTTCAACGCAGAACCGATGCAAACCGCCTGACGGTAGCAACCCGGCGTGCCGCTGGTGACTTCGCAGCTGTGCAGCAGGACCGCGTTGGCTTTCATTTTTGCGGCATTAATCTGCATACGTTTACGCGCTGTCGGAATATTCGGTGGTGAGTCCTGATTGGTCGCCTGACAGGAATCGCCGCTTACTTCGCCCAGTTCACGGAACGGTTTACCGACGAGTTCGTCCGCTTTCGTGATAATGCGAACTGGCGCAGGGCGAACCACTTTTGGTTTTGCAGGCTCTGTTTTTGGCGGGGTTGCCGTGCTTTGAACGGGTTCAACGGGAGATCTGCTTAGCATTGAACAGCCGCTCAGCATGAGTGCTAAAAGACAGATCGGTAAAGCACGCATAATATTTCCTCAATGGATAATCAAAACGTCAGATATTGAATCAGTTGACTGCACAAATGACAAGACGGGCATAAGCCCGTCCTGATGATATTACACTGAGGTGAGATTACCAGCCTTTAACAGCGCCACCGTTAAACACTTTGTTGGCTTCCTGGTAAACTTCATCAGACTGATAAGCCTGAACGAATTTCTTCACGTTTTCCGCGTCTTTATTGTCTTCGCGAGTCACGATCAGGTTAACGTACGGGGAATCTTTATCTTCAACGAAGATACCGTCTTTGGCTGGCGTCAGGCCAATCTGGCTGGCGTAAGTGGTGTTGATAACGGCCAGGGCAATCTGGGCATCGTCCAGAGAACGTGGCAGCTGAGGCGCTTCCAGTTCAACAATTTTCAGATTTTTCGGGTTCTCGGTGACATCCAGAACGGTTGGCAGCAGGCCAACACCGTCTTTCAGTTTGATCAGACCCACTTTCTGCAGCAGCAGCAGGGAACGACCAAGGTTGGTTGGGTCGTTAGGCACGGCTACCTGAGAGCCCGGCTGCAGTTCGTCCAGCGATTTAATTTTCTTAGAGTAACCGGCAATTGGATAAACGAAGGTGTTACCGACACCCACCAGTTTATAGCCACGATCTTTGATCTGCTGGTCCAGGTATGGCTTATGCTGGAAGGCGTTCGCGTCGATATCGCCTTTGCTCAGCGCTTCGTTCGGCAGAACGTAATCGTTGAAGGTCACCAGCTCAACGTTCAGGCCATATTTCTCTTTTGCCACTTTCTGAGCAACTTCCGCAACCTGCTGTTCTGCACCCACGATAACGCCCACTTTAATGTGGTTTGGATCCTTTTCGTCCTGACCGCAACCCACCAGTGCCAGAGAGCCGATCAGCGCGCCTACTGCTGCAAAGGTCTTTAATTTAAACGCCATGTTTTATCCTTAACTCGTAGAGTTTGTGTTGTGTGTAACGTTATTTGTGAGTAACGGTCCGCACGATGCGATCGCCAGAGAACTGGATTAAGTAAACCAGAACAACCAGCAATACCAGAACGGTATTCATCACGGTAGCGTTATATCCAATATAGCCGTACTGGTAACCAATCTGACCTAAACCGCCCGCGCCAACTGCACCACCCATTGCCGAATAACCGACCAGCGTGATGAGCGTAATGGTTGCCGCATTCACCAGGCCTGGCAGTGCTTCCGGGAGCAGGACTTTGCGCACGATCTGCATCGGTGTTGCGCCCATCGCGCGGGAAGCTTCGATCAAACCGGTTGGAATTTCCAGCAGGGCGTTTTCCACCATACGGGCGATAAACGGCGCAGCCCCCACGGTCAGCGGAACGATGGCCGCCTGCAGACCGATAGACGTTCCGACGATCACGCGGGTAAACGGAATCATCCACACCAGCAGAATAATGAAGGGGATAGAACGGAAGATGTTCACCAGCGCAGAGAGCGTACGGTACAGTTTCGCGTTCTCAATGATTTGACCCGGACGCGTTACGTACAGCAATACGCCGACCGGCAGGCCAATCACAAAACCAAAGAAACCAGAGACAAAGGTCATTGCCAGCGTTTCCCAAACGCCGCGAACCAGCAGCCACATCATCGGCTCAGACATAACCCAGTACCTCTACTTTTACATGGTGTTCTTGCAGCCAGGCAATCGCGGCCTGGGTTTCTTCTTGTGTGCCGTGCATTTCTGTCAGCATGATGCCGAACTTCACGCCACCGGCGTAATCCATCTGCGCGCTGATGATGTTGTTGTTCACGTTAAAGCGACGCGCGGTTTCGGAAAGCAGGGGAGCGTCAACGGACTGACCGGTGAACTCCATGCGCAGCATCGGGACGCTGTCTGCGGTGGATTCGGTTTTCAAACGCTCCAGATAATCTTCCGGAATATCCAGATGCAGGGTGGACTGGATGAACTGCTGTGCCAGCGGCGTCTTCGGATGCGAGAACACTTCACTTACCGTGTCCTGCTCGATCAGTTCACCATTGCTGATGACCGCCACGCAGTCGCAGATGCGTTTCACCACGTCCATTTCGTGCGTAATAAGGAGGATCGTCAGGCCCAGGCGACGGTTAATGTCTTTCTGCAGTTCCAGAATCGAACGCGTGGTGGCCGGATCCAGTGCGCTGGTGGCTTCATCACACAGCAGTACCTTAGGATTGCTTGCCAGCGCGCGGGCAATGGCCACACGCTGTTTTTGCCCACCGGACAGATTTGCCGGGTAGCTATCATGTTTATCGCCCAGACCCACGAGGTCGAGCAGCTCGGTGACGCGACGCTTCACTTCTTCTTTCGGCGTGTTATCCAGCTCAAGCGGTAAGGCAACGTTGCCGAACACGGTGCGGGAGGCCAGCAGGTTAAAGTGCTGGAAAATCATGCCAATCTGACGACGCGCTTTGGTGAGTTCTTTTTCTGAAAGGGCGGTAAGTTCCTGGCCGCCAACTTCTACGCTGCCCTGGGTTGGGCGCTCAAGCAGGTTAACACAACGGATCAGCGTGCTTTTACCTGCACCCGATGCGCCAATGACGCCATAAATTTGACCAGCAGGAACATGCAGACTGACGTTGTTCAGCGCCTGAATGGTTCGGTTCCCCTGCTGGAACACTTTGGTGATATTGGAAAGTTTAATCATTAGATTATTTTTATCGTATGTAAGTTAGCCGTGGCATTTTCTTCTGCCAGATACGGGTGATGACCGTAAACAAAACGGATGTTAAGGCATCCAGACGTCTAAATCAATCCAACTCTGTACGATGAGCACTTTATTGCGCTGCGATTCATGAGATACTAGTCGAACATGCCTTTTTCAGGAGCAAACCGGTGGCAAAATCAGTACCCGCAATTTTTCTCGATCGTGACGGCACTATTAATGTGGATCACGGTTATGTCCATGAGATTGATGAGTTCGAGTTTATCGAGGGCGTAATAGATGCCATGCGCCAGCTGAAAGAGATGGGCTATGCGCTGGTAGTTGTAACGAACCAGTCCGGTATTGCACGCGGTAAATTCACCGAAGCGCAGTTCGAGACGCTGACGGAATGGATGGACTGGTCGCTGGCCGACCGCGGCGTGGATCTCGACGGCATCTATTATTGTCCGCACCACCCGCAGGGAACGGTAGAAGCGTATCGCCAGACCTGTGATTGCCGTAAGCCGCATCCGGGGATGTTCATCTCTGCGCAGGAGTTCCTGCACATTGATATGTCTGCTTCTTATATGGTGGGCGATAAACTGGAAGATATGCAGGCAGCAGCAGCAGCGGGTGTAGGGACCAAAATATTAGTCCGCACCGGTAAGCCAGTTACGCCAGAAGCAGAAAATGCAGCGGATTGGGTGATTAATAGTCTGGCCGATCTGCCAAAAGAGATTAAAAAGCACCAAAAATAGCCTTTTTGGCGAAAAGATGAGCGGTTGAAATAAAAATGCATTTTTCCGCTTGTCATTCCTCGGCGGCCCCCTATAATGCGCCTCCATCGACACGGCGGATGTGAATCACTTCACAAACAACCCGGTCGGTTGAAGAGAAAAAATCCTGAAATAACGGGTTGACTCTGAAAGAGGAAAGCGTAATATACGCCACCTCGCAACGGTGAGCGAAAGCCGCGTTGCACTGCTCTTTAACAATTTATCAGACAATCTGTGTGGGCACTCAAAGTGACATGGATTCTTAACGTCCTAGGACGAAAAATGAATACCAAGTCTCTGAGTGAACATACGTAATTCATTACGAAGTTTAATTCACGAGCATCAAACTTAAATTGAAGAGTTTGATCATGGCTCAGATTGAACGCTGGCGGCAGGCCTAACACATG
>NZ_AZUB01000002.1:0-767233 GCF_000568095.1 Enterobacter sp. DC4 | reverse complement strand
TTTCAACAGACACCGTGATGTTGTGGCGTTCGCGCAATTTTTCTGCGGCAAGCGTTGGTCCAAAGTCGCTGTAGTTATCGTGAAGCAAAGAAAGTACACGCAGCTTCAGTGACTCAGGAAGTCTGTGTCTCCACTGCAATAAGGTTCAATCCTTTATGCCAGAAAAAGTGACATCACTAAATGGGTTAAAAGTGACATCAGAATATTGGAGCCACAATATCGGTGCGCATAATGTATATTATGTTAAATGCGATAATTGAGGTGATAAGCCACCTATAGTCTGCTGGGGTCTTTCCTCCTCTGTTATGACAAAGCGACCCTGTCACAAGCCATTATCCCAGGACCAGAGTCTAGATAACGGTCAGCTCGTATTTTTTAATCTTGCGATACAGTGTGGCAATCCCGATACCCAATTCGTCTGCCGCCTGTTTCTTATTGCTATAGCGGCTTAGAGCATCGCGTATCATCTGCCGTTCCATCTCTTCAAGTCCGGTTACGCCCTCCTCTTCTTTCGCGGCTCTGCCCCTCGTTGCCCCTGACGTCCCTTCGCGTTCGCCGGATTTACCGCTGCTCACCAGGTTTGGCGGCAGCAGCGAGAGATCGATCACTTCGCCGGATGGGACCACGTTGACCAGGTACTCCATCAGGTTGCTTAACTCACGAATGTTACCAGGCCAGCGGTAGCTTTTCAGCAACGTAATCACCTCTGGCGCCACGCCCGGGTACACCAGTTCCAGCCGACGGGTATGCAGATGCAGGAAATAGTGAATTAGCAGCTCAATATCATCCTGGCGTTCACGCAGCGGCGGCAGGCGTAACGGAATGACGTTAAGCCGATAGTAGAGATCCTCACGAAACTTACCGTCGGCGATAAACCGATCGAGATTTTGATTGGTGGCGGAAATAATTCGAATATCCACCGGTACCGGATGGCTAGCCCCGACCGGCTGGATCTCGCGTGATTCAATGGCCCGCAGCAGCTTGGCTTGCAGAGTGAGCGGCATATCGCCAATTTCATCGAGAAACAGCGTCCCATGGTTAGCGGCCTGAATCAGCCCCGTTTTACCGTTGGCTGACGCGCCGGTGAAGGCCCCTTTCACATAACCAAACAGTTCGCTTTCCAGTAGCTGTTCGGGAATGGCGGCACAGTTGATGGCGATAAAAGGCATATCTTTGCGATCGCTCAGCTTGTGCACCGCACGAGCAACCACCTCTTTACCGGTTCCGCTTTCCCCGGCAATCATCACGCTTGATGGACTGGGTGCCACGCGGGTAATCAGCTTTTTAAGCTGCCGCATTGGGCGACACTCGCCGACCATCTGTTCAATCTGCGGCCCTTCCTGCGGCGCGGTAATCTCCGCCGAAGAGTGCGATTGATGAAACGCCATCAGAAACAGCCATTGATCCTGAATGGCATGTAGCTGACCAATAATTAGCTCTTTCTTATCATCAATAGAAATGACGTGCTGAACGTGACCGCGAATAAAGTTTTGCGCAAACGTCAGAGGCCGAAAATGAATCTCTTTACCCACCATACTCCCCTGGCTCACCCCAAGGATTTTTAACGCTGCCTGATTAACAAATTTGACTTTCTGCTCCTGACTTACAACCAGTACACCCTGGTCCATATTGTCAAGCATCGTTAAAAACATTTTCTGGATATTGTCGCAGCCGCTCTGATCCTCAAGTAAACGGGGGACAAATATGGAAGAGACGTGACGGACATAATCGGAAAACTCGGTGATGTTATCATTTATTCTTTCCTGCTGCTCGCGCGTCAGGGCAATCAGACTAATAACGCCAACGCACTGTTCCTGATAAATCACCGGTGTACCCAGGAAGGCCTTTTCTTTGCAGGTTTCTTTACTCTCACAACCTTTGCATAAGGGATCGAAACGCGAATGGGCCACCACCTTCTCTTTTTTTGTTTCAATAATGTAACGAAGAAGTCGCGAGTCTGTATTTAATTTACGGCCCAGGAATTTACCGTAACTTCCCGTACCGGCCACGCGGCACAGTGTATTATCGACAATTTCAACTTCTAGCTGGAGTACGCTGGAGAGCATGCGGGCAAAACGTTGAATGGTCGGCTGAATCTGCATCAAAATAGATGACGAACTGGAAGGTATCATAATATCACTCACTGAACGCTAACTGGATGAACGACAACGTTTATTTCTGTGCAATGATACTACCGCAGCCCTTAGCAATAATTGATGCTGGGGCCTTCTCTTTTTCGATTCTTGCGTCAATTATGGAGGCGGTATCACATTTTCATATCAATATGATAATTTTTATGCTGATTTTATCAATTTGGGGGGCTTCTCTTACGAGAGTCATTTGCTTCACGAAAACCCTGCATGTACAAATAAACATATAACAAAACTGCTCGCCGTCTTTTTTATTATCCATCGCCAAAGCGGCTTCTTTTTCGTGACAAACATCCCATAATTCCGCTGTTTTATCCGCGGCTAATCAGGTCCTTTTGAAATTGGCACGCTTATTGTTAATGAAATATCAGCGCTGGCATTTGCCGCAGCGGTAACCCGCAATCAATAAGCCCGTCATTCACGACCAGGATTGAAATATGAAAACTGTTAACGAACTGATTAAGGATATCAACACGCTGAATTCCAATCTGCATGATAAGGATTTTCTGCTGACATGGGAGCAGTCGCCGGATGAGCTCAAGCAGGTGCTGGACGTCGCGGAAGCGCTAAAAACGCTGCGTGCGGAAAATATCGCCACCAACGTGTTCAACAGTGGGCTGGGAATTTCGGTATTCCGTGATAACTCTACACGTACCCGCTTCTCCTATGCCTCAGCGCTAAATCTGCTCGGGCTGGCGCAGCAGGATCTCGACGAAGGGAAATCGCAAATTGCCCACGGTGAAACGGTGCGTGAAACCGCAAATATGATCTCCTTCTGCGCCGATGTTATCGGTATTCGCGATGACATGTATCTTGGCGCGGGTAATGCCTATATGCGTGAGGTTGGCGAAGCGCTGGATGACGGCTACAAGCAGGGTGTGCTGCCGCAGCGTCCGGCGCTGATTAACCTGCAATGCGATATTGACCACCCTACGCAAGCGATGGCCGATCTGGCGTGGTTGCGTGAACATTTTGGGTCGCTGGAGGATCTTAAAGGCAAGAAAATCGCCATGACCTGGGCCTACTCCCCAAGCTACGGTAAGCCTCTCTCCGTACCTCAGGGTATTATTGGCCTGATGACCCGTTTCGGTATGGACGTCACCCTCGCCCACCCGGAAGGTTACGACCTTATTCCTGACGTGATTGAAGTGGCGAAAAACAACGCCAAAGCGTCCGGCGGCAGCTTCCGCCAGGTGACGGATATGGCGGAAGCCTTTAAAGATGCTGATATCGTCTACCCGAAATCCTGGGCGCCGTATCAGGTCATGGAGCAGCGTACTGAGCTACTGCGTGCTAACGATCGCGACGGTCTGAAGGCGCTGGAGAAAGCCTGCCTGGCGCAGAACGCCCAGCATAAAGACTGGCACTGCACCGAAGAGATGATGGCAAAAACCCACGACGGCGAGGCGCTGTATATGCACTGCTTGCCAGCGGATATTACCGGCGTCTCCTGCAATGAAGGCGAAGTCTCCGAAGCTGTGTTCGAAAAATACCGTATCGCCACCTACAAAGAGGCCAGCTGGAAGCCGTACATCATCGCCGCCATGATCCTCTGCCGTAAATACGCGAAGCCGGGCATGTTGCTGGAGCAACTGCTGGCCGAAGCGCAAAACCGCATCAAATAGCCTTCCCTGCTGGCCTGAGGGCCAGCATCACTCCCCGTAATGACGAATAAGGACAGAGTATGTCTGCTTTCTCACTGAAAATGGATATTGCCGATAACCGTTTTTACACCGGCGAAGCGTCGCCGCTGTTCTCGCGCCAGCCTGCGCAACAGGCGCGCCGTTTTCATCAAAAAATTAGCGGCTATCAGCCGACGCCGCTGTACGCATTGAATGAACTGGCCGCCCTGTTTGGCGTGCGCAAAATTCTGGTGAAGGATGAGTCTCAGCGTTTTGGCCTTAACGCCTTCAAGATGCTCGGCGGTTCTTACGCAATTGCGCAATTGCTGTGTGAAAAGTATCAGCTGGATATCAACGAACTGTCGCTGGACGGCCTGAAATCACGCATTAAAGAGAAAATGACCTTCGCCACCACCACCGATGGTAACCACGGTCGTGGCGTTGCGTGGGCAGCGCAGCAGCTTGGGCAAAACGCGGTTATCTATATGCCGAAAGGTTCGGCACAAGAACGCGTGGACGCCATTCTACGTCTGGGCGCGGAATGTATCGTCACCGACATGAACTACGACGACACCGTGCGCTTCACCATGCAGACGGCGCAGAAAAACGGCTGGGAGGTAGTCCAGGACACCGCATGGGATGGTTACACCAAAATTCCCACCTGGATTATGCAGGGCTACGCCACGCTGGCTGATGAAGCCGTCGAACAGATGTCGTCGATGGGCATCGCTTGCCCAACGCACGTTTTCTTACAGGGCGGCGTGGGCGCGCTGGCCGGCGGCGTGCTGGGTTATCTGGTCGACGTTTACGGCGCGGGTAACCTGCATTCCGTTATCGTTGAGCCGGAGCTAGCCGACTGTCTCTACCGCTCCGGGCTAAAGGGGCAAATCGTCAACGTCGGCGGCAATATGGCCACCATCATGGCGGGGCTTGCCTGCGGTGAACCCAACCCGCTCGGGTGGGAAGTCCTGCGCAACTGCGCGAGCCAGTTTATTTCGTGTCAGGACGCGGTTTCCGCACTCGGTATGCGAGTGCTGGGCAACCCGATCGGCCACGATCCGCGCGTTATTTCCGGAGAGTCAGGCGCGGTCGGTCTTGGCGTGCTCGCCGCCGTTCACTACCACCCGCAGCGCGATGCGCTGATGAACAAACTGCAGTTGGATAGCCACTCCGTAGTGCTGATCGTCAGCACCGAAGGCGATACCGACGTGAAGCATTATCGGGAAGTCGTCTGGGAAGGCAAGCATCCGGCAGCACAATAACCCTTACAAATTAAGAACTGGAGAACATCCTCATGGCTAAGCATATTCCTTTTAAACTGATTGTTGAAAAAGCCAACCACTACCAGCAGGACATGACCCGCTTTTTGCGCGATATGATCGCCATCCCAAGCGAAAGCTGCGACGAAAAACGCGTGGTGCACCGCATCAAAGAAGAGATGGAGAAAGTCGGCTTCGATAAAGTGGAAATCGACCCTATGGGCAACGTGCTGGGCTATATTGGCCACGGCCCACGCCTGGTGGCGATGGATGCGCATATCGATACCGTAGGCATCGGTAATATCAAAAACTGGAGCTTCGATCCGTACCAGGGCATGGAAACCGATGAACTCATCGGCGGACGCGGCGCGTCGGACCAGGAAGGCGGGATGGCGTCCATGGTCTACGCCGGGAAAATTATCAAGGATCTGGGGCTGGAAGATGAATACACCCTGCTGGTGACCGGTACGGTGCAGGAAGAAGACTGCGACGGGCTGTGCTGGCAGTATATTATCGAGCAGTCCGGTATTCGTCCGGAGTTCGTGGTCAGTACTGAACCCACCGACTGTCAGATTTACCGCGGCCAGCGCGGGCGTATGGAAATCCGCGTGGATGTTTCTGGCGTTAGCTGCCACGGCTCCGCGCCGGAACGCGGCGACAACGCCATCTTTAAAATGGGGCCGATTCTCAACGAGCTGCAGGATCTCTCCCACAAGCTGGGCAACGATGAATTCCTGGGTAAAGGCACCCTCACCGTCTCGGAAATCTTCTTCACCTCGCCAAGCCGCTGTGCGGTCGCCGACAGCTGCGCCGTTTCCATCGACCGTCGTCTGACCTGGGGTGAAACCTGGGAAGGTGCGCTGGACGAAATTCGCGCCCTGCCTGCGGTACAAAAAGCCGGTGCGGTTGTCTCCATGTACAACTATGACCGCCCATCGTGGACCGGGCTGGTGTATCCAACCGAATGCTACTTCCCGACCTGGAAAGTGGAAGAGAATCACTTCACCGTGCGCGCGCTGAGCAACGCGTATGAAGGACTCTTCGGCAAGGCTCCGGTAGTGGATAAGTGGACCTTCTCAACCAACGGCGTCTCAATCATGGGCCGTCACGGCATTCCGGTGATTGGTTTCGGCCCGGGTAAAGAACCCGAAGCCCACGCGCCGAACGAAAAAACCTGGAAGTCTCACCTGGTCACCTGCGCCGCCATGTATGCCGCTATTCCGCTGAGCTGGCTGGCCACCGAGTCACTGTAGTCCGCTATTCCTCCCGCCGTTCGCGGCGGGAGTCTGGAGTTTATATGCGCGTACTGATTAAAAACGGCACCGTCGTCAACGCCGACGGACGAGCCAGACAGGACCTGCTGATTGAAAACGGCCTCATTAGCCAGCTGGCCGATAACATCACCGTTGAACAACCCTGCGAAGCGATCGACGCCAGCGGCTGCTACGTAATGCCCGGCGGCGTTGATGTTCATACCCATTTCAATATTGATACCGGCCTGGCCCGCAGCTGTGACGATTTCTTTACCGGCACCCGCGCGGCAGCCTGCGGCGGTACGACCACCATCGTCGATCATATGGGATTTGGCCCGGCAGGCTGCCGATTACGTCACCAACTGGAAACCTACCACGGCTACGCGTCCTACAAAGCGGTGATTGACTACAGCTTTCACGGCGTCATTCAGCACATCAACCACGCCATTCTCGATGAAATTCCCATGATGGTCGATGCGGGGATCAGCAGCTTTAAGCTCTATTTAACCTACCAGTACAAACTGAGCGACGACGATGTGCTACAGGCGATGCGTCATCTGCACGCCGCCGGCGCGCTCACCACCGTACACCCGGAAAACGACGCGGCCATTGCCCGTAAACGCTCGGAGTTTCTGGCGCAGGGAAAAACCGCACCGCGCTATCACGCCCTGAGTCGGCCGCTGGAGTGCGAGGCAGAGGCTATCGCCCGCATGATTAACCTCGCACAGCTCGCCGGTAACGCGCCGCTGTACATTGTGCATCTGTCGAACGGGCTGGGGCTGGAGTACCTGAAGCTGGCGCGTTCACGTCATCAGCAGGTATGGGTTGAAACCTGCCCACAGTATCTGCTGCTCGATGACCGCTGCTATGAACGCGAGGATGCGCTGAAGTATCTGCTCAGCCCGCCGCTGCGCAACGCCAGTAACAATGACGCGCTATGGTGTGGGGTGAGCGACGGTTCGATCGATGTGATGGCCACAGACCACTGTGCTTTTTCGATGGCCCAGCGCCAGCATTTATCGAAAGGCGATTTTAGCCGCTGCCCGAACGGCCTGCCGGGGGTGGAAAACCGTCTGCTGCTGCTGTTTTCCCACGGGGTAATGACCGGACGCATCACGCCCGAGCATTTTGTGGCGCTCACCAGCGCCAACCCGGCAAAACTGTTCGGCCTGTGGCCGCAAAAAGGCGTGCTGGCGCCTGGCGCGGATGGCGACGTGGTGATTATCGACCCGCGCCGCACCACCACTATTCGTCACGAAATGCTGCACGACAACGCCGACTATTCACCGTGGGAAGGATTTATCTGTCAGGGCTCCATTCGTCAGACGCTGTCGCACGGCCGGGTGATTTTCAACAACGGGACCTTTAGCGGCGTCGCCGGACAGGGCCGTTTCCTGCGTCGCGCCCCTTTTTCTTCCGCTCCGATCCCCATGAGCGGAATATCATCTTAAAGAGAGGATGTCATGAGTAAAAAAATCGTACTCGCGCTGGGCGGAAACGCGCTGGGCGACGACCTGGCCGGGCAAATGCAGGCCGTTAAACAAACCGCGCAGGCCATCGTCGACCTGATTGCGCAAGGCCACCAGGTGGTAGTGACGCACGGCAACGGCCCACAGGTCGGGATGATCAACCTGGCGTTTGAAGCGGCCGCCAAAACCGATGCCCATACCCCAATGCTGCCAATGTCGGTGTGCGTGGCGCTGAGCCAGGGCTATATCGGTTATGACCTGCAAAATGCGCTGCGCGAGGAGCTGTTGTCGCGCAATATGCATATTCCGGTCGCCACGCTGATTACCCAGGTGGAGGTCGACGCCAACGATCCGGCGTTCAGCAACCCAACCAAGCCTATCGGTTCCTTCTTTAGCAAAGAAGAAGCGGAACAGCTGGCCCTGAAAGGCGATATCCTGAAAGAAGACGCCGGGCGCGGATATCGTCGCGTGGTCGCCTCGCCTCAGCCTGTCGATATTATTGAAAAAGAGACGGTGAAGGCGTTGATAGATGCCTGCCATGTGGTGATCACCGCTGGCGGCGGCGGGATCCCGGTGATCCGCGAGGGGAATCATCTTCGCGGCGCCAGCGCGGTCATTGATAAAGACTGGGCTAGTGCGAAGCTGGCGGCGATGATTGATGCCGATATGCTCATCATTTTGACCGCAGTGGAGAAAGTGGCGATTAACTTTGGTAAACCCAACGAACAGTGGCTGGATAAACTCACCTTAGGCGATGCCGACCGTTTTATTGCCGAGGGCCACTTTGCCAAAGGCTCTATGCTGCCGAAAGTGGAGGCCGCCGCCTCCTTTGCCCGCTCTCGTCCAGGGCGTAAAGCATTGATTACCGTATTGAGCAAAGCGAAAGAAGGTATAGAAGGAATAACCGGCACGATTATCGAGGGGTAAACGTCGTCCGGCCGCACGAAGTGACGCCGGGGCAGGCTTTAAGCCGCCCCGGCGTTGGCTTACGCCTCAACCGGGCGACGGTTTTGCTGTTTAATACGCTGGTTTGTCAGCGTCATTAGCGCTTCCAGCACGCCACCACCAATCGCCCTCGCCTTATCCGATACGCTGGTGTAGTCAGCCTTATCGCCGCGTGGATCGATATCGCTGATTTTAAAACCAATATCCACCACCAGACCATCGCTCAGTAGCCCGCGCACCATGCCGCTGAGCGGTGCCCGAATCTCCGTCTCGCCTACGGTGGCAATCACGTCGCCCTCACTGACGATATCGCCTAACTTCACGCGCGAGCGCATCACCCCCGCGCCAGGCGCGCGGATCACCCGTTTTGCGGTATGCCCCATAATGTTACCCGGTACGCCGGTGTTATCCTGCGCGCGGCCCTGATAGATAACCTGACCCAGCCAGTGCCCACGGTTGGTTTCAATCACCGCATGGCAGTCGATACCCGCGTAAAAGCCCGGCCCCAGCGCAATGACCGACGGCGCCAGCCCGCAGTGGGTACCCAGATTTTCTTTCGCGAGGATGGCATCGACCACACAGCCAGGATTCAGCTCGCGCAGAGATTCACACAGCGGATCAACCAACACTGGAATCACACCGTTATCCGCCACCTGGATCGCCTCCTGGACGGAACCGACGCGGAGGGCGGTCACGCCTTCTACCGTCATTTCTCCGTCAAAAACCGCCTGGGCAAAGGCCACGGTACGGCGGATCACCGTCGGTTTCTCCACCTCCAGCATCACCACTTTAAAACCGGCGTGCCACAGCCGCAGCGCCACACCCGTCGCAATATCCCCCGCCCCGCGAATGGCTACCTGCAGCGGCTGCGTGGGAGAGTCGCTGGCCATCATCAGCCCGCCCGGCGCGTTATTTTTGACCTGTAAGATCTCCGCCAGCACGCTGATGGCGATTTCATTCGGCGTCTCAGCACCAATGTTGTAGCCCACCGGCGCGTGCAGACGGGCGATATGCTCCTCCGCGACGCCGTTTTCGCGCAGCTGGCGTAAAAACACCTGTACCTTGCGACGGCTGGCCAGCAGCCCCAGCCAGGCAGCAGGCAGTTCGACCAGCTTATCCAGCGCTTCGCGATCCTGGTTATTGGTGGCGATCAGGACATAGTTATCTGGCTGAACGGCCAGTTTATCGATGGCCGCGCCAAAGCTCTCGGCGTGCACCAGCTGGGTTAACGGCGGGAAACGTTCAGGATTGAGGCTTTCCTGATAAATATCCGCCACCGCGAGTTCAAAACCGAGCAGCGCAGCGCTGTGAGCTACGGCGCGATTCACGTGCCCGGCACCAATTAACACCAGCCTGGGACGCAGTCCATGAACGCTGATGTACACCGACATCGCGCCGCCGCAGTCCGAGCCCACCGCATCGGCCCCGGAGCGCGCCATTCGGCCATGAAACATGCGCGAGGCCTTTTCACGCAGGGCATCAAGCGCTTCATCAATCACCCGGCGTTCAACCATGCCGCCGCCGATGGTGCCGAGAATGCTGCCATCATCACGAACCAGCATCTGTGCGGAATGTCGGGGAGTGGAACCACGGCTGTCGACGATTTGTGCCAGCGCGAACGGACGGTTTTGTGCTTCGAGTCTTGCCGCTTCTGAGAAAATATTCATAACAACCTCAAATGGATATCCTTTCATTACCCCCGAATGGAGTCACTTTCTCACTCGTCTGCGCGTAATCGCCGGACGCGACTGGACCGAGCCGGCCCAGATAGCGTCAACGTCCTTTCTCATTATCAAATTGCCAGGCTGCAAATTCTCATTTTGAGAAAGTTGGTTGAGCAGCCAGATACGCCGACAGCCCGTCGGCGCGCCTTTAAACGCCCCTTCCGGATGCTGAACCAGGCGATGCAGCATCGGCCACGTCAGCACGTCATGCGCCTTGACGCCGGTGATGCGGGAAAAAAGTGGCCAGCGGTGGACAGCGGCTGGCCCAATTGCTTTCCCGAGCATCTCTGCTCCGGTAATGGCAACTACGCAACAACAGGAATAAGGGATGCAAGGTTCGTGCACATCCGGCGCTTTTAGTGCAAAACCGTGAGCGCCGTCAGCTTCTACCAGCACGACGTCCGGCTGGCCGCTTGCCATGAGCGCATCCAGTTGCGCTGGCGTGAAGCCTCTGACCTTTCCCGCTTCCGGCAGCCATGCAGAAAAACACCCCTGCAGCGGCCGCTGCCAGAACGTGGCGGGCAGCGCCTGCGGGTCGCGACAGAGGGTCACCGGCAGCGTGTGGGGGACAAACATGTGGGTGGTGGTGGTCAGCAACACGCGCCGCCCCGCCTGCTGAAACAGCTCGGCCAGCCAGAATAAGGTGCTGGTTTTGCCGCCCGCCCCTACGGCGGCGATCAGCAAAGGGCAGGCAGTGGCGTTTAAATCACATAACAGCTCGTCAACGTGCGGTATATTTTCCATGTTACGCATTATCTCTATATTCAGGAGCCAAAATGCAGGTCGATTGCATTATTACCGCCGCGGGGCTGTCCTCCCGGATGGGACAATGGAAAATGATGTTACCCTGGCAAGGTGGCACAATACTTGATGCAAGTATTAAAAATGCGCGCCGCTGCTGCTCGCATATTATTTTAGTGACCGGATTTCGCCATCAAGAGCTAATGGCACGTTATTCATCGGTCCCGAACCTGACGCTGATTTATAATCCTGACTTCCGCCATGGGCTCTATTCTTCTGTGAAAGCGGGTGTTCAGGCATTACGTCATGATTATTGTTTTATCACCCACGGAGACCTGCCATGCCTTGACGATGATATTTATCAAGGTCTGTGGCAACAGCGCTTTGAGGGCACGCTGATGCCCTATTACGCCGGGATTCCGGGGCACCCGATCCTCACCTCTGCCGGCAACTTGCGGCGCTGTTTAAGCGGAGATAAGCAGGCATCGGTACGCCAGTCGCTGCTCACCGGCCCATGTCGTCAGCTCACGCTCAATAATCCAGCGATCATTCTCGATATTGATACGCCGGAAGATTTTAGTCGACTCAATAAGGATAAAAATAAAGATTTGCGCAAATGATATTATCAATTTGATAGGGCACTGTCGTTTTTGAGAAATAAGAAACGTACTTCTATTGAGTGATTTTAATTCTCATCAATGACCCCAACTTCTCTTTCTAAAGCCGTTTTAACTTTAGACTTCCCTCACATTTTTGCACCCATTCCGTCTATGAGTCCAATTTCTGGTGTGATTGTTGCTCAGCTCCCCTTACCCGTCGGAATTATCGCAATGCCGACCACTATGATTTTACAGGTAAGTCTAAGGAGAGGATTATGGGCGATATCATGCGTCCCGTTCCGTTTGAGGAACTCTTAACGCGTATTGTTGATGAATACCAGAATCATCGTTCCATCTTTGGTATTCCGGAGCAGCAGTTTTATTCAGCGAACGCCCCGCAGAAGGTGAGCGTATTTAGTGAAACCTGCGCCACGCCGATTGGACCGGCTGCGGGGCCGCATACCCAACTGGCGCAAAACATTATTACATCATGGCTCACCGGCGGGCGGTTTATCGAACTGAAAACGGTACAAATCCTCGACCGTCTGGAGCTGGAAAAGCCCTGTATTGATGCCGAAGACGAATGCTTCAACACTGAATGGTCCACCGAATTTACCCTGCTGAAAGCCTGGGATGAGTACCTGAAGGCGTGGTTTATTCTGCACCTGCTGGAGGAGATCCTGCCGCTGACGCCGGTGAAAGACGGTAAGTCGTTTATCTTCAATATGAGCGTTGGCTATAACCTTGAGGGCATTAAACAGCCGCCAATGCAGCAGTTTATCGACAACATGATGAACGCGGGATCGCAGCCGAAATTTACCCGGTATTGCGACACGCTGACCCGCTGGCTGCGACAGCATCAGCCAGAAAAAGCCGCGCTGGTGAACCGCATTCCGGCAAAACTGGTTCAGGGGGTGACGCTTTCTACGATGCACGGCTGCCCTCCGGACGAAATTGAAGCAATCTGCCGCTACATGCTGGAAGAAAAGCAGCTGAACACATTTGTGAAACTTAACCCGACGCTGCTGGGCTTCAAACGGGTACGTGAAATTCTCGATACCTGCGGCTTTGGCTATATTGGTCTGAACGAAGCGTCGTTTGACCACGACCTGAAAATAGGCCAGGCGCTGGAGATGCTCAAACGCCTGATGTCGCTCGCTAAAAGCAAGAATCTTGGCTTCGGCGTGAAGTTAACCAATACCCTTGGTACGGTGAACAATAAAGGCGCGCTGCCCGGCGAGGAGATGTACATGTCCGGGCGCGCGCTGTTCCCGTTGTCGATCAACGTCGCCGCCCTGCTGTCGCGCGAGTTTGACGGAAAGCTGCCGATTTCTTATTCCGGCGGCGCGAGCCAGCTCAACATCCGCGACATTTTCGAGACCGGCATTCGCCCGATCACCATGGCAACCGATCTGCTGAAACCCGGCGGCTATCTGCGCTTAAGCGAATGTATGCGCGAGCTGGAACAGGCCGACGGCTGGCAGATGACGCAGGTCGACGTTAAGCGCCTGAACGCGCTGGCGGAAAAAGCGGTCAGCATGGAGTATACCCAGAAGCACTGGAAACCGGACGACCGGATTGATGTGGGTGAAAAGCTGCCGTTGACCGACTGCTACGTCGCCCCCTGCGTCAGCGCGTGTGCTATCAAGCAGGATATCCCCGAGTACATTCGGCTGATGGGCGAACAGCGCTACGTTGACGCGCTGGAGCTTATCTATCAACGCAACGCGCTGCCGGCGATTACCGGACATATCTGCGACCATCAGTGCCAGTACAACTGTACGCGCCTCGACTACGACAGCGCACTGAACATTCGTGAACTGAAGAAAATCGCCCTCGAAAAAGGCTGGGATGACTATCAGCGTCGCTGGCATAAACCCGCCGGTTCAGACACCCAGCACCCGGTTGCGGTGATCGGCGCGGGACCCGCAGGTCTGGCCGCCGGATATTTCCTTGCGCGCGAAGGTTACAGTGTCACGTTATTCGAACGCGAAGCTAACGCCGGTGGCGTGGTGCGCAACATAATTCCTCAGTTCCGTATCCCCGGAGAGCTTATCCAGCAGGATATCGACTTTGTGGTGAGTCACGGCGTCAATATTGTCTACGGCTGCGATCCCCACCTGACGGTGGAAAAGCTCCAGCAACAGGGATTCCGCTACGTTCTGGTCGGCACTGGCACCGATAAAAACAGCGGCGTGAAGCTCCAGGGTGATAACCCGAACGTGCGTAAATCGTTGTCCTTCCTGCGTGAATATAACCGGGGCGAGAACCTGCAGTTAGGTAAGCACGTGGCTATCGTTGGCGCGGGGAATACCGCGATGGACTGCGCGCGTGCGGCCTTACGCGTACCGGGCGTTGAGCAAGCGACCGTCATCTACCGCCGTTCGCAGCAGGAGATGCCAGCCTGGCGTGAAGAGTATGAAGAAGCCGTACACGATGGTGTCACCTTCCGCTTCCTCAATAATCCAGAGCGATTCGATGCCGACGGTACGCTAACCGTACGCGTAATGGCGCTGGGCGATATCGATGAAAAAGGCCGTCGCCGCCCGGTAGAGACAGCAGAAACCTGTACGTTACGGGTCGACACGTTGATTACCGCCATTGGTGAACAACAGGACGGCGATGCGCTGGCCGCGATGGGCATTCCGTTGGACGCCCACGGCTGGCCGGAAGTGAACGCCGATGGTGAAACCCAAAAACCGGGTGTATTCCTGATTGGCGACGTTCAGCGTGGACCGTCTTCAATTGTTTCCGCCATCGGCAACGCTCGCCGGGCAACGGAGACGATTCTGGCGCGGGAAAATATCCGCAGCCATCATGGCGACAAGCACTGGAACAACGTAGATCCCGCTGAAGTGTACCGGCGTAAAGGCGCCATTGTGGTCGCCAACGTAGGCAAAGACGATCGCGACGCGTTCGTTGCTCAGGAAGCCGCACGCTGTCTGGAATGCAACTATGTGTGCAGTAAATGCGTGGACGTTTGCCCGAACCGCGCCAACGTGTCGATTGCCGTACCCGGTTTCGAAAACCGCTTTCAGACGCTGCACCTCGACGCCTACTGCAACGAATGCGGCAACTGCGCCCAGTTCTGTCCGTGGCAGGGTAAACCGTATAAGGACAAAATTACCGTCTTCAGCCTGCCGCAGGATTTCAGCAACAGCAGCAATCCGGGCTTCCTGGTCGATGGGAATCGCGTCCATATTCGCCAGAACGATCAAACCTGGCTGCTGACGTTCGACGATGGCGGGCAGTTCAACCAGATACCACCGCAGCTGGAAGCCATGTGCCGCATCATCAGCCATGTCTATTGCCATCACCACTATCTTCTGGGGGCCGTTGAAGTATGAGTCAGCTAATGCTAAAAAGCGCCACCATCGCCCAACTCTATCCGGCAATGGTGCAGGAAAATGTCGACATCGTAATCGAAAATACGGACATCGTCGCGGTCGGTCACGATCTTGGCCATCAATACCCGCAGGCAAAAATAAAGGAGATGCACGGCAAGCTGGTGATGCCGGGAATGGTCTGTTCCCACAACCACTTCTATTCGGGATTATCGCGCGGCATTCAGGCCAATATCGCCCCGAGCCCGGACTTTATCTCGACGCTGAAAAACCTATGGTGGCGGCTAGACCGCGCGCTGGACGAAGAGTCGCTGTACTACAGCGGGCTTATCTGCGCCATGGAGGCGATTCGCAGCGGCTGCACGGCGGTCATCGATCATCATGCCTCGCCGAACTACATTGCCGGCTCACTGAGCCAGCTCCGTAACGCGTTCCTGAAGGTGGGCCTGCGCGGCATGACCTGCTTTGAAACCACCGATCGCAACGGTGGCCAGCAGGAGCTACAGGCCAGCGTAGAAGAAAATATCCGCTTTGCTCGCGAAATTGACCACGCGCGCGAAGCGGGGAATGCGCCATACCTGGTCGAGGCGCATATCGGCGCGCATGCACCGTTTACCGTCACCGATGCTGGTTTATCGATGCTAAGCGAAGCAGTGAAGGCGACCGGCCGCGGGCTGCATATCCACGCGGCGGAGGACAGCTATGACGTCTCGCATAGTCATCATCACTACGCTAAGGATCTGCTGGTTCGCCTGGCGGAATTTGACCTGATCGGCCCTAAGACGCTGATCGCTCACGGCCTGTATCTCTCCGACGCCGATATCGCCTTACTGAACGAACGCGACGGTTTCCTGGTGCATAACGCGCGTTCAAACATGAATAACCACGTGGGTTACAACCACAAGCTGACCACCTACCGCAACCTGGCGCTGGGCACCGACGGCATCGGTTCCGATATGTTTGAAGAGCTTAAGTTCGCGTTCTTCAAGCATCGCGACGCCGGTGGCCCGCTCTGGCCAGACAGTTTTGCCCGGGCGCTCAGCAACGGTAATACACTACTCAGCCGCAACTTCAATGCGCAGTTTGGCCGTATTGCAGCGGGATATAAAGCGGATCTCACCGTCTGCGACTATCTGCCGCCTACCCCGTTATTGGCGGAAAACATCGCCGGGCATATCGCCTTTGGCATGGGATCGGGCAGCGTACACAGCGTGATGGTCAACGGCGTGATGGTCTATGAAAACCGCCAGTTTACCTTCGACTGCGAGCCGATTTTTGCCGAAGCGCGTAAGGTGGCGGTGAAGATGTGGAAACGGATGGATGGACTAGACTGAACCACAACATCAGGCCCGGTCGCGCATGCGGGCCGGGCCTGGCTATAACGTCAGAATGCGGTGGTTATCTTGCGCTGCTTTTGCATTTCCGCCAGCGCCTCGCCGGTGATTTTACTTAACGCCGCCGTTGGGCAGACGTCAATACAGGCCGGGCCGCGTTCGCGCCCGTGGCAGAGATCGCACTTCACAATCGTCGCTGATTTATATTTCGCCACCTCGACGCTAATCACGCCAAACGGACAGGCCAACACGCAACTCTGACAGCCGATACAGCGGGCGACATCGGCTTCCACCCGCTCGTCCCCCATGGTTAATGCGCCCACTGGGCACGCCCCCACGCAGGGGGCATTTTCACACTGATGACACATTACCGGCACGCTAAGCGTATTCAAACGCAGCACCGTTAAGCGCGGCGCGAACGCCGCATGTTCTGTGGCATGTTCCAGCGCGCAGGCAATCTCGCAGGTGCGACAGCCAATGCAGGACGCCGGGTTGGCCATGATAAAGCTGGTCATGCCCCCTCCTTGCTGTTAAACAACGTCAGCATTTCACTGGCGGCCTGACGCCCCGCCACCATCGCCGTGACCACCAGGTCAGCGCCGTGTACCGCGTCACCGCCGGCAAAAATCTTGTCGTTGCTGGTTTGCGTGGTGCCGCGACCGCTGCCGCCGGTCCGGATCTGCCCCCAGCGGTCCAGCTGAACGCCGTGGCCGCGTAGCCATGGCATATCGTGAGCCTGGAAACCAAATGCCATGATCAGGACATCCGCCTGTATCTCAAAGCCGGAGCCCACAATCGGCCTTGGACGGCGGCGGCCATCCGCCCCAGGTTCTCCCATGTCGGTGCGAATCATGCCGATCGCGCTGACCTGCCCCTTACGGTTGCGCTGGATATACTGCGGCTGGACGTTGAACTGGAATTCCACACCCTCCTCCCGCGCGTTGACCACCTCTTTTATTGAGCCGGGCATGCTCAGCTCGTCGCGACGATAGGCGCAGGTCACGCTCGCGGCCCCGCGCCGCACCGCCGTACGCAGGCAATCCATCGCGGTATCGCCGCCGCCAAGCACCACCACGTGCTTGTCCTGAATATCAACAAGCGGATACTCCGCGCTCTCTTCAAGCCCCATCACCTCGCGGGTGCTGGCGATCAGGAACGGCAGCGCCTGGACCACGCCAGGCGCGTCTTCACCCTCCAGCCCCGCGGCCATCAGGCCATAGGTGCCGACGCCGAGGAATACCGCATCGTAATTGGCGACCAAATCGTGAAAGTCGATATCACGCCCAACTTCCTGGTTTAAATGAAATTGAATGCCCATTTCGCTGAAGATCGTCCGGCGCATGCCAAGGATCCCTTTATCCAGCTTGAAGGGTGGGATGCCAAACGTCAGCAGGCCGCCAATTTCCGGATGCTTATCAAAGACATCCACCTGTACCCCTGCACGCACCAGAATATCGGCGCAGCCCAGCCCCGCAGGCCCCGCGCCAATAATGGCAACCCGCTCCTTGCGCGGCGTCACGCCAGCCACCTCCGGACGCCAGCCCATAGCAAACGCGGTGTCGGTGATGTAGCGTTCGAGATTGCCAATCGCCACCGAGCCCCCCTCGTTTTTCAGTGTGCAGGCCCCTTCGCATAAACGATCCTGCGGGCAAACGCGGCCACAAATTTCCGGCAATGAGCTGCTCTGATGGCACAGCTCCGCCGCTTCAATGATTTTTCCTTCATTAACCAGGCGAATGAAATCGGGAATGTGGTTATGCAGCGGGCAGGTCCAGTTGCACCACGCTTTCTGCGCGCAGCTCAGGCAGCGTTCGCTCTCATATTCGGCTTCTGAGCAGCCCAGGCCGTAGTAAATCTCCTCGAAATGCGTTTTGCGCAGCGCTGCGTCGACTTTTTGCGCCCCGAAGCGAGGGGGTTTAGCGAGGAACATTTCACGAAGCCGCGGCTGGCGCGGCTGCACCGTCTGCCCGAGTACGGTACGCGTCTGCCGCTCGCGGCGCATCTTTTCAAGCTGTTGCTCATCCATCAGGCGCAGCGCCTGCGTTGGGCAGGTGGCCACGCAGGCCGGTTGGCCGCTGGGGTGTTCGCTGCACAGGTCGCATTTCTGCGCCAGCTGCGGCGCGTCTTCATTGGCGGCGACCATTTCGATAGCCCCGAACGGACAGCTGATGACGCAGTTCTTACAGCCAATACATTTTTCCTGCTTCAGCTGAATGCTGTTGTTAGCGAAATAGAGCGCCTCAGTTGGGCAGGACGCCACGCAGGGAGCGTCGTTACAGTGGTGGCAAGTGGCGGTACGGCTCTCTTTACGGTGGAAAACAACGTGAATGCGCGGCATGAAATCGCGGCGCTGCAGCGGCCAGTTATCCTGATGATGGGCGGTCACGCAAGCAACCTCGCAGGCATGACAACCAATACAGCGGGTGGCATCAGCCACAATAAATCGGTTCATTGGCTTCCCTTTTATTATTCAGATATTCATCAAGGGTCGCGATGCAATATTCAGGCGCATTTTTGGTTTCACGTCTGCTGGGGTTATTTTTTGCGATGCAGGTCAAATAAACAATTATTCTCATTTTTCCGCGTCGGCGTCTTTTATCTTATTCGATACCAAAATGAGAGACTTACTCTCATAGTGATAGCCGGGCATTTATTCCCCTTTCATTCCTGTTTCACCACCGCGTAGTTATATCCAACAAGTCGTGACTCCATTCACAAAAATATTCTTTGCTCCGCCAAACGGTTAATTCTGGCACAGCTTACGCATAGTTTTCGCCGTGCGCGCATCACGCTGATGACGACATCAGTTCAGGGAGGCAACTGCCTTCGAATCGTAACTTCCGCTCTCAACCAGGCGAAAGTCGTAAAGGAGATAACCACCTCATGAAAGATTCAGCCATTCCTGCCTCACGCTCGACGGCTTCAACGGCGCCGGTCGATGAGGTTTTGCCGGTAACGCAAATGATTCTCTACGGACTGCAGCACGTGCTGGTGATGTACGCCGGTGCGGTGGCCGTTCCTCTGGTGGTGGGCAACGCCGTTGGCCTACCCGCCGAGCACATCATTCTATTGATTAGCGCCGATCTGTTTATCTGCGGCGCGGCAACCATCGTCCAGTCGATGGGGATTCGTCCCTGGCTCGGCTGCCGGTTGCCGCTGATTCAGGGCTGCACCTTCGCCGCGCTGATCCCGATGGTGCTGATTGGCAAAGAGTACGGTATCGGTGCTATTTCCGGTTCGGTAATTGTCTCAGGGATCTTTATCCTCTGCTGCGCGCCGTGGATTAGTCGCCTGATTCGTTTCTTTCCCAGGGTGGTGATGGGCAGTATTGTCACGCTGATTGGCCTGTCGATTATGCCGGTGGCCGGCGGGTGGATCGGCGGCGGGAGCAGTGAAATGCAAGGCTTCGGCGACCTGTTTTCCCTGCTGATGGCCGCGATTACGCTGGTCATCATTCTCAACCTGTACACCTTCGCCACCGGGGTGGTCAAAAACACGGCGGTGCTGATCGGGCTGATTATTGGCACTATCCTCTGGAGCTTCTTCAAGCCGCTCGACTTTCACCTGGTGAACGCCACCCCGTGGCTGCATCTGCCGTTGGTCATGCAGTTTGCCCGCCCTGAGTTTCATATCGTTCCCGTCGCCCTGCTGTCCATGGTCATGGTCGTGGTGATGGTGGAAACCATGTCCTCGATTATGGCCACCGGCGATATCGTCGGTAAGAAAGTGGATGCCACCATGCTACGCAACGGCCTGAACACCTGCGGGCTGGCCACCACCATTTGCGGCTTCTTCAACCTTTTCCCCTATGCCGCTTTTGCGCAGAACGTCGGCCTAATCGGCCTGACCGGCGTACGCAGCCGCTTTGTGGTATCGGTCTCTGGGGCGATTCTCATTTTGATGGGCCTGTTCTCGAAAATGGCCGCGCTGGTTGTGCTGATCCCCAAACCGATCCTGGGCGGCGCCGGGATCGTGATGTTTGGCATGGTCGCCGTCTCCGGTATTCGTACCCTTGGCCAGGTCGACTACCGTAACAATAACAATGGCATGGTGGTAGCACTGACGCTTGGTCTGGGCATGATGCTGGTCCTGGTACCCAACCTGTTTACCCAGTTCCCGCCGATGATGCAGCTGTTCCTCCACAGCGGTATTACCATCGGGACGCTCACGGCAATCGTCGCCAACCTGACGCTCAACGGCAGCGTGCCACTGCGTATTTCTCACGATATTCCGGAACCCGATCCGCTGCCGCCGAGCGCCGCGGCACGAAATATGGCGGTACGCACCGTTCGAATGTGGCTGCTGCTGCGCAAGGTACAGAAGGGCCAACAGCCACAGCACAGCGGGGGAGAATAATGCAAAACCGAATCATACTGGCGTTGCTGGTGCTGGCGTTAATGACCCTGCCCGCCGTCCAGCACGCCATTGCCTTTGGGGTCAGCAGCCGCTTTGATTTTTGGCTGTTGTTTTAGGATGTCACCATTATCAGGAAAGCCATGATGAAGAAAGTGACCACTGTCTGCCCTTACTGTGCCGCTGGCTGCAAGCTGCAACTGATGGTTGAGGGCGGGCGGATCGTTCGCGCCGAGGCGGCGATGGGCAAAAACAACCAGGGTACGCTGTGCCTGAAAGGCTACTACGGCTGGGATTTTGTCCACGATACCCGCATTCTGACGCCGCGCCTGCAAATGCCGATGATACGCCGCCAGCGCGGCGGCAAGCTGGAAGCCGTCTCGTGGGATGAAGCGCTGGATTACGTCGCCACGCGGCTTAGCGAGATGAAAGCGAAATATGGCCCTGATGCCATTCAAACCACCGGTTCTTCACGGGGGACCGGCAACGAAACCAACTATGTGATGCAAAAATTCGCCCGCGCGGTTATCGGTACGAATAACGTTGACTGCTGCGCGCGCGTCTGACACGGCCCTTCGGTTGCAGGTCTGCACCAGTCGGTCGGAAACGGCGCTATGAGCAATGCCATCACTGAAATTGATAACAGCGAACTGGTGTTTATCTTCGGCTACAACCCGGCAGATTCTCACCCTATCGTTGCCAGGCATGTGCTTAATGCGAAGCGAAATGGCGCAAAAATTATCGTTTGCGATCCACGGCGTATTGAAACCGCCCGCATCGCCGATATGCACCTGGCGCTTAAAAACGGCTCTAATATCGCGCTGTTGAACGCCATTGCCCACGTCATCATTGCGGAGGATCTTTACGATAAATCATTTGTTGCCCAGCGTTCTGAAGGCTTTGAGGAGTACCGTAAAATTGTCGAAGGCTATCCCCCGGAATCGGTTGAAGAGATTACCGGCATTAGCGCGCAGGACATTCGCGCCTGCGCGCGACTGTACGCCAGCGCGGCAACGGCCACGATTTTATGGGGCATGGGTGTCACCCAGTTCTTTCAGGGAGTAGAAACGGTACGCGCGCTGACCAGCCTGGCGATTATGACCGGTAATCTTGGCAAAGCGAGCGTCGGCGTCAACCCGGTTCGCGGGCAAAATAACGTGCAGGGGGCCTGTGATATGGGGGCCCTACCGGATACTTATCCGGGCTATCAGTTCGTGAAAGAGGCCGAAAATCGCGAGAAGTTCGCCAAAGCCTGGGGGGTTGAGAGCCTGCCGGCGCATACCGGGTATCGCATCAGCGAGCTACCGCACCGGGCGGCACACGGCGAAGTCCGTGCGGCGTACATCATGGGGGAAGATCCGCTGCAAACCGACGCCGAGCTGTCGGCGGTGCGTAAGGCGTTTGAGACGCTGGAGCTGGTGATTGTGCAGGATATTTTCATGACCAAAACCGCGGCCGCGGCCGACGTCATCCTGCCCTCCACATCGTGGGGCGAGCATGAAGGGGTTTATACCGCCGCCGACCGGGGGTTCCAGCGCTTCTTTAAAGCGGTGGAGCCACAGTGGGATCTGAAAACCGACTGGCAGATCGTCAGCGAAATCGCCACCCGCATGGGTTATCCGATGCACTACCGTAACACGCAGGAAATCTGGGATGAAATGCGCCATTTGTGTCCGGATTTCTTCGGCGCCACCTATGAGAAAATGGGTGAACTGGGGTACGTGCAGTGGCCGTGTCGCGATGAATCTCCAGCGGATAAGGGTACCTCATGGCTGTTCGAAGATCGTTTCTCCACGCCAGACGGGCTGGCGCAGTTTTTCACCTGCGACTGGGTGGCGCCGATCGACAAATTGACCGAGGAATTTCCCATGGTGCTCTCCACGGTACGCGAAGTGGGCCACTACTCATGTCGCTCGATGACCGGGAACTGTTCGGCGCTTTCTACGCTGGCGGATGAACCGGGCTATGCGCAGATCAACACCGCCGACGCGGCGCGTTTAGGCATTGTCGATGAAGCGCTGGTGTGGGTGAATTCGCGTAAGGGGCGGATTATTACCCGGGCGAAAGTGAGCGAACGGCCAAACAAAGGGGCCATTTACATGACCTACCACTGGTGGATTGGCGCCTGTAACGAACTGGTCACGGAAAATCTCAGCCCCATCACTAAGACCCCAGAATACAAGTACTGTGCGGTACGGGTAGAGGCGATTACCGATCAGGCGGCAGCAGAGCGCTACGTTGTAGAAGAGTATGCGAAACTTAAAGCACGGCTGCGTGAATGCAGCGAGAGTCTCGCGTAAACGGCGCTGCTGGGGAGGTCTGAACCTCCCCGGCGCGCCATCATCGCGTTATGACTTTAACGCGTGGTGGATAGAATCAAGAATCGGCTGGTAGCCAGTGCAGCGACAGATATTCCCCTCCAGAACATCTTTCAATTGTTCGTCACTCGGCTGTGGCACTTCCTGCAGCAGCGCGGTCGTACTGACCAGCACGCCCGGCGTGCAGAAGCCGCACTGTACGCCGCCTCTCTCCACAAAAGCATGCTGTAGTTTTTGCGTAATTGGGTTGTCGTTTAGCCCTTCCAGGGTGTTGATTTCCGCTTCATCGCACTGTTCCGCCAGCACCAGACAGGAACAGACCGCTTTGCCGTCCATCATCACCGTACAGGCGCCGCATTCACCGATAGAACAGCCCTCTTTCGTTGCGGTTAACTTCAGCGTGTTGCGAACCAAATCCAGCAGACGCATATTGCCTTCAACTTTGGCTTCTACCAGTTTGCCGTTAACCTTCACTTTAATGATACTCATTGTTTTGTCCTCGACAGGGCGCCAGGCGCCCTGCTTTCACTGATTATTGAGCGGATGCCTGCGCCATCATGTCGCGGAACATGCTGACAAAAACCGGCTGCTTATAGGCGGCGGACCAGCGTTTGCCGATGGCGGCATAAATCAGCTTGTCCAGCACCTCGCAGGCGCTATCAATGGTTTGCGGCGTGATGCGCTGCCCCAGCAGACAGCGCTCAACGTCAAGCAGACGCTGCGGTTTGCTGAACAACGCGCCGTCGACCAGCCGACAGTAGCTGACGGTACCGTCAGCAGCGAACTCCAGCAGCGCGGTTAAGCTCTGACGGGTAATGTTCAGCGCGTTTCGCCGCCCCAATTGATGGTAAAACCCCTTCGCTTTAGGGTGCGCCGGAGCCGGGAGAATCACGCGAGTGAGCAGCTCATCCGGCTGGCGTTGCGTTTTGTAGCCCGAGAGCAGAAACTCGGCCAGCGACATGCGGCGGACGGCGGTGTGGGAACGCAGTTCGATGCTGGCATCGTAAAGAATCGATGGCGGAATCGAGTCGCCGCACGGCGCGGCGTTGACGATATTGCCGCCGATGGTGGCGCGGTTACGGATCTGATGAGAACCGACCGTATGGCAGGCCTGCACCAGCAGCGGGTAGCGTTCGCGCAGCATCGGATGGTCGGTAATACGGTTGAAGGTGACCGCCGCGCCGATGGACACGTCATGGCTTTGCGGATCTTCCGTTATACCGGTCAGCTCGCTGAGGCGGGAGATATCAACCAGCCTCACCGGTTTGGTTTGCAGACGCCCCTGCACGATGACATCTGTACCGCCCGCAATTGCGGTGACACCGTCACTTCTCAGCAGTGCCAGCGCCTCATCCAGACTCTTCGGCCGCGTCACCGTGACGTCGGTAAGCCGCAGCACCTGCTTTTTGTTCTCCTGCTCAATCATCAGCTCGCTCTGGCGCGCCGGTTTTTTCAGGTTATAGCCGAGAATCACCTGCTCCAGCGTCAGCGGCAGTTGGCTATAACGCGTGCCCAGCGCAAAGCTTACGGCGTTGTTGATGGCGGCTGCCGCCAGTTCGGTGGCCGGTTCGCCAATGCCTTTCGCCCCCAGCGGGCCCGCTTTATCCGGGTTTTCCACCCCGATCACCGTAATAGAGGGAATATCCTTGATGGTCGGCAGCAGGTAGCTGTCAAAGTTCTCGGACTTCACCTGCCCATGTTCAATATTAAAATCTTCCAGCAGCGCGTAGCCAAAGCCCTGTGCGATGCCGCCGCATACCTGGCCTTCAAAGCCGACCGGGTTCAGCACCTGGCCCACGTCATGCGCGGCGGTAACGTGCAGCAGGTCGGTCTTACCGGTGCTGGTGTTGACCCGCACTTCCGCGATCTGGCAGCCATAAACCCAGGTGAAATACGGGCTGCCGCAGCCTTTTTCTTCATCCCAGTGGATCGGCGGCGGCACAAACCAGCCGTACTCGGTGAGGCTGACGCTGGCCCATTTGGTTTTATTGACCGCATCTTTAAACGCTATGCGCTGGCTATCATCCTGTTTATTGATGATAAAACCGTCCTGCCAGCAGGTGTCTTCAAGGCATGTCGCGCCGATGGTCTCACCCACCACGCTCAGAATGCGCCGCTTAATTTTCTCCGCGGCATCCAGAATCGCCCCGCCGCCGACCATGGTCCCGCGCGTGGCGGCGGTCGAGCCGCCGTCGCCAATCACAGAGGTGGGCGGTTCGCTGAAGTGGATGTCGGTCATCGTTATCCCGAAAGCTTCAGCGGCGATAAGCGACATCGTGGTTTGCAGGCCCTGACCGTTTTCCGATACCGACGTAGAGAGATTAATGCTGCCATCTTCGTTGACCTGAATCAGCGCCGTTGAGGTATCAACCCCTTCCGCGCCAATGGAGCAACCGCGATAGCTGAGCGCCAGCCCAATGCCATAGCGATACACGCCGCCTTGCTCATTCAGGACGTGGTAATGATTACGTTTGGCCATAAATTCCGCCGAGGCCGCCGCCTTTTTCAGCACCTCATGTGCCGACACCGTATGCTGATCAAAAACCTGGCCAGTCACGGACGTATCGCCCTGACGTAATGCATTGATTTCACGAATTTCAACCGGTGAGATATTGAGATATTCAGCGATTTCATCCATCAATGATTCATTAGCATAAACCACCTGCGGCGAGCCAAAACCGCGCATCGCGGAGGTATAGCTGTTATTGGTGTACACCGCCTTGACATCGATATGAACGTTGGGGATCGCGTACGGGCCAGCTGCCTGTACGGAAGATCGCCAGGTGACAAACGGCGATGAGGCCGCATAGCCGCCGCTGTCGGCCAGAATATCGATTTTCATTGCCTGGATACGTCCGGCGTCGTTCAACCCTACTTTGTATTTCATTTTGTAGGGGTGGCGTTTGCAGCTTTCAATAATGGACTGTTCGCGGGTATAGGCGAACTTGATCGGCTTCCCGGTCAAGCGCGTCAGAAGCGCCGAGCGGCAGGCAAGATGATCAATCACGTCATCCTTACCGCCAAATGAACCACCCATGACCGCGCGTTTGACGTTGATGTGGCTCTGCGGGCAGCCCATAAATTTGGCCACGAAGCCGCGCACCCGGTGCGGGTTCTGAATAGAGCCGGAAATAATCAGGCTGCCGTCAGTAGGATCCAGCCAGGTCAGTACCACTTCCGGTTCAATATAGGCGTGTTCCTGGAAGCCGACCTCATATTCGCGTTCAAGGATATGCCGGGAGTCGGCAAATCCCTTTTCGATATCGCCTTTAATGGTGTGGTGATGCGCGGCAATATTGTCGTCGCGCTCAGGGTGAATTCGCCGTGCACTGGGCGCCAGCGCCGCTTCCACGTCGGTGAGCGGCGCATACGGCGTGTAGCGCACGTGGATTTTGTCGGCCGCTTCGCATGCCGCCTCATAGGTGGTCGCTGCGACAACGGCGATGACGTCGCCGTGAAAGACCACCTCGTCTTTAACTATCGGCAGGTAATCTTTAACGATAATGCCCACCACCGGCGTGCCGGGAATATCCTGCCAGGTGGCAATCCTCACCACGCCGTCTACCGCCAACGCGTCGCTAAGATCCAGCTCGTCGATTTTTCCTGCGGGAATATCCGCATAGCGACAAACGCCGTAGAGCATATCCGGCAGTGTAATATCATCGCCATATAGGGCGGTTCCTTTGACTTTCGCCAATCCATCCACGCGTCCTGGCGACGCTGAACGCAAAGCACACATAATGCTCCCCTTATTATCAATCCTGTAAGTAGCCACGGGAAAAGCCCATCGCTACGTACAAATCCAAGATTTGTGCCAGAGATCAACGAGGTGAGCATCAGGGTTCGTTTTTGTGATTGTGCACGCGTAAAAGCCGCGCCGTTGAGTGAAATGTGTCCATCAAAAGCGGCGCTGCGTGAGAATGATTCCCGTGCAGCGCCGTTTTTATCAAAGTAATAATCAGTTTTATCAAAATAATAATGGTTTAACGCGGGCAGACCGAACAGGGAGCGTAAAGGCGACATTCCCTGCCGGCTAAGCAGCGGATTAATTCTCTGTCATCTGGCGACGATGTTGTTGCGCCTGCTGCTGATGGCTGACCGAAGACTGGCCGTTATTCGCCGTCTCGTGTGCAATCGCCGCTTTCTCGTGTTCATTCATCGCGGAAAACGACGTCGCTGTTTCGTTAGTACCGCATGGACGGGTTTTGATCATCTCCTTATGCATTTCCGCCATGCCCTGGCTCGAATCCGATGTGTTGCATTGCATCATGTCATGAGACATTGCTGCCTGTTCACGGTTGTTGGTCTCTGCAGCCCAGCTGGATGCAGAAACCGCCAGGATGGCAATAACAGATAAAAGGATCTTTTTCATGGTTGTATCTCCGAAGTTAAAGTGCCAGACATATGGGGCCTTATTTATGATTTAATTATAAAAAGCAGCCCCTGTTTACCGCGTGACGGGCTGATGACAATTCTGTCAGAGGCGATCTCCCTCCCCCTTCAGTTCAGCGCAGAATAAAAAAAGGACACCTTTCAGTGTCCTTTATGTTCATCAAATGTGTTTTTTATGCCTGCGCAGCCAAATTAACTTATACGCCGCCGGAATAATAAACAGCGATAGCAGCGGTGCCGTGATCATGCCGCCAATCATGGGCGCCGCTATCCGGCTCATGACTTCTGACCCGGCACCGGTACCCCACATAATGGGCAGCAGACCGGCAATAATCACCGCGACGGTCATCGCCTTTGGCCGCACGCGCAGCACCGCGCCATGATAAAGAGCGTCATCTAGCCCCTGTTCGGTGAACGTTTCCCGATGGGATAACGCCGGGTGTGCTTCAATGGCATGACGCAAATACATCAGCATGACCACCCCAAATTCTGCCGCTACCCCGGCCAGAGCGATAAAACCGGTGCCGGTTGCCACAGACATATGGAAGCCCTGCCAGTAGAGGAACCATATTCCTCCGACCAGGGCGAACGGCAGACTCATCAGGATCAGCAACGCTTCATCCACGCGACGGAACGCCAGATACAGCAGAATGAAGATGATCATCACCGTCATCGGCACCATCAGCTTCAGTTTCTTGTTGGCGTGTTCGAGCAGTTCAAACTGTCCAGAGAATGAGACGCTGGTACCCGGTCTCAGCTTTACGTTCTGACTGATAGCCATTTTAATGTCGTTCACCACCGACACCATATCCCTGCCGCGGGCATCGATATAAATCCAGCTCGCAGGTCGGGCATTCTCCGTTTTTAGCATCGTGGGGCCGGAAACCACGTTGATATCCGCCACATCGCCCAGCGTGATCTGCTGTTTCATCGGCGTGAGGAGAGGCATCTGCTTCAACGCGCTCGGGCTGTTCCGGTAGTCCTGAGGATAGCGAATATTAATCGGGTATCGGGCGACGCCTTCCACCGTTTCACCCACCGTCGCCCCACCGATGGCCGAGGAGACGAACAGCTGCACATCACCCACCGTCATCCCGTAGCGGGAGGCTTTTTCCCGGTTGATATCAACATCGATGTAGCGCCCGCCCTCCAGACGTTCAGCCAGGGCAGACACCACGCCCGGCACCGTTTTGGCTACCGCCTCAATGCTCTGGGCCGTGGCGTCAATATCCGACAGAACGGTACCTGACACTTTGATACCGATGGGGCTTTTGATCCCGGTCGAAAGCATGTCTATCCGGTTACGAATGGGCGGAACCCAGAGGTTCGCCAGGCCCGGCAAACGAACGGTCTTGTCTAGCTCATCAACGATCTTGTCAATGGTCATGCCGGGCCGCCACTGATCCTCAGGCTTGAGCTGAATAGTGGTCTCCACCATTTCGAGCGGAGCGGAATCCGTTGCCGTTTCGGCCTTGCCGGTTTTGCCAAACACCGAGGCCACTTCAGGTACGGTTTTGATGAGCTTGTCCGTTGTCTGTAACAGCGCGGCAGCTTCAGCCGGAGAGACGCCCGGCAATGTTGACGGCATATACAGCAGGTCACCTTCATTTATCTTTGGCAGGAACTCGCCGCCCACCTGGCTCAGGGGCCAGATCACCGTGAAGATGGATAAGGCCGCAACCAGCAGGGTTGTTTTAGGCCAGTGGAGCACACGAATCAGTAGCGGATGATAGGCTTTAATCAGTAGCCGGTTCAATGGGTTACTGGTCTCAGCGGGAATTTTACCCCGGATCCAGAATCCCATCAGGATGGGGATAACAATGATGGCCAGCGCGGCCGCGCCCGCCATGGCGTACGTTTTCGTGAAGGCCAGCGGACCAAACAGCCGCCCTTCCTGACCCTCAAGGGTAAAGATAGGAATGAAGGATAAGGTGATAATCAGCAGGCTGATAAACAGCGCGGGGCCAACCTCGACAGAGGCGTTGGTGATCACCTTCCAGCGCGTAGCGTTATCAATCTGCTCTCCCGGATGCTGGTGATCCCACTCTTCCAGCCGTTTGTGCGCGTTTTCAATCATCACGATAGCGGCATCCACCATCGCGCCGACGGCAATGGCAATGCCTCCCAGCGACATGATATTGGCGTTCAGTCCCTGGAAATGCATGACGATAAAGGCAATACACAGGCCAAGCGGCAGAGAGATAATCGCCACCAGCGCCGAGCGAACGTGCCACAGGAACAGGGCGCAGACGATGGCCACCACGATAAATTCTTCGAGCAGCTTAGAACTCAGGTTGTCGATTGCCCGATCGATGAGCTGGCTGCGATCGTAGGTAGTCACAATCTCAACACCTTCCGGCAGGCTGGCCTTCAGCGTCTCCAGCTTATCTTTCACCGCCGTAATGACCTCGCGCGCGTTTTTACCCGAACGCAGGATCACCACGCCGCCCGCCACTTCACCCTGCCCGTTAAGCTCGGCAATACCGCGCCGCATTTCCGGCCCCGTTTGTACGCGGGCAACATCACGAAGGTAAATCGGTACCCCGTTCTCGCCGGTTTTCAGGACGATGTTATTGAAATCGTCCATCGTCTGCAGATAACCGCTGGCCCGGACCATATACTCCGCTTCCGCCATTTCAACTGACGATCCCCCTGCCTCCTGGTTAGACGACTCAAGGGCCTGCTTAACCTCCGGCAGACTAATGCCGTACTGAGCCAGTTTTAACGGATTGACCTGGATCTGATACTGCTTCACCACGCCGCCGACGGAGGCCACTTCAGCCACGTTCGGGATCGTTTTCAGTTCAAATTTCAGGAACCAGTCCTGCAACGAGCGTAACTCGGCGAGATCGTGTTTTCCGCTGCGATCCACCAGCGCATACTCAAATATCCAGCCCACGCCCGTGGCATCAGGGCCGATCTCTGAGCTCACACCGGCAGGGAGTTTGCCCTGAACCTGGTTCAGATACTCCAGCACGCGCGAACGGGCCCAGTACAAATCGGTACCGTCTTCAAAAATGACATAGACATACGAATCACCAAACTGCGAAAAACCGCGCACGGTCTTTGCGCCGGGAACCGACAGCATGGTGGTGGTGAGTGGATAGGTCACCTGGTTTTCAACAATCTGCGGAGCCTGGCCGGGATAGCTGGTTTTGATAATCACCTGAACGTCAGACAGATCGGGCAAGGCATCGACCGGGGTGTTGATGATGGTCCATGTCCCCCAGACGCTGAGGAAGAGCGCCCCCATCATGACCAGGAAACGGTTGGCGACTGACCGCCGGATAATCCATTCAATCATCATCGTCTCCTTAATGGCCAGAATGCGCGCCGTCAGCCGTTTCAGCGTGACGCATGCGCTCCAGCGCGCCGGTAATATTGGCCTCCGAGTCAATCAGGAACAGACCGCTGACCACTACCGACTCTCCCTCTTCCAGTCCGCTACCAATGCCGGACTGCTGCTGAGCTTCATGCAGAACGTGGATCCTTTTCGGCACAAATTTCCCGTCCGCATCAACGGTAATAACGCGCTGTTCTTTGCCGGTATCGATTACGGCCTGGGAGGGGATCAGCAGCATTTCCTGGCTTTGGGTATTTAGCTTCAGGTACGCATTCATGCCCGGTTTCAGCAGTTCATCCTTGTTGGAGACCTGCAGGCGCACCTGCAGCGTACGGGTGGTTTGATCCACGCTCGGCAGAAGACTCCACTTTTCAACCGGGAAGGATTTATCCGGATAAGCCGGTATGGAAACAGCAAACTGCGAGGTATCTTTCAGCAGATAAGCGATGGATTCAGGTACTGCCGCGCTGATCCAGACCGGATCCATTCCCTGAATTTGCGCCACCACCTTATCTTTGGAAATATTCATCCCGGTACGCAGGTCAAAGGCCGTTATCACCCCGTCGATAGGCGCCTTGATGGTAAACCGGGTCTGGATCGTTCGGGTCGCACGCAGCCTCTGAATATCGTCATCCGGCATTCCGGCCAGGCGAAGACGCTCCAGCACACCTTTTATTTGCGTTGGCGTTCCACCGGTGCCGGATAGCAGCAGAAACTCGCTCTGCGCTTCGACCCAGTCCGGAATGGTAATATCAATCAGCGGCGTGCCTTTCTTCACCTTATCGCCCGTCGTCAGCGGATACACTTTCTCCACGAACCCTTCCGCACGCGCCTGCACAATGACAAACTGATAGTCGTTATAGCTGACGTTGGCCGGGATCGTCTGGGCATAATTCAGCGTTCCGCGCGTCACCTTTTGCGTTTTTAATCCCAGATTCTGAACCTGTGTCGGGTCGATACGTATTCCGGTGCCGCTTTTATCGTCATTTTCGTCCGCATATTTAGGCACCAGATCCATATCCATAAACGGCGATTTACCGGGCTTATCGAATTTCACGTCAGGCTTCATCGGGTCATACCAGAAAAGCACCTTTCTTTCAGAGACGCTGTTTTCTGTTTTTTCAGACGAATGAAAAGCCTGCCATGCCGTCACGGATATCAGCCCTCCCGCAATCAGGCTGCTGACTATCATGGCAGCATATTTTATTTTTAATGAGGCCATGCCGTATCTCGCTATTTAATGCTCTTCAGTAAAGAGATATTGCCCTGCTGAACAAATGAAAAATCAACGTGACTGCCGACTTTTAAGGCGTTGATGCTCTCATCGGCCTGAATAAAGGTGAAACGCATGGTCATCGCGGGCCAGCCAATCGCAGGGATGGCCTCATGAGAAATCGTGACTTTTTTATTCGTGAGATCAATGTCCTTCACGATACCGGTCCCGGTGATGAGCTGCTCTGAGCTCCCTTCGCTGGCAGCACTCATCCCCTCGTGCTGATGAACTTCAGCCTGGAGGCCAGCAGAAAACACAATAGAGATCGCACCGAATACAACAGCCTTAAGTGAATTGCGCATGTTTATTTTCCTGTTTAATTAAATAACGTTATTCGACCCAACCGCCGCCGAGCGCGGTGAAAAGATTAATTTCATTAACCTGCCGGGCATAAATAAGGTCGAGAATATTTTGCTGCGTGGAGAAAAGAGAACGTTCCGCGTCAAGCACTTCGATATAGCTGACCGCCCCGCTGGAATATAACCCTCTGGCCCGCTGCAGGGTGATGCGTAGCGAATCAAGATACCGCTGTTGCGCAGCAAGCTGCTGGTTAATGCTGTCCCGCAGCGCGAGCGCGTCGGCAACCTGTTTGAAGGCGGACTGAATTTTTTGTTCGTAATTAACAACCGACTGCTGCTGGCGAATTTCAGCCAGCTTCAGGTTGGCCTTATTCCTGCCCGCATTGAAAATGGGAATTTCGATTTTAGGAATAAAATTCCACATCCCGCTCCCTGACGTGAACAGGCTGGATAATTCCGTACTACCTGTGGAAAGCCCGCTGGTTAGTGATATGGACGGGAAAAAGGCGGCACGCGCGGCGCCGATATTCGCATCGGCCGCTTTAAGCTGGTACTCCGCCTCCATAATATCCGGGCGCTGTAACAGTATCGCTGAGGAAAGATGGGGAGGCAGTTTTACCGGCGCGACATCGCCGGCATTCATGCCGCTGTCGCCCGGGAGCGCGCGATACGTGCCGAGGACCAGCTGCAGGGCATTATTGGCCTGCGCCAGCTCTCCCTCTCGTTTGGCAATATCTGCCTGCGTGCTTTCGATCTGTCCCCGGGCCTGCTCCAGCGCCAGGACGTTCGTACTGCCCGTCACCAGCTGCTGCTCAACGAACGCAGAAGACTGCTGGTAATTTGTCAGCGTTTCCCGCGCAATACGCAGCTGTTTATACGCCAGTTGCTGGTTGAAATAGCTCTGGGAAACGTTAGAGACGAGCAGGATATGCACCGCGCGCCGGGCCTCTTCGCTGGCGAAATAGTTTTGTCGGTCAGCCTCGCTCATGTTCCTCAGCTTGCCGAAGAAGTCGAGTTCATAGCTAAGCGCAAGGCCCGCGTCGTACTGCTGCGTGGTGGGTTTGTCACTTTTAAGCCCGCCGCTGTACGTGATACCCGAAGACGCATTCAGCTGAGGATAACGGTCTGCATCCGTCACGTTGAACTGCGCCCGCGCCTCTTCAACCTTCAGGGCGGCCATTTTTACATCGCGATTGTTATTCAGGGCTTCCGTAATCAGCTCCGCTACCTGCGGGTCGGCAAAAAAGGTGCGCCAGCCGGTGTCCTGATAACCCGCCACCGCGGGCGTCAGACCGTTGCGCGAGAGTGAAAATTGCTGAGGTACCGGTGACGCCGGGCGCTGATAGTCGGGGGCCAGCGAGACGCAGCCTGCCAGGATAAATACCGTACTGATGCTTAGTCGTTTTAACAGGAACATAACGGTCCAGATGAAGTCCAGAGTATTTTTAGGGCTACTCTACGGAACACATCCTGTTTGACGGGTGACAGGATAATGACAATGTTGTCATTTTTAACGTAAGTCATTGTGAACGGTCGCGGGCACCATAGAATGTCATCAGCGGCCATTCTGGGGAGCATGATGAAAATACTGATCGTCGAAGACGAAATGAAAACCGGTGAGTACCTGTGTAAGGGGCTGACTGAAGCGGGGTTTGTCGTAGACCACGCGGATAATGGCCTGAACGGCTACCATCTCGCCATGACCGCTGAATACGATCTGCTGATTCTGGATATCATGCTGCCCGATGTGAACGGCTGGGACATTGTCCGTATGCTCCGCTCTGCGGGCAAAGGGATGCCCATTCTGTTACTTACGGCTCTCGGTACGATTGAACATCGGGTTAAAGGGCTGGAGCTGGGCGCGGATGATTATCTGATTAAGCCTTTCGCCTTTGCCGAGCTGCTCGCCAGGGTAAGGACGCTGTTAAGACGCGGAAATACGGTGATCGCGGAAAGCCAGCTTCAGGTGGCGGACCTGACGGTTGACCTCGTGTCGAGAAAGGTCAGCCGGGCCGGAAGTCGCATCCTGTTAACCAGCAAAGAGTTCAGCCTGCTGGAGTTTTTCATGCGCCATCAGGGAGAAGTGCTTCCCCGCTCCCTGATTGCCTCCCAGGTGTGGGACATGAATTTTGACAGCGACACAAACGCGATTGACGTGGCGGTAAAGCGGCTGCGCGCGAAAATCGATAACGATTTTGAACCGAAGCTGATCCAGACGGTGCGCGGCGTGGGCTATATGCTGGAGGTGCCGGATGCACGTTAAGCTTCCCCGGCGCCCCTTTTCTCTTGCTCTACGGCTGACCTTTCTTATCAGTCTCTCCACTATACTGGCCTTTTTCGCCTTTACCTGGTTTATGCTCCATTCCGTTGAAAAGCATTTCGCCGAGCAGGATATCAGCGATCTGCAGCAAATCAGCACTGCGATGCACCGCATACTGCAATCACCGGCCGATCCCGATCAAAAGAAAATCAGCAAGATTAAAGAGTCGATCGCCAGCTACCGCAACGTGGCCGTCCTGCTTCTTGATCCGCAGGGCAATACCCTGTTCACCTCAGCGCAAGGGGCGGCTTTGCGCCCGGCAATGAACACGGCGAACTTTAGCGAACACCGTCGCGCACAGGATGTGTTTCTCTGGACGGTAGAAGACCCGGCCAACCCCATGCACGCCGGGTCCGACATGAAAATGGAAACCTACCGGATTATCGCCTCTTCAGGCACGGCAACGCTGCAGGGAAAAACCCAGGACTACGTCATGCTGATCGGGCTCTCCATTAATTTTCATCTCCACTATCTTGAGGCGCTGAAAAAGAATCTCCTGGCGATTGCGGCGGTTATCAGCCTGCTGATTATCCTTGTCATTCGCATCGCGGTGCGCCAGGGACATTTGCCTCTGCGTAACGTCAGCAACGCCATAAAAAACATCACCTCTGAAAATCTTGATGCACGACTGGAGCCGTCCCGCGTACCCGTTGAGCTGGAGCAGCTGGTCATCTCCTTCAACCAGATGATCGAAAAGATTGAAGATGTCTTTACCCGTCAGGCTAACTTTTCCGCCGACATCGCGCACGAAATCAGAACCCCCATCACCAACCTGGTGACGCAAACGGAAATCGCGCTGAGTCAGAACCGCACTCCGAAGGAGCTGGAGGATGTGTTGTACTCCAGCCTGGAAGAGTACAACCGGATGACCCGCATGGTCAGCGACATGCTTTTCCTGGCGCAGGCGGATAACAATCAGCTCATCCCTGACCGGGTGATGTTTGATTTAAGCGCCGAGGTCATGAAAGTGTTTGATTTCTTCGAAGCCTGGGCGGAAGAACGTCACATCGCGCTGAAGTTTAACGGGATGCCCTGCCTGATAGAAGGCGATCCGCAGATGTTCAGAAGGGCCATAAATAATCTGTTATCCAACGCCCTGCGCTATACGCCAGCGGGCAAAACGGTGACGGTCTCACTGCGAAAACAGGATAACGACGTTGAGCTGGTGACAGAAAACCCCGGCACGCCGATCCCAGCGGCGCATCTGCCGAAGCTGTTTGACCGTTTTTATCGCGTCGATCCGTCCAGGCAGCGTAAAGGCGAAGGCAGCGGCATTGGGCTTGCCATCGTGAAGTCCATCGTCACGGCACATCAGGGTAAAGTCCGCGTGGAATCGGATGCGGTGTCGACGCGTTTCATCCTCACCGTGCCGGGGAAAGTGATCTGAGCGTCAGCAAACAGCGCGGCACACCTCAAGGACCTTTTCCCTGAGCCACCGGTGCGCCGGGTCCCTCTCCATGCGCGGATGCCACATCTGTGAAACCGTTATGGTCCGGGTCTTAAAGGGCAGTTCAAATACGTGCACGCGCTCGGTCATCGCCTGATTGAGCAGATATAACGCCGGCACCATGGCAATCAGATCGGACGCCAGCGCCACGGATAACGCCGTCGGGAATCCAGGCACCACGCTGGCGACCTTGCGCTTCATCCCGCGCTCCGCCAGCGCCTCATCGACAAACCCGTGCAGCGATCCGTCCGGCGAGGCCACCACATGCCCCCAGGCGACATACTCACTCAGGCTGACCTCCGGCTGCTCTGACAGCGGATGCCCCTTACGCACCGCGCCAACAAACCGATCCTGAAAGAGCCTTTGCAGCCGTATTTCAGGCCCCATGTTACCCTGCACGCCGATCTCCAGGTCGACCAGCCCCTCACGCAAGTAGCGCGACGTTTTTTCCGGTTTCGGTGAGAAGCGGATGCACACCCCGGGCGCGACGCTCGCCACCGCAGCAATCAGCAGAGGCCCAAACGCCACTACAAAACCGTCGTTGGCCCGGATGGTGAACAGCCGTTCAAGGCTTTCCACCTTCAGCGTGTCGGTGGAGGGCTGCAGCACCGCCCTCGCCTCGTGCACGGCGCTTCTGGCGCGGTCCCGGGTGGCTTCGGCCCAGGGCGTCAGCACCATATGACGACCGGCCCGCACGAGGATCGGATCACCGGTCACCTCCCGCAGCCGGCTCAGGGTGCGGCTCATGGCGGAGGTGCTCAGGCTCAAACGTCTCGCCGCGCCCGCCACGCTGGCTTCTGCCAGCAGAACGTCGAGCGCAACCAGAAGGTTAAAGTCAGGATCGGACACGATGCCTCCTCAGATGTGGCGTTACGTGCAATGATTAAGTGCAAATGCTGCGTCTTCCGCCTTGTATACCGCATGATTATAGTTTCGTCATCACGATTCTTATCCGGAGTAACGACGATGACGCTATTTACCAACCTGCCCGGCGATGAAGGTTTACCCGGGCATGAACGCGCCAGGGTCCTGGCCGCCGTTATGACCACCACGCTGATGGGCGTTTTTGACGGTACCATGATCAACATCGCGCTCCCCTCCATGGCAAGAGCGATGCAGGTCCCTGCGAACGTTGCGGTCTGGTTCGCCAACGGTTATCTGCTGTCAGCGGCGATGACGTTGGCCATCTTCGCGGCGCTTGCGGCGCGCGTGGGCTATCGCCCGGTATTTCTTGCCGGGCTTGCCACCTTTACGCTCACCTCGCTCGGCTGCGCGCTGGCAACAACGCCGGAAATGTTAACCGCGATGCGTATTCTGCAGGGCATCGGCGGTGCGGCGACCCTGAGCATCGCCCCGGCTATCCTGCGCTCCGTTTTTCCGGGTCGGCTGCTGGGCCGCATTCTGGGGTTGCACGCCCTGCTTATCGCCTCCAGCACGGCGATTGCCCCGGTACTCGGCGGAACAATACTGGACGCCCTGAGCTGGCAATGGCTGTTCGCCATTAACCTTATTCCGGGCAGCATCGCCCTGCTGCTGGCGTGGCGGGCCTTGCCGCGGGAATCGGCCGCTGACCGCACTCCCTTTGATGCGCCGGGCGCCGTGCTCTCCGCCGTCCTGTTAGGTTCAGCGATCATGCTGGCCGACAGCCTTCAGCACGTGAAGCAACACATTAACCAGGAGGCCGTCTGCTGGGGCGTTCTCGCGCTGGTCGGCGCCTTCGCCTTTACCTGGCGGATTCGGCGCGCACAACATCCGTTACTGCCGCCGGTGATGTTCAGAAACGGGCGCTTCACCCTCGCCGCGCTGACCTCGCTGGCGTCGTTTGTGAGCCAGGGGATCACGTTCGTCGCGCTGCCGTTCCTGTTTCAGAGCGTGTATGGCTACAGCCCGGTGGTGTCGGCGCTGCTGTTCACGCCGTGGCCGATTGGCATCGTGCTGATTGCACCGCACGCGGGTCGCTGGGCGGATACGATCTCCGCGCCACTGATCTCGACCCTCGGGCTGGTGATTTTTGTCGGTGGGTTGGTCCTGCTGGCCACGTTGCCGGAGAATCCTTCCGTGTGGAATATCTGCCTGCGCAGTCTGGTATGCGGTATTGGATTTGGCTGCTTCCAGAGCCCCAATAACCGGGAAATGCTCTCTAACGTCGCGCGGGAATATGCCAGCTATGCCTCCGGCGTGTTGTCGATTGTGAGGACATTCGGCCAGTGTCTCGGCGCCGCCGTGGTGGGAGTTTTGCTGGCTGTGACTACAGGGTCAGGTCATCAAACGCTTGATGACCGGGCCGTGCATCTGGCGCTGTGGATTGCGGTGATTGCCTCAACGGGATCGGTCTTATTTAGCCTGAGCAGGCTGCGCCCTGCGGTTCGGGCATCAGCGTAAACTATTGCAGCGCCGAGAGGCGCTGCTCGTTTTTACGCATAGGCTGTAGGGCGTTCGTTCCACGCATCAGTGTACTGAATATTTCCGTCCAGAATTTTCCATGTGATTTTTGCATATCGCAAAGATACATTTTCCATGTGACCTGTACCGGGACAATCTCTTGTATCATGCATTATTGGAGTTATTGAAATGACTTTCACATCTTCCATAAGGATGTTGAAGTATTCCACTTCCTGACCAGCATCATTGATGTGGTAGAACTTTAATTCAGCACTATGAAGCGTCTGACCTGTAGCGACTGCTTTATATAGATAGGGTGAAGATGAATCAATTGCTTTTGTTAAACTGAACGCTGAGTGTTGCCTTGTACCTGTAAGTTTACCCGTTGCATCATCTGTTGGAATGCTCAGGTTATGAATCAGATCCCTGAGCTCTATACTTCCTTCACGGTCTGCAACATCAGAACCGCCACGGATCATTGCTCCGCCATCGTCTTTCAAAAAGAGGTGTACTGGTACAGCCATTTCTATAACTCCTTATTTTGATTAATCTCTTATTCCATTGGCTATGAGGTTAATTACAGGCATGATCGCTACACCATCTGCATAGAACAGATCAGAATTAGTGAATGAATAAACCTTGCCAGTGATTTTTACATTTACCGTGCTCCCATAAGCTGAAGCAGTAACATTGCTTGTGTTGGCTTCAAGGAATGGTGATCGATCTTCAAGGGCTTTCATAATGTTCCCGCTGTTGTCTTTATCTAAGTAGAAGCGGTAAACACCCGACACCGTAGCGCCCCCATTATCATACTTAGTTATGTACAGTGTGACGGTATCAGAGAGTTTCTGTTTGCTGACAAAACTATCGTGAGGAGGTGCATTAAAATAGTATTGATATGTCAGAAACCCACAAACAACGAGCAATAGAATCGTTGTGAGTAAGAAATGAAACCGTTTAATAACCGTATTTCTTTGCATATTCTATACCTTGCCTTATCCAAAACTGATCGTGAGGATCATCCCCATAAGGCGGTTTTTGATACCAGTGCCCCCATTTCTTTTTGGAGGTTTTAGCTCTTTCCTGCGCCCATCCAGCCCCCATCAATAGCGTTTTTGATGGTATCCCGGCGGCATAACCAGCCGAACCATAATTGAAGTTCCCAAAATTTGCTAACTCAGGGTGTCCCTGCTTGTAATCCCACGGCCCCTTATTTCTTACTTTTTGATAAAACCAAAGATAGGTTGTAGGGATAGCCATGTTTCTACTCATACCATGCGCTCTTGCAATCCTCATGTTTGCCAACACAAGTGCGATTCCTTCTTTAGGTAACAAAGGTATAACAGCCACATTAACCATCCATCCATTGTGGGTATATGGCCGCGTATCGTACACTTTTGCGATGGTAAAAAAGATATCTGTTTCCAGAGAAATGGCGGAAAAATATCCAACTAAGGTATTAATCGCATTAAAAATCAAAGAAATTTAGGCTGCCCTGCACGGTCTACAGGCAAGCGTTGCACAATGTAGGCCGGGTAAGCGCAGCGCCACCCGGCAAGAAAGACGACTCGTTTGTTTACTCCAGCGCCAGCAGCGCAAAGCTCGCCAGCCAGTGCCCGCCGCTATAGTGGCTGCCGACCACATGCCCGACGCTGGCGGCCAGGTGTTTCGTCACCGCCTCGCGCAACGCCGGTTGCGCCGGGTGGCTGGCAGGAAGCGCTTTCGCAATGTGCTTCATACACCACGCGCGGCTGAGGTTTAACCCGTCCAGATGGGCAATTTTCGGATCGGTACGGTCGCTCACCTCCGCCGGGTTCATCAGTGCCGTAACGGCACTCACCTCCGGCAGAAACGCATCAAACCAGGCCGGGAAGTCTTCAGACACTTTGCTCATCAGCAGCGCCTCCGTCAGCGCGCCGGAAATATACTCGTCTCCGCCGGGCTCATAATGAGCCGGATAGCGCGTGTCGGCGAGATAAAACCGCTCCGCTGCCGCCAGAATCGCCTGTTCAAGCGCCTTGTCTCCCACGACGCGACCGTAATCGAGCGCCAGCGCGAGAGCAAACGCCGTGTTGTAGTGCGTCCCGACGCGGATCGGATAGGTCAGCTTAGCAAGATAATCCATCAGCCGGTTGCGAATATCCTGGGTGAGCGGCTCCAGCGTCCGGTACCAGCCTGCGGCCTGGGACAGCGACGACTGTTTCAGCTCCTGGGCCAGCGCCAGCAGCCAGCCGTAACCATACGGGCGCTCAAACGAGGCGCGGAACGGCGCGGTGAAATAGGCCAGCTCCTTCGCCACGTTCTCTTCGGTCATGTGCTCGTCAAAAAGCGCGACGATCGCGTCCCGGCACGGTAATTCCGGATAGAGGCGCACGCAGCGCAGCAGCAGCCAGTAGCCGTGCACCGCCGAGTGCCAGTCGAAACAGCCGTAGAAAATCGGGTGCAGTTCGCGGGGCGGCAGAACGTCACCATCATCATTCAGCAGGTGCATGATGTGGTTCGGGTATTCCTGGCGCAAATAGGTCAAAGGCATGCGGGCAAACGCGTCGGCCTGATGTTGCGTTAATTCCATAACAGCTCCTTAGCGAAACACGAGGAAATACATTAAGAACACGTTCACCACCAGCAAGGTTAACGCGGTCGGGATCTGGATCTTGATCACCTGATATTTGTCTTTCAGCTCCAGCAGCGCGGCGGGAACGATATTGAAGTTCGCGGCCATCGGCGTCATCAGCGTGCCGCAGTAGCCTGCGTACATGCCAATTGCCAGCAGCGGCGCAGGGTTGCCGTGATGCACGTTGATCAGAAACGGCAAGGCGATACCGGCACTTAATACCGGGAAGGCCGCAAAGGCATTACCCATAATCATGGTAAACAGCGCCATACCCACACAGTAAATCACCACCAGCATGAAGCGGCTATCCGGGTTCACAAACAGGCTCACCACCTTCTGTACCGAGTCGCCCGTGTTAGCCACCACGAACACGCCGCCGAGCATGGCCAGCATCTGCGGCAGGATCACCGCCCAGCCGATAGTATCGACAAGACGACGGGACTGACGAACGGCATGCAGCGGCGTGCCTTTGGTCAGCCACCAGCCGGTGAGGATCGCCGCGACGCAGGCCACGCAAAGCGCCGCCAGGGTGAGCTGCTTCTGATCGAGCAGAAACACGCCGCCGACCGAAACGCCCTTCAGGAATAACGTGCCCAGCACCGTCACCACCGGGATCATCAGCGCGGGCAGGAACAGCCAGTTTTTAAGACGGTTTGACGACGCGACGCGCTCCTCCTCGGTCGACATTTTATAGTGCCCTTTCCCGACGAGACCAAAACCCGCCAGCAGCGCGATAACGATAACGCCACCGCCGATAATCCGGTACGCCAGCGATTTCCCCAGCTCCTGCACCATCAGATCGCCAAACAGGAAGATCCCGCCAAACAAGAACCAGAACAGCGCGGTGGTAAAACGCTTCGGATTGGCGCGATCGCGCAGGGTCATCACAACCAGCAGCATCACGACAAAGCCAATCAGGTAGTACACGCGGTTAATGGTGATAAGCGTCATCATTGCGCGGCCTCCTGCGTACCCTGCTCTGCACGCCAGGCCATCACGTCGCGACGGATACTTGCATCGAGGCGCAGCAGGCGCGTCATATGAATAATCAATGCCGCAATGGCGGTTGGAATGGCCCACAGGCCGATATGCAGCGGTTCAATGCCCTGGATACCATTCTCTTTCAGGAACGCGTCGATCAGCAGCACCGCCCCGAAGGCAATAAAGATATCTTCCCCAAAGAAAACCGCGATGTTGTCGCACGCGGCGGCATGGGCTTTGATTTTGTCGCGAATGTGCTGCGGCAGCTCGCCATATTCATTCAGCGCCGCCCCTTCGGCCATCGGCGCCAGCAGCGGGCGCACCGTCTGCGCGTGACCGCCCAGCGACATCAGACCCAGCGCGGCGGTACCTTCACGGGCGACAAAATAGAGCATCAGAATACGCGCTGAGGTGGCGCTGGCGATCTTCGCCACCCAGGCCTGGGCGCGCTCTTTAAGCCCGTAATATTCCAGCAGGCCAATCACCGGCAGGATCAGGATGAAGGTGGCCAGCGATCGGCTATTGACGAACTTCTCGCCGAAGGTCTCCAGCAGCATGCCGAAATCCATACCGACCAGCAGACCCGTCGCCAGCCCCGCCACCACGACCACCAGCAGCGGGTTGAAGCGCAGTGCAAAACCAATAACCACGATCGGTATCCCGATCAGCGGCAGCAGCGTAGTACCGTCCATAACGTTTACCCTATCGAAAGTGAGCGTTGCGCGCCGACGGCTATTTTTTTAATTTGCGGCGAGCGATGTTGTGTTTTGTTGGCAGGCTTCGCAAAACCTGCGCTAAAAAGCTATATCTGAACCTCAAAAACATGTAAACAAATTATCAATAAAATGTTCTTATTTTATCGATGAGTTTACATTTCTGGCTAAGGAACGTTATGACCTCAGAAAAGAGTGCTTCACCCGATCGCGACGATATCAACGATGGCCGGATCGTCTCTTCCCGCCACCTGGTATCCGAGCGCTGCGCGGAGTTATCAGAGCTGGAATATGCGCTGATCATGACCAGCAACGCGTTTAACAAATGGATGGTGCGCTGCATGACGGCAGCCGGCGAGCCCGATATGGGCGCCTTTGACGTTTCGCTGCTGCATCACGTGAACCACCGCGACCGCAAGAAAAAGCTGGCCGATATCTGCTTCGTCCTCAACGTGGAAGATACCCACGTGGTGACCTATGCCCTGAAAAAGCTGGTCAAAGCAGGCTACGTGACGAGCGAGAAAGCGGGTAAAGAGCTCTTTTTCTCTACCACGGAGGAAGGGAAAGCGCTGTGCATGAAATACCGGGACGTGCGGGAAGCGTGTCTGATTGCGATCCACGCGGAGAGCGGCATTGCCGGGAAGTCGATTGGCGAGACCGCGCAGCTGTTACGCACGATCTCCTCCCTGTATGACACCGCCGCCCGGGCGGCGGCGTCACTGTAACTAAGGTCGTCGGAACAGCGTAATGCTGCGACCGGCCAGTTCATATTCTACGGTTTCGGTGATCGCTGTCCCGGTGGCAGCGTCATCCGCCGTAGACAGCTCCAGCACCCATCCCCCTTCGCCAAACTGCGGGATCTGGAACGGCACGGTGCCTTCAAACGGGTTGAACAGCATCAGCACGTCGTGCCAGATACCGTCCTCCTGCCGAAGATCCGGCCTGCTGATGGAGACCCCAAGCGTCGAGCCTTCGTCCCACTGCTCGGCCTGCTGCGGACCGCCTCCGGCATTGAACCAGCGGATCTCCAGCCCGTCGCGCCAGCTCTCACGACGCAGCAGCGGCTGCTGCGCGCGCAGGGCAATCAACCGCTGGGTGAACTCGCGCAGCGCGGCGTCATTTTCGGATAGCCCTTTCCAGTCGATCCATGAGATCTCACTGTCCTGACAGTAGCCGTTATTGTTGCCCTTCTGCGTGCGGCCAAACTCATCCCCGGCCAGCAGCATCGGCGTACCGTGGGAGAACAGCAGCGTGGTCAGGAAGTTACGCTTCTGCCGCTCCCGGGTGGCGATGATGTCCGGATTTTCGGTTGGCCCCTCCTCGCCATAGTTATAAGAACGGTTATCGTTATGCCCGTCGTTATTGTCCTCGCCGTTGTCGGCGTTATGCTTTTCGTTGTACGACACCAGGTCATTCAGCGTAAAGCCGTCATGGGCGGTGATGAAGTTGACGCTGGCCCACGGACGACGGCCGCGCAGATCGTACAGATCGCCGGAGCCGAGCAGTCGCGCGGCAAAGTCCGTGGAGACGTTGTCCCCCTTCCAGTACTCGCGAACGGTGTCGCGGTATTTGTCGTTCCACTCCCCCCAGCCCGGCGGGAATCCGCCCACCTGATAGCCGCCGGGACCGATATCCCAGGGTTCACCAATCAGCTTGAGTCGGGATAAGACCGGATCCTGAGTCATGGCGTCAAAAAAACCGCCGCGCGGGTCAAACCCTTCGGGCTCGCGGCCCAGAATCGTCCCCAGGTCGAAACGAAAACCGTCAATGTGCATCGATTCCGCCCAGTAGCGCAGGGAGTCCATCACCATCTGCAGCACGCGCGGATGCGAGGTGTTGACCGTATTTCCCGTCCCGGTGTCGTTGATGTAATACCGGTGCTGGTCCGGGAGCGTGCGGTAATAGCTGTAATTATCAATCCCCTTAAACGAGAGCGTCGGGCCAAGCTCGTTCCCTTCCGCCGTGTGGTTGTACACCACGTCCAGAATCACCTCGATGCCCGCGTCATGATAGGCGCGCACCATGTCGCGAAAGCCCTGAATCCCCGCCGGGCCGTAGTAGCGCGACGCCGGAGCAAAAAAGCCGAGCGTGTTATAGCCCCAAAAGTTCTTCAGGCCGCGCTCGAGCAGGTGCTGATCGTCCGGGAACCAGTGAACCGGCAGCAGCTCCACCGAGGTAATGCCGAGGCTTTTTATATAGTCGACCGAGGCTTTATGCCCCATGCCTTCAAACGTGCCGCGCAGCTCGGGCGGAATGGCCGGGTTCATCTGGGTAAAGCCTTTCACGTGGCTCTCATAAACAACGGTATGCGGCCAGGGCACGTTCGGCCGGTTGTTGTCCTGCCAGTCAGAGGCATCCGGGTCAATGACCCTGCATTTCGGCGTGAACGGCGCGCTGTCCCGCGTGTCAAAGCTCAAATCCAGCTCGTCATGCCCCAGCTCATAGCCGAAATGGGCGTCGTTCCAGTCGATGTCACCCACCAGTTCGCGGGCGTAGGGGTCGATAAGCAGCTTATGCGGGTTGAAGCGATGACCGTTTTCCGGGTCGTAGGGGCCGTAGACGCGATAGCCATACAGCGCCCCAGGCTTCAGGTCGGGCACATAGCCGTGCCAGACCTCATGGGTATATTCCGGCAGTTCCAGCCGGGCGATTTCGGTTTTCCCGGACGGATCGAACAGACAGAGTTCCACCCGCTCAGCGTGAGCGGAGAACAGCGCGAAGTTAACGCCCTTCCCGTCATAATTCGCACCCAACTGCTGGCCATGACCGGCCCGAATTTCAAACGTTGTATCCTTTGCCATTTTCGTTCTCCACGATTATTCGCAGGTAAGCAGAACCAGTACACATCCCTTTTCTGACGTTAACGCCAGCGTTTCTTGCAGCATGCGGCTTTCGCCGCTGAACAGATCCCGATAGCGCTTCCCGGCCAGCTCGTCGGGTAACATGACCGTGGTATTGACCCAAAGCTGATGATTATCGGTGACGTCAAAAACCAGACGCGGCACGGCGACAATCAGCGCCTCGTCGTCCTTAACGCGCGCATAGACAATCAGGTTCTCCTCGCGCTCGCCGCTGACCTTAAGCGGCAGCCAGTCGCCGTAGCGGAAAAGCGCGTCGTAGTGCGGTCGAAGCCGCAGCAGCGTGGCGGTAACGAACTGCTTCACCCTGCCGTCCCGCCAGCATGCCGGGTTGTCAAACACCCCGGCATCCGCCGCACTGAGGCTCTGCACCAGGGCCGGAAAGTCCGGCTCCCGCCGGTTATCCGGGTCGACAAGGCTAAAATTAAGCGCCTCGCTGCCCTGATAGATATCCGGGACGCCGGGCGCCGTCAGCTTGATCACCGTCTGGCTGAGGCTGTTCATCAGCCCGGCGCGGATAAAAGGCTGCATCGCCTCGCTGAAATCGTGCAGGAACAGGGTGTTGTCCGGTGAAAGCAGGTGCCGTGCATAGCTCAACACCACGCTCTCATAGCTCTCGTTGCTGTCGATCCAGTCGGTGCGCTGCTTTGCCTCGCGCAGCGCTTTCTCAAGGAAGCCAAGGAAACGTTCTTCCAGTGATTTCAGCCCGTCGGCGTCGTCCGGTGACAGCGTGGCGGGCCAGACGCCCGCCAGCGCCTGGTAGATCATCCAGGTATCGGCGGCGTTCGGCGCGGTACCGTCATTGAGAAAACGCACCTGGGTCTGGTTCATCTGCCGCCAGCGGGCCAGGTTTTCACCCCACCGTTCCGGGGCTTCCGTCAGGGTATAGAGACGCGCCCGGGCATCTTCCCCGCGCTTGGTATCGTGCGTGGAGGTGCCCAGCAGCGCGTCGGGCTGACGGGCCTGGCGAATACGCATCTCCTGGTGGAAGCGGGATAATGAAAACGCGCGCGGCGTCGGGTCGGCCCCCACTTCATTGAGCGCCAGCTCCAGGTTGTGGCGGAAGAACAGCGTGTCTTCAACGGATTTCGCCATCAGCGGCCCGGTGAGCTGCTGGAAGCGGGTCCTGAAAAGCGCGGCGGACTCGCGGCACCCGTCCGGCAGGTCGCCGGTAAGAATGCGCACAATCAGGCTGAGCGCCGCTTCCGACGTCTCCACGCTGGCGACCACGCGGTTAAGCAGCGCCACGTCCGGCGGGGTTAATCCCTCGCGAGTGCCATAGGTGCGGTAGACCGGAAAGGCAATAAGCAGCTCACGCAGCGCGTGGCGGATTTCCTCGCGCGGCAGCGCAACCTCATTACGGCGTGCCAGATCCTCAGCAAGGTTTAGCAGCGCGGTGAATTCACCCTCAAAATTACGATCGGCCATCAGGCCTTTGGCATCGCGCAGTTCCGCGTGGCGATCGACCGTGATGCCCAGCGTCTCGTCGTGGATGGTCTCCAGACGCCCCAGGCTATCGTCGTCGACCAGCACTTCCGCCAGCGAGGCGATAAACTCGTAGCCGGTGGTACCGGATACCGGCCAGTCAGAGGGGAGCTGTTCCCCTTTGGCGAGAATCTTTTCGACCGTAATGTAGCAGTCGGGCCCGGTGGCCTGCCGCAGGTGCTGCAGATAGCCCAGCGGATCCGCCAGGCCGTCGACATGGTCAATGCGCAGGCCGTCCACCACGCCCGCGTGGACCAGCTCAAGGATCAGCCGGTGCGTGTCGTCGAAGACCGCATCATCTTCAACCCGAACGCCGACCAGCCCGGTGATCTCAAAAAAGCGCCGCCACGAGAGCTGCTTCGGCGCTTCCCGCCAGGACATCAGCCGCCAGCTTTGCGCGTCGTGCAGTTCCGCAATGCTCTTCTCCTCGCTGTACGTGCCGGGGTTGAGCGGATACTCGGCGTCGTAGTAGACCAGCGCGGCCTTTTTCGTGACAGCGTCACGTTTTAGCGTGATAGCTCCCTTCTCCAGCTCCGCCTCAAAGGTGTCGCCAAGAAACGGCAGCGTTAGCGGTCGCGACCCGTCGATATCGAAGTAGCGGAAATAGCGGCTCTGCTGGCCATATTCAATCACGTCCCGCCACCAGAGGTTTTCCAGCGAGGTGGACATATGGTTGGGGACTATGTCCAGAATCAACCCCATGCCGGCCTGCTTGAGCGCGGCGGCCATGCGGTCAAACCCGTCTCGCCCGCCGATGGCGGGGTCGATTTCATTCGGGTTGGTTACGTCATAGCCGTGGGTGGACCCCGTCGTGGCAGTGAACACGGGCGACGCGTAAAGGTGGCTGATGCCGAGGTCCTTCAGATACGGCACCAGCGCCACAACGCGGTCAAACGTCATGCCGTTACGGAACTGAATTCGGTACGTGGCGGAAGGGATCATAACGATGCTTCTCCATTAGCAAAGCGAACGACAATACCGTTCGGCGGTAATACGTCGGTGACTTCCGGCGAGGCAAAACGCGTCTCCCCCGCCAGAGCGGGCAGCGCGACGGGCTTAATGCCGATATTCAGCGCCAGAGAGAGCGTCCCCGACGGAAAGCGCCAGCACACCGCTACCATGCCGGGCGCGGTCTTGAGCACATGGCCCTCAACGGCGCCGCACGGATGCAGAAGCGGAACGATATAGCGATGGCGCAGCGTCAGCAGGTGGCGCGTGTAGCGCAGCCACGTCTTGCCCTCGTCGGTGGCGACTTTATGCCAGTCGAGCTTTGAGCGGATAAACGTGTTCACGTCGTTCGGGTCCGGGACGGTTTCATCGTGCCCGGCATGACCGGTAAACTCTTTCGCGCGCCCTTCCCGCACCGCCTTTGCCAGTTCGCCGTGAAAGTCGGTGAAGAACAGGAATGGATGCGTTTCCCCAAACTCCTCGCCCATAAACAGCAGCGGGATATGCGGGGAGAGCAGCAGCGCGGCAAGCAGCACCCGCGTCTTGTCGGCACCCGCGAGGGAGATAAGCCGCTCGCCCTGGGCGCGATTGCCGGTCTGATCGTGGTTTTGGATAAAATCGACGAAGAACTGCGGTGGCTGCGTGCGGCATTCCACCCCGCGAGACTCGCCGGTTTGCAGAGATACCTCGCCCTGGTAGACAAAGCCTTCCGCCAGCGCCCGGGCGAACTTTTTCTCCGGCTCAAAGGCAAAGTCCTGGTAGTAGGCATGCGTCTCGCCGGTGGCAAACACGTGGGCGGCGTTGTGGAAGTCATCGTTCCACTCGCCGGTAAACAGCGGCGCGTTGCCTTGTTCATCGCGCGGATGCAGGAAAATCACATTGCGGCTGTCTTCCGTGGTCAGGTGAACGTGACGGTGCGGAATGGCCTCTCGGCTCCTGGTGGCAATCTCCTCGAGAATATGCGTGTCGGAGCCGTCTTTTATCTGGTCGATGGCATCAAACCGCAGGCCGTCCAGCCGGTATTCCGTTAGCCAGTAGAGCGGCGCGTCGGTCATGTACTGCCTCACCGGCTCGCGCTCGTAGGCGATGCCGTTGCCCCAGGGTGTCATCCGCTGTGCATCGAAAAACGCGGGCGACAGCAAAGGCAGATAGTTCCCCTCCGGCCCGAAGTGGTTAAGCACGATATCCAGCACCACCGAAAGCCCCAGCCCGTGCGCGGCGTCGATAAACGCGTGGAAATCCTCCGGCGTACCGTAGGCTGAGTGTGGGGCATATAGCAGCACACCGTCGTACCCCCAGCCGCGGGAACCGCCAAACTGAGAGACGGGCATCACTTCAAGCTGGGTAATCCCGAGTTCTGCCAGATACGGCAGCTTGTCGATGGCCGCCCGGAAGGTGCCCTCCGGGGTAAAGGTGCCCATGTGTAGTTCGTAAATGACCGTCTCTTCCCACGGACGCCCTGCCCAGTCGCGGTTGACCGGCTGGTAGCGTCGGGGATCGATCACCACCGAGGGGCCGTTAACGTCGCCCTTTTGCGCCCGCGAGGCGGGATCGGGCACCGCCATGCCGTCCTGAAGAACAAACTGATATTCTGCACCGTGCGTGACGCCGGGGACGTCTGCCTGGAACCAGCCGTCGCCCGTTGCCGTCATCGGCACGTCGGCGGCGACCAGACGTAGCGTAAGTTCTTTCTGTCCTTCTGCCCAGACGCGAAAACGTACAACGTCATCGGAAATAAACTCAGCACCCCACTGCTTTTGAAATGTCCTGAATTCCATTCATTGTCCTCGAATGACCCACATTTTACGCGGAACGAAGTACAAGCTTAGTTCAGGATTAAAAGTGTGTTAGCCCAGCGGATTTAACCGCTTCGTCTATTCTTTATGAAATAACTCACTACCGGGAAAATTATGCAGATTCGAAAAGGATTAAATACGGACCTCGTCCGTCTTGAATGTTGTGACTTTTCTTTCACCATTAGCCACATTGCGCGAGAGCCCTTTATCCACTGTGATTTGCATATCGAAGCCGTCGCCGAGCCCTGGATAAAAACCTACGAACTCGACATTCAAACGCTTGAAAACCACTGCGTTAATCCGGACGCCATATTTCTTGTTGCGGAAACGGATGACGGTGAAATAGCCGGATTTATTACCGCTTCAATTGGCTGGAATAAATTTATCTCAGTGGATTATATCGCCGTTGAGCGTACAAAACGCAGAACCGGCGCCGCACAAAAATTGATGGCCGCCGCCCACGTCTGGGCCCGCAGCGTAAACGCGCCGGGATTACGGCTTGAAACACAAAACGTGAACGTCTCTGCCTGTCTGTTTTACCGTCACTACGGATTTACCCTGGGCGGATACGACCGTTATCTCTACAACGCCTTGCCGGAAAAAGACGAGGTCGCCCTGTTCTGGTATTACATGCTGGTCTAGCGACGCGGCCGTCATATTTCTGTCATTGAATTTCATTACGCTTTCGGGATTTTAACCAGGGTGTTGAGGAAAAAAGCGTGAATTCAATGGCTAAGGCATTACTGCTGGCATTACCTGTTTTGAGTGCAGCGGCAACCGCGACGGCTGCCGGGCGCGACCTGTGTGAACCCAAAGCGTACGAAATGGCGCTGCGCTATCAGCAGAAATCGGCAGAGATTATGGCCCTGCAGCTGCAAACCTATCGGTTTGCCACCGAGCGTTTCAACGAGAAGTTAAAGGATCTGAAAACGCCCGAAAATTACGCCGTGGTGATGGACCTCGACGAAACGGTGCTGGATAACACCCCTCTGCTGGTGCGCGACGCGGAGCAGTGTCACGACTATACACAATGGGACACCTGGAGCGACTGGGAGAAGCAGGGAAAACCCGGCTTAATCCCGGGGGCGAAAGCGTTTCTTGACCACGTGAATCAAAGCAAGGTCCGGATCTACTACGTTTCGGATCGTATGCAGGAAAATAAAGCCGACACGCTGAAGACGTTAAACGCTCTCGGCCTGCCGCAGGTGTCTGACGAAAGCGTGCTGCTGGATACGGTCAGCAAGGAAGAGCGTCGCCAGAGCATCCTCAAAAAACAGCAGATCGTGATGCTGTTCGGCGACAGCCTGCCGGATTTCGCCGTGCAGTTTAAAAACAAAAAGCCGAGCGAGCAGCAGCGTGAGCTGGTTGAAGCCAGCGCCGAACACTTCGGCAACGACTGGATTGTGCTGCCTAATGCCGCTTATGGCGCCTGGTCCAAAGCCACGCTGGATAGCTGGAACGCACCGCTGATAAAATAAGGTCTTACGGGCCGGAAAAGGCATCCCCCGCCTTCCCGGCCCTTCGGTTAACTATCCATCCCGTTTATAGGTCCTATCATTTCTGGGCAGGTTCTTATAATTTTACGAAGAAGTAAGATGAGTGCTTTCAAAGGAGACTCGTATGCTTACCGTGAAAAAACTTGCTCTTTCCACGCTGATTTCCAGTTCACTGCTTTTCTATCCTGCGCTGCAGGCCTCGGCAGAGACGCCTCAGCACGTCGTTAAACAACCGGCGGGCGGATACAGCGTTCAGGTTGGCGACGTTCTGGTCACCTCGTTTACCGACGGGACCGTCGCGCAGGATCTGCACAAGCTGCTGCGCAGGACAACGCCGCAAAACATTGATGCGCTGCTCGCGAAAAATTTCCAGACCAACCCGCCAGAGGTGTCCATCAACGCGTTCCTGATTGCGATGCCCGGACATAAAATTCTGGTGGATACCGGCTCGGGCCAGCTCTTTGGCCCCGGTAACGGCGGCCGTCTGATTGAGAGCCTCGCCACGCAGGGGATTAAACCCGAGGACATTACTGAAGTCCTGCTGACCCACGCCCACTCCGATCATGCCGGTGGCCTGGTGAAGGATGGAAAAGTAGTGTTCAGCAACGCGCGCGTTTTTGTTGGTAAACCGGATATCGACTTTTTCTTTAACGACGACAATCAGAAAAAAACCGGCTACGGCAAGAACTACTTTGACGTCGCGCAGAAGACCTTAAAACCCTATCTTGACGCGGGGAAAGTGGTGCCGTTTAGCGGCACATCGGAGATTCTCCCGGGGCTGACCGGCACGGTTCATCCCGGACACACGCCGGGCTCAGCCTTCTACACGCTGACAAGCAAAGGCGAGAAGATCACCTTTGTCGGAGACATCATTCATGCCGCGGCTGTTCAGTTCCCGCAGCCTGCGGTGACCATCACCTACGATGAAGATCAGAACAAAGCGGCAAGCGTTCGCGAGCATGCGTTCGCTGACTTTGTGAAAAATAAAGATCTCATTGCCGCGCCGCACCTGCCTTTCCCGGGCATCGGCTATGTAACGAAAGGCGAGAACGGCGGCTATGCCTGGGTCCCTGTCACCTATACCAACCGGGACGCCAGCGGCGCGAAATAGAGCGATGACGCGGATATCTGACATGGACATAGACCTGCTCCTGACGCTGGACGCCCTGCTTCAGGACAGGAACATCACCCATGCGGCCGCGCGGCTGGGCATCAGCCAGCCCGCGCTGTCTGCCCGTCTCGCGCGTCTGCGCTCGCTGTTTGGCGAACCGCTGTTCATTCCCTCCCCGCATGGACGCGGGGTATTACCCACGCCGCGAGCGGAAGCGCTCAAGCCGCAGGTGGCGAACGTACTGCGCGGCATCAGCGCGATGTTTGCCCCCACGGCATTTGATGCGCGAACCAGCAGCCGGACCTTTGTTATCGCGCTGCATGAGAACCCGGCGCTGATGCTCGGTACCGGACTGCTTAACCAGGTGGGAACCGACGCCCCCGGCATCCGCCTGCGCTTCGCCCTGCCGGAGATGGCTGACCTGCCGCAGCAGCTGGAAAACGGGGATGTGGACATCTACATCGGCGTGAGCGCGGGCGCTCATGACGGCTGGGTGAGGCGCAAACTCCTCGACGACGCGTTTGCCACCGCCCAGCGTAAAGGCCATCCGCGCGGAACAGGTCCGTTAGATCTGGAAAGCTACTGCGCGCTTTCCCATCTGGTGGTGTCGTCGGCGGGAGATCCGTTTACCGGCTTTGTCGACCAAACCCTTGCCGGGCTGGGCTATCAGCGACACGTCGCCATGTCCACCCAGAGCTACGCCATGGCGCCACCGCTTGTTGCCGTTACCGACCTGGTCTGTACCCTGCCGGAACGGATGCTGCGACAGTTCGCCAGCACGCTGGATATTTTCCCACCGCCGCTGCCGCTCCAGCCAATTACCATCAACATGTACTGGCACCCGAAAAACAGCCAGGATCCGGCAAATGCCTGGCTGCGTGAACAGCTGCTGCGGGCCGCCGGACGTCAGGTGTGATCGAGGGTAACCAGAAACTTTTTAAGCACTTCTGAGCGAATAATCCGGTGGCAAACCAGGGTGAGTTCGCTCTCCCGCAGCCGGTCGAGAATGTCCACGTAAACCACATTCTCGACGCTCACCGCCTTTGCCGACGCGGGCAACAGCGCCAGCCCAAACCCTGCCGAAACCAGGCTTATCACTGTGGGCACATCGGTTGCGTTTTGCACCACGTCCGGCTGAAAGCCCGCCCCGCTGCAGGCGTCATAGAAATACTGTTCCAGCCCCATTCCCTCTGGGTCGCGCAGGGAGATCCATTTTTCGTCTTTCACCGACGAAAGCGTCAGCGCGGCGGACCCGGCCAGGGGATGCTGACGATATAGCGCCAGCACCGTTTTCTCCGAGGTGAACGGACGACTTTGCAGATCGTCCGGCAGCGACGGCAGCGGCGCGCGGATGATGGCCACATCGAGCTGATTGCTCTGCACGGCAGCATAGAGCGTCTGCACGTTTCCCGTCATCAGCGACATGGTAATGGCCGGCCAGCGGCTGTGCATCTGGCGAAGCGCGGCGGGCAGCCTGCCGTCGAACATCGCGCTCGACACGCACCCGAGGTTTAACACCCCCTGCTCGCCCCTTGCCGTTTGCCTGGCGTCCAGCACCGCCTGCTCGGTGAGGGAGATGGCGAGCCTGGCTTTTACCAGGAATGCTTCGCCCGCGGGCGTCAGGGTTAAGCGGCGATTCGCACGGCTGAAAAGCGTGACGCCTAAACGTTCTTCCATGGCCTTTATCTGCTGGCTCAGCGCCGGTTGCGCCATGTTCAGACGCTCGGCGGCCCGGTGCATATGGAGCTCTTCGGCCACGACGATGAAGTGGCGTATCTGACGAAACTGCACGAGACGCCTCCTTATATTGATATAAATTTACTTATCAATTTAACAGTAATGATGCAATTGATGCTATTGGTCATTGCCATAAAAATGGAGGTATTCAACCAAGGGAGGAAAATATGGAAAACAAGATTAACGATCTCCGCAGCGCCATCGCCTTACTGCAGCGCCACGAAGGGCAGTATCATGAAACCGATCGTCCGGTCGATCCCAACGCGGAGCTGGCGGGTGTCTATCGCCATATCGGCGCAGGCGGCACGGTTAAACGCCCAACCCGCACTGGCCCGGCCATGATGTTCAACAGCATTAAGGGCTATCCGCACTCCCGCATCCTGGTGGGCATGCACGCCAGCCGCGAGCGCGCGGCGCTTCTGTTAGGCTGCGAGCCCTCTGAACTGGCAAAACACGTCGGCCAGGCGGTGAAAAAGCCGGTTGCGCCGGTTGTCGTTCCGGCCACACAGGCCCCCTGTCAGGAGCAGGTCTTCTACGCTGACGATCCTGACTTCGATCTGCGCAAGCTGCTTCCGGCTCCGACCAACACGCCGATTGATGCTGGCCCGTTCTTCTGTCTGGGGCTGGTGCTGGCAAGCGATCCGGAAGACAGCTCGCTGACGGATGTCACCATCCACCGCCTCTGCGTGCAGGAGCGCGACGAGCTTTCCATGTTCCTTGCCGCCGGGCGCCACATCGAAGTGTTCCGCAAAAAGGCGGAAGATGCCGGAAAACCGCTGCCGGTGACGATCAACATGGGACTCGATCCCGCCATCTATATCGGCGCGTGCTTTGAGGCCCCCACCACGCCATTTGGTTATAACGAGCTGGGCGTCGCCGGGGCGCTGCGCCAGCAGCCGGTTGAGCTGGTGCAGGGCGTGGCGGTCAAAGAGAAAGCCATCGCGCGGGCGGAAATCATCATCGAAGGCGAACTGCTTCCGGGCGTGCGCGTGAGAGAGGATCAGCACACCAACACCGGCCACGCGATGCCGGAGTTCCCGGGCTACTGCGGCGAGGCGAATCCCTCCCTGCCGGTGATCAAAGTGAAAGCCGTGACCATGCGAAACCACGCAATCCTGCAAACGCTGGTGGGGCCGGGGGAAGAACATACCACGCTGGCCGGATTGCCGACCGAGGCCAGCATCCGTAATGCCGTTGAAGAGGCGATTCCGGGCTTCCTGCAAAACGTCTATGCCCATACCGCGGGCGGCGGCAAGTTCCTCGGAATATTGCAGGTGAAAAAACGCCAGCCGTCAGACGAAGGACGCCAGGGCCAGGCGGCGCTTATCGCCCTGGCCACTTACTCGGAGCTGAAAAACATTATTCTTGTCGACGAAGACGTGGATATTTTCGACAGCGACGACATCCTGTGGGCGATGACGACGCGCATGCAGGGTGATGTCAGCATCACCAATATTCCGGGGATCCGCGGCCACCAGCTGGATCCGTCCCAGTCGCCGGATTACAGCACCTCGATTCGCGGCAACGGCATCTCCTGCAAGACGATCTTCGACTGCACGGTGCCGTGGGCGCTGAAGGACCGCTTCGAGCGCGCGCCGTTTATGGAGGTGGATCCGCGTCCGTGGGCGCCGGAGCTGTTTGCCGCTAAAAAATAGAGAAAATCACGCGCGTATGGCCCACAGGTCATACGCTTATTTTCTTTTCAAGCGTGGCGATATTTTCACCCGCCACGCGTTTCACAGTGAAACGATCGACGCTCAGCAAAATGAGCATCAGCCCCCTGCCGCTCTCCAGCAGCGGCGACATTTCGCAGAAACGGTCTCGCCTGGCGGCCTCAAGCCGCTCCTGCGGGAACGCGTCACCCGCGTCGCTGAAAACAACGCAGACGTCATTACCGCGGAAGTCGAACTGTACACGAAAGACGCGCGAGTTATCCTCGTGAAGCGCGTAGCGGATGATATTCGTCGCCACTTCACAGGCGGCGAGATCGAAGGCGAAACGCCACTCATCATCTACGGGAAGCGCGCTCAACCTGACGCACAGCCAGTCGGACAGCGGCGTCAGGGACGCGATCGCCGCCGGAAATTCAGCCTGCTCCGGCGTCTGCATCTACTGCCCCAGTTGCGCAAGCGCGCTGTTTTTATCCGGATAGATGCGGAATATGCGATCCATTCGGGTCAGGGTGAACATATTCGTGATCCCGGGGTTCAGGGAGCAAAGCGCCATTTCGCCTTTCCCGTTCATCAGCTTAAACAACGACACCAGCATCCCCAGCCCGCTGCTGTCGATAAAGTCCACTTTGCTAAAATCGACAATTAAGGCTTTACGATCGCTGCCAATTTCTTCCGTGACAGAGGCCTTAAACGCCGCGGCAATGGACGCATCCAGCCGCCGAACTGCGGGGGTGAGAATATTGGCATGTGGTAATCGTTCGGTGTTAATAATCATTCTGTTCTCCCTGACGCTCAATCACGAGCAGTGACACGTCATCGGTTAAGGCGATGGGTTCATCACGATTTGCATTGCGCCAGTCGGTCAGGTGGTCACCAAACCGCGGCAGGAGCTGGTCAACCGGGAGCCGGGCATGCTCATGAAGCCAGCGTTCGAGACGCTGCGGGCCAAACTGCTCGCCGCTGACGTTCTCACACTCCGTAATACCGTCACTGAATAAGCATAAGCGATCCCCCGGATTGAGGGTAAACGCGACGTCCTCCCAGCTCAGGTCTGGGATCAGCCCGACCGGCGGGCCGCCATCGCCCACGGACGTGACTTCGCTGTCTGCGTTCACAATGACGGGAGTGGGATGCCCGGCCTGACACAGCAACCCCTTACCACTCTCTGGATCGATCACGCCGTAAATGAGCGTGAAATAACTGGTGATGTCGCTCTCTTCACTGCAAAAGCGGCTGTTCAACATCCTGACGACCTCCGCAGGTGACTGAATGCCGCCTTCATCGGTAAACAGAAAGCGATCCACCACACGGCCATGTAAAAACTGGCGAGCCACCGCGAGGGACATCATCGCGGCCCCCACGCCGTGACCCGAGACATCAACGCAATAGAATCCCAGATGGGAATCCAGCGGAAAGATATTGAACACATCGCCCGAGACCCAGGCTGACGGTAGGAAAAGCCAGTCGGAGAAGTAGTCACCATAGCGTAAGCGGTGTGAAGGCAGCACCGAGTGCTGAACGCGCGCCGCCAGTTCAAGATCTTTTTCAATCTGATGTAACGCTTCACTCAGGCGCTTGTTATGCGCCGCGAGAGTCGCCTCCAGCGTCAAAATACGTACCCCGGCGTGGAGCCGCGCCCGAAGTTCAGCCTGTTCAACGGGCTTGCTTAAAAAATCATCCGCCCCGGCATCAAACCCCTGCGTCAAGTCCCCGGCATTCTCGCGGGCCGTCAACAGGATGATATACACATAGTGGCCAAACTGACGGTTACGGATCGTCTGACAGAGCGTAAGTCCGTCCATTTCCGGCATTTCCCAGTCGCTTATCACCATGCTAACCGGCTGACTGGACAAGATTTCCAGCGCGGCGACGCCATTTTCCGCCTCGCTCACGAGATACCCCCACTGGGTGAGCATCCGGGAGAGTAGACGACGATAAATCAGCGAATCCTCAACAATTAACACGTGCAGAGCCGACATGTATCCCTCCTATAGCGGTAAGAACCAGATGAGGCTCACGGTCCCTTCCCTGAATTTTGCGTTACCGTTGCCGTGCCCCGGATAGCGCGTCCCCGCATAGTTAGCGTACTGAACAGAGAACGATCCCGGCGTATAGCCCGCGTAGCCAAAGCTGTAGCTGTAATCGCCGTTCCAGGGCTGCTGCTGGCTGCTGTCCGGAAACCAGAATGCCGTCGCACGAACGAAGAAATGTTGTTTGAAGGTGTAGCCGCAGCCGCCCAGCATGACGTTTTTATTTTTGCGGATGTCATCGCTGCTGAGATCGTAGTAGCGCGGGACCCAGCTGTACCCGACCTGGCAAATAATGGAATCCCCTTTGTTTATCAGCAGCGAATTTTCTATCGGTTTGGGCAAGGAAAACTTATAGGCCAGCGTAAATGCACCCTGTTCGAAATAGGTATGTCTCCTGCTACCCGACGTCCAGAAGTGGTTATCGCCGTAGTTTCCGTAAACCAGGCTAAACGTATTTGCATGCCAGTCGTCATAGCCGAAGCTATAGCGAAAGTCCGCGGTGTAGCGGTTGGTATCCCTGACGGGCAACCGGGAGGTAATGTTGGCAAACCAGAAGCTGTACGGGGAATACTGAAGACTCAGATTCAGCGTCTGGTTAATTTTTTTCTCCTGCGCGGCGCTGTCCGAGCTATTGGGCACGCTCACCATCTGCTCTTTCAGCCCTGAACTAAAGCTCAGGGCACCAGAGAATTTCTTGTCATTTCCCGAGAACAAACGCCCCCACCGGCTGGTAAACACGCCTGCCTGAACGGGTTCACCGTTCTTATCGCGCAGGGTTTCTTTATCACTGCTTTGCGCCGCCTCTGCGGCGGGGATCGCGGCGAGCAGCACGCCCGCCAGAAGCCATTTTTCGCGCATAACCGCCATCCTTAGTTAGGTATCCAGCGTGCGCCGACGTCGTATTTTGCCATCAGCCACAAAATACCCAGTGCCGCCGCATGCACTAACGTGTTCTCTATCCAGGCGTGACGCCATAAGTCGAAGGTGATGAACTGGCTCACCAGCAGCACTACGTACACATGCAAAATAAAGGTATAAAGCGAGTGCTGGCCTAGCGGGATCAGGAACCATCCCAGCAGGCGGTTGAGCGGCGTCCAACAATACGTCAGCACCAGGTAGACGGTAACCATCAGGGCGATATCGTTTAGCACCCGCACCGGGCCCAGCCCATTCTTCGCCGCCCAGGTGTGATAAAAGGTATTGAAGCTGTCCGGTGGAATCAGGTGCATCAGCAGCGCGGGGGGCATAAACGGGTTGGTATGGTTCTGTGCGACGAACCCCAGAATGAGCGCCACCATCACCAGCGCAACCACCACCACTTTACCTGCTGACGTGCGTGCGAAAGAGATCAGTTCGGCTTTATACCAGCCGCTGACCATGCCCAGCACAAAGATGAACTGCCAGGCCAGCAGCGGAAAGGCAAATTCGAACTCCGACGGGGTCAGCCGAAGCGGCCACTGTTGCCACAGGCCGTACACCAGCAGCGACAGCCCTAACAGCCACCAGACTTTCCCTTTCTGCAACATCCCTAAAAAAAGGGGGCTAAAGAGCAGCAAAAAGATATACAGCCCCAGAATTTGCGTCTGATGGGGGCCGATCTGCAAATAGAGAATAATGTTGAACCAGGTCTCTTTAATCTGCGGCGTAACAGGATAAAGCGACCAGCTTTGCCCCGAAAAACGGTCGGTAAAATGGGTAACCTCGAAAATATTAATATGTGGGATATAGGCCAGAAGAATAAATGACACTATGACAATGATATTTACGCGATATATTTTCCACGCCCTGAGATAAAGCCCCCAGGAAACCGTGAGTAAAACCACTTTTTGCAGACGCGCGCGATTCAGCATTCCCAGCATAAACCCCGAGAGAATGACAAAGCCTTCTGCACCGGTTGTTAACCCAAAACGCTCCCAGGAGAATATATTAAATACCGACATTACCTCCGTATGCGCCACGACCATCATGACGAGGGCAATGCCGCGCATAAAGTCAATTCTCAGATCCCGGGCACCTGCAACGGAATAACGCCATGCTATTGATTTAGCGGCATCTTCTTGCGCGATGGACGGCGCAACATGGCTCATAGGGTGTCCTTTGCCTGAAAACGAACATTAAGGTCTAAATAAAGTAGATAGCCTAAAGGAATAGTAACTGCAATTTATCGGCGACAGATGAAACATATTAAGCAGAATTAAAGCTGAATTAACCCCTGCTACATATTAATAAAAACGCGGCTGGACACTTTTATTCGGCGTTCTACACTTATCTTAAATCTTGTTTAATCGCTATTTTCTTTCTCTTTTGCAACTGTCTGCGCAGCAGAATGGGTCTGCATTTTCACGGAATCAGGAACGCCGGAACTATGGATTTTTATTTTTCCCGTTTTGAACATCGTCGTCCTCCGGAGCCGTTAACAACACCGCGTTGGGTAATGATGACCTGGCAGGTGTTAGCGGTCGCGGCGCTTATTCTGGGCGCCAATTATATTTACTGGCGCTGGACCTCCTCCCTGAATACGGACGCGTTATGGTACGCCATACCGCTGGTTCTCGCCGAAACGCTGGCGTGGATCGGCACCGTGCTGTTTACCATCAATTTATGGAAAGAACAGGATCCTCCCCAGTGCCCGCCGCCTGGCGAAATTAACGAATGCCTGTCGCCAGAAGAGGCCGTAGAACCTCGTCCTGTAAAAGTGGATCTGTTCATTGCCACCTACTCGGAAGATACCGAACTGGTCAGGTTATCCATTCGCGACGCCCTTAAGATGGCGTACCCGTTCCCGCTTGACTACCGGATCCACGTGCTTGATGACGGCCGTCGCCCGGAGATGAAAGCCGTTTGTGATGAGGAAGGCGTCAATTACATCAGTCGACAGACCAACATCGGCTTTAAGGCCGGTAATTTGCGTAATGGCCTTGAGCAAACTGACGGCGATTTTATTGTCATCTGCGACGCCGACACCCGGGTATTTCCCACCCTGCTCAGCCATACGCTGGGCTATTTCCGCGATCCGGACGTGGCCTGGGTGCAGACGCCGCAGTGGTTCTTCGATCTTCCGGAAGGTGAGAATTTGTCACGCTGGGGCCAGCGGAAAGCGGGAAAAGTGGGCTACGGTCTGGGCTGGCTGATTCAAAAGTGTGTTGGCCCGGTCACGATAGGCCGCGACCCGTTTTTTAACGATCCACGCATGTTCTATGACGTGATCCTGCGGCGGCGAAACTGGGCGAACGCGGCTTTCTGCTGCGGCGCGGCCTCCATCCACCGTCGCGAAGCGGTCATGCAGGCCGCGCTGCGCAGCTATGTCTGGTCCGTCGAAGAGGAGATCCATCGCCATACGCGCGATATTCGCGATGACGAAACGCGGGAAGCGCTGCAGGAGGCAATGCGCCCGCACGTGGCGTTTGACACTGAGCTAACGCCCTACAAATTCCACGTCTCGGAAGATATTTACACCTCGGTGCTACTGCACGGTGACGCCGCGCGACGCTGGCGCTCAGTCATGCACCCGCGGGTGGAGTCGAAGATGCTCTCTCCGCAGGATATGCTGACCTGGATGATCCAGCGCTTTAAGTACGCCGCCGGCTCGCTGGATATTTTGTTCCATGACAACATCTTCAGCCGTCGCCGCTTCAGGCTTTCCCTACCCCAGACGCTGATGTATGCCACCACCTTCTGGTCGTACATGGCCTGCGTGTGGAACACGGTGTTTTTGATTTCACCCATAATTTATCTGTTCACCGGCATTCCGCCGGTATCCGCCTGGTCGACGCCGTTTTATCTCCACTTTCTCCCGTTTTTTATTTTCTCTGAACTGGCCTTTATGTTCGGGACATGGGGGATTTCGGCCTGGGACGGCAGGGCCTCCTACCTCTCCTTCTTTTCCATGAACCTGCGCGCGCTCAATACGGTGCTGCGGGGCGAGCAGATCAAATTTCACGTTACGCCAAAAGAGCGGCAGACGGGCCGCTTTCTCTATCTGGTGAAGCCGCAGATAGCCATCGTGGTGCTGACCCTGACAGGACTCGTCTGGGGCGGTATCCAGGTGGCGCGTGGACAGGTGGACGACCCCTCCGGCTACGTCATCAATATTTTCTGGGGAGGGGTGAACATCGCCGCCATGCTGCCGCTAATTTTCGCGGCCATGTGGACACCCGCTGAAGAGGATGAGGTCACCCAATGAGGATACGCGATGCCCTGCTGCCCGCTCGCAGCTACCTCACCATTTTGCTCGGGTTCCTGCTCGGCTTTGCCATTGTGGTCTGGGTGGAGAAACAGATGCCCACGCGTGTGGAAAGCAGCGGCGGCATCGCGCTCAGTAAAGACTTCCCACCGCTGCCTGCGAAACGGGCGCTGACCTATGAAGAAGCCATCTGGGCGCGGGTCGCCTGGCAATACTACGTGAATAATACCCAGCCAAACGGCCTGGCGAACGCCAGCGACGGTGAACCGTGGCTGAGTCTATGGAGCGTGGGGAGCTATCTGTTTGCGACTGCCGCCGCACAGCAGCTCAACATTATTTCCACCGATGAGTTTGACGAAAGGGTCAGCACGGCCCTGTTTACGCTGGGGCAGCTGCCGCTCAACGAGCGAGGCCTCCCTGCCGCGTATTACCATGCTGACACACTCAAGATTCTGGGCAAACCTGACGTCTCCGCAATCGGTCTGAGCCGGCTGCTGACGGCATTACAGACCCTGCTGTGGCGCTATCCGCAGCACGCGGCGGCCATCCGCGATTTGTTGAGCGTGTGGCGCACCGCGGCGCTGATTGAAAATAACACCCAAAGCCAGGCTGCGGTGCCGCTCCATCACTGGACGCTGACCGATGACGAACAGCGGGACAGCTTTGGCTATAGGCTCTATGCCAGCCATACGCTGCGCTTAATTGACAGCGCGGCAGGCCTCGCGGTGACCAACCCGCCTGAAGGGCAAAAGATGATCGATCTGGACGGCGTGATGGTGCCGGATGAAGGGCTACGCACGCCCTGGGGCAAGCAAACCTCCCTGATCAGTCTCCCCTATCTGTTAACCGGCCTTGAGCTGGGCTTTGACGCGCAGAGCGCTGAAATCGCGTGGCGGATTATGCAGATCCAACAGCGGCGTCATAGCCTGCGTACCCCAAAACCGCCGGTCAGCACGGATTATGCCGAACCGGCGCCGGATTATGTTAACGATCTGCCTAACAGGCAGCCGGTTCAGGCGCGCAACCTGCGCGACGAAGTGCCGGAGAAGGTGGCGATTACCTCCACACGCACCGCGTTTGCCTGGTACGCCCTGTTCCGCAACAGCTGGAGCGAAGCGCTGCGCCAGCAGGTTCTGCCGCTTCAGGTGCCGGGTAAAGGCTGGCAGCGCGGGTTAAATCTCAACAACAGCGTCAATGCCGTCGTAGACGCCGATACCAATGCCATTGTGCTGGAAAGTCTGTCTTACATCGCGCATGGCCAGATGCTCTGTCTGGCCTGCCTCTACACTTCCCCCTCAGCAGGAGCAACGCCATGAAGTCACGATCCCCGATCCTTTTCCACCTGCTCACGGGAATAACGATCTTCTGGCTGGCCTTATCGACCGTGCGTGCGGACACCGAGCTTCCTGCATCAGGTTACTCCCCGCGTAGCGGCGAGCTGACCGCCCGAGAGATGACCATCGCGAAAAACGCCTGGCAGTATTTCGTCTCCAACTATCAGCCCACGACGGGCCTGGTGAATGCGGTCAACAAATACCCCTCCACCACCATGTGGGACAGCGCCTCCTATCTGGCCGCCCTGACGGCGGCGCGCGAGTTGGGGATCATTGATAAAGCGGAATTTGACCGCCGGATGCTAAAATTCCTCGCCACATTAAACACCCTGGTACTGTTCCGCAACGAGCTGCCCAACAAGGCATATAACACCATCAGCGGCCAGAAAGTGGACTACACCAACAAGCCCGGTGAAATTGGCTTCTCGGCGCTGGATATCGGGCGAATGCTGGTCTGGCTGAAAATCATCAAAGAGCGTTATCCGGAGTACGGCAACAGCATTGATAACGTGGTGCTCGGCTGGGATTTCAGCCACGCGATCGACCCCTGCGGCACGCTGTACGGCGCCTATCTGGAGAACGGCCAGCCGAAATATGTTCAGGAAGGTCGGCTGGGCTATGAAGAGTACGGCGCGGCCGGTTTCCAACTGTGGGGGTTTAATACCTGTAAAGCCAGCCGTCCGCAGCCTTACGAGCTTGCCGAAATCTACTGCGTGCTGGTCCCGTACGATACACGCGACCCGCGCAACACGTCGCAGCATAACTACGTGGTGACGGAATCCTACCTGCTCTACGGGCTGGAGTTCGGCTTTGATAAACCGACCGACCGGGATAACGCCCCGCGCGACTACTCCCTGACGTGGATGAAAAACTTTGCTGACCGCGTTTATCAGGCTCAGGAGAACCGCTATACCATTACCGGCGTCCTCACCGCGCGATCTGAGCACCAGCTCGATAAAGCCCCTTACTTCGTCTATGACACCGTCTTCAGCGACGGGTACAACTGGAACACCATTACCGATAAGGGCCAGTTCGTCCCTAACGCTGCCGCGATATCGCTTAAGGCTGCGCTGGGCATGTGGGTGCTGTGGAACTCCCCCTATACCGACCGCCTGCTGAACACCATTGAGAATGCCAACGAAGAGGGAAAAGGCTACTACGAAGGGCTGTATGAAAACGGTGACGGGCCGATCAAGGAGTTCACCGCGAACAATAACGGCATCATGCTGGAGGCCCTGCTGTTCAAAAAAGAGGGAAAACTGCTGGCCTTTAACACCGACAACCCGAAGAGCAAGGATTTTGCCCCGTCGCTGTGGGATCAAAATCTGCTCGATCAGTTTGAAGAGAACAACGCGCAGCGCAACCGCCCGTTCCTGAGCAGCACGCCGGCCGTAAAAAGCTGGTGCGACCGGACCGGCGTCACGCAGCGTACTAAACCCGCCTGTCAGGCCTGTCAGTGCGCGTCATGCAGCGTGGACGAGCCCGTTAAACTGCCACCGGTGACTGCGCAATGCTTAAAACCATAGCCAGAGGGCTCACGGGATTACTCCTCGCAGGCGCGATCATCTTTGCTCTGTTTGGCCATCAGGGAGCAGGCTGGCGCTGGCTCATCAACGGCGGCTGGCACTCCAGCGCGCGTATCTCTGCCCTGACGCCGGAAGAACAGAAATGGGCGGCAACCGCCTGGCGCTATTTCGTCAATAATACCCAGCCGCAAACGGGGCTGGTCAACGGGAGCGACAAACAGCCCCGCGTCACGCTCTGGCAAATGGGCGATACGCTTATCGCCCTGCTGGCGGCGAAAGAGCTGGGGCTAATTGATGACGCCGAGTATGACGCTCGTTTAACCCGTCTAATGGGCACCCTTAACCGCCTGACGCTGACCGAGGTCCGGACGCCGGGCCGACTCTATTCCAGCCAGACGGCGGCGCCGCTCGATTTTAGCGGCAACCCCGTCAAAGATGGCTGGTCCGCACGCGATATGGCTCGCCTGATGCTCGCCCTGCGCCTCACCGCTGAGCGGGAGCCGCAGTACAGTGAATACCTCGATAAAATTATCCTGCGCTGGAATTTCTGCCCGGTCATCGACGGTGAAGGCGAACTGTGGTCATCTTCGCTGCAAAATGGCCAGCCGGTGGTCCGGGAAGAGCTACGTCTGGGCGAGAGCGAATACGCCGCGACGGCGTTTCATCTATGGGGTTTTTCCCCGGATAAAGCGTTTACGCCGCCGATGAACCACGTCATCATCTCTCAACGGCGGCTGGCCGTGGATGCCCGGGATCCGCGCACCACGTGGCAGCCCTCCCTGATTACCACCCTTCCCTATATGCTGCCGGGCCTGGAGTTTGGCTGGGAGCCCGAAGGCGTTGCGGCCGATCTGCAAAAGCGTCTGCGCAAGCAGGCCGAAAACGTCTGGCTAAGCCAGAAGACCCGCTGGGAGACCGATAAGATCCTGACGGCCAGGGCGGATTTCTCGCTCTCTCAGGCGCCCTGGCATATTCAGGATACCGTCTGGGGAAATGGCTATGCCTGGAACTCTGTCGGCGACGATGGCCGGGACTACACCCGTTTCGCGCAGGTATCGACCAAAGCAGTCTTTGCTCTGTGGGCCCTGTGGGACACCCCGTACACCGACGTGCTGATGACGGTTACAAAACACCTTAACGATCCGCAGAAAGGCTGGTACGAGGGCCGTCAGGAAGCCACGGGCGATACCAACGCTGCGTTAACCCTCTCTACCAATGCCACGGTTCTGGAAGCCCTTTTCTTTAAACACAACGCCAGGCCGCTGTTTGACGTGCGTCGGTCGAAGAAAGAGAGCTATTTTTCACGCCGTCTGGCAGAGGAATACACGCCCATCGGGCACTGTCTGCCGGGCGAAAGCACCCTAAGGAGGACGCCGTGAAGTTTTATCGCGATCTGTTTGAATCCAGCCTGAACCGCGTCTTTCCGAATAATGAAAAAACCGCGTTTTTTCAGACGTTCTATGACGCCTTCGTCCACATGTCACCCGAAACTGAAGCGCATTTTTCTCGTCTGCCGGATCGGGAAGGTCAGCAGACCCTGTTTAAAAGTTTCTTCGCCATGCTTGCGGTGGACGGTGCCCTGATTGTCCCTGATTTTCTCGAACGCCTGGCGCGGGAGCAAAGTGACGACGGTCTCCACCTCCCCCCGCGATTTTTTGCCCTGTGGCGCGAAGCGATGTTGAACGCGGTGAGCCTGCGCGATCCGCAGTGCGACGATGAGATCCTGACGGCCTGGGCCATGGCGATCGCGCCCGGGTTGGAATACCTTCGCCGACAGGCAGAACTGCACTACCGCGCGTAGGGAGGATCACGATGAGCACATTCACGTACGATCTTAACGCGCTGCCGGCCGCCGTCATGATTTATGACCGTAATGAATGCCTTCAGGCCTGGAATCACAACGTGGCCCTGTTTTATCCGGTCATTACCCCGTGGCTGAAGGTAGGAACGACCCTTGAGGCGCTGGCGGAACGCTTTATCGATGCCGTTTACAACGTCGACCCCGGCCTGCGCCAGACGCTGCGCGAGTCAGTGGTACGCAACTGTCGGCAGGATAAACACTGCGAAGTGCGGCAGGCGGGCCAGCGGCGGATCTTCGTTCAGCATCAGCGGCTTTCGGACGGCGGTATTGTCAGCCTGCACAGCGATATTACGGAGCTGGATGAAGCGCAGCGCGCGCGCCACCAGCTGCATGACGACTTTCTGCTGACGGCGGAATCCATTCATATCGGGATCTGGGACTGGCTGGTTTCCGGCGACACGCTCCAGGTGAACGACACTCTGCTTGCCATGCTGGGCCAGTCGCGCACACAGTGGCGATATCCGGTGCGTTTTCTGCTCAATCAGGTCCACGAGGACGATCGCGCAGCGCTGCGCAAGGCGCTGCACGCTTCGAAGCAGGATCACCGTCCGGTCTTTGAATGTGAAATTCGCGTACATCATCCTACCGAAGGACTGCGCTGGATGCTGCTGTCAGGCCAGGTGGTCACGCTCTCCATTGAGGGAAACGCCGAGCGCGTTATTGGCACGCTGCAGGATATTACGCGGCGCAAAGAGGCTGAAATTCAGGCGTTCGCCTCGGCCCTTGAGGCACAAAAAGCCAATGAGGCGAAAAGCGCGTTCCTGGCGAATATGAGCCATGAAATTCGTACCCCGATGAACGGCATTATTGGCATGACCCAGCTCTGCCTGGATACGTCTCTCAGTGCCGATCAGCGCGATTACCTGACGCTGGTGATGAGTTCTGCCCAGTCTCTGCTGCATATCATCAACGATATTCTCGACTTTTCCCGTATCGAAGCTGGCAAAGTGGCGCTGGAGACGGACCCTGTGCCTGTCCGCCCCTTCATTCAGTCGCTTATTCGCCCGCACATGCCGGGGGCGAGCGAAAAAGGCATCGAGCTGCTGGTTGATATTGCGCCCGACGTTCCCGACGTGCTGCTGGTCGACGGCGCGCGACTGCGCCAGATCCTGACCAATCTGCTGGGCAACGCCCTGAAGTTTACGCATCAGGGAGAAGTGATCCTGGTTGTTGAGCCCGGGGATAGCGAGAATCGATGGCGTTTTCGCGTGCGCGACAGCGGCATTGGCATACCGGCAGATAAGCAGAAGGCCATTTTTGAAGCCTTCAGCCAGGCGGATAACTCAACCACACGCCGCTATGGCGGTACGGGGCTCGGGCTAACCATCTCTTCGCGATTGGTTGCGGCGATGGGGGGCGAATTAACGGTCTCCAGCGATCCGGGAAAAGGCAGCGAATTTTCGTTCTCGCTGCCGCTGGCGGCACAGACCCTGGCGCCTGGCGAGCGCCCACATAGCCATCGCTTTAACGGTGACCCCGTGCTGGTAGTTGATGATAACGAGACCAATCTGCGGCTGCTGGCAGCGATGCTCAGCCAGATGGGGCTGAAACCCACCTGCGTCAACAACGCCAGCGAGGCCATCACCCGGGTTAAAGCTGGAACAGTATGGCCGCTGATCCTGCTGGACGCACAGATGCCGGATATGGACGGCGTGTCTCTAGCCCTTGAGCTTTCAGTTCTGCCGCAAGTTGCTGAGAGCCATATCATCATGCTGAGCTCCATGAGCCGACATTTTGATATCAATATGCTGAAGCGGATCGGGATCAAGAACTATCTCCATAAGCCTATCGCCCAGGATGAATTACATCAGGCGATTGCCGCCGCGTTTGAACGTTCGCCGGCACCCGTGGGTGAAAGCACGCCCGCGCCTGTCGCCTCGCCAGGGGCTACGGGACTGCGGATCCTGCTGGCAGAAGATAATCTGGTTAACCAGAAGGTCGCCGCGCGCCTGCTTGAGCGGCTCGGGCACACCTGTCAGATCGTCGATAATGGCGTCTCGCTGCTGGAAAGCTGGCGCGCAGGCGCGTGGGACGTTCTGCTGATCGACCTTCAGATGCCAGAGATGGACGGTGAGACCGCCATTCGCCTGCTGCGTGAAGAAGAACGGTCCCGGCCTGGCCCGGCTCAGCCCACCGTCGCCATGACCGCACACGCCATGCAGGGGGACAAAGAGCGCTGTCTTAACATGGGTTTTGACGGCTACATTGCTAAACCCATCAGCCAGGAACGTCTCGCTGAAGAGATTGCTCGCGTGCTCCAGCGCCACGAAGATTCCTCCGGTCTTCCGGATGAAGCACGCCTGCTGAAGCAGTGTGCTGACGACCCTGACCTGGTGCAGGAGTTGCTGGCCCTGTTTGGCGAAGGGCTGGAGGAGGCCATGAAGGCCATCACCCGGGCTATCGACAGCGACGACCGCGACGCGCTGCGCCGCGCTGCCCACAAGCTGCGGGGAGAAGCCGTCACCCTGGACTTCAGCACGCTCGCACAGCAGCTACAGGTGCTGGAAAGCGACGCGCATGCGCTGGATAGGCAACAGCTTGCAGCCCTGAATGAAAACCTTCGCCAGGAATCGCGGCGCCTGACGGCATGGCTCACCGCGCGCGGGGTAAACGCATGATGACTCGCAACTGCGCGCTGCTTTTTGCCCTGTTGGCCCCCCACACGGTGGCGAACTCTGCGCCGGTCAGCTGGTCTCTGGCTGGAGAATGGCAGGTTCAGGATGCCAATGACAGCGCACATCCTGTTGCATCAGGCTGGCGCCCGCTTCAAGTTCCTGCCAACTGGTACAGCGCCGGGTACGATCACCAGGGCGCGCTGTGGTACAAGCACGCGTTTTCCCTGCCCGTGCAGCCCCCCGACGTGATGAGTACCCTGGTGTTTGACGGCGTCGATTATCTAGCACAGGTGACGCTGAACGGCCAGCCGCTGGGCAAGCATGAGGGCTATTTTCAGCGCTTTTCGCTGGATGCCCGTTCAGCGTTACAACGTCACAACCAGCTCGTGGTCAGGGTCGACAGCCCTTACGAAGATCCCACTAAGGTCTGGCCGCTGCATAAAACGCTCATGAAGGGGATCCTTAACCAGCATGACACGCGTCCCGGTGGGGCCTGGTCGCCGCAAGGACAGGACGCCAACTCGGGGGGCATCTGGGCACCGGTCAGGCTGCATCTTAGCCGGGGCGCTACCCTTGATGAGACCATCCTGCGGCCCGACTGGACGCAGGGGCTGACTCGTCCGGCGCTAAAGGCGGAGATACGCTATCGCGCGCTCGGTCAGGGCCCGGCGACCGTGCGGCTCACCGCCACGCCCGCCAATTTCAGCGGCAAGCGCTATCAGGCTGACTTTCCGGTTACCCTCGAAAGCGGCGCCCATTCCGTGCAGGTGACGCTGCCCATGCCGAAGGCAAAACTGTGGTGGCCGGTCGGCACGGGGAAACCGCACCTGTATACCATTCGCGTGGCATTGCGCGATGAAAACGGCCTGATGGATACTGCGGTGACCCGCACCGGGCTGCGCAAAATCGTTGAGCAGCCCGACAATAAAGGCTGGCTCATTAACGACAGACGCCTTTTTATTAAGGGCAGTAATTACATCGGTTCCCCCTGGCTCAGCACCATGACGCGAGAAAAATACCGTCGCGATCTTCGTCTGGTGGAGACCATGAACGCTAACGCCATACGCGTGCACGGACACGTTGCCGGGCGCGCGCTGTATGACGTTGCCGATGAGATGGGAATGATGATCTGGCAGGACGTCCCGCTGCAGTGGGGCTACGACAGCCGTGACGCCTTTACGAAAAACGCGGTTCGCCAGACGCAGGAGATGATCGAACAGTTTGGCAATTCCCCCGCCATCATCGTCTGGGGCGGGCATAACGAACCGCCCTGGAATTCACCGTGGATGGAAAAACGCTTCCCGGACTGGAATACAGATCTGAATCGCGAGCTCACGCAGCAGGTAGCGGATACGCTTGCCGAAGATACTTCCCGCATCGTGCATCGCTTTTCCGCCGTTGAGGAGCATTACTGGGCGGGCTGGTACTTCGGCACCGTGCGCGACCTGCTGACGCCGGCCAAAACGGGGATCATTACCGAGTTCGGCGCGCAGGCGCTTCCCCGCCTGTCAACGCTAAAAACCATCATCCCGGCGGCGTCCCTCTGGCCAAAAACCACCGCCGCTGACGATCCCGGCTGGACCGTCTGGAAATACCATAATTTTCAGCCCTTCCAGACCTTTAAGTTTGCCGGTATTCCGCGCGGGAAGAACATTCAGGCGATGATTCGCAATACTCAGGCGTACCAGTCTCAGCTGGTGGCCACGGCGGCAGAAAGCTATCGCCGACAGCGCTACCAGCCGGTGACGGCCCTGTTCCACTTCATGTTCGTGGAAACCTGGCCCTCCATCAACTGGGGCGTGGTGGACTACCTGCGTAAACCTAAGGCCGGGTTTTACGCGCTACAACGTGCGTACCAGCCTGTTCTGCCATCCATTGAGCCGGTCACCGCGCAGTGGCAATCCGGGGCGGCGGCGACCGTGCGTCTGTGGGTCATTAACGACACCTGGAAACCGTGCCGCGAATGCCGTCTGAGCTGGCGCATCACCCAGCGCGATAAGGTGCTGGCAAAAGGCACGACGACGATGACGATCGCAGCAGACTCGGGAACGATGATTAAAACGCTGACGGCCACGCCCGCGGGCCAGGATGACGTGTCGATTCGGTTTACGATAAAAAACAGTGCGGGAAAAATTGTCGGCGAAAATCAGCGCACGGAGTCCGTCATAAAGTGAGCGAGGGGAAAAGGAAAATTGCCGCTTCCCCTGCTTTCTTGTACCCTTTCAGCGTTTACCCCAATCCCCTAAAAATCGAGACATCCGGACGCCTATGACTGCACATATTTCCAAAGATCCTTTGCATGGCGTAACGCTGGAGATGATGGTCAACGCCCTGGTGGCGAAATATGGCTGGAGCGAGTTGGGCGACCGCATCAAAATTAACTGTTTCAGAAAAGACCCCAGCGTTAAATCGAGCCTGAAATTTCTGCGCCGCACCCCATGGGCGCGTGCGGAAGTGGAAGCCCTGTATCTGGACTCCCTCAACGATGAGGGAAATACAGAGCAGGCGGCGCCCGCCTTTAATCCCTGGGCCAACAGTCGGATTATCAAGAGCTAATACGCAAATGACGCGACACGTAAAACGGATTGGTGCGCTGGCTGCCTGCGCGCTTTTACTTGTGAGCTGCTCCTCAAAACCACCAAAGTCACTGGTTACCCCGCTCCCCACCGCGAGCAAACCGACGCCGCAGGCAAACGAGCCGATGCGCGGCATCTGGCTGGCGACCGTCTCGCGTCTCGACTGGCCGCCAGTCGCGTCGGTGAATGGCCGCAGCGCGGACCAGCGCATCGCGATGCAAAAACAGGCGCTGATCGCAAAGCTCGACAACCTTAAGCATCTCGGCATTAACACGGTCTTTTTCCAGGTGAAGCCGGACAGCACGGCCCTCTGGTCATCAAAGATTCTCCCGTGGTCGGATATGCTGACGGGCAACGTCGGCGAATATCCGGGATACGACCCGCTGCAGTTTATGCTCGATGAAGCGCACAAGCGCGGCATGAAGGTTCATGCCTGGTTCAACCCCTATCGCGTGTCGACCAACACGAAGCCGTCCACCATCGCCGCGCTAAACCGGACCGCCTATCAGACCCCGTCCAGCGTCTATGTTCAGCATCCGGAGTGGGTGCGCATCTCAGGCGACCGCTTTGTGCTCGACCCGGGCATTCCCGAGGTGCGGGACTGGATAACCAAAGTGGTGACCGAAGTGGTGGCGAACTACCCGGTAGACGGCGTGCAGTTTGATGATTACTTCTATGCTGAATCGCCGGGCTCCGCGCTGAATGATTCGCAGACCTGGCGGCAGTACGGCCAGGGTTTTGCCTCAAAAGCCGACTGGCGAAGGCACAACACGCAGCAGCTGATCGTCCAGGTCTCCCGCGCAATCAAGCAGACAAAGCCCGACGTTGAGTTTGGCGTCAGCCCGGCGGGGGTATGGCGTAACCGCTCCTTTGACCCGGCAGGCTCCGACACACGCGGCGCCGCGGCCTATGATGAATCCTTCGCCGATACGCGTCAGTGGGTGCAGCAGGGCCTGCTGGACTACATCGCGCCGCAGATTTACTGGCCCTTCTCCCGGGATGCCGCGCGCTACGACGTGCTGACCAAATGGTGGGCCGACGTCGTGAAGCCGACCCATACTCGCCTGTATATTGGCATTGCGTTCTATAAAGTGGGCGAGCCGTCGAGAAACGAGCCGGACTGGACGGTTCAGGGCGGCGTGCCGGAGCTGAAAAAGCAGCTCGACCTCAACGATTCGCTGCCCAACGTCAACGGCACTATCCTGTTCCGGGAAGATTACCTGAACCAGCCGCAGACCCAGCAGGCGGTAAACTACCTCCGTGGACGCTGGGGTAGTTAAGTGATTACCAGGCAGAAACGCCCGTTTCTGCCTGTTTTTTACGGCTTCGGCCCGAACATCGCCTCGAGCTGCTGAGCATCCGGCATTCCCACCACCTGCTGCAGCTCATTTTCCGCATTCAGATAGTAAATGGCCGGCGTGGCGTTAGCGCCCAGGCTGTCCATCAGTGCCTGATGTTTCTGTAGGATCTCAACCGTTTCGCGAGAAGCGTCCCCTTCAGGCTTGGGCAGTTTTTTGCCGCCGGAGAGCTCGTATTCGCGCCAGGCCGCAACCGGATCTTTCGCATTCAGAATCGCTGAGGCGTTACGCCCGCTGTTGGGGTTGAGGAACGCCACCAGCAGCGTATTGAGCTGAACCTTACCGGCCTTGACCCACGGCTGCGCTTCGGCCCAGAACTGCTTGCAGTACGGGCAGAACGGATCGGCAAAGACAAAGACTTTACGCGGGGCGTTATCCGCCCCTTCCTTCAGGGGATGCGCCGCGTTGAGGTTCTTCCACATTTCGCGTCCCATTGGGGCGTAGATCTCTTTCTGGAAATAGCCTTCGCTGAGGTTCTTCCCTTTGTCATCATAAAGATATCCCGAGATCACGTGCTTGCCGTCCGGCGTGAGAAAGAGCGTCACGCCCATATCCTGATACTGCCCAAGCCAGGCTGGCGCCCCGCCAGGCGCATCCAGCTTCTTGATGATTTTGATATTCTGCTGCTCGCTGAAGTGCTTCACCACATCCGGTATGGCTTCAGCCGCCTGTACCAGCCCTGACGTCGCCAGCGCCGAAAGTAACAGTAATTTTTTCATTTCCCTCTCCGGTTTGTCGGGGGCATTTCGCCCCCTTCAGGTTAGCGGTTTTTCAGTGCGTCACTGACCATTTCGTCGAACTGTTCGTACGGCACCCAGCCGGGCAGCAGCCCCTCGCCGATAAGCGTGGCAGGCGTGCCCTGGATCCCCATTTTTTCCGCCACAATGAGGCTGCGCCTGATCGTCAGCAAACTCTCCTCGTCCGGCGTCGTCACGCTCACGCCCGCCCGCCTCTGCGCCTCCTGAATGCTGGCGTCATCGTGGTACCCCTTTTTCGCCATCAGTGTGTGGTTCAGCTTCATAAACTGCTCAGGATGCGCACGCCAGACGGTTAACGCGTCTCGCGCGGCGGTCAGCGAACTTTCCGAGCGGAAAGGTAAAAACTTAAAGACCACCGCCACGTCCGGGTGTTTTTCGACAATCTTCTCCAGGTACGGATCGAATTTTTTACAGTACGGGCAGTTGTAGTCGGTAAACACCACCAGGGTGAGCTTTGGGTTTTTCGCGCCGATGCGCGGGGAGTTCGGATCGTTAAACAGGAAGTCAGCGATCATCTTCTGCGCACGCTGCTCCTGGTCCGCCGTCAGCGGCTGGGCAGCAAATGCCTGAACCGGGGCCAGCAGGAGCAGCAGCGTAATAAGGAATTTTTTCATCATACCGTTAGCCTTTTGCATTGTTCAGGGTGGTGACCAGGGTGCGCTTGTCCAGCAGCGGCGAGAGGATTTCCCCTTCAGACAGGCCGGGGCCATACACCGCGTTAAACGGAATGGCGTAACGGTTTCGCTTCGCCAGAAAATCCGCGATAAACGCGGACGGCTGGCTCCAGTCTCCGCGCAGGGCCACCACGTCCGGCTGGCGCAGCGCGGCAATAACGTCCGGCTGACTGAGTACGCGGTGCTCGTTCACCTTACACGTCACGCACCAGTCCGCCGAGATATCTACAAACACCCGTTTCCCCTGCGCCAGCGCCTGCTCAATGGCCTCTTCACTGAGCGGCTGCCACGGGATGGTTTGCGCAACGTTTTGTGCCGGTGCATCAGGCGGCGCGTTAAGCAGACCGCGCAGCTGATACCCGCTGAACGCCGACAGCGCGATGACCACCAGCCAGAACAAGGGTGAGGATTTTTGCCCCTTCAGCGCGAACAGCACCAGCGCAGCGGCAGTCAGCGCCAGCATCACGATCTGGCTGACCGCCTCGCCCAGATGCACGCTCAACAGCGTCGCCAGCCAGAGGCTTGAGACCAGCATCATCAGGCCGAGGATGACCTTGAGCGTGTTCATCCAGCGGCCGGGTTTCGGCAGCAGCATCGCCGTTTTCGGTACCAGGGCAACGAACAGCCACGGCAGGCTCATGCCCACGCCGAGCATCAGGAAGATCAGCCACAGGGCGTGCAGCGGCGCACCAAGGGCAAAGGCAACCGCGGTACCGAGGAACGGTGCGGAGCACGGCGTCGCCAGCAGCGTGGCGAACATTCCTTCGCAGAAGCTGCCGCCGATCCCCGTTCCCCCTGCCGTCGCCAGCCGTCCTGCGGCAGAAGAAGGCAGCAGCATTTCAAACGTCCCAAACAGGTTCAGCGCAAACAGGAAGGTGACGGCGACCATCAGGCCGATAAACCACGGGTTCTGGAACTGAATGCCCCACCCCAGCGACGCCCCGGCCAGCTTCAGCGCGGTCACCATCCCGGCCAGCAGCATAAAGGAGGTGAGGATCCCGGCGCTGGTGGCCAGAAAGCGCAGCCTGATGGCGCGGCTGTCCGATCCCGCCAGCAGGATGCTGTTAAGCTTCATGCCCATCACCGGCAGCACGCAGGGCATCAGGTTGAGGATCAGCCCGCCCAGCAGCGCAAAGAGCACCATTTTTCCCGTGCTGTCCGGTACGGAGGTCTCTTCGGGCGCGGTTCCAACGGTCATGGTGGTTTGCTGCGCCCGTTCGCCGTTGGTCAGCACAAACGACAGCCTTTTGCCTGCCAGCGAGGCGGGTTTATCGCCCCACTCGTCGGTCACGGGTACCGTCACCCGAAGGGTATTGCCGTCGTGTTTAATGACCGGCTCGCCGGGCAGAATGTCACCCTCCAGCGGGTCAAAGTAGATCCCCGGATTGTCCCACTTGCCGTCCGTGGTGCCGGTAATCACCAGCTTGTCGCCAGAGAGCCAGGCGGAGAGATCCTTGGATACGCCAGACGTGCCCGGTACGGCGCGCATCGCTTGCTCGAAGGTGCTACGGAAGCCCTCATCTACCGGCTGGGTAAAATCGAGATGCAGCGGGTAGTCCGTCAGCAGGCAGACGTTGCTGCAGGTAGAGAGCGTCAGCGTCCCGTCGAGCGCGTCGCCCGTCACCCCGTCGAGCGTCATCGGGATCGTCACCTTATCGTGATAGCCCTGCGTGGTCATGCCGGAGATATCAAAGCGCGACGGCACCGGCCATGACCAGCTGTCCGTTACGCCTTCCGGCCAGCTGATTTTCGGCGCCACGCCGCCCTCGCCCGGCGATCGCCAGTAGGTTTTCCAGCCGGGCTTTAGCTCAACGGTGAGCAGGCCTTTAACGTGCGTTTGTTCCCTCTCCGCCTGAAAGCGGATGCGGGCGTGATCGTTTTGTGGGGAGACCAGCCAGCCGGTGTCCGCCGCATGGACAATGCCGATGCAGGACAGCCACAGGAAGACGAATCCCCTGAAGAGGTTAACCATGTTGTACTCCGTGAACAGTGAAAAATTATCGTGCGGTGACGATGTTTTTCATTCACGGAAAACGCAGTTTTTAAGGTGTATTCGGGGAGGCGGCGCCTGAACGGGCTGTTCCACGGGAACCAATGCCCGCCCTTGCATCAACAGCTGCAGTAGCGCGAAGAAGATAACAATGGCCGGCAGCGCGCCGTCGAAGAACAGCGGCTGCGCGCAAAGCAGCGAGTGAGCGCCGAGCTGACACGGCGACGGGCCGGGTTGTTCAGTGCTGCTGGTTTGAGCCGGGGCATCTGCACTCAGTGAAATCTGCGGATCCAGTCCCTGTAAAAAATGGTTGAGCATCACCGCACGCTGCACGAGGCAAAGCGCCATCGCGAGACAGGTGATAATCAAAAGCCATTTTCCGAGGAGCTGACGGTTGCGCATAACATTCCAGAGTGACAAGACGACCCGATCATAAACGATAGTGATGAATCTACAAGTGCCGGAAGTGTAAGGTTTTGTCTGCCGCCGCTATTCGCCCGTCAGCGCGTCGTAGACGTCCCGCAGCCGCGTGCGCAGAAACAGCACCGCCTTGTGCTTGCGGGATAACAGCGCCTGTTCGCTGGCGCCGGTCTCCTCTGCCAGCACCTTAATGCTGTAGCCGTGGAGCTCGGTCTTTTCAAACGCCTCGCGCTGCGGCGACGGCAGTTCAGACAGCGCCTGCCCCAGCTCTTCCCACAGCAGCGTTTTGAGGTACTCCTCCTCCGGCGTGCGCGGTACGCCAAACAGGGTTTCGGCCAGCTCGTCTTCCGGAAAACCCTCGTCGTCCTCGCCCGTAAAATAGCCGGAGAGCGACACCTCACGCTTTTTGCGCGCCCGGTCGGTCATCTCGTTACGCGCCGCGCGGAACAGCCAGGCGGCGACGTTTTCGACCGGCTGCTCCACTTTCATCAGCTGGTACGTCACTTCTTGCAAAATGTCGTCGGCATCATCGCGAACGGACGTCCGTCCGCGAATGAAGGCTTTCAGCCGGGCGCGACAGGCGTTGAGCGCCGACATCAGCATGGAGCCACCCGCCTCCCCGGCTTTCATCTCGCTCACTCTGCTTCCGGCGCTTTTGGCGTGGCGTCATCGCGCTTATCGTCACGATGGCCGTGCCAGCCGCAGTGCCCGCGACCGTGGCGACCAAACCCTTCACGGCGCTGCTGAATAAACGCCTCACGCTGTTCGGGTGTCATATTCATCCAGCGCTCGTGCATCCGGCGGTGCGCGCCAAACATTCCGGGGCGGAAACCTAACCCGCCAAACAGAATACGGCTCAGCACCAGAATGCCCAGTGCCTGCCAGAATCCGATGGCCTTAACGCCGAGGATGGCCGGGAGCAAGGCGTTCCACAGGGTCATCACCAGCAGGCCGAGCACGATGAAAATCACCGCGCCGATGACTAACCCCTTGCCCATACGGTGGCGACCAAATCCGCGTCCGTGACCTCTGCCGTGCATATCAAAATCTCTCATGGTGTTTACCTCGTTTACAGTAACTGATTATGGCGTGTGATGAGGTAGACGGATGAGGAAGGGAAATATTGCCGGGATGAATGAAATAATTACTCTGGCCGCACATTCGCGGTGATTGCCCGGCGGCGCTGACGCTTGCGCGGGCCTACAGGTTTCGTAGGCCGGGTAAGCGTCAGCGCCACCCGGCACATGTCAAAGGCTTACGCCTGCACCGGCAAACTAAAACTCGAAATACTCCGTGAAAGCTGCTGCGCCTGCTCTTCCAGCGATGCCGCAGCAGCGGCGGACTGCTGCACCAGCGCGGCGTTCTGCTGCGTCACGCCGTCCATCTCGGTCACCGCCTGCCCGACCTGGCTGATCCCGCGGCTCTGCTCTTCGGAGGCGACGGAGATCTGCTCCATCAGCGTATTTACTTTATTCACCGATAAAATAATCGAGTCAATCACCTCGCCGGAGCGGCTCACCAGCTCCGCACCGTTTTTCACGCTGGATACCGACTGCGCGATCAGGCTTTCGATGTCCTTGGCCGCCACCGCGCTTTTCTGCGCCAGGGTGCGGACTTCACTGGCCACGACCGCAAAGCCGCGGCCCTGCGTACCGGCGCGCGCCGCTTCAACCGCCGCGTTCAGCGCCAGGATGTTGGTCTGGAAGGCGATGCTGTTAATCACGCTGGTAATGTCTTCAATGCGCTTCGAGTTCGCCGCGATGGTATTCATCGTGTCGATCACTTCACGGGTCACCGCTTCACCGGTGTGGGCATTTTTCACAGCGTCCTGCACCAGCTTCCCGGCCTGATACACGTTATCGGTATTGTTCGCCACCGTCGCGCTCAGCTCTTCCATGCTGGCCGCCGTCTGGGTTAACGCCGAAGCCTGCTGCTCGGTGCGTGACGCCAGGTCGATATTCCCGGAGGCAATCTCCTGGGCTGCGTGCGTTACGGTATGGCTCGCATCGCGCACCTGGGCGATGGTCGCCAGCAGCGCCTGACGCATCTGCTCCATCGAGCCCATCAGATGGTCGATTTCGTTGCCTGTACTCCCCTTCACCGGCACCGGAATGTCCAGCTTGCCTGCCGCAATCTGGCTGCAGTGCTCGCGCGCCAGGTTGACCGGCGCAAAAACAAAGCGCTTCATCAGCAGGCTGACGGCGACAATCACCACCACAAACAGGCTGGCGATAGCGGCAATGATCGCCAGACCAGAGACGAAGTTACTGCTCGCATCTTCGTTCAGGCTTTTGGCGTATTTCTGGTGGACGGAAAGGACCTGGTCGAGAACGATCTCGTACTGGCGGTCGAGACGGGAGACTTCCGGGATCAGCGCGTTAAATTTGGCGACATCGTGCGCCTCGGCGGCATCGATCAGCGGCGCCAGCCCCTGATTGCGGTAGTTTTGCCAGGCATCCTGATAGGCAGTGACCAGCGGCGCTTCATCGCTCAGGCGCGGCGACGCCATAAAGGCCGCAAAGGCGTGATCCGCTTTGGTCAGCGCCTCTTTCACGGCGGTAAGCTTTGCAGCGCCGTCCGCCGCGTTGCCCGCTTCCACCATCTTCACATACTCCATCACCCGCACGCGCAGCGTACGGCTATGGTTGATCGGGTCAATAATGGACAGCACAACCTGGATCTCTTTGTTGACGTTATCCAGCGAATTATTACTTTTAATGATGAGGCCAACGCTGGTGACGGTGCTGACAACAAAGAAGAAAAGCAGCGAGAACAGGACAATCAGGGATGACTTTTTCAACGACATAAACCAATACCTCAAGGAGAATTATTCCTTATGGTTATCGGCGCTTCCAAAACTTAAATTAATTAAAGTTATTGATGTATCGGTCCGGGCTATATTGCTTACTTATAGCGCCGCTGCAGGGTGGCAGCCAGCTTGCGTTGCAACGGTTCCGGGGTCTCTCCCTCGATCAATTTGCTAATCAAATCAAAGCAGTGCCACGCCAGCTGGCGGTTGTCCTGGCGAATGGTATCCACCGGGATCGTCAGCGAATCGTAGAGGTAGTGATCGTCAAAACTGGCTAACCTGATATCGCTTTGCAGCAGGTTATGCTGGCCCATATAGCGCAGCACCCCTTCCAGCAGCCCGCAGGCGGCGGCGAAGAGCGCTTTCGGCGGACGCCCCAGACGGGCGCAGAGTTCAGCAAACATCTCGTACCCGGAGCTCGGGTGATAGTTGCCGTGAATGATCCACTCGGGGCGCAGTTCCACACCGGCCTCACGCAGCCCTTGCTTAAAGCCTTCCAGGCGGTCGCGCGTAGGCGACAGGCGGGGCTGGCCGCCGAGAAAGTAGAACTCATCAGGATGCTGGCGCGCAATGTCCGCCACCAGTTCGGACGTCGGGGTAATCGAATCGGTGATCACCAGCGGCAGCGCGCTGTCGTTGATGTGGCGGTCAAACAGAACCACCGGCAGCTGCTCGCTCAGCTTATGGTAGTCCGCGTCGTTGAGCATGCTGGAGGCCACAATCAGCCCGTCCACCTGACGCGCCACCATGTTGTTCACCACCACCGTCTCCTGCCCCGGGTTTTCATCGCTGCAGGAGATCAGCAGCTGAACGCCCGCCTCGCGGCACAGCGTTTCCAGCTCATGAGAAAAAACGGCAAAACCGTAGTTGGTGATCTCCGGGACCACCAGACCAATGGTGTGGCTGCGGTTATCCCGCAGCGACCGGGCATGAATGCTGGGCTGATAGTGGTGCTCTTTTGCAATCGCCAGCACGCGCTCGCGCGTCTCTTCCGCCACGCGAAGCTCTTTGCTGCGCCCGTTCAGGACCAGGCTGGCGGTGGCTTTTGACACACCCGCCAGCTCCGCGATGTCTTTAATGGTGACGCGTTTTGTTTTTCTCACAACGACTTAGATCCGGCTGCCAAAACCCTCATTCTATCATGCAGGCGCGCAGCGACCAGTAGCGTAATGTGATATCGGACGCACCTTCGAATCGCACCCGGGTCGGATGGTCAGGAAAATAGCGGCTGCTCATCACCCCTTCACCGTGATTGATGAAAATTTCAACGCTGGAACGGTCGCACAGAACGCGTAAATGACGGACGTCGCCCTGCCAGTAGCGGGTCAGCGTTTCACCGGTTTTCAGGCTCGCGCGTTCCAGACGTATACCCTGCTCATCGAGCGTGAGACGCAGCGCGCCGCCAAAATCGACATTCACATGCGCGGCGTCCAGCTCAAACTCCAGGCGCGTCGCGTCCAGGTTTGGCGCGTCGCTGGCGAGCCCCTGCCAGTGCTGCTCATCTTCACGCAGCGCCGTCAACTCGCGCGCCGGGGTCTGCCAGAGCCTGCCGTCGCGATAGCGTAATTCGCGCGGGCAGGTCATCTGGTGCATCCAGCCGTGCGCCCGGGTTGGCTGAAGCATCTCTTCCCCGTCCGGTACGCCCATCCAGCCGATCAGAATGCGGCGTCCATCTTCCGCCAGCGTCGTTTGCGGCGCGTAAAACTCAAACCCCGCGTCCAGCTCGTGCAGCTCGCCGTGATCGAATGCGGCGCAGGCATAGTCAAACGCCCCGCTCATCCAGGTGGCCGGATAGGTGTTGAGATAGCGATGCGGCTCGCGCGCCAGTCCCTGTGGGCAGCTGATCAGGACGTGCGTTCCGTCGAGGGCAAACAGGTCCGGGCACTCCCACATATACCCCGCCTCCGTCAGGCCGTTGACCCCGTGACCAGCGATCTCCCCACAGGACGTCCAGGCGTGCAAATCGGCTGATTTAAACAGCAGCACCTTGCCGCGCTTTTGCACATCCTGCGCGCCGAGCACCATGTACCACTCCCCGTCGTGTTGCCACACCTTCGGGTCGCGCACGTGGCCGGTGTAGCCTTCCGGCAGCGCCAGCACCGGCCCCAGCTTCGTAAAGGTTCCGTCCGGCTGTTCCACGGCCAGGCACTGCCAGGCCGTGCGGCTGCCGTCATCGAACTTAACGTTTCCGGTGTAGCACAGGGTCAGAACCCCCTGGTTATCCACGGCACTACCGGAGTAGCAGCCGTTGCGGTCATACGCTTCGTCAGGCATCAGCGCCAGCGGCTCATGCCGCCAGTGCACCAGGTCCGCAGAGCTCCAGTGCCCCCAGCACTTAAAGCGATGCTCGCAGTCCAGCGGGTTCCACTGATAGAACAGGTGATAGCGGCCGGCAAACCAGATAAACCCGTTCGGGTCGTTCATCAGCCCCGTCACCGGTGCGGGGTGCCACTGCGGATAGTGGCTATCCGCCAGCGCCCGTGGCTGACCTTTCATAACGGCCTGCAGGATCGCAGGCCAGCGGGAAGGCAACGTCATTATTCAGAGTCCGTTTTATATTTCAGCAGCAGTGAGACGGTAAACGCCACGCCGAAGGCAATCACCATGCCGATAATATAGTTGAGCAGCGAGCTGGCCTGCACGATGGCCATGCCCGGAATGGCGGTCAACCCAACGGCGGTCATGTAGACATGAACCGAGACCACCCAGGCCCCGCCCACCGCGCCGCCAATCAACGCGGCGATAAACGGCTTAACGAAGCGCAGGTTGATACCAAAAATGGCCGCTTCGGTGATGCCCAGCATCGCAGAAAACGCCGACGGTAAGGTAATGGCTTTGATTTTGGCATCTTTGGTTTTGAACCATACTGCCAGACAGGCGCCGCCCTGCGCCACGTTCGCCATGGCCCAGATAGGCAGCAGGAAGTTAACGCCAATCGACGGGTTACCCAGCAGCCCGGCTTCAATCGCGTGGAAACTATGGTGAATACCGGTGATCACAATCACCGAGTAAAGCCCGCCGAACAGCAGCCCGGCCAGCCAGCCCGCGTGGGCGATCAGCGTGCTCAGAACGAAGGAGATACCATCCCCTAAGGCGCGCCCCGCCGGACCGATAATCAGCAAGGCGATAAATCCGGAGATAACGACGGTGAGGAACGGCGTCAGGATCAGGTCCAACGCATCCGGGATCGCGCGGCGCAGGTTTTTCTCCACGATGCTCATAAACCAGACGGCCAGCAGCACCGGGAATACCGTACCCTGATAGCCAATCATCGCGATCTCAAGGCCGAAGAAGTTCATGGTGTGGAAGCCGGAGGCCACGCCCCAGGCGTTGGTCAGCGCCGGGTGGGTCAGAATCCCGCCCAGCGTCGCGCCGAGGTACGGGTTACCGCCAAATTCGCGCGCGGCGGTAAAGCCAATCAGAATAGGCAGAATGATAAACGCCGCCGAGCTGCACATGTCCAGCATGATGTAGATGGCGTTATCCGCATTGACCCAGCCGTAGGTTTTCACCATGCCGAGCAGACCCATCAGCAGACCGGACGCCACAATCGCGGGAATGATCGGCACAAAGATGTTGGAGAGCAGACGGGCAATGCGCTGGAACGGGTTCAGCTTGCGCGCCGCCAGGTCCGCGGCTTCCGATTTACTGGATTCGCTGATCCCCGCCGCCTGAATAAACGCGGCGTACACCTTGTTAACCACGCCCGTGCCAAAAATCACCTGCATCTGCCCGGCGTTACGGAAGCAGCCTTTCACGCCGTCGACCTTGCCGATAGCCTGCTGATCCGCCAGCGCGTCATCGACCAGCACCAGACGAAGACGCGTTGCGCAGTGCGCCGCGCTGGCGATATTTTCCTTGCCACCGAGCAGTGGAATAAGCTCGCGGGCGATTTGATTAAAATCCATAGATACCTCTGCCTGACTTCTTTTTTATGATGTGCGAAACGCTCCCGCCAGGCGGGAGCGTGATGGGTTAAAACCAGGTTTCCATCTGGACCCCAAAGTTCCATTCCCCGCCGGCGTTGAAGCCGCTGCTGCCAAAGGCATCATCGCTGGCGTAATGATCCAGTTTGCTGCTCCAGTCCATCCAGGTGGCAAACAGGCGCAGCTCCGGACGGCTGAAGAAATCGCCGATTTTGCTCGCTTTTAACGTTGGCGCAAAGGTCAGCTTGTAGAAACTGCCGTTCACGGCGTTGCGGTCCTTATAACCTTCAGGATTTAAATCCATGTACTGATAGCTTCCCTCAAACGCCAGCGCGAAGTTCTGCGTCACCTCTTTAATCAGGCGAGTGTTGAGCGTTACCCACTCATAGCTATCGCCCTTGATGTAGCGATCTTTACTGCTCTGTGCCAGTACGGCTGGCGCAACGCTCCAGCCACCGCCGATCGGCGTGACACCGTAACTTGCGAAGCGCCAGGTATCCGCCTCAGACAGCAGTGCGCCGTCGGAGCCGATGCTTTTCACCTCCGCACCCAGCCCGTGACCATAAAGCAGCGCCGTTTTGGCGGTCCCTTCGCGCAGGCCGTAGAAGCTGTCATTATGCAAGCCCACCAGAGCATGAACGCCGTGATTGGCGGCATCCGTTTTGATGAGATCGCCGTTAGTGTCTTTACGGTCGTCGTTATCCTTCGCCCGCAGGCCGCTCACCATCAGCTGGAACGGGCCGGCGAAGTGGTTCATGCTGAGGATATAGTTCTGAACGTTGTTGTCGGTCTGCTCCACGCTGCCGAAGTTGCGGCCATAAATGGAGAAGTTGCTGCGCAGCGAATCGTTCCATTTCACGTCATAGACGCCGCCGCCGGTACCGGCGAGGAACACCACGTCGGAATCCAGCCAGTGAATGTCAAAGTTGTCGCGGTCAAAGCGTTTACCCGCCCAGAAGGTGCTGCCCTTCAGCGCGCCGGTAAAATCAGGCAGGTTGCCCAGCTCCGCGAAAGCCTGGCGAATATTGAGATCGCTGGTATCGGCTGACCAGTCGTTATAGGTTCTCTGACCGTCGGCCAGCATCGCTTTAAAGCGTGTGGTCGCCCCGTTATCCAGGGTTTGCTTGTGCTCCAGATTCAGCTCCACGTAGGTATCGGCTTCGTTACCCAGACGCCCTACCGCACCGCCGGTTTCACCGGCCGGGGTCAGATAAGGACCGCTTTTGCTGCTGGAAGCCGCATCGTTCATCAGCAGGCCAGAACGAGCATAGCCGTGGAACTCAAACCCGCCGGTCTGATCCGCCTTCTTCTCCAGCGCGGTGGTGCGCTGCGCCACCTCCTGGGTCGTCGTTTGCGCCTGCTGCTGGGCGGCAACCAACTGCTGCGTTTTTTGTTCTGCATCGGTGGCGCGCTTCTCTGCCACCTGCGCACGCGTTTCCGCCGCCTGGAGGCGTTGCTCCATTGCGGCAAGACGCGCTTCGATACTTGTCATATCCGTTTGGGCAAAAACAGAGGTACTTCCGGCCAGCATGCCTATCATCACGGCAAGTCTGCGTTTTTTATACATTTTGTCGCATCCCTAAAAGAAGTCATTAAACGTGCTAAATTGCTAAACCGGTTTAGGTTGCTGATACTAAACCTCTGGATTTTGGATCGGCAATCTTTTTTGCTAAACCGATTTAGTAAGTGTGATCGAGGCGACAATTCAGGCCGCCGGATGGCGGCCAGGAGAGGAGAAATTACAGGTCGTGCTGCCAGGGCAACGCGGTCATCGCCCCTTTGGCCGTGGTGGCCAGCGCGCCGCAGCGCTGGGCGAGCGCGATAACCGGTGGCAGCGCCTGACCGTCAGCCAGGCCGTAGAGTAGCCCCGCGACGAAGGCGTCGCCCGCGCCGGTTGTATCGACACACTGAACGGGGGTGGCCGGATAATGTTTCACAGTGCCCTCATGCCAGGCGATTACCCCCTCTTTACCCAGGGTGACCAGCACCAGACGCGCCGGGCAGCGCGCCATCAGCGTGTCCAGACCGACGTTTACCTGCAAGTCTCCGGTTAAAAACGCCAGCTCTTCGACAGAGAGTTTCACCACGTCTGCGCTCTGCAGGGCCTGCTCCAGGCAGCGACGCAGTTCGTTCTCATCCGGCCAGAGGTCCGGGCGAATATTGGGGTCGAAACTGACGTAACCGCCCGCCTCCCGGATGGCGGCCATCGCCTGAAAGGTCGCAGAACGGCTCGGCTCGGCGCTTAAGGCGATGGAGCAGACGTGCAGCCACTCCCCGGCGCTGAACGTCGGCAGATCGGCAGATTCCAGAAACAGATCGGCGCTCGGGCGCACCATAAAGGTAAACGAGCGTTCGCCGTGGTCATCCAGATCGACCACCACCGTTGAGGTGCGGTGCGCCGGGTCAAGGCGCATATACTTCACGTCGACCCGCTCGTCGGCTAATGTCTTAGACATAAAACGCCCAAAAGGATCGTCGCCAACCCTGCCGATAAAGGCGCTCTGGCCGCCCAGCCGGGCAATGCCGACCGCGACGTTTGCCGGTGCGCCGCCGGGACACTGCAGTAATCTGCCTTCTCCATCGGGCAGCAAATCCACTACCGCATCGCCAAGTACCCAGATTTTTTTCATGTAACCCTCTCAGCTAAACTATGTTAAACCGTTTTAGCTATTTAAGCACAGGCTGGGCAAAGGGGAAATAACGGGAGGGAAAATTGACTTAACGCACCAGGTGCGGCCAGTGGATATCGCCGACGCCATTAATCTGCGGACGGGCAAACAGAAAGCCCTGGAAGCGGCGGATCCCGGCAGATTCGAGCCAGCACCACTCTTCTATTTTCTCGATGCCTTCGGCTACCAGGCTAATTTCAAGATCGGAGCAACAGCTGACGATGGAGCGCACAATCGCCTGCTTCGGGCCGCTGAGGTGAATGTTGCTGACAATTTCCCGGTCGATTTTAATTTTATCAGGCTGGAACCGGGTCAGAAGCGAAAGTCCGGCATAGCCCGAGCCAAAATCATCGATCGCCAGGCCAATCCCCTCACCGCGAAGCTGCTTGATGGCGCTATTAAACTGGTTGAACCCGGAGATCATCTCATTTTCCGTGACTTCAATGACCACCTGCTCCGGCTGAAGCCCATGTTGTTTAATCTGATCGACCAGAAATTCCACTGCGCCGGGGACATTCACCAGCGACATGGGCAGCAGGTTTACCGCGATTTTATGGCTGCCAATGCCCAGCTTTTCCGCCAGCGCAAAGGCATACGCTTTCGTCTGGAGATCAACTTCGTAGACGTTGTCCGGGTCGACAGTGCTGAAGAAATGCTCCGGACTGCCGCCGTCGTTGCCGCGGATAAGGGCCTCAAGGGAGCTGATCTTCCCTTCCGAGGGCTCGACAATAGGCTGCAGCGCAAACTGGCAGGTTTGTCCGGTAAACAGGCCCAGATGTTCGCCAAAGGGTAACGCCTCGGGTGAAAGCGTCCATTTTTCAGGGGTGTAGCGCGCGCCCGACGGGGCCGGACGTTTGCCCATGATAAACGTCTGAATAAATTTGAACACCCGATCGTCAGAGGTGAGATAGCTGTCCAGCTTGCTGTAATGCAGGACCGACTGCAGCACCTCTTTCGGTGACTGCGTCTGCAGATCGAACAGCAGCATACCGACGTTTTCGAATCGTCTGCGCGGGCCATAATCCCGCATCAGTTCAACCACCCCGCTGTGCCGCTTGTCCTCACGGATGGTGTGGAACAGTTTGACCACACTCTCTTCCGACCCTTCGAGGATTTGCAGAACGTCATTCCCTTTTGCCAGGAGGACACCGGTGATATCCAGTTTTGTGTTGCGGCCCCTGGCGCGATCCACCAGCTCCCGCAGTTCGGTGGACGGGCGGGATAAATTCAACTGGCTTCGGTAAATCAGAGTCGTCAGCACAAAAGTGGGTTCCGATGAGAGAGAGGTGCCTTGAAGCTATTATTTAACATACTTAATCAGTGCGACCTAACATATTCACGCCACAAGAGAACGTTACTTTTTCGCGTCCCCGATCCGGCTGTTAATTCTTTCCTGCATGTAGTCGTAGAACGGGTTCGAGGTGACCCGCATCAACGCCTCTTTTCCAACGCTCAATACGGACGTTTCGCCCCAGAGCGCAATCGTCCCCAGGCTGATGCCATAGCGGTTTTTCACCCCAGGCTCGCGACCATAGAGATCGTCATCCGGCGGGAAAGGCACGGCAACGTGCGACAGGGAATAGACATCCTGCGGCCAGGCCTGCGCAAGCGGCACGACCGTCTCGCGGGTGCTGCCTGCCGGAGTTGTTTTCGCTACTGCCGAGAAACTGTGCTCGTCCGCATTGGTGATAACCGTGACACCGTAACGTCTCTGCGCAACCGGCAGCAGCGCCGTGGTGGCCGTCCATGATGACGGTTTAAAGAGCGGACGGAAGCTCGCCGCCTGGTTGATATCGAACATCACCAGCTCGCTGCCGTTTGCCGGAAGCTGGTCAAACAGGCCGCTGACCACCGCGCGAGTGCTGACCGTAGAATCCATCACCGACTGGAACGCCAGAACCGGCGGGAGCTGCGCCAGCCGTTGCTCCCGCGCCGCGCGGCCAATTTGCTCCTGCAGGGCTTTCGTCAGCAGCCACGACTGGCGGGCGGCGTTCACCGGGAACGAGTTGTATTTATACGGATTATATTCCGGGGAGATATTCAGCCAGGCCGCTTTGGCAAACGGCGGCAGCAGCGCCGGTAGTCCGGCGAAACCGGCAAAGCGCGCAAAGGCCGTCACACCGATCATCGGTGAGAGCAGTATCACCTGCTGCGGTTTGCGCAGCGCAGGCGCGTCCAGCGCATCGAGGGCATATTTCATCGCCAGCGCCCCGCCGTTAGAGTAGCCCACCAGATGCAAAGGGACAGCCTCACCCGCCAGGCGTGTGGCTTCCCGTACGGCAAGGCGCGTGGCCGCCAGCCACATTTCCCAGTCAACGTCCGTCAGCGCGCCGGGCGCGGTGCCGTGTCCGGGAAGACGCGGGACTACGGCCACAAAGCCGTGCTGCTGATAGTTCACGGCAAGGCGCCTTACGCTGTATGGCGAATCCGTCAACCCGTGCAGCAGCACTACCGCGCCGCGCGGCTTTCCGGTCGGCATCAGCACAAAGGAGCGGTTGGCATCGGGGGCAAACTGACCGGGCCACACCAGGCTATGACGGTAATAGCGGTTTAACGGGGTTTGTTCCTCGCCTGCTGTTTTCGCCGTCACCGCGTTATCCAGATCGGTGAAAATCGCCTTTTCCCGAGCGAGGTACCCGGCAAAGTCGGCGTTATCCAGCTCGCGCACGGACATCTCATCGGCCCGCCAGGTATGCCAGAGATGCAGTTCCGGCCCCTGCTGCGAGAGATACACCCGCACCGCCAGCAGAACGACCAGAACGATCCCCACGACCATTCCTGTTTTCTTTGCAAGCGCGATCAGGCGCACGCTGACTCGCCAGGGCAAATTCGCCATGAGGGATCCTTTTATGTTCTCAGTGCTTCTATCTTATCAAAAATGTGAACAGGCTGACGTATTCACCAAATTCATACCTGCACGGTCAGACAGTGCACCAAAAGTGAACTACGCTGCACAAATGTTGATCATTGGTTAACCAAATATTGCATGAAGTTTACTGCGCAGCGGGTTTTCACCCGCCTGTGAACATGGCACGCGTCATGCATTGTTAACCAGGTAACACATTTTCGGCCATTGACAGCCAGTTAACAGCGAGGCGGTATGACGACGAAACCTGAGATGTTGAGCCGTATCGAAGCGACCTTCAGCCAGCTGACACCCAGCGAAAAGCGGGTCGGGAGCTGGCTGCTGGCGCACGCCGCGCAAATCCCGTTTGAAACGGCGGAGAGCGTCGGGCTGGCAAGCGGGACCAGCGGAATTACCGTCGGTCGCTTCCTGCGCAAGCTGGGGTATCGCAACCTGGAGGATGCCAAAAAGAGCCTGCGCGATCCGTACCAGCCCTGGGGCATGAACGAGCGCCTCGACTCCTGGCAGCAGCAGCGCCCCCTGCCCAACCGCCTTCAGCATGCTCTGTCGCTGGAGGTGGATGCCATCACGCAGGTGTACCAGCTGGCACAAACGGATGCCTTTCGTCAGGTGGTGCACAACCTCGCCCACGCGGACGCGGTTTTTGTGCTGGGGATCCAGTCCACACGCGGGATTGCCAATGCCTTCTTCAGCCACCTTGAATACCTCCGCCCGCGCGTGAGCTATTCGGAGGGCGCTTCCGGCAGCTGGGTTGAATCGCTGAACTCCGGGTTTGCGCACCCTTATGTCGTGCTGACCGACACGCGCACCTACTCCACGATGGCCCGCCAGTACTGCCGCGTCGCGAGCGAGAAAGGCATTCCGCTGGCCTTAATCACCGACATCTGGTGCCCGTGGGCGCGGGATTACCCGATTGATTTACTGCAGGTGAAAACCGATACCGGTCATTTCTGGGATTCACTTGCCCCCGTGAGCTGTCTGTTCAACCTGCTGCTGTCGGGCGTGGTGGAAGCGCTGGGTGAGGCGCTCCCGGCGCGTCTGGCGGTAAACCGACAATTACAACAAGAGTTTGGTCAATTCGAACGCTAAAGGAGCGGAGCTATGCCCGAAGAGAGTGAACTGATTGATGTGGCGAAGACGTTTCCCACGCTGCATATCGATCTGAAGTACGCCACCGCCGACAACATCACCGGCCGCCCGATCTATCAGGAGGCGCAGTGCCTGCTGCATACCGACGCGGCCACCGCCCTGGCAAAAGCCATCAGCATTGCCTCTCTGGCCGGTCTGAAGCTGGTGGTCTACGACGCCTATCGGCCGCAGCAGGCGCAGGCCCAGCTGTGGGATGCCTGTCCGAACCCGGAATACGTGGTCGACGTGGCGATTGGCTCCAATCACAGCCGCGGCACGGCCATCGACGTGACCCTGATGGATGAACATAACGCCGTGCTGGATATGGGGGCCGGTTTTGATGAAATGCATGACCGATCGCATCCGTATCACCCCTCCGTGCCGCCGCACGCCCAGCGCAACCGTCTGCTGTTGAACGCCATCATGTTTGGCGGCGGTTTTGTGGGTATCAGCAGCGAATGGTGGCACTTTGAACTGCCGAATGCCGCCAGCTACCCGCTGCTTGACGACCGTTTTGCCTGTTTTCCACTGACGCCCCCCCCTCTTTAAACCTGGAGCACTGCCATGAAAACATCGCTTATCTCGACTCTGATCGCCGCCACGCTGGCCCTGAGTGCCCCGCTGGCGCTGGCTGCCGTCCCGAAAGACATGCTGGCGATCGGTAAAGCCGCCGACCCGCAAACGCTCGATCCGGCCATCACCATTGATAACAACGACTGGACCGTCACCTATCCCTCTTACCAGCGTCTGGTCAAATACAAGCCAGGCTCTACCGAGGTGGAAGGCGATCTGTCGACGGGCTGGAAGGCGTCCGACGACCAGAAAGAGTGGACCTTTACCCTGGCGGATAACGCCAAATTCTCCGACGGCACACCGGTCACCGCCGAGGCGGTCAAACTCTCCTTTGAGCGCCTGCTGAAGCTCAGCCAGGGGCCGTCCGAAGCCTTCCCGAAAGATCTGAAAATTGATGCCGTTGATGACCATACGGTGAAGTTCACCCTCAGCCAGCCGTTCGCGCCTTTCCTCTACACCCTGGCGAACGACGGGGCGTCCATCATTAACCCGGCGGTGCTGAAGGCCAATGCCGCGGACGATGCGCGCGGTTTTCTGGCGCAAAATACCGCCGGCTCCGGACCGTTTATGCTGAAGAGCTGGCAGAAAGGCCAACAGTTGGTGCTGGTGCCAAACCCCCACTGGCAGGGTGAGAAGCCACACTTCAAGCGCGTCTCGGTAAAAATTATCGGTGAGAGCGCATCGCGTCGTCTGCAGCTTTCCCGCGGTGACCTGGACATTGCCGACTCACTTCCGGTCGATCAGCTTGCGGCCCTGAAGCAGGAAGGGAAAGTGGCCGTCGCCGAATACCCGTCCCTGCGCGTGACTTACCTCTATCTCAACAACAGCAAAGCGCCGCTCAATCAGGTCGATTTACGCCGCGCGGTCTCCTGGGCGACGGACTATCAGGGGATGGTGAAAGGCATTCTGAGCGGCAACGGCAAGCAGATGCGCGGCCCGATCCCGGAAGGCATGTGGGGCTTTGACGCCACGGCAATGCAGTACAGCTTCGATGAGGCCAAAGCTAAAGCGGCGCTGGATAAGGTCAAAGATAAGCCCGCCAGCCTGACCTTCCTCTACTCGGACAACGATCCGAACTGGGAGCCTATTGCCCTCTCGACGCAGGCCAGCCTTGGCAAGATCGGCATTAACGTCAAGCTGGAAAAACTGGCCAACGCCACCATGCGCGACCGCGTCGGAAAAGGCGATTACGACATTGCCATCGGCAACTGGAGCCCGGACTTTGCCGACCCGTACATGTTCATGAACTACTGGTTCGAATCGGACAAAAAAGGGCTGCCGGGCAACCGGTCGTTCTATGAGAACAAAGAGGTCGATTCCCTGCTGCAGGCGGCGCTGAAAACCACCGACCAGGCGGAACGCACCAAAGATTATCAGCAGGCGCAAAAGGTGGTCATCGACGAGGCGGCCTACGTTTATCTGTTCCAGAAAAACTACCAGCTGGCGATGAACAAAGAGGTCAAAGGCTTCACCTTTAATCCGATGCTCGAGCAGGTGTTCAACATCGCCACCATGAGTAAATAACGGTTCTCGCCGGGGGAAAGTGTATGACGTTCTGGAGCATAGTGCGCCAGCGCTGCTGGGGGTTACTCCTGGTGGTGGCCGGTGTCTGTATTATCACTTTTATTATTTCACACCTGATCCCCGGCGATCCGGCCCGTCTGCTGGCCGGCGATCGCGCCAGCGACGAAATCGTGCAGAACATCCGCCAGCAGTTAGGGCTGGATCAGCCGCTGTATATACAGTTTGGCCGCTACGTGGACGCCCTGGCCCACGGTGATTTAGGCACCTCCATCCGTACCGGACGTCCGGTCGCTGAAGACCTGAAGGCCTTTTTCCCCGCCACGCTGGAGCTGGCCTTTTGTTCTCTGGTGCTGGCGCTGGTCATCGGCGTGCCGCTGGGGATTTTGTCGGCGGTTTACCGCAACCGCTGGCTGGATCACCTGGTGCGTTTAATGGCGATGACCGGGATCTCCACCCCGGCCTTCTGGCTCGGTCTGGGCGTCATTGTGCTGTTCTACGGGCACCTGCAGATCCTGCCGGGCGGCGGCAGGCTGGACGACTGGCTCGACCCGCCTGCCCACGTCACCGGCTTTTATCTGCTGGACGCACTGCTGGAAGGTAACGGAGAGGTCTTTTTCAATGCGCTGCAGCACCTGATTTTGCCCTCGCTGACGCTGGCGTTTGTTCACCTGGGCATCGTGGCGCGTCAGGTCCGTTCCGCGATGCTGGAGCAGCTTAGCGAGGACTATATCCGCACCGCGCGCGCCAGCGGCCTGCCCGGCTGGTATATCGTCCTGCGCTACGCCCTGCCGAATGCGATGATCCCATCGATTACCGTGCTCGGGCTGGCGCTGGGCGATCTGCTGTACGGCGCCGTGCTGACCGAAACCGTCTTTGCCTGGCCGGGCATGGGCGCCTGGGTGGTGACCTCCATTCAGGCGCTCGATTTCCCTGCCGTGATGGGCTTTGCCGTCGTTGTTTCGCTGGCCTATGTGCTGGTTAATCTGGTGGTCGATCTGCTTTACCTGTGGATTGACCCGCGAATCGGGCGCGGAGGTGCCGAATGATGTTAACGCAGGAAACGCCCGTCCCGGTTAAACCCGTCAGACAACGCATCAACTGGCCAAAGCTGTTCTGGATGCTGCGTCAAAGCCCGCTCACGATCGTTGGCGGCGTCATTATGCTTGTGATGCTTTTCATTATGGTGGCCGCACCGTGGATCGTGCCGCACGACCCGAACGCGCTGGATCTGACCACGCGCCTGCAGGCGCCGTCTGCGCAGCACTGGTTTGGTACCGACGAGGTGGGCCGCGATCTGTTCAGCCGCGTGCTGGCGGGCAGCCAGCAGTCCATTACCGCCGGACTGGCGGTGGTGGTGATTGCGGGCGGCATCGGTTCGCTGCTGGGCTGTCTGTCCGGCGTGCTGGGCGGGCGCGGCGACGCCGTCATCATGCGGGTGATGGACATTATGCTCTCGATACCTTCCCTGGTGCTGACCATGGCGCTGGCCGCCGCGCTCGGGCCGAGCCTGTTTAACGCCATGCTGGCGATTGCGATTGTCCGCATCCCGTTTTACGTTCGCCTGGCGCGCGGGCAAACCCTGGTGGTGCGCCAGTTTACCTACGTGCAGGCCGCCCGCACCTTTGGCGCCTCCCGTTGGCATTTGATCCGCTGGCACATCCTGCGCAACGCCCTGCCGCCGCTGATTGTGCAGGCGTCGCTGGACATCGGCAGCGCCATCCTGATGGCCGCTACGCTGGGGTTTATTGGCCTGGGGGCGCAGCAGCCGACCGCCGAATGGGGCGCGATGGTGGCCGTCGGCCGTAACTACGTTCTGGACCAGTGGTGGTACTGCGCGTTTCCCGGTGCGGCGATTTTGATAACCGCCGTGGGCTTTAACCTGTTTGGCGACGGTATCCGCGATCTGCTGGATCCGAAATCGGGAGGTAAACAGTGATGACCGATCCGGTACTCAAGATTGAAGACCTGCATCTGAGCTTCCCGATTTTTCGCGGCGAGGTCCACGCGCTGAACCACGTCTCGCTAGATATCGGCAGGGGTGAAATTGTCGGCGTGGTGGGCGAATCCGGTTCAGGTAAATCGGTGACCGCCATGCTCGCCATGCGGCTGCTGCCGGAAGGCAGCTACCGCATTCATCATGGCCAGGTGAAATTACTCGGCGAAAACGTCCTGACGGCGTCCGAGAAACAGCTTCGCCAGTGGCGCGGCGCAAAGGTCGCGATGATTTTTCAGGAGCCCATGACCGCCCTCAACCCGACGCGGCGGATTGGCAAACAGATGGTCGAGGTGATCCGCCAGCATCAGCCGCTTTCCCGGCATGAGGCGCAGCAGAAGGCGATTACCCTGCTGGAAGAGATGCAAATCCCGGATGCGAAAGCGGTCATGGCGCGCTATCCGTTTGAGCTGTCCGGCGGGATGCGCCAGCGGGTGATGATCGCCCTTGCCTTCTCCTGCGAGCCGGAGCTGATTATCGCCGACGAACCGACCACCGCGCTGGACGTCACCGTCCAGCTGCAGGTGCTGCGCCTGCTGAAGCACAAGGCGCGGGCCAGCGGCACCTCGGTGCTGTTTATCAGCCACGATATGGCCGTGGTGTCCCAGCTCTGCGACAGAATGTACGTGATGTATGCAGGCAGCGTGATCGAGAGCGGTGCCACGCAAACGCTGATCCATCAGCCTGTTCATCCCTATTCCATCGGCCTGCTGCAGTGCGCGCCGGAAAACGGCCAGCCGCGCGCCCCGCTTCCCGCCATCCCCGGCACGGTCCCCAACCTCAGCGAGCTTCCGCAGGGATGCGCGTTCCGCGAACGCTGCTTTGCCGCCGGGGCGAAATGCAGCGAAACGCCGCGCCTGCAGCCCCATGGCGCAGAAGGCCAACAGGCTGCCTGCTGGTATCCACAACGGGAGAAACACCATGTCTGATGTACTGCTGGAACTGGATAGCGTGCACGTGAACTTTGCGGCGCGCAAAAACTGGCTGGGTCGCGTGACGGAACAGGTCCATGCGCTCAACGGGCTCGACCTTGAGATCCGTCGGGGAGAGACGCTTGGCATTGTCGGGGAATCCGGCTGCGGGAAAAGCACGCTGGCCCAGCTGCTGATGGGCATGCTTAAGCCCAGCACCGGCGCCTGCCAGCGGGCGCACCACGCGGGCGGCATGCAGATGGTGTTTCAGGATCCGCTCTCCTCGCTCGACCCGCGCCTGCCGGTCTGGCGCATTATCACCGAGCCGGTATGGGTGCAAAAGCGCAGCAGCGAGCGCGAGCGCCGTCAGCTGGCTGAAAACCTGGCGCTGCAGGTGGGCATTCGCCCGGAATATCTCGACCGGCTTCCGCACGCCTTCTCCGGCGGGCAGCGCCAGCGCATTGCCATCGCCCGGGCGCTCTCGTCCGATCCGGATATTATCGTGCTCGATGAACCCACCAGCGCGCTGGATATCTCCGTGCAGGCGCAGATCCTCAACCTGCTGGTGACCCTGCAACAGCAGCGTAATCTGACCTACGTGTTGATCTCACATAACGTCTCGGTGGTCAGGCACATGAGCGACCGCGTGGCGGTGATGTACCTTGGGCAGATTGTGGAGCTGGGCAGCGCCGCGCAGGTGCTTGGCGAGCCGCGCCATCCTTACACCCGTCTGCTGCTCGACTCTGTTCCCCGCACAGGTGAACCGCTGGATGAGACGCTGGCCTTACGGAAAACGGAGCTTCCCGGCAACCGCCGCCTGCCCGAAGGCTGTTTCTTCCGCGACCGTTGTCCGATGGCAACGCAGGGGTGTGAGCGTCCCCAGCCGTTACAGCCCTCTCACGAGGGCCGTGACGTCCGCTGCTGGCGCAGTGTGGGTTAAATTTGCGCCATCCCGCCGTCCACGAACAGCTCCGTGGCGTTAATAAAGCTGGCCGCGTCGGAGGCCAGAAACGCCACCGCTTTACCCACCTCACCCGGCGCGCCTAAACGGCCGAGCGGCACCTGAGCGGCCAGCGCGTCGTACAGCCCCTGACGATGTTCTTCCGGCACCAGATCGCCGAGACCAGGGGTTTTGATCGGACCCGGGCTCACCACGTTGACGCGGATCCCACGGCCCTGCAAATCCAGCGCCCAGGAGCGGGCAAAATTGCGCACGGCGGCTTTGCTGGCACTGTAGACGCTAAAGTTGGCCGTCCCCTTAATGGACACCGTCGAGCCGGTAAGAATAATCGAGGATCCGGCGGAGAGCAGCGGCAGCGCCTTCTGTACCGTAAACAGCACCCCGCGGACGTTGGTGCCGAAAATCCGGTCAAACTGCTCTTCGGTGATCGCGCCCAGCGGCAGCATATCGCCGCCACCCGCATTGGCGAACAGAATATCGAGGCGACCTTCTTCTTTGGCTATCCGGGCATAGACCTCGTCCAGGTCCGCCAGTTTTGACACGTCAGCGCGAATGCCCACTGCCGTTGAAGCAATTTCAGCTACTGCCGCGTCCAGCTCGGCCTGACGTCGTCCGGTGATGTACACCTTCGCGCCCTGTGCCGCCAGCTCCTGCGCCGTGGCAAGACCGATGCCGGTGCTGCCGCCGGTGACCAGTGCGATTTTTCCTGAGAGAGTCGTGTTCATGTCATTTACCTTTTGTTGGGTTTGCGTTGGACAAACTTTAGCCCTTGCCGAATTAGTGAAAAACCGGCAAGAATGAAAATGACTATTCACACATAGAAATAATCAGGGGAGCCTAATGGACCAGCTCATGGCGATGCGCGCTTTTACCCGGGTGGTGGAAACCGGCAGCTTTACCCGCGCGGCGGACTCTCTGAACATGCCCATCGCCACCCTGAGCAAGCTGGTGAAATCCCTTGAGGCGCATCTGGAGATACGCCTCCTGCACCGGACGACTCGCCGGGTGGTCGCGACGCCGGAAGGGATGGAATACTATGAAAAAGCGCTCAGGGTGCTGATTGATATCGAAGATATCGACACCGCGTTTCGCGTTTCCCGCGCGACGCCCAAAGGGCATTTGCGGGTTGACGTGGGCGGCTCCACCGCCCGGGACGTTCTTATCCCTCGGCTTCCGGATTTTATGCAGCGTTATCCGGAAATCCGCATCGACCTTGGGGTAGCCGACCGGCCGGTGGATCTCATTAGCGGTAACGTAGACTGCGTCATCCGCGGCGGCCCGCTGAACGACTCGACCCTCATCGCCCGCCATATTGGCAACGCTGAGATGGTCACCTGCGCGACGCAGGGCTACCTGAAAAATCATGGCGTCCCGGCCTATCCGCAGGAGCTGTGCAACGGCCACAAGCTTATCAGCTACCTTTCGCCCGTCAGCGGGCGGGCATTTCCGTTTCGCTTCAGAAAAAACGGCGAGGCGCTGGAAATCAATATTCCGCATTATCTCGGCGTAAATGAAAGTAATGCTCACCTGGCGGCTGCCGCGGCGGGGCTGGGCATTGTGCAGACCTTTGAGTATTCGGCAAACGCGTATTTACAGGCGGGTACGCTGACGGCGATCCTGAGCGACTGGCGCCCCGCCGCCTATCCGTTTCATGTGGTTTACCCTCAGAACCGGCATCTGACGCACCGTCTTAAGGTGTTTATTGCGTGGCTGGCGGAGGTGTTTCCCGCCGCGCTTAAGGGATAGCCGGGCGTAAACCCGGCTGTGGCTTAGTTAAGTTTATAGTCCAGCGTAATCTCAGCCTTCAGGAGCTGCGATACCGGACAGCCCGCTTTGGCTTTCTGAATAATACCGTCGAACTGCTGTGGGGCGATGCCCGGGACGGTCACCTTGCTTTTCAGGGCAACCTTCGTAATAGCAAAGCCGCCGTCGGTCTTATCCAGAGAGACGTCCGCAGTGGTATCAATAGAGTCAGCGGTATAACCCGCTTCGCCGAGCATCAGCGACAGCGCCATCGAAAAACAGGCCGCATGTGCCGCGCCGATCAGCTCTTCCGGGTTGGTCCCCTTTTCACCCTCAAAGCGGGTGTTAAAGCCATAAGGCTGCTGATTGAGAACGCCGCTCTCGGTGGAAACCGTTCCTTTTCCGCGCTTAATGTCGCCAGACCAGTGTGCCGAACCGTGCTTATGAATAGTCATTCTTGCTCTCCTTTTGGCTTACAAAGGGTTAAGTATAGAAGGCTGTCCGGATTCTGCGGGGAAGACAGACGAGTCTTAGTCACTGAGTAAATGGTGCGCCAGCGCGTCAAGGAACACGCGCAGCGCGGCAGGCTGGTATTCACGGGACTGATAAATGCCATGGATGGCAAGCGGTTTCGGCTCCAGGGCCGCCAGTACCGGCACCAGTAATCCCTGCTCCAGCGCGGCAGACGCTTCGCGCTCCGGCAGCATGGCGATACCGCAGTGCTTAACCGCCGCGTCCATCAGCAGCGAAGAGATGCTGGCGCTCAGGTTGCCGCTGACGGCCACGCTCAGGCTTTCCCCTTCCGGCGTCAGGAAGTGCCAGGACTGCCCGGCGAAAAAGCTGTAGTGCAGGCAGTTGTGCTGCGCTAATTCTTCGGGGCTGACGGGGGTACCGTGCTGCGCCAGATAGTCCGGCGAGGCGCAAAGCACCGAGCGACATTCCCCCAGCCGGCGGGCAATCATGCCGGGTTCAGGGTTATCCGTAATGCGCACGGCGACGTCAATGCGCTCTCCCACCAGGCTGACCGGGTGGTTATTCACGTCCAGCTCAATGCGCAGCTGCGGGTAGCGCGAGAGCAGCCCGGGCAGCACCGGCGCAATCAGGTGCATGGCGGTAAAGTGCGCGCAGGCCACCCGCAGCGTGCCGGACGGGAGATCTTTCTCCGACTGGCCTTCGATTTCCTGCGAAATCTGCGAGAGCGTCCGCGTTTTTTGCAGCACCTTTTCCCCTGCTGCGGTCAGCGTCAGCTTGCGCGTGGAGCGGTTTACCAGCCGCGTTCCCGCCCACTTTTCCATTTGTTCAAGGTAGCGGCTCACCATCGGTCGGGAAATGCCCAGCGCGCGGGCCGCCGCGCTCAAGCTTCCCAGCTCGCATATCCGGTTGTAGACCTGAGCGGCGATCACGCGATCCATATAAGCTCCATTTGCTCGATTTATGAAACTAAGCATGTCTTGTTTCAGGAATTCTCGCAAATGCGAATATCCGTACAATAGAGACATTCCTGAACAACAGAGACAACAGCATGAAATTCACTCACCTTGCCCTGCTTTCCACGCTTTTCACTCCGGCTGTTTTTGCCGCGCCGTTGAGCATTGATACCTATAACCCGCAGGAGAAAGGCATTTTCGCGGTCTCCTCCACGCTGGTTTCCGGCCCGAAAGAGGCTGTGCTGTTTGACGCGCAGTTCAGCGTGAAGGATGGCGAAGCGCTGGTAGATAAAATTCGTCAAAGCGGTAAGACCCTGAACAAGATTGTGATCACCTCCGGCGATCCGGATTTCTATTTTGGCCTGCAGCCGCTGGTCAAAGCCTTCCCGAACGCCAAAGTGGTGGCCACGCAGCACGTGGTTGATCACATCAAGGCCACCAAAGACGCCAAGCTCGCCTTCTGGGGTCCGCAGATGAAAGACGGCGCGCCAACGGAGCTGGTCGTCCCGCAGGTGCTCGCCTCCACCACGTTTATGGTGGACGGGGAAAAGATCGATATCGAACAGCCTGACAGCTACGCGGCCTATGTGTGGATCCCGTCAGCGAAAACCATCCTCGGCGGCACCGGGGTAGCCTGGGGAATTCACGTCTGGACGGCTGACACCCAGACGGCGGCAAGCCGTAAGCAGTGGCAGGAAACGCTGGTGAATATGGCGGCGCACAAACCCGAGCGCGTGATCCCGGGTCACTATCTGGGTACCCCGCCAGCCGGAGCGGGTGCGATTGATTTTACCCGTGACTATCTGCAGCGCTTTGAAAAGGCCTTATCCGTTCATAAAGATTCTGCAGGTGTCATCAGCACCCTGAAAAAACAGTATCCGAACCTGGCTGAAGAGAGCTCGCTGGAATTAAGCGCCAAGGTGAATACCGGCGAAATGAAGTGGTAATGTAAACTCTGCTCCTGCTATATTTTCGTGATAGCAGGAGCATCGTTATAATATCCTCTCAACGCCACTTCAATTTACCCCCACATTTCAAAAGCACACAAAAGCATACACTTATGTCATTTTTATTTCTAAGATGAATCTGAGCCACAACCGGGAAAATATTTGCCATTCTGTTTGTGAATTAAATTTTTTGCGAGCCGTACCATTAAACAGACAACGACACGGAGGCAGCATGTTTACTTATTACCCGGCTAATACCGCAGCAGCACAACCTGAACTCGTTAACGCGATTGCGCAGGGTCTTCACGCCGAGCACGGTGCTGTAACTGAAGATGACATTTTGATGGAACTGACCAGGTGGGTGGAATCCACAGATAATGACATCCTCAGTGACATCTACCAGCAAACTATTAACTACGTTGTCAGCGGGCAAAACGCACCTTTGTAAAAACCTGCTAAGCTGGATCAGCAACCTAAGGGGTTACATTTCGTTTGCGTAAGCAAACTGGTCCTTAAAACTATCAACAGGATTGAGGAGTTAATATGAAATCGAACCGTCAGGCACGCCATATTCTGGGACTGAACTACAAGCTTTCTAATCAGCGCAAAGTGGTGATTGAAGGCGACCACGAAACGCAAGTCACTCACGCCACCGGCAGAAAACGCCACGCGGGCAAGTAAGTTCCAGACTGAGATCCAGAACACCATCGGTAATCCCGATGGTGTTTTTGTTTATGTGTTGCGGTAATTAATATTTAGCTCCTTTATAATACCACCTGACCGCATCCCATCGCACAGGCCAGAAAGATGACAAACAGCAGTGTCAGGGACGGATCTTCATAAAAAGAGTGAGTGACATGGACAACAAACTGAAAAAACATCGTTCCTTATACATCCCATACGCCGGACCGGTTTTACTTGAGTTCCCCCTGCTCAACAAAGGCAGCGCCTTCAGCATGGAAGAGCGCAGCAGCTTTAACCTGCTGGGCTTACTGCCCGAAGTGGTTGAAACCATTGAAGAACAGGCAGAGCGCGCGTGGATCCAGTACCAGGGTTTCAAAACCGAAATCGACAAACATATCTACCTGCGTAACATTCAGGACACCAACGAAACCCTCTTCTATCGCCTGGTGCAAAACCATCTCGAAGAGATGATGCCGGTGATCTACACCCCAACGGTAGGTGCGGCGTGCGAGCGTTTCTCAGAGATCTACCGTCGTTCACGCGGGGTATTCATCTCTTATCAGAACCGTCACAACATGGACGATATTCTGCAGAACGTGCCTAACCACAATATCAAAGTGATTGTGGTAACCGACGGCGAACGTATTCTCGGCCTTGGCGACCAGGGCATTGGCGGGATGGGGATCCCAATCGGTAAGCTCTCTCTCTACACCGCCTGCGGTGGCATCAGCCCGGCGTATACCCTGCCGGTGGTGCTGGACGTTGGCACAAACAACCAGCAGTTGCTCAACGATCCGCTCTATATGGGCTGGCGCCACCCGCGCATTACCGACGATGAGTACTATCAGTTTGTCGACGATTTCATTCAGGCCGTGAAGCACCGCTGGCCGGACGTTCTGCTGCAGTTTGAAGACTTCGCGCAGAAAAACGCGATGCCGCTGCTGAACCGCTATCGCGATGAGATCTGCTCTTTTAACGATGACATCCAGGGTACCGCATCCGTGACCGTGGGTACGCTTATCGCCGCCAGTCGTGCAGCCGGCAGCCAGCTGAGCTACCAGAAAATCGTCTTCCTGGGCGCAGGCTCTGCGGGCTGCGGTATTGCCGAGCAGATTATCGCCCAGACGCAGCGTGAAGGGTTAAGCGAAGAGCTGGCCCGCTCCCGCGTCTTTATGGTTGACCGTTTCGGCCTGCTGACCGACGGTATGCCAAACCTGCTGCCGTTCCAGACCAAGCTGGTGCAGAAACGCGAAAACCTGAAAAACTGGGATACCGACAACGAAGTCCTTTCCCTGCTGGACGTAGTGCGCAACGTGAAGCCGGATATTCTGATCGGCGTTTCCGGGCAAACCGGTCTCTTTACCGAAGAGATCATTCGCGAGATGCACAAGCACTGCGAGCGCCCTATCGTGATGCCGCTCTCCAACCCGACCTCCCGCGTGGAAGCGACGCCGCAGGACATCATCGCCTGGACCGAAGGTAACGCGCTGGTCGCGACCGGCAGCCCGTTCGATCCGGTGGTGTGGAAGGATAAAACCTATCCGATTGCCCAGTGCAACAACTCCTATATCTTCCCGGGCATTGGTTTGGGCGTGATCGCTTCCGGCGCGTCCCGCATTACCGACGAAATGCTGATGTCGGCGAGCGAAACCCTTGCGGGTTACTCTCCGCTGGTCAATGACGGTGAAGGGCTGGTGTTGCCGGAGCTGAAGGACATTCACAAGGTGTCGCGCGCCATCGCGTTTGCGGTAGGTAAAATGGCGCAGCAGCAGGGCGTGGCGGTGAAAACCTCTGCCGACGCGCTGCAGCAGGCCATCGACGACAACTTCTGGAAGCCTGAATACCGTAGCTATCGCCGTACCTCGATTTAATTCGCTTTGACCGTTCCCTCTCCCTGCGGGAGATGCAGTGCGGCCCAATCGCCCGGTGGCGCTTCGCTTACCGGGCCTACGGGGGCTCTCCCTGTGGGCTCAGGAATCCCAGTAATTTTTTTTACCGGATGCGATGAATGTTGCTTCATGAAAATGAATGACTTACAGCGACGCCCTGGTCCGGCTGTAAATCGCCGAAGCGTTTCCGTAAGGCCGGGGCGAGGCGCAGGGATGCGCCGAGAGGGCGTGGCCTGCAGGGATGCAGGCTCATGCCCGACCCGATAGCCTGAAGGAATAAGCTGAGGGCACCGCGAAGCGGCGATTTACCGCCGGGAGCCCGGGTCGCCAGGGTGGTGGCGACTGAGCCACCCTGGCACGTTCACCGGTCACATCGTTAAAGAGTAGCAAGGAACATAAAGTGAACGGAATGACCACCAGAGCCGTATGTTCCCCTCACCCTAACCCTCTCCCAAAGGAGAGGGAATTACATTCGTCCCACCCACTAGCCAAACCCCTTTTCCCCCGCTACACTCCCTTCATCCATTAACCCACTGAATATATAAGGAGGCCAATTATGCTGTACTGTGAAATTTTCAATGTTTCACATACATTTGGTGATCGCACCAGCTCAAGCGTTATCGGTATCGTGCTGCGATAACTTCTGCTTGAGCGAAGACACCAACCCCTGAAATCCCTTCTCTCGGGCTTACTGAGTTATCGTCAGCGATGTTTGACGAGGCATAAACATGCCTGTAACTCTTGGGTAAGCAACAATGAGCACTTTACTCACTGCACAATCTTTACGCGTTGATACGGCGTTTGGCACGCTCTTCGACTCACTCTCCTTTACGCTGAAAAAAGGCGACCGCATTGGCCTGCTGGGCGACAACGGCTGCGGCAAAAGTACGCTGCTGAAGGTGCTGGACGGCACGGATTCCCCTGCCGCCGGAACGGTAGCACTGGCCGGGCACTGCCTGATGGCGCGCGTGGAGCAACATCTTCCGGACGCTATTTTTCCGCTGACCATGCTGGATGCCGTACTCGCGCAGCTGCCTTTAGCTGAGCGCGATAGCCTGCGCTGGAAAGCCGAAACGCTGCTGGCGAGCATGGGCTTCACGCCGCAGGATATGATGCTGCAATCCGCCACGCTGAGCGGCGGGCAACACACCCGCCTGCTGCTGGCGCGGGCGCTGATTCACGAGCCGGATCTGCTCCTGCTGGATGAACCCAGCAACCACCTGGACCTCCCGACAATGCTCTGGCTGGAACACTTCCTACAGAACTGGTCGGGCAGCTTTGTGCTGGTCTCGCATGACAGACAGCTGCTGGATGCCGTCACCAACGGCAGCTGGATCCTGCGCGATAAAACGCTTCACTACTTCGCCCTTCCCTGCACGGCCGCCCGCAAGGCGCTTGAAGCAAAGGATGAAAGCGATGCCCAGCGCCACAAGGCCGAGCAAAAGGAGATCGACCGCGTGACCGCCAGCGCGAAGCGGCTGGCGACCTGGGGCAAGGTTTACGACAACGAAGACCTGGCCCGCAAAGCCAAACAGATGGAAAAACAGGTCGAACGGCTGAAGGAGAGCCAGACGGCGCTCACGGCAGGCAGCCCGTGGACGTTAACCCTGCGCGGCGACGCGCTGCGGGCTGACCGTCTGCTGGAGATGGAAAATCTCAGCGTCCCGCCTGCGCCCGGGCTACGGCCGCTGTTTAACATCGACATGGCGCGGCTGAAAAGCGGCGATCGCGTAGCGATTGTCGGGCGTAACGGCTGCGGCAAATCGTCGCTGATGAGGCTTATCTGGCAACAATTTGCTGATGAGTCCGCAGACAGCGGGTTGAAAATCCATCCGCGCGTGTCGCCAGGTTATTACGACCAGACGCTTCATCAGCTGCCGGATGACGCCACGCTGCTCGACGCGCTGGAACATTTCGCGCCGGATCCGCAGAACCGCAAAATGGCACTGATAAGCGCGGGTTTCCCGTGGGCGCGTCACGGGCAAACGGTCAGCACGCTCAGCGGTGGTGAACGTTCGCGCCTGCTGTTCGTTGGCCTGACGCTCGCCCGCTATAGCCTGCTGATGCTGGATGAGCCGACCAACCACCTCGACATGGAAGGCAAAGAGGCGCTGGCGCACACTCTTCAGCAGTTCGAAGGCGGCGTCCTGCTGGTCAGCCACGATCGTCAGTTAATTAGCCAAAGCTGCAACCGTTTCTGGCTGATTGAAGAGGGAAAGCTGAGCGAGTGGCACGATGCAGAAGCGGTGTTTGAGCGTCTGCGTGAAAGCGCGGGGCTTATGACATCCGCTGCGCCCGCTGTCGCCGCGACGATTCAATCCTCGCCGTATGACGATCTGCTGGAGCGGCTGGTCGCGCTGGAAACGCTGCTGGAAGACGATCTGGCGCGTAAGCCGAAGCATCAAAAGCCGCAGCTACAGGCGCAATGGCGTAAAGAGATAGAGGAGATAGAAGCACAGCTGTAAGTCTGCGCCCGGCGAGCATCTCGCCGGGCCAGCATTTTCCCCCTTAATTTTTAGAGGAACGCCGTATTCTTAATCTGAAATCGAATCAAATGATAACATTATGTTGCCGCAGCCTTGCATTACCTGGCTAATGTATCAATCCTTAAGGGGTACTATACCTGCTATGCAGATTCTTATCATGAACAAGGAGATACACATGAAGGCTGCTGTTGTCACTCAGGATCACCAGGTCAACGTTACCGAAAAAACCTTACGCCCGCTAAAGCATGGGGAAGCCCTGCTGAAGATGGAATGCTGTGGCGTATGCCATACCGATCTCCACGTGAAGAACGGTGATTTCGGCGATAAAACCGGGGTTATCCTGGGCCATGAAGGGATTGGTATCGTAAAAGAAGTCGGCCCTGGCGTGAAGTCGCTGAAAGTCGGCGACCGCGCAAGCGTGGCCTGGTTCTTTGAAGGCTGCGGCCACTGCGAATATTGTAATACCGGCAACGAAACCCTGTGCCGTGACGTGAAAAACGCCGGTTACTCCGTCGACGGCGGGATGGCGGAAGAGTGCATCGTCACCGCAGATTACGCGGTAAAAGTGCCAGACGGTCTGGATTCGGCGGCGGCCAGCAGCATCACCTGCGCTGGCGTCACCACCTATAAAGCAGTGAAGGTATCGGGTATTAAACCGGGCCAGTGGATTGCGATTTACGGTCTGGGCGGGCTGGGCAACCTCGCGCTGCAGTACGCCAAAAACGTCTTTAACGCCAAAGTCATCGCCCTTGACGTTAACGACGAACAGCTGAAGCTGGCGGCCAGCATGGGTGCGGATCTCACCATCAACTCCCGCAGCGAAGATGCCGCTAAAATTGTGCAGGAGAAAACCGGAGGCGCGCATGCCGCAGTCGTCACTGCCGTCGCAAAAGCCGCCTTCAACTCAGCCGTTGATGCCGTGCGTGCCGGTGGCCGCGTGGTGGCCGTTGGTCTGCCGCCGGAAGCCATGAGCCTCGACATTCCGCGCCTGGTGCTGGACGGCATTCAGGTAGTGGGTTCGCTCGTCGGCACCCGTCAGGATCTGCAGGAAGCCTTCCAGTTCGCCGCTGAAGGCAAGGTCGTGCCGAAAGTCACGATGCGCCCGATCGAGGACATCAACGCCATCTTTAAAGAGATGGAACAGGGCCAGATCCGCGGCCGTATGGTGATTGACCTGCGTTCATAATCACCCACCGTTCAATTACCGCTCCTGACAGGGGCGGTTTTTTTATAGCCATTTTCCGGCAATCCTTATCTTAATTCCTTTGTTCCCTTGTTTTCCCCCGCGCCCGATGATGAATCCGACGCTAACAAGAAGATAACAAAGGAATTCACCATGCAAACCCCATTTCGTCTGCCGCTGCTGACGGCGCTGATTCTGACGACAACCGCAGCCTGGTCCGCGGATGCGCCCGTCAAAGGCGGCACGCTGATTTATCTGGAGCAGCAGGCGCACACCAACCTCTATCCGCCTGCCGGTGGCTTTTACCCGAACGGCGGCATCCTGAACCAAATCACCGACAAACTGACGTGGCAGAACCCAAAGACGCTGCAGGTGGAACCGTGGGTAGCCGAAAGCTGGACCACCAACGCCGATAAAACCGAATACACCTTTAAAATTCGCCCCGGCATCACCTTCTCCGACGGCACGCCGCTGGACGCCAACGCCGTGGCGAAAAACTTTGATACCTACGGCTTAGGTAATAAGGCGCAGCGCCTGCCGGTGTCAGAAGTGATCAATAACTACGATCGCAGCGAAGTGGTCGATCCGCTGACCGTGAAGTTCTACTTCAAAAAACCGTCGCCTGGGTTCCTGCAGGGCACCGCCACAATCGGGTCGGGCCTGGTCTCGCTCAGCACGCTGAAGCGCAACTTTGAAGAGCTGGGTGATGCCCGGCATATCATTGGCTCCGGCCCGTTTGTGGTGAAGGACGAGAAGCTGGGTCGCGAAGTGACGCTGGAAGCGCGTAAGGACTACCAGTGGGGACCGAAAAACCTGGCGCAGCAGGGGCCAGCCAATCTTGATGGCATCAAGTTTATCGTGACTCAGGAAGACAGCGTGCGCGTCGGCGCCCTGCTGGCCGGTCAGGCCGACTTTATTCGCCAGGTGCAGGCGTATGACGAAAAGCAGGCGACAGACCAGGGCTATAAAATCTACGCCGCCCCGACGCGCGGGGTGAATGACAGCATCAGCTTCCGCCCGGATAACCCGCTGGTCTCCGATATTCGCGTACGCCAGGCGCTGCTGCATGCCACCAATGCAAAACAGGTGGTCGAGACCCTCTTCTCGGCCAACTATCCGCAGGCGAAGTCGGTGATTGCCGATTCCGCCGCAGGCTTTGTCGACCTCAGCGATAAATTGACCTTTGACCCGGCTAAAGCCAACCAGCTGCTGGACGAGGCGGGCTGGAAAGCAGGCAGCGACGGGATCCGCGCTAAAGACGGCCAGCGGCTGGCGCTGACGGTGTATGAATCCCTGCCGCAGCCACAAAATAAAGAGGTGCTGCAGCTGGTTGCCCAGCAGTGGCGACAGGTGGGCGTGGCGCTGAGCGTTAAAGCCGGTGACGCAGGCAGCCGCACGCTGGATAACCTTGATCCGCTGAAAACCCCGTTAACCGTCTCCGAAGTAGGCCGCGCCGATCCGGACGTGGTGAAAAGCATGTTCTACCCCGCTAACCGCGACGCGCTGCTGCAAAAAGGCGGCTCCAGCGACAAGGTCAAAAGCTTCCGTGACGACAAGCTGAATGAACTGCTGGTGAACATTTCTGCTGAAGTCGATCCGAAAAAACGCCTGCAGCTGACCGGCGATGCCCAGCGCTACCTGCTGGATAACGCCTACGTCATTCCAATTTTCGAAGAGCCGCAGGTCTTTGCCGGTGCGCCGTGGCTGAAAGGCGTCAATTTTGAAGCGGTCGGCCGCCCGTCGTTCTACGGCGCGTGGATTGAGAAACACTGAGGAGCTGACGATGCGCCACGCACTTCTTCAACGCTTTGGGCACGGGCTGCTGGTACTGTGGGCCGCCTTTACCCTCTCGTTCGTGTTGCTCCAGGTGCTGCCGGGCGACGCGGTGCTGATTAAATTTCAGAACCCGGACCTGGGCTTGAGCCCGGCGCAAATCGAGGAGATGCGCGTGGCCTATGGCGCGGACAGCCCGCTGTGGCAGCAATACGGCCATACGCTGCTGGCGATGCTGCGCGGGGATTTCGGCTATTCGTTACAGGCCGGGGTGCCGGTCAGCGAGCTGATTGCCAGCAATCTGCCGGATACCCTGAGCCTCGCCCTGCCCGCGTTTGTACTCGCAGTCCTGCTGGCGTTTGCGCTGGCCTTTGCATCGCGCCTGCCGGGTCTACGCTGGCTGAGTAATACCCTGCAGTCGCTGCCGGTCCTGTTTATCTCTTTACCGACGTTTTGGCTGGGGATTGCCCTCATCCAGCTCTTTTCTTTCCAGCTGCGGCTAATCCCGGTGATTAACCCGACGCCGCTGCAGGGGCTGATCCTGCCGATTGTGACCGTCGCGATCCCGATTTCCGCCCCGCTGGCGCAAATTCTGATGCGCAGCCTGGACCAGGTGGCGACGCAGCCGTTTGTCGCCGTCGCCCGGGCCAAAGGGCTGAGCGAAACCGCTGTCCTGTGGCGTCACATTACCGGCAACGCCCTGCTGCCGGTCCTGAATATTGCCGGATTGCTGCTGGGCGAGCTGATTGCCGGGGCGCTGATCACGGAAACCGTTTTTGGCCGCAGCGGGCTCGGACAGCTGACCCAGCAGGCGGTGAATAACCAGGATATCGCCGTGCTTCAGGCGGTCGTGATGATTTCCGCCCTCGGTTTTGTCCTGATCAATCTGCTGGTGGATCTGCTGATGCCGCTGCTGGATCCCCGTCTGCAAACCGTTACCGGAGGTGCATCATGAGTCTGGTCGATTACGCTGCCGCCGCGCGAAAACGCGTTCCAGCGTGGCAGGGGGTGGAATGGCAGCCGGGACTGTGGCTGGCATGGGGGGTGATTATTCTCGCCGTTTTTGCCGCCGTGGCGCCCGGCCTGTTAACCCACTACAGCCCGATTGAGGGCATCGCCGGCGCACAGCGCCTGGCGCCTCAGGCGGAACACTGGCTCGGCACCGATCAGCTTGGCCGCGATGTTTACACCCGTATTGTCTACGGTGCGTCCCACTCCCTGAGCGCGGCGCTCGCTGCCGTCACGATGGGGCTGGTGGTGGGCACCGGTCTGGGGGTCATCGCCGGGGCGTTCGCCGGACGCGTCGAGTCTCTGCTGATGCGTTTTGTCGACGTGCTGTTGTCCATTCCGTCTCTGCTGCTCTCGCTGACGGTCATTATTCTGCTCGGGTTTGGCACCGTTAATGCCGCCATTGCCGTCGGCGTTGCCTCCATTGCCAGCTTCGCCCGCCTCGCGCGCGGTGAAGTGGTGCGCATCCGCCACACGGATTATGTCGAGGCGGCGTTTGGCAGCGGTGGAACGTTCCTGGCGGTGCTGTGGCGACACATCCTGCCCAATGCCTTAACCGCCGTCCTCGCCTTTGCCACGCTGCAGTTTGGTCAGGCCATCCTGGCGCTCTCCACGCTGAGTTTTCTCGGTTACGGCACCCCGCCGCCCGTGCCGGAATGGGGCTTATTGATTGCCGAAGGCCGTAACTATCTCTCTACCGCCTGGTGGTTAACCACCTTCCCCGGCGTCGTCGTCATCGCCGTGGTGCTGGCCACCAACCGTATCAGCCAACAGTTCAGCGGAGGTCGCTAATGACCGTTCTCTCAGTGGAAAATTTGACGATCAGCTACCGCACCGCACGCCAGTGGAGAGAGGTGGTGCATAACGTCAGCTTCACGCTCGGGCGAGGGGAAATGCTGGCGTTTGTCGGTGAATCCGGATCCGGTAAAACGACCACGGCACAGGCGATTATTGGTCTGCTGGCCGATAACGCCCGTCGTGATGCAGGAAAAATCGTGCTCAACGGCGAGGAGATTAGCCGGTGGTCCGCTAAGCGTCTCGATACCCTTCGCGGGGCGCGAATTAGCCTGGTTCCGCAGGATCCGGGTAATTCACTCAACCCGGTGAAGACCATCGGCGCGCAGGTCGGGGAAATTATTCAGCTACACCAGAAAGTGACCCGCGCCGAGCGCGACGAGCAGGTGCTCGCCCTGCTGACAAAGGTCGGCCTGAGCCACCCCGAACAGCGCATGACGCAGTATCCCCATCAGCTCTCCGGCGGGATGAAACAGCGCGTGTTGATTGCCATCGCCATTGCCCTGCGCCCGGACGTGATCGTTGCCGATGAGCCCACCAGCGCGCTGGATGTGACGGTGCAAAAACGCATTCTCGATCTGCTGGATATCCTGCGGCGGGAATCGGGCACTGCCGTTCTGTTTGTCACCCACGATCTGACCCTGGCCGCCCAGCGCGCGGACAGGCTGCTGGTTTTTCGCGATGGCGAAATTCAGGAGCAAGGCAGCACCGTAGATATCGTCCGTACGCCGCAGCACGCCTACACCCGTCAGCTGCTGAGCGATCTCCAGGGCCAGCGCCTGACCATTGCCCCGGTATCAGGTCTTCCGCTCGCGTCACCGGCCATTCGCGCTCGCGCCATCAGCAAACAATTCTCGCTGGGCAAAGGTCATCAGCTTCAGGCGCTGGATCGGGTGACGTTTGACGTCAGGCGCGGCAGCACGCATGCGCTGGTCGGTGAATCCGGCTCCGGGAAGACCACCCTCGCCCGTATTTTGCTGGGTTTTGAACAGGCCGACAGCGGACAGGTCATTATTGATGATATTGATGCCACCACGCTCAGCCGCGAGGCCCGTCGTCAGCTGCGCCAGAAGATCCAGTTTGTCTACCAGAACCCGTTTGCCTCTCTCGACCCGCGTCAGACGCTGTTTGACATCATCGAAGAGCCCCTGAAGAACTTTTCTCGCCTCGGTAAGGCGGAGCGAAAGGTTCGGGTGGAGACCGTGGCGCAGCGGGTTGCCCTGCCCGTCGAACTCCTGGGCCGCACCGCCCGGGAACTTTCAGGCGGACAGCGTCAGCGCGTGGCCATCGCCCGGGCGCTGATCCTGGAGCCGACCATTCTGGTGCTGGACGAAGCCACCTCCGCGCTGGACGTCACCGTGCAGGCGCAGATTCTGGCTCTGCTTCAGCAGTTGCAGCAGCAGCTGGGATTGACCTACCTCTTTATCACGCACGATCTGTCTACCGTCCGCCGGATCGCCCACAGCGTCACGGTGCTGCGCAGCGGTCAGGTAGTCGAACACGGCGACGTCGGAACCTTATTTGCATCGCCGCAGAACGATTATACCCGCGAGCTGATTGACGCCATTCCCCATTTTTCACCCGCTACGGAGGAGTTCGCATGACGCGAAAACGCCTGGGATTTTTCACCCGCCTGCTTGACGACACTACGCCGAAGGAGCGCTATCGTCTGGCAACTGAACAGATCCGCCACGCCGAACGCCACGGTTTTGACAGCGCCTGGATTGCGCAGCACCACTTTCACGAAACTGAAGGCGGACTGCCGTCGCCACTGCTGTTTCTGGCACACGTAGCCGCACATACCGAAACCATCCGCCTGGGTACGGCCATCATTACCCTGCCGATGGAAAACCCGTTGCGCGTCGCAGAAGATGCCGCCGTGCTGGATTTACTCGCCAATGGCCGTCTTGAAGTCGGTTTTGGCTCAGGCGGCACGCCGACCTCATTTCTGCCGTTCGGCCTGACGTTTGAGGCGCGCGGCGCAGCTTTTGCTGACCATTTACATGTGATCCAGAGCGCCTGGCGCGGGGATTCGCTCACCCATCCGGATAACCACCTTTACCCGCCTGCGCCACAGCTGGCCGACCGTATCTGGATTGCCACCTTTTCGGTCGACGGTGCCGTTCGCGCCGCGCAGGCCGGACACGGTTTAATGCTCTCCCGCACGCAGCCGCGCCCGGCAGACCAGTTGGATTTAACGCTCGACGCGATCCAGAACCCTATTGTGGATGCCTACCTTGAGGCGCTGCCCGCGGGCAGCGCACCGCGCATTCTGGCTTCCCGTACGGCATTCGTCGCCGACAGCGACGACTATGCGCTCAAGGTCGCCACACCGGGTCTGACGAAACAAGCCCAGCAGCATCGCGCTGCCGGGCATGCGGTTAAAGGTGACACCGTCACCGATTTTCGTCGCCAGTTCGACGCCCATATCGGTTCGCCCGAGACGGTGCTGCGCTCGCTGCAGGCCGATTCCGTTCTCCGGCGCGCCACGGACATCTCATTCCAGGTCCATTCGGTCGAGCCCACCCATCGCGACACGCTGCGCTCCATCGAACTGATCGCTGAACATATTGCCCCCCATATACGTTGAGGAGATACCTATGTCATTAAGTCACGACATTCTCGCCGAGCTAGCGGAAATTAAACCCGGTTCCCCTCTGGCAGAGGCGCGCGCCACGCGGGACGCCGCCACGCGCCACGCACAGGGCAGCTACGAAATCTTATTTACCCAGCAGGATAGCGATTTTGCGCTGGACGAGCGCTTCGCCGTGGCGGCAAAAGTCGCCAGGTGGCACAACGCGGAGGCGCTGGCCGCGCACTATGCGGGGTTTGGCCTGGCCGACCCGACCTCTGAACGCCTGACCCCGGCGCTCAATTTCGCGCGGCTGCTGACCTTCTCCCCCGTCGAAGCCACGCCGGCATCGTTAAGGGCGCTGACCCAGGCGGGATGGAGCAAGGAAGGCATCGTGACCCTGGCGCAGCTTATCGCGTTTGTCAGCTTCCAGAGCCGACTGATTGCCGGGCTGCGGCTGCTGAACGACAGGCCTGTCGCCAAAAGCGATGCGCCGGTGGCGGCAGGCATCTGGCACACGACCGCCACCACGGCCACCGGAAAGGCGGCTCCCGTCGCGTTTACCCAGCAGGAGCTGGGATGGGAGCCATGGATAGCAGCAAAACCGCTGGCGGATTTTCGTGACGATGAGGTTGCCATCCTTGCAAAATTTGGCCATACCGATTCCGACTATTTCCGCCTGCTGGGGCGCAACCTGCCGGTGCTTGAACAGCGTACGCTAACGGATAAAGGGATTTTTTATACGCCGGGGGGATTGCCGCGCGCCGAGCGCGAGCTGGCGGCAACGGTCGCCAGTAAAATTAACGGCTGCATCTACTGCGCATCTGTCCATGCGCGGAAAGCCAGCCAGCTGTCAAAGGATGATCCGGCAGTAGAGGCCCTGCTGGCCGTGCGTCCGGGACAATCCCTGAGCGAGGGACAATCTGCGCGCTGGCAGGCGGAAATCGATTTTGCAGCGGCGCTGTCGGTTACCCCACCTGCCGCCACGCCGCTGCACCTTGCCGCGCTGGAAAAAGAGGGGCTGGACACCTTAGCCCAGCTTGACCTGGTGCAGTCCGCCGCGTTCTTCGCCTGGGCCAACCGCCTGATGCTGACCCTGGGTGAGCCCTGGCTTGCCTGAATTCAATCAGGCTAGCGCACGCGCGTTAGCCTGAGCCCGTCTGGCCCGCAGGTAACCGTAGATCAACAGCGCGCTCATGGCAGAGAACGAGAGTATCGCCGCAGGCAGCGTGACGTAGCGCCAGCTAAAGCCGAGGGTAATCATCATGCCACCAAAGTACGCCCCGATCGCGCTACCGAGATTAAATGCCATCTGCCCCCCTGCCGCCCCCAGCATTTCGCCACCCTTCGCATTTTGCAGAAGCAGGATCTGCAGCGGCGCAGAGAGCGCGAACAGCCCGGCACAGCAGATAAAGCCCATGATCAGCGAGGCCGTTTTGAGTTCACCACAGGCGAAAAGCAGCAGCAGCGAGGCGACAATCACCATGTCGGTGGTCGCCGCAATGCGCAGCGGGCTAAAACGCCCCGAGAGTTTGCCGCTCAACAGGTTGCCCAGCACCATGCCAAGCCCCATCAGCATCATGATGATCGTCATCACGCCTTCGGTGAAGCCTGAAACGTTGACCATAAACGGTTTAACGAAGCTGAACCACGCGAACACCCCGGCGTTGCCAAACATGGTGGCGGCAAAAATCAGCCAGGGTTCTGGTTTTTTCAGAAAGTGGAACTGCTCGGTCAATTTGATTTCCGATGTGTCGTGGATGTCCGGCACCCAGAGCAGAACCGAGAGGATCACCAGCGCGTCGAACACCGCAATCAGGAAAAAGGTATAACGCCAGCTGAACTGGTGCCCCAGCCAGGTACCCAGAGGGACGCCTACCAGGTTGGCCACGGTCATCCCGGCGATCATTCCCGCTACTGCGACCGTCACCTTCCCCGGCGGCGCAATTTTAGAGAGGATAATCGCCCCGACGCCGAAAATCGCGCCGTGCGGAAAACCGGAAATTAAGCGTCCCGTCGCCAGCCAGAAATATGATGATGAAAAGGTAAACAGGGCGTTCCCCACCGCGCACAGGGCAACCAGAAACAGCAGCGTCGTTTTTAACGAGAACTTGCCTGAGAACAGCGCCATAATCGGGGCGCCAATCACCACGCCGAAGGCATAAAACGAGATCATATTCCCGGCGGAGGGAATCGAAATACCGGTGTCATGCGCCAGCTCGGTTAACACGCCCATAATGCCAAACTCAGCCATGCCCAAGCCAAATGTGCCAAGCGCCAACGAAAATATTGTCTTTTTCATACCTCAACCACGGGTTAATCACTCGCAGCGGGCATTATTGAATAATCTTGTATGGTGAGCCAGTTCAAACTGGCAGACTGACACGTTAATCCATTTATACAGCGCAGACTGTGAATATTGTCAGCCGATAATCGCGATGCCAAGGCGTTCCATAATTTGCGACACTTGATAACTGTCCAGCTTAACGCCCTGTAGATCAGTGCCACGCACGTCCAGTTCACCCAGTTCCGAATTGGTTAAATCGCAGTGTGTGAAATTTGCTGCACGCCAGTCAAATGAAGAAAACTCGCCGCCTGACATATCCGAACCACTGAAAGTTGCCCCCAGGATCTGCGCGCCGTTCCAGCGGTTTTCCCACAACTCGCATTTTTCCAGAACCACCTTCGAAAAATTGGCATAGCTCAGGTTGCTTTTTGTTATATAAGCACTGCAAAACCAGGTACGCGTGGTGATCATGTTCATAAAGCTGGCACCGCGAAAATCAGCCCCTTGCGCCCTGCATTCACGGATTTCGATGCCTAAGGCATTCGAATGCCTGAAATCTGCCATCGATAAATCGCAGCTTTTGAAAATAGCATCTTTAAGCTGCGCCCGAGTAAACTTAGCGCCCTGCTGGCTTTCCCGGTCATAGAACTGACAGCCGATAAACTCCGTGCTGGTTAAATCCGTGCCTGAAAAGTCGCAGTTACGAAAGATCGCATTCTCTATTTTCTCGCCGGTAAAACGAGTACGACCGATTTTTTCGCCCTCAAAAATCAATGCCATCACACCACCTGTTTATTCATACAGTACCATTCACCATTCTACCTCGTTCCCTGATGAAGAGAAACACGCTTATCAGACACACATATCAAAAATTCCCGCGAAGGTTGCAGGTCAGCATTACACTTCAAAGTGTTAGTTCCTTCTATGCACATCACACGTTCCGGAGATGAGGATTATCATGGGAAACGCAAAACAGAATAAAACCAAAGCAGTGACCGTGACCAAAGCGAGTGTAGATAGCGTGGTTAAACCCGTGCTGAAGACGAAAGAGTACGAAAAAGAACTTCGTCGCCTGCACGTTGAACTGGTTAAGCTCCAGCAGTGGGTCGTCGCCAAAGGACTCAAAGTGTGTATTGTTTTTGAAGGACGCGACGGTGCCGGTAAAGGCGGCACCATCAAAGCGATCACCGAGCGCGTCAGCCCTCGCGTGTTTCGCGTTGTTGCGCTCCCTGCCCCAACTGAAAAAGAAAAAAGCCAGCTCTACTTCCAGCGCTATGTGCCGCACCTGCCTTCAGCAGGCGAGATCGTGATATTCGATCGCAGCTGGTATAACCGCGCGGGTGTCGAACGGGTAATGGGATTCTGCACTGAGGAACAGGTGGAGAAATTTTTGGATGGCGCACCGGTGATGGAAAAAGCGATGGTCGATGCCGGAATTATCCTGCTGAAGTACTGGCTGGAGGTGACGCCTAAAGAGCAAGAGCGTCGCCTGCGCGACCGTATTAACGATGGTCGTAAGATCTGGAAGCTATCGCCGATGGATATTAAATCCTTTAACCTGTGGGACGAGTATACCCTCGCGCGCGACGCCATGTTTGAAGCCACCGATACCGCATGGGCGCCGTGGTTTGTGGCACGTTCAGAAGATAAAAAACGCGTGCGACTGAATATTATTTCGCACCTGCTTTCGCAGATCCCGTATAAAGAAATACACGTCGACAAGGTGGATTTACCGAAACGCAAAATCGGCAAAGTCAAACCCACAAAATATCCGTTCCGCTATGTGGAGGAGCGGTTTTGATTTGAAGAGTAGGCCCGCGCAAGCGCAGCGCCGCCGGGCAAAGCCGACGGCGCAGGGTTTACTTCAATCCTTCCGTACTTTCCTGTTTCGCTTCCAGACGCTCCACATCACGGTACCAGCGAGGGTGGTGTTTCTGCGCCCAGCGGCGGCTCACCTTCCCTTCAATCATCCCTTTGATTGACCCTTTCACCCAGAACGCCATATACATATGGATCAGGATGGCGTGGATCAAAATGATGGCCGACGTGGCGTGGATAAGCAGCGCGTAACGCACCACCTGAATCGGGAAGTAGTGGGCAAAATACGGACGCCAGATAATGACTCCGGTCACCAGCAGCACAAAAATCATGCTCATGATGGTCCAGAACATCATCTTCTGGCCGGCGTTGTATTTCCCCACCTTCGCCACTTTATGCTCGTTACCTTTCAGGACTTCAACAATCCCTTTCACCCACGGGATATCCTGCTTGTCCGGGATGTTGTGATGAACAAAACGTACGAACATAAACATCAGCACCACGAAGATCAGCACGCCGAAGAATGGGTGCAGAATGCGCCCCATTTGCGGCGTACCGAAGGTTTCGGTCAGCCACTGCAGCGTCGGGAAGAAGAACGAAATCCCCGACACCGCCACCAGGAAGAAGCAGATCACCACCGTCCAGTGACAGGCGCGATCGACAAACTTCGTGCGCACTATCATTTTCGACTTACTCATGATGCTCCTCCTCGTCGTCATCCACCTCTTTGTTTGGCCCAATACCGATGTAGTGATAAATCAGCCCCGCAAAGGTCGCGATAAAGCCCGCCGCCGAGAGCGGTTTAAGTGCCCCTTTCCACAGGTTGATGGACGTATCGATCGCCGGATCCTTCGGCAGTTTGTGGTACAGCTCCGGCTGGTCACTGTGGTGCAGCACGTACATCACGTGGGTACCGCCCACGCCCTGCGGGTTGTAAATGCCCGCTTTGTCGTAGCCCCGCGCTTTGAGCTTATCGACGCGCTGCTGCGCCACGTCCAGCATCTCTTTTTTGGTGCCGAAGTGGATCGCCCCGGTGGGACATGTCTTCACGCACGCAGGCTCCTGCCCGACGCTGACGCGGTCCACGCACAGGGTGCATTTGTATACCCGGTTATCCTCTTTATTGAGGCGCGGAATATTAAACGGACAGCCCGCGATGCAGTAGCCACAGCCGATGCAGTTGTCCTGCTGGAAGTCGACGATCCCGTTGGCGTACTGAATAATCGCGCCCGCTGAAGGGCACGCCTTCAGGCAGCCCGGATCTTCACAGTGCATGCAGCCATCTTTGCGGATCAGCCACTCCAGCCTGCCGTTCTGGTCGGTTTCGCTAAAACGCATCACCGTCCAGGATTTGGCGCTCAGATCCGCCGGATTGTCGTAGACACCCACGCAGTGCCCGACCTCATCGCGGATATCGTTCCACTCTGAGCACGCTACCTGGCAGGCCTTGCAGCCCACGCAGGAGGAGACGTCGATAAGCTTGGCGACTTCTGCCTTGTAGTCCCGCGCGCGAGGCGCGGGCGTTATCGGGTTAGTCGCGGAGCGTTTGATAATGTCTTGTGTTTCCATCGCCATTGAATCGCTCCTTACGCTTTCTCGATGTTGACCAGAAACGCTTTGTATTCCGGCGTTTGCGAATTGGAATCGCCGACGTTTGGCGTCAGGGTATTGGCGATGTAGCCTTTCTGCGCCACGCCTTCAAAGCCCCAGTGAAGCGGGATACCGACGGTTTCCACCTGCTGACCATGCACGTTCAGACTTTGCAAACGACGGGTCACCACCGCCACCGCGCGAATAAAGCCGCGCTTGCTGCTCACCTTCACGCGGTCGCCGTTGGCAATACCTTTCGCCTTAGCCAGCGTCTCGCTGATCTCCACAAACTGCTCCGGCTGCGCGATGGCGTTCAGCCGCGCGTGCTTGGTCCAGGTGTGGAAATGCTCGGTCAGGCGGTAGGTCGTTCCCACGTACGGGAATTTGTCCTTTTTGCCTAAGCGCAGGACGTCGTCTTCGTAGATACGCACCACCGGGCTGGAGACCACGTTCGGGTGCAGCGGGTTGGTCCCCAGTGGCGTTTCCATCGGCTCGTAATGCTCCGGGAACGGCCCTTCCGCCAGCTTGTCGAGCGCAAACAGGCGCCCCAGCCCTTCCGGCTGCATGATAAACGGCCCGGTGTTACTGCCCGGCGCGGCGGTGTTGTAGTCCGGGATATCGTTCCCCGTCCATTTCGCCCCGTTCCACTGGATCAGCATGCGCTTCGGATCCCACGGCTTGCCGTTGATGTCTGAAGACGCACGGTTGTACAGCACGCGACGGTTCAGCGGCCACGCCCATGCCCAGCCCAGCGTATTGCCCAGCCCGGAAGGGTCAGCGTTGTCACGGTTGGCCATCTGGTTACCCTGCTCCGTCCAGCTGCCGGTGTAGATCCAGCAGGACGACGCCGTCGTGCCGTCGTCGCGCAGCAGCGCGAAGCTGTTCAGCAGTTGGCCTTTCTTCGCCACCAGATTGCCGTTAGCATCATAGAGATCCGCCAGCGCCATGCCGTTGTTCTCTTTCGCGACTTCTTCAGACTCGGGACGATCCGGCTGCTTGTAGCTCCAGCTCATCTTCAGCAGCGGCTCAGCGCCTTTGCCGCCTTCGGTGCGGTACATCTCGCGCAGACGATGGTAAATCCCGGCAAGGATTTCGCCGTCGTTACGCGCTTCCCCCGGAGCGTCCTGGCCTTTCCAGTGCCACTGCAGCCAGCGGCCGGAGTTGGCTATCGAGCCGTCCTCTTCGGCAAAACAGGTGGACGGCAGGCGGAACACTTCGGTCTGAATCGATGCCGGATCGACATCGTTTGATTCCCCGTGGTTCTGCCAGAAGGTGGAGGTCTCGGTCACCAGCGGATCGATCACAACCATGTACTTCAGCTTGCTGAGGCTACGCACAACCTTGTTTTTGTCCGGGAAGGAGGCCACCGGGTTAAAGCCCTGGCAGATATACCCCGTGACGTTGCCCTTATCCATCATGTTGAAATACTTGATGACGTCGTAAGCCTGGTCCCACTTCGGCAGCCACTCAAAGCCCCAGTCGTTCTCTTTCTGCGCCGCGTCGCCGTAGAAGGATTTCATCAGGCTGACGTAGAACTTCGGATAGTTGCTCCAGTAGTTCACCTGGTCCGGCAGCGTCGCTTTTGGCGTATTCGCCGCCAGATAACTTTGCAGATCCGTCTGCTTTTCAGACGGCAGCGTCAAATAGCCCGGCAGGTTGGTCGACAGCAGGCCGAGGTCGGTGAGTCCCTGAATATTGGAGTGACCGCGCAGCGCGTTCACGCCGCCCCCCGCCATGCCCATGTTGCCGAGCAGCAGCTGGATCATCGCCATGGTGCGGATGTTCTGCGCGCCAACGGTGTGCTGCGTCCAGCCCAGCGCGTACAGGAACGTGGTGGTTCTGTCGGCGGCGCTGGTGGAGGCCAGCACTTCACACACCTTCAGGAAGTCCGCTTTCGGCGTGCCGCAGATGTTTTCCACCACCTCCGGCGTATAGCGGGAAACGTGCTGCTTCAGCAGGTTCCACACGCAGCGCGGATGCGTCAGGGTTTCATCACGCATCGCATAGCCATTTTCATCGAACTGATAGTTCCAGGAGGACTTATCGTACTGCCGTTTTTCGGCGTCATAGCCGCTAAACAGTCCGTCATCGAAGGCAAAGTCATCCCGCACCAGCAGGTTCGCGTTGGTGTAGTGCTTAACGTATTCCGCGTTAATTTTGTTGTTTTCGATCAGGTACAGCAGCACGCCGGACAGGAACGTAATGTCCGTACCGGAGCGGATTGGCGCATAGATATCGGCCACCGATGCCGTGCGCGTAAAGCGCGGATCGACGACGATAAGCGTCGCATCGTTGTTGTTTTTCGCCTCCATCGCCCAGCGGAACCCCACCGGATGGGCTTCAGCGGCGTTACCGCCCATCACCACCACGACGTTCGCGTTTTTGATATCAACCCAGTGGTTGGTCATCGCACCGCGACCAAATGTTGGAGCAAGACTTGCTACCGTTGGTCCGTGTCAGACGCGCGCCTGGTTGTCTACCGCCAGCATGCCGAGAGAGCGCACAAATTTTTGCGTCAGCATGCCGGTTTCATTACTTGCCGCAGACGCGCACAGCATCCCGGTGGAAAGCCAGCGGTTAACCGTTACGCCCTGCGCGTTCTTTTCTATAAAGTTGGCGTCGCGGTCGGCTTTCATTAATTTGGCAATACGGGAGAAGGCCTCATCCCAGGAGATACGCTGCCATTTATCAGAACCCGGCGCGCGGTATTCCGGGTAGCGCAGGCGATTTTCGCTGTGAACATAGTCCAGCAGCCCCGCTCCTTTCGGGCAAAGCGCCCCGCGGCTCACCGGATGATCCGGATCCCCTTCAATATGGTAAATCGCTTCTCTGGCGTTCTTTGCGCCATCGCCCAGGCTATACATCAAAAGCCCACAACCTACGGAGCAGTATGTGCAGGTGTTACGGATCTCTTTCGCGCGCAGCAGCTTATAGTTGCGTGCCTGAGCCAGCGCCATTTTGGGAGCAAATCCCAGCATTGCGGCTGTTGTTCCGGCCATACCGCCCGCGCAGATTTTAAAAAATTGTCTGCGGCTGACGTCCATCGTTGTCCTCGTATTCGTATAAGACTTCGCGCCGCAAACTAGCAGTAAAGTCCCTGATTTTTTTGCGTCAAATCAAGGTCATCTGTCTTCCCCCCCTTAATAGTCACCCCCGGAACATTTCATTACCCCTTTTTGATTAACGGCTTAAGAGAATAATTCACGACAGCGACAGGCGTAATGCGATACATTTTTCCTTTGATTTTTATTGCAATGGCGAAGTAATGGACAGAAAAAAGGCAACGCTTATTGGGTTGGCGGCAATACTGTTATGGAGCACCATGGTCGGCCTTATTCGCAGCGTGAGTGAGGGACTGGGGCCGGTAGGCGGTGCGGCGATGATCTACACCCTCAGCGGATTACTGTGTCTGGTGACGGTAGGATTTCCTGATATCAGACGGTTCTCGCCGCGGTATCTTATTGCGGGTAGCGTTTTATTTGTCAGCTACGAAATATGCCTGGCGCTGTCGCTGGGCTATGCCGCAACGCGATCGCAGGCGATTGAAGTCGGTATGGTGAATTACCTTTGGCCAAGCCTGACCATTGTGTTTGCCATTTTGTTCAACGGACAGAAATCTACCCTGTGGGTGATCCCCGGCCTGGTCATATCGCTGCTGGGCGTCTGCTGGGTATTGGGCGGTGAACAGGGTTTACATCTTGATGAAATAACCCGCAATATCGTTTCCAGCCCACTGAGCTACGCGCTGGCGTTTGCCGGGGCATTTATCTGGGCCGCCTACTGCACTGTCACCAGCAAATTTGCGAAAGGACAAAACGGCATCACCCTGTTCGTTTTGCTGACCGCGCTGAGTCTGTGGGTGAAATATGTCCTGAGCGATCAGCCAGAGATGGTGTTCACGCTTCCGGTAGTGGTGAAACTCGTCATGTGCGGCATTGCCCTTGGGTTTGGATACGCCGCATGGAATATTGGCATCCTGCACGGTAACGTCACGGTTCTGGCTGCCGTATCCTATTTTACCCCGGTCCTTTCAGCCGCGCTTGCCGCCGCAGTGCTGAGTTCCCCCCTCTCATTCTCGTTCTGGCAAGGCGCCCTGATGGTCTGCGCCGGGTCGTTACTCTGCTGGTACGCAACAAGAAAATAATGCTTTCACGCACGGCCGGGTAAATTTCAACCCGGCAACATAATTAACATAAATTTAAAGTGTGATCGCACCTCAGAATATTTATCCTAATAATAGGATGTCTGTTTAATTTCGGTTTATATTTGGCACCTTCTGTAAACGCTCAACAAGATAATTGACACAAACTGACAACGACATGAAACTAGTCAACCATGAATATTAACATTATGGATAGCATTGAATGTAATAATTAAATCCTGACATATCCATGGAAATATTCGTAATATACGTTTAAACCCTCACCTAACTCACTGTTATTAAGCCCAAAAACTAATAACACCCCCTCAACGCATCGGGAATACCGAAATCTAACTTAATATACTAAAACTTACAGAAATTATAGCGATGGCAATAGTCCCGCAGATAACACAATTAATAATCGTATAAAATTCGGGCGCCTTGTTTAAATAATCGCCTTTTCACACGATCGAGATCACACTAATTGAAATTATCTTTAATAATTTGAAACTTATTATTGAAATAAGACTACGAGATTTTTAAAAATAGCATGCCATTGACGAGCAGCCTCGTTTAGAAATCGTTCACAGTGGTTCAGGAAATACTGAAAAAAATTATAAGGAACATTTAAGATGAAACTTAAATTAGTTGCAGTGGCAGTCACTTCCATGCTGGCAGCAGGCGTTGTTAACGCTGCCGAAATTTACAACAAAGACGGTAACAAGCTGGATCTGTACGGTAAAGTAACAGGTCTGCACTATTTCTCTGATGACGCTGGCGCAGATGGCGATAAAACCTACATGCGTATCGGCTTCAAGGGTGAAACCCAGGTTAACGATCAGCTGTCCGGTTACGGCCAGTGGGAATACCAGATTCAGGGCAACAAAGACGAAGGCGACAACCAGTCCTGGACGCGTGTGGCGTTTGCAGGTCTGAAGTTCGCGGAAGCAGGTTCATTCGATTACGGTCGTAACTACGGCGTGATTTACGACGTGACCTCCTGGACCGACGTGCTGCCAGAATTCGGCGGTGACACCTACGGCGCAGACAACTTCCTGCAGTCTCGTGCAAACGGCGTTGCAACCTACCGTAATCAGGACTTCTTTGGTCTGGTTGACGGCCTGAACTTTGCTCTGCAGTACCAGGGCAAAAACGGCAGCGTAAGCGGTGAAAACACCAGCGGTCGCAGCCTGCTGAACCAGAACGGCGACGGCTATGGCGCGTCCCTGACTTACGATCTGGGTGAAGGCTTCAGCGTGGGTGGTGCAATGTCCTCTTCCCGTCGTACCGCTGACCAGAATGCGGCTGGCGTATACGGTGAAGGCGACCGCGCTGAAGTATACAGCGGTGGTGTGAAATACGACGCGAACAACGTTTACCTCGCGGCGCAGTACTCTCAGACCTATAACGCAACCCGCTTCGGTACTTCTAACAACAAGCGTACCGACATTTACGGTTTTGCCAACAAGGCGCAAAACTTCGAAGTTGTGGCTCAGTATCAGTTCGACTTTGGCCTGCGTCCATCCATCGCTTACCTGCAGTCTAAAGGCAAAGACATCGAAAACTTCGGCGACCAGGATCTGGTTAAATACATCGATGTTGGCACGACCTACTATTTTAACAAAAACATGTCCACCTACGTGGATTACAAAATCAACCTGCTCGACGACAACAAGTTCACTCGCCAGGCAGGCATCGGTACCGACAACATCGTGGCGCTGGGTCTGACCTACCAGTTCTAAATATTGTCACTACAAAAGCCAGCTGAACAAGCTGGCTTTTTTTATCTTCCTATCCGGCTGACGACTCTCCGTTCGCAGCCCAACGAAGCCAGGTTTGCAGCAGCTTGCCGTCCTCGGTCATCTCTGAATCTGAACGCACGCAGAGGTGATAGTCGCGCCCGTCATCAATGGGTAAGTCAAATATCTTCACCAGCTCGCCGCTCTCAAGATACGGCGCAATCAGCGGCTCACGCATTAGCGCACAGCCCAGACCAGCCTGTACGCCCGCCAGCGTCAACAGTCCGTCTTCAAACAGCGGGCCGCTGCGCCGGAGAGGACGTTTTACCCCCTGCAACAAAAACCACTGCGTCCAGCTCGTACGCTCTTCATCGTGCAGCAGCGGCATTTGCAGCAACTGCTCAGGCGTATCGATATGGCCATGAATGCGTAAAAACGCACGGCTGCACACCGGCACCATCTGACCGGAAATCAACTTTTCGCTTTGATAGCCCGCCCACTGACCGTTTCCAAAACGAATCGACATATCCGACGCGTCGCTCAGATAGTTACGGTGGTTGGCATACACCACGTTGATCTCGGTTTGGGGATTGGCGCGCATAAACGCAGGTAAACGTGGGATGAACCACCCCATGCCAAAAAGCGGGATCAGGCTGATGGTGACCTGACGCGTTTGCGCCTGCTCCGCCAGGTGCTCCGTTGCCTGGCGCAGCACGTTAAACGCCGCGCGGATCGAGCGGTAATATTCACGTCCGTGCTGGCTCAGCACCAGCCTGCGCCCCTGACGCTCCGTGAGCGGCATTTGCAGATACCCTTCAAGCACCTTGAGCTGATGGCTTACCGCCGACGGAGAGATATCCAGCTCCTGCGCGGCCAGCGTGACGCTGCCCAGCCGGGCGATGGCCTCAAAGGCACGGACAGCCCGAAGCGGCGGATCGTTTGCCAGGCGACTGTCTGCATACGCGGACAAATCTGCCGATTGTTCTGTTTTATTCATATGTTGATTTCTTTAGGCTTTTTAGCCGGGAACGCGATTACATTATCTTTATACAAATCATTAAGATAAAGCAATGCCGGTTTATCATAAGAAATAATATATGTGTATTTTACAATTTAATTCATTTATCGGATGGTAGCCGCAGAAACAGCACTTTGCGGGTACAGACGTTGGATACACTCATACAACAACTGATCAACGGTGTGATGCTGGGAAGCATCTACGCGCTGATCGCGCTGGGCTATACCATGGTGTATGGCATCTTGCGCATTATTAACTTTGCTCACGGCGATATTCTGATGGTCGGTGCGCTCACCACGCTTTCCGCCATTAACGCCCTGAATACCACCTTTCCACACATGCCGCTGCTGTTGCAGCTTGGTGTTGCCCTGGTGATTGCCATGGCCGTTTGCGCCCTGCTGGCAATGGCCGTGGAGCGGTTTGCCTACCGTCGACTGCGTAACGCCCCACGCCTGGCACCGCTGATCTCGGGTATCGGCGTCTCGGTCCTGCTGCAAACCGTGGCGATGATTATCTGGACGCGCAACCCGCTGATGTTCCCGCAGATCCTGCCCATGGATCCGATCGCCGTGACGGCAGGAAGTGAACTGCATCCCCCTGCCATTGTGACCGTCACCGGCATTGTTACCGTGGCGCTGGCGCTTACGGTGATGACCGGGCTATGGCTGCTGGTAGAATACACCCGCCTGGGCCGCGGCATGCGCGCCGTGGCGGAAAACCCGCGCGTGGCCACGCTGATGGGGGTTAACCCCAATGCCATTATTACCCTGACGTTCGCCATTGGCGGCGTATTTGCCGCGCTGGCAGGCGTCATGATGGCCAGCAACTACGGCAACGCCAGCTTCTCAATGGGCTTTTTGCCCGGAATCAAAGCCTTTACCGCCGCCGTGCTGGGAGGCATTGGTAACATTCGTGGCGCAATGATTGGCGGGATCCTGCTCGGCATTATCGAAGCGCTGGGCGCAGGTTATCTGGGGGAACTCACCCACGGCGTCTTTGGCAGCAACTATCAGGATGTCTTTGCCTTTATGGTCCTGATCCTGGTGCTGGTCTTCCGTCCGGCTGGCCTGCTGGGCGAGCGCGTGGCGCACAGGGCGTAAGGAATACCATGACAACACTTCAACTTCAGGCCCCGACGACGACGCGCAAATTCTGGTCAGGCATGGTCCTGTTCTGCCTCGCGCTGCTGATTGCTCCCGTAATGGCCACGCAGCTTGGCGGCAACTACTGGGTACGTGTGATCGACTTCGCCCTGCTCTACATCATGCTGGCACTCGGGCTCAATATTGTGGTGGGCTATACCGGCCTGCTGGACATGGGCTTTATCGCCTTTTACGCGGTCGGCGCCTACCTTGCGGCACTAATGGCCTCCCCACACCTGCTGGCGGTATTTCCTGTCCTCAGCGTCTGGTTCCCGGACGGGCTGCACACCTCATATCTGCTGATTATTCCGCTGGCAGCGCTCGTCGCGGCGGTCTGCGGCATTTTACTCGGTGCTCCTACGCTCAAGCTGCGCGGGGACTACCTGGCGATAGTAACCCTCGGCTTTGGCGAAATTATCCGCATTCTGATGCGCAACCTCGACCGACCGGTGAACATCACCAACGGTGCGAAGGGTATTACCGGGGTGGATACGCTCAACCTGTTCGGCCTGAAGTTCAGCGGCGCATACCACTGGTTTGGTTTCAAAGTGCCCGCGCTGTGGCTGTGGTACTACCTGCTGATGCTGGTGATTGTGGCGATTATTTTTGTCTGCCTGCGCCTGCAGCATTCCCGTATTGGTCGCGCCTGGCACGCCATCCGTGAAGATGAGGATGTGGCACGCGCGATGGGCATCAACGTGCGTAACTATAAGCTGCTGGCCTTTGCGATGGGTGCCTCATTTGGCGGCGTGGCGGGTGCCCTGTTCGGCGCGTTTCAGGGCTTTGTCTCCCCGGAATCCTTCACGTTACAGGAATCCATTGCCGTGCTGGCGATGGTGGTGCTGGGCGGTATGGGACACATTCCTGGCGTGATCCTCGGCGCGATACTGCTTACCGCCCTGCCGGAACTGCTGCGCAGTCAGGCAGCGCCGGTTCAGCAGGCGCTGTTCGGTACGGTGCTGATTGACCCGGAAGTGCTGCGTCAGCTGTTTTACGGCCTGGCGCTGGTACTGGTCATGCTGGTGCGCCCGTCCGGGATCTGGCCGGTTCGCCACAAGGAGGTGAAAGCATGAGCCTGTTAACCGTACGCAACATGTCAAAACGCTTCGGCGGGCTTACCGCCGTGGATGACGTTTCGATCGCCGTGAACAAGGGTGAGATCTACGGCCTGATTGGTCCCAACGGGGCGGGAAAAACCACCTGTTTTAACCTGATCACCGGGCTTTATCCGGCGGACAGCGGTGAATTTTCGATTGCCGATAAGCCCTATTTCCCAAAGCACATTGAGAAAGTCACCGCCGCCGGGATTGCCCGCACGTTTCAGAACGTGCGCCTCTTTAACGACATGTCGGTGCTGGAAAATGTGATGGTGGGTCGCCACGTGCGCACCCTTAACGGCCTGTGGGCCGCGCTGAGCCGTCACAAACGCGCTCGCGAGGAAGAGAGGAAGACCCGGGAACTGGCCTGGCACTGGCTGGAGTACACCGGCATTGCCAGGTTCGCCCACTACCGCGCCTGCGATCTGGCCTATGGTCATCAACGCCGTCTGGAGATTGCCCGTGCGCTGGCAACGGATCCGCTGCTGCTGGCGCTGGACGAACCCGCCGCCGGGATGAACGCGGCGGAAAAAGTGGCGCTCGGCGAGCTGCTAATCCGCCTGCGCGATGATGGCAAAACCCTGCTGATGATTGAGCATGACGTCAAGCTGGTGATGGGCATCTGCGATCGCCTGACGGTGCTGGATTACGGCAAAACGCTCGCCAGCGGCACGCCGGAGAACGTACGTCGAGACCCGGCAGTGATCGCCGCCTGGCTTGGAGGCAACGCCCATGTCTGAGTTACTGAAGGTGGAACGTGTGGACGTGCATTACGGCGGTATTCAGGCCGTCCGGCATGTCTCTTTTACCCTGCGCGAGGGTGAACAGGCGACGCTGATCGGCGCTAACGGCGCGGGGAAAAGCTCCACCGTGCGCGCCATTACCGGACTGGAAAGCTTTAGCGGCAGTGTTGAATTCTGCGGTAAAGCGGTACGTAAACACAGCCCGGAGACCCTGCTTCGCGACGGACTGGTGATGGTCCCGGAGGGACGCGGGATCTTCTCCCGCATGACGGTCCTTGAAAACCTGCAGATGGGCGCCTGGCTCAGGCGTGACACTGTCACCATTAAGCGCGAAATGAACGAGATTTTCGAGCGCTTCCCGCGCCTGGGCGAACGCCAGCATCAGCTTGCCGGGCTACTGTCCGGCGGTGAGCAACAGCTGCTGGCCCTTAACCGCGCCCTGCTCAGCCGCCCGCGTCTGCTGATCCTCGACGAACCGTCGATGGGCCTTGCCCCGAAGATGGTCGAGAACATTTTTGTCGTGATCGCCGGGCTGCGCGAGCGCGGCGTTGCCCTGCTGCTCATCGAACAAAACGCCCGTCTCGCGCTGGAAGTCACCGACAGCGCGTGGGTGATGGACAGCGGCAGCATTGTTCATCATGGCGAATCGAAAGCGCTGCTCAATGACGACCAGATTGCACAGATTTATTTGGGCGAAATGCCCGTTTAACCACACCAGCCAACATCAGGGAAATACAATGAAAACAGTAAAAATCCGTGCGCTCAGCGCCGCTATCCTCCTCGGCAGTTTTGCCTCGACGGCCACGTGGGCCGCTGACAGCGAAACCGTGCTTATCGGTCTCGCGGGCCCGCTCACTGGTCCGTCCGCCCGTATCGGTAAAGATCTGGAGAACGGCGCGCAGCTGGCCATTGACGACATTAACAAGCAGCACCCGACCATCGGCGGCAAAGCGGTGACCTTCAAACTGCAGTCCGAAGACGATCAGTCCGACCCGCGCACCGCCGTGGCCGTCGCGCAGCGTCTGGTGGATAGCGGCGTGGCGGGCGTCGTCGGTCACTGGAACACCGGTACCAGCATTCCTGCCGCACGTGTCTATCACGATGCGGGCATCGCCCAGGTGGCACCGGTCGCGACCGGTCACGCCTATACGCAACAAGGTTTTGATACCAGCTTCCGCGTGATGGGACACGACGATGACGGCGGTCAGTTTGCCGGTCAGTACGCGGTGAATACGCTGAAAGCCAAACGCATTGCGGTGATCGACGACCGTACCGCATTTGGTCAGGGTCTGGCAGACCAGTTTATTAAATCGCTGGAAGCCCAGGGCGTGAAAATTGTCGATCGTCAGTACGTGGATGACAAAACGGTCGATTTTAGCGCCGTACTGACCGCCATCCGCAGTAAAAACGCCGATCTGATCTTCTTCGGCGGCGTCGACAGCCAGGCCGCACCGCTGGCGCGTCGCATCAAACAGCTGGGCATGAATGCCACGCTGATGGGCGCAGGCGGATTCGTCAGCCAGACGTTCCTCAAGCTGGCGCAGAAAGAAGGCGAAGGCGTTGTGGCGCTGGAGCCGGGTCTGCCCGTTGACCAGATGCCGGGCGGTAAAGCGTTCGAGCAGGCGTACCAGTCCCGCTACCACACCCATATCGAACTGCACGCCCCGTTCGCCTACGACGCCACGCGCGTGCTGGTAGCGGCAATGGAAAAAGCAAACTCCGTTGAGCCGTCCGACTATCTGCCCGCCCTGCGCGCCATCAGCTATTCCGGCGTCACCGGACAGATCGCGTTTGATAAAGAGGGCAACCTGAAATCGCCGTCGTTCACGGTCTACAAGGTGGTCGACGGCAAATGGCAGCCGCAGACCGTGCTGGGCGGCGCAAAAGCGAAGTAACGCAGCGAGGCAATGTGATGAGTGATAATAACGAGCTGGGCATTCTCGCCCGCCGCAAAATTGAAGCAGAAATTATTAAGCCAATTTATGAAATCCTGGTGCGCGAGATAGGGAAAGCCCGCGCCCAGGCGGTGATTGGCGAGGCCATTGAGCAGGCCGCGATTGACGCTGGTAAAGCGTTTGCCAACAAAGAACCCAACGGCGCGAACATCAAGAGCTTTATCGCCCTGCAGTATCTGTGGGAGAAGGATAACGCGCTGGAGGTGAAGGTGATCTACGCCGACGACCAGCAGTACAACTACAACGTGACCCGCTGTCGCTACGCGGAGATGTACCACGAGATGGGGCTGGGCGAGATTGGCCACCTGCTCTCCTGCGCGCGCGATGAAAAATTCATCGTTGGCTATGCGCCGGACGTTGAGCTAACCCGCACGACCACCATCATGCAGGGCGGTGCGTGCTGTGATTTCCGCTACCGCAGCAGCAAGGACAAGACATGATCCGCGTCAACGCCGAACGGCTGTGGTCAACGCTTGAGATGATGGCGCAGATCGGCGGCACGCCCGCCGGTGGCGTCACCCGTCTGGCATTGAGCGAGGAAGATCGTGTTGCGCGTAACCTGCTGCGCGACTGGGCGATGGACGCCGGTTTTACCTGTAACGTCGACAGCATGGGCAACATGTTTATCCGCCGCGCGGGAAAAAACCCGCAGCTTGCCCCGGTCATGACCGGTTCGCACGTGGATACCCAACCGCTGGGCGGGAACTATGACGGCGTTTACGGCGTGCTGGCCGGGCTGGAGCTGCTGCGTACCCTCAATGACCATCACGTTGAGACGGAGCGTGACATCGTGCTGGTGAACTGGACCAACGAAGAAGGCGCGCGCTTCGCGCCAGCCATGCTCGCTTCAGGGGTCTGGACGGGGCAGTTTAGCGAAGCGTACGCCCATGCCCGCGCGGATAGTAACGGTATCACCGTGGGTGAAGCGCTGGATAACATTGGCTACCGGGGTGAAGCCCCTGCCCGCGCGTTTCCGGTTCACGCCTGCTACGAGCTGCACATCGAACAGGGCCCGATCCTGGAAGACGAAGCCATCGATATCGGGCTCGTCCGCGCGGCAATGGGGCAGCGCTGGTTTACCCTGACGCTGGACGGATTCGCCGCTCACGCAGGCACGACGCCGATGCACAGCCGCCGCGACGCGCTGACCGCCTTCGCCGAGCTGGCATTGAAAGTGGAAGAGATTGGCTATCGGCATGCGCCGGACGGACGCGCGACGATCGGTATGGCGAAGGTTACGCCAAACTCGCGCAACGTCGTGCCGTCTCGCGTGGAATGCAGCGTGGAGTTTCGCCATCCGGCGCAGCAGGCTCTGGAAGCCATGGAAGCGGCGCTGCATAAGGTGGCTGAAAGCCTGAGCCTGTGCGGCGTGTCGGCTCTCGTTGAGCGCATTTTTGACTACGCGCCCATCGCGTTTGATGCTGAATGCCTCGCTCGTACGGAGAAGGCCGTGGCGGAACTGGGCTATTCGTCGAAACCGATGGTCTCCGGTGCGGGACACGACACCTGCTATGTGAGCAAAATTGCGCCCGCCAGCATGATCTTTATCCCCTGCGTGAAGGGCGTCAGCCATAACGAAGCGGAAAGGATCCTGCCGGAGTGGTCGGAGAAAGGGGCGAACGTGCTGTTGCACAGCGTCCTGTCCGCGGCCCAGGAGAGCTAGAACGGTGCGAAAGCAGAGGTCCTCTGCTTTCGCCAGAGTCTATACCGCAACGCGCCGGCTGATTTCAACCACCCGATCGCTGGGAAGGTGGTAGTGGTTAATGACGTGCGTGCAGTTGCGTTTCATGAAGGCAAAAATGTGCCGTTGCCAGGCCGCCATACCGGCCCCGCCTTCGCCTGCCACAATGGTTTCATGCCCGACATACCAGGTGGCATCATCCGTGGCAAAAAGCGCGTTAATCTCGCTGACCCCCTGTAACAACCGCGGAATGTCCGGGTGTTCCATAAAGCCATATTGCGCCACGCCGTGCCAGTAGCCCGGCGCGCGCTGTTCCACCCTGATACGCTGCTCTTCCCCGACGTAGGGCACATTGAGTATATCAATGGTCAGCGACAACACATCCTGCTGTAGCGCCCGGTTTCGCGCGACATGCCAGCGCATGACCGGTGGGATATTGTTCTGTGTACGGGTCAAAAACACGGCAGAGCCTACCACTCTGGGCACCGTCTTTTGCTGAAGCTGGGCAAAGAACGCATCCACGCTGACGCCCTTCTCGCCCACCGATGCGGAGACCGCCTTAACGCCGCGGTGCCAGATTAGCATCACCGTACAAATGGCTGCGGCCATCAGCAGCGGGATATAGCCACCCTCCAGGACTTTAATTAGATTGGCAAACAAGAAGGTGGCATCAATCACCAGGAAACAGAGGGCAATAAGCGCGCTGCTGACCCGGCTCCAGCGCCACACTTCCCGCATCGCCACAAACAACAGCCCCGTAGTCATCAGCATGGTTAACGACACGGCGATGCCGTACGCCGCGGCAAGCTTATCGGAGGATTTAAAGAACACCACCAGGCCAATCGTCACCACCATCAGCAGCCAGTTTATTATCCCGATATAAATCTGACCGTAGCTTTCTGCCGCCGTCTGTTTGATGCGTAACCGGGGTAACCAGCCAAGCTGAATGGCCTGGCGCGTCATGGAAAAAGCGCCGGTAATAATCGCCTGACTGGCAATGATCGTCGCCAGCGCGGCAAGAATGATGAGAGGAACCTGGAGAACAGGCGGACAGAGCGTGTAGAAAAGGTTTTGCTTGCTGTCGGCACCGGCCAGAATCAGCGCTGACTGGCCAGCATAGTTGAGCAGCAGCGAAGGAAAGACGATACCGTACCAGGCAAGCCAGATCGGCTTTTTACCAAAATGCCCCATGTCTGCATACAGGGCCTCGGCCCCCGTCACGCAGAGAAAAACGCCGCCCAGGACCAGGAAACTGGTATACCCGTTCGAAAACAAAAACGCGATGCCGTAAGCAGGATTAAGAGCCAACAGTACCGAGGGGTGCTGAAGGATCCCCCGCACGCCCAGGGCCGCAATCGCCAGGAACCACAGTGCCATCACCGGGCCAAATATCTTCCCTATGCGGGCGGTACCAAAAGGCTGGATAAGAAACAGCGCCAGCAACACTGCCACCGTCAGGGGTAATATGTACGGCTGGGACTCAGGGATCACCATCTCCAGTCCTTCAAGGGCGGAAAGCACGGAGATGGCCGGGGTGATCGCGCCATCACCGTATATCAACGCGGCGCCAATCAGGGCGGCAAAAATGACCCAGCGCCCGCCTTTGCCTTTCTCCACCAGAAGCGACATTAAGGCCATGATGCCCCCCTCGCCATGATTATCAATTCGCATGGCGAAGGCGGCATATTTTATGGATGTCACCAGGATGAGTGTCCAGGTGATCAGGGAGAGCAGGCCCAGTATGACGCCGGGCGTAGGGTCATGCTCAGAGAGCGAAAGTACCGTCCGAAAGGTATAAAGCGGGCTGGTGCCGATATCACCAAAAACGACGCCCAGCGCCCCCCCTGCAAGCAGGGTTAACCGGGAGAGCGGTTGGGACGGTTCACTGCTGTGGCGAAGGCTCATATTTTCCAGCAAGAGTCAGATAATCCTGTAAAAAACATAGCCCATCTGCCCCGCCCGCGCCAACCGCGCGCCCTGTATTACTGCGGCTTGACCTTCGCCAGGCTGAACCAGATCCCCACTGCCAACAGCAGCAGCATTCCGCCCGCGCTGCCCAGCGCCACGCTGTGCGAGGTGATAAACGCGCTTTTCGCCGCCTCAATCACCGACTCCGCCAGCGTCGGGGTCAGATCCTGCGCCACCTTCATCGCCTCACCAATGGATGACGAGGCTTTATCGACGAGCGAGGCATTCAGCCCTTGCGGCAGGTCAATCGACGCAGAGAAGCTGCGGGTCAACAGCAGACCAAAAATGGCGATCCCCAGTCCGGCCCCCAGTTCGTAGGACATGGTTTCAATTGCCCCTGCGGCGGCGGCTTTCTCTTTCGGCGCGGCCGCCATAATTGCCGAGGTCGAGGCCAGCAGCGCGCTGGCGGCACTGAAGCCGAGCAGCACCATCAGTCCCCACGCCTGCCACTGCTGTGTGCTGAAGTCGAGCATCGACAGGCCGATAAAGCTGACGGCGCTGAGCCCCATGCCGCCGGCCGCGACGATGCGTAACCCTAATCGCCCAACCAGCACGCCCGCGATCGGACCACTGAACCCGCTGGCGACCATCACCGGCAGCATGAACATGCCCGCTTCAAACGGCGTAAAGCCATGAACAAACTGCAGTTCCTGGGCCATCAGCAGCTCAAACCCGACCAGGGCAATCATGGCGGTCATCGCCATCACCACGCCGCTCAAAATGATGCGATGGCAGAAGAGACGCATGTCGATCATCGGTACGCGAGCGCGGAGCTGAATACGCACGAAGATAAACAGCAGTACCGAGCCGGTAATCAACGCGGACGCGACTATCCACGGTGACAGCGCGCCTTTCAGGGCGGTTTTCGCACTGTAGACCAGCAGTAAAATCGCCACAATCAGCATAATGGCATGGCTAATATTCAGCGGCTGCTCCGGGCGGCCGTGCTGAGGAGGCACAAAACGCGCGACCAGCGAAACCACCACCAGCACAATCGGCACGTTAATTAAAAACACCGATCCCCAGTAAAAATGCTCAAGCAGCATACCGCCAATCAACGGACCAAACGCCGCACCACCGGAACCGACCGCCGCCCAGACGCCGAGCGCAATATTACGATCCCGCGCGTCGATAAACAGCGTACGGATCCCAGCCAGCGTAGCCGGAATAATCATCGCCGCACCAATTGCCAGCGAGGCGCGCGCCGCAATCAGCCACCCTGCTGACGGGGCAAACGCTGCCGCCAGCGATGACAGGCCAAACAGCGTACTGCCGATCATCAACAGCCGTTTAAAACCGATACGGTCACCCAGGGCGCCCATCGGCAACACCATACCCGCCATCACCAGCGAGTAAATATCGATGATCCACAGCAATTCATTGCCGCTGGCACCCAGCGTCATGCTCAATGTCGGCGCCGCCACGTGCAGCACCGTCGCGTCGATCGCCACCGGGATATACACCAGCACGATAATCACTAACGCTAACCACTGACGAAACATAAATTTCCTTTTCTTTTAAAACATGGACACATGTCCAGGATGCGATCCTACGTAAAGTTGAACGCATGTCCAGCTTTTTGTTACACTCGTTTCGTTCCCATTGAGAGTGAGTAAACATGCGATATCTGAGCAAGGATGAACGGCGGGAAGCCATCTTACAGGCCGCCATGCGCGTGGCGCTGGCAGAAGGACTGGCGGCAATGACGGTACGCCGCGTTGCGGCTGAAGCCGGAGTCGCCACCGGACAGGTGCATCATCACTTTACGTCCGGCGGGGAGCTAAAATCGCTGGCCTTCGTACGGTTGATTCGCGAGCTGCTGGATGCGGATGTCGCGGGTAAACAGGCCGGTTGGCGGGAGCAGCTTCATGCCATGCTCGGCAGCGATGACGGGAGGTTTGAGCCCTATATTCGCCTGTGGCGTGAAGCCCAGATCCTTGCCAGTCGTGATGCTGACATCAAGGGTGCCTATGTGATGACCATGGAGATGTGGCATCAGGAAACGGTGGCGCTAATCAAAGCAGGAACGAAGGCCGGGGCATTGCGTCCGGGCGATCGGGCAGAAAATATTGCCTGGCGCTTGATTGGTCTGGTGTGTGGTCTTGACGGGATGTATATCTTAAACATGCCCGAAATGGACGAGGCCGCGTTTAACAGGCATCTCGATACATTAATTACGCTCGAGTTGTTTACTACCCCGTCTGAGCCGTGATGTTGCCGGGTGGCGGCGACGCCTTACCCGGCCTGCGTTTCACCATCTCCTCATCCGTTAAGACTGCAGCATGCCGTGCTGCATCAGGAAGCCCCACCAGGGAATGCCGAGGAACATGTGGATTAAAAACGTGCACAACGCCACGAGCGTGCCGATAGTCCACCATGACCTGATGTCGTTGTACCCGGCGGCGAAGATAATCGGCCCCGCTGCGCCGCCATAATGCGTGATACAACCTCCATAGGAGTTGGAAAACAGAATGGCGAGAGCAAGCAGAACGGGTGCCGTTCCGGTAACCAGCCCCACGGTGGCAAAGACCGGCACCATCGCCGCAACGTACGCCCCACCTGAGGCAAAGAAATAGCGAACCAGCACGCTGAGAAACACGATAATAACGATGGTCATATTCCCCGCGCTGAGAAAATCGAGATGCGCTGACAGGAAATCCGCCAGCCAGCGGAAAAATCCCTCCTTGCTCAGGGTGGCGCTCAGACCGATGATGCCCCCGTACCACATCAGGGTATTCCAGCCGCCTTTGTTTTTCTGTACGTCGCTCCAGCCGATAATATTAAACAGCAGCGCCGCGCCCATTGCGATAATGGCGACGGCGGATTCATTGAGCCCAAGCTGACGAGAAAAGATCCAGCCCAATAAGGCAGCGATAAAAATAACGACCAGGCCCTTCTCTTTGAGGCTCATTGCCCCGAGACTTTGCAAGCCGTTGGTAGCAATAGCGACATTATCAATTTTTTTAATTTCCGGGGAGGCAACGCGATAGCAAATATAGGGAATGATACACAGCATCAATAACCCCAACGGTGCTCCCGCCAGCATCCAGCCTATCCAGCTAATATGAACATGGAAGATATCGGAAATTAGCTGTAGCGCTAACGCGTTTCCGGCAAAGCCCGTTAAAAACATATAGCTGGTCGTTTTAGTCACCATATAGACATTGACCATTAAATAACGGCCAGCCTTGCACGGGGTCTCTTTTGGCGTTGAGCCTAATACCGTCGCGATGCTGTTAATAATAGGGAAAACCACGCCACCTGCCCGCGCGGTATTTGAGGGTGTCGCCGGTGCCAGCACCAAATCCAGCAAGGCGGTCACATACCCCAGCCTCAGCGTCGTGCTGCCAAACTTGAGGATAAACCAGTAGGCAAGGCGTTTCCCCAGACCGGTAGTAACAAACGCCGCGCTAAGCGTAAAGGCGCTAAACACCAGCCAAGTCGTACCTGAGGCGTATCCGCTCAGGACATCCATTGATTTGACAGGAGAATCCGGGAATTTTGTTACGGTAAAACAGGTTAATGCCACCGCGACCAGCATAATGACGGGTTCGGGATACGGTTTAATGACCAGCCCAACGATAGCAGACAGATATATGCCTGCCAGTATCCACGCCTCTTTGGTTAATCCATCAGGCGGAGGAATAAATATTGATAGTAATATTATTACGGCAAGTAAGATTGTTTTTAAAACATTGGATTTAAGCATATCTCACCCATGAGAAAAGGGTCCCTGAATAGCAGAGGCCGCACCAGAAAGAGGCCTCCACCGATTAAATACATTTGCCAAATGAATAACTAAAAATCACACACTAACAATATCGATATTATCACTCTCTTTGAATTGATATGAGGTCAGGGTATCAAAACTGAGATAGCGATAGATATTTTCATGCGCATCGTGAAGTTTATCCGTATAGCTAAAATAGTCTTCCACGGTTGGCATTTTACCCAGTATGGCAGCGACGGTGCTTAATTCAGCTGAGGCAAGGAAGACTTTCGCATTTGTTCCCAGACGATGCGGGAAATTTCGAGTGGACGTCGATACTACGTTGCTCCCCTCACGCACCCTCGCCTGGTTCCCCATACACAGGGAACAGCCCGCAGGCTCGATTCTCGCCCCCGATTTAATAAACTGATTAAAATAGCCTTCGCGGGAGAGCTGTTGTGCATCCATTTTTGTCGGCGGTGCGAGCCACAAACGCGCCTGGTTTTCGCTGGCACCGGCCATGATTTTCCCCGCAGCGCGGAAATGACCGATGTTTGTCATGCAGGAGCCAATGAAGACCTCTTCAATAGGGGTGCTGGCAACCTCCGAAAGTAACCGGGCATCGTCCGGATCGTCCGGGGCACAGACCACCGGCTCGGTGATTTCATTGAGATCGATCTCAATGACTGCCGCATATTCCGCGTCAGGATCGGCGCAGAGCAGTGACGGGTTAGCCAGCCACGCCTCAATTTCAGCAATGCGGCGTTCAAGCGTGGCGGCATTCTCATACCCTTGCTTAACCATCCAGCGCAGCAAGGCCGCATTGGAACGCAGATATTGCGCGACATTCTCTTCCGCCAGGCGCATAACGCACGCGGCAGCGGAGCGTTCCGCGGAGGCGTCAGCCAGTTCAAACGCCTGCTCTGCGCTTAATGTTTCCAGGCCTTCAATTTCGAGGATCCGGCCCGAGAAAACGTTACGCTTATTCTTTTTCTCGACCGTCAACAGCCCCTGCTTTCTGGCGTAGAGCGGAATGGCATGCACCAGGTCGCGCAGGGTGATCCCTTTCTGCATCTCGCCCTTGAAGCGCACCAGCACCGACTCAGGCATATCCAGCGGCATGATGCCGGTTGCCGCGGCGAACGCCACCAGCCCGGAGCCGCCCGGGAAGGAGATCCCCAGCGGGAAGCGGGTATGGGAGTCGGCACCCGTGCCTACTGTATCCGGCAGCAGCATGCGGTTAAGCCACGAGTGGATAATGCCGTCACCCGGCTTGAGCGCCACCCCATTCCGGCGGGTGATAAACTGCGGCAGGGTTTCATGCAGTTGCACATCTACCGGCTTAGGGTAGGCAGAGGTGTGGCAGAAAGACTGCATCACCAGGTCGGCTGAAAACGTGAGGCAGGCCAGGTCGGTCAGCTCGTCGCGCGTCATCCCGCCGGTGGTATCCTGCGATCCCACGGTCGCGATCTTCGGCTCGCAATACTGCCCGGGGCGGATCCCCGCCACGCCGCAGGCTTTACCCACCATTTTCTGTGCCAGCGTAAAGCCGGTTTCGGATGGCGCAGGCAAAGCGGGCGTGCGGAATACCGCGGAAGGCCCAAGCTTCAGCGATTCCCGCGCTTTCGCAGTCAGGCTGCGTCCGATAATCAACGGGATCCGCCCGCCGGCGCGTACTTCGTCCAGCAGCACTTCGGTTTTAAGGGTAAAGGTCGTCACCAGCCGCTGGCTTTCTGTCTCACGAATTTCGCCCTTGTACGGGTAAAGATCGATCAGCATCCCGGTCGTCAGCGCGGAGACATCCATCTCTATTGGCAGCGCACCGGAATCTTCCAGCGTGTTGAAGAAAATGGGCGCGATTTTGCCGCCAAACACAAACCCGCCGTTACGTTTATTCGGCACGTACGGAATATCGTTCCCGATGTGCCAAAGGATGGAGTTGGTGGCGGATTTACGTGAGGATCCTGTCCCCACGACGTCACCGACGTACACCAGCGGCCAGCCCGACGCTTTGAGTTCTGCCAGCTGGTGCAAAGGGCCACGTACGCCGGGTTCATCAGGTGCTACCCCTTCCCTGACGTTACTGAGCATGGAGAGCGCGTGCAGCGGAATATCAGGACGTGACCACGCCTCCGGTGCCGGAGACAAATCGTCGGTATTGGTCTCACCGGGAACCTTAAACACCTTCAGGGTAATTTTTTCAGGCATGGCCGGGCGGCGCGTGAACCACTCGGCATTTGCCCAGGAGTGAAGCACCTCTTTTGCCCGGACGTTGCCGCTCTGCGCTTTGGTTTCCACCTGGCTGAATTTTTCAAAGATCAGGATGGTAGAAGAGAGCTGCTCAGCGGCCAGCGGTGCCAGGTTCGGATGGTCAAGGAGCTCAATCAGCGGCTGGACGTTATAGCCCCCCTGCATGGACCCCAGCAGCGTCGTAGCCGCTTCAGGAGAAAGCCCGTTAACACGGTATTCCTGCAATGCCACCTTGAATAAAAAATCGGCTTTTAGCTTTGCCGCAGGATCGACGCCCGGCGGGACGCAGTGGGTTAATAAATCGATTAATAGCGGATGATGCGCGGGCGCATCATTTATTAAACGATAAATAAGTGCATCGGTTTGTTCCGCTGTTAACGGTTTCGCCGGAATACCCGATTCAGCGCGCGCTTTCTGGTGCTGATGATAATCATCTAACATAGGTTCTCCTGTTAAAGCTAAAGTTGTTCACAAAATTCGGTTAATCGTTCGAGTCCGTAAGGCCATTCGCCAAAACCGGACTCAGAATTAATATGTCCGGCCTCACCGATATCGATGAGATGGCCGCGCCAGCACGTTGCCCAGTAGTGAGCGCGAGCAAAAGGCATCAGAGGATCGTTTCGGCTGGCAAATATCATGCAGGGGACGGGTAATGGCGTTGGCTGAATGGCCTCTTCGAGGCCGAAAAAAGCGGGTTCAGCCGGTGCGACCATCACCACCCCAGCGACGTTTACCCGCCGCGTTTGCAGCAGCCGACATGACGCCAGCGCGCCAAAGCTGTGGCCGACGAGGATGGCGGGCAGCGGACACATTGCCAGCTCGCGGGTAATGGCGGAGACCCAGTTTTCGATGTCGGGCTCAAACCAGTTTTTCTGCTGGATCCGTTTCCAGAAGGGAAAACGCCGACCCCAGCAGCTTTGCCAGTGATGTTCATCGCTATCTCTGAGACCCGGGATCAGAACAAGGGTATAACCCTTACTGAGCTGCTGCAGGCGTTGTTCAATCATGACGTTTTCCTGTTACGCTATTCGCGATTAGTCGGGTGGAAATTGCGACAATAACCAGCCAACGGAAATAAGATCGGCGCTACCGCCGGGGCTTAAATTGCGTTTGATAAATTCCGCGTCCATTCTGAGCAGCGCGATAACTAATTTATCCGCCGTGAGACGTTTTATTTTTAATAATCGCCTTGAATAACGTCTGGCATAATTCAGCCCTTCAATTCCGCCTCGGGAAACCAGATTGGTATCCGGATTCGCCGCCATCAAACCCAGCAGCATTCTCAAGAGCGCTACATCTTCGGATTCGCCCTGACCTGACGCGGTGCGCAGGTGCGGGAGACCCGCCTGGCGAACGGTGATAAAACCGCTGGCCGCTTCCCCTCTCGCCCCGGTAAACCCGTATGTCTGGAACTGCTGCTCGCCCTTCGTTCTGGCGATACCGGTCGTTTTCAACTCCTGTTCAACGATGCCGGTACAGATAATGCGGGTCTCGCGGCATAAGCTGCGCTGCGTAAGCGTTTCATCCCTTTGCGTCAGACGTCCCGCCGCGGTACACAGCAGCCCCAGAGAGAAGATCCCACCTTTATGGGTATTCACCCCGCCGGTGGCGTCAAACATCGCCTGCTCGCAGGCCAGACCGGTCGGTCTTATGGCCCGCAGCGTTTGCGGGCCAGTCAGATGAGCCGTCTCTCTGCCAACGTTAAAGAACGTCGAGAACCAGGGCGCAATCGCCGCGATACTCGTTATGAAAAGCGCAAAATCCATGTCGCGATGCGCCCCGCTGTTTACGCGATCCACCAGACCCGGCTTCGGGGTTAAGCGAATTTCCCGATACATGGCCTCGGTAGCCAGCTCAGCGAAGGTGCGCTGAACCTCTGGCGCATTACATCTGGCAAGCGAAGTAGTCATCGGTTAACGCCTCGATTACGCGCGTGAGTTCGGCCTGCGAATGACGGCGGGCACGAGAGCAGACATGAGCGGGTTCATGACAGATAAAGCATCGGCGCATCGGCTGCTGGATGGCGTTTCTTTTCAGCAGTCCCGTCTTCGGACAAAACACGTCGATGTCCCACAGGCGCCCCAGAGGATGGTTATCTTCCAGATGCGCCGTGACGTGCTTGATCATCCACGCCGGTGCCGACACCGACCAGAGCGCTTCTGGCCCCGTGACCGGCTGCAGGATCTGATGCCGACAGACCGTCCACTGATGTGTACGGAATACCTCGCCGAGGGCTTGATTCGCGACGGCCATCACCCGTCTGGTCAGGTCGGTATCCTTCACCTCCCCAGGCCAGACCAGCGTGACGGATACAACCGTATGTTCGGACTGAAACAGCCACGCCTGCTGGCGACGGGCTCGCTGTTCTCTGGCACTCAACACCTGTTCCAGAGTGACTTTCACGTTCGAGGCTTTATCCGTCATGAGGATTACTCCTTCACCTGGCGAACCACGTCTATCACGCTCCCGTCGCGGTAACGCACCACGCCGACGATCCGGTCAGTGAACTCGACAGGCTTGGGTTCACCCGAGATGAGCAGCGCCTTTTGATACAGAGCGTCGATGTCTACGACGGTCAGCCCGGCGTTAATCAGGCGTTCGCGAATTTCCGGGCGCGCCGGGTTCACGGCAATACCGTGATCGGTAACCAAAACGTCAATACTTTCGCCCGGCGTCACCAGAGTCGTGACCTGTCTGACAACGGTAGGAATGCGGCTGCGGATCAGCGGGGCAACCACAATGGTGAGATTTGCCGCCGCGGCGACGTCGCAGTGTCCGCCCGACGCACCGCGCATCACGCCGTCGGAGCCGGTCAGGACATTGACGTTGAACTGGGTATCCACCTCCAGCGCGCTGAGGATGACCACGTCCACCCTGTCGCAGCAGGCAGCTTTTGCAGCCGGGTTCGCATAGACGTTGGTGGAAATTTCCACGTGTTCGGGATTGACCACCATAGAGGCTGCCGCCGCGCCGTCAAAGCTTTGCGTATCGAGGATCTTCTCGATTAACCCTTTCTGATGCAGATCGACAATACTGCCGGTGATCCCACCGAGCGCAAAGCGGGCAACGATATTGTGTTTGCGCATCCGGGTTTCCATAAACCGTGTACAGGCGGTTGACGCCGCCCCTGAACCGGTCTGAATCGAAAAGCCGTTGCGGAAATAGCCGGAGTGTTCGATAACGTCGGCAGCAGAGCGGGCAATCATCAGCTCGCGCGGATTGCTGGTGACCCTGGCGGCACCTACGCTGATTTTTGCCGGGTCACCGACGCTCTCAATCTGCACCACATAGTCAACCTGATCCTGAATAATACTGGCCGGCAGGTTGGGGAACGGCTTCAGGGTTTCGGTAAGCAAAACCACCTTTCTGGCATATTTTGCGTCGACCATCGCATAGCCGAGAGAGCCGCACTGCGATGTGCCGCCGTTGCCGCTGGCATTGCCATATTCGTCGCTGCACGAGACCGCCAGAAACGCGGCATCAATGGCGATTTCGCCCTTCTGAATCAAATTTACCCGCCCGCCGTGGGAGTGGATTTGTACCGGCTCGTCCATCAGCCCGTGCGAAATCGCATCTGCCAGTTCGCCACGCATCCCGGAGGTGTAGATTTTGCCGATCACGCCATTGCGTATGTGATCTATAAGCGGCGTATTGCAGGACATTAATGAGCTGGACGCGAGCGTGATGCCTTTCAGGCCGCGCTGAGCCAGTTTGTCCATTACGTAATTGATGACCTTATCCCCTTCGCGGAAGGCGTGATGGAAAGACACGGTCATGCCGTCATGCAGATCGCAGCGGGCCAGCACCTCGTCCACGCTGGCAAACAGTTTGCGCTGTGACTTTTGCTGGCTGTCAGCAAGATAAGGCGTCGTCGCGTTAGCGCCGCTGAAGGCGACGTATTCACGGCGAGAGCCAGGAATGTGATGCAGGGTTTCAGTTAGATTTTTCATTGTTCATCCTGTCGCTTGCAATAGGGGATTACTGACGAATGCCGGAGGCATTTTTGCGTTCGATCACCACGCGGGCATGGTTGATGATTGGCGCATCGATCATTTTGCCGTTCAGCGAAATCACCCCCAGTCCGTTGCGTTCCCCCTCCTCGGCGGCGGCAATCACGCGCTCGGCGTAGTCCACTTCTTCCTGCGTTGGCGCGTAGGCGTTATGAAGAATTTCAATTTGGCGCGGATTAATCAGCGATTTTCCGTTGAAGCCCATCCGGCGGATGAGATCCACTTCTTTCAGGAAACCGGCCTCATCATTCACATCGGCGTATACCACGTCGAAGGCGTCAATACCGGCCCCGCGCGCGGCATGTAATACGGCACACCGGGCATAGAAGAGCTCTGTCCCGTCGCCCCGCTCGGTTTGCATATCCATCACGTAGTCAAAGGCGGCCAGCGCAATACCAATTAAGCGGTCGGAGGATTTCGCAATGGCGACAGCGTTAATCACGCCCACGGCAGATTCTATCGCCGCCATTAATTTGGTTGAGCCAACGGGACGTCCACAGGTTTCTTCGATGCGGACGATTTCACGTTCGAGCTGATGAATATCTTCCGGGGAGTCGGTCTTGGGTAAACGAATGACATCGACACCCGCCCTGACGGCGGCTTCGAGATCTTTTAATCCAAAAGGCGTATTTAAAGGATTAATTCTGACAACGGTTTCAATATCGTTGTACATAGGATGTTGCAGGGCATGAAATACCAGAAGGCGGGCGCTGTCTTTTTCTTTTAACGCGACGGCATCTTCCAGATCAAACATAATGGAGTCGGGTTTATAGATAAATGCCGTCGAAAGCATGGCGGCACTTGAACCGGGAATAAATAACATACTGCGGCGTAACTTTTTCATTATAACGTTTCCCATGTGATGTCTTCCCGGGCCATTCCTCTGAGCAGAGCAGCCTGCACGCGGGCGCGGATCACGCAATCCAGCGCGCCTTTATCATCAACGACGATCAGCCCCTGCTCGATGTTGAACGAAGCCAGGGTTTCATTGACAACCTCTGTAATACGTTCGCCAAATTGCTTATACACTTCGCTCTGGATGACCACATCCAGCCCGCTCTCGACGGGACTCACCTTCACCATCAGGTCGCTGGACTCCAGCGTCCCCGCCATTGCGGCTTGCACAATTTTCATATCAATTTTCCTGTGATCATGCGGTTAAACCGCTGCCGACATCGGTTCGGATAAACAAGGCTGATGCTGTACCTCTTTATTCAGAAACGCGCGCGTGGTGGCCGGCACCATACGGCTGGCGGCAGAGATTTTGTTTTCATTCAATAAACGACGAACGGCTGAAGCCGACACCGGAACATTATTGCCATCCGTTTTTCTTTCTATTTCGTGCACACTAATACGGGCCGCCGTACTCGTTTCATCTTCCAGCCAGCGATGCATCGCCCGGTTATACTCTGCGGTTAACGGGCAAAACGGTTCGGTACCGACAAAACGATGGTTAATATTCAGCGCGGGGGCGATGTAATTTCTGAAAAGCATGAGATCAATGGCAGCGTAGGCTTTATCAATAACCTGCTTATCCTTCAGGAAATAGCCCGGGAATGTGCCGCGGGAAATAATATACGCAGACCCCGGATGAATCGTGACATTAGGGAGATGCTGCGATCCGTTCCTGACCATCGCAAACCGTTCTTTAAACGAAAAAGCGGAGACATCTTCCTGAACAACGAAAACATGCAGCCAGTCGCACTGGCGTGCCGCATGCTCGATCAGATATTGATGGCCCAGGGTGAATGGATTGGCGTTCATCACGATCGCGCCATTGTTTTTCCCCGGCACGAAATGATGGCGACGCAGCTGGCTGCAGTAACGATGAATACCGACCGGCGTATTCTCCATTAATGCCGCACAATTCTCGACTGTCACCAGCGGGTAAAACCCGCATCCGCGAAACGACTTTACGTTATCCGGGCAGGTAAAAAGAAAGAGCTGATGTTCGCCGTTTTGTGCCGCCAGAAGCTCGGCCTCATGAATTAACGTCAGGCTTAACGACGTACCCCGCCACCCGGCATCCACGGCAATGCACTTTAGCGTGTTACCCGCAATACCGGTGCAGGCGACAAGCTGACGCCGATCGCGCGCAACGATAAATTGCTCGATATCGTTATCAATGCCTAAACCGTTGCGGGCCAGGAAACGGGCTACCTCCTCTCTGGCCTTCGCGTTACCGGCGTTAATGACCTCAAATTCTGGCGTGGTGGCGGTGTACATCGTCTCTCTCCTGAGCGTTTAGACGGTCAATTCTTGCTGCTGGGGTTGCGCTTCCACGATGGTGTTCATCAGGCGGCCAATGTTTTCGATTTCAACTTCCACGCGATCGCCATCGCGCATAAACAGAGGCGGATTACGTTTTTTCCCGACGCCACCGGGCGAGCCGGTGATAATGACGTCCCCGGCGCTGAGGGAGGTGAACGTGCTGATATAGGCGATGAGATCCGCGACTTTGTGGATCATGCTGCCGGTGGAATCATTCTGAACCAGCATGCCGTTCAGCCAGGTGTGGATGGTCAACGCGTGAGGATCGGGGATCTCATCCGCCGTGGTCATATAGGGGCCGAAGGCGCCGGTCTGCTTCCAGTTTTTACCGGCGGTGAACCAGGCGTGCTGCCAGTCGCGGACGGAGCCATCCATATAGCAGCTGTATCCCGCGACATGGCTGAGTGCTTCTTTAACGTCAATGCCGCTGCCAGACTTGCCGATGATGACAGCCAGCTCACCTTCGTAATCAAATTCACTTGAGAGAACCGGTTTCATGACTGGCCGCGCGTGGCCCGTTTGCGAGTCTGGAAAACGAATAAAGAGCGTCGGCGCATTATTCGTCTCAGCAAACTCTTTTCGTTTTTCAGCGTAATTCATTCCCACGCAGAAAATTTTTCCAGGCTCTTCTATAACGGGCAGGAAGGTAATGTCTTCAGGCATAATATCCACAGGGTAATCGTGATATTGTCTGGCAACCTCGACCGCATCCCATTGAAGGAGATCTTTCAATGTCGCATATTGATGGCCGATTTTATTACCCAAATCGATAATGCCGTGTTGCGTATAAATCCCGTAGCTTTTGCGGCCCTGATGAATATAACTTGCTAATTTCATAATGATACCTGATTGATATTCGTACTCATTTTGTGTTCACACCCCAGGGCGTGAACACATGGTCATGCTATTTATTCTGCTGACTGCGCTGGAACCAGTACCTGCTTATTACCGGATGCCAGATACGTAGCCACGACTACGCCAACGCCGAGTAATGCCAGAATAAATCCGGTCATTCCCTGCCAGCCCATTGAATGGAAGACAAAACCGTTGATAAAACCAATCACCGAACCGCCCATGTAGTAGAAGAATAAATAGAGCGCGACGGCCTGGCCTCTTGCGTGCGTGGCATTTTTACTGACCCAGCTTAAACCGATAGAATGGCAGCCGAAGAAACAGCCGGTAAAAATCACAGCACCAACAATAAAGGTGACGACATTCGACGTCAGCGTCAGCAGCATCCCTAAGGCCATTACCAGGAACAGCACGCGCAAGACTTTCATTGCGCCATATTTCGCCGATAAACGACCAGCCTGCGGCGCCGTAAAGAAACTCAGGGCGAAGCTAAAGGAAAGAAGACCCGCGTTTGCCGGTGAAATATGGAACGGCTCGCCTTTCAGGAAGAAGGCCAGATAGTTATACAGTGATGTGAATGCGCCGAAAATAATGAAGCTGATGACAAACGCCAGCGCCAGATTTTTGTTTTTGAAATGCGATGCCGCCCCTTTCACCATACGCATAACGTTAAGGTTCTGCGTAGGCGTAAAGTTTTTCGATTCCGGCAGCAGGAACTTCACCAGAATGGCAACTGCAATCAAACTGACCGCAAACCCGTAAAAGATCACATTGATTGAAACGTGGTCGATCAGCTGGCTAGCCACAATACGCCCGGACATGCCGCCCATTGAGTTACCGAAAACAAAGTATCCCGTCACGATGCCTGCCGCCACCGGTGCGACCTCTTCGCTGATATAGGCCGTTGCTGCCGCAGCGATGCCGCTCAGTGCCAGACCAATCACCGCACGCAGCGCCACCAGCATTGCCCAGGATTGAACCAGCGGGCAGAGCAGCGTCAGAATGCCGCCCAACAGGAGAGAGACAATAATTAACCGCTTCCTGCCATAGTGATCGGATAATGTTCCGGTAAACAGCAGTCCAATTGCCAGCAATGCCGTTTCTGCGGATAAGATAATACTCACCTGGCTGACCGGGACATTATATTCCACAGCAAGCATCGGCAGCAGTGGTTGGATAAAAAACAACGAAGCCAGTTCCGCAAGCCCGGATAAAGCCAGGGCCAGAATCACGCGAATATTTGCGCTTGCTTTTGCCGGATCGGGTGCTTTCAGGGTATTGTTAGCATGCGTTAACGCCATAATAACCTCAGTATTATAGTTAAGGTACAGAATGTATTATTTAAGATGGTTAATTTTTTATTTGAGACTTTATTCAATCAACTTCAGAAAGCATTTTTTCAGGTACACAAACAACACCTTCAAATAACTTTCGTGAAGTTCTAATAACCGCTGCACGGGTATTTTCGATATTGTCATCCTCTCTTAGCAATGACACCGATATTTTTCCACTTGGGTGTTCAATATCGATAATGTTGGTAAAACGTTCCTTTGGACGATCGGCAACAATTTTCGCGGCGACGGAGCCTTCAATAAGCGTCGCGGTCGAAATACCAATCGAGCCGGTAATCGCCAGTGATTTATGGCAGGTATGCGGCATGAAATAACGCACCTGAAGCGTTCCGCCGTTACGCGCCCGGCTAAGAAGAACCGGTTTAGGGATCACTTTGTTGGATACATCCCCTAAGCCCATCGCCTCGCCAGCCTGACGGCGCAGGTTCTCCAGCCTTTCCTTAAACGCCCTATCGCCATCTAATTCTGCAGGTGACTCCCCACCTGTTTTGCCCAGCGCCGACGCGTCAATCAAAACCATCGGCATCGCCATATCAATACAGGTGACTTCAATACCGTCGAACACGTTTGTCACGCTACCGGTCGGCAGCAGTTTTCCCGTTTTGGAACCCGCAGAATTCAGGAAGGTTAAGCCTATCGGTGCCGCTGTACCTGGGACACCGTCGATTTGAGTTTCGCCTTCATAAACGACGCGATACTCAGGCGTTTGTACTTCGGCATCGACCAGCGTTCCGGTGTTCAGATTGCGGATACGCACCGTCGTCACCGGGCTTTGTGCCTTGACCAGCCCCTTTTCAATGGCAAAGGGGCCCACGGCACAGAGCATATTGCCGCAGTTCGGCGTGGTATCAACGCTACGTTCGTTCACCATCACTTGTGCGAACAGATAATCCACATCCGCGTCCGGACTGTCGGACGGACTGACGATCGCCACCTTACTGGTTTGCGGACTTCCCCCGCCAATACCGTCAATTTCGAGTTCATGCCCAGCGCCCATCAGGCTGAGTAAAACTGCATCACGCGCTTCGGTTTCCGCTGGCAGGTCGCTGGCCAGAATGACCGGGCCTTTTGAGGTACCGCCACGCATTAATACGCAAGGGATCTTTAACATGTCTTTTTCTCATTTCGCGTTTATCAGGAACGCAATTAGGTTTTCACACTCCTGTTGATAACTCTAATGTCGAAAAAAGCAGGATTAATACGCTTTGCGTATTAATAGCCCTTACGTTATCGTGGATTTAGGAAAACAATAATCAGGTGCGGATATGCAGCATGAATTACAGGGAATACAAGCGTTTGTAAAAATTGCAGAAATCGGATGTTTTACAAAAGCGTCTCAATTTCTTCACATTTCACAACCAGCTTTAACACGCAGAATTCAGAAGCTGGAAGAGAGCCTGGGGACCACGCTGTTTGAACGTTCCACGCGCAGCGTTAAGCTCACAACTGTGGGACGGGAATTTTTACCTAAGGCAAAGAATTTAATCGATTTTTATGAAAGCTCGATCCTGAGTATTAAAGAGATGGCGACGCATCAGGCAGGGGTTATTACCGTTTCCTGTATTCCAACTGCTGCGTTCTATTTTCTGCCTTCCGTGATACGAGATTATAACAATGACTACCCAAACATCCGTATTCGCATACTTGAGCACAGCGCCAGCGATTGTCTCGAAGCGGTATTAAATGGCGACGCAGATTTCGGCATAAATATGATAAACATCACACATCCCAATATCGATTTTGCGCCGCTGGTGAACGAACCCTTTGTCCTGGCATGCCGACGGGATAATTCGCTGGCAAAAAAACCGCTGGTCACCTGGGACGATCTGGCAGGTATGAAGCTGATTGGCGTCAGGCGCTCCAGCGGAAACCGTTCGCTTATCGATCAGGCTTTCGAAAAGATGGACTGGAAACCGAACTGGTTTTACGAGGTGCGTCATCTGTCAACGTCGCTGGGGATGGTAGAGGCGGGTCTCGGGGTGTCAGTTGTGCCGAGTCTGGCGATGCCAACCGATGAACATCATGTCCTTGTCAGCCGCCCGCTGATAGAACCGGTTATCCGGCGAACGCTGGGGCTGGTACAACGCCGGGAAACCCCTCTCAGCCCGGCGGCGGAAAAATTCAGAGAGCTGCTTGTTCAGCTGTGGTCAGCGGAAAACAACAGTCCGTGGATTGGCAAGTTTACTCAACTGTAAGCCATGATACGACAAAGGGGCTGAGGCCCCTTTTCACATTATTTTCCCGCCTGAGGATGTGTATCGAAACCGGCCATCACCGCCGTCAACTCTGCAAGTGAAAAACCGTGCTTAGGATCGTCAACGCCCAGCCCAAAGCGTTCCCGCATCAGTTGGTAAAGCGCCTCAGCATCCGGCAAGTGGATCTGCTCCTCCACATGGCCATTCTGCCAGTGGGTAAAGTTGAAGTTAGTTAACGTCAGCTTGCCGCCATCAGGCAGATGGCGGCACATCAACAGATGATGACGGAAGTGCGACTGCGGCCAATGTGCTGACCAGAAATTCCCCATCACGTAATCACTGAAATACTGCGTCGTCAGGTCAAAGTGGTACATCGACTGCCAGTGCTCGTGGTGACGGAACTGCAGCACCCAGTCGTTACCCTCGCTCAGCAGACGATACAGACCGTGCGGCGTTTCCTGTTCTTCACTCGCGAGCAGACGAATCGGCGCCGTCAGCGTCTGGCCGCCAAACCCCACGTCCGCAATCCATCGCTCGCCGTTAAGCTCAACCAGCAGCAGGCGGTGCGTGCGGGGCGGCATTTGCGGTGGATTCGCTAATATCACGCGTCCCAGCACGCTGCGCACCGTAAAACCAACTTCGCGCAATACGCGTTCGAACAGGCCGTTTTGCTCAAAGCAATAGCCTCCGCGGCGCGCGGAGACCAGTTTGTCGACCAGATTCTGATCCTCAAGATGGATCTCTCGCGGCAGAACGACATCAATATTTTCAAAAGGAATCGCACAGTTGTGATGTAAATGCAGCGCGCGCAGGGTATCGATATCAACAGCGGTCGGTTGCGTCCAGCCGATGCGGGCGAAATAGGCGGTCAGGAATGGGGACATTAATCAGTTTCCTTTGATTGTGATGTTCTGTTTATAAACTAATTTTACGCACTCACTTTGATTTACGTGCTTTTTCGTCATACTCATCGATGTAGATGAGGAGATCCTATGAGCCACTTTCGCCCTGTTGAATTACGTCATGCCAGCCGTCTGCTGAACCACGGCCCTACTGTGCTTATCACCAGCAGGGATGAAAGCATCGACAGACGCAATGTGATGGCCGCCGCATGGTCAATGCCCGTTGAGTTTGAGCCGCCGCGCATCGCAATCGTGGTGGACAAAAGTACCTGGTCGCGCGAGCTGATTGAACGCAGCGGGAAATTTGGCATCGTCATCCCCGGCGTGGCGGCGGCCAACTGGACTTACGCGGTCGGCAGCGTCAGCGGGCGCGATGAAGACAAATTCAACTGCTACGGGATCCCGGTCGTGAACGGTCCTGAACTTGGCCTGCCGGTGATTGAAGAAAAATGTCTGGCGTGGATGGAGTGTCGGTTATTACCCGTCACCTCCGCGGCAGAAAAATACGATACGCTGTTTGGAGAAGTGGTTTCAGCGGCAGCCGATGAACGCGCGTTTGTCGCCGGACGCTGGCAGTTTGACGGGGATAAGCTGAACACCCTGCATCATCTTGGAGCCGGGACGTTTGTGGCGAGTGGGAAGATGGTGAAGGCGCTGGATTGAGAAAACCCTTCCCAGCCCTCTCCCTCAAGGGAGAGGGTGAACGTATTACTTCGCACGCCGTGAAATAATCTCATCCGCAACATTCCGCGGGGCTTCCGCAAAATGATGGAACTCCATCGTATACGTCGCGCGTCCCTGGGACATCGAGCGCAATGTCGTGGCATAGCCAAACATCTCTGCCAGCGGCACGTCAGCACGAATAATCTGGCTGCCGTACTGCTCCGCCATCCCCTGCACCATGCCGCGTCGGGAAGAGAGATCGCCCATAATGTTACCCGCGTACTCTTCCGGCGTTTCCACCTCCACGTGCATGATCGGCTCAAGGATTACCGGATCCGCCCTGCGGGCGCCCTCTTTGAAACCGAGGATCGCCGCCATGCGGAAGGCCATCTCCGAGGAGTCGACATCGTGATACGAGCCAAACGTCAGCGTCGCTTTGACATCGACGACCGGATAGCCCGCCAGCACGCCGCTGTTCATCGCTTCCCGCAGCCCTTTCTCAACGGACGGGATATACTCGCGCGGCACCACGCCGCCCTTAGTGGCATCTTCAAATTTAAAACCACTTCCGGGCTCCAGCGGCTCCAGGCTCAGCACCACATGACCGTACTGGCCTTTACCGCCGGACTGACGGACAAATTTGCCTTCGATATCCTTCACCGTTTTACGCAGGGTTTCACGATAGGTCACCTGCGGACGACCGATATTTGCCTCGACGCCAAACTCACGTTTCATGCGGTCGACGATAATCTCGAGGTGTAGCTCACCCATCCCGGAGATAATGGTCTGGCCGGACTCTTCGTCAGTATGCAGGCGGAAAGACGGGTCTTCCGCTGCCAGACGCTGCAGCGCGATCCCCATTTTCTCCTGATCGCCTTTGGTTTTCGGCTCAATCGCCAGCGAGATCACCGGATCCGGGAACTCCATGCGCTCAAGCGTAATGACGGCGTTCGGATCGGTGAGCGTGTCGCCGGTGGTCACGTCTTTCAGCCCGACACAGGCCGCGATATCCCCGGCGCGCAGTTCGTCCACCTCGTGGCGATCGTTGGCATGCATCAGCACAATACGTCCGATACGCTCTTTCTTCCCTTTCACCGGGTTGTACACCGCGTCACCTTTGCGCAGCACGCCAGAGTACACGCGGATAAAGGTCAGCTGCCCGACATACGGGTCGCTCATCAGCTTGAACGCCAGGGCCGAGAACGGCTCATCATCGCTCGGATGACGCTCGGCGTGCTGCCCTTTTTCATCCACGCCATCAATGGCCGGCACGTCCAGCGGCGACGGCATAAGCTCAATAACCGCATCGAGCATGCGCTGTACGCCTTTATTCTTGAACGCGCTGCCGCACAGCATCGGCTGGATTTCGCCCGAGATGGTGCGAATACGCAACCCTTTGATGATTTCCGCTTCCGTCAGGTCGCCCGTCTCCAGGTACTTATCCATCAGTTCATCGCTGGCTTCCGCCGCCGCAGAGACCATTTTTTCCCGCCATTCTCGGGCGGTGCTGACTAAATCATCCGGCACAGGCGCATAGGTAAACACCATGCCCTGCGTCGCATCGTCCCACAGAATGGTGCGCATCTTGATGAGATCCACCACGCCGGTGAAGTGATCTTCTGCCCCCACCGGGATGACAATCGGCACCGGATTGGCCTTCAGGCGTTCCTGCATCATCCGCACGACGCGGAAGAAATCAGCACCCGGACGGTCCATTTTGTTGACGAAGGCCAGTCGCGGAACGTGATATTTATTGGCCTGACGCCAGACGGTTTCTGACTGCGGCTGCACGCCGCCCACGGAGTCATACACCATCACGGCACCGTCGAGCACGCGCATGGAACGTTCCACTTCAATGGTGAAATCCACGTGCCCCGGGGTGTCGATGATGTTAATCCGGTGCGGCTCATATCCTCTGTCCATACCCGGCCAGAAGCAGCTGACCGCCGCGGAGGTAATCGTGATCCCGCGCTCTTGCTCCTGCGCCATCCAGTCAGTGGTTGCCGCGCCATCGTGTACTTCACCCAGCTTGTGGCTCATCCCGGTATAAAACAGGATGCGCTCAGTGGTGGTGGTTTTACCGGCATCGATATGCGCGGAGATACCGATGTTGCGATAACGTTCGAGAGGGATGGGTCGGGGCATGATATTTCCTTAAGTCTTATGACTTGTCTGTGACGACCAGGATGGTCGTGCATTCGTTCGTTTGCTATAATAGTCCTATTGTACGAGTATTATCGAACTATTTTTTAACGGTTGACCTATTGTTGATATAGCTCAATCTGACGCCATACGCAGGAAAACGATGATCCCAAACCACCCTGAAACTGAACAAATACTGCTGGAAAATGTGCTGTTTGCCCTCGGCAACCCCCTCCGGCTGTCGATAATTCGCCGGCTGGCCGATGGCAGCGAACTCAGCTGTAACGCGCTGCGCCCGGAAGATGTGGTGAAGTCTACGATGACCCATCACTGGCGCGTATTGCGCGACAGCGGCGTGATCTGGCAGCGTCCGCAGGGACGAGAAAACATGATTTCGTTGCGCAGAGAGGATCTGGATGCCCGCTTTCCTGGGCTGATGGCGATACTTTTACAGGCTAAATCGTAAGAGCATATCGGGTTAATGCCCCTTAATGATGTAAGGGGCATATCGTCAGCGAAGAGATTTATCTGACCTGCATACGATATTCAATCATCCCGCTTTTTTTCGCAATCCAGTCGTACAATCGTTGCCCGCGATAGTTGGCTTCATGCGTATGCCAGTAAAGATGACTGGCATGATGTTTTCTGGCTTCTCTCTGAACATATTCTATTAACTGTTTGCCAATATGTTTGCCCCTGACAGCTTCGCAGACATATAAATCTTCGAGGTAGCAGTAATCGCTCTCAGCCCAGGTCGAACGGTGAAAGAGATAATGCGCAAAACCCACTATTTCTCCATTACATCGTGCCACCACGCAGAATAGCGGCTCAACGGGGCTGAAAAATCGTTGCCAGGTTCGTTCTGTAATCGCCCCGGACAGATCGACGTTGTAAAACGCCTGATATTTTCCCCATAGTGGCATCCAGCTGTCAAAATCACGTTCTTTCACTGCCTCAATTGTCACGATCGTATTGTTCATATTGCCTCTTCTCTCACCCGTTTAATTCGTTTCAGGAAGAGTGTATTCGCTGAATGGCACGTTTTGCCCCGCCAATTCTCGCCATCAAAGCAGACCAATTTTTCATCCTGCTGCGTGCAGTATTGCTTTAGAATCAAGAGACACAGTGGAAAAGTGGACAACGTCATGTTTAAGCACGCGCAGCTTGAAACGGTTAAGGCATGGATTATCGACCCCGCTAACGGATCGCTACCGCTTCATGAAAGGATCCAGAGAGCAATACGGACGCTGATACTGGAAGGGGTATTATCTCACGGTAAGGCCCTTCCTGCTTCACGCGCGCTGGCGGCTTCTCTCAGCGTTTCCCGGGATACCATAGAAGTGGCCTACTCCAGCCTGCATGCCGAAGGTTTTATTGAGAGACAAACAGGCAGAGGGAGCTTCGTCTCTTCCAGCGCGCGCTTTTTAAAACCCAGTCCTCGACAGCATCAGCCAACCGCTGAGATACGAAAAGCAAAACTCAGCGTCCGAGGTAAGATCGTTTATGAAAGCGGCGGGATCCGCGAGTTTTCCTCCCCTCGTCCCCTTGCGCCCGGCATTCCAGAAACCCGCATGTTTCCCATTTCTACCTGGGAGCGTCTTCAGCGACAGGTCCTGAAGGAGTTTCAGCATCAGGCATTAGAGCAAAGTCCACCACAGGGTATAGAGCACCTGCGACGGGCCATTGCGGAATATGTCAACCTGGAGCGCGGAACGCGTGCGAGGGCAGAACAGATCATCGTTCTGACAAGTTCTCAACAGGCGCTTGCGCTCTGTTCCCACGTGCTGATGGATGCCGGAGACGGGATTGTCATTGAAGATCCCTCCTATCAAGGGGCACACAAAGCGTTCAACGCCGCAGGACTTCGCTGCATTCCGGTTCCTCTTGATGAAAAAGGCATCTCGGTTGACGCCCTGAATGCTCTGACCGAGCCAGCCAGGGCAATATACCTTACACCTTCTCATCAGTACCCTACCGGGGTGACACTCTCTCTTGACCGACGACTGGCAGTTGTCAAATGGGCAAACCATTACGGGGCCTGGATCATTGAGGATGACTATGACAGTGAGTTTCACTACGAAGGTAAGCCTATGGCCAGTCTTCAGGGGCTTGATACGTACAACCGGACAATTTATATCGGCACGTTCACCAAGTCTCTGTTCCCCGGGCTGCGTATTGCCTACATGATCGTTCCCTCAGAATTGACAGAGCCCTTTACCATGGCGAGGACATTGATGGATGGTCACACCGCCTCAATAACCCAGCTGACGCTGGCTAAATTTCTGGAGGGAGGCCATTTTGGTGCCTATGTTCGTAAGATGCGGGGAATTTATGTTGCTCGTCGCGACACGCTGGCAAGCCTGATGGATGCGTATCTTTCTGAGTATGTTGCCTGTGAAACACCAGCGGGGGGAATGCAAATGCCTTGTCATCTGAAACACGGAATATCCGAGAAAGAGATAGCCACCGCCTCCCGCCGCGCGGGTGTTGATATACTTGGGCTTACCGATTTATATGCAGGTCCCCCCGCGTCCACCGGTTTTTTGATGGGATTTGCTGCTTACACGGAAAGGGAAATAGAAGACGCTGTAAAAAAACTGGCCGCCATTTTCCGTCATGTTTGATGCGTCGACTGCTCAGCGGCGAATACTCATTCCGGGCGAGCAAGGCTATATACGGGGATCCGTCGGCTGGTCTTTGTCAGCGTATCAAAGACTTCGGTCTCCGACGTCACAATTCTCACGCCCATTTTCCTTAACCTCTGTACATCAGCCGCGATGCGCTGAATGCCAAACCAGAAAAGCCCGTCGAGTGCCGTCACAGACAGGCCGTTTTCCAGCGCCAGCTTGAGACGTTCCTTTGGGGCTTTGACCTGCTGGGCAATTTGCCTGTAAGGCACTTCATTACATCCTGTCGCGTCACTGCGCTGGATCCGCGTTTTCAGCTGATAGGTAAACTCGTCAGGTATTCCATCGAGATCCCTTTTCAGGCTATAGACGCAGCCAAAGCGCTTGCCGTTAAACAGAACATTTTTCTGACTGAGCTGAAGTTCTTTTCTGACAACGTCTATTAACTGGGGCGCACGGGTGAGAAGTAGCCTGAAGGGCAGCTCGAAGCTGGTGACGTAATCCACATTAAGCAATGCGAGACGCAACCGCTCCTCTGCCCCGGACTTTTGCTCACGACACTCTTCCATCACCTCCGCCCACTGGCGCGTCAGGCGGTCCGGCTCGGCGGCTTCGGTAAGGAGATATTTTTCAATCTGATAATCAACTCTTCCGGTCATCGTGTGGTATCCCGTCGCTGTGGATGCGGTAATTCTATACAGTACGGTGATATTTATAAAGGACTGAACCGCAGCGACATCCTGAAAATGTCGTTGCGATTCAGTATCCTGACGTTTCGAATCAGTGCGCCATAATCCAGCCCATCAGCAGCGTGGCGAAAATCACCGTCGACGCGCCGCCGATGCGGGTGGCGATCTGCGCGAACGGCATGAGCGACATCCGGTTAGACGCGGACAAAATGGCCACGTCCCCCGTTCCGCCCAGCCCGCTGTGGCAGCAGGTTACAATGGCCGCTTCCACAGGATACATATTCAGACGCGACGCGATAAAGTAGCCGCTCAGCGCCATCGCAATCACAACCGAACCGCATACCACCACGTATCCTACCGAGAACACCGACACCACGCTCTCAAGCGGCACGTATAACATCCCGAGGCCGATCATCAGCGGCCAGACCAGAGCAGCCGAGACGAATTTATAGCAACTGTGCGCGCCCTGCTCCATTGAGGCCGGGATCACCCTGAAGTATTTACACAGAACAGCAATCAGGATCATCAGCACCGGGCCGGGAATGTGGACCAGTTTTTCAAACAATCCGCCGACGATGAAAAACGCGCACACCATCAGTAACCCGCCGCCCATCAGATGAAAATCCGTCTGCTGCGTGCTTTGCGTCCCGGCAAACAGGCTGGCGTCGTCTTTACTCCGCGTAAGCATGCCATTTCCCGAAAGCGCAGGACGTTTCGCGCCGAGACGCGCCAGCGAGCCCGCACAAATAATGGCGAAGATATTCCCAACGACCGCAGCGGGTGCCAGCTGCGCAACGTACACGTCCGGCGTCTGCCCCAGTATTGCCGAATAGGCCAGAGACAGCGGCAAAATGCCCTCGCCAATTCCACCGCCAATGATGGGCACAATGATAAAGAAGAAGGTGTGGTAAGGCGTATAACCAAACAGTGAGCCCACAATGAGGCCGCTCAGCACGGCCATGCATGTTCCCGCCACCAGCGGAACAAACATGCGCATCATCCCCTGGATCAGCAGCACCCGGTTCATCCCCAGAATGCTGCCGACAACCAGGCAGGCAATCACGAAATAGAGCAGGTTCGCCTCTTTCATCAGCAGATGCACGGTATCAAGGGTATGTTTCCCGAATACACCAAAATAGACCAGCACGGAGGGCACCATCAGGCACAGGATCGCCGGGCCGCCGATATCTTTCAGCACCGGGATTTGACGCCCTACTTTCGCAAATGCGAAACCGAGGGTCATGATCACCGCGAGGCCACCTATCATATTTTTTGGCAGCAGCCCTGCCCAGGCGGATGTCGCCACAATCGCGGCAATCCCGACGAACAGCATCAACGGGACCGTGCCCACCTCGGTATTGTTAAGCCCAAAGGCAAAACGCGAGGTAGACAGCTCAGAAGTCGGTACAGGATTATCTTTCATATAATCACCTGAAAATTGTGTTCGGATATACAGAGAAAGGAATAATAGAAACTATTCCTGATACGAAAAAATGTTCTTAAATATAAATAATGATTTAGATGGCCTTTTCTAAAAACAGGCTCAGAGTGAAATTATCACGGGCCTGCAGGGAGAAATGTGAACAATTCGGCTCTTTGCCTTTAAATAACTTAATTCAGCATTAAGTAACTAAAGTTATTTGTGGCAACTCATGTCGCATTCTTGCGTCTTATCAATTTTTAACGCAAGTCTTACTTATCCAACTAATGCAATCTTTTTGAAATTAATAAAACCAGAGAGAGTGTGACACTTGTCACTCCTGCCCTGCTATCTAAGCGCTAGATTAGCGCTGCAATAAAACACATAAAATACCCTACAGGAAATACTATGCCTTCATTATTATTACAGTCACTGTTTCCGCTCGTCTTTATTATGTTACTTGGATGGCTAAGTGGAAAGCTGGGATATTCCCGGCGAGAAGATGCAAACGTCATGGCAACCGTGGTGATTCGTTTCGCCCTTCCTTTTCATCTTTTCATTGGTGCATTGCATACCGATCCCAATAAAATTAAAAACCTGACCTTTATGGCCGTCCTGGTTGTCGGTTTAATGGGGTCGTATTTACTGACGCTGTTTATTTCACGCTATGTTTTTCGCCACGATATCAAAACCAGCGCCATTCAGTCTCTGGTTTGCGCCTTTCCTGATATGGCCTACTTTGGCGCGCCGGTCCTGGCGGTATTGATTGGGCCGGAAGGATTTATCGGTGTGCTGATAGGTAACATTATCACCAGCGTTATCATGATCCCTCTGACTATCGTCCTGATTCGTATGGGTGATAAAAACGGTCATGATGGCCTGGAGGCACTGCACCCGGGGGCGATGATCGTGCAAAACCTCATCAAAGCGGCTCGCAACCCTATCGTCTGGATCCCGGTCTCCGGCGTCTTGCTCAGTCTCGCCGGTGTGCAAATCCCTTCCATTCTCAGCATGCCTATTGAGATGGTTGGCAAGGTTTCAGGCGGACTCTCCCTGTTTGCCCTCGGCCTGCTGTTTTACGGTGAACGTCCAAAACTGAACGTGCAGACATTTACCAATATCAGTATTAAAAACCTGATTCAGCCGGCAATGATGGCCGCCGCAGGGATCGCCTTTGGCCTGAGTCATACCTTACTGCAGCAGGTCGTAATTATTGACGCAACGCCTTCCGCTATTGCCGCGGGGATGTTTGCTTTACGCAGCGACACCTATATTGATACCGCATCCTCTTCCATATTAATTGGTACTGCCGTCGGGGTCGTGACCGAAGGCATTATGATCTATTTCATCTCTTAATCTGTTTTATATACAAAATTCAGGAGTTAACCATGTCCCGGAAAGAAGTTCTGTACACCCCTTACAATGGGGCCGTATTGCTGGAGAATCCGCTATTAAATAAAGGACTCGCTTTTATTAAAGAAGAGCGTGATAATTTTAATCTGCATGGGTTATTGCCGCACAACGTTGAAACCATTGAAGAACAAACCGAGCGCGCCTGGGTGCAGTTCTGTCATTTTAAAAGCGATATCTCGCGTCATGTTTACCTGCGAAATATTCAGGACACTAATGAAACTCTCTTTTACAATCTCTTGCGTTCGCATCTGAAAGAGACGTTACCGATTATCTATACCCCGACGGTCGGTGAAGCCTGCGAGCATTTCTCTACGATTTATCGCCGCGCGCGCGGCTTGTTTATTTCATGGCCTAACCGTCATCGTATTGATGAGATGCTGCAAAGTTTCTCACGCAACGACGTTCGCGTGATTGTGGTGACGGACGGGGAACGTATTTTAGGGCTTGGCGATCAGGGTATCGGCGGTATGGGCATCCCGATTGGTAAGCTGTCGCTGTATACCGCCTGCGGGGGGATCCATCCGGCCTCTACCCTCCCGATTATGCTGGATGTCGGCACCAATAATCAGCAACACCTCGACGACCCGATGTACATGGGCTGGCGTCATCCGCGCATCAGCGACGACCAATACGCTGAGTTTATGGATATGTTTGTCAGCACCGTGAAAGCACGCTGGCCCAATGTTCTCCTGCAGTTTGAAGACTTTGCGCAGAAAAACGCCACTCGCCTGCTCCAGCGCTACCGCGACCAGCTGTGCTGCTTCAATGATGATATCCAGGGCACGGCAGCGGTCACCGCAGGTACGCTGATGGCGGCGGCCCATGCGGCAGGCACCCGCATTCGCGATCAGCGAGTTGTCTTCCTGGGCAGTGGTTCTGCCGGATGCGGGATCGCTGAAAAAATTGTGGCGCTGATGGTGGATGACGGCCTGAGCGAGTCCGAAGCGCGCAGCCGGATCTTCATGGTCGATCGCTTCGGCCTGCTGACCGACGACATGACCAACCTGCTCGATTTCCAGAAAAAACTGCTTACCGCGCGCGACGCCGTTAGCCGCTGGCAGGTAGAGGCGAAGAATATTTCCCTGCTGGACGTGGTGAAGAACGCGCATCCTACGGTGATGATCGGCGTTTCAGGCCAGCCGGGGCTGTTCAGCGAAGAGATTGTCAAAGAGATGCATCGCCACTGCCCGCGTCCGATTATTATGCCGCTCTCAAACCCGACGTCGCGGGCGGAGGCCCAGCCTCAGGATCTTATCGCCTGGACCCAGGGAGCCGCGCTGGTGGCCACCGGCAGCCCGTTCGCGCCGGTATTCTGGGAGAATGCACACTACGAGATTGCCCAGTGTAACAACGCCTATATCTTCCCTGGTCTGGGGCTGGGCGTTCTGGCCTGTAACGCGCGCCGGGTCACGGAAGAGATGCTGATGGCAGCTAGCCGCAGCCTGGCCGCGCAGTCTCCTCTGGTCACCACGGAAAAAGGTGGATTGCTGCCGCCGGTAGATCAGATTGAAACGGTCTCACGCCAGATTGCCGTCGCCGTCGCCCGGGCTGCGATTGAACAGGGCGTGGCACCGGCGATAGATGATGAGACGTTGATGGCGCGTATCGAGAAGACGTGGTGGCAGGCGGACTATGCGCCGTACCGCCGATCCGCGCTGTAGCGACGGTCATGCCCTCACCGCAGGGTGAGGGCATCGCTGAGGCTTTAGTGCTGTATGCCTGATCGGTCAGAAAAATCGCTGGCGGAGAGAATATCACCCCGTGGTGCCACGCTCTTGCGGCGGTCATACCGGTCAGGTACACCTTCAGGACGCGTTTTGAAGCGCCGGTGCAGCCACATATACTGTTCTGGCGCCATCCGTACAGCGTGTTCAATCGCCCTGTTCATCTGCGTCGCCACGGCTTCTTTATCGCCGCCCTGCAACGCCTCGCTGATATCTTCCAGAATGATCAGCTCGTAACCGGTGCCATCCGCCTTACGGCGCGGCACAAAGGGAATGACGGCAGGCTTAGCGCTTTTGACCAGCATATAGCTTCCAGCGGTCGTCGCGGCATCCGGCACCGCAAAGAACGGCACAAATACGCTATTGGTTTTGCCATAGTCATGGTCCGGGGCGTACCACAAAATTTCATTTTGCTTCAGCGAGCGGATCATGCCCTTTAAATCATGACGATCGAGCATGGTTTTATTGGAACGCAGGCGCCCGCGCGTCTGAAGCCAGTCCAGCAGGGCATTATTATTAGGACGATACACCCCAATACCGGGGTTAAGCATGCCAAATATCCGCGCGCCCAGCTCAAGCGTCAGAAAATGCATCCCCACCAGCACCACGCCCTTTCCTTGCGCCCTGGCCTTTTCCATGTGCTCATAACCCCACACGGTAAAGTATTTCTTCACCCGCCACTCGGGCCAGAACCATGCCATCCCGGTCTCGACCACCCCCATTCCTACCGATTCAAAATTACGCTGCAGCAATGACTCTCGCTCCGCCTTTTTCATATCCGGGAAACAAAGCTCCAGGTTGCGGCGGGCAATTTCGACGCGGCGGGGAAGCAAGCGCATCGCCAGTCGACCAAGGCCATGACCGATTCTGAACAGAAGCGGATAAGGGAGCAGCATGATGAGCCACAGCGCGGCAATGCCGGCCCAGCTTAGCCAGTAACGGGGATGAAGAAAGGCGAATGAAAAACGGGGTAATTTTGTCATCAGAAAATTATCCTTTAACGTGTCTGTCCTTAATTGATTCTGTTGAAGATCTTTCCTAAGGATTAATAATATGTCAGCCAGAAACGTTAAGTGTAGCGGATAAGACAAAACGTATTTTTATCGATTTTTGCGAAAACGGGAAAACAAGCCGGGAAGGACTTATTCGCTCCCCGGCAAAGATCCTACATCGAATACCCGGGCTTCTTAATAAGCTCCTCCAGCTTCGGTCCAATTTCGGTATCCCAGACCTGCGCCTTCCAGTCTTCAGGCGCGATCTGGTTCAACGCCACCGACACGGAACTGTCTTTGCTGTTGAAATGGCGAATAATCACGTCGGCAATATCCGCCGCCAGGGCCGTTTTTTGTTCGTCGTTCAAATCACGGGGAAAACATTTGATATCTACGTGTGGCATGTGCAGGCTTCCGGTTGTGAATGTGGGTTACACGTTATCAGATAATATTGTTTGCCTTTAACACCTTGTGCAGTTCCGGTAGCTGACATACGGTGTCCGCAATTGCCGTGAATTTAGGGGTGTTTTCGGCAAACCAGGCATGACGGGGCCCCCAGGTGCGCGCCACCGCAATATACACATCCAGCAGCGTCAGCCGTTCCCCCAGCGCAAACGGGGCGGCCTTAAGCTGGCTTTCGAACCACAAATAGAGGGATTTCCGGTATGCGATGCAGTTTTTTTGCAGCTGTTCCGGCGCATCCGGCACCCAGCGTTCGGGATAGTCTGCATACGTAAATGTGGGATAGACGTTGGCCACAAACCAGATCAGCAGACGCTGAAACTGCTGGCGTTCGACCTGCCCCACGGGCGGAGCAAGGTCGGGACATCTGTCGAGCACCATCAGGGCAATCGCCGCCGTTTCTGTCATGATGGCACCATTTTCCAGCGCCAGCGTCGGCACCTGACACAGCGGGTTGAGCTTTTGCAGCAGCTCACGCTGCGGGCCGGGCTGGTCAAACCCGTCCACGTTGATAAATTGGTAAGGGATATCAGCCAGGGTTAGCATCACTTCACCGATCGCCGAGCCCCAGCCGGGTACGCCATAGAGTTTAATCATGTTGCCCCCTCAGGAGTGAAAATCCTAAGTGTAGAGCACCATTAGTAGGTTATCCCAGGCGGGTTGACCTCCGACTGTGCCACCGCTTCGCCCTGTTCGCCCCAGCGCGCCAGCACCTTCTGGTAATCTCCCCGCTTGATCGCGCCGTCCAGCGCCGCCTGTAACGCGTACACCAGCTCATTGCCTTTTTTGGTCGTGGTCGCGACATAGGCTTTTTTCGGCCCTAAACCGACCACGCGGGTTTTACCTGTGAGCGCCGCTTTATAGGCTGAAACCGACTGCGGTCCGAAGAACACATCCGCCCTGCCGGACTGGATATAGAGATTGCCCGAGGCATCATCGTGGAGATAAACCGGCAGCGCAGGCTCACGCCCCGCCTTTTTATTCTCTTCGTTCCAGCCCAGCAGAATGCGTTCCTGATTCGTACCGGAGCCGACAATCACCCTTTTCCCGGCCAGATCTTCCGCGCTTTTGATTGACTGGATCTCGCTGGTGGATTTCACCGAAAACGCCAGCGAGTCGACGCGGTAGGTCGCAAAATCAAACTTCTCTTTACGCTGTTCGGTCACCGCAATGTTCACCAGCGCCACGTCGTAGCGCCCGGAGGCGATCCCCAGCGGCCAGTCTTCCCACGCCGTCGGCACCAGCTTCAGCTTCAGCCCCAGGCTGCCCGCCAGCAGGCGGGCGATATCCGGGTCGCTGCCAATGCGCGTACGGTTATCGCTGGCCAGCAGCGCCAGCGGCGGGGAGTTCAGCATTGAGACGGCGACCGTCAGCGTACCCGGCTCCACGAATTTGTAACTGGCGGGGATCTTCGCCACGGCCTGCCGATCCACCGTCACCGGCAGCGGCTGCTCGTTGGCTTTCAAATCAATGCTGGCGTGGCTCGCCGTCGTGAAGACCAGCCCCGCCAGAAGTCCGTATTTCATTGGCACTCCTTATAAGACTTTGGAGAGAAACTGGCGCGTTCGCGCGTGCGACGGACGGTTCAACACCTCGTCACTGCTTCCCTGCTCGACAATTTTTCCGTCGACCATAAACACCACCTGGTCCGCCACTTCCCGGGCAAAGCCGATCTCATGAGTGACCACCACCAGCGTAGTGCCGGACCGGGCCAGTTTTTTGATCACGTCCAGCACTTCCCCCACCAGCTCCGGATCCAGCGCCGAGGTGGGTTCATCAAACAGCATCACGCGGGGGCGCAGCGCCAGCGCGCGGGCAATGGCAATACGCTGCTGTTGCCCGCCGGAGAGATGCCGCGACCAGGCATCGGCTTTATCCCGCAGCCCGACCACGTCCAGCAGGCTGTACGCTCTTTCCACCGCCTCTTTTTTGCTGAGCTTTTTATGCGCGATGGGCGCCTCAATCAGGTTTTCCAGCACCGTGAGATGCGGAAAGAGATTGAAGTTCTGGAACACATAGCCCACGTTGACGCGCTGTTTGAGGATCTCCTTCTCCTTCAGCTCGTAGAGCCTGTCTCCCTGACGACGGTAGCCAATGTAATCCCCGTCGATCTGAATAAAGCCTTCATCGACGCGCTCCAGGTGATTAATGGTGCGCAGCAAGGTTGATTTGCCTGACCCGGACGGCCCGAGAATGACCGTCACGGACCCGGGCGGGATCTCAAGCGAAACGTTGTCGAGCGCCTTATGGCGGCCAAAAAATTTGCTGACGCCGGTAATCGAAATATGTCCTTCAGGAGAGGCTTGCATGGATAGGCTCCTGTGCTGGCGTGGTGGTGACTGAACGGGTACGACGGGCGGCACGGTTCTGATTTACCGCAGAGCGGCGTTCGCTGCGGGCAAGTGCGCGTTCAACACCGTACTGGATAGCGGACAGGACGGTGGTGATCGCCAGGTACCAGGCGGCACCAACCATCAGCAGCGGGATCACCTCCTGCGTGCGGTTGTAGATCATCTGGATGGTATAGAACAGCTCCGGCATCGCCAGGACGTACACCATCGCCGTGCCCTTCGCGAGGCTGATGATTTCATTGAACCCCGACGGCAGAATGGTGCGCAGCGCCTGAGGCAAAATAATGCGCACCGTGCGGCGCCAGGCCGGCAGGCCGAGCGCGGCGGCGGCCTCATACTGGCCGTGATCGACCCCGAGGAAGCCCCCGCGAATGATCTCAGCGGTATAGGCGCTCTGCACCAGGGTTAGCCCCACCACGGCGGTAGAAAATTGCCCCAGCACGTTGATGGTTTCAAAGCTGCCCCAGGTGATGCCGGTGAACGGCACGCCGAGCGAGAGCGTGTCGTAGAGATAGGAAAAGTTGTAAAGGATGATCAGCACCACAATCAGCGGCAGCGACCGAAACAGCCAGATGTACGCCCACGCCAGGCTGCTGAGCAGCCAGGATGAAGAGAGTCTCGCCAGGGCCAGCATGCCGCCAAACACCACGCTCAGCGCGGTGCCGATCAGCGTCAGCAGCAGGGTCTGTCCGACACCTTCGAGGATCACCGGGTCGAAGAACCAGCGGGCGAACACCGACCACTCCCAGCGCGGGTTAAACGCCACGGACTGAATCACGACCGCCAGGACAAACAGCGCCACCGCGGCGCCGACGGCCCGCAGCGGATAACGCGCCGGGACCACCTTAATGGTTTCAACGTTGCTCATCGTCGTTCCTCATGCGGTTTTACTGAACGCTTCACGTACCAGCGTTTTGGTGAATCGCAGCCGACCGTCAAACGGCGGCTGGCTGTACTCTTCCGTATCGCGGTTCAGATCGAACTGCGGCTGATAGCCCTGGCTAAGATAGAGCCTGACCGCCTCCGGCTGACGAAAGCCGGTTGTCAGGTAGATCTGACTGTACCCTGCCAGCACCGCCCTGCGCTCCAGCTCCTGCACCACGCGCCCGGCAAGCCCCTGCTGACGCAGGGTTTTGTCCGTCCAGATGCGTTTGATTTCCGCGGTGCGTTCGTCAAACGGTTTGTACGCGCCGGTGGCGATAATCTTCCCGTCGCGCTCCAGGACGAGAAACAGCCCCTGCGGCGCTAAATACCACTCGGTGAGCTCCACTTCCGCGTCTTTAGAGAAGTAGTCCCCATAGCGGGCCGCATATTCACCGAACAGCCCCTCAATAATGGGCTGAAGTTCGGCGTCTTCCGGTGAAACATCACGAAATCGTTCGCTCATCACGCCTCCTTAATCACCCAGGCCAGCCGGGTTCACTTCGGACTGAGGAATGCGCTCAACCCCTTCTCCCCAGCGGTTCAGCACTTTGTCGTAATCGCCGTTTTTGATGACGCCGTTCAGCGCGGTTTGCACCGGCTCAACCAGTCCGCTGCCTTTTTTCAGCGTCACCGCGATGTGCGCCGCCTTCGGCCAGCCGCCGTCGACGCTGCCCACCAGTTTGGTTTTCCCGTTCAGCGCCGCTTTCCAGGCGCCAATCACGTTCGGACCAAAGTAGGCATCCGCGCGCCCGGACTGCAGCGCCAGCGTTTGTGCCGCATCGTCTTTGGTGTAGATCGGGGTAAAGGGTTTCAGCCCCTTCTTCAGGTTTTCGGCATTCCATGCCAGCAGGATGGCCTCCTGGTTGGTGCCGGAGCCGACGATAATCCGCAGCCCGGCGATGTCCTCAGCCTTCTCAAGCGACTTGATCGGGCTGGTTGATTTCACGTAGAACCCGAGGGAATCTTTTCGGTAGGTGGCAAAGTCAAACTTCTCTTTACGCTCTTTGGTGACGGTAATATTGCTAATGGCAGCATCATATTTCCCGGAGGCCACGCCCAGCGGCCAGTCTTCCCAGGAGGTCGGCACCACGTTCAGCTCCAGCCCGAGGCTGTCGGCGACCAGACGGGCGACGTCAACCTCGCTTCCCAGCAGCGTTTTGTTGTCGTCGGAGAAGACCGTCAGCGGCGGTTGATTGAGCCCCGCAACCGCCACGGTAAATTTCCCCGGCACGGCAAAGCGATAGTCTTTCGGCAGCTGTGCCACCGCATCGTTGTTTTTGGCAGTGTTAACCGGCGTTTTATTGGCCTCGATGCTCACGCCGGTGCCGTTAATATTCACATTCTCTGCCCAGACGGCAGGGGTAAAGGCCAGCGCGAGCGCCAGAATAAGCGATGATTTCTGCATAGCGGGGTTCTCTTTTATTGTTGTGTGAACTGGTTTTTCGGTTGGTCTAAACCCAGGCTTTCGCGCAGCGTGGTGCCCGGATAGTCGGTACGGAACAGGCCGCGGGCCTGAAGAATGGGCACCACCTGGTCAACAAAGCGCGGGAAGGTATCCGGCGTACCGCCCTGAATGATGAAGCCGTCAGCGGCAAAGCCTTCAAACCAGGCCTGCAGACCGTCAGCCACCTCTTCCGGCGTACCGGAAAAGCGCGGGCGCGGTGATGCAGCTTCAAGGGCTACCTGACGCAGGGTTAAGCTGCGCTCGCGGGCGTTACGCTTAATTTCATCGGTGGTACTGTGGAAGCTGTTTTTGCCTAAATCGCCGATATCCGGGAACGGCTCGTCGAGCGGATACTGGCTGAAATCGTGATGTTCAAAATAACGCCCGAGGTAATTGAGGGCGTCATTAATCGACACCAGCGCCGCCGTGGTCTGGTACTGGTTTTCCACGTCTTCGGCGTCTTTTCCCACAATCACGCTGACGCCCTGGAATATATGCAAGTCAGACGCGCGGCGACCGTTTGTTTCCAGCTGCTGCTTCACGTCGCGGTAAAAGGCTTTTGCCTCGTCGAGCGTCTCGTGATGGGTAAAAATGGCGTCGGCATGTTTCGCCGCCAGCTTTTTCCCGTCGTCCGACGCCCCGGCCTGAAAGACAATCGGACGCCCCTGCGGGGTGCGGCCAATATTCAGCGGCCCGGCGACCTGGAAGAAATCACCGTGATGATCCAGGGTGTGAAGCTTTGACGCGTCAAAGAATTGCCCGCTCTCTTTATTACGTACGAACGCATCACCTTCCCAGGAATCCCACAGCCCTTTCACCACGTCGAGATACTCATCGGCGATCCGGTAGCGCAGCGCATGCTCGGGGTGTTTTTCGCGGGAAAAGTTCTTCGCCGACCCTTCCAGCGGCGAGGTCACCACGTTCCAGCCCGCGCGTCCGTTGCTCAGATGGTCGAGGCTGGCGAACTGGCGCGCCGTGGTGAAGGGTTCGCTGTAGGAGGTGGATAAGGTTCCCACCAGCCCCAGGCGCGAGGTGATGCTGGCGAGAGCGGATAACACCGTCAGCGGTTCAAAGCGGTTTAAAAAATGCGGGATCGATTTCTCGTTTATATAGAGACCGTCGGTAACGAATAAAAAATCGAGTTTGCCCTCCTCCGCCTTTAACGCCGTCGATTTGACGAAATCAAAATTGATACTGGCATCGGCGACGGCCTCAGGGTGACGCCAGGCGGACATATTTCCGGATGCACCATGCAAAATGGTCCCCAGCCGCAGTTGACGATGTGCAGACATATTCACCTCTTAAGAATTAAACGTGTTGCAGGGCTTTTTCCGCAAGCTGTGCAAAATAGCGGGCAGCGGGCTCAATTAAGGCTTCATCCGGATTAAATGCCGGATGATGTAAACCATACGGGCTGTTGCTGCCGATGCTGACAAACGCCCCCGGGATCTGCTGCAGATAGACCGCAAAATCTTCCCCGCCCATATGCAGCTCGGCGTGCCGGGTTTCGTATCCGGCGTCCCGTGCGACCGAGGTGGCGAAATCTGCCCAGCGTTCGTCATTCACCAGCGCGGTGGGCCCGGCATACCAGGTGATATCAATCTGCGCGCTAAAGGCGCTGGCAAACCCGGCAGCGATTTCGCCCACGCGGGCTTTCACATTCTGCTGCACTTCCGTGCGATGGGTACGCAGCGTGCCTTCCAGCTCGACGCTTTCCGGCAGCACGTTCCAGGTGTTACCGCCCGCAATGCGCGTCACGCTCAGCACCACCGAATCCAGCGTATTGACGTTGCGGCTGGCGACGCTTTGCAACGCCGTCACCAGCTGGCTCGCCAGTACAATGGCGTCGTTGCCTTCGTGCGGACGCGCGGCGTGCGCGCCCTTGCCGGTAATGCGGATCACAAAGCGGTCGACGTTGGCATAGAACGGACCGCCTCGGGTAGCGAACTCACCGACCGGCAGGCCGGGCTCGTTGTGCATGCCGAAGATGGCGCTGACGTCACGCAGGGCACCGGCCCGCACCATGCTCTTCGCACCGCCAAAGTTCTCTTCGGCAGGCTGAAACAGGATCCGCACCCGGCCATTAAGCGAGGCCTCTCGCTCTTTCAGCTTTAACGCGGCGCCGAGGATGACGCTGGTGTGGATATCGTGTCCGCAGGCATGCATTACGCCTGCACGCTGCGAGCTAAACGGTACGCCGCTGCGCTCTTCAATCGGCAGGGCATCAATATCCGCCCGCAGCGCAATCAGTTTGCTGCCCGAGCCGATTTCCGCCACCAGCCCGGTAGACAGGTCGTAAGGCTGCGGGGTAATCCCGGCATTCGTCAGCCACTGGCGCAGGCGCGTCGTGGTCTCCACTTCCTGGCCGGAGAGCTCCGGGTTCTGGTGCAGTTCGCGACGCCAGGCAATCAGCTGTTCGCCAAAGCTCATACGGTGACCTCCCTGTTAAGACGCGCCTCGGCAAGCAGACGCAGCGACGCGACGCGCGTTGCTTCCTCCGCTACCGGCGTGTCGATGATAAATTCGTCAATACCCCACTGCTGGTGCAGCGCGTTGAGCTGTTCCACTACCGACTCCGCGGTGCCCGCCAGCAGCGACTGCGCCCGACGTGCAATGCGCACCGGCTCGCTGCCCGCCTGGCGTGCAAAGGCGTAGGCCTGCTCTTCGCTGGCCACGGTGACGCGCTGCCCGTTTGCCAGCTCAACGCTCCACACCTCGACCTTCTGCGCCAGCGCGTCTGCCTCGGCCTGCGTCGGCGCGACAATCGCCTGTACTGCCACTATCACGTCCCGCGCGCTGTTCTCACGCCAGGTCGATACCACCTCGCGCAGCAGATCCGGGTCACCGTTCAGGTGTGCGGCAAATACAAAGTGCCAGTCGAGCCTGGCGGCCAGCAGCGCGCTTTCGGTACTCGCGCCCAGCAGGAAACCTTCAGCAGGCAGCGGCGGCAGCGGCGTGGCGCGGACAGCTTCTTCAATAGCGTGATGCTCAGGACGGATCCAGCGGTCGAGCTGGGCCAGCTGTTCGGCAAAACTGCCCTTTTCCTGTTGATTCAGACCCTGCTGCAGCGCGCGGGTTGAGAGCGGTAATCCGCCGGGGGCCTTCCCGACGCCGAGATCCACGCGGCCAGGCGCCAGCGCGGCCAGCACGTTGAAGTTCTCGGCGACTTTATAGGGGCTGTAGTGCTGAAGCATTACGCCGCCGGACCCGACGCGAATGCGCGTGGTTTGCCCGAGGATCCAGGCAATCAGCAGCTCCGGGGAAGGGCTGGCAAGCTGTGGGGTGTTGTGGTGTTCGGCAATCCAGAAGCGGTGATAGCCCAGATTTTCTGCCTGCTGCGCCAGCGCCAGAGTACGCGCCAGTGCATCGGCAGCCGTTTCGTTTTCAGCGATGGGGCTTTTATCCAGAATGCTGATTCGCCATGACATGTTGCGTTCTCGTTTGACTTAACATGTCGTCATTATTAAAGGCGCATTTCACCACTGAGAAACAATTAATTTACATTTAGTTTGCCGGAAAACAGATATATAAAACCATGCTAAGAATAAGACTTTAAGGAGGCAATCAGCGTTTCCACCTGCTCTCGACGGGTAATGCGGACGAAGCGAATATGGCTATATTGCGGGTTTTGCAGATCGGCTTCATAGCGCGTGCGGTTGTTACGCCAGGTTTTAATCGTCCAGATGATAATCGATTCTCTGCTGAAGAACGCGCGCCGGAAACTCTCTTTATTCCCCGTTCCCGGCCAGAGCTCGTGCTTATGCCAGGCCCGCTTTATTGCTCGCGTGACGGCCTGCCAGAGGGTGCGGATAAACCCATAATCCACCCACACCACAACGTCTACATTGCGCCATTTCACAGGCCGCGTGCGGTTGTAGTTACCGTCCAGCACCCAGTCTGGCGACGCCTGTTGCGCCTGCTCCAGCTTTGCCTGAAACTCGTCGTCCGGCGTGCCCTGCCAGTCAGCCTGCCAGTAGAGTCTGTCCATCTCGATACAGGGAATAGCCAGTTCGGTCGCAATCCGCTTCGCCAGCGTGCTTTTTCCACTTCCGCTGGTTCCTATGACGTTAATTTTCACCTCAGCCTCCCTGTATTTACGAAAATGAGACCAAATCATAGCGTTTTCATCCTGTTAACGAAACGCTATTTCAGCATGACAATTTTTCCCGGGAAGCGATCTCCCTCTTACAGTTTGGCTTATGTCATTTATTTACAGCGCCTCCCCAAAACGCCCCTGAAAATGTTTTCATTTTTATTACATTCGATAGCGTTAACCGTTTAAAAATAATATGTAGCGAGTATTTCAGACAGCCAAAATTTCAGAGAGAATAAGCAGCAGATAGTTATAAAAATAATTTCATTAATCTTGCCGGAGTGCTTTCCGGACGTTTTTTTATTCTTGCACAACATCATGGAGTTACTCATGAGGCGTAACACTCCCGTTACACAAAACGAGTATTTGCTTAACGCTGGTTCGACGTTAATGTCGACCACCGATACAAAAAGTCATATAACCTATGCTAATTCCGCTTTTATTGAAGCCAGCGGATATAAAGAAGAACATCTACTGGGTGAGCCGCATAACCTCATCCGCCATCCCGATATGCCTGCCGAAGCGTTTGGCGACATGTGGTTTACCCTGCAGCAGGGCGAGACCTGGACAGGGCTGGTGAAGAACCGTCGTCATAATGGCGATCACTACTGGGTGCGGGCCAACGTGACGCCGGTCTGGCAGGGTGGATCCCTGACGGGCTATATTTCGGTGCGAAATATCCCCGCACGGGAAGAGATCGCAGCCAGTGAAAAACTGTATGCAAAAGTGCGTAATAACGAATTAAAACATTATCGTTTTTATAAAGGACTGTTGGTTCGACGCGGTTTATTTTCCTTTATGTCGCTTTTTAAATGTCTCAGCACCTGTAAACGAATCCATCTTGGTATTGCAACGACAGCGTTACTCTCCTGCCTGGCGGTGTATTTCTTCCCTGATAAACTTGTGCAGTCGGGGAGTCTGGCGCTGCTCTTTTCTGCCCTTGCCTGTTATCTTCACGCGCAGATCGCACGGCCGGTAAAATCTATTGTTCAACAGATGCAGCGCGTGGTTTCAGGACGTAAAACGGACTATTACCATTTTGACAGGATCGATGACATCGGGCTGATGATGCGCCTGGTGAATCAATCAGGTTTGAACCTGAATTCGCTGGTTGACGATGTCGGGGCGCAAATCAGCGGGATTGGCACCATCAGCCAGCAGGTCGCGAAAGAAGGTGCGGCGCTGCAAACGCGCTCTGAAGAAACCGCAGACTTTCTGCAGCAAACCGCATCTGCGGTGGAAGAGATCGCCAGCGCGGTGAAGCAGACGGCAGAAACCGCGAATGAAGCGATCCAGATGGCGGATCGCACCAGCGACAGCGCCCACTGCGGTGAAGCGATGATGAAAGAGACCATCGGTATGATGCAGTCCGTGTCGCAGGATAACGGCCAGATCGTCGATATTATCAGCGTTATCGATCGCATTGCCTTCCAGACCAATATTCTTGCGCTGAATGCCGCCGTGGAAGCGGCGCGCGCGGGTGAAGCCGGGCGCGGTTTTGCCGTGGTGGCGGCTGAGGTGCGCAATCTTGCGCAGCACTCCGCGACGGCGGCGAAAGAGATCAAAGCGCTGATCGAGAAAAACGTTGCCAGCGTCAACGCTGGCGTGGAGAAGGTGGTACAAACCGAATCACAACTGACGGTCATGATCGACCATGTTCTGCAGGTTTCCACCTTGATTAAGGAGATCGGCCACGCCACCCAGGAACAAACCCAGGCGCTGACGCTGATCAATGCCTCCCTCTCCCGTATCGGCGCAATGACCCAGAGCAATACGGGGATGGTGGATAACGTCACTCACGCCGCGAATCACCTGACGCAGCGGACGACGCGCCTGCAGCAGGCAATTTCCGTTTTTGGCGGTTAGCCGTTCGGGTACTGCTCGTCAGTCACTTTTTCCAGCCATGTTACCGGGCTGCCGTTTACCGCTTCGGCGATGGCAAGATGCGTCATCGCCGTTTGCGCATTTGCGCCGTGCCAGTGCTTCACGCCGGGTGGGATCCAGGCGATATCGCCCTGATTCAGGATTTCCGCCTCTTTGCCCCACTCCTGTAACCAGCCGCGCCCCTGCGTCACAATCAGCGTTTGTCCCAGGGGATGCGTATGCCAGGCCGTGCGCGCGCCCGGCTCAAAGGTTACGGTTGCCCCGCCGACGCTGGCAGGTTCGGTCGCCTGAAAGGGTGCGTCAATCCGAACAGTCCCGGTAAACCAGGCTTCCGGTCCTCGTACTGAAGGTATTGAACCGCTGCGGATAATTTTCATCTTTTGCTCCTCGTTGACTGTTGCGTTAACAGTAGCGCAAAGCACTCGGCAGCATTAGGGTGCATAATCAGATAGGACACATGACTGAAACTCATAAATAGAACCGCGATGCTAAAAGATAATTTCAACGATCTGCTCTCCTTTATGGTGGTGGCCCGCGAGCGTAGCTTTACGCGCGCAGCGGCGCAGCTGGGCGTCTCGCAATCGGCACTGAGCCATGCGATGCGCAAGCTTGAGGCGCGATTAGACGTTCGCCTGTTAACCCGCACAACCCGCAGCGTGGTTCCGACACCCGCGGGTGAGCAGCTTTTTTCGCGCCTCAGCCCGCATCTGCTGGAGATCGAACAGGAACTCACGGCGCTTCGCAGCACCCGCGACAAACCCGCAGGCGCTATCCGCATCGTCGCCGGCGAGCACGCGATGGATGCCGTGCTCTGGCCGGTCCTGAAGGCTTTTATGCTGCAATATCCTGACATTAACGTCGAAGTGATGGTCGACAATGGCCTGACAGATATCGTAGATGGCCGCTTCGACGCAGGGGTTCGCCTGGGTGAACAGGTGGCAAAAGACATGATTGCGGTGCGGATTGCGCCGGACATGCGCATGGCGGTCGTCGGCTCCCCGGATTACCTGGCTCGTTTTGGCGTGCCGCTCGTGCCGGAGCAGCTGGGTGAACACCGCTGTATCAATCTCCGCCTGCCCACCCGAGGGGGATTGTATAACTGGGAATTTGAGCGCGACGGGCGCGAGCTTCGCGTGCGGGTTGACGGACAGCTTACGCTGAATAACCTGTCGCAGCGCATCGACGCCGCGGAGAATGGTCTCGGATTAGCCTACGTGCCCGAGTCCTCGGTTCTGGACGCTCTGAATCAGGGACGGCTGGTCAGGGTCCTTGAATCGTGGTGCCCCACGTTTGAAGGATACCACCTCTATTATCCGAGCCGCCGGCAGCACACAACCGCGTTCAGGTTACTTCTCGATGCCCTGCTGCAGCAAAAATTTATACCATCTGGTAATAATTAAGAGAATCTGATGATTAAATAATCAACCTCGCCATTGTTTTGACTAAAAACTCATCACGATTCAGCGTGTTGTGATCCCCGTCTGCTCTGACCACACGATTTCCTTCGACGTGCATCACTTTCGGCACGGTTATATTTTGCGTCGCTTATGAATTGCAGGTAGGATGCCTCGCCATGTTTCGCCTTATCCATACGCAGAATGACTGGGAAGGCGACATGTGTTTGCGCAGAAGCAATCGTTTGTATTGCTTTCTGCCAGGCAGGACTATCACGATAATGGTTCAGACAGGCAAACAGGTAACTCAATGAAAACAAGCAATAAAAGCGCAGCCGATCATCATGCTGCTAAACGTCGCTGGTTGAACTCTCACGAAGAGGGCTACCACAAAGCGATGGGCAACCGTCAGGTTCAAATGATCGCCATCGGCGGCGCTATCGGAACGGGTCTGTTTTTAGGTGCTGGTGCACGCCTGCAGATGGCTGGCCCGGCTCTCGCCCTGGTCTATCTGGTGTGCGGGATCTTCTCTTTCTTTATTCTTCGTGCACTGGGCGAACTGGTACTGCATCGCCCTTCCAGCGGAAGCTTCGTCTCTTACGCCCGTGAATTCCTCGGTGAAAAAGCGGCTTACGTTGCGGGCTGGATGTACTTCGTCAACTGGGCGATGACAGGTATTGTCGATATCACCGCCGTTGCGCTGTATATGCACTACTGGGGCGCGTTTGGTGATGTGCCGCAGTGGGTGTTTGCGCTTGGCGCACTGGCGATTGTCGGCACCATGAACATGATCGGCGTGAAGTGGTTCGCGGAGATGGAGTTCTGGTTTGCGCTGGTAAAAGTGCTGGCCATCGTGGTGTTCCTGGTCGTGGGTACCGTCTTCCTCGGCAGCGGTAAGCCGCTGGATGGCAATGCCACCGGCTTCCACCTGATAACCGATAACGGCGGATTCTTCCCGCACGGTCTGCTGCCTGCGCTGGTTCTGGTTCAGGGCGTCGTGTTCGCCTTCGCCTCTATCGAACTGGTGGGCACCGCGGCAGGTGAATGTAAAGATCCGCAGACGATGGTGCCAAAAGCCATCAACAGCGTGATCTGGCGTATCGGTCTGTTCTACGTCGGTTCCGTGGTGCTGCTGGTTCTGCTGCTGCCATGGACTGCCTATCAGGCGGGCCAGAGTCCGTTCGTGACCTTCTTCTCTAAGCTGGGCGTGCCTTACGTGGGCAGCATCATGAACATCGTGGTCCTGACGGCAGCGCTCTCCAGCCTGAACTCCGGCCTTTACTCTACCGGTCGTATCCTGCGCTCCATGTCGATGGGCGGTTCCGCGCCGAAGTTCATGTCGAAGATGAGCAAGCAGCAGGTTCCCTATGCAGGGATTCTGGCAACGCTGGTGGTTTACGTCTTTGGCGTGTTCCTGAACTATCTGGTGCCGTCCCGCGTATTTGAGATCGTTCTGAACGTGGCTGCACTGGGGATTATCGCTTCCTGGGGCTTTATCGTGGTCTGTCAGATGCGTCTGCGCAAGGCGATTAAAGAAGGCAAAGCGGCTGATGTGAGCTTCAAGATGCCGGGCGCACCGGTGACCTCCTGGCTCACCCTGCTCTTCCTGTTCAGCGTGCTGGTACTGATGGCGTTCGACTATCCGAACGGTACCTACACCATCGCGACGATTCCGCTGCTGGCGGTACTGCTGATTGCCGGCTGGTTCGGCGTGCGTAAGCGCGTTCACGAGATCCACAGCACCGCGCCGGTTCATCGCGACGATGAAAAACACGACGCACCGCTGGTGGAAGAAACCTCGCGTTAATAAAAAAGCCGGGTGGCGGCTTCGCCTTACCCGGCCTACATTTCATGGTTTTGTAGGCCCGGTAAGCGCAGCGCCACCGGGCAATTCCCATCTTACAGCGCAATACGAATCACGTCGTCAGGCTGAGTGGCTTCCTGCTGGCGAGTCGACTTCTGTTTCACCGTCACATACAGCGTTTTACCATCGGCGGAAAGCGCCAGGCTGTTCGGGTAAACCGGCGTGTCGAACGTTTTAGTCACCTTATACGTTTTCGCATCAATCACGCTCACCTTGCCGGCTTCACGGTGGGTCACGTAGGCTTCGTTGCGGGCCGGGTTAAACAGGACCGCCAGGGATTCCGGCGCGGCGATATTCTCGATCACGCTGCCGTCTTTCAGGCTCACTACCAGCACTTCCGGCTGTTTTGAATCAGTCAGGAACGCACGCTTACCGGCAGCGTCGAGGCTCAGGTTCAGATAGAAGTGCTCTTTCCCGTCGTCCTGCACTTTTTTACGGCTGATAATCTTGTTGCTGGCCGTATCAATCGTCACCAGTTCACCGTCCGCATTCGTGGTATAGAGACGTTTCGCCTGCGCATCCAGCGCCAGACCGGTACTGTAGGTGCCAGTATTGGCAATGGTCTCTTTCAGCTTCAGCGTTGCGCCATCCACGACCCAAATCACGCTCTCTTTGCCGACACCGGTGATGTAAATCGTGTTGTTCGCGTCATCCGCCACCAGCTGGCGCGGCTGCAGCGGTTTGACGGTTTCGCTGCGTTGACGCCCGTCCAGCACCAGACGCCCTTTTACGTCGCCCGTTTTTGCATCAATCGCGGTTACCGCGCCGTTGATGGTGTTGCCAAACCACAGGGTTTGCGTCGCGCTGTCGAGAGTGGCACCAAAGGGTTTCAGATCGCTGTGAATCGCCTGCGTCACGTCCAGCGTGACCGGATCAAGACGGTAAACAACCCCGCCCTTATCGGTTTTGCGGCTTTGCGAGGTCGCCACCCACAGCGCATTCTCCTGCTGGCTCACGGCCATTTCATACGCCCCTTTGCCCACCGCTTTACGCAGCACCTCTTCGGCGGCATGCGCCTGGAACGTCCCGGCAAGCAGTAAAGTGGCAGACAGCAGTGACAGGCTAAGACGCGGCGAGCACAGATGACGTAAAGACATAACAATTCCTTTTCTGAAAAGAGGGGTTTGGGCTGACATCACTTCCGGCAGGCAACGTCATGGCATCGCCTTTTGATAATGAGAATAGTAATCATTAATCAACTGAATGTGGAGTTTTTCTTTCCCATACCACCTTTCATTAACGCAATGTGCGGTTATAGTTTTCAAAACATTTACAAAACCTTTAACATGTATGGACATGTTCCATTTGGTTCGTTTACACACCACAACCGGTTTTATTCATGAAAATCATTTCTGCCCGTAAGGCCTCTCTCCCGCTGCTGCTGGTTCCCGTTACTTTCGCGCCGCTCACCGCTATGAGCGCAGAAGAACAGACCATGATCGTCAGCGCCACGCCGCAAACCGTATCGGAGCTGGATACCCCGGCCGCGGTCAGCGTCGTCAATGGCGATGACATGCGCCACGCCGCGCCTCGCATCAACCTGTCTGAATCCCTCGGCAGCGTTCCGGGACTGCAAATTCAGAACCGCCAGAACTATGCTCAGGATCTCCAGCTTTCGATGCGTGGGTTTGGCGCCCGCTCAACGTTTGGCGTGCGCGGTATCCGTATGTACGTCGACGGTATCCCTGCCACCATGCCGGACGGACAGGGCCAGACCTCCAACATCGATCTCTCCAGCGTGGAGAGCATTGAAGTGCTGCGCGGCCCCTTCTCTGCCCTGTACGGCAACGCCTCTGGCGGCGTGATTAACATCAACACCCAGACCGGGCAGCAGCCGCCAACCATTGAAGCCAGCAGCTATTACGGCAGTTACGGTACCTGGCGCTACGGCATGAAGGCCACCGGTGCGATGGGTGATGGCACCCACGCGGGCGATGTGAATTACACCGTTTCTACCACCCGTTTCACCACCCAGGGCTATCGCGACCACAGCGGCGCGCGGAAGAATCTGGCTAACGCCAAGCTGGGCGTGCGTATTGATGACGTCAGCAAGCTGACGCTAATCTTCAACAGCGTAGACATGAAGGCCAACGATCCGGGCGGTCTGAGCTATCAGGAGTGGCAGAATAATCCGCGTCAGTCTCCGCGTGGCGATCAGTACAATACCCGTAAGACCATCAAACAGACCCAGGCCGGCCTGCGCTACGATCGCCAGCTCAGCGCTCAGGACGACCTCAGCGTGATGATGTACGCCGGTGAGCGTGAAATGACGCAGTACCAGTCGATTCCCTGGCAGCCGCAGCTGAAACCTTCCCACTCCGGTGGGGTGATCGATATGCAGCGCCACTATCAGGGCGTGGATACCCGCTGGACGCACCGTGGCGAGCTGCTGGTGCCGGTGACGTTTACCACCGGCCTGAACTACGAAAACCTGAGTGAAGATCGTCGCGGCTACGAGAACTTTGTGATGAGTAACGGCGTGCCGGACTACGGCGTCAAAGGCGATAAACGTCGTGACGAACGTAACCTGATGTGGAACGTCGATCCTTATCTGCAGAGCAGCTGGCAGCTGACGCAGAAACTCTCTGTCGATGCGGGTGTCCGCTACAGTTCGGTCTGGTTTGATTCCAACGACCATTACGTTACGCCGGGCAACGGCGACGACAGCGGTGACGCGAGCTATCACAAGTGGCTCCCGGCGGGCGCCGTTAAGTATGCGGTGACTGACGGGTGGAACCTCTACGCTGCCGCAGGGCGTGGATTTGAAACGCCAACCATCAACGAACTCTCCTATCGTGCGGATAATCAGGGTGGTCTGAATATTGGCCTGAAGCCATCCACGAACAACACCTATGAAGTGGGCAGCAAAACCCGCATCGGCAACGGCCTGCTGACGGCGGCGTTGTTCCGCACCGATACGGATGATGAGATCGTGGTGGACTCCAGTTCCGGCGGCCGCACAACCTATAAAAACGCCGGGAAAACCCGTCGTCAGGGTGTGGAAGTTTCCCTGGATCAGCAGTTCGCTGAGAACTGGAAGCTGAAGATGGCGTGGACGTACCTGGATGCCACCTACCGGACTAACGTCTGCAGCGACGCAGACTGTAACGGTAACCGCATGCCGGGGATTGCGCGCAACATGGGCTTCGCCTCGTTTGGCTGGCAGCCGGAGGAAGGCTGGTACGCGGGCACGGACGTGCGTTACATGAGCGACATCATGGCCGACGACGAAAACACCGCGAAAGCGCCATCGTACACGGTAGTCGGGTTGAATACCGGGTATAAGTTTAACTACGGCAACTGGGGAATGGACGTCTTTGGCCGCGTCGATAACCTGTTCGATAAAGAGTACGCGGGCTCGGTTATTGTCAACGAGTCCAACGGCCGTTATTACGAACCTGCGCCAGGCCGTAACTATGGCGTCGGGTTGTCGGTCTCTTATCGCTTCGAGTAAGAAAAAGAAAAGTTTATTTTATATATGAAATAACCCTCCTGATGGCAATAAGCCATCAGGAGTTATTCACCAGATAAATAATTAGGTGCAGTATATAGTCGCTCTGTTAAATAATCTCTCAGTTAAAATATTGTCGCTGTAAAAGAAAATCCGCTTCATCAATCAACTTATCAATTGCCTTCTGGCTGGCCTCCACGTCTCTCCGCTCAAGAGCTGAAAGAAGCTCATCATAGTGATACGTTGACGTTTTGATGTCGTTAAGTTCCTGATGCAGGTAGTTCATGCAGGGTCCGATGCGCACCCATAACTGTTCAATTAAGGCATTAAGCGTAGGCATTTCCGCATATTGATAAAGCGTAAACCGGAAGATGCGATTTGCATGCAATGCCTGCTGAACGTTTCCATTGCGCATGGCCTCATGGAAGGCCTCTGACATTTTGCGCAACGCCTCCAGCTTGCCGTCTGACATATTCTGGCATGCTGCGGCAACCGCCATTGGCTCAAGCTGTTTTCGGATGGCGTTAATCTCGTTATAACGCTCCAGCGTCACCTCAGGGACCAGAAAAGCCTGCGCTGGCGTGGCGTGAAGTGCGCCTGAGGAGACCAGACGCAGCAGCGCTTCGCGGACCGGCGTAATACTGGTGCCTAATTTATCAGCAATCTCTTTCGTAATCAGTCGTGCTCCTGGTTTGAGGGAGCCTGTAATTAACGCCCCTTTCAAACTGTGTTCAACCTGCATGGTAAGGCTAACCCTTTGGGCTTTTTCTAAGTGATCCAAATCAAGCATGTGGAATTCCTGTAGCTAAAACTTAATGCTATTTTTAAACGCCAGTTTTAATAAAACGGCGCCGGTACGATATATCCTGTATCGTCATGCCTGGTGGTGGGAAGTACGTAAAACAACAAAAAAAGCAAACATCATTTTTTTTATCGTTTTCGGGCTCATCCGGGATGATGGCGCGAAAAACCCTGTCCAGTAATTAAAGACAATATATCGTATCTTCACAAATAAATATGGCGGGAAACCCCGCCATTGTGCTCTTTATTTATTGTCACTCGCGACGCGAATCACGACTTTGCCGAAGTTTCGTCCTTCCAGCAGGCCAATCAGCGCCTCGGGGGCGTTTTCCAGCCCGTCCGTCACCTGTTCGCGATAGTGGATTTTCCCCTCCTGCACCCAGCGCCCCATCGCCTCCTGGAACTCATGAATGCGGTGCCCGTAGTCCTGGCCGATGATAAAGCCCTGCATACGAATGCGTTTCTTCAGGATGGTCGCCATCAGGAGCGGGAGGCGATCTGGCCCTTCGGGCAAGCCCGTCGCATTGTAGCCGCTCACCAGGCCACACACAGGCACGCGGGCGGAGGTGTTCAGCAGGGGCAGCACGGCATCAAACACTTTCCCGCCGACGTTTTCATAATAGACATCAATGCCTTTCGGACAGGCGTCTTTGAGCTGGTCGGCAAAATCCGCCGCATGGTGATCCAGACACAGGTCAAAGCCGAGAACCTCAACGGCATGGCGGCATTTCTCTGCGCCACCGGCCACGCCGACCACCCGGCAACCTTTGATTTTGCCGATCTGCCCGACTGTCGCGCCAACCGGGCCGGTCGCCGCAGCCACCACCAGCGTTTCACCCGCTTTCGGTTGCCCGATATCCAGCAGCCCCATATAGGCGGTAAAGCCCGGCATACCCAGTACGCCCAACGCCCAGGAAGGATGAGACGGATTTTCGCCCAGCTTCACCAGGCCGCTGCCGTCCGAGAGTTCATACTCCTGCCAGCCGCTGTAGCCCAGCACCCATTCGCCAGCTTTGAAGTCGGGATGGTTTGACTGCTCAACGCGGCTGACCGTTCCCCCCACCATCACAGCACCGATCTCAACCGGCGGTGAATAGGATGGCGCATCGCTCATGCGCCCCCGCATATAAGGGTCCAGCGACAGCCAGACGGTACGCAGCAAAAGCTGCCCCGCACCCGGTTCCGGAACAGGCTGCGTTTCCAGACGAAAATTGTCCGCGACCGGCGCACCCTGTGGACGAGAGGCCAGTACCCAGCGGCGATTTTGCGAAACAGGTTGGTTCATCAGGATCTCCTTCTGGTAAAAATGTCATTACAGCCTGGCTCACGATCGGCGTTATCGCATTAGCATTACGAGCCAGACTGATTGAGGCGTACAACCAGATAGATGCAGGTTTCATTCGTCTCGTTGATGAACCGGCAGTCATTCGGCGGCCCCAGCTCGAGACAGTCTCCGGCGTGCATCTCGTGGCGCGTATCGCCCTCCTGGAACACCAGCTCACCGGACTGCAGCCAGATAAGCTGACGTGCCAGCGCGTAAGAAGAGGCAGGCATAGGAACATCGCTGCCCGCAGGCAGTTCAACCTGAACCAGGTCGATGGGCAGATCGGTACGGGGAGAAACATGGCGGCGGAGGTAGTGCGTCTGCGGATCGCGCCAGACGGGCTGGTTTGCCAGGCGCAGCAGCTTGCCTTCCTGCATTTCGGCCCGGGCAATCAGCGTTGACATGCTGATGCCAAACGCGCCAGACAGGCGGGCAAGCAAGGTGGCCGTCGGGCTACTGTCCCCGCGCTCTATCTTGTGGATCATCGCGCGTGAGACCCCTGCCCGGTCCGCCAGCTCGCTCAGGGACCACCCGCGAGACTCGCGTTCAAGGCGAATTCTTGCGCTAATCCGTTGATTCATCGTGTCTGTTATGGTGTTCATGACGTCATACTATAGTGTATGAACGGCATTTCAATGGGCTTTTGATAACAAAAAAATATGGCTTATGCCGTAGCGATCGGGGGATACAGTTGTGTAATATCGTAGCGATAACGTAATACTATAGTGAACAACACACAGAGGCTTCATCATGATCGTTCGTCATGCCTGCAAAGAAGACTGCGCTGCGATAGGCGAGATTTACAACCACGCGGTGCTGCATACTGCCGCGATCTGGAACGATAAAACCGTCGATACCGATAACCGAATCGCGTGGTTTGAGGCGCGCACGCTGGCGGGTTATCCGGTTCTGGTGAGCGAGGAAGACGGTGTCATCACCGGTTACGCCTCTTTCGGCGACTGGCGCGCCTTCGACGGTTTTCGTCATACGGTTGAGCATTCGGTCTACGTCCATCCGGCCCATCAGGGTAAAGGGATTGGCCGCACGCTGATGAAGGCGCTGATTAACGAGGCCCGCGCCATCGGTAAACACGTGATGGTGGCCGGCATTGAAGCGCAAAACCATGCCTCGATTCATCTCCATGAGACGCTCGGCTTTGTGACGACCGGACAAATGCCGCAGGTGGGAACCAAGTTTGGCCGCTGGCTGGACTTAACCTTTATGCAGCTGCAGCTGGACGAGCGCAGCGATCCGGACGCTATCCCATGAATCAGTCACTGACGCTGGCGTTTCTGGTGGCGGCGGGCATCGGTCTGGTGGTGCAAAACACCCTGATGGTGCGTATTACCCAGTCCTCTTCCACCATTCTCATCGCGATGCTGCTGAATTCGCTGGTCGGCATTGTGCTGTTTGTCAGCATTCTGCTGCTGAAACAGGGCGTCGCGGGATTCAGCGAGCTGGCCGCGACGGTGCGCTGGTGGACGCTTATCCCGGGGCTGCTGGGGTCGTTTTTCGTGTTTGCCAGCATTAGCGGGTATCAGAACGTTGGCGCGGCGACGACCATCGCCGTGCTGGTCGCAAGCCAGCTGATTGGCGGGCTGGTGCTGGACGTGCTGAGGAGCCATGGCATTCCGCTTCGCGCCCTGATTGGCCCGGTGTGCGGCGCGGTGATGCTAGTCGTGGGGGCCTGGCTGGTGGCGCGACGCCAGTTTTGATCGTTACAGTATGGTGCCGCCTTTCGTCAGCTGTTCCTCACGCGCGTCCATCTCTTCTTTATGCTGCTTACCGTGATGCGAAATCGCGGTGCGCAGACGCTGCTGCTGGGTGTAGCGATCTTCACGGCTCAGCTCTGCATCATCGCTTAATTCAATCAGCAGTTCGTTCATGTGGGTGATGACGCTCTCTTCGATGGCGGCATCGACGCGGGCAGTAACTTCGTTTAAATGTGACATTGTCACTCCTTGTGAATTGCCGGGTGGCGGCTACGCCTTACCCGGCCTACAGGGGGAACCGTAGGCCCGGTAAGCGCAGCGCCACCGGGCACACGATCAGTTCAGCTTCGCTTTCGAGAAATCGCTGCCCATCAGGCTTACGCTGTATCCGGTCACGTTGCTGCGGGTCGCGTAGAACGTTTTCCCGTTGGCCAGCGCGATCCACGGTGCCTGCTGGTAGAAGATCTCCTGCGCCTGGCTATAGAGCTTCGCGCGCTCAGCCGGGCTGCTGGTCAGCTTCGCTTTTTGCACCAGGGCATCATACCCCTTATCGCACCAGCGCGCGGCGTTTGAGCCGGTTTTAATGCTGTTGCAGCCGAGCAGCACGTCGGCAAAGTTGTCCGGGTCGCCGTTGTCGGACATCCAGCCAAACAGCGCGGAGTCATGTTCGCCTTTACGCATTCCGGAGAGATATTCGCCCCACTCGTAGGAGACAATTTTGGCCTTCACGCCAACTTTGGCCCAGTCGCTCTGGATCATCTCCGCAATACGACGCGAGTTCGGGTTATACGGACGCTGAACCGGCATTGACCACAGCGTGACTTCCGCTCCCTTCTCCAGACCCGCCTGCTTCAGCAGGGCTTTCGCTTTTTCAGGATCGTAGCTGTAGTCCTTCAGGTCTTTATTGAAGCCCAGCATATTTGGCGGGATCGGCGATTTTGCCACCGTGCCCGATCCCATAAAGACCGCATTAACGATGGCCTTCTTGTCGGTCGCATAGTTAAGCGCCTGACGCACCAGCACGTTATCAAACGGCTTTTTCTCGGTGTTAAACGCCAGATAACCGACGTTCAGCGCATCGACCGAGTGCAGCGTCAGGTCTTTGTTGTTCTTGATGGCGTCAAACTGAACCGGGGACGGCGCAGGAATAATCTGGCATTCGTTGGTCTGCAGCTTCGCCAGGCGGGTTTCCACGTTTGGCGTAATGGAGAAGATGAGATGCTTCGTCGGCACTTCACCTTCCCAGTAGTTCGGGTTCGCGACGTAGCGGATCAGCGAATCCACTTTGTACTGCTGCAGCACGTAAGGCCCGGTACCAATCGGCCAGGTGTCCACGTTCTCAGGCGTGCCTTTTTTCAGCATTGCGTCGGCGTATTCAGCGGAGAGAATCGAGGCGAAATCCATCCCCCAGTCGGCCAGGAACGCGGCGTTGGGCTCGCTCAGGGTGAACTGAACGTGGTAATCATCGACCTTTTTAACGTCCTGGATAAGCTTATCGAGACCCACATCGTTAAAGTATTCGTAGTTGCCCTGCGACACGTTGTGGTACGGGTGTTTAGGGTCTTTCTGACGCATGACCGAGAAAATAACGTCATCGGCATTAAAGTCGCGCGTCGGTTTGAAGAACTTGTTGCTGTTGAACTTCACCCCTTTACGTAGGGTAAAGGTATAGGTCTTGCCGTCCGGTGAAATCGTCCAGGACTCCGCCAGCGACGGCACCGGAGTGTTTTTCACCGGGTCAAAATTGATCAGACGGTTATACAGCACCTGGGAGCTGGCCACAAAAGATGGGCCAGAGCTGGCGATTTGCGGGTTGAAGGACTCGGGAGACGCTTCAGAACAGTAAATAAGCGTGTCGTTGTTTGCCGACCATGCGGCACCGGCTGGTAACAGCGCGCTCAGCGCAAGGGCGAGCAGTGTTTTCCCTGTAGACATGGTTATAACCCTGACAGTTTTATTATATAGGACAGTAATAACAGCACAGGCGTTTTGACCTGGCAAATAACGAAACACTATCAGGTTATTCTAAAGCCGCGTTTTTTGCTGTTTTAACCGCCAGCGTCCAAAAAGGTGATTTGCCTTAAGGGCCATTATTCGTCAAGCACAACCGTCACTTTCTATGCCGCAAGAAATCGGCGCTTTTAGCGTCTCTTCCTCCGTTTGTTTGCTTCCTCGTTTCGTTAAAGTAACGGTGTGAAGAAGTATATGGGATCAAATCGTGGCAAAAACTCTTTTACGCAGCGGTAATCTGGATGACTTTCAGGCCGTTGGCGGCGGCGGACAAGCCGTTTTCGAATCAGCGTTACAAATCCGGGAAGCGCTCCGGTTGCGCAAACAACAGGCCATCGTCGACTGTCTGGCAATTCCTCAGGTCAACGACAGCGGTGACCGTGTGGACTGGTATTCCCCGGTTGAAGGGAGCGTAACCAGCTGGAAAGCGGCCGATGAAGATGACCGCTATCGCGCCCTGCGCTATCTGGAAAACACGCTCGCCAGCGTCGAGTCGTTAAGCAAGAAATGCCTGCTGTCACCCAAAACCGCGCAGCAGCTTTTTGGTTCTCTGCTGTCTAAGGCGTTTCAGTTCCCGGGTGAAAACTTCCTCTTCCTGGTAGACGGGAAGCCGGTCATCAGCTTCTGGGGGTTTGTAAACCTGAACGAGAGTGCGCGCGACGACGTCCTCGACTGCCTGCGTGAATCGCTGGTCCCTGAGCCTGCTCCCGTTGTCATTGAAGATCCTGAACCGGAACCTGAGCCAGAACCGCTGGTGACCTTTGAACAGGCTGACGAGCCGCTGATCGCCCCTTCCACGGTGGTGCGCATTACGCCGGAAGATCTGTATGAGCCAGAACCGGCCCCGGTCGTGACGCAAGCCGTTCAGGAAACGCCCCCGGCGATTGTCGCGAAAAAGCGCCGCGTCCCCCTGTGGACGCTGCCGGTTGCCGCCGTGATCGTCGCCGCCATTGCCGCTCCACTGCTGTGGCCAAAACAGTCGCCTTCCGCTGAGCCCGCTCCAGCGCCTGCACCAGAGCCCGTCGAGATTGCGCCAAAACCGATTAAAGCGGTTGAGCCACTGGCGATGAAATTACCGCTGCATCAGGCAGAGGTCGTGGCCAGCAAAGAAAAAGAAGCAGTTCCGGCGCCTGCACAAACAGCCGCTCCGGTGGTGATTGTCGCCATCCCGAAAGATGCCATGGTGATGGAAGCGAATCAGGTAAAAGCGGGATCGACGCGTTTCCTGAACGGCACCTGGCGTGCGGTTCTCGACGTGAAAGATCCGGTCACCGGCAAGCCGCCATCAATGCGCTATCAAATCCAGAACAATAAAGGCTTCGCCCGGGTTGTTCATGGCGATAACGTGGTCTGCCGTGCGGAGGTCTTCTCCGGGCTGCACAGCAATGGCGAGCTGATGATTAAAAGTCGCGGTACCGCCCGCTGCACCGACGGTTCCCGCTACCCGATGCCGGAGGTTGCCTGTAAAGCCGGCACCAGCGATATCGCGGAATGTCGCGCCCGTTATGATGCCAACACCGTCGTCCCACTGACGTTCAAGAAAGCAGGTGCCTGATCCTATGCTGGTTAATCTTTGCGACTATAAACAAAGCGTCACGCTTATTGCCAACAGCGGCGTGCAGTTCCTTGATTTCGGTCTGACACCGCAGGACACCGCCAGCAACGGGCGCTTCGTACGTAAAACCGCGAACGGCCCGCTGTTGCGCCTCGATTTCGATCTGGTCAACGGTCGCTATACCCTGCCGGGAACGAACGGCGGACAGCCTGAAGTGGTCAAACCGGAAACCACCATCACGCTGCATCAGTCTCTGACGGTGCTGGACGGCGTCTGGCTTCCGGTTCCGTTCCTGCGCTTTAACCCACCGCGAACCTTTGTTGAGGGGCCGGATAACTGGGCACGCGTTCAGGTGCGCAGGCTTGATACGCCCGATACGGCAGGCAATACGCACCGCGTCACTCTCGCCCTTGACAGCCAGATTGCTGAACACGCCACGTCTGCCCTGTCCCCGGTTGAAAACGATATTCTCAACGGGACCCGTTTCGCGCTGGCCTGGCGCGATAACGAGGTAGAAAGTTTCCTCGATCAGACCTGGATTGACGGCTGGCTGCGCGAGGCCTTTACCCAGTATGCCGACGGCGTTGAAAACCGCTCAGAACGCGATCTCCAGCAGGCGATGCGCGGATTTGAGTATCAGGCCCACTGGCTCAACGTGCTGACCATGCTCGGTGAACAGCTCACCGTGCCGGAAGTGAAATTTGTTACCCATACGCTCAGCACGCCAGCCATTCCGGTTGACCTGATCCTCGACGTGGGTAATACCCACACCTGCGGCGTCATTATTGAAGACCACGGCGATGCGAACGATGGGCTGCGCCAGACCGCCGAGCTGCAGGTTCGCTCGCTCAGCGAGCCGCAATTCCTGAACGAGCCGCTGTTCACCAGCCGTCTCGAGTTTTCGGAAGCGCGTTTTGGCAAGCAGCACTTCTCGGTTGAAAGCGGTCGCGAAGATGCCTTTGTCTGGCCGTCGATTGTGCGCGTCGGTGATGAAGCCCGCAAGCTGGCGATGCAGCGTCTGGGAACCGAAGGCAACAGCGGTATCTCCAGCCCGCGTCGCTACCTGTGGGATGAAACGCCGGTCGTGCAGGACTGGCGCTTTAGCCAGATGAACAGCAAAACCCAGCGTGAACCGCTTGCCACCGCATTCCCGCTGATGAACCTGATGAACGATGACGGCGAGCCGCTCTTCACGCTGCCGCAGGACGAGCGCCTGCCGGTCTTCTCACCGCAGTACAGCCGCAGCACCCTGATGACGCACATGCTGTGCGAGCTGCTGGCGCAGGCGCTGGGACAGATCAACAGCGTCGCCACGCGCCTGCGTCTGGGCTTCCCGGCGTCGCCGCGCCAGCTGCGCACCCTGATCCTGACTCTGCCCTCGGCCATGCCAAAGCAGGAGCGCGAGATTTTCCGTCGCCGCATGTTTGAAGCCATCGCCATTGTCTGGAAAGCGATGGGCTGGCACCCGCAGGATGAGGATTTTGTCACCCGCAAACAGCAGGAAAAAAGCGTGGTGCCGGTACCTGAAATCCAGATGGAGTGGGATGAAGCCAGCTGCGGTCAGCTGGTCTGGCTGTATAACGAAGCCATCTCCCGCTTTGGCGGTCAGACCGAAGCCTTCTTCGCCTCCCTGGCCCGCCCGGACAGTGAGCCTGAGCCGGGTAGCCAGCCGGGACGCGCGCTGCGCGTCGCGTCCATCGACATCGGCGGTGGCACAACGGATATGGCGATCACCCATTATCAGCTGGATGACGGTTCCGGCAATAACGTCAAAATCACCCCGCAGCTGCTGTTCCGTGAAGGGTTTAAGGTCGCGGGTGACGATACGCTTCTGGACGTGATTCAGCGCTACGTGTTGCCCGCTCTGCAAACGCAGCTGCAGAAATCCGGTATCGCGGATGCCTCGCTGCTGATGGCCTCGCTGTTCGGTGACTCCGGGCGCATTGATACCCAGGCCGTGCTGCGCCAGCAAACGGCGCTGCAGCTCTTTATGCCAATTGGCCATGCCATTCTTGCCGGATGGGAATCCAGCGACGTTGACGATCCGCTGGCCGGTCTGCATGCCACCTTTGGCGATCTCCTGCCGCAAAAGCCGACCCGCAACGTGATGAATTACCTCCAGCAGGCGATCGATCATGCCCTGCCTGCGGGTTCAGACGCTTTCGATCTGTTCGCGGTGCCGCTGCATGTGAACTTCCGCGAAATGCAGGATGCGATGCTGGCCGGGCAGTTTACGCTGGCCTCCCCGCTCCACGCGGTGTGTGAGGCGATTTCCCATTACAGCTGCGATATTCTGCTGATCACCGGACGCCCCGGCTGCCTGCCTGGGGTTCAGGCGCTCATTCGCCACCTGCAGCCGGTGCCGGTCAACCGCATCGTCTGGCTGGATAAATACCAGGTGCACGAGTGGTATCCGTTCAGCCAGCAGGGGCGCATTGGCAACCCGAAATCCACCGCCGCGGTGGGTGCCATGCTCTGCAGCCTGGCGCTCGATCTGCGTCTGCCGCGCTTCAACTTTAAAGCCGCGGACATTGGCGCGTATTCCACCGTGCGCTATCTCGGCGTGCTGGATAACACCGTCAATACCCTGCGCGAGGAAAACGTCTGGTATCAGGATATCGATCTCGATAAGCCCGGCGCGAAGCTTGACGCGCGTCTGCACTTCCCGCTGCGCGGTAACGTCACCCTCGGCTTCCGCCAGCTGGCGAACGCGCGCTGGCCTGCCACTCCGCTCTACACGCTAAGCATTAACTCGGCTGAACTGGCCAAAGCCATTGCCGGTGACGGCGTGCTGAACGTGCGGCTGAAACTCTGCGGCGGCAGCAAGCAGGAAGGCCCGGAGGCCTTCGAGCTGAGCGATGCCTGGCTGCAGGACGGCACGCCGGTTGCGCCTGACGCGTTAACCTTCAAACTGAATACTTTGGCCGACCGCCGACACAGCGGCAGCCACTACTGGATCGACAGCGGGAGCGTATACCTGAAATGACAGCGACCACGACCACCACTCAGGCCTTAATCGGGTGGATTAATGAGACGCGCCTGAACGCCCCAGTGCTGGATAACGATGCTGACGCCCTGCTTGCTCGCATCAACGCGGCGCAGGCGCGGGAGCAGGCCATTGCGCGCGCCATGACTCGCCAGAGCAGCATTGGGCTTTACGGTCATTCGCAGAGCGCGAAAGCACACCTGCTGCTGTCTCTGTGCGGCAGCGGCAATGGACGCCTTAACGTGACGCCAGGCCAGCGCACCTTTGACTATTTTTCGCATATCAATCCGGGACATGCCCTGACCAACATGGCCGTCCGCTTCACCCGGGAAACCCCGGAGGTGGCTGATGAGGCGTTCCCGCTGCGTCTGCGTCTGGTCACCGAGGCCGAGCTGGTACAGCTGTTTATTGCCCGCACGACCCTGCACCCGCAGATGCGCGCGGTGGATAAGGCGGTCATTGAGACACGTCTGGAGAAATGGCGCGGGCTGCGCCAGCCGCAGGGCGTGCCCGGTATCACTGCTCAGGAGGTGGGAGCGATTGCCCGCTTCTGGCAAAGCACCGTACCCGCCGCGAAACAGCAAATTGATGATGCCCTTTGGTATGAGTTTGCCCAGCTGGTGCCATCGCTCGATCTCAGCACGCGGGCCAGCGTCTGGTCCCTGCTGTGGGGCGAGCAGCAGGAGTTGACCCAGCAGTGGTTAAAACTGGCCCACGTGCTGCACCAGACCAGCCATGTCAGCGATCTTGCTGCCCCGCTTAGCCTGCTGGTGGACAGCTTTGGGTTGCCGGGTGAAGGATTCCTGACGCACGACGGCACGTTAGACCTTCAGGACGCGCAGGAGACGCTGCTTCATCCGCTGAATAGCGGTGAAATGCTTAACGCCATCAGTATCCCCGTCGATGTGCTGGCCTTCCTGACCCGCGAGCTGGTGTTGCCGGTTGAGAACGGCGCGCTGGATAACGTCGATATTATTGATATTCCGGTTTTTGAAGATAACCGTGCCGACCCGCTACGCCAGGCGAAATCCCAGTGGCTGCTCGAGCATTACCGTCAACAGCTTCAGCCTGATGTGCTGGTGATTTGTAACGCGACGGCGCAGCACGAACAGACGGCTAAAAAAGCAAAAGTGTTAATGAACTGGGTGAAGGAGACGCAGCCTGCTGAAGAGTCAGCCCTTCCAGGTCTGGTGTGGGCGATCACCCCGCATGACGCCCGCTTTACTACCCGGCAGAACCTCGACGAAGCCGTACAGCATCTGCTCGGAAAGCCGGGCTTACGCTGGGGCACGCTGCAGGCCCTGGACAGCCACAGCATGCAGCGCGTCATCGAGTGGCTGTCTCAGGCCACGCTGCCCGCGCAGCGACAGAAGCGCCTCAGCACGCTGAAAGGCCTGCTGCGACAGGAGCTCTCATCGCTGATGCAAAGCTATCTGACGCCGCTGGTTGAGGAGCCGGGGACAAGACGTGCTCAGGCCGAAAACATGGTGCGCACGCTGCAAAGTAGCGCTGCCCGCCACGGCGAACTGCTTGAAGGCCTGCTGCCGCCGCTGAAAGCCTTTGAAACGCTGCTCGCCGTTCAGCAGCCTCGCGAGGAGCAGGTGAACGGGCTCTTTACGGACACCATTGACCTGTTTGCCGAGAATGCACAGGAAAGCAACGGCCTGTTCCAGACAAAAGACAAAGCGCGACTGGCGCACAGAGTGTGGATAAATCATCTGCGCCAGTGGAGCCGCAATGAGGCCGCGGCCGTCCGTCTGGGGCTGGAACCTGCGGTGTTACAGCAAATCGCGGATGTGCTGGTGACCACCAGCTACCGGCTTGATCTGCCTCAACAGCTTCAGCGTATCGTCGAAGCGGATAAAAGTAGCGCTGCGCAACTGCATGCCGTGATGGGCAATTTCATTGGCTGGCTGGGTTACGACCAGACGCCCGTGGCGGTACGTCCGGCAAGCCGCATCCGCAAGGGCCAGGCCATCTTCGTCACGCCAGTGGTCAGTAGCGCCGAGCCTCGTCTGACGCGCCTGGGAGAACAGCCTGTGCATGCGGCCACCGCGTACGTTTACGACTGGCTGGTCGCCCTCTATAGCCGCGCGATAGAGAACATTGATTACCAGCATCCGCATGATGTTCAGCCTGACGCACGTCAGGCACTACAGGATTTAATAAAGTAGCCGCCCTTCTTGCCGGGTGGCGCTGCGCTTACCCGGCCTACATTTTGCAACGATAATAAATTGCACAACGATCACACCGTCATACACTCAGCTAACGTCTGTGCCAGCGCAGACGGGTTTTCCCACGACAGTGAATGCCCCGCCGCAGGGATAATTTTCACCTCAACGCCCTTCTGCTCTAGATTTTCCACATCGTCATCCGGCAGAGAGAGCTCGCCGAAAATCAACGTTACCGGGCAAGGGAGTGACAGGAACTGCGCTTCCCATTCCGGTTCAACGCCCGCCACCAGGCTGGATGCACCGCGCCAGACGGCATAAGCGGCATTGCTCTGCAGGCACCCTGCCCACGCTGTTTTTTCTGCGCTGAGCACGGCGTCATAACCTTGCTCCAGAAACTGTTGCTCGGTTTGCGCTGCTATAGACCGGCTGAACATGCCCCCACCCGCGTGAAAATTGGGCTCTGACACCATCAGTCCCTTCACGCGCATTGCCAGCAGCCCTGCCGTTTCGATAGCAATACTGCCGCCCATGCTGTGGCCGTATAACCAGAAGGCATCCAGCTCAAGATGATTAATCAGCTCCGCGACGACGTGGGCCTGGTCAGTGGTTTTATAGCTGTAGTGCAGAGGCTTATCGCTGTAGCCGCTGCCGGGCAAGTCGATGAGAATCGCTCTGCGCGAGCCAAACAGCGGGTCACAAACGACGCGAGGATATTCATAGGAAGAGGCGCAGCCCAGCCCGTGAATGAACACCACGGGATCGCCGGTACCGGGCAAGTCGTGCCAGCGCACGGTGCAACCGGCCTGCTGCGAGTAAAAACTGTTCATAAGCACTCCTTTTATGACGCACTGTGTATTTATACAGTCATTACATCAGGAATGCTATGTTCATCTTTTAAAACTGGAAGCGTGCTTCAGAAAAGCGAGACCAGCAGCGCAACGGGAAAGCTCATTGGCCAGGTTGACCCCACCAGGAAAGCGCTGAGCAGGCGGATACGTTTGCGGTCTTTGGAGAGGAACCAGGTAATTAATGCGCAGATGGAAGCCATGATTGCGTAAAAAACCAACATCTTTTGATACAACGTCATTCTGTATACCGGAGCCGAAAAAATAACCGCACGCAATATGCGTCATATGTTGACACAGATCAAGTTTTTTCGTTACAGAATAACCACTTAAAAACTATGGCTAATAACAATTGAGTATCTTACGTAACACGGGTGGCGGGCAAGGAGAGCGCCTGGCCGCAAATGCGACCAGGCTGAGCGGATTAGTGTTTGATCATCACATGCCGCACGACCGTATAATCCTCAAGCCCGTAGACCGACATATCTTTGCCGTAGCCGGATAATTTCATGCCGCCGTGCGGCATTTCGCTCACCAGCATAAAATGGGTATTCACCCAGGTGCAGCCGTACTGCAGGCGCGCGCTCAGGCGATGAGCGCGGCCCACGTCTTTCGTCCAGACCGATGACGCCAGGCCGTATTGCGAATCGTTCGCCCAGGCTAGCACCTGCGCCTCGTCGTCAAACTCGGTGACGCTCACCACCGGGCCAAACACCTCGCGCTGAACGATGGCGTCGTCCTGTTTTGCCCCCGCCAGCAGGGTTGGCTGGAAGTAGTAGCCCGCCCCCTCTTTTTTGCTCCCACCGGTGACAACCCGGATATGGCCGAGCGCTTTCGCATCATCGACAGCCTGACAGACGCGAGAAAGATGGGCGGCCGAGCTGAGCGGTCCCAGTTCGGTAGAGGCATCCTCCGGTGCACCCATTTTAAGGCTGGCGACCGCTGCGCCCAGCTTTTCCACCAGCGCGGCATAAATGCCTTTCTGGGCATAAATACGACAGGCCGCCGTACAGTCCTGTCCGGCATTGTAGAAACCAAACGTCCGCACCCCTTCGACAACCGCATCCAGGTCGGCATCATCAAAGACAATAACCGGCGCTTTACCGCCCAGCTCCATGTGGGTGCGTTTAATGGAGGACGCCGTATGGCCGATGATATGTTCCCCGGTCGCAATCGAACCGGTCAGCGAAACCATGCGGACTTTTTCATGCCCGGTCAGCGGATCGCCGACCGTTTTCCCCCGCCCAAACAGCACGTTCAGAACGCCTGCCGGGAAGATATCTTTTGCCAGTTCTCCAAGCTTCAGAGCGGTCAGCGGGGTGATCTCTGAGGGCTTAATCACCACGCAGTTTCCTGCCGCCAGCGCGGGCGCGAGCTTCCACGCCGCCATCATCAGCGGATAGTTCCATGGTGCAATAGAGGCAACCACGCCCACCGGGTCACGGCGAATCATCGAGGTGTGTCCTTCGAGGTATTCCCCCGCAGCCAGGCCGTTCAGGCAGCGGGCCGCCCCGGCAAAGAAGCGGAAAACGTCCACCACCGCCGGAATTTCATCACCCAGAGCGCAATGCAGCGGCTTGCCGCAGTTGAGGGATTCCAGCTTCGCGAAAGTGTCGGCATGTTCTTCGATGGCGTCGGCCAGTTTCAGTAAGCACTCTGCACGGGCTTTCGGGGTGGTTTGCCCCCACTCGATAAAGGCACGATCGGCAGCCCGAACGGCAGCATCAACCTGCGCGGCAGAGGCTTCAGCGATGTCCAGCAGCACCTCTCCGGTGGCGGGATTGTAAACCGGCTGCTTTTCCCCTTCGCCAGTAATCAGTTCACCATTAATCAGCAGTTGGTTTTGCATAGCGTTGTCCTGTTTAAATCGAAGTTATTTCCCGCCACCAGCGATGTTCTCGCCGTCGCGGGTGAGCCACCAGGCTCCCAGAATGGGGAGAGTTGTCACCAGCATCACCAGCAGAGCAACGACGTTGGTGACCGGCACGTCGCGTGGACGCCCGAGCTGATTGAGCAACCACAGCGGTAACGTGCGCTCGTGTCCCGCGGTAAACGTCGTGACGATGATCTCGTCAAACGACAGGGCAAACGCCAGCATTCCCCCGGCCAGCAGCGCGGAACCCAGATTGGGCAGCACCACGTAGCGAAAGGTTTGCCACCCATCAGCCCCGAGATCCATCGACGCTTCCACCAGGCTCCAGGAGGTGCGTCTGAACCGGGCAATCACGTTGTTAAACACCACCACCACGCAGAAGGTGGCGTGTCCGACGACGATAGTGAAAAAACCCGGCTCAAGATTGATCGTTTTGAAAGCCGTCAGCAGCGCCAGGCCGGTGATGATCCCCGGTAACGCAATCGGTAACAGCAGCAGCAGAGAGATCGCATTCTTGCCAAAAAACTCGCTTCGCCACAGCGCCGCTGCAGCAAGCGTGCCAAGCACAAGGGCAATTGCGGTAGATAGCGCGGCAATTTGAAGTGACAACGTCACGGATTCGATGATATCGCCGCGCCCCGCCGCCACGCTAAACCACTTCAGCGTCAGCCCCTGTGGCGGAAAGCTGAAGGCGGCGTCTTCGGTGTTGAAGGCATAGGTCGCGATAATCAGCAGCGGGAAGTGCAGGAAGATGACGCCTCCCCACGCTGCCACTTTCAGGAACAGCGGTGCGCGTTCAGAGTGCATCGAATGCTCCCAGACGTTTCACGAACGCCAGATAAAGAGAAATCAGCACGATGGGAACCAGCGTAAACGCGGCGGCCATTGGCATATTGCCGATAGCGCCCTGCTGCGAGTAGACCATGTTACCGATGAAATAGCCCGGCGGGCCGACCAGCTGAGGAACGATGAAGTCCCCCAATGTCAGGGAAAACGTGAAAATGGACCCCGCCGCAATGCCCGGTATGGCCAGCGGCAGAACGACATAGCGGAACGTCTGACGGGGACGCGCGCCGAGGTCGGCTGAGGCCTGCAGCAGCGAGGCCGGCAGGCGCTCCAGCGCCGCCTGGACGGGCAGGATCATAAACGGCAGCCAGATATAGACGAACACCAGAAACCGTCCCAGCCCGGAGGTGGACAAGGTGTTGCCGCCAATCGCCGGGAGCGTAAGGAGTGAAGTCAGGATCGACTCCAGCCCCATATGACTAAGAAACCACTGCGCCACCCCGTCCTTCGCCAGCAGCAGCGTCCAGGCGTAAGCCTTGACGATGTAGCTCGCCCACATTGGCAGCATCACGGCGATATAGAAAAACGCTTTCCACTTGCCGCGGGTGTATCGCGCCATGTACCACGCCATCGGGAATGCCAGGATGGCGCTGGCAATGGTCACCGCAATCGCCATCGTTAACGTGCGCAGGATGATGTCGTAGTTTGCCGGGTTGAAGAGCGCCAGAATGTTCGCCAGGGTCAGGTCCGGCGTGACGGCCATGGTGAAATCGTCAAAGGTGTAAAACCCCTGCCACAGCAGCGTCAGCAGCGATCCTAAATAGACGATGCCAAACCACATCAGCGGCGCGAGCAGAAGCAGGAACAGGCCGAGCGACGGCTTGCGCCAGAACAGTGCGGTCATGCGGCTTAAGCGGCCGCGCGGGGCGGGAGGATGCGCGACACTCATATCTATTTCACCTCTCCTCATGCAGGCGGATCATCGCGTCGCGTGACCATGACGCCATGACCGCCTGCCCCGGCGCAATGCCGCTCAGCGGCGAGGTTTCACTAAGATTAGCCTGGCTCACCAGCAGTTTGGCACCATCGGCGAGCTTTAGCTCCAGACGCGTGGCCGCCCCCTGATACTGAACGGCCTGCACGACGCCCTGAACCTGAACGTCTCCGCCCTCATTAAGGCGAATATGTTCCGGGCGCAGGGAATAGCTGCCTTCCATGCCGCATATTTTCTGCGCAAGGCCCGCATCGAAGACGTTAGAGGTGCCGACAAAACCGGCAACAAACGGCGTGCGCGGACGCATGTAGAGATCGCGCGGGGTATCCACCTGCTCGATGCGCCCGTTATTGAACACCGCCACCCGATCTGACATGGAAAGGGCTTCGCCCTGATCGTGGGTAACAAAAATAAAGGTGATACCAAGTTCCTGCTGAAGCTTCTTCAGCTCAAACTGCATCTGTTCCCGCAGCTTGAGATCGAGCGCCCCTAAAGGCTCGTCCAGCAGCAGGACGCGCGGTTCATTCACCAGCGCGCGGGCAATGGCGACACGCTGACGCTGGCCGCCGGAAAGTTGCGAAGGTTTGCGGGCAACGGCAAAGCTCAGGCCCACTTTTTCCAGGGCATCGCGGGCCTGTGCATGGCGTTTTTTCTTGTCGACGCCTTTGACCATTAGCCCGTAGGCGACATTGTCGAGGATCGACATATGCGGGAACAGCGCGTAGTCCTGAAACACGGTGTTCACATCCCGCTCCCAGGGGGGCAGCTCGCTCGCCTCTTTGCCGAAGATAGAGATCGTGCCGCCTGACAGCTGTTCAAAACCGGCTATCAGGCGCAGGCAGGTGGTTTTGCCGGAGCCCGAAGGCCCCAGCATGGAGAAAAACTCTCCGTCACGAATCGCAATGGTGACCCCATCCACCGCCCGTATGTCGCCGTACAGGCGGGAAACATTATTAAACTCGACCGCGTACGTCATGTTCTGCTCCCGGGCAATTAACGACCGCCCATGATGGCGATGTAATCCTGCGTCCAGCGGCTGTAAGGGACAAATTTGCCGCCTTCTGCGATGGGGGTTTTCCAGAACATGATTTTGTCGAACTCGTTATAACCGTTTGTTTCGCAGCCTTTATCGCCCAGCAGCGTGCTGGCTTTACACCCTTCCGGAACCACGGGCAGGGAACCAAACCATGCTGCCAGATCGCCCTGCACTTTCGGCGTCAGCGACCAGTTCATCCATTTGTAGGCGCACATCGGGTGTTTAGCCTGCGCGTGGAGCATGGTGGTGTCCGCCCAGCCGGTTACCCCCTCTTTCGGGAAGACGGTAGCAATGGGCTGGTTCTCGGCCTTCAGAGCATTCGCCTGATACGGCCAGGCGCTGGAGGCCACGACGCCTTCATTTTTGAAGTCGCTCATCTGGACGGTGGTGTCGTGCCAGTAGCGGTGGATCAGGGCATGCTGGTCGCGAAGCACCTTGAGCACGGCGGCATACTGTGCTTCGGTGAGCTGGTACGGGTCTTTAATACCCAGCTGCGGCTGCGTGGCTTTGACGAACAGCGCCGCATCGGCGATATAAATCGGGCCGTCATACGCCTGTACGCGTCCCTGATTGGTTTTACCGTCCGGCAGATCCTGTTTAGTAAAGACCACGCTCCAGCTGTCCGGCGGCGTCGGGAAGGTTTTGGTGTTGTACATCAGCAGGTTTGGCCCCCACTGGTACGGCGTACCGTAGACCTTGCCCCCGACGTTAAACCATTCTCCTTTCACAATCCGTTCGTCGAGGGTTTTCCAGTTGGGGATGAGGTCGGGGTTAATCGGCTGGACGCGTTTGCCCATGATCAGTCGCAGGGAGGCGTCACCCGAGGCGGTGACCAGATCGTATCCCCCCTTCGCCATCAGGCTGACCATTTCATCCGACGTGGCTGCCGTTTTGACGTTGACCGCACACCCGGTCTCTTTTTCAAACTGGGTGACCCAGTCGTAGTTTTTATCCGTCTGTCCCCGCTCGATGTATCCCGGCCAGGCGATAATATCCAGTCGACCTTCCCCGTCGCCAATGGCCTTGGGGGGTTCTGCGGCTTGCGCTGTCATGATAGTCATGCCGAGCGCACACAGGCTGCTGCGGGCAAAATTTTTGCTCATAAGAGTTACTCCTGTCGCAATGAAATTTAGCGGCAGCCGTGCCGTAAAAATATCTCCCTTATTAAACGTAGACCGCGCAAATGCGCCGCACCGTACGGCTTCAGGAAATTTCATCAAGGTGTGACCGAGGGCGCATTCCCCGTTAACTGGATTATAGACAAGGAGTTAGGCGCGAGAGACGGTATGCAGATTTCCTATGACAGGTCACCGCGAAATATTCGCAGTGCCGTCATCAGGATAAGAATTGATTATTTAAATAACGGAGAAAGGATTATTCAGCATCGTGCTAATTAATTTCCCTAACTGAATGACCGCCTGCTCTTCCCGCTCTCCCCAGGCCCAGGAGGTATTAAAACGAAAGAATGGCGTCCACGCGTCAGAGGTGGAAAACATCTTTCCGGGAGCAATGCTGATGTGGTGCGTTAAGGCCTTTTCGCTCAGCAGCCCCGCATCCAGCTGCGCCGGAAGCTCCAGCCATAAAAAGTAGCCGCTGTCGTTATGGTGGATTTTGACGCCGGCAGGCATATGGCGCAAAAGTGACTGCCAGGCCTGCTGCTTTCGCTCGGCCAGCGTACGCCGCAGGCGGCGCAGGTGAGCGTCGTAGCGTTTGGTCGCCAGGTAATCCACCAGCGCCAGCTGCATGGGAGAACTGGTTGAGAGCGTGCTCATCAGCTGCAGCTGCTGAATGCGCCGCGCGTGTTTACCAGCCGCCACCCAGCCGATGCGAAAACCGGCCACCAGACATTTTGAAAAGGACGAGCAGTGCAGCGTCATGTCCTGACGATCCCACGCTTTCGCCGGGAGCGGCTTATCGCGGCCAAAATAGAGCTCGCTGTAGACATCGTCTTCAATCAGGGGGACATTGTGCTGCGTTAACAGGGCCACAAGCTGCGCTTTTTTCTCCGCGCTCAGCGTGAAGCCAAGCGGGTTCTGGCTGTTGGTCATGATCCAGCAGGCTTTAACCGGGTACTCATTCAGTGCCTGTTCAAGGGCATTCAGGTCAATCCCCTCGCGGACGTCTGTCGCAATCGACAACGCCTTAAGCTTCAGGCGTTCCAGCGCCTGCAGCGCGCCGTAGAAACAGGGGTTTTCGACAATAACCCAGTCACCCGGCTCGGTCACCGCATGCAGGCTAAGATTCAGCGCTTCAAGCGCGCCTGCGGTGATCACGATCTCTTCCGGGGAGATGTTCATCCCCTGCTGCGCGTAACGACGGGCAATGGCGTGGCGGAGATCGACGTTACCCGGCGGCAGGTTCTCAATCACGCTCATCGCCGTCGCGGTTTTACTGACGTTCGCCAGCGAGCGGTTGAGCTGCTGAAGCGGGAAAAGACGGGGATCGGGAAACGCGGAGGCAAAAGGAACAACGGACGGGTCGCGGCTGGCCTGTAAGACGTCGAAGATGTAGGTATTGATATCCACCGCTTCGTCACGCATCACCTGAGCGGGTGGCGCAGGCTGGTGTGCGGTCGGGCGCGAGGCAACGTAATAGCCCGACTGCGGTCTGGCGACAATGCGCCCCTGACTTTCCAGCATCTGATACGCGTGGCCAACGGTCATAAAACTCATGCCGCTGCTTGCCACCTGCTCTCGCAGCGAAGGCAGCTTATCGCCCGGCAGCCATACGCCAAGCTTAATCTGCGAGATAATTTGTTGCGCCAGACGCTGGTATTTTTTCATCAGATTCTCCTTATGACCGACAGTGTATATCAGCAGGAGAAAAAGAGAAGATTTAGCTAACTGTTATAGTCTGCAAGATGAATTACTTACGGTATTCGGTCACGTGGCTCTGAGCGGAATGCGCGGCGGCCAGGTGGTCGAGCGTGATCATCGGCGATTTGCAAAAAATGCATTTCGCGCCAAACGGGTTTTTCTCAGACACGTCAAAGGCTGAGGTACGGTACTGCGAACCATGGCAGCATGGGCAGCGAAAATGGATATAAGAAGTCATAGGATTCTCCTGAAACGTTAAAACGTAAATTACTAATGGGCCGATTGGGCATAATGGTTTTAAACAAAACGAATCGGAATGTAGATAAAGACCCAAGAGAGGCTGCGGAGAGGCACAACGTGATGAGAACTGCTTTATAAAACTACGTCAGATATTTATTTGGACTCAAAACCAGAAGACCATTAACGCACGGCGTTGACGACAAAGCAAGCGGTTTAATGCGGAAAATTCATAAAAAGAATGTTTTTATTCCACTGCCTCAAGGTATATCAGATGGCCAAAGCGTGAAATTTACGCCAACTGTTATGGTTAAAAAACACTTTTCTGCGTCTGATAGTCCGAACGTTGCCCCTATACCATAACAGCACACCGTTTGACATTGAGGCTGTGCATGTTTGGTTTAGATGCTTTTCACCTTGCACGGATACAGTTTGCCTTTACCGTATCCTTTCACATTATTTTCCCGGCCATCACCATTGGTCTCGCAAGCTACCTTGCCGTACTCGAAGGGCTGTGGTTGAAAACTAAAAATCCGGTCTGGCGCTCCCTGTACCATTTCTGGTCGAAGATTTTTGCCGTCAACTTTGGCATGGGCGTGGTCTCCGGGCTGGTGATGGCCTACCAGTTTGGCACCAACTGGAGCGGCTTTTCGCAGTTTGCGGGCAGTATTACCGGCCCGCTGCTGACTTATGAAGTGCTTACCGCCTTCTTCCTCGAAGCCGGATTCCTCGGCGTAATGCTGTTCGGCTGGAACAAAGTCGGGCCGGGACTGCACTTCTTCGCTACCTGCATGGTCGCGCTGGGGACCATCATCTCTACCTTCTGGATCCTCTCCTCGAACAGCTGGATGCAGACACCGCAGGGCTATGAGATCGTCAACGGTCAGGTGGTGCCGGTGGACTGGTTCGCGGTGGTGTTTAACCCCTCCTTCCCTTACCGCCTGCTGCACATGTCGATAGCCGCGTTCCTGAGCAGCGCCCTGTTTGTGGGCGCATCGGCGGCATGGCATCTGCTGCGCGGCAATAATACCCCTGCCATCCGCGCGATGTTTTCGATGGCGCTGTGGATGACGCTGATTGTCGCCCCCATCCAGGCCATGGTTGGCGATATGCACGGGTTGAACACCTTAAAGCACCAGCCCGCCAAGATTGCCGCCATTGAAGGCCACTGGGAAAACCCGCCGGGTGAGCCAACCCCGCTGCTGCTGTTTGGCTGGCCGGATATGGAACAGGAGCGTACCCGCTTTGGGCTGGAGATCCCCGCGCTCGGCAGCCTTATTCTGACGCACAGTCTGGATAAACAGGTACCGGCGCTCAAAGAGTTTCCAAAGGAAGACCGCCCGAACTCCACCATCGTCTTCTGGTCGTTCCGCATTATGGCGGGTCTGGGCATGCTGATGCTGCTGCTTGGGGTGACGGCTCTCTGGCTGCGCTATAAAAAGCGCGTTTATTCTTCCCGACCTTTCCTGTGGTTTGCGCTGCTGATGGGACCAACCGGACTGATTGCCATCCTGGCCGGGTGGATCACCACCGAAGTGGGCCGCCAGCCGTGGGTGGTCTACGGACTCCAGCGAACGAAGGATGCGGTTTCTGCCCATGGCGATTTGCATATGAGCGTGAGCCTGCTGGCCTTCTTCGTCGTCTATACCTCGGTATTCGGCGTGGGTTACAGCTATATGGTGCGCCTCATCCGAAAAGGCCCGCAGCCGCATGAATCTTTCGCCACCGAGTCCGACGGACGTCCGGCGCGCCCGCTTTCTGCCGTCACAACTGAACATAAGGAGCAGCCATAATGGGTATCGATCTTTCCATTATCTGGTTTGTCATCATCGTCTTTGCCACGCTGATGTATATCGTCATGGACGGTTTTGATCTGGGGATCGGCATTCTGTTCCCGGCAACGCAAAACGCCGACGATCGCGACGTGATGGTCAACAGCGTCGCGCCGGTCTGGGACGGAAATGAGACCTGGCTGGTGCTGGGTGGTGCCGCCCTGTTCGGCGCATTCCCGCTGGCCTATGCGGTGATCGTTGATGCCCTGACCATTCCGCTGACATTAATGCTGATCGGACTTATTTTCCGCGGGGTGGCATTTGAGTTTCGCTTTAAGGCCACCCCGGCTCACCGTCCCTTCTGGGATAAGGCGTTTATAGGCGGTTCAATTCTGGCGACGTTTACCCAGGGCGTGACGGTTGGCGCCGTCATTAACGGCTTTACCGTCACCGGTCGGGCCTACACCGGCGGCCCCTTTGACTGGTTTACCGCGTTCAACCTGTTTTGCGGCGCGGGTCTGGTGGTGGCCTACGCGCTGTTAGGCTCAACCTGGCTGGTGATGAAAAGCGAGAACGCGCTGCAGCAGCGGATGCGTGAGGTGTCGAAAACGCTGTTAATCGTGCTGCTGGCATTTATTGCGGCGATCAGCCTCTGGACGCCGCTGGCGCAGCCGGCCATCGCGGCACGCTGGTTTACGCTGCCGAATCTGTTCTATCTGCTGCCGGTCCCCGCCCTGGTGGTGATGTTTAGCCTGTACCAGTGGCGCTGCCTGAATAATCCCGGCAGCCATAGCCGTCCGTTTATCCTGACGTTGGGGCTGATATTCCTTGGCTTTAGCGGGCTTGGGATCAGCATCTGGCCGCATATTATTCCACCGTCGATCACCCTGTGGCAGGCCGCCGCACCGACGCAAAGCCAGGGCTTTATGCTGGTGGGCGCGCTGTTGATCATTCCCGTTATTCTGGTCTACACCTTCTGGAGCTACTACGTATTTCGCGGCAAAGTTCAGCATGGGGAGGGTTATCACTGATGCAACAACCGGTCTGGAAAAGATTACTGTGGCTGGCCATTATCTGGGGCGGCAGCGTACTGGCGCTGGCTGCTGTCAGTATGCTCTTCCGTATGTTGATGACGGCGGCAGGGTTTAAATCGCATTAACGTCATTCCGGGCAACCGCTGCGTTGCCCGGTACTTCCCCCCGCACTTTCAGATAAACCCCATTAACGCACGGCAGAGTATCGTTACACTGGAAAAAGATTCACAGTATTTATAGTTTGAGAAGAAAAATGAAAAAGCTCATTGCGTTAAGCGTTATTAGTCTTGTCCTTACCGGCTGCGTTAATCCGGGTAAAGCCTCCGTTCAGCCGGAGCAACTTCAGAACCATCGCTTTGTGCTGGAAAATGTAAACGGTAAGGCCGTCAAGAGCGCGACAACGCAGCCTGAGATCGCTTTTAGCGCGCTGCCAGATATCAGCCTGGTTAATAACATCAGCATTTCTGGCCAGATGTGTAACCGCTTCAACGGCCAGGGGAAATTGTCCGAAGGCGAGCTTAAGGTTAAAACGCTGGCCATGACGCGCAAGCTTTGTACTGAACCGCAGCTGAATGAGCTGGATCAGGCCATCGGCGACATGCTGCGCAAAGGGGCGCAGGTCGACCTGACTGAGGACCAGTTAACGCTGGCGACAGCCGATAAAACGCTGATGTTTAAGCGTGCAGAATAATCAGTAGTTACCGCAGCTTCCCACGGCAAGCGACTGTTCGCTACAGCGTTTGCCGTTTGGCAAGGCGCACATCCCAATAGCAGAACCATCCAGCTGGCGGGCGACGGACAGCGAACCGCCAATCATCGCGCAGTTGGCCTGACCCGAGCTGGACATTGCCGCTTTCATTCCCGGCGCCACGTGGGCTGCCGTTGCCTGCTGAACGGGCTCACTGCTACATGCCGACAACAATAATGCGGCACACCCTAACCAAAATGCTGAGCGCATGCTCTCTCCCCCATGAATAAAGCGAAACCTATGCATAATAGGCATCACATCCCGTGTCGTCGAGAGCGAAAGTGCGTATTTATGCGCTTCAGAAACAATTTCTCGCAATTTTTTCGCCAAAAGTTTGATCTACTCATTGATGACGAGAATACCGAGGACACAAAAGCGAAAATCGTAAAATCACCCATTTGCTAGAATACACAGATAATATTCAGGGTTTGTTGCCGTAATACAGACCCCTATTTTTTGCGCAATGTAAGGGTGTTGTCCTATGCAAACTATTGACGGTAATGGTGCAGTTGCCTCAGTCGCGTTTCGCACCAGTGAAGTTATCGCCATCTACCCAATTACGCCAAGTTCTACCATGGCTGAGCAGGCGGATGCCTGGGCGGGTAACGGGTTAAAAAACGTCTGGGGCGATGTCCCGCGAGTGGTTGAAATGCAGTCGGAAGCCGGTGCGATTGCCACGGTGCACGGCGCGCTTCAGACCGGCGCGCTTTCCACGTCGTTTACCTCTTCTCAGGGATTGTTGTTAATGATCCCGACGCTGTACAAACTCGCCGGGCAACTGACCCCCTTCGTTCTGCACGTCGCGGCGCGTACCGTTGCCACCCACGCGCTCTCTATCTTTGGCGATCACTCTGACGTGATGGCCGTACGCCAGACCGGCTGCGCGATGCTGTGCGCCAGCAGCGTTCAGGAAGCTCAGGACTTTGCCTTAATTTCGCATATTGCCACGCTCAAAAGCCGCGTGCCGTTTATTCACTTCTTTGATGGTTTCCGCACCTCTCACGAAATCAATAAAATCGTCCCGCTGGCCGACGATACTATCCTGAATCTGCTTCCGCAGACAGACATCGACGCGCATCGCGCCCGGGCCCTTAACCCTGAACACCCGGTTATTCGCGGCACATCGGCGAACCCCGATACCTATTTCCAGTCCCGCGAGGCCACGAACCCGTGGTACAACGCGGTTTACGACCATATTGAACAGGCGATGAATGACTTTGCCGCCGCGACCGGCCGGGAATACAAACCCTTTGAGTACTACGGCCATCCGCAGGCGGAACGGATCATTGTGTTGATGGGCTCGGCCATTGGCACCTGCGAGGAAGTTGTTGATGAGCTGCTGACGCGCGGCGAAAAAGTTGGCGTGCTTAAAGTACGTCTCTATCGTCCGTTCTCGGCGAAACATCTGCTCTCTGCGCTGCCGGAGACCGCGCGTACCGTTGCGGTGCTCGATCGCACCAAGGAGCCGGGCGCCCAGGCGGAACCGCTGTATTTGGATGTGATGACTGCTCTGGCCGAGGCCTTTAATCACGGCGAACGTGAAACGCTGCCGCGCGTGATCGGGGGTCGCTATGGGTTATCGTCCAAGGAGTTTGGTCCAGACTGCGTGCTGGCGGTATTCAATGAGCTCAGCGAAGCGAAGCCCAAACCGCGCTTTACTGTCGGCATTTATGATGATGTGACGAATCTGTCCCTGTCGTTGCCGGAAAACACCCTGCCCTCAACCGCCAAACTTGAGGCGCTGTTCTATGGTCTGGGCAGCGACGGCAGCGTCTCCGCAACCAAAAACAACATCAAAATCATCGGCAACTCCACGCCGTGGTACGCCCAGGGGTACTTCGTCTATGACTCCAAGAAAGCCGGCGGTTTGACCGTTTCCCACCTGCGCGTGAGCGAACAGCCCATCCGCTCTGCGTATCTTATTTCTCAGGCTGATTTTGTTGGCTGTCACCAGCTGCAGTTTATCGATAAATACCAGATGGCCGAGCGCCTGAAGCCCGGCGGTATTTTCCTCCTGAATACGCCATACAGCGCGGACGAAGTCTGGGCGCGCCTGCCGCAGGAAGTGCAGGCGGTGCTGAACCAGAAAAAAGCCCGTTTCTATGTGGTTAACGCCGCAAAAATTGCCCGCGAATGTGGCCTTGCTGCACGTATTAATACCGTAATGCAGATGGCCTTCTTCCATCTGACCAATATCCTGCCGGGCGACAGCGCGCTGGTAGAACTGCAGGGTGCGATTGCCAAAAGCTATAGTAGCAAGGGCCAGGAGCTGGTCGAACGTAACTGGCAGGCGCTGGCGCTGGCGCGCGAGTCGCTGTTCGAAGTCCCGCTGCAGCCGATCAATGCCGCAAGCCCGAACCGCCCTCCGGTCGTGTCCGATGCGGCGCCTGATTTCGTGAAGACCGTGACGGCGGCGATGCTGGCCGGGCTGGGTGATGCCCTGCCCGTCTCTGCGCTGCCGCCGGATGGCACCTGGCCGATGGGCACCACCCGCTGGGAAAAACGTAACATCGCCGAAGCGATCCCCATCTGGAAAGAAGAACTGTGTACCCAGTGCAACCACTGCGTGGCGGCCTGCCCGCACTCTGCCATTCGTGCCAAGGTGGTTGCACCGGAAGAGATGGAAACTGCACCAGCCAGCCTGCATTCGCTGGATGTGAAATCCCGCGATATGCGCGGACAGAAATATGTTCTGCAGGTCGCGCCGGAAGACTGCACCGGCTGTAACCTCTGCGTCGAGGTCTGTCCGGCGAAAGACAGGCAGGATCCGGAGATTAAAGCCATCAATATGATGTCGCGTCTGGAGCACGTTGAAGAGGAGAAGGTCAATTATGACTTCTTCCTGAATCTGCCGGAAATCGATCGTAGCAAACTGGAACGCATTGATATTCGTACGTCACAGCTGATTACGCCGCTGTTTGAGTATTCCGGAGCCTGTTCCGGCTGTGGTGAGACGCCGTATATCAAGCTGCTTACCCAGCTGTACGGTGACCGCATGCTGATCGCCAACGCTACCGGCTGTTCGTCTATCTATGGCGGTAACCTGCCCTCCACACCGTACACTACTGACGCCAACGGTCGCGGTCCCGCGTGGGCAAACTCGCTATTCGAGGATAACGCCGAATTCGGTCTGGGCTTCCGCCTGACCGTTGACCAGCACCGCGCACGCGTGATGCGCCTGCTGGAGCAGTTTGCCGGGCAGATCCCTGCTGAGCTTAATGACGCGCTTCATGCGGACGCGACGCCTGAAGAACGGCGTGAGCAGGTTGCTGAGCTGCGTCGCGCGCTTCAGGGCGTGGCGGGCGCTGAACAGCTGCTGACCGACGCTGACGCCCTGGTCGAAAAATCGATCTGGCTGATCGGTGGCGACGGCTGGGCTTACGATATCGGTTTTGGCGGACTGGATCATGTGTTGAGCCTGACCGAAAACGTCAATATCCTGGTTCTGGATACACAGTGTTATTCCAATACCGGTGGCCAGGCGTCGAAAGCCACACCGTTAGGCGCTGTGACGAAATTCGGTGAACACGGTAAACGCAAGGCGCGCAAAGATCTCGGTGTGAGCATGATGATGTACGGTCACGTTTACGTCGCGCAAATCTCGCTGGGTGCCCAGCTTAACCAGACGGTAAAAGCCATCCAGGAAGCGGAAGCGTATCCTGGCCCGTCGCTGATCATTGCCTACAGCCCGTGTGAAGAACACGGCTACGATCTGGCACTCAGCCACGACCAGATGCGTCAGCTGACCGCGACCGGCTTCTGGCCGCTGTACCGGTTCGACCCGCGCCGTGCGGACGAGGGTAAGTTACCGCTGGCGCTGGATTCACGTCCGCCGTCAGATGCCCTGGCCGAGACGTTGATGCAGGAACAACGCTTCCGTCGCCTTAACGCGCAGCAGCCGGAAGTGGCCGAACAGCTCTGGAAAGACGCCGCGGCCGATCTGCAAAAACGTTATGATTTCCTGGCGCAGCTGGCGGGTAAAGCCGAAAAATCGACCAGCGACTAGTTTCTCAGCCCGGCGTGTCCGGGCTTTTTTTTGCCATAAAAAAACCCGGTGTATTCACACCGGGCGGATCCAGATAATCAATAAATATCTATTTAGTTTCCTAAATATTATTCACGCGAATTATGGATAAATAATCTTAAAGGCATATAACGCCGCCAAGAATAGCTTAATTAACGCCTGATTAATAATTTTAATTTATTATGTTTTGCATTAAAACATTCATCAAACAGATGACTATTACCATTGATTTATTCGGTTTAGATTTTACTTAGTTCGTAACAATTATAATTTATTACTCTTACTCAGGAGTGATTTAGCATGAGACAACTTTCTCATTCAGGAAGTTCAACAGGTAATTAAATAAAAACAACTGCAAAGGAATATCACAATGCAAAGAAAAGTACTGGCCCTGATGATTCCGGCTCTGTTAATGGCTGGCGCAACTCATGCAGCAGAGATTTATAATAAAGACGGCAACAAATTAGATCTGTACGGAAAAGTAGATGGTCTGCACTATTTCTCCGATGATAAAGGCGCTGACGGGGATCAAACCTATATGCGTCTGGGCTTCAAAGGCGAAACCCAGATCAACGACATGATGACCGGCTACGCACAGTGGGAATACAACATTCAGGCCAATAACACCGAAGGGTCTGATAACCAGTCCTGGACGCGTCTGGCCTTCGCTGGTGTGAAGGTGGGCGACTACGGTTCCTTCGATTACGGTCGTAACTATGGCGTGCTGTACGACGTGGAAGGCTGGACCGATATGCTGCCTGAGTTCGGCGGTGACTCCTACACCAAAGCCGACAACTTCATGACCGGCCGTGCCAACGGCGTGGCCACCTACCGTAACACCGACTTCTATGGTCTGGTGCAGGGTCTGAACTTTGCGCTGCAGTATCAGGGCAAAAATGAAGACGCCAGCAACAACCAGGAAGGCACCAACAACGGTCGCGACACGCGTCACGAGAACGGCGACGGCTTCGGTATCTCTACTACCTATGACTTCGGCATGGGCATTACCGCAGGTGCAGCCTACACCTCTTCTGACCGTACCAACGAGCAGGTGATGAATACCACAGCGGGCGGCGACAAAGCGGATGCATGGACTGCGGGCCTGAAATATGACGCCAATAACATCTACCTGGCGGCAATGTATTCTGAAACCCGCAATATGACGCCGTACGGTGATAACACCGACGCCGTGGCGAACAAAACCCAGAACTTCGAAGTGACCGCGCAGTACCAGTTCGACTTCGGCCTGCGTCCGACCCTTTCATACCTCCAGTCTAAAGGTAAGGATCTGGGCAACGGTCAGGGCGATCAGGATCTGGTTAAATACGCTGACGTAGGCGCGACCTACTACTTCAATAAAAACATGTCCACCTACGTTGATTACAAAATTAACCTGCTGGATGAAGATGACAGCTTCTATAAAAACAACGGCATCGGCACGGATGATGTCGTCGCGTTAGGTCTGGTTTACCAGTTCTGATTGCCAGAGCCCGCATTATGATGCGGGCTCGATTTTTTTGAAGTCCGTCACAAAAGACAGTTTCAGAAAAGGGTTGGTTGAAGGTAAGTTGAAAGAAAACGGGTTAAACTCAGGTGATAGCCCTTTCGTCACTAAGGATAACAGCGTTGTTTGGTCGTGTATCCCTTGCCGTACTTGCCCTTTTAGCCTTGCTGTGGATGGCGTTAATTTTTGATTTTGCTGATATTGTCGGGCATCTCGGCGCTGTGTTAACCCACCTGGATGGCGGTTAACAGGTTTTCCTGGAAAATAAAAAGCCACCAGCAGTGCCGGTGGCGGATAAACGCACAGGTCGCGTTATTTTTTCACCGGTTGAGGCTTTTTATCACCTGATTCAGGCGCCTCTCGCGGATCGTCTTTTTCAACACAGAGCATAGTCTCTCCTGTTTCAGATAACCACCCTCCACTATAGCCAGGCTGATTAAAGAATGGCCAGGCGGCAATTACGCCTCAACTGTCCCTTTCTTGCGAAAAGAGAGATAGCCAAACACCCCGCTGTCTCCATCCGAGGGATGGTTTACCCCGTCCATTACCTTCACCTCAGAGAAATCGAACGGTGAGACGTTTTCAAAGCAGGCAACATTCACGCCGTATTCGTTTGGATTGGAACGCCGCTGATGGAACGTGTAGATCCCGCACACCGAGCAGAAGAAGTGCCGTGCCGTTCCCGTGTTAAAACGGTACTCCGTGAGCTTATCCTCACCTTTTGTCACGGTAATCCCTGACAGCGGCGCAGAGACGACGACCGCACCCCGCATGCGACAAAAAGAACAGCTGCAGCGCCGCGCGGTATTCAGGCCATCCGTGAGCGCAACGGTAAAGGCCACCGCACCGCAATGGCACTGCGCATTACGACATTCAGCCATAGGCTATACCCCTTTTCTCACCAGCTCGGCGGCTTTCACGAAAACCTCGTCTTCTACACCATCGCCTTTTTGCCTGCCCAGCCTGACCAGCTCATCGACAATACTGTTGCGATGGATCGGTTTCTGCGCTGAAACCAGCCCAATGACGGCGGCCCCAATCGCCAGCCCCACTAATCCGGTTTGTTCATCTTTGTTTTTCATATTCATGCTCCTGGTACAAGAGACAAGCGTAGCAGGAATACGGTAAAACGGAATGCCGGGCACATGCTCTGTGAATATTATTTAAACAGTTCAGGCAGGTACGACTTCTAAAATCGACAGATACGAACGGGTGTCTATTATTTTGTTCAACTTCAGATTGGTCTGTTCAAACAAGGCCTGATACTCAGACTCTGTTCGTGCCCGCCCTCCATCAAAACTTGTTAACAGAAGAAGGTCAATTTCAAATCGTCCCTGTTCATTATTTTCTTTTTTAATAAGCGGCTCAAAAATTAATAGCCGGGAGTTTTCTTTCATAGCCTTTCTGCAGCATTGAAGTATCTGAATGGCCTTCTCATCAGGCCAGTCCATCAAAATATATTTAAGCAGGTAAATGTCCGCTACAGGACAGGCTTCAAAAAAGCTACCCTCAACGGTCTTCCATCGACGATTATCCTTTAACAGGTGCAGTCGATTCCGCTCAAGCACGTCTTTTTGATCGAAGAGGATCCCCGTTAAGGTCGGATTTCGACGTAAAACGGCCAACAATAAGTTACCCAGCCCACCGGCGATATCAGCAACGACAGCGTTTTGAGGGAACGAATAGCTATCTGCGATGACTTCATTCTCTACGGATGACATAGAGGCCATACCCGCATGAAAAATGTTGCTGTCAGTCATCGTGTCATCATGCTGCCAGTAGTCGTAAAAAGGCTTGCCAAACAAATCATTAAAAACAGGTTTGCCTTGTAATATTTCATCCATTTTAGCCGCTGGCTGCCAGAATGTTGGGTCTGTCAGCATGAGCACCGCCGCACGCAAGGAAAATTCATGCTCAGAACAGAGGAATTGTGCTGAATGGCTAAGACTGTATTCAGCTTCAGATAATTCGTTGAACACCCCGCGAGAGGACAATAAGCGCATGATCCGATGAAGATAGTCGCCATCGACACTAAGCTCCTCCGCCAGTTGCGTAACGGATTTTTTTCCTTCAACCAGACGATCTGCGACCCCTAATACCGCGACCACCCGAAGTGCTGCCTGCCAGACAAAACCCATGCTTTGCTCTAACAGACACATCCCCTCTTTACGGCTTAGTAAATCCAGACTATTACGTTGCGACATTTTCTGCTCCTTACCAGTAAAGATGTGCTGAACAACTAAAACGCCGCTAGCAAGCGTAAGTCTGGTAGTGAGCTTTATCCATAATGTCAGAAAGGATTATTTGTGCGGTTTCGTACCGTTTAGCATACAGTCCATTTCAATACGTAAAAAAACAGGGCCACTTACTCCTTATTTTGATTAATAACACCACGACACTATTATTTCATAAATGATTACCATGATAAAAATGCCTGTCGTGAGACAGACATTTCATCGTTAGAATCTCGGTGCCAGCCCGTATTTTGGCGTTTTGATATTTGCCGCCCAAATTTTGATATCGTTTTGCAGGAGAATAGTGAAATCAGATTTCAGATGCGTCACCATGCCATTGACGCTGTCCGCATCAACCACTGAAAAATGTTCAATTCTGTTCTGCCCTATCTGCACACAGTTATATTTGGCGGGCAGGACTTTACCATTCACATTTAGCGGAAGGTTATTATCACCACAGCGGCCTTCAGTAATATATGACACCAGCAAGTTAGCGGATTTTCGCCCTGGCTGAGAAACACTCACCATGACGGGAAAGCCTTCCGAGGTTTGTGTCATATCATAAAGGACCGCATTTTTGATATACCAGGTATTATATTCCCGTTCCTGAAAAGCAGACCAGGAAGGCGCAGAAAAGACAGACAGCACTGCCAGTATAATAGAATTTATTTTCATGGGATGTTGTCTTCCTTGTTGTTGCACGTATTATTCAGATTGTGCAAAAAACAGCAACCACTTAAGAATAGTCCTACTACTATTGGCAGTGATGGAGGATTAATTAACGACGTGCGCTGCGCCCCATTTCTTCGTTCCGGACGTTTACCCGCGTTATTTATCCCGATTCATCGTTCGAATCGCTTCCAGACCGACACGCTGTCCAAATGACAGCTCTAACGTATTTCCATCGGGATCGGCAAAAAAGACATAGTAGCCGACGGGATCGCCTACGTTCTCAGGCGCTTTCCTTAGCACGCCTTCAGCGGTGGCCATCGCGGTTTTTCTGTCAATTTCTTCGCGGGTCGCGCAGGCAATACCCAGATGCCCGAAGCTACCCAGCGGCGTATCGGTCACGGTATCGGCCTGTACAAGAACCAGTGCAAAAGGACGAGTATGGTCGCTAAGCCATGCCACTTTTCTTGCATCAGGCATATCGGGTTCACGCAAATGAATGACCTCCATACCTGCATAGCGACGATAGAAGGCAATACTCTTTTCCAGGTCTCTGACCATAAACGCGACATGAGTGAAACCTACATCAATCTCTTTCATTTTAAGATGTTACTCCCTTATCAATGTGGTGCTGGCATCTTAAAAGCTCAAGTTAACTTGATATCAATACGTTCATAAAGAAGAAACAGGAGAGAAATGGTAAAGCACCGCCATCATGCCGATGCTGACCACGACGCTTAAGAAAAAGTAGGTTTTGAAGGGCTGCTTTTGGGTTTTATGGCGAAAAAGCTGCTGGCCCACAATGGCGCCAGGCCAACCTCCTGTCACGCCAAATACCAGCAACGTAGCTTCCGGTACCCTGCGCATCTCTTTACGCGCCGCCATTTTATCAGCGCCATACAGAGCCAACGTCAGCACATTGATCAGCAGAAACCACATCACCACAGGATTCGAGGCCAGAAAGCTACCGATCGCAGCAAAGATCAGGAGTAAGTAACAAAAGCGATTGAGGGTCATAGCACAAGCCACCGGGTTGTTGAGCGGTTTTGGAAGAGGGAGTATACGCTATCTTAGAAATGTTTCAGGCTGAAACGCTGATTGCGGGTTAAACCTCATTCCACCCTCACTTTAACTTTTGGCTTCGACAAGAGAACTTTGAGCAGCTCCTTGAAAGGAAGAGGTTTATAGAAGAAAAAACCCTGTAAAAAACGGATATGATTGCGCGTGAGGTAATCAAGCTGCTCTTCTGTTTCAACACCTTCCGCCACGATACTAATTGAAAGTTTTTTTGCCAACTCCAGCACCGAATCCAGGATTAACGTTGAATCCTCATTCGCGTTAACCCTGGCAACAAAGCTTTGGTCGATTTTAATGTAATCAATATGCAGCGCTTGCAGATAGGATAGACCTGAGTATCCCGTACCAAAGTCATCCAGGGCAATAGCAAATCCGTTGTTATGCAGCTCATTCAGCGTCCTGACGAGATGTTCATCGATGTGGAGCGGTTCGCGCTCGGTCACCTCAACGACCAGATTAAGATCCTGTTGAATAAAACTGTGTTTGTAGTGGAGACACTCTTCAACAAAGGTGGACGCAACGATATGAGAAGCGCTGAAGTTGATCCCTACGTGGAACCCTTCTGGCAGCAATGTCGAAATAGAATTCATCTGCTTTGCCACCTGTCTCATTAAACTTTGAGTTAATGGAATAATTAACCCTGATTTTTCAGCGAGAGGAATGAAGGACGCGGGAGAAATAAACCCCGATTGCGGATGCTTCCATCTGGCCAGCACTTCAACACCTCGCAAGGTGCCCTCTTTGCCGCTCACGACGGGTTGGTAATAGGGAATAATTTCATTTCTGTAGATAGCAGTACGCAGAGATTCCTCAGGCGAAATATCCTTAGAGAGATAACGCTGCAAAAGATAAGCAGGAAGAGAGGAAATGAGCAACAGAAATAACAACACCCCACCGGCCTGGTCGAATAATCTCGTCAGGCTAAACAGAGGCGGAGCGTTAAATTGAATCGCGAAAGGAAAATCAGCATCTTTTACCGTTAGTACATCTTTGTTCGAATGGGCTGCCGTCAACACATCGCCTGATTGGCCTAAGATACGATCGCCGACGTTCAGTGAATATCCCACGCCGCGTAATGGCATATTCAGCGCATCCCGGATATGGCTGTCACTGATGCTCACCATGATTCGGCTTCCGGCATGATTTGTCTGGTATAAGAGAACCGGCAGGCCGTTGACCGTACTTTTCGCTGGAACGAGTAGCAATGATGCCTGAGGCAGCGCTGAGCCGTTAACCAACAACACGCGATTTCCCGGTAAAGAGGAGCACCATACCGCATCTTGTTTCAGAATAACGATCGTTCTCAGATGCGGTTGTAATGCCGCTTCAGTGCCGAGCCGATACTGTCCTTCAGCATCACACTCATTCTCAGCAAGCTGCATTGCTATCTGGGTCGCATGACGGGCTTCTTTAAGAATGACGTTCATGTTCCGCACAACATAGTGCGCCCCTGCAAGGCTGTCAGCCCGTGCAGAATACCAAACCTGTAAATTAATGATAAAAACGCCCAGCAAAAATATTGCCGTGGCTGCAGCTACGGGGATAGATGCATGGCGCATTTAGGGTTCTCGATTAGAGTGAGGTAACCGCTTCAGCGATGCTGAAGTGATTGAATTGTCATCGTCTTAATCATGGTAGATAACATAATAATTACCATGTCAGGCGTCGAAAATTTTCATTCAGACCCGAATATTTGGTCTGCTCCCATGGCGCAATAAACGACATCATCAAGGGGAAAGATAAAAGGCCACCGAATGGCAGCCCTGCTGATACGTTTTCATTAATTTCAGGTAGACTGAGAACGAGATCAGAACGACACCCTGACACTTCATCGCAAGCCGCTTAAAGCGAGGCTACTTCCGTTTCTGGTAAATCAATGATAACCAGTGTGCCAAAACTGCCTGTTTCGACAGTATGGGGAGTGCCAGCTTTGGCTACATAAAGTTGTCCAGACGTTACAGAGATTTTTTTACCTTTCACGCTCAGTTCCAGACGTCCATCAATGACCAGTAACCCCTCGTCATACTCATGAACCTCTTCAATCACTGAGCGTTCATCCATGCGTAAAACTTTGAGATTCGCAGTTCCAATGCGGCCTAATATATGAGAGTGCCATGTCTCCGGTAATGCAAGTGCTTCGGTTTTGAGGTCATATAGCGACATAACGTCATCCCTTTTGATGTTCGTTTAACGCTCTTATGCCATACAAGTTTCCTCCCGTCATAGAACAAATATGGAAAACCAGGACGAGTAAGATGCTATAGGAGGTCTTGAAACCACAGCGCACGCTGACAGCGTTGCAACGCCAGATATAACCTCGCTGCAAAACGTGCTGGTATTCGCCGCCGGAATCCGTACCATACGCGGCATACAATTTTTGCCCCTGCTGGCTCCGAAGGTAGTACTCAATGCAAGAGAATCAAGAGATTAACAAAAAAGAGCAATACAACCTGAACAAACTGCAAAAGCGACTGCGCCGTAACGTGGGCGAAGCCATTGCAGACTTCAACATGATTGAAGAAGGCGATCGCATCATGGTTTGCCTGTCAGGGGGTAAAGACAGCTACACCATGCTGGAGATCCTGCGTAATCTTCAGCAAAGTGCGCCGGTGAAATTTTCCCTGGTGGCGGTCAACCTTGATCAGAAGCAGCCGGGTTTCCCGGAACACATTCTGCCGGAATACCTCGAGAAGCTGGGCGTTGAGTACAAAATCGTCGAAGAAAATACCTACGGTATTGTGAAAGAGAAAATCCCGGAAGGGAAAACCACCTGCTCTCTATGCTCTCGCCTGCGCCGCGGCATTCTGTATCGTACCGCGACGGAGCTGGGCGCGACCAAAATTGCGCTGGGCCATCACCGCGACGATATCCTGCAAACGCTGTTCCTCAATATGTTCTACGGCGGCAAAATGAAAGGCATGCCGCCTAAACTGATGAGCGACGACGGCAAGCACATTGTGATCCGCCCGCTTGCCTACTGTCGTGAAAAAGACATTGAGCGTTTTTCTCAGGCTAAAGGGTTCCCGATCATTCCATGTAACCTTTGCGGCTCTCAGCCGAACCTGCAGCGTCAGGTGATTGGCGACATGCTGCGCGACTGGGATAAGCGTTATCCGGGTCGTATCGAAACTATGTTCAGCGCGATGCAGAACGTTGTCCCTTCCCATCTCGCGGATGTAGAACTGTTCGACTTCAAAGGCATTAACCATGACTCAGACGTGGTGAATGGCGGCGATCTGGCGTTTGACCGGGAAGATATTCCCATGCAGCCAGCCGGCTGGCAGCCGGAAGACGATGACAATCAGTTTGAAGAGCTTCGTCTGAACGTGCTTGAAGTGAAGTAAGCGAGTAGCGTCTCAGAAACATCTTCTGAGACGCTTGATGCTTTATTTCAGCAGACGTACGCGACAGGTTTTACCCTTGATTTTCCCGTTCTGCAGCTGCTTCCATGCCTTATGGGCCACCGCCTGGCGAACCGCTACGTAGACATGCGCCGGATGAACTGCAATCTTACCGATATCCGCTCCGTCCAGACCCACATCCCCGGTCAGCGCGCCTAATACGTCACCTGGACGCATCTTGGCTTTTTTACCGCCATCAATACACAGCGTCGCCATTTCGGCTTCCAGCGGCACCAGGCTGACGCCAGCAGGGGCATTCATCCAGTTCAGCTTCATCTGCAGCATCTCAGAGAGAATATTGGCGCGCTGCGCCTCTTCCGGTGCGCAGAGGCTGATCGCCAGACCGCTGTTTCCTGCACGTGCGGTACGGCCAATACGGTGCACGTGCACTTCAGGATCCCACGCCAGCTCAAAGTTCACCACCAGCTCAAGGGATTTAATATCCAGACCGCGCGCAGCGACGTCGGTTGCGACAAGAACACGGGCGCTGCCGTTAGCGAATCGAACCAGCGTCTGATCGCGATCGCGCTGTTCCAGATCGCCATGCAGCGACAGTGCGCTCTGCCCGGCGGCATTGAGGGTATCACAGACCGACTGACAGTCTTTTTTGGTATTACAGAACACCACGCAGGAGGCAGGCTGATGCTGGCTCAGCAATTTCTGCAGGAGCGGAATTTTCCCCTGCTGCGAGGTTTCAAAGAACTGCTGCTCGATAGCGGGCAGCGCATCTACGCTGTCGATTTCAATGGTGAGTGGATTTTTCTGCACGCGCCCGCTGATGGCGGCGATAGCGTCCGGCCAGGTTGCAGAGAACAGCAGCGTCTGACGGTCGGTGGGTGCGAAACGGATCACCTCGTCAATCGCATCGCTGAAGCCCATGTCCAGCATCCTGTCTGCCTCATCCATCACCAGCGTTTGTAACGCATCCAGCGAGACGGTGCCTTTTTGCAGATGATCGAGCAGGCGGCCAGGCGTGGCGACAATAATGTGCGGCGCATGCTGGAGTGAATCACGCTGCGCGCCGAACGGCTGTCCGCCGCAGAGGGTTAAAATCTTGGTATTGGGCAGGAAACGCGCCAGGCGACGCAGTTCACCCGCAACCTGGTCTGCCAGTTCGCGGGTCGGGCACAGCACCAGAGACTGGGTCTGAAAAAGCGCCGCATCGATATGCTGCAACAGGCCGAGGCCGAATGCCGCCGTTTTCCCGCTGCCCGTTTTCGCCTGTACGCGCACGTCACGGCCCTCGAGGATGGCAGGCAACGCGGCCGCCTGAACAGGCGTCATCGTGAGGTATCCCAGCTCGTTGAGGTTATCGAGCTGGGCAGCGGGCAGAACATTCAGGGTAGAAAAAGCGGTCACAATAGTCTCTCGTGGTCATCTTTGCAGTCAGATGGCGCGTATCCTCGCAGATCTCGCGGTTCGATGCGACAATTTAATCGGTTCTTCATCGGGCGGCGGGTCGGGCATCGGCTGCGGGCGCGGGATGGGATCGGGCATGGGCACCGGATCGCTGGGGATAGGATCGGATTGACGCGATTGTTGCAGTAGCAGAGCGTTCAGGATGCTCATCATTCCCTCCATAATTTACTGTCGTCCCTTTTAGGGTAGACGTTGAGAATCAGGAGGCAAAAAAAAAGCCGACTATGAAGTCGGCGTCGTACGAATCAATTGTGCTATGCAGTAATTCAAAAAAGGAAGTAAGACAATATGGAGCGCAACGCCCATCGCTTGACGTTGCATTCACCTGCGGGAGTAATATTGCACCTTACGGGGTAGATGTTTATTGACTTCGCTCAATTAAAAGAGCGTTTTGATCCCGGTAAAAGCTGGAAAAAGCGTAAATTTACAGCCATTTACTACGATGCAACCACCATGCAACACCGCCTATCAAAACAACTAACATGACGCAAAACGCGGTAAAACCATAGCGATAGGCATTGCCCGGGATACCGCCCAGGTTTACGCCAAACAGCCCGGTAAGAAACGTGCTGGGCAAAAAGACCATCGCCATCAGGGACATCGTGTAGGTTCTTCTCGCCAGCGACTCCTGCATCACCTGCGCGATCTCGTCCGCCATCACCGCCGTTCTGGCAATACAGGAATCAATCTCGTCCAGCCCGCGCCCCAGCCTGTCGGCAATATCCTGCATTCTGCGTCGCTGATCGTCATTCATCCAGGCAAGTCTTTCGCTGGCCAGACGCGCGTACACGTCGCGCTGCGGCGTCATATAGCGGCGCATCACAATTAGCTGCTTACGCAACAGGGCCAGAAAACCGCGCGGCGGGATCTGCTGATCGAGCAGGTTATCTTCCAGGTCGATGATTTTGTCGTGCAGTTCTTCGATAAATTCGCTCGCGTGATCGGTAAGCGCGTCACAGACGTCCACCAGCCAGCTGCCGCAATCGATCGGCCCGGTGCCCTCTTTCAGATCGTTTACGATGTCATCCAGCGCCAGGACTTTACGCTGTCGGGTGGAGACAATCAGTCCATCGTCCATATATACCCGCATCGCAACCAGCTGATCCGGACGTTCATCCGTGCTGCCGTTAATGCAGCGCAAGGTGATCAGCGTACCGTCCCCCATTCGGCTCACGCGCGGCCGCAGGCTTTCACCCGCCAGCGCATCGCGCACGTTATTAGGCAAGAGCGGGGTCGAAGCGAGCCAGTCAGCGCTGTCCGGGTGGGTATAGTTCAGATGTAGCCAACAGGGATGCGCACTGTCGATCACATCATTATCTTCCAGCGGTCGCGCACCGCCGCGGCCGTCCAGCACCCACGCAAAAACTGCGTCAGGAACGTTAAGTTCAGATCCTTTAATGCTTTCCACAGCGCCTCCACCTTTTTAGCTCTTTTGGTGTCAGTCTAGCTTCCATCAGGGGTTAAGCAACAACTATGTCTCCCATCGCGCTGATATCGCTCAGGAAATGTACATACTGGCCAGAGGCGTAAAAAAAGCCTGGCATGCCAGGCTTTGAGATTCAGTCAGAGTGAGTGCTCTGGCCGCTGGAGGAAGGATGGCGAGCCGCCTGGTAATGAGGAAGAAGAGCCCTGGTCAAGTCTGAAATTACGCGTGCGGGCCTGCAGCTCAATGACCTGATTGCGCAGGACATCAGAGGAACCGTTGAGTTCCTCTGCCATCGCCACGTTGCTTTGCGTGACCCGCTCCAGCTCCGAAAGCGCCAGCGTGATCTGAGAAATGCCTTTTTCCTGCTCTGATGTCGACGCGGAAATATCGTCCATTAAGCGACTGACATTCCCCGAGCCCGTCACGATTTCATGCATATTCTTCTCTGCCTGCGACACAACGGTAGCGCCCTGCGTGACGTTACTGCTGGTGACTTCAATCAGCGCTTTGATATTCTTCGCGGCCTCTGCGCTGCGGTGTGCCAGGTTTCTGACCTCTTCCGCAACGACAGAAAAACCTTTTCCATGATCGCCCGCCCTTGCCGCCTCAACGGCCGCGTTGAGCGCCAGAATATTGGTCTGGAACGCAATGCCGTCAATCAACGAAATAATCTCCGTCATCTGCTGGGCGCATTCGGTGATGGACTGCATATTGTTGGCGACCTGCCCCATCAGCTCCCCGCCCTTGCGCGCCTGCAGCGTCGCCACATTAGCCTGTTCGCTCGCCAGGCGGGTGTTATCGGCATTGTTTTTGGTACTCGCAGCCATTTGCTCCATGCTGGCTGCGGTTTGCACTAAAGACGCAGACTGCTGCTCGGTTTTCACCGAAAGCTGAGCGCTACGTGCCGAGAGTTGATCCGATAAGGTCATCGCGGTTTGCGACGACGCCCTGATCTCGCGCACCAGCGTCGCAATGTTGCCGGAGAGGCTGTTTATCCCCGGGATGAGTCGGCCGGCACAGTTATTGCCAAATTCAGGGATAGAGACACCAAGATTACCTGCTGTCACCTCTTCAATACTCTTCTTCACCGTATTGATCGGCGTCACAAGATACTTCGTCATATAGACCCAGAGCAAAAATAGCGCAATGAAGTTGATGACATTAAGCGAAATAAAGAGAGAAGGATTGCTGGAAAATAGAACAACGACACCTGCACTCACCAAAAAAAGAGATAAAAGGAACCCAATAATAAAGGTCCTGACACTAATATTTTTTAGCATGATAATACCCACGTTTTATATTTTGGTCGGCATTAAGACTTATAGCATTGGCTCAGACGTTTTTCCTCGCAAACTTCACGGGTTTGTTTTTTCGCCGTTAGCATCCTGAGATTTGCCTTAAGTCAGACAAAAAGAGTGTATTAGTGAAAATGTTCTGCGCAGGATGCTGTGATACTGGTCTCTCGCCATCTTAAGCGATAGTATCGCCCGCGGTGAGACGATACGATCGCCCTCATATTTAAGGAGCTTTGCTACTTTTATTCGTTTTTGTTTAGCAATGCTTAATACATTAACAATAGAATATATTTTATATTCTTAATAAGTTTTAGAGTATTAATATGACTGGTCATTTTTCACGATAAATAACTAATATGGTTTGAATGCGCATGTTCGTTGCCCGATATAGATGTACCCGGCAGGCGAAATCGGTAACCCTCTCAGGCGTGGGATTGCATAATGCTCAATATATCGTGGGACCCTGTGTTAATCGCTATCTCTTATCTGGTGGCGTTTATCGCCTCCTTTGTGGCGCTGGACAGCGCCGGAAAGATCCCCCTTTCCAGCCGAAAGGCTGCCCTGTTCTGGCGCATTGCCGGTGGGGTTACGCTGGGCATTGGCATTTGGTCGATGCACTTTATCGGCATGCTGTCGATGCAAATGCCCATGATGATGAGCTACGACCTCTGGTTAACCCTTGCGTCACTGGGCGCCGCGGTGGTTGCATCGACCACGTCTCTGAACATTGCCGTCGTGGGCAAAAAACGTTCTTCCTTTCGACTGATCCTCGCCACGGCTATCCTGAGCGCTGGCGTGGTGTCTATGCACTACATCGGTATGGCGGCCCTGATGCTGGATGGCAGCATCATCTGGGATCGCCGTATTGTGGGGTTGTCCGTGGTCATTGCCGTGGTGGCTTCCGGCACGGCGCTGTGGCTGGCTTTCCGTCTGCGAGATAAACACAAAGGCGTCTTTATCGATCGTCTTCTCGCGGCCCTGGTCATGGCCGCCGCCATTTGTGCGATGCACTATACCGGCATGAGTGCCGCGCATTACCCGGAAATGTCGCATACCCTCCCCGGCGGGATCGGCGAACTGGGGTTATCCATCTGGGTTTCGGTCACCACGCTCTGCCTGCTTGGCGTGATGTTAATTATTTCCCTTGTCGATTCTCACCGACGCACCGGCCGGCTGACGGACAATCTGCGGCAGCTCAATCGGCAGCTTGAGCTACAGGCGCGCTTTGATGCGCTCACCGGACTCGCGAACAGCCACCAGATGGATCTCCGCATGCAGGACTGCCTGCGCAGCGCGTTGCTGAGTAACAGGCAATTTGCCGTCATTTTCCTGAACGTCGATCATTTCAAACGCGTCAACGATACCTGGGGTCACAGCGTCGGCGATGAGTTATTGATCACCGTCGCACAGCGCATCACGGCCCGTCTCACGCGTGAGATGACCCTGGCAAGACTGGGAGGAGACGCCTTTATCCTGCTGGTGCCGGAATGTGATGATGAAAAGCTCAACGCCCTGCTCACTTCACTGCTCGGGGATGTACGACGCCCTCTGTCTGTTTGCGGACATACGTTGAGCACGACAATCAGCGCGGGCGTCAGCCTCTATCCTCAGGATGGCGAAACGCTGCACGAGCTCAAACTTAAGGCGGATGCAGCCTTACATCATGTCAAAGACGATGGGCGCAACGGCTGGGCGATTTATCAGTCCGAGATGTCAACAGCGATCCCGGCGAAACCCGGATTCCTGCAGGAACTTTCTCAGGCGCTTGAACGCGACCAGTTTGAACTGTGGTACCAGCCCACCTGGCATGCGGGAGAGAAAACCATTCATGGTTTTGAAGCCCTTCTGCGCTGGCGGCATCCTGAGCAAGGCGTTGTGCTGCCTGGTCTGTTTATCCCCTCGCTCGAACAAACCGGCTTAATTATCCCGGTGGGCAACTGGGCCATTGAAGCGGCATGCCGGCAGCTGCATTTCTGGACTGAACAAGGGTTCAGCCAGTGGACGTTGTCGCTTAACCTATCCCCCGTCCAGTTCGAACAGCCGGACATTTTCCCTATCATCTCGTCGATGCTGGAAAAATATAACCTGTCTCCGTCCCGGCTGATCCTTGAGGTAACGGAGAGCACCGCGCTTAAAAATCTCGACCGCAGTATTGAGTTGCTCAATACGTTTAATCACGCAGGGATCACCGTCTCGATTGATGATTTCGGTACGGGCTATTCCAACCTGCTGATGCTGAGCGTGCTTCCGGCTAAAGAACTTAAGATCGACAGAAGCTTCGTAACCTCGATGCTGGAAAATGAAAAAAGCTACAAGCTGGTTGAAACCATCATCAGTATCGCCCGGACCATGGAAATGAATGTGGTGGCAGAAGGGATCGAAACGGAAGAACAACAGGCGATCCTCACCCGTCTCGGCTGCGATTATCTGCAGGGGTACCTTTTCTCCCGCCCCTTACCTGCCGAACAGGTACCGTGGCTGCTGCTGCAAATAAACTCCGACAAACAAATTATACCAATTGGTAAAATTCATTCGGAAAACGCATTTGCTTCACAAAAAAATCATGCCTGACGGGATGAAGTGGAGTATGTTTCAAAGCAGTACACGCGAGTCAATTCTGTCATACATGTCAGCCACAGTGTGCCAATGAACAGGAAATGCCTATGTCGCAACCTTGTTTTGATGCGTTGAATGTAATTAAAACACCCGTGTGGCTCATTTCACCCGTGTCGGAACAGATCATTTTTGCGAATGTGGCCGCAACGCAGGTCATGGGGGATAAAACGCTCGATGACCTTCGCAAAGGCACCTATTCTGCGAATGCGCAACTCCTCCTGTCGATGTATGTACCTGAACTGAAAACAGAGCAGGAGATCGTCGAAATCTGGACAATCAGCTGGGATGGCCAGGATACGCCGTTAAGCTGTCGTCTCTCGCTTGCCCACTACGCCCCCTGGGGTGACGTGATTGTTTTCGAGGGGACCTCACCACAATTACTCTCAGGATTGAAGGCCAGCCGTTCCGCCACCTACCGGCGGAAAAAACAGGGATTTTACGCGCGCTTTTTTCTGACCAACAGCGCCCCGATGCTGCTGATCGATCCTGCCCGCGATGGTCAAATCGTCGATGCGAATCTGGCTGCACTCAATTTTTATGGCTATTCACACGACGACATGTGCAGTAAGCATACCTGGGAAATTAATACCCTGGGGCGGGATGTGATGCCCATTATGACGGCGATTGCCGCGCTGCCCGGTGGTCATAAGCCGCTCAATTTTGTTCACCGCCTGGCCGATGGATCCACCCGCCACGTTCAGACGTATGCCGGGCCCATTGAGATCTACGGCGACAAGCTGATGCTGTGCATCATTCACGATATCACCGAGCAGAAAAGGCTGGAGCAGGAGCTGGAGCATGCGGCGTTACGTGACTCCATGACCGGGCTACTCAACCGGCGCCAGTTCTATGCCATTACCGACCAAAACAGCCTCAATTATCTTCCTGCGCAACAGCAATTTAGCCTGCTGCTGGTGGATACCGACCATTTCAAAAATATTAACGATCTGTTCGGTCATCTGAAAGGTGATGAGGTGCTTATCGCCCTCTCGCGAACGCTCGAAGCCTGTAGTCGGGAGGGCGACATGGTGTTCCGCTGGGGTGGCGAAGAGTTCGTTATTCTGCTGCCGCGCACTTCTCTCGACACCGCGTTGCAGATTGCCGAGTCGATCCGTGCAGCCGTAGCCCGCATTACGATTCCGGGCTTACCGCGGTTTACCGTCAGCATCGGCGTGGCGCGGCACGATCAGGGGGAGAGTATTGATGAGCTGTTTAAGCGTGTGGACGATGCCCTGTATCGCGCTAAAAATGACGGACGCAATAAAGTCCTTGCTGCATGAAACTGGAGTATCCAGTAAAGCCCCGCTACAATGCCCACCTCGAATCAATTAGCTTCAGGTGGGTTAAAGCTGCAATGGAAAAAACAGAAATAATACTCACCTTAATTATTTTACTCCTTATTATATTTGGTTTCTGGTTTATTTTTAGCGGCGAGATCTGGTATCTCGTCGAATTTCTTGAAAATATTCTTTACCCGACCTTTGACGCACCGTAACGCACGTTTAATCGCTTGTTTCACCTACCGAATATGTCAGGTATCTGCTTCCCTTACAGTCGCGTAAAATACGCGGCGTTATCCTCCAACAACGTTGATAACGAATCACTTATTCATTTGCTTATGTTGCCCGTGCTCTGACGGGCTTTTTTATTTCCAGCAATTCAGCCACGCCAGGCTATATCTTAATCATCTTTATTGAAAAAGGTGAGGAATGATGAGCAAGAAGATCCTGATGCTGGTTGGCGACTACGCCGAAGATTACGAGACCATGGTGCCTTTTCAGGCTTTGCAGATGATTGGCCATCAGGTGGATGCGGTCTGTCCCGATAAACCAAAGGGCGACTACATCATGACGGCAATCCATGATTTCGACGGCGCCCAGACCTATAGCGAAAAACCCGGTCACCGCTTTACCCTCAACGCCGATTTTTCCACCGTAAAGGAACAGGACTACGACGCGCTGCTCATCCCCGGCGGGAGAGCGCCCGAGTATCTGCGGCTAAATGAGGACGTATTAAAGCTGGTGCAGGCATTTGACGCCGCGCGTAAGCCGATTGCAGCGGTGTGCCACGGCCCACAGCTGCTCGCTGCCGCAGGTATCCTGAAAGGACGAACCTGTAGCGCCTACCCGGCCTGTGCGCCTGAGGTACGCCTCGCCGGAGGACACTACGCCACTATCGGCATCGATCAGGCCCACGTAGACGGCAACCTGGTGACGGCTCCCGCCTGGCCCGCGCATCCGCAGTGGCTGGCGAAGTTTAGTGCGTTATTAGCACAATAGCGCGCCGGTATCAGCCTGGGCGAATACCGCGGGTGGAGCGGAGCCATGTTTTCAGGACTGGCGCGAGGATGCGTCAGTTCTCGTTTTAACCGTTGGCACATCCCGCTTTCTCCCCTAAAAGCAATGTGATATTAGCCCATCAACTCCTGCAGGGCATCCTGCCGATTGGCCTTAATAGAAAAAATACGATCCATCCTGGTCAGCTTAAAGAGATCGTGTGTATTGCTGTTAAGCGAACACAGCACCAGCTCACCCTTGCCGTTTAAACTCTTGAGTATGGATACCAGCGCGCCGAGACAGCTGCTGTCAATAAAATCTACGTGGCTGAAATCCAGCAATATCTTTTTATTACTTTTTTCAATCACCTCCAGCACCTGCTGCTTAAAGGTCTGCTCGACAGAAGCATCCAGCCTGCGAACCAGCGGAACGACAATCTGTACGTCATTTTCACTCTGTATTTCAAAGTTCATAATCACCCTCACATCAGGCGTAACGTGTTCCCGAATGCAGATCTTAGTGCACCGGCATCGCTCCCGGAAGGCAACCGGAAGCATGACCCTCAGCAATTTATTCCCCAAATATCCCTTGCATATCCCTGAATGGTTCTGTCACTCGAAAACTCCCCCATTCGGCTAATATTTAGCAACGCTTTTCGATGCCACTGGCGGGGATGTTCAAAATCCGCCATTGCCTGACGTTGGGTTTGACTGTAGCTGTCAAAATCCAGCAGATGACAATAATGATCGGCTGTTGTCAACATATGGTGTAGCTGTGCAAAAATTTCACGATCCGCGGTAAATTCGCCAGAAATAAGCGTATCCACTATACGCATCATTCGAGGATCGCTCTGACGATAGAAACGATTATTATCGCCATTTGAACGCATTTCATTGATTTCTTCAGCCGTCGCGCCGAAAAGATAGAAGTTTTCTACCCCAACAGCATTAAGAATTTCAATGTTGGCACCATCATACGTACCCATTGTTAACGCACCATTCAGCGCGAACTTCATATTACTGGTTCCAGATGCCTCCGTACCTGCTGTGGATATTTGTTCAGACAGGTCTGTTGCCGGTATTATGCTTTCGGCTAAGGAGACTTTGTAATCCTCAAGAAAAATGACTTTCAGCTGTCCGGCAATACGCGCATCGCTGTTGATTTTATTCGCAACAGCATTAATTAACTGAATAATAAGCTTTGCCATTCGATAACCGGGTGCCGCTTTACCTGCAAAAAGATGCACCTTAGGCGCTATGGTTCTCCCATTCTCTTTAATATCAATATAGAGAGAAATGACGTGAAGAATATTCAGAAGCTGGCGCTTGTATTCGTGAATGCGTTTTACCTGACAATCAAACATTGCCATAGGGTCCAACATAATCCCATAACGTTGAGAAACAATCTGGCTCAGCGCGGATTTATTTTTGAATTTAATGCCGCGGATATGATCGATCACCCCCGTATCATCCGCATGCTTCTCCAGCTGTCGAAGCATATGTAAATCCGTCGGCCATCGGGTACCCAATTGCTGATTCAGAAACGCGGCAAGATTTGGGTTAGCCTGCTGCAACCATCTGCGCGGTGTAATGCCGTTGGTCTGATTAATGAATTTATCTGGCGTAATAAAATAAAAATCGGGAACCAGGTGCGTTTTGATAAGCTCGGAATGGAGCATCGCCACCCCATTTACACAATGACTCCCGACGATGGCCAAATTTGCCATCCTGATACTTTTCTCGTTGTCCCCCGAAAACAGAGACAAGGAGGTCAACAAATGCGGTTTGTCGGGCCAACGGGAGGCGACATCCTCAAGAAAACGGTGGTTAATCTCAAAAATAATCTGCAAGTGCCGCGGCAACAGTTTTTCAAACAACGCCACTGGCCAGGTTTCCAGGGCCTCAGGCATCAGCGTGTGGTTCGTGTATGCACAGGTTCTTTGGGTGATATCCCAGGCCTGGTGCCAGGGAAGGTTATGTTCATCTACAAGTATTCGCATCAACTCGACAACAGCCAGCGCGGGATGCGTATCATTAAGCTGGATAGCAACATGCTTCGGCAATAAAGAAATATCCGTTTCAATTTCAGTATATTCACGAAAAATATCACGCAAAGTACATGCCACAAGAAAATACTCCTGAGTAAGTCTGAGCTCCTTACCTGAGAGAATTTCATCAGAAGGATAGAGTATTTTTGAGATATTTTCAGAAGCTATTTTTTCACTAACTGCTTTTATATAATCACCATGATTGAAAATATGAATATTGAAAGAGTTAGAAGCTACGGCACTGTATAAACGAAGTTTATTAGTGGTGTTACCTCTGTAACCAGAAACGAAATAATCATTAGGAATGCCTACGATGGTATTCCATCCCATCCACATTGGATTGTAATTACCATTAACATCATCTGAATGTTCAATGAAACCACCAATGGGGATCAGCATAGCCTGGCTATGGTGTTCAACTAGCCAGGGGGAGTGCATGGAATGCCAGTCATCTGGATGTTCGACTTGCTGACCATTCTCAAACGTCTGCCTGAATAAACCATACTCGTATTTGATACCATGCCCTGAAGCAGCAATATCTAACGTAGCCATAGAATCGATGAAGCAGGCGGCCAGGCGCCCTAACCCCCCATTCCCAAGTGCCGCATCGGGTTCTTCATCAAAAATATTATCAAAATCAAATCCGAGCTCATTGACAACCTGACGCATATCATCTAGCAAATTCATATTCATCAGGTTGTTACGCAATGACTGCCCGAGTAAAAATTCCATTGAGAGATAATAAACGCGTTTTTTCTTTTCAGCGCGCTGCCGAGCCTGACTATCGAGAAAGCGATCTTGCTGAAAATACCGCACTGCCAGCGCCACAGCATTGAATATATCGCCGTTGGTAGCCTTGTCCAGGCTAACGCATAACGTATATTTTAATTGTGTTTCGACAAGTTCACGCAACTCTCTGTTAGTGAAAGACATATTGACCTCACTGGAGTTACTGCATGTTTTTAATATGCAGAACACAAGATATTATTTTGTTCAAGTGTAGATGGCGATTTTCAACACATGCAATTTTTACCCACAATTACGTATTGTGTTTTTTGAATCGCCTGATAAATATCAGCGCGAGTATCGTCAGGAAAGTGTTATTTTCTGCTGTGGCGGGAGAGGATCAGAAGGAGCAACTGGCGCTGTACTCCGCGCCAGTTCTGGATTTTGTAGTAGTTAAGTCCTGGGCGTCAGTGTTTCTCAATATACATTGTCCGGCTATACGCCACGTCTTCCGGATTATTGATGGGGTAGCCTTTCACCCAGGGCTTAATCAGACGACCATTGGTGTACTGATAAATTGGCGCGATGGGCGCTTTCTCCATGAGGATTTTCTCCGCCATGTTGTAGTCCGTATTACGCGCTTTCGCCGTGGTTTCCAGCGTCGCCTGATGGATAATTTTATCGTAGGCTGGCTCATTGAAACGCGAGATATTGCCGCTGTGGGTTGAGGTCAGCAGGGACAGGAAGGTCGATGGCTCGTTGTAATCGCCTACCCATGACGCGCGGATCACATCAAAATTACCGGTATTACGGCTGTCGATATAGGTTTTCCACTCCTGGTTTTGCAGCTTGACGTCCGCACCGAGATTTTTCTTCCACATTGACGCCACCGCAATGGCGATTTTCTGGTGGTTTTCCGAGGTGTTGTACAGCAGGGTCAACTTCAGAGGACGCTGAGGACCGTAACCTGCGGCCTGGAGCAAGGTTTTCGCCTGAGCATTCAGCTCCTGCTGCGACATCTGCTCGAACGGTGAAGGTTCAGGCGTGAAGCCCGCCGTCACGTCAGGAGTGAAATGCCAGGCCGGCTTCTCACCGGTTCCTAATACCTTCTCCGCCATAATGCGGCGATCGATGGTCATGCTCAGGGCAAGACGAACCCGGGCATCGGCCGTCGGGCCCTTTTGCGTGTTAAACGCGTAGTAATAGGTTCCGAGCTGAGGCGGCGTATACACCTGTCCCGGAATGTCCTTCAGGAGCTTCTGATACATGTTTTTCGGGAATGATTCGGTGATATCAATATCCCCCGCCAGATAGCGTTTGGTGGCAGATGATTCCTGATTGATCGGAATGAAGGTCACTTTTTGCAGGACAGTTTTCGCATTGTCCCAGTAGTGGGTATTCGGAACGACAACCAGTTTTTCATTCACCACGCGGTCGTTCAGGACGTATGCGCCATTGCCCACCAGGGCACCCGGACGCGTCCACTCTTTACCGCTTTCAACGTTCGCTTTTTGTACCGGATAGAAGGCAAAGTTTGCCGTCAGGTTGCTGAACCACGGTAGCGGTTTGTCCAGCTGGACGCGTAAGGTTCTGGCATCCACCGCCGTCACGCCCAGGGTGTCAGGCGCCGCTTTACCATCGATAATGGCCTGCGCGTTGTTGATACCCGCCAGCGCCGCAAACCAGGCAAACGGAGATGTGGTTTTCGGGTCAACCAGACGCTGCCAGCTGTAGACAAAATCCTGCGCAGTGACGGGCGTACCGTCAGACCATTTCGCGTTGTCACGCAGGGTGAACGTCCAGATACGGTTATCGTTGCTCTGCCAGCGGGTCGCCACGCCCGGAGTGAGTTCCCCTTTCTCGTTCTGATTCACCAGCCCTTCGAAAAGATCGCGAATCACCTGAATCTCGGGCAACCCCACCGCTTTTGCCGGATCGAGCGAAGCCGGTTCGTCTTTAATATGCCTGACCAGCTCCTGTTTTTGCGCCAGTACCGTGCCCTGCGGCACATCAGCAGCGTATGAGAGTGTAGAGAGCCCGCACAGACACAGTGCGGTAAAAAGACGCGAAACAGGATGCTTCATAAGATCCCCTTTAATAAATTCAGGTAACAAGCAGATGCGTAATTATTTGTTTCGACAATAAGAAATGCAAATAACTTACGCCTGAATAGTGATTTAAGGCAATTCTCAGCCGTTACGGAAACTATTTGATTAACAGCGGCTTTTGCACAACACTGCCAGTAGAGACTTTTTTATCAGGATTTCGTATGGCAACCACCCGACCACGCGCGGAACGCGGCGCCTTTCCTCCGGGCGCGGAACAATATGGCCGCTCATTTTTAGGCGCATCGCTGATCTGGTTCCCGGCACCCGATGCCGATCGCGACAGCGGTTTGATCATTGCCGGCACGCACGGTGATGAGAACTCGTCTGTCGTCACGCTCTCGTGCGCGCTGCGGACGCTGACGCCGTCATTACGACGCCATCATGTGATTCTTGCCGTGAATCCGGATGGCTGCCAGCTTGGATTACGGGCAAATGCGAGGGGGGTCGACCTGAACCGTAATTTCCCGGCGGCAAACTGGCGCGCCGGAGAAACGGTGTATCGCTGGAACAGCTCCGCGGAGGAGCGGGACGTGGTGCTGCTGACGGGAGACAAGCCCGGTTCCGAGCCGGAAACGCAGGCGCTGTGCCAGCTTATCCATAAGATCCACCCCGCGTGGGTGGTCTCCTTCCACGATCCGCTGGCCTGCATTGAAGATCCGCGTCACTCCGACCTGGGCGCGTGGCTGGCACAGGCTTTCGCCCTGCCGCTCGTCGCCAGCGTGGGGTATGAAACACCCGGATCATTCGGAAGCTGGTGTGCCGATTTGAGCCTGCCCTGCATCACCGCTGAATTCCCGCCGATATCCTCCGACGAAGCCAGCGAAATTTACCTAAAAGCGATGACGGACCTTCTGCGCTGGCAGCCTCAAAGATGAAGCACGCCGCTGGTAAATTTAAGGGCCGGTGAAACGTCAACCGCCAGCCACGTCGGGCCATCCAGATCGGCGAAACGAACCTGGTTGACCAGCGGCAGCGCCGCGCCGATCGCCCGGGAGGTGCAGAGCATGCATCCCAGCATCAGGGCGAACCCCTGCGCCCGGGCTTCCGCTGCAAGGGCCAGGGCTTCTGTCAGTCCGCCTGCCTTGTCGAGCTTGATATTGACCATCTCATAGCAGCCCTTAAGCTCGCTCAAATTTTCGCGGGTGTGGCAGCTTTCATCCGCGCACACGGGCAACGGATGGATAAAATTCTTCAGAGCTGCATCCTCTTTTACCGGCAGAGGCTGCTCCAGCATCGCTACGCCCAGATCGGCCAGCAGCTGGCATCGCGCGGCCAGCCCTTCGGGATGCCACGACTCGTTGGCGTCCACAATCAGCGTGGCTGAGGGCACCGCCGAGCGAATAGCGACCATCCGCTCGCTGATCAGACGATCGTCGAGCTTCACTTTTAACAGCGTGGCCCCGGCGTCATAGAGCGCTTTCGCACTGGCGGCCATTTGCTCCGGCTCACCAATCACGACCGTCTGCGCCGTCACGACGGTCTCCGGCAGCACCACACCCAGCAAGGACGTCAGCGATTTTTGCTGCTTAGCGGCTTCAAGGCTCCAGAGCGCACAGTCGATGGCGTTGCGCGCCGCCCCGGCGGGTAAACGCTGCTGTAACGCCTCGCGCGTGAGCCCTTTTTGCAGGTCAGGCACCAGGGTCATGATCTGCGCCATCACCGACGCAGGACTTTCTCCGTAGCGCGGGTAAGGCGTACATTCCCCGACGCCTTTCATACCCTCTTCTTCGATTTCAACTACGACCACGCTGGCTTCACTTCGGCTGCCGCGAGAGATCACAAACGGGGTATGCAATGGCCAGGCTTCTTCATAGACCTTAACGCTTCTCATCACTGACTCCTTGCGGCCCGGTAAGGCGAAAAATTTGGTTTGCCGTGTTATCCGCTGATGGCATACACTAGCCCCGACGTTAACTATATGTAAACAGGAAGATATCTATGTCACAACTCGTTCATTTCCAGGGCAACCCGGTTGCTGTAGCAGGTTCCATTCCGCAGGCTGGCAGCAAAGCGCAGGCTTTTACTCTGGTGGCTAAAGATCTGTCTGACGTCACACTGGCTCAGTTTGCGGGCAAACGCAAAGTACTGAACATTTTCCCAAGCATTGATACCGGTGTTTGTGCCGCATCCGTGCGTAAATTCAACCAGCTGGCGACTGAAATGGACAACACCGTTGTGCTGTGCATTTCCGCTGACCTGCCGTTTGCCCAGTCCCGTTTCTGCGGTGCCGAAGGCCTGAGCAACGTTATTACCCTCTCCACCCTGCGCAGCGCAGATTTCCTCGAGAAATATGGCGTCAGCATTGCTGAAGGCCCACTGAAGGGTCTGGCAGCACGTGCTGTACTGGTTCTGGATGAAAACGACACCGTCGTCTTCAGCGAACTGGTTAACGAAATCACCACCGAGCCGGACTACACTGCCGCGCTGGACGTGCTGAAAGCATAATAAGTCCTTAGCATTCTATACAACTTATTCTCAACCTCGCTGCGGCGGGGTTTTTTATTACCTCAAAGCTGAATCGTTAAAGCATAAATGCTCGTAAGTCACATTAATCATGCAATAACTTTGGCAATATGTAACATTAGCGTGATCAATAACGCATAATAATCGTTAAAATTCCCTATTTTTATCCCCAGTGAAGCACATCACATTTCCCTTTTTGTCTAAACATTAGATTTGCTTACGAAAGAAAATAATCGTTTCAGCAAAAAGGATAATATATGAAGATCAAATTCGCTTTTACGCTCCTTGCGGTCCTGATTTCTGGTCATGCTGCGGCTAAAACCTGGGTGCTGACAAGCGCTGAAAGCAGCGTAGAGAAAGGAAACTGGAAGATTTCCAGTGACGAGCTGAAAGTTAAGGATCAAACGTTCAGCATTGAGCAAAAAGTCTTACATGGCGGTAAGCAGGAAGGCAGCAAAGTCATCATTATTAGCAGCAAAGATGGCCTCACCATCACCCTGAGCCCGACCCGCGGGATGAACCTTCTGCACGTAGAAGGCTTTGGCACCCGACTGGGTTGGAATTCCCCCGTCAAAGAGGTCGTGAACCCGGCTTATATCAACCTTGAAAGCCGCAACGGTCTCGGTTGGCTGGATGGTTTCAACGAGATGATGGTGCGCTGTGGCTATGAGTGGACAGGGCACCCGGTCACCGCGGACGGGCAAATTTACACCCTGCATGGCAGAGCCGGTAATACACCGGTATCGCAGGTAGAGGTCGAGGTTGCGGATGCCGCTCCGCATGAGATCCGCGTTCGGGGTTTGATCAAAGAGAGCACCTTTAAAAAAGCGGATCTGCAAACCATGACCGAACTGCGCTACGTTCCCGGAACCAACCAGTTCAGCCTGCATGATGTTCTGACAAACCATGCAGATTACCCTCACGATTACCAAATCATCTATCACAGCAACTTCGGCGCGCCAATCCTCGAAGAAGGCGCCCGATTCCTTGCGCCTGCGGTGAGCGTGAGCCCATTCAATGACTACGCCAAAGCGGGCGTTAACGACTGGCAAACCTACGCCGGGCCGACAAAGGGCTTTGATGAGATGGTCTTTAACATTAAACCGCTCGCAGACAACAACCACGAAACGCTCGCGGCAGTGGTCAATAAAGCCGGAGATAAAGGCGCATCAATCCAGTTTGATACGCGCCAGCTGCCCGTGCTGACCTTATGGAAAAATACCGACACGCTGAAGCAGGGTTATGTCACGGGCATCGAACCGGGTACCAGCTACGCCTACCCCGTGACGATTGAACGCGAGCAGAAGCGGGTTAAGCAGCTGGAGCCAGGCGCCAGCGCGCAGTTCGATCTGACCTATACCCTGCTGCACAGCCCGCAGCAGGTGAAAGACGTCGAAAGCAGGATTGCGTCGATTCAGGGAGAGACAAAAACAGAAATCGTTAACACGCCGATGGCGAAGGAATAAACGTAAAGTAAAAAGCCTCTTTGCAGAGGCTTTTTTGTTATTCGTCACCTTTCTTATGATTCAAACCGTACTCACGCAGCTTATTCGCGATTGCGGTGTGCGAGACGCCAAGACGTTTTGCCAGCTTGCGGGTGCTGGGATAGCTGCGGTACAGCTGCGTCAGCACAGAACGCTCGAAACGGCTGGTGATATCGTCCAGCGACCCTTCCATCGCCTCTTCGCCTACCGATACCGTTCCGGCATCGTAATCCGGCAGCAGGATATCCTGCGGGCGCAGCTCATACCCTTCAAGCTGGGTCAGCGCGCGATATACGGCGTTTTTGAGCTGACGAATGTTGCCCGGCCAGCCGTAGCGCATGAGCACCGTGCCAAGATCAGCAGACAGTTTCGGACGCGGCACCCCCTGCTCGTCGGCAAAGCGGGCGACGAACAGCTCCGTAAGCGGCATGATGTCCTGAGGGCAATCGCGCAGCGGCGGAATATTCAGCGTCAGGACGTTGAGGCGGTAATAGAGATCTTCGCGGAAGATCCCCTTTTGCACCAGTTCAACCAGGTTTTTCTGGGTGGCGCAAATGACGCGCACGTCCACATGCACTTCGTGATCCTCACCGACGCGGCGGAACGTTCCGTCGTTCAGGAAACGCAGCAGCTTAGCCTGCATACGCGGCGACATTTCGCCGATTTCGTCCAGCAGCACCGAGCCGCCGTTAGCCTGCTCGAAGAACCCTTTCTTACCTTCCGGCGCGTGACCAAACAGCTCGCTTTCAACGGCATCTTCCGGAATAGAGGCGCAGTTGAGTGCCAGATAGGGCTTAGCCGCACGCGGACTCGCCAGATGCACGGCGTGAGCCAGCAGGTCTTTCCCGGTGCCGGTATCCCCGGTAATCAGCAGCGGCGCGGTCAGGCTTGCGAGCTTGCGCGCCTGATCAACCACATGGCGCATTTTCGGACTGACGGCAATAATCCGGCTGAATGCACCAACGTCCTGACTGGAGAGGTTTTGCAGCTGGCGACCCATGCGTAACGTCGAGCGCAGCATGATCACTGCCCCGGTCAACACGCGAGTATTCCCTTCTCCTTTCAGATAGACCGGCGTGATCTCCATCAGGAAATTCTGTCCGTTAATCACCACATGCTCGCTAAGCGTGTTCTGCGGATTGCTGTCCAGCCAGCGCTGGAAGTTAAAGCCGGGGATCAGCTGCGCGGCGTTATGATTGCTGAGCTTCTCCTGACTCTGCGCGAAAAGCTGGCAGCTCGCGTGGTTAACGCGCTCAACTTTGCTTTTCAAATCCAGGGAGAGGAACGGCTCTGGCATGGCTTCCAGCAGCGCGCTCAGGGCCAGATGCTCACGCTCAGAGGGCATCCAGGGAATGGTGCGTACATCCGTAACGCCAGCGATACGGCGGATTTCTGCCATCAGGCTGCTGAAGGTATTAAATTCAATTTCGGCAAAATTGAGGTAAATTCGCCCGACAGGATCGATCTCAATGCCACGTAAATCAATGCTACGTAAAACAAGAAGATCGAGTAATTCGCGGGTCAGACCGAGACGGTCTTCACAGAAGACTTCAAGACGCATGGGAAATTCACCGTTTTAAGCCAATAACAGTAAAATGATATGTCAGAACACGGTGATCCGGAAGATGGCTGTCAACAAATATTGACAGCCAGCACGATTAGTGAACAAAACCTCACGGAGTCGGTTTTTTATTGAGCGTCTCTTTGAGCTGGCCGATCAGTTCACGCCTGAAATCCCCCAGCCGGGGCTTATCGCCATCAATCCACGGCAGCGGACGGCAGACCTCCATCGCTTTAATCCCCAAACGCGCCGTTAATAATCCCGCGCCGATACCCTGAGCGGCACGGGCAGAAAGACGCGCCGCCAGATCCTGCGACATCCAGTCCATGCCCACTTCGCGCACCAGCTCACTCGCCCCGGCAAACGCGATATTAAGCAGGACCAGTTTGAACAGTCTGAGCCGACTGTAGTAACCCAGCTCTATGCCGTAAAGGTTCGCGATACGGTTGATCAGGCGCAGGTTACGCCAGGCGATAAAGGCCATATCGACCAGCGCCAGCGGGCTCACGGCAATCATCAGGGTGGATTCCGCCGCAGAACGACTGATCTCGCGTCGCGCCTGGGCATCCAGTACCGGCTGAACCATATGGGAGTAGAGCGTCACCACTTCCCGGTCATTCTGGGTTTCATGGATGGCGGCATACCAGCGTTGAAGCGCCGGATGCGACTGATCGATTCCGGCCTGGCTGGCCAGCTTTTCACAGAATGCACGACCTTTCCCGGTGCCGTGGCTGTGGAGCAGATCCCGCGCTTCATCACGCTCGTGCGCGCGCTGGCGCAAACGCCAGAGCCGACGCCACTCGGTGGCAACCGACCCGATGCCCGCCCCCACAATCAGCGCGCCCGCGGCACATCCGCCCAGCGCGACCCAGTCCTGAGTATGCCAGGCATTCATCGTCCACTGCACGCCCTGCCCAACCACGCTTACGCCAAACAGCGCCAGACCGGCGGTGACCATCTTGCGCCACAGACTGCGTTTTGGACGCAGAGCGGCTTCCACAACCGCCTCCGCCGGTCCTTCTTCGACGCCAGGCTCCTCAGTCAGGGCCGGGGCAAAGTTATCAGCCTGCGTGCCGCTGAACGTCTGCGCGGTTTTGAACGCCTCCTGAGGATCCTGCTCAAGCGTTCCGGTAAAGTCTATGCGCGGTTTTAACGGTTCCGTCATCGCAATTTATCTCCAATCAAAAACTCCAGCGCCGCATCCAGACGGATGTGTGGTAATGGCCTGTCGACGCTCATTGCCTGCGGGCGGAAGGCTTCAAACTGGAAGCCCTGATTCTGCCAGAAGGCCTGCCCCGGCAGCCGCGCAGGCACTTCGCCCGGATACACGGTAAGCGGTTCACCGTCGCTGAGCCGGTTACCGCGTAATGCCGGTATTTTCTCACCGTTAAGGTCAATCAGCCCGCTTTGCGTCGCCTGCACGGACGCGAGCCCAAGGCAATCCATGCCGATCCCTTCGAAGGCGGCGTTTTGCCAGGCGTCCTGCACCAGCTGCTGCAGCAGCGACACCATATTGGCATGCTGGTCAACCGTGACGTGATCGGCCTTCGTGGCCGCAAAGAGCAGTTTATCGATTACCGGTGAGAACAGACGGCGAAACAGCGTCCGCTGCCCGTAGTGAAAACTTTGCATCAGCTGCGTCAGCGCAAGGCGCATATCGTTGAAGGCCTGTGGCCCGCTGTTAAGCGGCTGCAGACAATCCACCAGCACAATCTGACGGTCAAATCGCAAAAAGTGGTTTTTATAGAATCCCTTGACCACTTTTTCACAGTAGTAATGGTAACGCTCGCGCAGCATCCCGGCGTTAGTGTGCTTATCCGCCTGCGCCAGCGTCGACTCGCCCACCCCGTCCACATCCGGCCAGGGGAAGAACTGAAGCGCAGGCGCGCCCGCTAAATCACCCGGCAGAACAAATCGCCCCGGCTGAATGAAGTGTAATCCTTCCTGCTTGCACTGGTGCAAATACGCCGTCCAGGCATCGGCAATGGCCGCCAGACGGTTCTCATCTGCCGGCGCAAGCGGGTCCAGACCTTCGCACAGCTGTCGCCATTTGGCCGACCACCCGGCGCGCTGCCCCTGCAACAGGCCCGTCATCTGGCGGGACCAGCTAAGGTAATCCTGCGCCAGCATCGGCAGGTCGAGCAGCCATTCGCCGGGGTAATCGACGATTTCCAGGTACAGCGTGGAGGTATCCTTGAAGTGGCGCATCAGGGATTCATTCGAGCGAAAACGCAGCGCGAGGCGAATTTCACTGACCCCTCGCGTCGGCGTCGGCCAGGTGGGCGGATCGCCATAGAGCTGCGCCAGCCCTTCGTCATAGGTAAAACGTGGAATACCAAAATCCCGCTGTGGGACGCGCTTCACGCCCAGCAGGCGTTCTTCCCGCACCGCGCTAAGCAACGGCAGACGCGCCCCGGCGTGCAGGTTCAGGAGCTGGTTTACCATCGCGGTGATAAACGCTGTCTTACCGCTGCGGCTCAGCCCCGTCACGGCCAGACGCAGATGACGGTCAACGCCACGGTTCACCAGTGAATTGATTTCGTTCTTAAGTCGCTTCATCGCCGTCCTTCGTTGCCTGGAAGCCTTGAATGCATGGCTTCAGAATACAATAAATGGGGGCAGATCGTTGATTATCAATTCTTATTTATTGCTATTGCCGTTTTCTCTCCAGTAAGATGAACGGCATTGCTGTCAGTCCGGAGTGAGTAAGGTGTATGTCACCCACCATCTATGATATCGCACGGGTTGCGGGCGTATCGAAATCAACCGTTTCCCGCGTTCTGAATAAACAAACCAATATTTCTCCCGAAGCACGTGACAAAGTGCTGAAGGCGATTGACGAATTAAATTATCAGCCCAACAAACTGGCTCGCGCCCTGACCTCTTCAGGCTTTGATGCCATTATGGTTATTTCGACCCGTTCAACCAAAACCACTGCCGGTAATCCCTTTTTCTCCGATGTCCTTCATGCCATTACGGCTAAAGCGGAAGAAGAAGGGTTTGATGTTATTTTGCAAACCTCAAAAAGCAGCGAAGACGATCTGCTGAAATGTGTAAGTAAAATAAAACAGAAAATGATCAAAGGGATCATTATGCTGAGTTCACCCGCAAATGAATCCTTTTTCACCACGCTGGATGCATATGGCGTACCGGTAGTAGTTATCGGCAAAGTGGAAGGTGAGTATCAGAATATTTATTCCGTCGACACGGATAATTTTCATGACAGCGCCACGCTGACCGAAACCTTTATAAAAAACGGTCGGCAAAAAATTGCCTGTCTGCATGCGCCGCTTGATTATCATGTTTCGATCGATCGTCTGGCGGGTTATAAAGCCAGTCTGGAAAAGCACCGTATTGCCATTAACCCGGACTGGATCAGGGATGGCGGTTATACCCATGAGAGTGCGCTCGCGGCGGCTCTGGAACTGTTGTCGTCACCCACGCCGCCTGATGCGGTATTTGCGACCGACAGCATGAAGTTGCTCAGCCTCTATCGTGCGGCGGATGAGTTGAATCTGATGATCCCGGAACAGGTGGTGATAGCCGGATACAGCGACCCGATGCTGTCTCTCATTTTAACGCCCGCACCTGGCGGCTTTGATATCCCCACACGAAAACTGGGGGAAGAGAGCTGCGATCTTCTTTTCAGGCGTATTGCCGGTCAGCCCGCCCCGCAAAAAGTGCTGGTTGATACCCACTTTTTGTTGGCTGCTTCCCTTCGCTAAAACCAGGGGCTTAGTGCCCCTGGCGTGTCGTCGGTCAGAACGCGTAGTTTACGCCAACCCCCGCATAGTGGAAGCGGTCGTTTTCACCCTCGTCATGATTTTCCCACTCATAGGCGTATTCCAGCGTCATGGATAAACCGTTGTTGAAGTCATAGGCGTACTGCATACCCAGTCGGTTGAAATTATGCCCTTCACGCTCAGGATCGTCCTGCCAGTCCCAGTTCGTCCAGCGATCAAGTCCCAGTCGCGTGTAAGGCGTTAGGGTCGTCTGGCCCAATGAAATAGGCAGATAGGCGCGAATTTCCTGGGTGGAGAATTCACCGTTATTACGGGTACTGTCCATATTGAAGCCGCGCTCTAAATAGTAATTCACTTTAGCCGCAAAGGTTTCGTTAATGGTCCATGTAAAGCCCGTTTCGGTTTCGACGCGGCTGTCAGCATAGCCGGTTTTTTCCAGATCGTTGGCAAACTGATACATGGCAAACCAGCCGCTAAAGCGCCAGTCATCGGTTAATTTAATGTCCCAGTCAGGCTGAATTTTGTAGCGCTGCATATTCGCGCTGCCGTCTTTGGCACCGTGTTCATCTTTAAAATGATAACTATAATTTCGGAAACCACCGGTCAGACCGAAAGTAAAATCATCGGTTGCGATAAAGCGATAGCGTAATTCAAATTCAGGACGGTCAAAATAGGTTCCACGGGTCATACTGCTGTAATCAACCGGCCCCTCCTGATACATCGCCAGAGAAATAGTCCACGCATCCCAGGTTGCATTAAACCACACGGAGGGCTCATATAATCCATCTTTATCGTCGGCCTGACCTTCAACGTTTTCTATTTCATACATCGCGCCAATATTAAATTCCCACTGTTTAGCTGTTTCTGATGCTTGTGCGCAGCTAACCCCTGCGCACAGAACGAGCGCAGCACTTCTTAGTAGAGTACCCATTAAATATTCCCTTTATAATTTACAAACAAAAAAACCGGAAATTTGCATTTCCGGCAAACACCTTTCTTATCTAATAGCCGCTTCGGTTTCAGCGTCGAAGAAATGGCACTTACTCATATCGAACTGGATGTCGATATTATCCCCAGCGGCATAGTCATTCGCGGCGCCTGCGCGAACCACCAGTTCATGGCCGCCAAAGGTGGCATAGAGCATGAACTCCGCGCCGGTCAGTTCGGCGACGCTGACTTTCGCCGCGATGTTTTCACCGCAGCTCTGCAGAGTGAGAATATCTTCCGGGCGGATGCCAAAGACCACGGCTTTACGCTGATACCCTGCGGCATTCAGTGAAGCGAGCGTGTCTTCCGGGATCGCCAGACGCAGCGTTTCCGTGACGAAATAGCGGTCATCGATAGCGCCGCGAATGAAGTTCATGGCTGGGGAGCCAATAAACCCTGCGACAAACATGTTCGCCGGTTCGTTGTACACCTGCTTCGGGGCACCGACCTGCTGAATAATGCCGTCTTTTAAGATCACGATGCGGGTTGCCATCGTCATGGCTTCCGTCTGATCGTGGGTCACATAAATCATGGTGGTATTAAGCTTCTGGTGCAGCTTGCTGATTTCAGCCCGCATCTGCACGCGAAGCTTGGCATCGAGGTTGGAGAGCGGTTCATCCATCAGGAACACGCCCGCTTCGCGCACGATCGCCCTGCCCAACGCCACGCGCTGACGCTGTCCGCCGGACAGCGCGCCGGGTTTACGCTTGAGGTACTCGCGCAAGCCGAGGATCTGTGCCGCCCAGTGAACGCGCTCTTCGATAACCGCCGGGGCGATTTTCTGCATCTTCAGGCCAAACGCCATGTTGTCGTAGACCGTCATATGCGGGTAAAGCGCATAGTTCTGGAACACCATCGCGATATCGCGAGACTTGGCGGGCACGTCGTTCATGCAAACGCCGTCAATGACCAGTTCACCCGCGCTGATCTCCTCCAGACCGGCAATCATACGCAGCGTCGTGGATTTACCGCAGCCCGAAGGCCCGACGAAGACGATGAACTCCTTATCTTCGATTTCGAGATTGAAATCCTTAACCACGTGGACCTGGTTATCGTAGATTTTCTGAATGTGTTTCAGAGACAGTTGAGCCATTGTTAATTCCTTATCAATACGTCCGGGATGCCCAAAACTCGGTCAGACATTTCCAGGTCAGTTCCCGCGTTGAATGAAGTTGTAATCCCGCATGGTCCAGGCCAGATCCAATCCCAACCGATAGCATTCCCGCCGCGTTGATCGCCTCAACGCCTGCAGGTGCATCTTCGATACCCATGGCCTCTTCAGGACGCACATTCAGGCCAGCACAGGCGGCGAGGAAGATCTCCGGGTCAGGCTTCGAACAGATAATGAGGGAAGCATCAGCGCAAAAATCAAAAGCGTGCTGAATGCCCAGGGCGCGCAAGATGCCAGGGGCATTCAGGGAAACGGAGGCGAGCCCAATTTTGACGTTCGCCGCACGGATATCCGCCAGCACGTCGCGAATACCGGGAAGCAGTGAATCTTCCGTCAGTGACGCCAGAGACTGGACATAGAACGCGTTTTTCTTCGTCGCCAGCGCCAGGCACTGCTCATCGCTAAACGTTCCCTCTTTCCCGCCATGCTTCAGGATGCGCTGAAGGGAATCCATGCGGCTAATACCCTTCAGCTGTTCGTTAAACACTTCATCGATGGTGATGCCGATTTCCTCCGCCACTGCACGCCAGGCCAAAAAATGGAGGTGTGCGGTATCGGTGATCACACCGTCCAGATCGAATACAACAGCCTTAAGCGTCATGGTGCACCTCCGTGGTAGCGGTCCCATTCACAGATGCAAGAAAGTCCTTACAGGCACAAACTTTATGCCCCGATACGTGTAGCGTTTTGCCCCACAGCGTCAGCGTGACAGGTGCCGAAGCTTCAATGGTTAAAACCTCGTTTTCGTACGTAAAGCGCAGCGTGGTGTTCCGCCAGCGCAGGGGGAAAGCAAGTCTTCGCCAGTGGGCTGGCACCCTGGGCGCAAGGTGCAGCTCCCCTTCCACTATCTGCATGCCGGCAAAGCCCTGAATGACGCCGGACCAGATAGCACCCGTGGCCGCGGCATGAATGCCGTCGTCGCTGCTGTGCGGATCGTCGCCCAGATCGATAGCCACGCCGGCGCGCCAGAAGGCGTAGGCCCCTTCCGTATCGCCACAGCGGGCGGTCACAATGCCGTGGATGGCCTTGCTCAGCGAAGAGTCATGGATTGTGCGGGGTTCGTAGAACGCCAGATTGGCGGCACACTGCTGCGAGGTAAACCGCTCCGGCAGCAGGTAGGTAAGCATCACAACATCAGCCTGCTTAAGGATCTGCATGTCGTTCACTTCCGCGCGGGAATAATCGAGCAGAATGGTCTGCTTACCCGCTTTGGCTTTGTAGCGGCTCAAATCGATAGCAGGTTTTGCCATGAAGGTATCATCCTGGGGGATCACACCGTCCGCGTCGGCCTCTGGTAGCCATAAGCGCGCCAGGAACCGTGAGGCATTCTGCGTAAAACCTTCATCCTCGCGCCCAAACATCGCCATAAACTGGCGAGCGCAGGCGACGTTGTGCCAGGCCAGATAGTTGGTATAAGCGTTGTTGTTCACATGCTCGGTGTATTCGTCCGGTCCGATGACGTCATGGATTTCGAGACGACCATTGATTTCCGTTGCGCGGCCCATCCAGAACGCAGCGGTTTCCATCAGCAGCGTCAGACCTTCATTCCGCATAAAGGCATCATCGTGTGTCGCCTGCCAGTAAGCGACGACGGCCCAGGCAATATCAGCCACGATATGGTGTTCCGCCAGCGCGGAGGCCACCTTCTGGCGCGTGCCGGTTCGGATGTTGATAGCCGCGAACTCCGGCGTCTCCTCTTTGCCGCTCGCGGCGCTCTCCCATGGGAACAGCGCGCCTGGCCAGCCGTTGCGACGGGCTTTTTCCCGCGCCCCGGCCAGGTTCAGCCAACGATAGCGCAACAGGCTGCGGGCGGTTCGGGGCCGCGTGAAGAGATGGAAAGGCAGCAGGAAAATTTCGGTATCCCAGAAGACGTGGCCTTTATACCCCTCACCCGTCAGCCCTTTGGCGGCGATACTGCTTCGCTCATCATGGGCAGGTGTCATGGTCGTCAAATGCCAGACGGAGTAATCCAGCGCCATCTGATCCTGATACTCCGTAGAGTCCACTTCCACCCGAGCGTCACGCCAGACCTCTTCCCAGGCATACGATGAGCTCTCAAGCAACGCGTCGTAGCCTCTTGCCGCACAGACCTTAAGATCGGCCAGCGCGTTGCGAGCGAAAGAGGCCTGCGACAGTGCTTTATCACTGCGATGCGTCACCCAGACGATCTTTTCTAACGTGACAGTGTCACCCTTCGCAATCGTCAGTGAATGATGAACGCTGAGACGACGATTTTTGGCGGTGAAGCAGCTGTCGCTCTTCGCAGAGAGCTGACAAAACGCCGAAACAACCACTTCTGACGCACGGTCCTGCGTTTCATACACGCCCTGCATGTATTGCTGGTCAAACACTCTGATCGACATTTCATCCAGATGCTGTCTGCCGCTGTTCGTTTGCGTTGCATCAATGCCGGTTTTCAGCACGGTCTGCGAGACATCATCAAGCGGTGTGATCGAAAGCTGCATGGCCACCAGGGGCAACTGGTCCAGCGATACAAAACGACGGCTTTCCAGACGATAGCGTTTCCCGTCGGGCGAGCGCCAGACCACGCTCCGACGAAGTTCGCCACTGGCAAACGCCAGCTCGCGCTGCCACTCAAGGATTTCGCCTGACAGGAGCGTGAAATTGACGCCATCCAGCTCAACATCAATACCGGTGATATCCGGCAGATTGATCAGCTCAGTGGTCTCGTTACGACCCGCCTGATGATAGAGACCCGCAAGATACATGCCTCGGGTTTGCTGGGTGTAATCTTCTTCATGCGCAGCGCGGATCCCCATGTAGCCATTACCGCAGGCCATGATAGAGGCGTATTTATTCAGGCTGTGTGGACAAAAGCCCGGGTCGATTAATACAGACACGTTTAGCATAAGGTCACGCTTTCCCCTGTTTCTGCTGATTCATACAACGCGGCGACAAGCTGCTGGATAACCAGCCCCTGCTCCGCATCAGCTATCGTGACGGGCTCTCCCAGCACATGCCGTACGAAGGCATCCATACTGCGCATATGACGCTGGTCGTCAGCTTCTTCACGCTGCGTGAGGGTGACTAAAACACCGCCTTCATCGTTGTAGATGTGCGCCGGGAAAAGCGTAGCGCCCGCCTTTTCACCGCAGAATGCGACGTTCATGATCGATTGCTCACGGATATTGAGCGCAAACGACGTGTCGAGGCGCAGAATGCCACCGTTGTAGAACTCAATCGTGCCAAAGAGGGCGTCCTCAACGGTAAACTGCGTGGGATCCCACTCGCCAAACTGGCCGCTGCTTTTACGGTTTCCCAGCTTCTGGAAGCCGTGTGCCGTCACCTTTTTTACCGCCGGGAACCCCAACACGTACATTGCGGCATCGAGCATATGGATACCGATATCAATCAGAGGCCCACCGCCCTGTAGCGCTTTGTTGGTAAAGACGCCCCAGCCTGGAACCCCGCAGCGGCGTAGCGCCTGGGCCGTGGTGTAATAAATTTCCCCCAGCGCCCCCTTCATCACAGCCTCACGCAACAGTTGCGTATCGAGAGCAAAACGATGGTGAAAATCATACGCCAGCACTTTTCCCGCCTTGCGCGCGGCCATGCGCATCCTATCGGCCTCCTGCGGCGTCATAGCAGGTGGTTTTTCACACATCACGTGGCAGCCCGCTTCCAGCGCGGCCATGACGTGCTCGAAATGGAACCGGTTAGGCGAACAGACGCTCACCGCATCCGGCTTAACCGCCTCGAGCATCTCTCGCGTATCCTGCCATACCGAGGGAATACTATGACGTTCCGCAAACGCCCGAGCCTGTTCAGGATGGCTGTCCATGACAGCCACCATCTGAACATCACTGCGCGTGGCGTAATACGAGGCATGCACTTTGTCCGCGACCTGCCCGGCGCCAATAATGGCGACGCGCAGAGGCAAAGGTGAAGAAGCACTCATCACGCTCGTCATCCTTAGCATTCACGCAAATAAGTGAGGGAGTCCTGATAAGCCTGCGCCGGATCCTCGGCGCGGACACGGCACTCATACACCACGTAACCCTGGTAATTATCCGCACGCAGCTGATCGAACAGGCTGGCAAAATCGAGGCTACCGCTGCCCGGCTGATAGCGGTGATTATCTGCGATGTGCACATGGCCCAGCAGATCGCGGTGCTGATGCAGCGCATCCGTCAGCGAGTCTTCTTCGATGTTCATATGATAGAAATCGCCGATGATCTGCACGTGCTTCAGGCCGTTCTCTTCGATATAGCGACGCGCATCAGCAAGGGTGTTGATCATATGATCCTGATAGCGGTTCAGCGGCTCCAGGTAGACGGTCGTCCCTGTGCGCGCCGCGACCTCATCCAGCCAGCGCAAGGAGGCGCTTACCGCGTTGCGGTCTCCTTCCAGGCTGCGTGGGGAGGTCATTGGCGGGAGGCGGAAGGTAAACATTCCCCAGGCAGCAGGCACGATAATGCCCTTGCCGCCCACCTCAACCAGCGCTTCCAGAATGCGTTCAATCTGCTTTAACCCGTTCAGACGACGTTCTTCGATGAAGTCGCCAATCCAGCCATCGTATCCACCGCAGGCCGTCGTCACCGGCAGACCGGTGGCTTTGATGGCCGCTTTTACCTCGGCGAGGTTTTCTACCAGCAGTCGGCCATCAATTTCATAGCCATCAAAACCCATCGCTTTGATGTACTCGAATTTTTCCATGATATTGGTCGGGAAAAAGGCCTGGTTTTGTGTTGCGATTTTCATGATGTGCTCTCCTTAGCTTAAAAAGTGACGCCCATTTTGATACTGAGTTCCGGGTGCTGATCGACATACGTCATGTAGCTTTCCGGGCTGGTGGTGAAGGTCACGACCGGGTCGATCAGATCCTCACAATTCAGATAGCCGTTCATCAGCAGTTCCCAGCATGTCTCTTCAATACGTTTGCGGCTCCAGCGCGGGTAGTCCGGGTTGGGTTCGCTGCAGGCGCGGGAGAAGACAATCTTCGCGTTATTGAAATGCGCTTCGCGGCCAAGGTTAAAGCCTTCCGCGAACGGTTTTGCGAAGGCTACGTAGGAGATGGTGCCGCCATAGGCAAGTCCGCGCAGCGCGGACTGCAGTGCATCTGCATAGCCGCTGGTTTCGATGATCACGTCCGCGCCCTGCTTCCCGGTCAGCTTTTTAATTTCCTGACCGACATCAGTGCCGATTGGGTTCAGACAGTGGTCGGCCCCATGACGACGGGCGATCTCGCAGCGGTGTTCAATAGGGTCGACACCGATAACGACGGACGCCCCGGCTTTTTTGGCCAGCTGGACAGCAATCTGCCCAATCGCCCCCAGCCCCACCACGACTACAAAATCGCCGACCCGCACGTTGGCATCACGCACGCCGCTCATGGCGAACTGCGCTGGATCGTAGCAAACGGCGTTTTTCCAGGAGGCACCCTGCGGCATTTTGCGCAGCTTGTAGTTGTTCACCGCGTTAACGATCACCGTTTCCTGCAGCGGTGCGTAGCAGCAGACGCTGTCGCCGATCTGATATTCAGTGACGTCATCACCGCATTCGATAATGTCGCCAACAATCATGTTGCCCAGCTGGAACTTACCGAATTCGATCCCGCGGGCCGTACCCTCTTCACGCGGGGTAAACATCTGCCACTCCGCGTTGAACTCTTCATCGATAAACGGACTGGCGGCGCGGAAATCCACCACTTCGGTACCGTGTTTAGGCGCGCCAAAGCGAGCGCGAATTTTCACTTCATGAACCGCAACCGGACGATCTTCATATTCCACCAGCGCCGCCACACGAGGCGCTGTCGCAACTAATTTTTTCATGACTGACTCCTTGTTAAAATTGGCCGCCTCAGCCCTTCACGCCACCGGCGGTCAAACCACTTTTAATAAAACGTTCAGACAGGGCGTACATGATGACCACCGGAAGCGCCGTCACCAGCGATGCCGCCATCATGCGACCCCAGATATAATCTGGCGTGCTAAAGAGCGTGTTCAGCCCGACCGGCAAGGTGAAATTGCTGGCGCTGGACAGGAAAATGGACGCAAACAGGTAGTCGTTCCACGCCACCATGAAGCAGTAGACAAACACCGACACGAGCCCGGAAATCGCCAGCGGCACGGTGATGCGGAAGATGATTTGCAGGCGGTTCAGGCCGTCCATCATCGCGGCTTCTTCGATCTCGTCCGGGATGGTGTCGAAATAGCTGCGCAGCATGAACACCGCTGTCGGTAACGTTTGGGTCACCATGGTGATAATCAGCGCCAGCTCGGTGTCGTAGATCCCAAGGGCAGTGATGATTTTGAACAGCGGCACCACCAGCAATATTCCGGAGAACATATAGACGGTGTAAAAACTCGCATTGATCGTCGTGCGGCCCTTAAAACGCAGTTTGGACAGGGCGTAGGCCCCCAGCGTGCCGAGAAATACGGCAATCACCGATGAGGTCAGCGACACCACCATGCTGTTTTTGAAGTAGTCCACAAACGGGAAAATCAGCGGGTTAAAGATGTCGACGTAATGCTGCAGCGTCCACGCCTGCGGCAATATGGTCGGGTTAAGCGATATTGCCTCTTTCGCACTCTTAAATGACGTCATTAGCATCACGAAGAACGGGAACAGCGTGATGACCAGAAACACCGCCAGCCCCAGATAAAAACCAATGCGGCTCAGTACGCGTTTATTTGTTGCCATTGAGGTTTACCCTTTTTCTGGTCAGCAGAATCACCGCGAAGATGATCACGAACAGCACGACGGAAATCGCCGCAGCTTTACCCAAATCATTGAAAGCGAATGCCGTTTTGTAGAGGTAGACGCCCAAAATATCGACCTTGGTCGTCAACAGGTAGACATCTGCGAACATGTAGAACATCCAGATAGTGCGCAGCGTCACCACCGTTGCCAGCACCGGCATAATCGCGGGCAGCGTAACGATTCGAAAACGCTGCCAGGCATTCGCGCCGTCCATTTCCGCCGCTTCATACAGCGACTTATCAATGGTCTGCAAAATCGCCAGGAACGAAATGAACGCGTACGGGAAGTAACGCCAGATGGCGAACAGCACCACCAGTACAAAACTGCTGCCAGGGTTGTCGAACCACAGCGGCGCCTGGTCATACAGATGCAGCAGGTCAACGCCCAGATAGTTCACAATTCCGTAGCCGTTGTTGAACATGTATTTCCATGCAAACACCAGCGAAATGGACGGCGTAACGTAGGACAGAATCACCAGTGAACGCGCCGTTTTCCGCATACGGAATTCACGGTTAAAGAAGATCGCAACAGCCAGCCCCAGCCCCGTGCTGCCAATCACCACCAGCGCGGTGTACCAGAAGGTCATCCACAGCGAGTGCCAGAAAGCAGCATCCCCGAGAATGCGGATGTAGTTATCGAGCCCGACGAACACCGCATCTATACGCGGGTTCAGCGGCAGACGTAAGAAACTGATTTCAATATTGGAAATCATTGGCCAGGCCACCAGGCCCCCCAGCAAAATCAGGCTGGGGGCCAACAGCAGCATGGCGAAAGGCATATCTGAACGACCAGAAAACAACGTCTTCATAATTTCCTTCCGCAGAGCGCTCCTATCGTTGTGAAACCAGATCAGTCAGTCGCTTCTGGCTGTCACTAAGCGTGTTGCTGAGATCTTGTTTACCTACCGTGACGTTATGCACCATAGAACTGATAATGCCGGACCCGGTTACATCGCCCATGCGGGTGAAGTTTTTGTCGCCCACGGCACCAAACACCTGCACATTTGGGAACTGCGCAATCAGTTCGTAAGGCAGTTGCCCAAACGCTTTAATCACATCGTTGTTTTTCCAGGTATCAGTGCCCACCACCAGCTTGTTCACCGGCAGTGCCGCGCCAGGCGACATCATGACCCAGTCGGTTGCGTTTTGAGCCTGCTCCATCCAGGTCACAAACTTTTCAGCCGCCTGAGTTTCATCTTCGGTTTGACCGGTGGTAATCGTCAGCGACGTGACCATGCCGTAAACTGCAGAAGATGTTTCTGTTGGGACGACGAAGCCCAGGTTGGAAGGGTTTCCATCCTGGAATACCGCCGGCAGGATGTAGGTGGAGTAAACCGCCATCGGCGCAGAACCGTTCATGAAGGCATCTTTGATCTCCATGACGTCGTTTGAACCCGGCATGGTGGTCGCGGCCAGGGCTTTATAAAACGCCAGTGCCTTTGCCATTTCAGGGGTATCGATGTCGACGTTCCCTTTGGCATCAAAAACGTTCGCGCCGCCGGAAAGCGCAAACTGGGAGAATGCCTGCTCTGTCATCACGCTTTCCGCGGTGGGCAGCGCAATGCCGTAATGTTTTTTGGCCGGGTCGTTAAGGCTCTGGCTGGCTTTCAGCAGCTGTTCCCAGTTATGCGGCTCCTGGATACCCGCTGCAGCAAGCACATCTTTGTGATACCAGACGCCGGATAGCCAGGCACTGACTGGCACCCCCGTCAAGGCAGAACCATCTTCCGTACGCACAACGCGCAAGATGCCGTCATAGAAGGTGTTCTCGCCTACCGCTTTAATGGCTTCACCAATAGCTTTGCGATCCAGCAGCTGTTCCTTGTCCATGACTTTCGCGTAGTCATGACTGACTTCAATTACCTCAGGCAGTGCGCCCGTTCTGGCGAGCGTAATAACCTTGGTGTTGTAGGCATCCTCTTCTACCGGCACCTGTTTCACCGTGATGCCGGGGTTCTCTTTCTCAAATTTTTCGATCAGCTTCGTGATAACCGCCTGACGCTCCTGCTCGACAGATGAGTGCATAAACTCAATGGTGACAGCAGACTTTTTGTCATCCTTGCAGCCTGATAACAGGGCGCACGAAACCAGTGCTGATATCAGCACAATTCTGGGCATTTTCATTTTTAAGGTCCTTTTTAGTTTTCTTTAATCCACAACACCTGCCATGGATATAGGGTCAGCGTTTTATCTGTAATATCTTTTCCGGCAATCAACTCCGTTCCGGATTGAATATCGGACTCCACCGTTTGAATGCCATCGCTGAAATTAAACAGCGCCGTTATTTTTTCGCCACAATCCGCCACGCGAACGATTTTTAACACATGCTCACCTGACGCACTAAAATAAGCTTCACTGTCAGGATGGAATGCTTTTTCCGTCCTACGCAGCGCGATTAACTGGCTTAATGCGCAATAGACCTGAGAGCGCAGGCTATTTTTATCTTCAAGCACGCTATCAATTTGTCCAGCAATGTATTTTTCACGATTTATCGCGCGATTGTATCCCAGACGTTCAACACCTGCATAATCATTACGCGAGCCGAGAATACTCTGGATATAAACCGCGGGCACGCCGGGGAAACTTAAGAGGACGGCATGCGCCAGAATAAACCGGGCAATCCGATGGCTATCAAGACTGTCACGCGTACTTAATGCATCCAGATAGGTCACATTAATTTCATAAGGACTGCGTGTACCATCCGGGTTATTTTTCCAGTTAACCAACGCCCCATCAGCCTGAAGTTTCTCCACAAGAGAGAGGATTTCCGACTCAGGTAAAATTCCGCGTAGCGGATTCAAACCAATCCCATCATGCGAAGCCAGGAAGTTAAACCAGGTGGTTTTCGTCGAAGGCAACCTCAGCGACGCTGCCCACTGGCTCAGCGTCCGGACGTCCTGACAATGCACCGCATGCAATACCAGCGGCGGCAAAGAGAACTGATAAACCATCTGCGCTTCATTTTCACCGTCACCGAAATAAGCGACGTTATCTTTATGCGGAACGTTCGTCTCGGTGATAATCACCGTCCCCGGGGCGACTGCCTCGGTGATAGCGCGGAAAAGCTGGATGAGCTGGTGGGTTTGCTCAAGGTGGATGCAGTTTGTTCCGGGTATTTTCCACATGAAGCCCACAGCATCCAGACGAATGTATCGCGCCCCTTCAATCAGGTAATGCAGCAGCACGTCCACCATCGCGATCAGCACCTGCGGAGAGGCAAAGTTAAGATCAACCTGGTCCTCGCTGAAGGTGGTCCACAGGTGTCGCACGCTGCCATCATGCAACGTGAAAGGTGTAAGAAGCGGTAAGGCACGCGGACGCGTCACCGCGGATAAATCTGTTTCAGGATCGACAGAAATAAAGAAATCATCATAGCCAGGCGTTTGCTTCAGATAATTAGAGAACCATTTACTCTTGGCTGACATGTGGTTGCAGACGAAATCGAACATTAAACTGGCGGACTGTTTTAATTCAGCCACATCTCGCCACGCACCCGTTTCAGGCGCAACCTCATGATAATCAATAACAGAAAATCCGTCGTCCGAAGACCATGGATAAAAAGGCAAAAGATGAACATGAGAAAAGGAATGGGAAAGCCATTTGTTATAAAAACGTGTAAAAACCGGCAGCGCCTTCTCCCCTTTCGCTGAAAACTGATCGGCATAGGTAATCAGAACAACATCTTTTTCATCCCAGGCTATCTTACGTTTTTCTGTAATAACAGAAGCGGCCTTTCCAATATTTTCCATCAGCACCTTAAACTGGGCTTCAGAAAACGTTTCCCCGTAAACAAGATTAATGAGTTCTTTAATTTTTGTCTTCATTTCATTTTCCATGGTAGCGGTCCCACGAGGTGGCAATCTACTCCCATGAAAAATATCTGTCAACGGACCGGGAAGGAGAAAAAGGTGTTTGCAAAGCAGCTCAGCGCAATATTGTGAGCTGCCGCAAAGAAAGCACGGGGAAAAGAGAAATGCGGTTAACCGTCGCCAGTCCCTCTCCCGGAAGGGAAAGGGCTAACACCGGCGGAAATTATTGGGATAAGTAGCGGCGAGAAAGCCGTTTTGCCACCTTTTGCAACAGCGGTTCGAGCGCCACGGCCAGCACCATTCTGACCGGCTTGCGGGCAACGGATTTTATTGCCCACCCCGCCACACCTGCCGGTCCGAACCGTAACGCGGTCAGCAGGACCAGTTTACCTGCGATTTTCAGGCCGGGTTTTACCTTCTGACCGGCCTGTTGCCAGTGTTGTTTCATCTCATCTCTCTCTTAAAGCTGACGAAAACGACTTCTCAGCGTAAAGGTATCCGACGTGACATAGCGTTCCATTTCCCGTAGCCGCTTCTCACCGGCGGCGAGTTGCGCATCAACCGCATTGAGAAGATCGCTGCTGGTGGGGGCACCTTCTGCAGCCAGTTCTCCTTCCGGCATCGGGTCAAGGACAAACGACAGGACGATGTATGCCACCAGGGTAATAAATGCCAGTCCGAAGAAGATCGATAGCACCGTGACCACGCGCACCAGTTTTACCGGAACATCAAGATAATGAGCCAGCCCGGCACAAACGCCGCGCACCATGCCCTGCTGCGGAATACGCCACAACTTTTTGTTCAGATTCAGTCCAGACATTAACGGTCCCTCCAGTTTGGATGTTCAGCATCCAGGATGGCTTCCAGCGCCTGAATGCGTTCGCGCATTTTGTTCGCCTCATCGGAGAGCTGAACCAGACGCTGTTGTTCACTCTGGGAAAGTTCGCCCCGTGAAGAACGGTTGCTGTAGTGCAGCCATAGCCAAATCGGCAAAACGAACAGCACGAAAATTGTCAGGGGAATGGCCAGAAAAAGCGCGCTCATGTGTACTCCTTGTCTTACGATGCGGCACGCTCAGGTGCCGCAGGAATTATTATTGGTTGTCTTGCTTCATTTTGGCTTTCAGTGCCGCCAGCTGCTCGCTGATTTCATCATCGGCCTTCAGGTCGGCGAACTGTTGATCCAGCGACTTCTGCTTACCGATGCCGTGGCTTTCGGCTTCCGCTTCCATCTGGTCGATACGACGTTCAAATGATTCAAAACGCGCCATCGCTTCATCAAGCTTACCGCTGTCCAGCTGACGACGCACGTCGCGGGAAGAGCTTGCCGCCTGGTGACGCAGGGTCAGCGCCTGCTGACGCGCGCGGGTTTCGCTCAGTTTGTTTTCAAGCTCACCAATCTCTTTCTTCATACGGGTGAGCGTGTCATCCACCAGCGTCACTTCATGCTCGAGCGTCGCGACCAGCTCTGCCAGCTTCTGTTTTTCGATCAGCGCCGCACGGGCCAGATCCTCTTTGTCTTTGCGCAGCGCAAGTTCCGCTTTTTCCTGCCATTCGTTCAGCTGAGCGGTAGCTTGTTCAATACGACGCGTAAGCTGTTTTTTTTCCGCCAGCGCACGGGCGGAGGTAGAACGCACTTCAACCAGCGTGTCTTCCATCTCCTGAATCATCAGGCGAACCAGCTTCTGCGGATCTTCCGCCTTCTCAAGCAGTGAGTTGATGTTGGCGTTCACGATGTCGGCAAAACGAGAAAAAATACCCATAATCAAATCCTCATAGTTCTGTTATCGGGCTATGCCCTGCTGTACAGATAATACAAACATCATGCCAACTTTTTATCTTATTGATTTCACTGAGACTGATTGATTTTCATGCAGTAAAGAACTATTCTTGCCTGGTGAATATCGCTAAGGAGTGGTTAATTTCATCATGCCTGGATACAAAGACAATTTACTCGGCGAAGCAAACAGTTTTCTGGAAGTGCTGGAACAGGTTTCTCGCCTGGCGCCGCTCAACAAACCGGTACTGATCATCGGTGAACGCGGAACGGGGAAGGAATTGATAGCTAACCGTCTGCACTATTTATCCGGGCGCTGGGACGGCCCCTTCATTTCCCTTAACTGCGCGGCGCTGAATGAAAACCTGCTCGATACCGAGCTCTTCGGCCATGAAGCGGGCGCATTTACCGGCGCCCAGAAACGCCATCCCGGACGCTTTGAGCGCGCCGACGGCGGTACGCTGTTTCTTGATGAGCTGGCCACCGCGCCCATGCTGGTGCAGGAAAAACTGCTGCGCGTGATTGAATACGGCGAGCTGGAGCGCGTCGGCGGTAGCCAGCCGCTGCAGGTCAACGTGCGCCTGGTGTGCGCCACGAACGCCAACCTGCCGGAGATGGTGGCGGAGGAGAAATTCCGTGCCGACCTGCTTGACCGCCTGGCCTTTGACGTCGTTCAGCTTCCTCCGCTGCGCGAGCGCAAAAGCGACATCATGCTGCTGGCAGACCAGTTTGCGATTCAGATGTGCCGCGAGCTCGGACTGCCGCTGTTCCCCGGCTTCAGCGATTATGCACAGGAGACGCTGCTTGCTTACCACTGGCCGGGAAATATCCGCGAACTGAAAAACGTCGTGGAGCGTTCCGTCTATCGCCACGGCAGCAGCGAGACCGAGCTGGACAACATCATTATCGATCCTTTTCAGCGCAGCGTACCGTCTCTGACCGTGCCAACGTCTTCAGACGATCACCCTACTCTCCCCCTTGATTTACGCCAGTTCCAGCACGACCAGGAGAAACAGCTGCTGGAGCAAAGCCTGAAGACGGCGAAATACAACCAGAAACGGGCGGCTGAACTGCTGGGTCTGACCTACCATCAGTTAAGGGCATTGCTTAAAAAGCATCAAATGCGCTGACAATATCAGCACTTACCATAGACATTTTTACGAAGCAGGCGTAAGTGCGATACACTTTGCAGATCGAACCTAAAAACCTTAAAAATTATGCGTCTGGTTTTATCGTCCTTTTTTGCACTTGGTCTGTTTAGCAGCCAGGCTTTTGCTGCGCCCGGGCAAACGCCGCAGCCTGACATTCGTGACAGCGGCTTCGTCTATTGCGTAAGCGGCCAGGTGGATACCTTCAACCCGCAAAAAGCGGGCAGCGGCCTGATTGTGGATACCCTTGCCGCGCAGCTTTACGACCGTCTGCTTGATGTTGACCCGTACACCTACCGTCTGGTGCCTGAGCTTGCGGAAAGCTGGGAAGTGCTGGATAACGGCGCTACCTACCGTTTTCACCTGCGCGATGACGTCGCGTTTCAACGCACACCGTGGTTTACCCCCACGCGCAAGCTGAACGCAGATGACGTGGTCTTCACCTTCCAGCGTATCTTTAACCGCAACCACCCGTGGCATAACGTTAACGGCAGCAATTTCCCCTATTTCGACAGTCTGCAGTTTGCCGACACCGTGAAAAGCGTGCGCAAACTGGACAACCGCACGGTTGAATTCACGCTGACGCGCCCGGATGCCTCCTTCCTCTGGCACCTGGCAACCCACTATGCATCCGTCATGTCGGCCGAATACGCGGCTCAGTTGACGAAAAAGGATCGTCAGGAACTGCTCGATCGCCAGCCGGTTGGCACCGGTCCGTTCCAGTTGGCCGAATATCGCGCCGGTCAATATATTCGTCTGCAGCGCCATGAACACTTCTGGCGCGGTACGCCGCTGATGCCGCAGGTGGTGGTGGATCTCGGCTCTGGCGGAACGGGACGTCTGTCGAAATTGCTCACCGGGGAATGTGACGTCCTTGCCTGGCCCGCGGCCAGCCAGCTCACGATTTTGCGCGACGATCCGCGTCTGCGTCTGACGCTACGCCCGGGGATGAACATCGCGTATCTGGCCTTTAACACGGATAAACCGCCGTTGAATAACCCTGCCGTTCGGCACGCTCTGGCGCTGGCGATTAACAACCAGCGCCTGATGCAGTCGATCTACTACGGCACGGCGGAAACCGCCGCCTCAATTTTACCGCGCGCCTCGTGGGCCTATGACGGTGAAGCTAAAATTACGGAATACAATCCGGCAAAAGCGCGTGAACAGCTGAAAGCGCTGGGGGCAGAAAACCTGACGCTGCAGCTTTGGGTGCCCACCAGTTCCCAGGCGTGGAACCCCAGCCCGCTCAAGACCGCCGAACTGCTGCAGGCAGATATGGCGCAGGTGGGTGTCAAAGTGATCATCGTACCGGTTGAGGGCCGTTTCCAGGAGGCGCGCCTGATGGATATGAATCATGATTTAACCCTGACCGGCTGGGCGACCGACAGTAACGATCCGGACAGCTTCTTCCGGCCGCTGCTGAGCTGTGCGGCGATAAACTCGCAGACCAACTACGCCCACTGGTGTAACCGGGAGTTTGACGCCGTGCTGCAAAAAGCGCTGGCTTCCCAGCAGCTGGCCTCACGTATTGACGCCTATGATGAAGCGCAGAAGATCCTCGCCCAGGAACTGCCGGTGCTGCCGCTGGCCTCTTCCCTGCGTCTTCAGGCCTATCGTTATGATATTAAAGGTCTGGTACTGAGTCCGTTCGGCAACGCCTCGTTCGCTGGCGTGTCGCGTGAAAAAGAACAAGAGGTGAAAAAACCATGATTATTTTTACCTTACGTCGGCTCCTTTTGCTGCTGGTGACGCTCTTTTTCCTGAACTTTGTCGGCTTCAGCCTGAGCTATTTCACGCCCCATGCCCCGCTTCAGGGGTCGTCGCTGTGGGATGCCTGGCTCTTCTGGTTTAACGGGCTCCTGCACTGGGATTTCGGCGTGTCCAGCATTAACGGGCAGCTGATTTCCCAGCAGTTGAAAGAGGTGTTCCCGGCCACGATGGAGCTGTGCATTCTGGCCTTCGGCTTTGCCCTGATGGTCGGGATCCCCGTGGGCATGCTCGCCGGGATCTACCGCAATAAATGGCAGGATAAGTTTATCAGCGCCCTCGCCCTGTTCGGCTTCTCCATCCCGGTATTCTGGCTGGCGCTGCTGCTGACGCTCTTCTTCTCGCTGACGATGGGCTGGCTGCCGGTTTCGGGGCGTTTTGACCTGCTCTATACGGTTAAAACGGTGACGGGTTTTGCCATTATTGACGCGTGGCTGTCCGATTCGGTATGGCGCCACGAGATGATCGTCAGCGCCCTGCGCCATATGGTACTGCCGGTGCTGACCCTGGCGGTTGCGCCGACAACCGAAGTGATCCGCCTGATGCGCCTGAGCACCATTGAGGTATTTGACCAGAACTACGTCAAAGCCGCCGCCACGCGCGGGTTGTCACGCCTGACCATACTGCGCCGCAACGTCCTGCACAACGCGCTACCGCCGGTTATTCCGCGTCTTGGATTACAGTTTTCCACCATGCTGACGCTGGCCATGATCACCGAGATGGTCTTTAGCTGGCCAGGCCTTGGGCGATGGCTGATTAACGCCATTCGCCAGCAGGACTACGCCGCTATTTCTGCGGGTGTGATGGTGATTGGTTCGCTGGTGATTATTGTCAACGTGTTGTCCGATATTCTGGGTGCTATGGCTAACCCATTGAAGCATAAGGAATGGTATGCCTTACGATAGCGTATACAGTGAAAAGCGCACGCCCGGCGTGCTGCGTACCGTGTGGCGTAAATTCTATGGTGACACCACGGCAATGATCGGCCTTTATGGCTGTGCCGGTCTGGTGTTGCTGTGCGTCTTTGGCGCGTGGTTTGCACCGTACGGCATTGACCAGCAGTTCCTTGGCTATCAGCTGCTGCCACCGTCCTGGTCGCGCTACGGTGAAGTCTCTTTCTTCCTGGGAACGGACGACCTCGGACGTGACGTGTTGAGCCGCCTGCTGAGCGGTGCAGCCCCGACGGTTGGCGGCGCATTTGTGGTGACGCTCGCGGCAACGATCTGCGGGCTGGCGCTCGGTATTTTTGCAGGATCCACACATGGCCTGCGCTCGGCGGTGCTTAACCACATTCTGGATACGCTGCTGTCGATTCCGTCCCTGCTGCTGGCGATCATTGTGGTTGCCTTTGCCGGTCCCCATCTGTCGCATGCCATGTTCGCCGTCTGGCTGGCTATCCTGCCCCGCATCGTGCGCTCGGTTTACAGCATGGTGCATGATGAACTGGAAAAAGAGTATGTCGTCGCAGCCCGTCTGGACGGCGCGACGACCTTCAACATTCTCTGGTTTGCCGTGCTGCCTAACATCGCCGCCGGGCTGGTCACTGAGATCACCCGCGCCCTGTCGATGGCGATCCTGGACATCGCGGCGCTCGGCTTCCTCGACCTCGGCGCGCAGCTGCCGTCGCCCGAATGGGGTGCGATGCTCGGTGACGCGCTGGAGTTAATTTACGTGGCACCGTGGACGGTTATGCTGCCGGGTGCGGCCATTATGGTGAGCGTGCTGCTCATCAACCTGCTGGGTGACGGTATTCGCCGTGCAATTAATGCGGGGGTGCAATAATGCCGCTTCTTGATATTCGCAACCTCACCATTGAATTCAAAACCGGTGAAGGCTGGGTTAAAGCCGTCGATCGCATCAGCATCACCCTCGCGGAGGGTGAAATTCGCGGGCTGGTGGGTGAATCCGGCTCAGGCAAAAGCCTGATCGCCAAAGCCATCTGCGGCGTGGCGAAAGACAACTGGCGCGTGACGGCAGACCGTATGCGTTTTGATGATATCGATCTGCTGCGCCTCTCCCCCCGCGAGCGGCGTAAGCTGGTCGGGCATAACGTCTCGATGATTTTCCAGGAGCCGCAGTCCTGTCTCGACCCGTCCGAACGCGTGGGTAAGCAGCTGATGCAGAACATCCCCGGCTGGACCTATAAAGGCCGCTGGTGGCAGCGCGTTGGCTGGCGCAAGCGTCGCGCCATCGAGCTTTTACACCGCGTCGGGATCAAAGATCACAAAGATGCGATGCGCAGCTTCCCTTATGAACTGACCGACGGCGAATGTCAGAAAGTAATGATTGCCATCGCGCTGGCCAATCAGCCGCGTTTGCTGATTGCGGATGAGCCCACCAACGCGATGGAACCCACCACGCAGGCGCAAATCTTCCGCCTGCTGTCGCGTCTCAACCAGAATAACAACACCACCATTTTGCTGATCAGCCATGACCTGCAAATGCTCAGCAAATGGGCGGATAAAATTGACGTGATGTACTGCGGGCAAACGGTCGAAACCGCGCCGAGTGAAGACCTGATCACCGCGCCGCATCATCCGTATACGCAGGCGCTTATCCGTGCGATTCCGGATTTTGGCAGCGCGATGCCGCATAAAAGCCGCCTGAATACTCTGCCGGGGGCGATTCCGCTGCTGGAATCCCTGCCGATAGGCTGTCGTCTGGGGCCGCGGTGTCCCTATGCTCAGCGCAAATGTATCGAGACGCCACGCCTGACCGGGGCGAAAAATCATCTTTACGCCTGTCATTTCCCGCTGAACATGGAGAGAGAGTGAAATGGTCGAAACCTTACTGGAAGTCCGCAACCTGAGTAAGACCTTTCGCTACCGCACGGGGCTGTTTCATCGCCAAACTGTCGACGCGGTGAAACCGCTGAGCTTTACGCTGCGTGAAAAACAGACGCTGGCGATTATTGGCGAAAACGGTTCCGGGAAATCCACCCTGGCAAAAATGCTCGCCGGCATGGTTGAACCGACTGCAGGCGAAGTGTTGATTGACGATCATCCTCTGACGTTCGGGGATTACTCTTTCCGCAGCCAGCGCATCCGCATGATCTTCCAGGATCCGTCTACCTCGCTTAATCCACGCCAGCGCATTTCGCAGATCCTCGATTTTCCGCTGCGTCTGAACACCGACCTGGAGCCAGAGGCGCGCCGTAAGCGCGTATTTGAAACTCTGCGCATGGTTGGGCTGTTACCGGATCACGAAAGCTACTACCCGCACATGCTGGCCCCCGGCCAGAAACAGCGTCTGGGTCTGGCGCGTGCGTTGATATTGCGGCCAAAAGTGATCATTGCTGATGAAGCGCTTGCCTCGCTGGACATGTCGATGCGCTCTCAGCTGATTAACCTGATGCTGGAATTGCAGGAAAAACAGGGGATCTCGTATATCTATGTCACCCAACATCTGGGAATGATGAAGCATATCAGCGATCAGGTGATGGTCATGCACCAGGGTGAAGTGGTCGAGCGCGGCAGCACGGCGGATGTGATGGCCTCACCGCTTCATGAGCTGACAAAACGACTGATAGCCGGTCATTTCGGTGAAGCATTAACCGCCGATGCATGGCGCAAAGACCGGTAAACAAACGTTGCACCGCTCAATAAGGATTAAATAGCCTTTACACGCTATTTAATCCTTTTAATTTTCGTCTCCATCCCTGCTCCATCTTTTAAGCAATATCAATCAACAGTTCTTCTCCAGAATATCCGGACAATACGGAGGAGAAGAAATGAATGCCGCCACTTATGCTCTAAAATACACCGAGTATCTCATCAGAAAATGCCGTTCATTCTTAATGACGGACCTGCACTTTCATACTGTGAGGCTCAAGAAAACATCCGGGACAAAACCTGATATTCAATCACCCACGACGTTGAGTGAAAAAATATGTCATCGTCTGGTCTATGACCATAATAACCTCTACACGATGCTTGCCGATAAACTCGCCGTTCGGGCATACGTTTCCTCCAGAACAAAGCGCGTGAAAACGGTGCCATTAATTGGCGTTTATACCAGGGCGTCGCAGATTGATTTTTCCGTGCTCCCTGACAAATTCGTCCTTAAGTGCAACCATGATAGTGGCAGCACAATAATATGTACGAACAAAGCGCAATTTAACGACAAGAAAGCGCGTAAAAAACTGAGCCTCGCGTTAAAGAAAAATTTGTACTACACCACGCGTGAGTGGCAGTACAAAAACATTACGCCGAATATACTTTGCGAGCCATTCGTCGATCTCTTCGATGATGCTGACAGGAATACGACGCCCGAAATGCTGAGGATCCATTGCTTTCATGGCGTCGCCCACTATGTTGAAGCGGATTTTACGGATGATAACGGCAACGGTTTTATCAACGTTTATGACAGACACTGGAACTTACAACCCTTCCAGATGGAGTATCCGAATACTTCAGTAAATCCAGACGAACCGGTCTTGTTCCGACAAGCGTTGCTGGCATCCCAGGAGCTGGCGGATGGCATTGACTACTGCCGCGTTGACCTCATGCTAAAAAAAGATGACATCTATTTCAGTGAAATAACCTTAAGCCCGAGACGCGGTAAACTGACGATTACCCCGCAGGAATGGGATGCTACGTTAGGAAAAATATGGCATTTATCGCCGGCAGGTGCATTTGACCTGCCGCTGAAACTTACGAGTCGGGCCAGGTAAGTTTAAATATCGAGTGGCTTTGCGTCGATAAGGTATAGGTAACATCGCCACCATGCGCCAGCATGATGGCTTTTACCACCGACAAGCCCAAACCACAGCCTTCCGGGTTCAACTGCCTGGCGCCATTATCGCGCTGAAACGGCTGAAATAAGAAATCATGAAACTCCCTGGGGATGCCCGGCCCCCCGTCCTGAATAAGGATATAATTGCCTTTATCAGAAACGCCATTTTTCACGATGAGTTTGCGCGAGGTAGAATAGTGTAAGGCATTGTCAAATAAAACGGTCAGACACTGATTGATGCGTAACGGATCGAATACGCATTGCTGATCCCTCAGTTCTGTATTGACGGTAAATGCCTTACGGCTGAACTCGGGCATGAAGGTATCGAGCGCGTCCTGTATTGTCCCTTTTAAATCCGTTCTGGACTGGTATAGCGTGTATCCCGCCCCGCCATCCGAACTGACAACCCGGAGATCTTCAATCAGGCGGGTTAACCCTTCCGTCTGTTTGAGAAGATTATTAAACAGCATCGGGTCCGGGGTAAAAACACCGTCAACCAACCCCTGAAGCCGTCCGCGTAAGATCGTGACCGGGGTTCTCAGCTCATGCGCAATAGCCGCATTCCAGGATTTCCTCTGAATATCCAGCGTCTGTAATTTTTCCGCCATTTCATTGAAATCCGTCACAAGGTGATTGATCTCACCCAGCCGGGAACTGGCACAGAATGCCCGGGCATCCAGATCGCCCTGAGAAATCTTTTTCAGGCTGGACGCGACTGCGTTTAGCGGGGTGAGTATTCGCGATGACAGTTTGACCGTGAAAAAGAGGGCAATAATCAGGCTGATCGTCGTCGCGGTCCCAATCCATGCCCAGTCCCACATCGTCATCTGCTCATCATCTCCCGCAGCAGGGCCGCCCGGGAGGTGATCCAGAATAAAGGAGTAAAAAAACCAGGAGCCCAGGATGGCGATGGCAATGATCGTAAACGTCAGCAACAGCATATACGTTAAGATCTGACGACTCAGGACAGACTCTTTATTCATTTCTTTTCCCCAAGCCGGTAGCCCATGCCTCTGATGCTCTCGGGAACACCGTAAAGACCGGCAAGCTCCAGTTTTTTACGCAACTTGCTCATATGGCTATCGACCGTTCTGTCGAGCGTATCGCCTTCCGGCAGACACGCGTTGAGTAACTCTTCACGGGAACAGACCTTTCGCGGATAACGCACCAGCCAGGTAAGTAATTTAAATTCGGTTGTCGTTAATACCGGGGAGATAACCTCTTCGCCCACGGTGACTTCCACGTAGAAATCATCCGGATAGACCGTAATAAAGGGCGTTCTGAGCGGCAGGGAACCCGCCTGCTGAAGCGCAGGTTTTGTCCTGCGCAGCACCGCCTCAACCCGTGCGACAACCTCAGAGGGGTTAAAGGGTTTGATTACGTAATCATCCGCCCCGAGCCTCAGACCCATAAGCTTATCGACGTCCTGATCGAGAGCGGAAACCATAATGACGGGGACAGCACTTTCATGGCGAAGCGTAGTAAGCACGCTCCAGCCGTCACATACGGGCAGGTGAATGTCCAGCAAGATGAGATCCGGTTTATGGAGGCGATTAAGCGTTATCGCCTGCTCGCCCTGCCTGGCCCTCAGCGTTTTCATTCCCGAACGCTCTAAGTAGCTCATCAGTATATCGGCGATTTCGTCTTCATCTTCAACAACAAGGATCAGCGTATTTTTGTTCATATTATCTCCGCGGGTGAAATCCCTTTAAGCACGCTATCAGATATCTTTAGCACAATAAGACACAGCCTCCGGGAAAAAGTGCCGTAGTTACGAAAATTTCCCGGTTGATTTAAATGCCCGGTTATTTCTCCACACAGCCTACACATTCAGTCAATAAAGACTCGACAATGTCCGTTCAAAATCGCTATTGAGGCATAACGCGTTGTGCATTGCGCGCTGCAAATTACCACTGTTTCTTAAAGATTTTATGAAGTTGGCTGAAATAATGAACATGGAACTTTCAAAATATTTCTCTCCTAAAAAACTGGGCATATATTCCCTGTTTCTGCTGCTGTCGTGGGGATTACTTTATACCTGGCTGGTGCTGGTACACAGAGTGGATGAAAAAGTCGCCTCGACGCTGCTCTCTTCCCCTATTATCTATGGCTGCATCGCGTTGTCGGTTGTCACTTTGATAATCCAAAATAAAGCTGGTGCGCTAACTGAGCTATTTGTCGTCGCCTTCTGGCTGATGGTGATTTTTGTTTATCTCATTATTACGTTCACCGTGCTGTTAAACGCGATGCCCGATATCGAGGATCTTGTCTTTTATTACGAGTGTTATTTGATCATTTTTTTTGGCGGATCACCGCTGTACCTCATTATGAGAATGATTTGAGCCCTTGATCCACACGGCCTCCATAAACCGCCCACTTCCGCTAAACAGGTGCGCGGTAGAGTCTCTATCTCACCCTTTTGCACAAAAATAACTCAATGCCTCATTTTTTTATCGAACGTCCCATTTTCGCCTGGGTAGTGGCGCTGTTTATCGTCCTGACGGGTCTCTTGTCTATTCCTCGTTTGCCGGTTGCGCAGTATCCGGCGGTGGCGCCGCCAGGCATCATCATTTCCGTCAGTTACCCGGGGGCCAGCCCCGATATCATGAATACGTCGGTGGTGTCGTTAATCGAGCGAGAAATCTCTGGAGTCGATAACTTGCTCTATTTCGAATCATCCAGTGACACAACCGGCTCGGCATCGATTACCGTCACGTTTAAACCCGGCACGGACATCAAGCTGGCACAGATGGATCTACAGAATCAGATTAAGATCGTCGAGCCTCGTCTTCCTCAGGCGGTAAGACAAAATGGCATTAACGTCGAGGCCGCTAATTCTGGATTTTTAATGATGGTGGGGCTGAAGTCCACCAACGGTCAATTCGAGGAAGCCGACTTAAGCGACTATTTTGCCCGAAGCGTTAGTGACGAGCTTCGTCGCGTGCCCGGCGTAGGGAAAGTTCAGCTGTTTGGCGGCGAAAAAGCGCTGCGTATCTGGCTGGATCCAATGAAGCTCCACAGCTACGGCCTTTCGGTGAGCGATGTGCTTACTGCTGTTGGCCAGCAAAATGCCCTGGTTTCGCCCGGCAAAACGGGAGATGAGCCCGCATCTGAAGGACAAGGGGTAACGTATCCCATCACCGTAAAGGGGCAGCTCTCCTCGGTCGAGGCGTTCAGGAATATCACCCTGAAATCTGACGCATCCGGCGCCCGCCTGAAATTATCCGACATTGCGCGGATTGAATCCGGCCTGCAAAGCTACGCTTTTGGTATCCGTGAAAATGGCGTGCCCTCGACGGCGGCGGCAATCCAGCTGTCGCCAGGCGCCAACGCAATGAGTACGGCTTCAGGCGTGCGTGCGCGCATCGACGAGCTTTCCCGGGTGTTACCCGACGGAATGGTGTTTACGGTTCCTTTCGATACCGCGCCGTTTGTGAAACTTTCTATCGTGAAGGTTGTTCAGACATTTGTGGAAGCGATGGTCCTTGTCTTCCTGGTTATGCTGCTGTTTCTGCACAAGATACGCTGTACGCTTATCCCGGCGATTGTTGCTCCCGTCGCACTTCTTGGCACCTTCACGGTGATGTTATTGAGCGGATACTCCATCAATATTCTGACGATGTTCGGCATGGTGCTGGCGATAGGGATTATCGTTGATGATGCCATTGTGGTTGTGGAGAACGTTGAACGACTGATGGAGGAAAAAAGTCTGTCCCCACGGGACGCTACCCGGCAAGCCATGCAGGAGATCACCCCGGCGATTATCGGGATCACGCTAGTGCTCACCGCCGTCTTTATCCCCATGGGGTTTGCTGAAGGATCCGTCGGGATCATCTACCGGCAATTTTGTATTTCCATGGCAGTCTCCATACTGCTGTCCGCGTTTCTTGCCCTGACGCTGACCCCTGCCCTGTGCGCAACGTTACTCAAGCCGCACAAGGCAGGAAAGAGCGGAAGTGGACGGTTCGCGGCAGGGTTTAACGCGCGCTTCCGTTCGCTCACCGTCTGTTACGAAGCCGGGCTGGGTGCCGTTCTGAAGCGAACCGGACGTATGCTGCTCCTGTACGTTGCGCTTTGTGCTGCGCTGTTTTTGGGATTGTCTTCGTTACCGTCGTCCTTTCTGCCGGACGAAGATCAGGGCTACTTTATGTCCTCAATCCAGCTGCCTTCTGATGCCACGATGCAGCGCACCCTTAACGTGGTTAAAAAGTTTGAAGAGGAAATTACGGCCCGGCCGGATATTGAAAGCAACATTATGATCCTGGGGTTTGGGTTTTCGGGTTCCGGGCCAAATTCGGCGATGGCCTTTACCACCCTGAAAGACTGGAAAAATCGACGGGGCTCGACGGCCCAGGATGAAGCCGATCAGATACAGGAAAGCATGGCGAACGTTACTGATGCCGTCACGATGAGCCTGCTCCCGCCGGCCATTTCGGATATGGGCACCTCCTCGGGGTTCACCTGGTACGTGCAGGACAGAGCAGGACTGGGCTACGAGGCGTTAAAGCGCGCTGCCGACGCGCTGGTCCTGCAAGCCAATCAGCGTCCTGAACTGAATGACGTCTATATAGACGGTCTGCCGAAAGGAACCAGCCTTGCGCTCCAGGTTGACCGGGAAAAAGCGGAAGCGATGGGCGTCTCATTTGATGAAATCAACCAGACGCTCTCCGTTACCCTGGGCTCAAATTACGTCAATGACTATACGAACAACGGCCGCGTTCAACAGGTGATTATTCAGGCCGATGCCCCCTACCGAATGCAGCCTGAGCAGATACTGAAACTATCAGTGAAAAACCGGATGGGTGAGATGGTGCCGTTATCAACGTTCGTGACGATCTCCTGGAACGTTGCGCCGCAGCAGTTGACGCGCTATCAGGGTTATTCTGCTCTTCGCATTACCGGAAATGCGGCGTCAGGAGTATCCAGCGGCACCGCAATGAAGGTTATGGAGAGTTTGTCCAGAGAGTTACCTCAGGGCATGGCGGGCGAGTGGGCCGGGAGTGCATTGCAGGAGAGAAAATCGGAATCTCAGCTTCCGGGCCTTATTGTCCTGTCGATACTGGTCGTGTTTATGGTGCTCGCCGCCCTGTATGAGAGCTGGTCTATTCCTTTTGCGGTCATGCTGGTCGTTCCGTTGGGTCTTATCGGCGCGGTGATAGCAGTGTTTGTTGCCGGCATGACGAATGACGTTTTCTTTAAGGTCGGCCTGATTACGCTTATCGGCCTGTCGGCCAAGAACGCCATTCTGATTGTTGAATTTGCCAGGCAGCTCCATCGCCAGGGGCAGCCCCTGCTGGCGGCAACCATTCATGCCGCCAGCCAGCGCCTGCGTCCGATTCTGATGACATCGTTAGCCTTCAGCTTAGGGGTTGTTCCGTTGATGCTGGCCAGGGGGGCGAGCGACAGTACGCAGCATGCCATCGGTACCGGCGTATTTGGCGGCATGATTAGCGGTACGCTTCTCGCGATCTTCTTCGTACCGGTTTTCTTTATCGTCATTGCGCGTTTCGTCGACAACATCAGGAAAGCGTGAATACCCTGGTGGAATCACGCTGCCTCTCTGGTTGGATGAGGCGAAGCTGTTGCCGGGTGATATACTGGACGAATGCTGAAATTTTGAGCCCCCGCGAGTCCGCGGTGCATTCTTCGGGGCAGGCGTCTTCGGAGAAGTGCGAGAAATATCGTGACACAAGGGGCTGTGAGTGGGCTATAATTTCGAGCTAATTTCGAATGATTTTGAAATACTGCCTGTAACGCTATGAATTACAAGGCAAAATTAGCAATGAATATAAGGATTAAAGCTATGGGTTTTCTTTCCGGTAAGCGCATTCTGGTGACTGGCGTTGCCAGCAAACTGTCCATCGCATACGGCATCGCACAGGCAATGCATCGCGAAGGCGCTGAGCTGGCGTTCACCTACCAGAACGACAAGCTGAAAGGCCGTGTTGAAGAGTTTGCCGCGCAGCTGGGTTCCAGCATTGTTCTGGAATGTGACGTTGCACAAGACGAAAGCATCGACGGCATGTTTGCTGAACTGGCAAAAGCATGGCCTAAATTCGACGGTTTCGTTCACTCCATCGGCTTCGCTCCTGGCGACCAGCTGGACGGCGACTACGTGAATGCGGTTACCCGTGATGGCTTCAAAATCGCACACGACATCAGCTCCTACAGCTTCGTTGCGATGGCGAAATCCTGCCGCGCGATGCTGAACCCGGGCGCAGCCCTGCTGACCCTGTCCTACCTGGGCGCTGAACGTGCTATCCCTAACTACAACGTTATGGGTCTGGCTAAAGCGTCTCTGGAAGCAAACGTACGCTACATGGCGAACGCAATGGGTCCTGAAGGCGTGCGCGTTAACGCCATCTCTGCAGGTCCTATCCGCACCCTGGCCGCTTCCGGTATTAAAGATTTCCGTAAAATGCTGGCACACTGCGAAGCGGTTACCCCGATTCGTCGTACCGTTACCATTGAAGATGTGGGTAACTCTGCAGCATTCCTGTGCTCTGACCTTTCCGCGGGTATCTCCGGCGAAGTGGTTCACGTTGACGGCGGCTTCAACATCGCTGCAATGAACGAGCTGGAAATTAAATAAGCTGTGACTCTCTTCCCGCCCGGGAAGAGAGTATTTCCCCCCGCGTCACCCCTTCGTTATTCCGTTCTGCTATTTGTTATCACCTAACAATATTTTTCCCTTTATCTGCCTTACGCCAGGATATTGATCGCCATTTTGAGATCAAGGAACGCACATGGAACAACGCCGTTTTTCCGGCAAAGGCCACTGGTATCACGAAACCCAGTCAAACCACGCGCAGACGGATGTTCTGCCCCTGGTGCCCGAAGCCGCTAACGTCGACGATCGTTTTTTGCTCGATTTAGCCTTGCCTGATGAGATTGTCGCCGCCTGTTCTGGCTGGCTTACCCCTGCCAGAGCCTTATGCCACCAGCTGTTTCCGCTCTCGATCCCCGTGAACCGCCTGCATACGCTCAGCGCTTACGATCGGCTCAGTACCGCGCTAACGGTCGCACAGGCCTGTGGCGTTCAGCGGCTCTGTAACCACTACGCCGCCCTGCTCGCCCCGCTTCCCGGCCCGGACTCCTCGCGCGAAAGCAACCGCCGCCTGGCACAGATCACCCAGTATGCCCGCCAGCTCGCCAGCTCTCCTGATGTCATTGATGATAAAGCGCAGAACCAGCTTGATGAGGTGGGTCTGTCCACGTACGACATCGTGGTGATTAACCAGATTATCGGGTTTATCGGTTTTCAGGCGCGCGTGGTCGCGATTTTTCAGGCGCTGTTGGGACACCCTGTTCGCTGGTTGCCAGGCCATCATATTCAGCCGCACACGCTTCCCGCGAGCCACGATGCATGGGTGCCGCTTTTGCCCGTCGTGGAGCTGCGCTATGCGAGTGCGCATCAGCTTGAGTCGCTGTCTCGCTGGCAAGCCGAACCCGCGCTGGAGGCGCTGACGCCGGTGCTTTGCCATGAGCCGTCGCTGCTCGACCTGACCGGAGAGATCCTGTTAAACAGCCGCGCAGAGATCCCGCAGACGTCACCCGCACTTTCGGCGGCGGTCGAACTGCTAACTCGCTCACCGGACCGCTTCAGCGCCGCGCAGTTTACCCCGCTCACGGATCAAGGACTCCAGGGCGAATATGCCATCACGCTGCTTACCCAAAGTGCGTTTGATGGCTGGCTCAATCGTCTGAAAGTGGCGTTTGGTAAAGAGGAATAACCACACTCATTACCCAAAGACCGCTTGCTGAGACAGTGAGAATCGCGTAAAACTGTCAGCCGCTCAATGGCTACGAAAATAGAACATTATGTTTCAGGACAACCCGCTGCTAGCGCAGCTTAAACAGCAACTGCATTCCCAGACGCCGCGTGCAGAAGGGGTCGTAAAAGCCACGGAAAAGGGCTTTGGCTTCCTTGAGGTTGACGCGCAGAAAAGCTACTTCATTCCGCCACCGCAGATGAAGAAAGTGATGCATGGCGATCGCGTCATGGCCGTCATTCATACCGAGAAGGATCGCGAGTCCGCTGAACCGGAAGAACTGATCGAACCGTTCCTGACCCGTTTTGTGGGTAAGGTGCAGCGAAAAGACGATCGGCTTTCTATCGTGCCGGATCATCCCCTGCTGAAAGATGCCATTCCCTGCCGCGCCGCCCGTGGTGTTGAGCATGATTTTAAAGAAGGTGACTGGGCCGTAGCAGAAATGCGCCGTCATCCTCTGAAAGGCGATCGCGGTTTTTATGCGGAACTGACTCAGTTCATTACCTTTGGCGCCGATCATTTCGTGCCATGGTGGGTCACGCTGGCACGCCACAATCTTGAAAAAGAAGCGCCGAACGGTGTGGCAACCGAGATGCAGGACGAAGGTCTGACACGTCGCGATCTTACCGCGCTGGAGTTTGTCACCATCGACAGCGCCAGCACCGAAGATATGGACGATGCGCTCTACGCTGAAGAGAGCGCCGACGGCAAACTGCACCTGACCGTCGCCATTGCCGATCCCACCGCCTGGATTGTTGAAGGCAGCAAGCTTGACGAAACGGCGAAAATCCGCGCCTTCACCAACTACCTGCCAGGCTTCAACATTCCGATGCTGCCGCGCGAATTGTCAGACGATCTCTGCTCGCTGCGTCCAAATGAAGTGCGCCCGGTCCTTGCCTGCCGCATGACCATTGCTGCGGATGGCGCGATTGAAGACGATATCGAGTTCTTTGCTGCCACTATCGAATCGAAAGCCAAGCTGGCCTACGATAACGTTTCCGACTGGCTTGAAAATACCGGTAGCTGGAAACCTGAATCAGACGCCATTGCCGCGCAGATCCGTCTGCTGCATCGCATCTGTCTCAACCGCGGCGAGTGGCGTCAAACCCATGCGCTGGTGTTCAAAGATCGCCCGGATTATCGCTTTGTTCTGGGTGAGAAAGGCGAAGTGCTGGATATCGTGGCCGAACCGCGACGCATTGCGAACCGCATTGTTGAAGAAGCGATGATTTCCGCCAACATCTGCGCCGCACGCGTGTTGCGCGACAAGCTGGGCTTTGGCATTTACAACGTCCACACCGGGTTTGATCCGGCGAATACCGAAGCGCTGGCGGCCCTGCTGAAGAATCACGATGTGCATGTTGATCCGGAAGAAGTGCTGACCCTGCCAGGCTTCTGCAAGCTTCGCCGCGAACTGGACGCGCAGCCGTCGGGCTTCCTGGACAGCCGCATTCGTCGCTTCCAGTCATTCGCGGAAATCAGTACCGAGCCGGGCCCGCACTTTGGTCTTGGCCTCGAAGCATACGCCACCTGGACATCGCCAATCCGTAAGTATGGCGATATGGTTAACCACCGTCTGCTGAAAGCGATTATCAAAGGCGAAACCGTTGCTCGTCCTCAGGAGGACACCACGCTGCAGATGGCCGATCGCCGCCGTCTGAATCGCATGGCGGAACGTGACGTTGGAGACTGGCTGTACGCACGCTTCCTGCAGGATAAAGCCGGGACGGATACCCGTTTCGCCGCAGAGATCATCGACATCAGCCGCGGGGGGATGCGCGTCCGCCTGGTCGATAACGGTGCTGTCGCGTTTATTCCTGCGCCGTTCCTGCATGCGGTTCGTGACGAAATGGTCTGTAGTCAGGAAAACGGTACCGTGCAAATTAAAGGTGAAACAGTTTACAAGGTCACCGACGTGATTGACGTTACTATCGCCGAAGTTCGCATGGAAACCCGCAGTATTATCGCGCGTCCTGTCGCCTGATAACCGGTTCAATTGTCGGTCCTTTCCTTCGGGGAAAGGCCGGCAATTTTTCTTTTTATCCCCGCCACAAAATCATTATTTTTCCTTACTATTTTCAGTCTCCCTTCGCCCAAATTCGCCATAATTATCTACAGTAAAAGAATGTTGTTATATTCGGTTACGTGAATTTTTATACGCTCAGTATCCTTTTTAGCCTGACTCGTTTTATTATAAGAAATTAGGGAAAAACAATAAGTTCACTTCGGTTTTGCCGCTGTTCCTCAACGGAAAAGTCGACTGCAAATGAATAATTTGTGCGCTAATGAAAGCTGCGGGAGAAAACATGATGGACGATCTGGAGCCGAATTTGCTGTTTCGCTACATGGGGACTCACAGCCCGTGGTGGCGCTTGTCAGCTGACAGCAACGCTCTGCACCTTTCCACCAGCGAAAATGCCGATGTCACGCAGGTCGTGGCGCTGGACGATGAACAGGCCGATCTCATCCGTCATTTAAACGTTATCACCTCCAGCATTTCAATGTCGCTCTCCCTCTACGGGGAAGATGTTCCGGTTCATCTTGTAGGCCGTAAAATTACCCGTAATGAGTGGGCCGGAACCGCTTCTGCCTGGAACGATACCCCCTCCGTGGCACGCGATCTGGCTCAGGGGCTCTCTTTCGCGGAACAGGTTGTCTCAGAGGCTAACTCCGTCATTGTTATTCTCGATCGGCACGGCAATATCCAGCGTTTTAATCGGCTTAGCGAAGAGTACACCGGCCTGAAAGAACATGAAGTCATTGGCCAGAACGTCTTTAAGCTGTTTATGAGCCGCAGCGAAGCGGCAGCTTCAAAGCGCAATATTACCGGTTTTTTTCGCAACGGTAGCTCCTACGAAGTCGAACGCTGGATCAAAACGCGTAAAGGGCAACGGCTGTTTCTGTTCAGAAACAAATTCGTTCACAGCGGCAGCGGTAAAAATGAAATTTTCCTTATCTGTTCCGGTACCGATATTACCGAGGAGCGCCGCGCTCAGGAGCGGCTGCGCGTGCTGGCCAATACCGATACCATCACCGGCTTGCCAAACCGTAATGCGATCCACGACCTGATTTCTGACGCCATCGCCAACCGCGGGGACACGCAGGTGGGCGTGGTGTATCTCGATCTGGATAATTTTAAAAAGGTCAACGACGCTTACGGGCATATGTTTGGCGATCAGCTGTTACAGGCCGTTGCCCTCGCCATTTTGAGCTGCCTGGATGAGGAACAGGTGCTGGCGCGACTTGGCGGTGATGAGTTTATCGTCATGGCCACCAATACCTCTCAGGGCTCTCTGGAGGCGATGGCATCGCGCATTTTAACCCGTCTGCGCCAGCCGTTCCGAATCGGGCTGATTGAGATTTATACCGGTTGCTCCCTGGGCATCGCCCTCGCCCCTCAGCATGGCAACGACCGGGAAAGCGTCATTCGTAACGCCGATACCGCCATGTACACCGCCAAAGAGAACGGCCGGGGCAAGTTCTGCGTCTTCTCGCCCGAGATGAACCAGCGCGTGTTTGAGTATCTCTGGCTGGATACCAACCTGCGTAAGGCGCTGGATAACGATCAGCTCCTGATTCACTACCAGCCGAAAATCACCTGGCGCGGGGAGGTCAGAAGCCTTGAAGCGCTGGTCCGCTGGCAATCACCAGAACGGGGTTTGATCCCGCCGCTGGAGTTTATCTCTTATGCCGAGGAGTCGGGGTTGATTGTGCCGCTGGGCCGCTGGGTGATGCTCGATGTGGTTCGCCAGGTGGCGAAATGGCGTGATAAGGGAATAAACCTGCGCGTGGCGGTGAACGTCTCTGCACGCCAGCTGGCCGACCAGACTATTTTCAGTGACTTAAAGCAGGCGCTGAAGGATCTGAATTTTGAATACTGCCCTGTCGATGTCGAATTAACCGAAAGCTGTCTTATCGAGAACGAAGAGCTGGCGCTGTCAGTGATCCAGCAGTTCAGCCGACTCGGGGCGCAAATTCATCTGGATGATTTTGGCACCGGCTACTCTTCCCTTTCTCAACTGGCCCGCTTCCCTATCGATGCCATTAAACTCGATCAATCGTTTGTCAGGGATATTCATAAGCAGTCCATCTCCCAGTCTCTGGTGCGCGCTATCGTCGCGGTGGCGCAGGCGTTAAATCTGCAGGTGATTGCCGAAGGTGTGGAAAGCGCAAAAGAAGACGCCTTTCTCACCAAGAACGGCGTCAACGAACGGCAGGGTTTTCTGTTTGCTAAGCCGATGCCCGCTGCCGCATTCGAGCGATGGCTAAAACGATATCAAGCGCGAAATCAACGTTAACTGGCTTTACGCAACCCCGCCGCGTGATGGCGGTTTTGCAGCGTGACCAGACGCTCCATGTAGGCGATATCTTTCGGTTCGAGGCAGAAAGCGGCATCAACCCAGTCTTCCGTGATATCCATCAGTTCACTGCGGGGCAATTGCAGAACGCGCGTGCGGGCGCGCAGCATCGCCCTTACGCCATTCAGTTTTGGCCGCAGCGTATCGATGAAGGTTCGGGTGGAGACATAGCTTTGTCCGGGCTCAAACAGGACATCCACCAGCCCGTGCTGTTCATACCATTCAGCCGTATGGGATTCCCCTTTATAGATGAGTTCCTCCGCCAGCTTCATGCCAGAACGGCGTGCAACCAGGGAATATCCCCCCATACCCGGAAACAGGTTGAAGGCAATCTCCGGAAAACCCAGACGGGCATCGCGCTGAGCCAGGACGAAATGGTGCGCCAGAGCGGCCTCAAACCCGCCCCCTAAAGCACTGCCTTCGACCATCGCCAGAGAGATGGCCCCTGTATCAAACCCCCGTGAGGCCGCATGGACGCAATCAACGCAGGCGCGAGCGTACGCCCGTAACGCCTCCCGACGTCCGTTCTGAATGCACTCGACGAAGAACTGTAAATCACCGCCCACATTGTACATATCGGGAACCAGCGAACCGGTTACCCAAAAATCAACCGCAAAGCCAGACTGGCGAACCAGCCATGAGAAGTTCATGATCTCCTCAATTAACGCATGGTTAAAACAAGGCCGTGGCTGGGCCCGCAACATCATCCAGACGGTGTGACGCTCCGCTTCGTAATACCCTGACAGCTGCGTGAACCGTTCAGTATCGGTAAACAGTGTGCAGGTAGGCTGATTGATAACTGTCATAGTCTAATTCCTCTTATAAAAAAGCGCCTTGCGCGCCGTTTTAGACTAATCCACTCAATAAGCCCACTGCATGAGGGGGGATAAATTTATCACTTACGTTTATGTAATTTAGTTATTGCATTTTTTCCCTTCTCTTTTGATTCTAATTTCTGCATCATTGAAAATATTAACTTTTCGCGCCTGGGGTGAGATTATGTCTACTATTGACGCACAAGCTGTAGCACAACGAATTGATACCGTGCTGGATATCCTGGTGGCGGGCGATTATCACTCTGCTATCCGTAATCTCGAGATCCTGAAGTCTGAACTTCTTGCTCAGAATGGTGCTGACAACGCGCCTGAAAAAAGACAGCCAAAAGCGCCGTGGGAAGTTTAACCCCACCGTCTCCGACCTCGTTTCGCTTTATTAAATGGATGCTATGAATTCCCGACAACAACTCATTTTGCAGATGGTCATCGATCAGGGACGCGTAAGCGTAGTCGATCTCGCTAAAACCACCGGCGTGTCTGAAGTCACAATCCGTCAGGATCTTAATCTGCTGGAAAAACAGAGCTACCTGCGTCGCGCGCACGGATATGCTGTCCCGCTGGACAGTGATGACGTTGAGACGCGCATGATGAATAACTACGCGCTCAAACGTGAACTGGCGGAATTTGCCGCGTCCCTGGTGAACAACGGCGAGACCGTTTTTATTGAAAACGGCAGCAGTAATGCCCTTCTGGCACGCACGCTTGCCGATCAAAAGGACGTTACTATCATCACCGTCAGCAGCTATATCGCGCATTTGCTCAAAGAGACGCGCTGCGAGGTGATTCTGCTAGGGGGTATTTACCAGAAAAAAAGCGAAAGTATGGTAGGCCCGCTGACCCGTCAGTATGTCCAGCAGGTTCATTTCAGCAAGGCCTTTATCGGGATTGACGGCTGGCAACCGGAGACAGGTTTCACCGGTCGGGATATGATGCGCTCTGACGTTGTGAATGCGGTGCTGGGAAAAGAGTGTGAAGCCATTGTGCTCACCGACAGCTCTAAATTTGGCGCCGTTCACCCGTATACGATGGGCCCCGCTTCACGCTTTAGCCGCGTGATTACCGACGAAAGATTGAGCGACGCGCACCGTAATAAACTGGAAGATGACGGACTGATCGTCAATATTATTAAAACGACCGCTTGAGTCCCCTCCGCGCCCGAATTTCGGGCGCATACGCCCTTCTTTCTCTGAGATGATTCTTAACCCTGCTTTAAGAGTTTTTACCTGTTTAACCCGCCTTAAAGTCGTAAAATTAATGTTAGCGATATAACAGGAAGTGACTATCACCTGCGTGATTACGTAACGCCTGCGCGACCAGCTTTCACGGAGAACAGAATTAAGTATTCGATTCGTCTATACTTAACGTGTACATCTTTCCGTGAATCGATAATTCAGGAGAAAGTATTATGACCTTAACCAGCAAAAAATTAGCCGCCGCTGTTCTGGCAATCACTGTAGCAATGTCCCTGAGCGCATGCTCTAACTGGTCTAAACGTGACCGTAACACCGCTATTGGTGCCGGTGCCGGTGCTCTCGGTGGTGCAGTATTAACGGATGGTAGTACGCTGGGTACATTAGGTGGCGCTGCTGTCGGTGGTATTATCGGTCACCAGGTTGGCAAATAATTATTATCTAAGCCTTCCTCGATATTGCGATATTTAAACGCATTTCAGGTCTGACATACGCACGTATATAACACGAGCCACGGCATCTGCCGTGGCTCATTTATTTTAGCCGCCTGCCAGTTTGACTTTCAGGCCTTTGGCTTCCAGCAGCGATTTTATTAAATCGCGTTTATCGCCCTGGATTTCAATAATGCCATCTTTCACGGCACCGCCGCAGCCACATTTCTTTTTCAGCTCGGCCGCCAGTGTTGTCAGTTCAGCATCATCCAGGTCAATGCCGGAGATCAGGCAAACGCCTTTCCCTTTTCGTCCGCTGGTCTGGCGCTGGATCCGAACGATGCCGTCCCCCTTAGGACGTTCCACTTTCGCTTTCGGTTCGTCTATACGCCCACTCTCGGTTGAATAGACCAGACGACTGTTGGAATCGGTCATTATGCCCCCTTGTTCAGCGATGCGTTGATAGCCTTAAGCGTCTCAGCCGGGTTTGCAGACTGCGTCACCGGACGCCCGATGACCATATAGTCAACGCCCGCCGCAAGCGCCTGCTCAGGCGTCATAATGCGGCGCTGATCGCCCACGTCGCTGCCTGCAGGGCGGATCCCCGGCGTGACCAGTTTAAAATCCCGGCCCAGCGCTGATTTGAAACGAACCGCTTCCTGCGCGGAGCAGACGACGCCATCCAGGCCACACTGCTGCGTCAGACGCGCGAGACGTTCGGCATGTTCCGCAGGTGACAACGTCACGCCAAGGTCGCGTAAATCACTTTCGTCCATACTGGTCAGCACGGTGACTGCGATCAACAGCGGCGCATCTTTACCGAACGGAAGGAGCGCCTCACGGGCGGCGGTCATCATTCTTGCCCCACCCGATGCATGGACGTTGACCATCCATACGCCCAGCTCTGCGGCTGCGGCAACGGCGTGGGCCGTAGTATTCGGGATATCATGGAATTTGAGGTCGAGGAAAACGTCAAAGCCGCGCTGTTGCAGATCGCGAACGATTTGCGGTCCAAACAGCGTGAACATCTCTTTGCCAACTTTCAAACGGCAGTCGCGAGGGTCGATACCGTCGACAAACGCCAGTGCGGCGTCACGCTTATTGTAATCAAGCGCAACAACAACAGGAGAATCCGTAATTGCGCGGGAAGTGGAGGATGTAACAGACGTCATGACCAGCCCTTTTCGTCTATGGGCGCGCAGCGGCGCGGAACAGATAAACGGCCAGCATTCTACCTGCCGACGCCGCAAATTGACAGGATCCATTTACGCGCCTGCCAGGCCGGCAAACCGCACGGTGTTGAGAAAGTGCTAAAAGCTATCAGTATGTTGTAACTAAAATGAAGGCTTTTAAAAAATCACTGCCCGTCCAGGCCGCGGATTGGCTTGATGGTTGACCAGGCCCGGCATGAAGGACAATGCCAATAGAGGGTATAGGCGGTAAAACCACACTTCTGGCAACGGTAGCGCGGCTTGCTGCGCACCTGTTCGCCAACCATGTCGCGCAGCACCATCAGGCTCTCTTTGGCGCGCCCTTCTTCCGCGTCGTTCAGGTGGTAATCCATCAGCTTATGGAAGACCCGCATCGTCGGATGACGCTGCAGCTGGCGCGTAATATACACCTGCGCGGTGTCGCTTCCCTCATACTGCTCAACAACATCTGAGAGCATCAGTTCAGCGGTGGCGCCGGTATTCTCTTCCACGCAGCGACGCAGGAACGCCACCCATTCTTCCTGCTTGTCCAGCTGTTGATAGCAGGTTTGCAGCATCTCCAGCGTTTCACTGACCAGCTCTTTGTCCTGATCGATAACCCGCAGCAGGCTTTCAACGGCTTTGGCATAGTCGCCATTCGCCATAAAGACGCGCCCCATCATGATGGAGATTCGCGCGCTGTTGCGGTCAGCGGCGGCGCCTTTCTTCAGCAGCGCCATGGCTTTATCCATGTCGTCGTTACCCATCTGCTGAAGCGCAAGCTCACAGTAGAAATGGGCTATCTCAACGCGCTGCTTATCTTTACCCAGCTTCACCAGACGTTCAGCAGTATCAATGGCTTTCTGCCAGTCGCTGGTGGCCTGATAAATCTGCAGGAGCTGCTGCAGCGCGCCGATGCGGAAATCTGTTTCATCCACCAGCTGCGCGAACATATCTTCGGCGCGATCGTACAACCCCGCGGCCATGTAATCACGCCCCAGCTGTTGCACCGCAAGGAGACGTTGATCGTAGGTCAGCGAGGCGCTTTCCATCAGGGTCTGGTGAATACGAATGGCGCGATCGACCTCACCGCGCGAGCGGAACAGGTTACCCAGGGTGAGATGCGCTTCAACCGTCCCTGTATCCTCTTTCAGCATATCGAGGAACAGGTCTACCGCTTTGTCCTGCTGATTGCTCAGGAGGAAGTTCACCCCCGCAACGTAGTCGCGGGAGAGCCGGTTGGCCTCATCCTGTTTTGTTTGTTGCGCACTTCTGCGGCCCATATACCAGCCATAGGCTGCGGCTACAGGCAAAAGCAGAAACAACAACTCCAGCATAGTCGATTATTCCTTCACGACCGGCACACCAGAGCTTTCCGGGATGTCAGACGCAGGGGCAATGTTATTTTCGAGTCGCTTAATTTTACGTTCAGCGCGCGCAAGAGAAACACGGACTTTCAACCAGAACAGACCGCAAACCAGCCAGCCAATGGCAAAACCAGCAGCAAATAAGACCGCCAGCAGGCTCGAGACGCGATACTCACCCTGAGCCAGCAGATAGTTAAACGTCACCTGCTGATCGTTTTGTGCACCCAACGTGACTGAAATGACAAAAATCGCCAATACCAGTAAGAAAATGAGTAAATATTTCACATTACTTCCCGTTATGTGGTTCAAGCGAATAAAGTGTGTTCAACTCAACGCAATCAGCCTTATAAACTACCATTTTAGCGACGGGCGCGAAACGGAAAAAGTGACGCGCCAGTCATGTATCTATGGGCATAATACGGTTTATCAACCGTCAGGCGTCCGTTTGATCCCTTTCGGCTATTTCTTCTTTCTCTTCTGGCGGTGGTGTAAGCGGGCCGCAGAATCGTTCAGCGAGCCAGGTCGCCAGCGTCACCAGCAGCCATGAGATAAGCGTGGCAACGACCAGGTCCCGCGGCCAGTGCATCCCCAGCAGTAAGCGGCTGCCCATAACCCCTGTCGCCCAGACCAGTAAAATCACGAGCGTGACCGTTCGACGCCTTGGCCACAGCAGCCCCACCCCCAGCAACGCCCAACTGGCCGCAAACATGGTGTGACCGGAAGGAAACGCGAATCCCGTCTCTTTCTGCCAGTGTTTACGCAAGAATTTCGGGATATCCTGCTGTTCCGCAAGCTGTTCTTTCACCAGCGTTCCGCGATCTTTACGCTTTAAATTGTAGAACTCATCCACCGGAACATGATGCGTTTTTTCCAGCCAGACGACAAAAGGACGCGGTTCCTGAACGCGATCTTTTACCCAGGACTTCACGCCCTGACCAACAAGGATAGCGCCTCCGAGGATCGCAAAAAGCATCAGCGCCGCACGCAAACGAAAGCGCAGGCACCACAGAAACCAGGCGCAGAGAAGGACATGGGTAATAATTCCCCACGGCTGGGTGACCGTTTCCGTTATCCAGTATAACGTTTTCAGCCACGTGGCATTCTGCCCCGGCTGCCACATCCAGCCTGAGAGCCATACGGCCAGGGGCATAATCAGTAAAATGGCCGCGCCTGCTGCCGTACGTCTGGCGATTGAAAGCATGTCTTCTCCTTTTTCGCTAAGCCTCACAATCATAACTGAAATTCATTCGATGGGTGGATATGTCGGATCGTGCGTTTAACGTTCATATAGCATGGTGCCTATTAGGCGAACCTGCTGAGCTTGTGGCAAAATGAACTGATACAGAAAGCAAAACAGGGCAAAGGCACGAAACGTGTCAGCCTACTCTGGAGAATCACATGCAGCTTAAACGTGTGGCAGAAGCCAAACTGCCAACCCCATGGGGCGATTTCCTGATGGTGGGTTTTGAAGAACTGGCAACCGGACAGGATCATGTCGCGCTGGTGTATGGCGATATTTCAGGGCAGACGCCGGTGCTGTCCCGCGTCCATTCAGAGTGTCTTACCGGCGACGCGCTGTTCAGTCTGCGCTGTGATTGTGGTTTCCAACTGGAAGCCGCCCTGTCTCATATCGCAGAAGAAGGCCGCGGTGTGCTGCTTTATCACCGTCAGGAAGGTCGTAATATTGGTCTGCTGAATAAAATCCGCGCTTACGCGCTTCAGGACCAGGGCTACGATACGGTGGAAGCAAACCATCAGCTCGGCTTCGCCGCTGACGAACGCGACTTCACCTTGTGCGCCGATATGTTCAAGCTGCTGGGCGTGGACGAAGTTCGTCTGCTGACCAATAACCCGAAAAAAGTGGAGATCCTGACCGAAGCGGGGATCAACATCGTCGAGCGTGTACCGCTGATTGTCGGCCGTAACCCGAAAAACGCCCACTACCTGGATACTAAAGCTGCCAAAATGGGCCATCTGCTGAAAGAGTGATATAAAAAGCCCGGCACGCGTGCCGGGCTCGTTCATCAATCCAGCATCTTACGAATCACATAATGTAAAATGCCGTCGTTCTGGTAGTAGGTCAGTTCGGTTGCCGTATCAATACGGCATCGGCAATCCAGCACCTCGGTTTTGCCGTCTGCCCGCGTTAACGTTACCGGCACCGTTTTACCCGGCTGCAGGTTTTGCAGGCCGCTAATGTCAATCTGCTCTTCCCCGGTCAGGCCCAGCGTTTTACGCGTCACACCCTGCGGGAACTCAAGCGGCAGGATCCCCATACCAATCAGATTCGAGCGGTGAATACGTTCGAACGATTCGGCGATGACCACGCGAACGCCAAGCAGACGCGGACCTTTCGCCGCCCAGTCACGGCTGGAGCCGGAACCGTACTCTTTCCCGGCAATCACCGCCAGCGGCGTACCTGCCTGTTGATATTTGACAGCCGCATCATAAATCGACACCACTTCCGTCCCCGGCAGATAGCGCGTCATGCCCCCTTCCACGCCCGGTACCATTTCGTTACGAATGCGGATGTTGGCAAACGTTCCGCGCATCATGACTTCATGATTCCCGCGGCGCGATCCGTAGGAGTTAAAATCACGGCGTTCTACGCCCCGGCTTTGCAGATAACGACCCGCCGGGCTATCGGCTTTGATACTCCCCGCCGGAGAGATGTGGTCAGTTGTGACAGAATCCCCCAGCATCGCCAGGATACGCGCGCCGTGGATATCCTTAAGCGGCGCCGGCTCGGCCAGCATCTCATTAAAGAACGGCGACAGACGAATGTAGGTCGAGTCATCCTGCCAGTCATAGGTATCAGAGCCAATGACGTTGATGGCTTTCCATTCCGGCGTGCCTTCAAAGACCTCCGCATACTCTTTGCGGAACATCTCGGTTGAGACCTTTTCAACGGCCAGCGCGATTTCACGCGAAGATGGCCAGATATCTTTCAGATAGACAGGGTCATTCTTGCGATCGTGCCCAATCGGATCGGTCACCAGGTTGATATTCATGTTCCCTGCCAGGGCATAAGCAACCACCAGCGGCGGTGAGGCCAGCCAGTTGGTTTTTACCAGCGGGTGAATACGCCCTTCAAAGTTTCGGTTGCCGGACAGGACCGCGCCTACCGTCAGGTCACCCTGCTTAATCGCCGTTTCAATGGGTTCAGGCAGTGGACCAGAGTTACCAATACAGGTCGTACAGCCGTAGCCCACGAGGTTAAAGCCCAGCTCGTCAAGGTACGGCGTCAGTTTGGCCTGCGCCAGGTAATCCGACACCACTTTGGATCCCGGTGCCAGCGAGGCCTTGACCCATGGCTGAGGTTTTAGCCCAAGCTCTACCGCCTTTTTAGCCAGCAGACCGGCTGCCATCAATACGCTGGGGTTGGACGTGTTGGTGCAGGAGGTAATGGCGGCAATAACAACCGCGCCATCCGGAAGCTGATACTGATGTCCGTTCAGAACATAGTCGACGGGACGATGGTCCTTCTGCGCCACGTTTACTTCCAGCGCATTGCTGGCGGCAAAGGCTTTTGGCACGTCACTCAGCGCAACCCTGTCCTGCGGGCGTTTCGGCCCTGCGAGGCTCGCTTCGACGCTTCCCATATCGAGTTCAAGCGTGCTGGTGAAAACAGGCTCATCGCCCGGATTGCGCCACATGCCCTGCGCTTTGGTGTACGCTTCCACCAGCGCGACCTGCTCTTCGCTACGTCCGCTAAGACGCATGTATTCCAGCGTCACATCATCAATAGGGAAAAAGCCGCAGGTTGCACCATATTCCGGCGCCATATTGGCAATGGTGGCGCGGTCGGCCAGCGGCAGTGAATCCAGTCCGTCACCGTAGAATTCGACAAACTTGCCTACCACACCATGCTTACGCAGCATCTGGGTGACGGTAAGCACCAGATCGGTGGCGGTAATGCCTTCAGACAGCCTGCCGGTGAGCTTGAAGCCCACCACATCCGGGATAAGCATGGACACCGGCTGGCCGAGCATGGCCGCTTCCGCTTCGATCCCCCCGACGCCCCAGCCCAGCACACCCAGACCGTTGATCATGGTGGTATGGGAGTCCGTACCCACCAGCGTGTCCGGATAGGCGACCCACTCTTTATCCTGCAATTCACTCCAGACGGCTTTACCCAGATATTCAAGGTTAACCTGGTGACAAATACCGGTACCTGGCGGGACCACGCTAAACCGGCTGAACGCCTGCTGCCCCCACTTCAGGAACACGTAGCGCTCGTGGTTACGCTCCATCTCCAGACGCACGTTCTCGCCAAAGGCGTCATCATCACCAAAGCGATCGACGGTTACGGAGTGGTCAATGACGAGGTCAACAGGGGAAAGCGGATTCACTTTTGCCGTATCTCCGCCCAGACGCTTAACGGCCTCGCGCATCGCGGCCAAATCAACGACGGCAGGAACGCCGGTAAAGTCCTGCATCAGCACCCTTGCCGGGCGGTAGGCGATTTCTCTGTCGGCATGGGCTTTTTCAAGCCACCCTGCCAGCGCCTGGATATCATCGAGGGTGACAGAGTCACCGTCCTGCCAGCGCAATAGATTTTCCAGTAAAACTTTCAATGACTTGGGTAAACGCGAAATGTCCCCAAGCGTTCTGGCAGCCAGCGGCAGGCTGTAGTAATGCCAGGTTTTGTTTTCTGCCTGTAATGTGTCCTTACTGGCTTCGCGTAGGGTTAACGACATAAGCTCCTCCTTAATCACAGAGATGCCCTGACAATCATCAGGGCCGTAATTAAAGATAACACAAAGATGTCGTAACGTTTTGATAACAACCCAAATTGATAAATTTAGGATTGGTCCAGAACAGGAAAACAAAAAACCCCGCCGTAGCGAGGTTTTACAATTTAGTGGAGGGCCAACCAGATGAGCTGACTCCAGAACAGAATCGACACGGTAAAAACGCCGATCCATGACCAGTATTTGTGAGACGTCATGTTATTCATCATAGGGACACCAGGCATTATTTATAAAACGTTCCGAGGTTTGACCTCAGTGCTATATTGCTGATGTGTATTTATTAAAGAGTACAAAAGTGCAGAGTCGATATTCAGACTATTTGCATCATTACGCAATTAACTAAATTATTGTTTTTTGGGTTCGTCTTCTGCGAACACATCAATAAACGCTTGCTGCTGCGGCGTCAGTTTCCAGGACGCGGGTACAACAGTCGCAGGTGCTTTACGCCCTCTGTGGCCATTGTCACGATGCTGACACATCTGTTTTACCGAAGTTGTACGTACCGTCACTGCCATATTTAACCCCAATATTTCCAGGCCAGGAGAGCAACCACCACCCAAAACAGGGTAGAGACGAGAAAGACCGCCAGCCAGGCTTTACGCTTGAGCGCAGGATCCCTTTGCGGTTCTTCACTTCCTGAAGGCATTGCTAACCTCATACAATCGACATCGCTTATCATTTAGGACCAAACAATTGGTACAATTAATCATCTGTTGAGATAAATCCTAAAGAAACTTTAGCCGAAAAGCCAGTGAATTTACGCACCGGGAGGTATGAAATATTCAATCTTTTGACCAGAAATAAATAATTGAAAAGAAAAATTTGCGAAGGCGTAAATTAGTTTCTACTTTTGTCGCCAATTCACGACATTATAACCTTACGGATTAAATGGATAATGACATTATATGACAGGGGATACGTAGATGATGATAATTCTAATTTAGCTTTGAGGCGTTATTTCGGTATCTTTCCCTAAGGGAAAGATACCGGGTGTGATTATTTTTCGGGGAGTTTGATGTCTTTAAACATCTCTTCAATATCTTCATTTGAGCGTAATGCAACGGCGGTATCAACCACATCACGCGTTAAATGAGGGGCAAAGCGCTGAATGAAATCATACATATAGCTGCGCAGGAAGGTGCTGCGACGGAATCCAATCTTTGTGGTGCTATGACTGAAAACATCGTGCGCATCAAGACGCACCAGGTCAGGGTCTGACACCGGATCCACCGCCATGCTGGCAATGACGCCCACCCCCAGACCAAGCCGCACATAGGTCTTAATCACGTCGGCATCCGTCGCGGTAAAGACAATGCGCGGCGTTAGCCCTGCCCGGTTAAAGGCCGTATCAAGCTCGGAGCGGCCGGTAAAACCAAACGTATACGTCACCAATGGATACTGCGCCAGCTCTTCGATAGAGACCGACCCTTTACCCGCCAGGGGGTGATCCGGGGTCACCACGATAGAACGGTTCCAGTGATAGCATGGAAGCATGACCAGATCGTCATAGAGGTGAAGCGCTTCGGTGGCGATGGCAAAGTCTGCATTACCCTTGGAAACGGCTTCTGCAATTTGCGTTGGCGAGCCCTGGTGCATATGCAAAGAGACGCGGGGATAACGCTCGATAAAGCCTTTGATGACACCGGGAAGCGCATAGCGCGCCTGGGTATGCGTCGTGGCAATATACAGCGAACCTTTATCCGGCCAGGTGTGTTCCCCTGCCACTGACTTAATCGCATCGACTTTAGAGAGGACTTCCCGCGCAATGCGGATGATTTCCTGCCCCGCAGGCGTCACCTGAGTGAGATGCTTACCGCTGCGGGCAAATATCTGGATACCTAACTCATCCTCCAGCATACGAACTTGTTTGCTGATGCCCGGTTGCGAGGTATACAACCCCTCGGCGGTAGAAGAGACGTTAAGGTTATGATTCACCACCTCAACGATATAACGAAGCTGCTGTAATTTCATGCCAGACCATCCGATTTAGCGCATGCGGTCAATCGCTTAAGACGATTTAATAATAAGAAACAGGTTAACTATAACCACTATATCATTTATAGCCTGACTGTATAGTACGGAACAAAAAATAATAACAAGGTAATAAAAAAGGGCCGGAAATCCGGCCCTTTTACAGGTAAGTTACGGTAAGGGAAGATTATTTCTTGCCTTCAACCCATTTGCCATCGACAAAGAAAGCTGACCATCCGGTCGCTTTACCCTCTTTCTCGGCCGCAACATACTGCTGCTTGGTTTTACGGCTAAACCGTACCACGGTTTTGTTGCCTTCCGGATCCTGCTGTGGCGCATCGGCCAGATAACGCAGTTTCTCAGGCAGACGATCGCGGAAGCGATGCAGCTCTTCCACCAGCGGCGCGCGCGTTTCACGCGATTTCGGGAAGGTGTTGGCGGCCAGGAAGACACCCGCAGCGCCGTCACGCAGCACAAAGTACGCGTCGGATTTCTCGCACGGCAGTTCTGGCAGCGGAACCGGATCTTCCTTCGGCGGAGCCACTTCACCATTACGCAGAATTTTGCGCGTGTTTTTACACTCGTCGTTGGTACAGGCCATGTACTTACCGAAACGCCCCATTTTCAGGTGCATTTCAGAGCCACACTTCTCGCACTCTACAATCGGGCCGTCATAGCCTTTAATGCGGAACTCGCCCTCTTCGATCTCATACCCGTCACACGTTGGGTTATTACCGCAGACGTGCAGCTTACGTTTTGGATCGATCAGGTAGCTGTCCATTGCCGTGCCGCATTTTTTGCAGCGGCGTTTGGCACGCAGAGCGTTAGTTTCCGCATCGTCACCTTCCAGCACGTTGAGAACTTCGTTCTCAGGCACCAGGTTGATGGTGGTTTTGCAGCGCTCTTTTGGCGACAGTGCATAGCCGGAGCAGCCAAGGAACACGCCCGTCGTGGCAGTACGGATCCCCATCTTGCGACCACAGGTTGGGCAGTCGATGCTGGTCAGAACCATCTGGTTAGGCAGCATGCCACCCTCTTCAGGATCCTTCTCCGCTTTCTCAAGCTGGTCGGTAAAGTCGCTGAAGAAGCTGTCGAGGACCTTTTTCCACTCCGCCTGATGGCTGGCAACCTGGTCGAGGCTGTCTTCCATTTGCGCGGTGAAATCGTAGTTCATCAACTCGCGGAAGTTAGCTTCCAGACGGTCGGTGACGATCTCACCCATTTTTTCAGCATAGAAACGACGGTTTTCAGCGCGTACGTAACCACGGTCCTGAATCGTAGAGATGATCGACGCGTAGGTCGACGGACGGCCAATACCGCGTTTTTCCAGCTCTTTCACCAGGGACGCTTCACTGAAGCGCGCAGGCGGCTTGGTGAAGTGCTGGGCTGGCACGAGATCAACCAGCGAGAGCTCATCCCCTTTGTTCACTGCCGGCAGCGTTCGGTCTTCATCACCTTTACGCAGCGCAGGCATCACTTTCGTCCAGCCGTCGAAACGCAGGATACGGCCACGCGCTTTGAGACGGAAATCACCCGCACCAACGGTCAGCGTGGTGGAGTCATACTGTGCCGGGGTCATCTGGCACGCCACGAACTGGCGCCAGATCAGCTGATACAGCTTCTGCGCGTCGGCTTCCATGTCTTTCAGTGATTCCGCTAACACAGAGACATCAGAAGGACGAATCGCTTCGTGTGCTTCCTGAGAGTTCTCTTTGCTGGCGAACTGGTTAGCGCTTTCCGGCAGGTATTTCTTACCGAAATTGTCGCTGATGTAACCGCGCACCATGTTGACCGCGTCCTGGCTCAGGTTGGTTGAGTCGGTACGCATGTAGGTGATGTAGCCCGCTTCATACAGGCGCTGAGCCATCATCATGGTCTTCTTCACGCCGTAACCCAGACGCGTGCTTGCAGCCTGTTGCAGCGTTGAGGTAATAAACGGCGCACCCGGCTTGCTGCTGGTCGGTTTGTCTTCACGTTCCAGCACCTGGTAGCGTGCTTTTTCCAGCAGCGCTACGGCGGCCATGGTCTGGTCGCGGTTTTCTGGACGGAAAGGCTTATCGCTCTGATGGCTGACCTGCAACGGCAGAGCGTCACCGCCCGGCGTGGTCACATTAGCGTCAACTTCCCAGAACTCTTCCGGCACGAAGGCTTTAATCTCGCGCTCACGCTCAACGACCAGACGCACGGCGACGGATTGCACACGCCCTGCTGACAGGCCACGAGCAATCTTCTTCCACAGCAGTGGAGAAACCATGTAGCCCACAACGCGGTCCATAAAGCGACGTGCCTGCTGCGCGTTTACACGGTCAATATTCAGTTCGCCCGGCTTCTCAAACGCCTGACGAATCGCATTCTTCGTAATTTCGTTAAACACTACACGACTGTAGCGTTTGTCATCACCACCAATCACTTCCCGCAGGTGCCATGCAATGGCTTCCCCTTCGCGGTCAAGGTCGGTTGCGAGATAGATGTGGTCTGCTTTTTCAGCCAGCTGCTTCAGCTCGTTAACGACTTTTTCTTTCCCGGGCAGCACTTCATATTGTGCGTCCCAGTTATGCCATGGGTTAACACCCATGCGGTTGACAAGCGCGCTACGTTCATCCTTTTTAGGCTTTTTAGCCCCTTTGGTGGAGGTAGAGTCTGCGCTCTTTTTGCTGGCTGAGCCACTGGTCGGCAAATCGCGGATATGACCCACGCTGGACTTAACCACGTAGTCATTACCCAGATACTTATTGATCGTTTTGGCTTTTGCCGGGGACTCAACGATGACGAGAGCTTTACCCATATTCACCTTTACCTAATTTAATTCTTCCAGGAATACGCCGCACGTTGATTTCCCTTCCGCTGACGACGAGCCCATGATATTGCGACTGCGTCAGGAGATATCAACCCCTTTGTCTTACCGGGCGTTAAAGAAAAGACGCCCAGGTGATTGAGTTCTCGGGTATTTTTCTCACATCTCGTGTAATTCGTGACGAATTCCCGGTTGAATGTCAAGCAATTCTGTTGCCAGAATGACGAAAGCGCACACTCTACCTGATAAAATTCGTTACGCAACTTTATTAGCATGCAAAAGCAAATCCCGCCAGCCAGGCTCCTCTACCTTATCCCCTCACATTACAGGGAAAATTTGCCCCCAAAGCGCCCTCGGCGTAGACTATTGTCACTGTTTAAGGAGTGGATTATGCAGAATACGACCCAACCTATTGACCGAGCCTCTCTGCTTATCGAAGCAAACAAGCTTATCCGTGACCACGAAGATACGCTGGCGGGCATTGAAGCCACCGGCGTAGAGCAGCGTAATGGCGTGCTGGTTTTCAGCGGCGAATACTTCCTTGATGAACAGGGGTTGCCGACCCCGAAAAGCACCGCCGTGTTTAACATGTTTAAATACCTGGCGCATACGCTTTCCGAGAAATATCACCTGGTCGATTAACGCAAAACGCGAGGCATGTGCCTCGCGTTTTTGTTTACAGCAGCGGTTTTTGTCCGCGCTGTAGCCAGCGCAGCAGCAGGCGGTCCGCGCTTTCTGCCGCACTGTTGGTAAAGCGGTCAAGAAGTCGCTTACGCTGGGTAAAGCGCACCCCCACTAGTTCCCGGCCTTCCATCAGGTTGAGCAGCAGATCGTCGCTGGTTCCGACTTCATCCACCAGCCCTTTCTCCTGCGCCTGGACGCCGTACCAGTGCTCGCCCGTCGCAACTTGTTCAATATCGAGCGTCGGGCGCATACGATGTACAAAATCTTTAAAGAGGTGATGCGTTTCGTTGAGATCTTCACGGAACTTTTGACGCCCTTCTTCCGTGTTTTCCCCCAGCAGCGTCAGGGTGCGTTTGTACTGACCCGCCGTGTGAAGTTCGATATCAATCTCTTTATTTTTCAGGAAGCGGTTAAAGTTCGGAATTTGCGCGACCACGCCGATCGAGCCAATGATAGAGAACGGTGCGGCCACAATTTTGTCCGCCACGCAGGCCATCATGTAGCCTCCGCTGGCCGCCACTTTATCCACGGCCACGGTCAGCGGGATCTGTTTTTCACGCAGGCGCTGCAGCTGTGAGGCGGCCAGTCCGTAACCGTGAACCACCCCGCCCGGGCTTTCAAGACGCACGACAACCTGATCCTGCGGTGTCGCCACGGCCAGAACGGCAGTCACTTCCTCCCGCAGAGAGGAAACCTCATGCGCATCCATACTGCCTTTAAAATCGAGCACATAGACACGCGGCGTGGCCTTATCCTGCGGCGCATTGAGCTTCGCTTTTGCCTTTGCCGCTTTGGCTTCCTGTTTATGCTTTTTCTTCTGCGCTTTCAGCCAGAGTTTCTGTTGATGACTATCAAGCAGCGCCAGAGACATCTCTTCCTGCATCTCTTTATACTGCTCACTCAGGCGGGTGATGCGTAACTCCCCTCGCTGACGCTTGCGCTGCGTCAGGTTGACAATCAGAACGGCAACCACCGCAATGGCAATCACCACCGTCGCGATTTTGGCCAAAAACAACCCATATTGAGAAAGTAATTCCACGCGTTCCACCTTGATTTAACCACGAATCTTTCACGGCAGTGTACATCAGCCCTGCCCATGCGTCTCGCTCGTGACATTACCTCTGCGAGCCGCCTTCAGGAATCCCCGCACTGGCGTTTAAATATTTGCAAATTGTTAATTTTACAGTAATGCGTCCTGTAGACTGATTGAATTATTAGGCTAATTCGGGCATAAAGCCGAAAAGTCATCATAAAGGCGCCATTGCATCACCGGTCGCCTGAGGAGTCACCGTGCATTATCAACCGCAAAAAAATCTGCTGCAAAACCGGATTATTCTTGTCACCGGTGCCAGCGACGGGATTGGCCGCGAGGCGGCCCTGACCTACGCCGAATACGGCGCGAACGTCATTCTGATCGGGCGCAACGAAGAAAAACTGAAAAACACCGCTCAGGAAATTGAGGCTGTATGCGGCACACCGGCCCCGTGGTATACACTCGATTTACTGACCTGCACGCCCGAAGTATGCCAGGAATTAGCCCGGCGCATCAGCGCCCACTATCCGAGACTCGACGGCGTACTGCATAACGCCGGTTTGTTAGGCGAAGTGCGTCCGATGGATGAACAGGATCCTGATATCTGGCTACAGGTGATGCAGGTCAACGTCAACGGGACGTTTTTCCTGACCCAGGCACTGCTTCCTTTATTACTCAAATCGGATTCAGGTTCACTGGTGTTCACCTCCTCCAGCGTTGGCCGTGAGGGACGCGCAAACTGGGGAGCCTATGCCGTATCAAAATTCGCGACCGAAGGCATGATGCAGGTGCTGGCGGAGGAGTACCAGAGCCGCCATCTGCGTGTAAACTGCATCAACCCGGGCGGTACGCGCACCAAAATGCGCGCCAGTGCGTTCCCGAGCGAAGATCCGCAGAAGCTGAAAACCCCGGCAGACATTATGCCGCTCTATCTCTGGCTGATGGGCGACGACAGCCGCCGCAAAACCGGGATGACCTTTGACGCCCAGCCGGGCCGTAAACCAGGAATTTCGCAATGAGTGAAGAACGTCATCAGCAGCGCCAGCAGCGTCTGAAAGAACAGGTCGATGCGCGCGTCGCGGCGGCACAGGACGAGCGTGGGATCGTCATTGTCTTTACCGGCAACGGCAAGGGGAAAACCACCGCCGCATTCGGTACGGCGACACGCGCCGTCGGACACGGGCAAAAAGTGGGCGTGATCCAGTTTATTAAAGGCACATGGCCCAACGGCGAGCGGAATTTGCTCGAACCTCACGGCGTCGAGTTTCAGGTAATGGCAACCGGGTTTACGTGGAATACCCAGAACCGGGAAACAGACACAGCCGCCTGTCTCGCCGTCTGGGAGCATGCAAAGAGAATGCTGGCCGATCCCTCGCTGAATATGGTTCTGCTGGATGAGATAACCTATATGGTCGCCTACGACTACCTGCCGCTGGAAGCCGTGCTGGATGCTCTGAAGAACCGTCCTGTACACCAGACGGTTATCGTCACGGGGCGCGGATGTCATCGGGATATTCTGGAGATGGCCGATACCGTCAGCGAGCTGCGTCCGGTCAAACATGCGTTTGATGCGGGTATCAAAGCGCAAATTGGCGTTGATTACTAAAGAAAAAAGCCCGGTGCGTTCACCGGGCTTTTACATTAACCGTTGTTATTACGGCTGCCGGAGCGGCGACTGCTGCTCACCTGGCTGTGGCGCTTCACCGCGCGACGGATCTGATTCGCCTTCATGCGACGACGATCTTTTTCCACCGCCACTTTTGAGGTGGTTTCCGGCGTCAGGCCGACCAGCTCGCGCAGGTAGTTGGTTTGGGTCAGATCCAGTTCGGTATAACCACCGCGTGGCAGACCTTTCGGCAGCAGGATATCGCCGTAACGGACACGGATAAGACGGCTAACCTGCACGCCTACCGCTTCCCAGAGACGACGCACCTCGCGGTTGCGGCCTTCGGTCAAGGTCACGTTGTACCACTGGTTGATTCCTTCCCCACCGGTAAATTTGATGGTTTTGAACGCCGCAGGACCGTCTTCCAGCTGAACACCACGCGACAGATCGCGCAGTTTATTCTCATCAACCTGGCCAAATACGCGCACCGCGTATTCACGTTCCACTTCACGGCTTGGGTGCATCAGACGGTTTGCCAGTTCACCATCGGTGGTAAACAGCAGCAGACCGCAGGTGTTCACGTCCAGACGACCAACGGCAATCCAGCGAGCACCGCGCAGTTTAGGCAGACGGTCAAACACCGTCGGACGACCTTCCGGGTCGTTGCGGGTGCACAGCTCGCCTTCCGGCTTGTAGTAAGCCAGCACGCGACAGATTTGTTCAGCGGACTCTTTCACGGAGATAAGATGACCGTCGATGCGGATCTTCAGCCCCGGTACGATTTCAACGCGGTCACCCAGCGTGGCGATTTTACCGTCCACACTCACGCGACCCGCTTCAATAATGGCTTCGATTTCACGGCGTGAGCCGTGGCCGGCACGCGCCAGCACTTTCTGTAACTTCTCGCTCATTGAGCTTCCTCAGGTGTCGCCTTCACAGGCGTCGAATCAGGTCAAAAGAGGGCTGAGCCCTGCTTTGATGGCCGCGTAGTATATCTGCTTATACCTTTACAAGAAAGGCTTTACGTCACCCACGCCTTCACGAATCACTTCCGGTGCATCTTCGGTTAAGTCGACCACGGTGGTCGGCTGCTGGCCGAGATAGCCACCGTGAATAATCAGCTCGACCACCTTCTCCAGACGATCTTTGATCTCTTCCGGATCGGACTCGGTAAATTCACTTCCCGGCAGCATCAGCGAGGTAGACAGCATCGGTTCGCCGAGGGTTTCCAGCAGCGCCTGCGCAATCGGGTTCGACGGCACGCGCATGCCGATAGTCTTACGCTTTTCCTGCAGCAGGCGGCGCGGCACCTCTTTCGTCCCTTTCAGGATGAAGGTGTAGTTGCCCGGCGTGTTGTTCTTAATCAGGCGAAACGCCACGTTATCGACATACGCATAGGTCGACAGCTCAGAGAGATCGCGGCACATCAGGGTAAAGTTATGGCCGTCCGGCAGCTGGCGAATACGGCAAATGCGTTCCATCGCCCCTTTATCTTCAATTTTGCAGCCCAGCGCGTAGCCTGAATCGGTCGGGTAGACAATGACGCCGCCTTTGCGGACGATCTCCACGGCCTGGTTGATCAGACGTGGCTGTGGGTTATCCGGATGGATATAGAAAAACTGACTCATACTTCCCTCTCTTCAATTTGCTGCGGCTGTTCCCAGAGCTGCCAGACCGGCTCAACGCCAGCGGGCAGCCAGAGCTTGCGCCCCAGTTCAATCCAGGCGCAGGGCTGATGGAAATCAGACCCCTGTGACCCAAGCAGGCCGAACTGGCGGGCATAGGTCGCGAGCTGCGCGCGCTCGTTGGGCGCCTGCTGACACTGGGCGACTTCCATCGCCTCGCCACCGCATTCGGCAAAGTGTGCCAGCAGTCTTTTCAGCCATTTAGCAGAAAGATTATACCGCCCCGGATGGGCCAGCACGGCCTTACCGCCAGAATGATGAATCACATCAATAGCTTGTTTTATTGTACACCACTGTGGCGGAACGTATCCGGTTTTCCCGCGCGCCAGATACTTTTTAAAAACATCCGCCATGGTCGTCGCTTTGCCTGCTTCAACCAGAAAACGGGCGAAATGACCGCGGGTGACTGCCCCGCCGTTCGCCAGCTTTTGCGCACCTTCCAGCGCGCCCGGAATATGCGCCTTTTCCAGACGCTCGCCGATCATCTCTGCGCGCTGGTTGCGGCGCGTTTTTTGTTCTTGCAAAAAGGCAATAAGTGCCGGATGGTCTATATCGATGTTCAGGCCAACGATATGAATCTCATGGTTTTCCCAGACGGTCGAAATCTCAACGCCGGACACCAGATTTAGCGCCAGCCCGCTGCGGGCGATCTCAGCGCGCGCCGCCGGAATGGCATCTGTCGTATCGTGATCGGTTATCGCCAGCGTACCGACGCGCATTTCAACGGCACGATGAACCAGGGCTTCGGGTGTCAGCAGGCCATCAGAGGCCTGAGTATGGCTGTGTAAATCATAAATAATGGCGTAGGTGGTATCGCTCAAAGCACTTCCCATAACAGGTTGGAGACATCCGAAAACCCCATGATACCGACTTCACGCGAAATTCTGAAATCAAGGGTTGACAACACGCCATCGAACTAGTTAACTAGTACGAAAGTTCACACGAGAAAGGTATCTGAAAATGACAGCACATTTCACTCTGCACGGTTGGTGGCGTACTTCCTGATCATCGGGCAGTGTCACGCGTCTGCGAAATGCAAACAGATACCCGCCCGCTACTCAGCGGGCTTTTTTTTGAACAGAATAAATGAGAACACCAACATGCAAACAGCCAAACCTCATCTCGAATTGCTGACCTGCGAGGCGGCCTATCGCCACAACCCCACCGCGCTGTTTCATCAGGTGTGCGGGGCACGTCCGGCAACGCTGCTGCTGGAATCTGCGGACATCGACAGCAAGGACGATCTCAAGAGCCTGCTGCTGGTCGACAGCGCGCTGCGCATTACCGCTTTAGGTGACACTGTCACAATTAAGGCGCTGTCAGATAACGGCGCATCGCTGCTGCCGCTGCTGGATGCATCCCTGCCTTCAGGCATTGAAAACGAACGTCATCCAGAAATGCGCATTCTGCATTTCCCGCCGGTGAGCCAGCTGCTGGACGAAGACGCGCGCCTCTGCTCCCTGTCCGTTTTCGATGCCTTCCGCCTGCTGCAGAACCTGGTTACCGTGCCGGAAGACGAGCGTGAGGCGATGTTCTTTGGTGGGCTGTTTGCTTATGACCTGGTCGCCGGATTTGAAGATTTGCCAGAAACCGAACAGGGTAATCGCTGCCCGGACTATTGTTTCTATCTGGCTGAAACCCTGCTGGTGATCGACCATCAGAAACAATACACCCGTATCCAGGCCAGCCTGTTCACGCCTTCGGCAGCTGAGAAAAACCGTCTTGAGCACCGCATCGCGCAGCTCCAGCAGCAGATGACGGAAGCGCCCCCTGCACTTCCGGTGCAGCGGGTGGAAAAAATGACCTGCGATGTGAACCAGACTGACGATCAGTACGGTGCCGTGGTTCGCCAGATGCAAAAGGCGATTCGCGCCGGGGAAATTTTCCAGGTGGTACCGTCCCGTCGCTTCTCACTGCCCTGCCCGTCGCCGCTCGCAGCCTACGACGTGCTGAAAAAAAGCAACCCGAGCCCGTACATGTTCTTTATGCAGGACAACGACTTCACGCTGTTCGGCGCCTCGCCGGAAAGCTCGCTGAAGTACGACGCCACCAGCCGTCAGATTGAGATCTACCCGATTGCCGGGACCCGTCCGCGCGGACGTCGCGCCGATGGCTCTCTGGATCGCGATTTGGACAGCCGTATCGAACTGGAAATGCGTACCGATCATAAAGAGCTCTCCGAGCACCTGATGCTGGTCGATCTGGCGCGTAACGATCTGGCCCGTATTTGTACCCCGGGCAGCCGCTACGTGGCGGACCTGACTAAAGTCGACCGCTATTCGTTCGTGATGCACCTGGTCTCTCGCGTAGTGGGCGAGCTGCGCCACGACCTCGACGTGCTGCACGCCTATCGCGCCTGCATGAACATGGGCACCCTGAGCGGTGCGCCGAAAGTGCGCGCCATGCAGCTGATTGCCGCGGCCGAAGGACGCCGTCGCGGCAGCTACGGCGGCGCGGTAGGCTACTTCACAGCCCACGGTGACCTCGATACCTGCATCGTGATCCGCTCCGCCTATGTCGAAGACGGCATTGCTACCGTCCAGGCGGGTGCCGGAATTGTTCTTGATTCTGTTCCGCAGTCTGAAGCTGACGAAACGCGCAGCAAAGCCCGTGCGGTCCTTCGCGCCATTGCTACCGCACACCATGCACAGGAGATTTTCTGATGGCTGACATTCTGCTGCTCGATAATATCGACTCCTTTACCTATAACCTGGCAGATCAGCTGCGTGCGAATGGCCACAACGTTGTTATCTACCGCAACCACGTCCCGGCTCAGACCCTGATTGACCGTCTGGCAACCATGCAAAACCCGGTGCTGATGCTCTCCCCCGGGCCAGGCGCACCGAGCGAAGCAGGCTGTATGCCGGAGCTGCTGACCCGCATGCGCGGCAAGCTGCCGATTATCGGCATCTGCCTCGGCCATCAGGCGATCGTTGAAGCCTACGGCGGCTACGTCGGCCAGGCGGGTGAGATCCTGCACGGTAAAGCGTCCAGCATTGAACATGACGGCCAGGCAATGTTTGCCGGGCTGCCGAACCCGCTCCCGGTCGCGCGCTATCACTCGCTGGTTGGCAGCAATATTCCCGCCGGGCTGACGATCAACGCCTCGTTTGAAGGGATGGTGATGGCGGTACGTCACGATGCGGATCGCGTCTGCGGCCTGCAGTTCCACCCGGAATCGATCCTGACCTCCCACGGCGCCCGCCTGCTGGAGCAGACGCTCGACTGGGCGTTACAGAAGCTGGAGCAGACCAATACCCTGCAGCCGATTCTGGAAAAACTGTACCAGGCGCAAACCCTGAGCCAACAGGAGAGCCACCAGCTCTTCTCCGCCGTGGTTCGCGGCGAGCTGAAGCCTGAGCAGCTGGCGGCCGCGCTGGTGAGCATGAAAGTCCGCGGCGAAAGTCCGCAGGAGATCGCCGGTGCCGCTACGGCCCTGCTGGAAAATGCCGCCCCGTTCCCGCGCCCGGACTATCAGTTTGCCGATATTGTTGGCACCGGGGGAGACGGCAGTAACAGCATCAATATCTCCACTGCCAGCGCCTTCGTGGCGGCGGCGTGTGGTTTAAAGGTCGCAAAACACGGTAACCGCAGCGTTTCCAGCCGGTCTGGTTCTTCCGATTTGCTCGCCGCATTCGGTATTAATCTCGATATGAACGCCGAGCGTTCCCGTGAAGCGCTGGATGACCTGGGCGTCTGCTTCCTGTTTGCGCCGAAGTATCACACCGGTTTCCGCCACGCGATGCCGGTTCGTCAGCAGCTTAAAACCCGCACGCTGTTTAACGTGCTCGGCCCGCTGATCAACCCGGCGCACCCGCCGCTAGCGCTGATCGGTGTCTACAGTCCGGAACTGGTACTGCCGATTGCCGAGACGCTGCGCGTGCTGGGTTACCAGCGTGCCGCCGTGGTGCACAGCGGTGGTATGGACGAAGTGTCACTGCATGCGCCAACGCTGGTAGCCGAACTGCGCGACGGTGAAATCCTGAGCTACCAACTGGAAGCCGCTGACTTTGGTTTAACCCCGTATCACCAGGAAGCGCTGGCCGGCGGTACGCCGGAAGAAAACCGTGACATTCTGACGCGCTTATTACAAGGTAAGGGAGAGGTCGCTCATGAGGCCGCCGTTGCTGCCAACGTCGCCATGCTGATGCGTTTGCACGGTGAGGAAGACCTGAAGGCCAACGTTCAAAAAGTTCTGGATGTACTGCGCTCCGGTGCAGCTTACGATCGCGTTACCGCACTTGCGGCAAGAGGGTAAAGAATGCAGACCGTTTTAGCGAAAATCGTTGCCGATAAGGCCATCTGGGTGGAAGCCCGCAAGCAACAGCAGCCGCTTGCCAGTTTCCAGAATGACGTCGTACCAAGCCAACGTCGTTTCTATGATGCCCTGCAGGGTGCGCGCACCGCGTTTATTCTTGAGTGCAAAAAAGCCTCCCCGTCTAAAGGCGTTATTCGTGACGATTTCGACCCGGCACGTATTGCCGGTATTTATAAGCATCATGCGTCAGCCATCTCCGTGCTGACGGATGAGAAATATTTCCAGGGCAGCTTCGATTTTCTGCCGATCGTCAGCGGCATCGCGCCGCAGCCGATCCTGTGCAAAGACTTTATTATCGATCCGTATCAGATCTGGCTGGCGCGCTTTTACCAGGCCGACGCCTGCCTGCTAATGCTCTCGGTACTTGACGACGAGCAGTACCGCCAGCTTTCCGCCGTGGCGCACAGCCTGAACATGGGCGTGCTGACCGAAGTGAGTAATGAAGAAGAGCTGGAACGCGCGATTGCGCTGGAAGCCAAAGTGGTTGGCATTAACAACCGCGATCTGCGTGACCTGTCCATTGACCTGAACCGCACGCGTCAGCTGGCACCGCGTCTGGGCGCTGGCGTCACGGTGATCAGCGAATCCGGCATTAACAGCTACGCCCAGGTGCGCGAGCTGAGCCACTTCGCCAACGGTTTCCTGATTGGCTCCGCCATGATGGAACATGACGATCTCAATGCGGCAGTACGTCGCGTGCTGCTGGGTGAAAACAAAGTCTGCGGCTTAACCCGCGAACAGGACGCCCAGGCCGCGTATGAAGCCGGAGCGATTTATGGCGGGCTGATTTTTGTGGATTCCTCTCCTCGCGTGGTCAGTGAAGAGCAAGCGCGTAAGGTCATCACCGCGGCTCCGCTCAGCTATGTTGGCGTGTTCCGCAACGCAGATATCGCAGAGGTGGTTGAAAAAGCCGACGCGTTATCCCTGAGCGCGGTGCAGCTCCACGGCGAAGAAGATCAGGCCTATATCGATGCCCTGCGCGCCACGCTGGCACCGCAGGTACAAATCTGGAAAGCGCAACGCGTTGACGATACGTTGCCCCCGCGTAACCTGAACCACGTGGATAAATACGTCCTCGATAACGGCCAGGGCGGAACCGGCCAGCGTTTTGACTGGTCTCTGCTGAACGGCGAAAAGCTGGACAACGTTCTACTGGCGGGCGGATTAAGCCCGGACAACTGTGTAGAAGCCGCGAAAACCGGCTGCGCAGGCCTCGATTTCAATTCAGGCGTAGAGTCCCAGCCGGGTATTAAAGATGCCAGCAAACTGGCCTCGGTTTTTAAAACTCTGCGTGCATATTAAGGAAGAGAAGATGACGACATTACTTAACCCGTATTTTGGTGAGTTCGGTGGGATGTACGTCCCGCAAATCCTGATGCCCGCGCTGCGCCAGCTGGAAGAAGCGTTTGTGAGTGCGCAGAAGGATCCGGCGTTTCAGGCGGAATTTACCGACCTGCTGAAAAACTATGCAGGCCGCCCAACGGCCCTGACCAAATGCCGCAACCTGACGGAAGGCACGAAAACCACGCTGTATCTGAAGCGTGAAGACCTGCTGCACGGCGGCGCACATAAGACTAACCAGGTGCTGGGCCAGGCGCTGCTCGCGAAGCGTATGGGTAAAACCGAAATCATCGCCGAAACAGGTGCAGGCCAGCACGGCGTGGCCTCGGCGCTCGCCAGCGCCCTGCTCGGCCTGAAATGCCGCATCTATATGGGGGCGAAAGACGTTGAGCGTCAGTCTCCGAACGTTTTCCGTATGCGTCTGATGGGTGCGGAAGTGATCCCGGTGCACAGCGGCTCCGCGACGCTGAAGGATGCCTGTAACGAAGCGCTGCGCGACTGGTCTGGCAGCTACGAAACCGCGCACTATATGCTCGGTACCGCGGCGGGCCCGCACCCGTTCCCGACCATCGTGCGTGAATTCCAGCGCATGATCGGGGAAGAGACCAAAGCGCAGATCCTCGAAAAAGAGGGTCGTCTGCCGGATGCGGTCATCGCCTGCGTCGGCGGCGGATCTAACGCCATCGGTATGTTCGCAGACTTTATCGACGACACCAGCGTGGGTCTGATTGGCGTCGAGCCTGCGGGTCACGGCATTGAATCGGGTGAACACGGCGCGCCGCTGAAGCATGGCCGCGTGGGGATCTACTTCGGCATGAAATCCCCGATGATGCAGACCGATGAAGGCCAGATTGAAGAGTCTTACTCTATTTCTGCCGGCCTCGATTTCCCGTCCGTAGGACCGCAGCACGCCTATCTGAACAGCACCGGTCGTGCGGACTATGTCTCCATTACCGATGACGAAGCGCTGGAGGCGTTTAAAACGCTGTGCCGCAGCGAAGGGATCATCCCGGCGCTGGAGTCTTCACACGCTCTGGCCCATGCGCTGAAAATGATGAAAGACAATCCGGAAAAAGAACAGTTGCTGGTGGTGAACCTTTCCGGTCGCGGTGACAAAGATATCTTCACCGTTCACGATATTCTGAAAGCACGAGGGGAAATCTGATGGAACGCTACGATAACGTATTTGCAGAACTGAAATCCCGCCAGGAAGGCGCGTTCGTTCCCTTCGTCACCCTTGGCGACCCTGGCCCTGAACAGTCGCTGAAGATCATTGACACCCTGATTGAAGCCGGTGCCGATGCGCTGGAGCTGGGCATCCCGTTCTCTGACCCGCTGGCGGATGGCCCGACCATTCAGAATGCGACGCTGCGCGCGTTTGCCTCGGGCGTCACGCCGACCCAGTGCTTCGAGATGCTGGCGGCGATCCGTCAGAAGCACCCCACTATCCCGATTGGCCTGCTGATGTACGCCAACCTGGTATTCAACCGCGGTATCGATGAATTTTACGCCGAGTGCGCGCGCGTGGGCGTCGACTCCGTTCTGGTGGCCGACGTGCCGGTTGAGGAGTCTGCGCCGTTCCGCCAGGCTGCGATGCGTCACAATGTCGCCCCTATTTTTATCTGCCCGCCAAACGCGGACGATGAGCTGCTGCGCCAGATAGCCTCTTACGGGCGCGGTTACACCTACCTGCTCTCCCGCGCAGGCGTGACCGGTGCCGAGAATAAAGCCGCGCTGCCGCTGCATCACCTGGTGGAAAAGCTGGCCGAGTACCATGCCGCGCCTCCGCTGCAGGGTTTCGGGATTTCATCCCCGGATCAGGTCACCGCGGCGATTGACGCGAAGGCAGCAGGTGCCATCTCCGGCTCTGCGATTGTGAAGATCATCGAAAAGAACGTGGACAAGCCAGAGCAGATGCTGGTCGAGCTAAAAGCGTTTGTGACTGCAATGAAAGCGGCAACGCGTAAAGCCTAACCCTTCGACCGTCTGGCATCTAAGCCAGACGGTTCACTTTTTTTTAATTTCACGACATATATTATTCCGCGTTAATATTAATTGTAATGAATAGCACACTAATACTTAATTGCGTGTTTCACTGCTTTGCCGAGATTGGCTAAAAGTAGTCAAACCTATTTAACAATCGTCGGCTCGGGACATTATCACCTTATTAGTCCATTACCTGCAGGGCGCTTTTCATGGTAATGTTTTTATTGCTAATTTCTTTGGCGGCCTCTTTTAGCGCGATGTTCATCGCTACCGTTGTAACTGGCTTTGCATACCCTTTTACGCGATTGGATTTACTCTGAAAAACATAGACATCCTGCGGGTTAGAAACCTTTCTTTGCTTAAATAACTGACGCAGTATCTTGCACAGTCTAATTGTTCGGGACTCAAATTTTGGTGTTGCCTCAAGATGCAATATGTCATCTTTGATATCGCTATACTTTATGTTTACGACCCGACAACTTTCAGCACGTAAAAAAAATAACGTTAACCATAAGTCACCCCACGTCTTTGAAATCCGGAATAACTTCTGATGGATGACCATGAACTCATCGGTAGTTATAGAGTCAGTTTTCGCCATTGAAAACGCCAACATCCAATTCAAGCATGACTTAACATAACATTAACTATTTAAATATTTATTCAACACTTGTTCAGTCGCCTTATGACGTTTTACCCGCGCGGGATAAGACGCAGGATTTAGTGATAAAAGTCATAAAAATGGTCGGTATTTGGGAGAAACTTTTTGGAGAGGTTTTGGAGAAAAGAAAAAAGTTATATATTCCAGTCCGTTAATTCCACATATTCCTTCTGAGTTCAGAGGCTTCTTCATGTCATGGCAATTCTTCAAACAGACTTACCTGGTTAAGTTCTGGTCACCTGTTCCGGCCGTTATCGCGGCAGGTATTCTCTCTACTTATTATTTTGGCATTACCGGTACCTTCTGGGCCGTAACCGGCGAGTTCACCCGCTGGGGTGGCCAACTGCTGCAACTCGCTGGCGTACATGCCGAAGAGTGGGGCTACTTTAAACTCATTCATCTGGACGGTACGCCCCTCACCCGCATCGACGGGATGATGATCATCGGCATGTTCGGCGGCTGTTTCGCGGCGGCGCTGTGGGCAAACAACGTTAAGTTGCGTATGCCCAAAAGCCGTATCCGTATTCTGCAGGCGATTTTCGGCGGCATAATTGCCGGATTCGGCGCGCGCCTGGCGATGGGGTGCAACCTTGCCGCCTTCTTTACCGGGATCCCTCAGTTTTCTCTTCACGCCTGGTTCTTTGCTGTCGCCACGGCCATTGGCTCTTACTTTGGTGCAAAATTCACTCTACTGCCGCTGTTTCGCATTCCAGTGAAAATGGTAAAAGTCAGCGCAGCGTCTCCGTTAACCCAGAAGCCCTCTCAGGCACGCCACCGTTTCCGCCTCGGAATGCTGGTCTTTTTCGCCATGATCGCATGGGCGCTCTGCACCGCTCTGAACCAGCCCAAACTCGGTCTGGCGATGCTGTTCGGTGTGGGTTTTGGGCTGCTCATTGAACGCGCGCAGATCTGCTTCACCTCCGCGTTTCGCGATATGTGGATCACCGGGCGCACGATGATGGCGAAGGCGATTATCGCCGGGATGGCGGTCAGCGCCATCGGCATCTTCAGCTATGTTCAACTGGGCGTCGAACCAAAAATCATGTGGGCCGGACCTAACGCGGTCATTGGCGGCCTGCTGTTCGGCTTCGGGATCGTGCTGGCTGGCGGGTGTGAAACCGGCTGGATGTATCGCGCCGTCGAAGGTCAGGTTCACTACTGGTGGGTGGGTCTGGGAAATGTGATTGGCTCGACGATCCTGGCGTATTACTGGGATGACGTTTCTCCCGTCCTGGCCACCAGCTGGGACAAGGTCAACCTGCTGAATACCTTCGGGCCTCTCGGCGGCCTGCTCGTCACCTACGCCCTGCTGTTGGTCGCTTTTTTACTGGTCGTCGCACAGGAGAGACGTTTCTTCCGCCGTGCGAGCGTTAAAACAGAAACGCAGGAGAATGCTGCATGAAAGAGATTGTGCCTGATTATCGTCTGGATATGGTTGGCGAGCCCTGTCCATATCCGGCGGTGGCTACGCTTGAAGCGCTGCCGCAGCTTAAGAAAGGTGAAATTCTGGAGGTAGTCAGCGACTGCCCGCAGTCCATCAACAACATACCGCTGGATGCGAAAAACCACGGTTATACGGTGCTGGATATCCAGCAGGATGGCCCCACCATTCGCTATCTGATTCAAAAATGATCGTTAAGGGCCTCGTCAGGGGCCTTTATCGTATTGAATTATAAGACATCTTGATCCACGGCAAAAACGCGACTCCTGACTTAAGTAAAATCTCTTTTCCCTTTTGAAGGAGGTTTTCGCGGTTTGATGTATTTACGAGCTTTACTGGTTTTCGCCTTATTGATTCCCTTCCATGCGCTGTCCCTGAATTTCTCTTCTACCTTCCTGCGCCTTAATTGTCCGCAAAGAGGACTTGTCGAGGTTATTCTTCACGTTTATGACCACACCCAGGAACGATGGCACGGTCATTTTGAAACCGGCGCGGGACACAAACGTGCGGGTGATACCGAAATGATCCCGTTTGCCAACGGCGATATTCTCTTCCATTCCCTGTCGAGCGACGCTTTCAGCTATTTATATGATGGGGAAACGATCCTGAGGCATTGCGTAAAGCTTGATGAGCGGCCGGTTTATCCGTCGTTTTGAAGTGAGCAAAGCAAACTGGCCACCCTGTGGCCAGTTTGATGGGGGATCAGAAACGATAACCCGCAGAGAACATGAACACCCACGGATCCAGGCGAGTATTGATACTTTGCTGCTGACCGCCCGCCTTGAAGCGTACGTCCGTATCAATATCCATGTACCAGACCGAGGCGTTGATCAGCCAGTCGCGGTTAATCAGGTAATCCAGACCGACCTGTCCCGCCATGCCCCACGAATCTTTCAGGCTGAGATCCGTCAGACCTGCCTCTTTACCGGTATCGTTGAATTTCTCATCAAAGAAGGTGGTGTAGTTCACACCGGCGCCAATATAAGGGCGCACCTTGCTGCTTGAGTCACCAAAGTACCATTGCGCCATCAGCGTTGGCGGTAAATGGTGAACCGTGGCGATATCACCAGTCGGCCCGAGACCCACGCGATGACGGAACGGCGTTGCTGCCAGAAGCTCAACACCAACATTATCCGTCGCCATATAGGTAAAGGTTAAACCTAACTGGGTGTTATTACTGACGTTAAAACCGCCCATACCCAGCACGTTATCCGATCCTTCAGTTGGGCGAACCGTAGCCGAACCGGCACGAATAAAGAATTCGCCTGCTTCGTGCGCATACGCGCCGCCAGAGAGACTGCTTAATACAAGGGCTGCCACCGCTAATTTTTTCATATCCGCTCCATCGTTGTGGTTTTAATCGCGGGTGAGAATATACTCACAAAAGGGTAATAAGTGATCTGCCACAGATCACATTAAAACCAGTAACTTAACATTCATTGATCTGGATTAATTTTTTGTTACGCATCCAAAACCAATAAGTTGTTTCCATGTCAATTTTTGGCATTTCACGGTTACAAAATTTTCCCTTTTCCCCCTCTTGCTCTTCCTCTGGCGGCTGGATAATTTATCGCTTCACAAGTTGATTTGATGCGTTCTTCTTTTGCAGGTGTGCCATGAGTGATATTAACCCGTGCATGACGTGCGGAGCCTGTTGTGCGTATTTTCGAGTCTCTTTCTACTGGGCCGAAGCCAGCGATGGCGGCGGTACCGTTCCGGTTCATCTCACAGAGCCGTTAACACCCTTTCTGCGCTGCATGAGCGGCACAAACCAAAAACAGGTCAGCTGCGTCGCGCTACAAGGCGAGCCAGGGGTCTCGACCCGCTGTTCTATCTATGAGGATCGCCCCAGCCCGTGCCGGGAATTTGCCATGTCGGGGGAAGATGGGCAGGTCAACGAAGCCTGTAACCGCGCCCGCGCGCGCGTTGGATTACCGCCGCTTTACAAAGATATGCTTTTCCATACAAGCCTTGATGCTGCCACAGCAGGTGCATCCGGTGTACAATTGCCGGCTAATTAACACCTGCAATACTCAAGGAGAGTGCATGTCTATCACGGCGAAGTCTGTCTACCGTGACACGGGAAACTTTTTCCGCAATCAGTTCATAACCTTTTTACTGATCGCGTTGCTATGTGCCTTTATCACGGTGGTGCTGGGCCATGCCTTCTCACCGAGCGAAGAACAGATTGCCAGCCTCAGCCAGGGCGACCACCTTGCGGGTAGCGTGGGGTTGTTTGAACTGGTGCAAAACATGACGCCGGAGCAGCAGCAAATTCTGCTGCGCGCTTCTGCCGCGTCCACGTTCTCAGGCCTGATTGGTAATGCAATTCTGGCGGGCGGCGTTTTGCTGATGATTCAGCTGGTATCGGCGGGTCACCGGGTCAGCGCCTTGCGGGCGATTGGTGCCAGCGCGCCGGTCTTACCTAAGCTGTTTATCCTGATCTTTTTAACCACCCTGCTGGTGCAGATGGGGATTATGCTGGTCGTGGTGCCGGGTGTGTTACTGGCTATCGTGCTCTCATTTGCGCCGGTGATGGTCGTGCAGGATAAAATGGGGATTTTTACCGCGATGCGCAGCAGCATCCGACTGGCATGGGCTAATATGCGTCTGGTGGCGCCCGCCGTGATCGGCTGGCTGCTCGCCAAAACGCTGCTGTTATTGTTTGCGCCGAATTTTGCGGTATTAACGCCCAATGTTGGCGCGGTAGTGGCGAATACGCTGAGCAATCTCATTTCAGCGGTACTGCTCGTCTATCTGTTCCGCCTGTATATGTTAATTCGTCAGTAATCTGGAGGCGGGGGACATCGCGTCTCCCGCCCCGCTCAGAAGATGGAATCACAGAATGAAGCAGTTTCTTGATTTTTTACCGCTCGTGGTCTTTTTTGCTTTTTATAAGCTGTACGATATTTATGCCGCCACCACTGCGCTGATCGTTGCGACCGCCGTCGTACTGATTTACAGCTGGGTTCGCTATCGTAAAGTCGAAAAAATGGCGCTGGTTACCTTCGTCCTGGTCGCCGTTTTCGGCGGGCTTACCCTGTTCTTCCACAATGATGAATTTATTAAGTGGAAAGTGACCGTCATTTACGCGCTGTTTGCGGGCGCATTGTTAATCAGCCAGTGGGTGATGAAAAAGCCGCTGATCCAGCGCATGCTGGGCAAAGAGCTGACGCTGCCTCAACACGTCTGGTCCCGTCTGAATATCGCCTGGGCGGTCTTCTTTATTCTCTGCGGTCTCGCTAACATCTATATTGCTTTCTGGCTGCCGCAGAATATCTGGGTCAATTTTAAGGTCTTTGGCCTGACCGCGCTGACGCTTATCTTCACGCTGTTAAGCGGCGTTTATATCTATCGCCACATGCCGCAGGACGACAAGCACTGATTAATGACTGACCAGAACGTCAACGACAGGCGTTCTGGTCTATTCTCTCCGCTTTGAAATCATAGTAGCATCCCGCCTGAAGTCTTCCGTTACGAGTTAAAACAATGACAACAACTAACGCCCCGCAGGGCGAACTGGTTTTACGCACACTGGCAATGCCCGCTGACACCAATGCCAATGGCGATATTTTTGGCGGCTGGCTGATGTCGCAGATGGATATGGGCGGCGCAATTCTGGCAAAAGAGATCGCCCACGGGCGCGTGGTGACGGTGCGGGTGGACGGCATGACCTTCCTGCGCCCGGTTGCGGTAGGGGATGTGGTTTGCTGCTACGCGCGCTGCGTGAAACGCGGCAATACCTCCATTTCCATCAACATCGAAGTCTGGGTGAAGAAAGTCTCTTCTGAGCCGATTGGGCAGCGTTATAAGGCCACTGAAGCGCTGTTTATTTATGTCGCAGTGGACAGCGAGGGTAAACCTCGTCAACTTCCACTGGCCTGATCGACAGGCAAAAAAAAGCCTCCTTTCGGAGGCTTTTTTTATTCCATCTGCGCCCCGCCGTTCAGGCGGAAAACGATATTAACAATCAATCCGCTGCCCGGCTTGCCTGGCTCATAGCGCCATCTGCGCATGGCAGATTTCACTTCGCGCTCAAACATATTAGAAGGCTGAGCAGACAAGATTTCCACGTTATCCACGCGCCCATCCGCGGTCACGTCGAATTTCACCCGTACGCGGCCTTCAATACGTAAGGCCTGAGCTCGCGCCGGATATTGGGGCTGGTTGCGGCTTACGGCACGCGGGCCCGCCGGTGCGGTAACCGTTGGCTTTGACGTCGTTGCCGTGTTGTTCATCACCGGACGTGAAGGCGCTGCATTTTCGACCGGCTGGGTCGCGCGCGGTTCAACTGGACGTTCCTCGCGTTTCGGACGCTCTTCGACCTTCTTCACCGGTTTTGGCTTCGGCTTAGGTTTTGGCTTCGGTTCAGGCTTGTGGATCACCACCGGGGCTTCCTTCGGTGGCGCCGGAACAGGCTCGGGTTCTGGCTCCGGTTCAGCCACCGGCTGTGGCGGCGGAGGGGCAACCTGCGGCGGTTCAAGATCCGCTGGCGAGACCATCGTCACCGAAATCGGCTGCGCGGGCGCGGGCATTTCAATAACCTGATGAACCGAGGTATACAGCAAACCCGCCACAACGGCACCGTGAATCACGACAGAAAGCAGCGTCGGCCAGGGAAAGCGGCGAGGTAAATCAAGGGTCATCGAAGTCATAGTCATCAACGTTAAAAAACCGAACACTGATTTTAAATGCAAATAGCAATCATATTCAATAAGACACTTTGTTCTGACGCAACTTTAGCGCATGAGAGGCCAAAAAAGGCGCATTCAGATCAGGGTATTAACATTGTTTTTATTTTACATTGCAGTCGTTTGCCCTTTCACATAACGTAACTGACACTTTTACCGGTTAAGGAGCTTCGCCGTGTTTTACGTGATTTACTCTGAAGATGTTGCTGATTCGCTCGAAAAACGCCAGGCTGTGCGCCCTGCGCATCTGGCACGTTTGCAGTTGCTTCAGGATGAAGGTCGATTACTGACCGCCGGCCCTATGCCTGCAGTAGACAGCAACGATCCGGGTGCCGCCGGTTTTGCCGGCTCCACTGTTATTGCTGAGTTTGAATCCCAGGAAGCCGCTCAGGCCTGGGCTGACGCAGATCCGTATGTTGCGGCAGGTGTATATGCGAAGGTGACAGTTCGACCGTATAAGAAAGTGTTCTGATACCAAAGCGGCTCCGCAAGGAGCCTTTTTTATAGCGCCGGTTGTGCGTCTTTATACCGGGTAAACTGCTGCTCTGTAATCAGGCTTCCCCACTGGTCGCCTTCCCACTCTTTTACCAGCGTAAACCCAAACGACTCGTACAGACGCCGGGCGGCGGTAAGCTTATTGAATGTCCAGAGGTGCACGGCAGAAAAACCGACACTGTCGCAGAACCGCATCGCTTCATTCAGCAGTTTTTTTCCCACGCCGTGTCCCCGACAGCCATCATCAAGAATAAACCAGCGAAGATGGGCTTCACCCGGCGCCAGATCCTCGCCATCTATCGCCACCGAGCCGACAATTTTGTTGTTGAGTACTGCCAGCGAAATCTGGTTACAGGGCTTCTCCAGTCTTTCACTGAACTCGGCCAGCCCTGAAGCCACTTTGGCCTCGAAGAAGCGACCAAAGTTATGCTCCCGAGAATAATAGCTGCCATGCATCTCCGCGATACGGCCAATCATGCCGGGGATATACCCCTGCACTATCTTCAGCTCGTCGGGCTGCATATCGCTGCCCGCCTCACGGCATGCCAGCAGCGCGTTGGCATAAAGGGAGAGCCCCTCAGAAATGGTCTGCTGCTGGGCGGGAGCAAGACGCTTTATTGCTGTAACCACGCGCTCATTGCTGAAGGCATTAATTTTGCTGACCGTCTCGTGACCTTTCGCGGTCAGCCTGAGGCTCTTTGCTCTCGCATCCTCAGCAGAAATAACTTCCTCGAGTTCGCCTGCGGCAATCAGGCGAGCCAGCATCCGGCTGACGCTGGACTTTTCCAGACCCAGCAGCTGCACCAGCTGACTCGCCGTCATCTGTTGGCGTAAGGCGATTTCGACCAGGGTATGGACGGCCGAAGGTGAGTAGCTCGTTGAGGCCAGGGTAGAACCCATAAAACCTAACTCGCGCACCATGAGGCGCGAGGAACGTCGAATAACGCTGACTACCGGGGTTTCGCTGTGCATGTTCTGCCCTCATCATTTAGTTGTACTATACAACTAAGTGATGAGGCGTTGTCAAACAGAATTAAAAAGGCTCCCGCAGGAGCCTTTCATCAATCAATGCAACGACGCTAACCTCGCCGCAAACCCAACAAACAGCAGCCCTATGAGCCCGTTCCCCAGCTTTGCCAGTTTCTTTTTCGTTTTGAGATAACGCGTGACAAACGCACCGGAGAAGATCAGGAAGCTCATGTACATGAAGCTGATTAACTCAAGCGTCGTCGCGAGGATAAGGAAAGAGGTGCCAGTGCTCTGTGCGTTCACGTCAATAAACTGAACGAAGAACGATACGTAGAACAGAATCGCTTTTGGATTCGTCAGGCTCAATACCAGCGAACGTTTCATGATCATACTGGCAGGTTCGGGGCCGCTCTCATGCGCGTTTTTCTGACGGTTCACCACCGACCAGAGCATTTTGCCGCCCAGCCACAGCAGATAGAAGGCGCCCAGATAGCGCACGATGTTAAACAGTACCGGCGTGGTCTGAATTAATGCTGCGACACCCGCCCAGGCCAGAAACATCAGAACCGCATCGCCGATAAATACGCCTGTGGCGGCGAGATACCCTTTTTTAACGCCGTGTCCAATCCCGGTTTTCAGCACAAACAGGGTATTCGGCCCCGGTACCAGCACGATAAAAAACGCGCCAACAACATACGTCCAGAAATTCAGTACGCCAAACTCCGCAAACACTTCTTCTCCCTCCTTTTGCTCAATACAGCAGGAATAGCGCTGCAAATACGCTACTCCTAAAAATCAGACGCTATAAAATCAGCGGGCACCATTACGGTGCCCTCATGGTACTCAGATATCCTGGACTGCGAACAGCAACGCGTTGCGATGCCGGGTCATTCCACATTTTCTGATGGCGTGAATACGCATATTGCGGCGGGATTGTGCTTCCAGCCAACGAGCCTTGCGACGACTCACCTGTCGCAACATGCGCCAGCGCCCTACTTCTGTTCTACTGCGCTTCATGTCTACAACTCTTTCTCTAACACTTTTTCTCTAAAAGAAAGGCCATTATAAACCCAACCCTGCGGCAAACCAGCGCTTTTACCTGGCGTTTTTATTTGCCAGATGAATCCTGATGCGTACACTCATAACAATACGCTTTCAAAAGGATTTTTTTACCTATGACAACCTTCTACACCGTGGTGAGTTGGCTGGTCATTTTGGGATACTGGCTGTTAATCGCAGGTGTGACATTACGCATCCTGATGAAGCGCAGAGCCGTTCCCTCTGCCATGGCCTGGCTTCTGATAATCTACATCCTCCCGCTGGTGGGAATTATTGCCTATCTCTCTTTCGGTGAGCTTCATCTGGGTAAACGCCGCGCAGAGCGGGCCCGTGCCATGTGGCCCTCCACCGCAAAGTGGCTGAACGACCTTAAAGCCTGCAAACATATCTTTGCCGAGGAGAACAGTAGCGTCGCATCATCACTGTTTAAGCTGTGCGAGCGCCGTCAGGGGATTGGTGGCGTTAAGGGCAATCAGCTCCAGCTGCTGACCTCGTCCGACGACGTCATGCAGGCATTAATCCGCGATATCCAACTGGCGCGTCATAATATCGAGATGGTTTTTTATATCTGGCAGCCCGGCGGAATGGCTGACCAGGTCGCTGAATCGCTGATGGCCGCGGCGCGACGCGGCATTCACTGCCGTCTGATGCTTGACTCCGCAGGCAGCGTGGCATTTTTCCGTAGCCCCTGGGCAGGCATGATGCGTAATGCTGGGATCGAGGTGGTCGAGGCGCTGAAGGTCAATCTCCTGCGCGTGTTTCTGCGCCGGATGGATCTCCGTCAGCATCGCAAAATGATCATGATCGATAACTATATTGCCTACACCGGTAGCATGAACATGGTTGATCCGCGCTTCTTCAAGCAGGACTCGGGGGTGGGCCAGTGGGTGGATTTGATGGCGCGAATGGAGGGGCCGATTGCCACCTCGATGGGCATCGTTTACTCCTGCGACTGGGAGATAGAAACCGGCAAACGCATTCTGCCGCCACCGCCGGACGGCAATATTATGCCGTTTGAAGAGGCCAGCGGTCACACCATTCATACCATTGCTTCCGGGCCGGGCTTCCCGGAGGATTTGATTCACCAGGCGCTGCTGACGGCAACGTACTCGGCGCGTGAATACCTGATCATGACGACGCCCTACTTTGTTCCCAGCGATGACCTCCTGCACGCGATCTGTACCGCGGCGCAGCGCGGCGTCGATGTGAGCATTATATTGCCGCGCAAAAATGACTCCCTTCTGGTGGGCTGGGCCAGCCGGGCATTCTTTAGCGAACTGCTGGCCGCCGGGGTGAAAATTTACCAGTTCGAAGGTGGATTGCTCCACACCAAAAGCGTGCTTGTCGACGGCGAGTTAAGCCTGGTGGGAACGGTCAACCTGGATATGCGCAGCCTGTGGCTCAACTTTGAAATCACGCTGGTTATTGATGATGCCGGCTTTGGTGGCGATCTCGCCGCGGTGCAGGATGATTATATCTCCCGCTCGCGGCTGCTGGATGCCAGACTGTGGGTAAAACGGCCACTGTGGCAGAGAATTGCCGAACGACTGTTTTACTTCTTTAGTCCGTTGCTGTAAAACGTGCCCAACGATGTTAAACAGGTAGTCATCATGGAAATGGATCTGAACAATCGCCTGACCGAAGACGAAACGCTCGAGCAGGCCTATGACATTTTTCTCGAACTGGCGGTTGATAACCTCGATCCCGCAGACGTGATCCTCTTTAATCTGCAGTTCGAAGAGCGCGGCGGTGCCGAACTGTTCGACCCTTCAGAAGACTGGGCTGAACATGTGGATTTCGACCTGAATCCTGACTTCTTTGCCGAAGTGGTCATCGGGCTGGCCGATGAAGACGGTGGCGAGATTAACGATATTTTCGCCCGCGTCCTGCTCTGTCGAGAGAAAGACCACAAGCTGTGCCATATCCTCTGGCGCGAATAATAAAAAAGGCTGCGATTGCAGCCTTTTTTATTTACTCCGGCAATTCACTGCCGCAGCGGTGACAAAACCGCGCGTTAAGGTCATGGTCACCCTGGTGACATGCCGGACATTTGCGCTGCTGCTTGCGGCTCTGAAATGCGCTGCTCATGTGCGTGGTAATAAGCCCGGTCGGAATAGCAATGACCGAATAGCCAATCAAAATCAGCACTGAGGCCACAATGCGGCCCAGCGGCGTATGGGGCGTGATATCACCGTACCCCACGGTCGTCACGGTTACTATCGCCCAATAAACGGACGCATTGAGCGTCGTGAAACCATATTTCGGCCCCTCTATCAGATACATCAGCGCGCCAAAAACGATCATGACGATGGCAATAAACGAGTAGAAGAGAATAAGCTGATGCCGCGCGCTGACAATTGCGCTCCAGAACACGCGCAGTGAGGGCATAAAACGCAGTAATTTCAGAATACGTAATACCCGAATTACGCGCATCGCCCGCCAGGCAAAGACATAACTCAGGCTGATTTCCGGCCACAGCCACATGACGTAGAGCGGCAGAATAGTGGCTAAATCAATAAATCCCCAGAAGCTGAAAACATATCGGGCCGGGTTGGGCCACGCAATTACTCTGAGCAGATATTCAGCGGTAAAAACCAGGGTAATCGCCAGCTCAAGCCAGACAAAGACATGCCATTCGTCAAACGTCAGGTGGTATTGCGTCCCAGCGCCCGATTCAATAAAGATGACCACCACGCTAAGAAGCGCAAATAAACCGCAAAGACCTTCGAATCGTCGTCCGGATACCGTTTCAGGATCGAATAAAACATGATAAAGCCGCCGACGGGCTGACGTGAATAAACGCGACACAGTAACCTCGCAAAAAATAAGGGCTGACATCATGTCAGCCCTTGCGATTATAACGGGTCTACTTTCAGGCAGGAAACCGCATGTCGGAAACTGCCTTCGAGAACCGGTCGCGTTTTTGCACATTCCGGCCCGGCCATTGGGCAGCGCGTGCGGAAGACGCAGCCCGACGGCGGGTTAATGGGTGAGGGTAATTCCCCTTCCAGAAGCTGGATAGTCTTATTCTTTTCCAGATCGGGATCGGGGATCGGTACCGCGGACATCAGCGCTCTGGTGTATGGGTGCAATGGGTTGTGGTACACCTCGTCATAGGTGCCCAGCTCCACGGCGTGACCGAGGTACATCACCAGCACGCGGTCGGAAATGTGTTTCACCACGGCAAGGTCATGCGCGATGAAGATCAGCGACAGCCCCATTTCACGCTGCAGCTTCTGCAGCAGGTTAACCACCTGCGCCTGAATGGACACGTCCAGCGCGGAAACCGGCTCATCACAGATAATCAGCTTCGGTTCGAGGATCAGGGCGCGCGCAATACCAATACGCTGACACTGACCGCCTGAGAACTCGTGCGGATAGCGGTTGATGAGGTTAGGCAACAGGCCGACTTTCAGCATCATCGCCTTAACGCGATCGCGCACTTCCTGACGGGACATCTTCGGATGATAGGTCCGCAGCGGCTCGGCAATAATCTCACCGATGGTCATACGCGGGTTTAATGACGCCAGCGGATCCTGGAAGATCATCTGGATATCGCTGCGCACCTCGCGCCACTCGTCGGGTTTCATGCCCAGCAGATCTTTACCCAGCCAGGCCACTTTACCGTCGGTGGCTTTCACCAGACCGATAATGGCGCGCGCAAAGGTCGATTTACCGCAGCCGGACTCGCCCACCACGCCCAGGGTTTCCCCTTCATACAGGCGCAGCGTGACGCCGTCCACCGCTTTCAGGGTCTTCGACGGCTGCCAGAACCACTGTTTGCCGTCTTTGATGTCGAAATGCACCTTAAGGTCAGCAATCTCGAGCAGCACATTGCGTTTTTCATCTAATGCGTTCATACCAGCTCCTCCTGCGGCTTAAAGCAGGCGCGCAGACGGCCTGGTGCAAACTCTTCCAGCGGCGGTGCGCTGTTGCAGATTTCCATCGCGTGCGGACAGCGCGGCTGGAACGGACAGCCTTTCGGCAGGCGCAGCAGGTTTGGCGGGTTGCCCGGAATGGTGAGCAGGGATTCCCCTTCCGCATCAAGACGTGGCACCGCATTCAGCAGGCCAATCGAGTAAGGATGAGCAGGCTGATAGAACACGTCACGCGCTTTGCCGTATTCCATGGTACGACCGGCATACATCACCAGCACTTTGTCACAGATGCCCGCCACCACGCCCAGGTCGTGGGTGATCATGATAATCGCCGTGTTGAACTCACGCTTCAGCTCGTTCAGCAGGGTCATGATTTGTGCCTGAACGGTAACGTCCAGCGCGGTGGTCGGTTCGTCGGCAATCAGCAGTTTTGGCCGACACAGCAGCGCCATCGCAATCATCACGCGCTGACGCATACCGCCAGAGAACTCGTGCGGGAACATGCGCATGCGCTTGCGCGCCTCCGGCATTTTCACCGCATCGAGCATTTTGACAGACTCTTCAAAGGCTTCGGCTTTACCCAGGCCTTTGTGCAGCATCAGGACTTCCATCAGCTGCTCACCGACGCGCATGTACGGGTTCAGCGAGGTCATCGGATCCTGGAAAATCATCGAGATCTGCTCGGCGCGCAGCTTGTTGAGCTCGTGCTCCGGCAGGTTGAGGATTTCACGACCGTTGAATTTCGCGGAACCGCCAATCACACCGTTAGCGGCCAGCAGGCCCATTAGCGCAAAGGCAGTCTGGGACTTCCCGGATCCGGATTCCCCCACGATGCCGAGCGTTTCGCCCGCGCGCAGGTTGAAGTTGAGATCGTTCACGGCGGTCACATCCCCGTCTGGGGTCTTAAAGGTGACGCGAAGATCTTTTACGTCCAGCAGAAGGTCGCTCCGCTGCTGCGCCTGTGGCGCGGTTGCCGTTTCAATCATTGTCATGACGGCGCTCCTTAACGGTCTTTCGGGTCGAGGGCATCACGCAGGCCATCGCCGATAAAGTTAAAACAAAACAGGGTAACGACCAGGAAACCCGCCGGGTATAACAGCAGCCACGGAGACACTTCCATTGAGTTTGCACCGTCACTCAGCAGCGCGCCCCAGCTGCTCAGCGGCTCTTGCGTACCCAGACCGAGGAAGCTCAGGAAAGATTCAAACAGGATCATGCTTGGCACCAGCAGTGAGGCATAGACCACCACCACGCCCAGCACGTTAGGAACGATATGGCGAACCACAATATTCCCGGTAGAAACACCGCCCACCTGCGCGGCTTCGATAAACTCTTTGCGTTTGAGGCTCAGCGTCTGGCCGCGGACAATACGCGCCATATCCAGCCAGGAAACCATCCCGATGGCCACAAAGATCAGCAAAATATTCTGACCGAAGAAGGTCACCAGCAGAATGACGAAGAACATGAACGGGAAGGAGTTCAGGATTTCCAGCAGACGCATCATTACCGAATCCACTTTACCGCCAAGGTAGCCGGACAGTGAGCCGTAGAGCGTCCCCACGATCACCGCCACCAGCGCGGCAGCAATACCGACCATCAGCGAGATACGGCCACCGATAGCGACACGCACCAGCAGATCGCGTCCCGAGGAGTCCGTGCCGAAATAGTGGCCTGATTCCATATCCGGCGCGCTGGACATCATGCCCCAGTCGGTGTCGAAATAGGTAAATTGCGACAGCATCGGCGCCAGGGTCACAAACAGTGCGATGATAACCAGAACCACCAGACTCGCCACCGCCGCGCGGTTGTGCATAAAGCGACGGCGCGCGTCCTGCCAGAGGCTACGACCTTCCACTTCCAGTTTTTCACTGAAGTTTTCCAGCGCCTCGCTGTTTTTCTTACTCAACATCATGGCGTGCTCCAGTTAGTAACGGATTTTCGGGTCGATGACGGCGTACAGAACATCGACGATTGCGTTAAAGAGAATGGTCAGCGCACCGACGAGAATGGTCAGGCTCAGTACCAGCGAATAGTCGCGGTTAAGCGCGCCGTTAACGAACAGCTGACCAATGCCCGGCAGGCCGTAGATGGTTTCGATAACCATCGAGCCGGTGATGATCCCGACGAATGCCGGTCCCATGTAGGAAAGCACGGGCAACAGCGCCGGTTTAAGCGCGTGGCGGAAGATAATCCGACGCATCGGCAACCCTTTAGCGCGCGCGGTACGAATGAAGTTTGAGTGCAGCACTTCGATCATTGAACCACGGGTAATACGCGCGATACTGGCGATGTACGCCAGAGATAATGCCACCATAGGCAAAATCATGAACTTCAATGCCCCGCCGTTCCAGCCGCCGCCCGGCAGCCACTTCAGCGTAATGGCAAATATCATCACCAGTAATGGCGCGACAACGAAGCTGGGTATCACTACCCCGGTCATTGCCACCCCCATTACGGCATAATCCCATTTGGTATTTTGTCTGAGCGCGGCGATAACGCCTGCGGTGACCCCGAAAACGATGGCCAGAATGAATGCCGCAGCCCCCAACTTAGCCGAAACCGGGAAGCTGGACGCCACAAGGTCGTTAACGGAATAGTCTTTATATTTAAATGACGGTCCAAAATCACCGTGAGCCAGCTGCTTCAGATAATTGAAGTACTGGGTGGAGATGGGATCGTTTAAGTGGTATTTCGCTTCGATATTCGCCATGACTTCTGGCGGCAGCGTACGCTCACCGGTAAATGGACTTCCCGGCGCAAGGCGCATCATGAAGAAGGAAATCGTGATGAGAATAAATAGCGTTGGAATCGCTTCAAGACAGCGACGTAGGATAAATTTCAACATTGCCCGTACCTTCTGGCGTGTGCCTATATTATGTGACGTTGGTTAGACACCGTGGGGCGAGCACGCCCGCCCCACTCATTGCCATTAATGCTTGATAATATACAAGTTTTTAACGTAGATATTATCCATCGGGTCTTTACCGGTATATCCACCTACCCACGGTTTCACCAGACGGGCGTTAACGTAGTAGTAAACCGGAACGATCGCGGAATCTTTATCCAGCTGCTGCTCGGCCTTAGAGTACAGTTCTGTACGCTGTGCTTCGTCAGTGGTTTTCAGCGTGTCGGCGATCAGCTTGTCGAACGCCGGGCTCTTATAGTGCGCGGTGTTGTTCGAGCTGTCGCTCAGCATGGTGTTCAGGAAAGAGGTCGGTTCGTTATAGTCCGCACACCAGCCAGCACGCGCCACGTCAAAGGTGCCCTGATGACGGCTGTCGAGGAAGGTTTTCCACTCCTGGTTCTCCAGCTTCACGTTCGCGCCCAGGTTTTTCTTCCAGATCGAAGCGACGGCGATAGCCAGTTTTTTGTGCAGATCGGAGGTGTTGTACAACAGGCTGAAGGTCAGCGGCTTATCTGCGGTATAGCCCGCTTCGGCCAGCAGTTTCTTCGCTTCTGCGTTACGCTGTTCCTGAGTCTGTTTGAACCAGTCTGGCTCGGTCAGTTTTGCACCATCGGTGTATGGAGGGGTGTAGCTGTATGCCGGCAGATCGCCCTGGTTTTTCACTTTGTTTACGATGATATCGCGATCCAGAGCCAGCTTCAGCGCAGTACGAACGCGTACGTCGGTGAACGGTGCTTTCTGGTTGTTGATTTCATAGTAGTAGGTGCACAGGTACGGATCGACGTGAACTTCTTTAGGGATCTCTTTTTTCAGTTTCTGGAACAGTTCAATCGGCATGTTGTTATAGGTCATGTCGATTTCACCGCTGCGGTAGCGGTTAACGTCAGTCACTTCGGACGAAATTGGCAGGTAGGTCACCTGATTAATGACGGTTTTCGCGTTGTCCCAGTATTGCGGGTTACGCTCAAGCACCATACGCTCGTTGACCACCCAGTCTTTCAGCTTATAGGCACCGTTGGTCACGATATTGGCAGGCTGCGTCCATTTTTCACCAAATTTTTCCACGGCGGATTTTGGTACCGGGGAGACGGACGGGTGAACCAGCAGCTTATAGAAGTACGGAACAGGTTCGCTCAACGTCACTTCAAAGGTATTCGCATCAATCGCTTTTACGCCCAGGTCGGTAACAGGTTTTTTACCCGCGATGATGTCATCAATATTGGCGATGTGGCCATATTGCAGGTAGCTCGCATACGGAGAGGCGGTTGTTGGGTTCGCCAGACGCTGCCAGCTATAAACGAAATCTTCGGCCGTGACCGGTGTACCGTCGGACCATTTCGCATCTTTACGCAGATGGAAGGTCCAGACTTTGAAATCTTTGTTTTCCCATTTTTCGGCTACACCCGGTGCCGGGTGGCCGTCTACGTCCGTTACCAGCAGACCTTCGAACAGGTCGCGGTTAACGTTAGACTCAGGAACACCTTCAATTTTGTGCGGGTCAAGAGACTGAACTTCCGCACCGTTGTTACGCACCAGCGTCTGTTTCTCAGCCAGTTGAACACCTGCAGGAACGTCCGCAGCCATTGCAGCGTTGCCCGCGATTAGCGCAGTTAAAATCCCCGCCGCTACCAGATTTTTTTTTGTGATGATGGACATTGTGTTGGTACTCCACTCATTATAATGACTGGCCTTCGCCAGCTGTGTAATCCCCTGTTGGGGCCTGTACAGCGCAGGAGTTTTTTTTGCTGCTGTCAGGTTCTTCTTTTTACTGCTTGCTATCACCGACTTTTTTATTACTGACCGCTCGTATGGCCGTCTTGCGTCGATTCTTTACAGGCCACCCTGTTTGAGACCTGCGTTGGATATCTGAGAAGAGAACCATATGAAAATAATTCTCATCTGCTTGTTTTATGCTGCAAAATATTAGGCCGGAAAGTATCAAATGGCGTAAACGTGCGCCAATACATTTTGCAAATTTGTTAAGCAATTCTCTTTTACGGTGAGTACCGCATCGTTGAGGGCAGCCCTGCCGGACATTGAACATCAGAAAAACAACATGACATTCAACAGAATAGAGAAAATTCTCTCTCCAAGCGCGTCGCTGCGCTATCATCGAGTGACTTTGTACAAAAATTTAACAACTGGTTATTATTTAGCACATTCATCTAGGGGAATGTTGAAATTACTAATATCATTTCGGTTATCTCTCAGCAAGCCCCAGAGTATCATGTGAGTAAAATAACAGAGCGATCGAATATTTTCTGCGCAGGCGGGTTTGAGGGGAATTAATAACTTGTTGAAATACAAGCAATGAACATTATTAGTAGAATTTATTATGATATGTGAGCATTTCAACTTTAGTTATAGGATTTACTGATAATGACGTAAAAAAACGGAGCCGTGGCTCCGTTCTTTCATATGCAATATCAGTGCAGCAAACCGGGGAAAATGCTTTTAATACCCGTAACGATAAATTCAATCCCTAACGCCATCAACAGCAGGCCCATGATACGCGTTATGACGTTAATGCCCGTCTGACCCAGCAAGCGCACCAGCCAGGGTGCCATGCGGAACACGCCCCAACAGCAGAGCGCGAAAATGGCAATCGCCACTGAAAAACCAATCAGGTGCATCAGGCTATGATAGCGCGTCCCCCAGACAATGGTTGAACTGATGGCACCAGGACCGGCCATCAGCGGTAAGGCCAACGGCACTACGCCAATGCTTTCGCGGATAGCGGTTTCTGACTTCTCTTGTTTATTCTGCTTATCCTCGCCCAGCTTACCGCTGATCATGGACATGGCGATGGTCACCACCAGGATCCCACCCGCAATGCGGAAAGAGTCGATCGAAATCCCGAAGAGCTGGAGAATGGCGTCACCCAGAAAAAGAGAGGTGAGCAATATGATCGCCACTGACAGGTTAGCGGTCAGGTTGGTCTTGTTCCTGGCCGCCGCCGTCTGGTAACTCGTCATACTAATGAAGACAGGAATGATCCCCACCGGGTTGACCAGGGCAAACAAACCAATAAAAAATTTAAAGTACGTTGGAAAATCAAAGAGCGTTTGGATCACGTTTTGCTCCGCTTATACACATGCCCTGGACTGACAATTCGTCATGAGAAATCGCGCTGAAGATACCCTTTTTATTAGCATACTTCACTCGAAATCTGTGCCAAAACGTTATCATTTCAGGATGTTAAACATATGTATAATCAATGATAGCGCCGCTTCCAATACTTACGTAATTATTTAACACTGGAAAAATCAGCACGAAATAACCCTGCTGAAAGGTATCAGCTTGGGGGAAAATTGACACAGATCATGATTTCCGTACTCAGAAGTGAGTAATCTTGGTTACACCCCCAGGGAGGTCACCTGACAAAAGGGATGATGCCAAGGTAAGGCTCTTTTAGTAAATTAGTGTGCTGACGCAGAAAGTAACTCTTTGTTTTACTTTGTGTTACGCAAGTCGTATCGGCTCTGTCTATACTGTGTGACGTATCGAGCGCTGGTTTACTAAAAGAGTTTAAACATTATCAGGAGAGCATTATGGCTGTTACTAATATCGCTGAACTGAACGCCCTCGTCGAGCGCGTTAAAAAAGCCCAGCGTGAATATGCCAATTTCACCCAAGAACAGGTTGATAAAATCTTCCGCGCGGCCGCACTGGCTGCTGCAGATGCTCGAATCCCTCTCGCTAAAATGGCCGTTGCCGAATCCGGCATGGGTATCGTGGAAGATAAAGTGATTAAAAACCACTTCGCTTCCGAGTATATCTATAACGCCTATAAAGATGAGAAAACCTGTGGCGTGCTGTCCGAAGACGACACCTTCGGTACCATCACCATCGCTGAACCTATCGGCATCATCTGCGGTATTGTTCCGACTACTAACCCAACGTCTACCGCTATCTTCAAATCACTGATTAGCCTGAAGACTCGTAACGCAATCATCTTCTCTCCACACCCACGTGCGAAAGACGCGACTAACAAAGCTGCAGATATTGTCCTGCAGGCGGCGATCGCTGCTGGCGCCCCAAAAGACCTGATCGGCTGGATCGACCAACCTTCCGTTGAGCTCTCCAACGCCCTGATGCATCACCCGGACATTAACCTGATCCTGGCGACCGGTGGTCCCGGCATGGTTAAAGCGGCATACAGCTCCGGTAAACCAGCCATCGGTGTGGGCGCCGGTAACACCCCTGTTGTTATCGACGAAACCGCTGACATCAAACGTGCCGTTGCGTCTGTACTGATGTCTAAAACCTTCGATAACGGCGTGATCTGTGCATCCGAACAGTCTGTTGTTGTGGTTGACTCCGTGTACGACGCCGTTCGCGAACGTTTCGCCAGCCACGGCGGCTACCTGCTGCAGGGCAAAGAGTTGAAAGCAGTTCAGGACATCATCCTGAAAAATGGCGCGCTGAACGCCGCTATCGTGGGTCAGCCAGCGTACAAGATTGCTGAACTCGCAGGCTTTACCGTTCCGGCAACAACGAAGATCCTGATCGGTGAAGTGAAAGTTGTCGACGAAAGCGAGCCGTTTGCACATGAAAAACTGTCTCCAACGCTTGCAATGTACCGTGCGAAAGATTTCGAAGACGCGGTAGAAAAAGCCGAGAAGCTGGTTGCCATGGGGGGTATCGGTCACACCTCTTGTCTGTACACTGACCAGGATAACCAGCCAGAGCGTGTTGCTCACTTCGGTCAGATGATGAAAACTGCCCGTATTCTGATTAACACCCCTGCTTCTCAGGGTGGTATCGGTGACCTGTACAACTTCAAACTCGCACCTTCCCTGACTCTGGGTTGTGGTTCATGGGGTGGTAACTCCATCTCTGAAAACGTTGGTCCAAAACACCTGATCAACAAGAAAACCGTTGCTAAGCGAGCTGAAAACATGTTGTGGCACAAACTTCCGAAATCTATCTACTTCCGCCGTGGCTCTCTGCCAATCGCGCTGGATGAAGTGATTACTGATGGCCACAAACGTGCGCTCATCGTGACTGACCGTTTCCTGTTTAACAACGGCTACGCTGACCAGATCACCTCTGTGCTGAAAGCGGCTGGCGTTGAAACTGAAGTGTTCTTTGAAGTTGAAGCTGACCCTACCCTGAGCGTTGTGCGTAAAGGTGCTGAGCTGGCTAACTCCTTCAAACCAGATGTGATTATCGCACTGGGTGGTGGTTCCCCAATGGACGCCGCGAAGATCATGTGGGTCATGTACGAACATCCTGAAACCCACTTCGAAGAACTGGCGCTGCGCTTTATGGACATCCGTAAACGTATCTACAAGTTCCCGAAAATGGGCGTAAAAGCGAAGATGATCGCGGTCACCACCACTTCCGGTACCGGTTCAGAAGTCACGCCATTCGCGGTAGTAACGGACGATGCGACAGGTCAGAAATACCCGCTGGCTGACTATGCCCTGACCCCAGACATGGCTATCGTCGATGCGAACCTGGTCATGGATATGCCGAAGTCACTGTGTGCGTTCGGTGGTCTGGATGCGGTAACTCACGCCCTGGAAGCTTACGTTTCTGTACTGGCGTCTGAGTTCTCTGACGGTCAGGCTCTGCAGGCTCTGAAACTGCTGAAGGAAAACCTGCCTGCGTCCTATAACGAAGGGTCTAAAAACCCGGTAGCACGTGAACGCGTTCACAGTGCAGCAACTATCGCCGGTATCGCATTTGCGAACGCCTTCCTGGGTGTTTGCCACTCTATGGCGCACAAGCTGGGTTCACAGTTCCACATTCCTCACGGTCTGGCGAACGCCCTGTTGATCAGCAACGTTATTCGTTATAACGCTAACGACAACCCAACCAAGCAGACTGCTTTCAGCCAGTACGACCGTCCGCAAGCACGTCGTCGTTATGCTGAAATCGCAGACCACCTTGGTCTGAGCGCACCGGGCGACCGTACTGCTGCGAAGATTGAGAAACTGCTGGCATGGCTGGAAAGTCTGAAAGCTGAGCTGGGTATTCCTAAATCTATCCGTGAAGCGGGCGTACAGGAAGCTGACTTCCTCGCTCATGTAGATAAGCTGTCTGAAGATGCATTCGATGACCAGTGTACAGGTGCCAACCCGCGCTACCCACTGATCTCCGAGCTGAAACAGATTCTGCTGGATACCTTCTACGGTCGTGAGTTCAAAGAAGGTGACGTTGCCGCTGTGAAAACAGAAGTGCCTGTCATCAAAGCTGACAAGAAAGCGAAGAAAAGCGCTTAATTGACCGCAAATGAAAAACCCGCCTTTATGGCGGGTTTTTTTATGTCTGAATAATAAAGCTGACGTTATTTTCTATTGTCGTGCTGAATCGCTGTCAGCGAGCCTACAGACAGCGCTTCTTTATAATGCTTACGACAGACCGATACATAGCGTTCATTACCGCCTATAACCACCTGCTCACCATCTGCATAAGGTTTTCCTGCCTGGTCGAGACGAAGCACCATACTGGCTTTGCGACCGCAGAAGCAGATCGTTTTTAATTCGACGAGTTTATCCGACCAGGCGAGCAAATACTGACTCCCGGCAAAGAGCTCACCGCGAAAATCCGTCCGCAGCCCATAGCACAGAACAGGGATATCAAGCTCATCAACCACCTCGGACAGTGCGTGAACCTGTTCACGCGTCAGAAACTGGCTTTCATCGACCAGGACACAGTGAATAGGCCGCTCAGCATGTTCCGTGCGAATGTCCTCAAACAGATCGGTTTTCGGGTTAAACAGCCTGGCAGGTGACGAGAGTCCTATTCTGGAGCTCACCTTCCCTGCGCCAAAGCGATCGTCAATCTCAGCCGTATAAACAACGGTACGCATCCCGCGCTCCTGGTAATTGTACGAGGATTGCAGCAGCGCGGTGGATTTACCGGCATTCATCGCCGAATAGTAGAAATACAGTTGTGCCATTGGCCGTAAAACCCTAATCAATGTGTAATATTCCCGATGAGTCATTGTACCATATTTTGTCAGGTCATCAGCGATACAGCGCACAGAGGATGTAGTTCAGCGCGGCGTTCAGAACCTTCTGTTTTCGAAAATAATCCGTTAAAACATGAAGTAAACGCATGCAGCCAGGCCAATATGTTATATGTTAAGCCCAACATAACACTTGTTTTTATAGTGGAATCACCGTTCATTAAAATTCACCATTTATTAACTATTTCAGCCTTAACATCACGGGGGGAACTAATACAAAAGGCTGATATTTATCCGCCGCAACTATAATTCCTGCGGTAAATGTCACAAAAAAAAGAGGCAATCAACCGGACAAAGCAGGTTGATGTGATAACAAGCGAGACTGTCGGGTGATGAAATTTAAGTTAGCGTAATTAATAATAGTGAGACGATTTAGTATTTTTTGAATTCCTTACATTCCTGGCTATTGCACATATGAATTTATGGCTCTATTATTAGGTCAACAAACCACCCCCCCATTATAAGTTTGAGATTACTACAATGAGCGAAGCACTTAAAATTCTGAACAACATCCGTACTCTTCGTGCGCAGGCAAGAGAATGCACCCTCGAAACGCTTGAAGAAATGCTGGAAAAATTAGAAGTTGTAGTTAATGAACGTCGCGAAGAAGAAAGCGCTGCTGCTGCTGAAATCGAAGAGCGTACTCGTAAACTGCAGCAATATCGTGAAATGCTGATTGCTGATGGTATCGATCCAAATGAATTGCTGAACAGCATGGCTGCGGCTAAAACCGGTACCAAAGCCAAGCGTGCTGCTCGTCCTGCTAAATATAGCTACGTTGACGAGAACGGCGAAACTAAAACCTGGACTGGCCAGGGTCGTACTCCTGCTGTTATCAAGAAAGCCATGGATGAGCAAGGTAAACAGCTGGATGACTTCCTGATCAAGGATTAATCACGGCACATTCAGAGAAATCCCGCATATTGCGGGATTTTTTTTAACCTAAATTTGTCCCAAACATCCTCTTACACTCTGTCATAAAGCATTATTTAACAACTTTATCGACTGTACTTTCAGACAGGTTTTCGGGAGTGGTATAGGCATAAAAAAACCGGTGGGCAGCGCCTCACCGGTTTCGAACATTTACAACCGTGGCTTATTTCTTAATACCTACGCTCTCTTTGAGCCAGGTTTTAAATTCTTCGCCAAGGGTATTGTGGCGGATACCATATTCAACAAACGCCTGCATATAACCGAGCTTATTACCGCAGTCATGGCTCTTACCTTTCATATGGTAGGCCTCAACGGTCTCTTTCTCGATCAGCATATCGATGGCATCCGTCAGCTGGATCTCATCACCCGCTCCTGGAGGCGTTTTAGCCAGCAGAGGCCAGATTTCAGCACTCAGGACATAGCGACCTACAACAGCAAGGTTTGAAGGGGCTACATCGGCTTTAGGCTTCTCTACGACGCCAACCATTGGCACACTTTCACCCGGCTCAAGGTTAACGCCTTTGCAGTCAACCACACCGTATGCCGTTACGTCTTCAACAGGCTCAACCATAATCTGGCTGCTGCCGGTTTCGTCGAAACGTTTGATCATTTCAGCCAGGTTATCCTGAGAAAGATCGGATTCGTATTCGTCCAGAATAACGTCAGGCAGAATTACCGCTACAGGCTCATCACCCACAACAGGATGCGCGCACATAACAGCGTGACCCAGACCTTTAGCCAGCCCCTGACGAACCTGCATAATGGTGACGTGTGGAGGGCAAATAGACTGAACTTCTTCTAACAGCTGACGCTTAACACGCTTTTCCAGCATGGCTTCAAGTTCAAAGCTTGTATCGAAATGGTTTTCGATAGAGTTTTTAGATGAATGCGTAACCAGCACAATTTCAGTGATGCCGGCTGCAATGCATTCATTAACGACATACTGGATTAATGGCTTATCAACCAGAGGCAACATCTCTTTAGGAATCGCCTTAGTTGCTGGTAACATCCTGGTCCCCAATCCCGCTACCGGGATAACGGCCTTTCTGACTTTCGAATTTAGGGCAGCCATTCAAATTCTCCTGAGCTGTTCAAGTTTTGAACTTTTATGCAATAAATAACGCGTTGAGTATATCAGCCTCGCCCCGCAGTCCGGGTCTGAAAAGAACGCGTTGCCGATCAATTAGGATAAATACGCATGAAACCGGGCAGCGATAGTAGCACTCCCCGCAAAACACAGGTAAAGCAATCTTAAAATTACGACCCAATTGCTTATTCCGTGGACAACATTAAGCGTAGCCGTCCCCCGGCGCCCCAAATTTGGCACTGCCAGGAGGAACAGCGGTGGCTAATTTGATTAAGATACGCTGTTCCCAATGTCCCAAGCGGCACACCGTTACTCACCTGAATATGGTGTTCACCGGTATTCAGTGATGCATTGAGACCGGCTGAAACGAGGATCAGATTCTTTAAACCGCTGTGGTAATAGCCGACCAGCAGCGGGAACTGTCCTGGCAAATTGGCCTGACGAAAAAGCTGGTTTACCTGTTTGAGTAAACTGCCTAACTCCGGCAACCGTTGTCCCTGATGGGATAACTGTTCCTGCAACAAGCCATTAAATAGCGCACGAAGAAGTAACGCGGCTAATACACCGTTATCCCCCGCCCGGGTGACATCCAGAGAATAAAACGCAAGGTCGGAATCTGACAGAGGTGCAATATCCAGCACCAGTCCTGGCTGATCAGCGGCCACCAGTTGGCGATAATTTACACGGCAGTGTGAAATAGTTTGCTGGACGGGAGGCTGGAGTTCTTGCAACAGCTTCGCCGCAGCAGGCGGATTACTCACCAGAGCGTCCCAGTCCTGGAAAAGACGCTCCTCTTCCTCTACCCGGGAATTAAACATATTCGGATAAAGGCACGCTAAGACCGTTTCCCGCAATCTATGCAAATCCTTGACTGGTTTGAGCAGAATATCCTGTACCCCAAGACGTAATGCTTTGGCGATATCCGCCATGTTCTCGGTGGCAGAGATCACCAGAATCGGCGTCTGATTGCCTTCGTTACGCAGATGTTCAACCAGCTTCAGTCCATTCATGCGCGGCATCGCAATGTCGCAAATCATCAAATCGGGCGTAATGCTAATCATTTTTTCCAGGGCGTCGATGCCATCTTCAGCCAGTGACGTCATTGCGCCCAGCGAGGATAACCACGAATCCAGTAGCGATCGGAAAACGGGCTCGTCTTCAACAATCAAAATGTGTTTTCCGGCCAATGGCTGCGTCATGGTTCCTCCCCTGGCTGACAGTAACTAAATAGTGGCATGCGATCGGCACTATCGCCTGTCGGATTTTGCTGAAGTAGTCAAAAAAAGGTGCTTAACGTGCGGTCTGCACAAAAGGCAACAATTCGTCCATTTTCTTTTCGACGGCTAACGAGCCCGCTGCGATGGCGGCCTCAGCCCGATGGAAATCAAGGGTAGAGATTTGCGGACAGTACGGCTGAATAAGAATATCCGGAGGATCGCCTGCCATACGGTTACGTTTAAGGCGGTTCTCGAGTACCTGAATTGACGTGGTCATGATTTCTATCGCCGTTGGTGCGGTAACCGAGCGACGTGCGGCCATACGCCCGATTCTTCCGCGCAGGCGTTCATGCCAGGCCAGTTTCTCGCCCTCAACATCTTCGCTCTGGAGATTGACCGGCATGAGATCCTGCTGCATCAGGTGGGCGTCGTGCTGCAGGTCGACGGCAATCACGATATCCGCCCCCATTGCGCGCGTCAGAGAGATGGGAACCGGGTTAACGACGCCACCGTCCACAAGCCAGTAACCGTTGTGTGGGACAGGCGCCATGAGCCCCGGCATACTGCAGGAGGCACGCACGGCAAGATGGATATCCCCTTCGGTGAGCCAGAGCTCGCGTCCTGTACTGAGGTTCGTCGCGACGGCGCCGAAAGGCATCTGACAATCGGTGAAGTCTTCGAGAGGCATAACCTGGCGGAACTGGTTAAACACGCGCTCGCCGCGCAGCAGCCCACCACGCTGCCATGAGAGGTCCATCAGACGCAGCACGTCCCAGTAGCTGAAGGAGCGCACCCACGTCTCGAGTTCCGGAAGCTTCCCGCACGCGTAAGCGGAGCCGACAAGCGATCCTATTGAACACCCTGCGACAATATCAATGTCAATGCCCATCTTGTTTAAGGCATTAATTACGCCGATGTGTGACCACCCCCGGGCTGCACCTGAGCCCAGCGCCAGTCCAATTTTAACCTTTCTCATTAGCCCTGTTTTACTTCCCCTGGATTCCTGACATAGCGTCAACGCAACAGCTCAGTTAACATAGTGCTACCCGAAGCGTTTAACGCCTTTATTTTTTGTTCCAGGAAGAGAATCGTGTCTCAACTCTGCCCCTGTGGTAGCGCTCTGGAGTATAGCCTATGTTGCCAGCGATATCTGTCTGGCGATCAGGTTGCACCAGACCCGTCACACCTCATGCGTTCACGGTACACTGCTTTTGTGATCAAGGACGCAGACTACCTGATTAAAACCTGGCATCCATCCTGCCGCGCAGCCGATTTCAAACAGGACATCGAAGCCGGGTTCGCGAACACGCAGTGGCTCGGCCTTACCGTCTATGAATCCGCAACAGGCAGTCATGTTGACGAAGGTTACGTCAGCTTTGTTGCCCGTTTTACCGAGAATAATAAACCGGGTGCCATTATCGAGCGTTCCCGGTTCTTAAAGGAAAGCGGGCAATGGTATTATATTGACGGAACGCGCCCACAGTTTGGTCGTAACGATCCCTGCCCGTGTGGTTCAGGTAAAAAATTTAAAAAGTGTTGCGGGCAGTAATGCCTGACAACCCAGACTTCGCAAATACAAACAGGATTTCCCGGCGATGCAATCATTACAACGTAAAGTTCTGCGCACCATCTGTCCCGATCAAAAAGGACTGATCGCACGAATTACCAACATTTGCTACAAGCATGAACTGAATATCGTGCAGAACAACGAGTTCGTTGACCACCGTACCGGTCGCTTCTTTATGCGTACCGAGCTGGAAGGTATTTTCAACGACACCACCCTGCTTGCCGATCTGGACAGCGCGCTTCCGGAAGGTTCCGTGCGCGAACTGACCCCAGCGGGTCGACGCCGCATCGTGATCCTGGTGACCAAAGAAGCACATTGTCTGGGCGACCTGCTGATGAAAGCCAACTACGGCGGTCTGGACGTTGAAATTGCTGCCGTTATTGGCAACCATGAGACGCTGCGCACGCTGGTCGAGCGTTTTGATATTCCGTTCGAGCTGGTGAGCCACGAAGGCCATACCCGTGAAGAACACGACGATCTGATGGCGCAGGCCATTGAAGCGCATAACCCGGACTACGTGGTGCTGGCGAAATACATGCGCGTGTTAACGCCATCCTTCGTAGCGCGTTTCCCGAACAAGATCATCAACATTCACCACTCGTTCCTGCCGGCCTTTATTGGTGCGCGTCCTTACCACCAGGCGTACGAGCGCGGCGTGAAGATCATCGGTGCGACCGCGCACTACGTGAATGACAACCTGGATGAAGGTCCAATCATCATGCAGGACGTCATTCATGTGGATCACACTTACACTGCTGAGGACATGATGCGTGCGGGTCGTGACGTTGAGAAGAATGTGTTGAGTCGTGCGCTGTATCAGGTGCTGGCGCAGCGGGTCTTCGTGTACGGCAACAGGACCATCATTCTTTAATCTTTCGGAAAATGAATTGATTAGCTTTGCGCCTTTACGGATAAAAAGCAGGCAAACAACTTCATTTCCCTAAAGGAATGCTTTACAGGGGCGTCTCATTTGATATGATGCGCCCCGCTTCCAGCAGGAAGCAGGCCAGTAAAAAGCATTACCCCGTGGTGGGGTTCCCGAGCGGCCAAAGGGAGCAGACTGTAAATCTGCCGTCATCGACTTCGAAGGTTCGAATCCTTCCCCCACCACCATCTCTCAGCACGACCTCAAAATTTGAATTACCCCTGGTGGGGTTCCCGAGCGGCCAAAGGGAGCAGACTGTAAATCTGCCGTCATCGACTTCGAAGGTTCGAATCCTTCCCCCACCACCATCACTTCCAAACGACGCTAAACCTTCTGTTCGCACCGGGCATCATACATTTCCGTAACGGGGAAGGATGAGAAGCTTCGACTAAGGTTCGATTCGAGCGTAGCGAGAAAGCGTTGCCGCAGGCGACGACCCGAAGGGCGAGGCGCAACGCGCCGAGTAATCCTTCCCCCACCACCATCACTTTCCCAACATAAAAAACCGAGTCCGCCTTTGTAGGCCGGGTAAGGCGCAGCCGCCACCCGGCGACAAAAACCTACATCGTCGGCAAACGGCGCTTCACCGGCGAGCTCTTAACAATCGACGTATTACACTGGGCATGTTCTGCCAGGCCGTCCAGCAACGCATCAAGCTGTTCGATTGACCGCACCACCAGCCTAATCACAAAGCAATCTTCCCCGGTGACTTTGTCGCTCTCAATACACTCCGGCATCGCCTGAATGTACTTATCCACCTTATGCAACAGCCCCGGCAAAGGCCGCACGCGCACCAGCGCCTGCAGCGTATACCCCAGCGCCGCCAGATTCACCCGTGCACCATAACCCTGAATCACACCCCGTTCTTCCAGCCTCTTCAGGCGTTCTGCCGTGCTGGGGGACGACAGACCGATGCGGCCGCTGAGCACCTTCAACGACATGCGCGCATCCCCAACCAGACAGGCTAAAATTTGTCGGTCGATATCATCGATAAGGCATTCCATTCTTTTCACCTAATTTTAAAAAGTGATTTACCTATTCAACCTTATATCACCCCTGTAAAACCCGACAGCGATTTTCGACAATAGCGTCATTAATCAGGAGGTGGATGATGCGTGATTTACATAAAGGCGTCTGGCAAATGAGCCTGGCGATGTTAATTTCCGGCTCTATCGGCGCGTTTGTTTTGCTCTCCGGTCTGCCGGTGACGGAAGTGGTGTTTTGGCGCTGTCTTATCGGGGCTATGGCGCTTTTTATTTTTATCCGGGGAAGTCAAAAACCCTTCAGTCCCCTCACCCGCACCACGCTGCTGCTGGCTATTCTCGGCGGCGTGGCATTAGTGGTGAACTGGCTGCTGCTCTTCGCAGCCTATGAGCGGATCTCAATTGGCCTTTCGACCGTGGTCTATAACACTCAGCCGTTTATGCTGGTCTTGATGGGAATGTTTTTAGGTGAACGCGTCAGCCTGGTGAAATGGGGCTGGCTGTTCCTCGCCTTTGGCGGCGTGGTGATACTGCTCTCCAGCGAGCTGACCGGCGCGCATGGCGGTGAATGGCTCGCCGGAATCGGTCTGGCGATGGCCGCGGCGTTCTTCTATGCGGTCACGGCCATTATTGCCCGCAAACTCAGATCCGTTGCGCCGCAGCATATTGCCTTTATCCAGGTACTGACTGGCGTCGTGATGCTTTTGCCGTTTGCTCATATGCCGTCATTTTCCGGTGATTTCCCCTGGCCGATCCTGCTCACGCTGGGCATTGTCCATACCGGCATTATGTACCAGCTGCTCTACAGCGCGATTCAGAAGCTGCCGACGCCCATTACCGGCTCCCTGTCGTTTATCTATCCGGTGGTGGCAATTGTTGTTGATAATCTGGTGTTCGGACACGCGCTGAACCTGACGCAGCTGGCGGGCGGCGCGCTGATCCTGTTTGCTGCCGCTGGGAACAACCTGGGCTGGGGCGAAAAAAAACCCCGCGAGTGCGGGGTTGGTATCAAAACGGCAAATTAGCGCCGGGCGCGTACTATCTGGTATTTGCGCGTCAGGTACTCCACCGGCGCGCTCCAGATATGCACCAGACGGGAGAACGGGAACAGCACAAACAGCGTCATCCCCAGCACCAGGTGAACGCGGAAGATAAACGCCACGCCGTCCAGGTGCGCGGAGGCTCCGCCGTGGAAGGTCACCACGGACTGCGCCCAGCCCACCAGCTTCATCATTTCGCTCCCGTCCATATGCTGCGCCGAGAACGGAATGGTCAACAGACCCAGCGCACACTGCACCATCAGCAGGGAGAGGATCAGGATGTCCGCTGCAGTCGTGGTCGCACGCACGCGCGGGCTGAACAGACGACGTTTCAGCAGCAGCAGGCCACCGACCAGAGTCATCACCCCGCAGGCACCGCCCGCGATCATCGCCATCTTCTGCTTCACCTCAATCGGTAGCCACGCTTCATACATCCAGTGCGGCGTCAGCATTCCCAGGAAGTGACCGGCAAAAATCCCCAGAATACCGATGTGGAACAGGTTAGAGCCCACATGCATTCCCTTACGATCCAGCATCTGGCTGGAGGCAGCACGCCAGGTGTACTGCCCGTAGTCATAACGCAGCCAGCTTCCCACCAGGAACACGGTGCCCGCGATATACGGGTAAATGTCAAAGAAGAACATATTCAGGAAGTGCATTAGTGCCGTCCTCCGTTAGAGATATTCAAATATTGCGGGGCAACCGCGCCGGCAAAACGACGCTGGTGAGCGGAGATTTCAGACTCGCCGCAGTTCTGGTCAGCAAAGAATTTCACCTGCTCTTCTTCCCAGACCGCATCCAGCGCCTGTGGCGTATCATCGCGGGCTTCATCCGCAATTTTCTCCGCCACTTTTTCACGGTCGACCGCGGCGTTGGCCAGCTTCACCAGCAGATCGAACAGCACCGCATAGCGGCTCTCGCGCTGCTGAAGACGCGCGCCGAGCAGCGCCAGGATCGGCGCGATGTCCTGCAGACCACCCAGCGCCTCTTCTTTCGGCAGCTGTGCCAGATACTCCAGATAGAGCGGCAGATGATCCGGCAGCTCGCGGCTGTCAAGCTGCAGGCCGTGCTGTTCGTACTGGGCCATCAGATCCACCATCGCCTGACCGCGGTCGCGGGATTCGCCGTGAACGTGTTCAAACAGCAGCAGGGACGTTGCACGACCACGGTCAAACAGCTGGCTGTAGTCCGACTGGGCATCCAGAAGGTCGCGCGCCAGCAGGTCGCGGAGGAAAACACCCAGCATCTGGGCATCGTCCTTATCCAGGTTTTCAGATGACGCGAGTGCATCAAAGAGTTCCTGCTGATGCTGCGCAAGCGCAGCATCCGGGTACTCGAGCAGACGCGAAACAATGACGAGTTCAATCATTGGTGCGGCTCCGTTTTACTGGTCACATCCATGGCATCAATGCGGCGGCTGTTGAAGAGATTGAATTTGCTGTCTGACCCGTGGCAACCGTCGCCAAAGGTAAAGCCACAGCCATTTTTTTCCGGGAAGGCTTCGCGGGCCAGCTCACGGTGACTGCTCGGCACCACGAAACGGTCTTCGTAGTTAGCGATCGCCAGATAGCGGTACATCTCCTGCGCCTGCGCTTCGGTCAGACCGACCTCTTCCAGCGCGCGGGTATCGGTTACGCCATCCACGGTTTCGGCACGCTTGAAGTGGCGCATTGCCAGCATACGCTTCAGCGCCAGCAGTACCGGCTGGGTATCACCTGCGGTCAGCAGGTTTGCCAGATACTGAACCGGGATACGCAGGCTCTCCACGTCCGGCAGAATGCCGTTGCTGCCCAGTTCGCCCGCGTCAGCCGCAGACTGAATCGGCGACAACGGCGGCACGTACCAGACCATCGGCAGAGTGCGGTATTCCGGGTGCAGCGGCAGGGCCAGCTTCCAGTCCATCGCCATTTTGTACACCGGCGACTGCTGCGCGGCGTCAATCACGCTCTGCGGGATGCCGTCTTTCAGCGCCTGCTCAATCACCTTCGGATCGTTCGGATCGAGGAACACGTCCAGCTGACGCTGATAGAGATCTTTCTCGTGCTCGGTGCTGGCTGCGTTTTCAATCGCGTCTGCGTCGTACAGCAGCACGCCGAGGTAGCGAATACGGCCTACGCAGCTTTCGGAGCAGACGGTTGGCATCCCGGCTTCAATACGCGGATAGCAGAAGATGCACTTCTCGGATTTGCCGCTCTTCCAGTTGAAGTAGATCTTTTTGTACGGGCAGCCGGTGATGCACATACGCCAGCCGCGGCACTTGTCCTGGTCGATCAGCACGATGCCGTCTTCTTCACGCTTGTAGATGGCGCCGCTCGGGCAGGTCGCCACGCACGCCGGGTTGAGGCAGTGCTCGCACAGGCGCGGCAGATACATCATGAAGGTATTTTCGAACTGGCCGTACATCGCCTTCTGCATGTTCTCGAAGTTCTGGTCTTTGGCGCGTTTCTCGAACTCGCCGCCCAGAATCTCTTCCCAGTTTGGACCGCTGGTAATTTTGTCCATGCGCTGGCCGGTGATCAGCGAGCGAGGACGGGCGATCGGCTGGTGTTTGCCTTCCGGCGCGTTGTGCAGGTTCTGGTAGTCGTAATCAAACGGCTCGTAGTAATCATCGATGCCCGGCAGATGCGGGTTAGCGAAGATTTTTCCCAGAAGCCAAGCGCGGTTACCCATGCGCGGCTGCAGCTTGCCGTTGATTTTACGGATCCAGCCGCCCTTCCACTTCTCCTGGTTTTCCCAGTCGGTCGGGAAGCCGGTGCCCGGCTTGCTTTCCACGTTATTGAACCAGGCGTATTCCATACCTTCACGGCTGGTCCAGACGTTTTTACAGGTGACCGAGCAGGTATGGCAGCCGATGCATTTATCCAGATTCAGCACCATGCCGACTTGTGAACGAATTTTCATTTTACGCTCTCCTGTACCTGGTCATTACCTTCGCCGTCTAACCAGTTAATATTCTTCATCTTACGTACCACCACGAACTCATCGCGGTTCGATCCTACGGTGCCGTAGTAGTTAAAGCCGTAGGCCAGCTGCGCATAGCCACCGATCATGTGGGTCGGCTTCGGCGTAATGCGGGTCACGGAGTTGTGGATCCCGCCGCGCTGCTCGGTGATCTCTGACCCCGGCAGGTTAACGATACGTTCCTGCGCGTGGTACATCATGGTCATCCCGGCCGGTACGCGCTGGCTCACCACCGCACGCGCCGTCAGGGCACCGTTACTGTTGAACACTTCGATCCAGTCGTTATCTTCAATACCCAGATCTTTGGCATCCGTTTCGCTCATCCAGACAATCGGACCGCCGCGCGACAGGGTCAGCATCAGCAGGTTATCGCTGTAGGTGGAGTGAATACCCCACTTCTGGTGCGGCGTCAGGAAGTTCAGCGCCTTCTCAGGGTTACCGTTCGATTTCGCCCCCATCACGGCTTTCACGGAGCGGGTGTCGATTGGCGGACGGTACACCAGCAGGCTTTCACCGAAGTCGCGCATCCACTGGTGATCCTGATACAGCGACTGGCGGCCTGACAGGGTACGCCATGGGATCAGCTCGTGAACATTGGTATAGCCCGCGTTATAGGACACATGCTCATCTTCCAGGCCTGACCAGGTCGGGCTGGAGATAATCTTGCGCGGCTGGGCCTGAATATCGCGGAAGCGGATTTTCTCTTCCTCTTTATTCGTCGCCAGGTGGGTATGGTCGCGACCGGTGAACTCGCTCAGGGCCGCCCAGGCCTTCACCGCCACGTGGCCGTTGGTTTCCGGTGCCAGAGTCAGGATCATCTCTGCGGCATCAATCGCCGTGTTCAGCATTGGCTGGCCTTTGGCCGGGCCGTCCGCTTTGGTGTAGTTAAGCTTGCGCAGCAGGTCCATCTCGCTCTGGGTGTTCCAGGCGATCCCTTTCCCGCCGTTACCGATTTTCTCCATCAGTGGGCCGATAGAGGTAAAGCGCTCGTAGGTTGCCGGGTAGTCGCGTTCAACCGGAATAATGTGCGGTGCGGTCACGCCCGGGATCAGGTCGCACTCGCCTTTTTTCCAGTCCTTCACGTCCAGCGGCTGCGCCAGTTCGGCAGCGGAGTCGTGCTGGATGGGCAGCGTCACCACGTCAGTCTCTTTGCCCAGGTGCCCCACGCAGACTTCTGAGAATGTCTTCGCGATGTCTTTGTAGATCTCCCAGTCGCTTTTCGATTCCCACGCCGGGTCAACGGCCGCAGACAGCGGATGAATAAACGGATGCATGTCCGAGGTATTCATGTCGTCTTTTTCGTACCAGGTGGCGGTAGGCAGCACGATGTCGGAGTAGAGGCAGGTGCTGGACAGGCGGAAGTCGAGGGTGACCACCAGATCCAGCTTGCCGTCGAGACCGTTGTCTTTCCACTCCACCTCTTCCGGCTTCACGCCGCCCTGCTTGCCGAGATCTTTCCCCTGGATACCGTTTTCGGTACCGAGCAGGTATTTCAGCATGTACTCGTGGCCTTTACCGGACGAGCCCAGCAGGTTGGAGCGCCAGATAAACAGGTTACGCGGGTGATTTTTACCGTTTTCTGGCTGTTCCGCCGCGAAGCGGATTGAGCCATCCTTCAGCGATTTCACGGTGTAATCCACCGGTGACATGCCCGCTTTCTTCGCCGCTTCCGCAATGCGCAGCGGGTTCGTGCCCAGCTGCGGCGCAGACGGCAGCCAGCCCATGCGCTCGGCGCGCACGTTGAAGTCAATCAGATGGCCGCTGTAGCGGGATTTATCCGCCATCGGCGACAGCAGCTCCTGCGCGGTGACCGTCTCGTAGCGCCACTGGCTGGAGTGGTTATAGAAGTACGAGGTGCTGTTCATGTGGCGTGCCGGGCGCTGCCAGTCGAGGGCAAACGCCAGCGGCTGCCAGCCGGTCTGCGGACGCAGTTTTTCCTGGCCCACGTAGTGCGCCCAGCCGCCGCCGCTCTGGCCGACGCAGCCGCAGAAGATCAGCATGTTGATCAGGCCACGGTAGTTCATATCGAGGTGATACCAGTGGTTCAGACCCGCACCGACGATGATCATGGAGCGACCGTGGGTCTTGTCGGCGTTATCCGCAAACTCGCGGGCGATACGCACGATCTGCGCGCGTGGAACGCCGGTGATTTGCTCTGCCCATGCCGGGGTGTAGGCTTTCACATCGTCATAGCCGGTGGCGCAGTTTTCATCGCCCAGACCACGTTCCAGGCCGTAGTTCGCCATGGTCAGGTCATAGACGGTGGTGACCAGAGCGGTAGACCCGTCGGCCAGCTGCAGGCGTTTCACCGGCAGCTTGTGCATCAGTACGTTTTTCAGTTCAACCTTGTTGAAGTGCTCGGAACCTTCACCGCCGAAGTACGGGAAGCCCACCTCGGCGATCTCGTCCTGGCTACCCAGCATGCTCAGGCGCAGCTCCGTCTCTTCGCCGGTCGTGCCGTTACGCTGCTCAAGGTTCCACTTGCCCTTCTCGCCCCAGCGGAAGCCGATAGAGCCGTTTGGCGCCACCAGCTCGCCGTTGCTGTTATACGCAACGGTTTTCCACTCAGGATTATTTTCCTGGCCCAGCGAATCCACCAGATCGGCAGCGCGCAGCGTACGGCCAGCGGCATAGTAGCCCTCACGCTCTTCCAGCATGACCAGCATCGGCATGTCGGTATAGCGGCGGACGTAGTCGGTGAAGTACTGGCTTGGTTTATCCAGGTGGAACTCGCGCAGCATGACGTGACCCATCGCCATCGCCATCGCCGCATCGGTACCCTGTTTCGGCGCCAGCCACAGATCGCACAGCTTGGCGATTTCGGCATAGTCCGGGGTCACCGCCACCGTTTTGGTGCCTTTGTAACGGACTTCGGTAAAGAAGTGCGCGTCCGGCGTACGGGTCTGAGGAACGTTAGAGCCCCAGGCGATGATGTAGCTGGAGTTGTACCAGTCCGCGGATTCCGGCACGTCGGTCTGCTCGCCCCAGGTCTGCGGAGACGCGGGCGGCAGGTCGCAGTACCAGTCGTAGAAACTCAGGCAGGTACCGCCGATTAAAGAGAGATAGCGCGCGCCGGAGGCATAAGAGACCATCGACATCGCCGGGATCGGCGAGAAGCCCGCCACGCGGTCAGGACCGTAGGTTTTGACGGTGTAGACGTTGGAAGCGGCAATCAGCTCGTTCACTTCTTTCCATGAGGAGCGAACGAAACCTCCGCGACCGCGGGCCTGCTTGAAGCTTTTTGCTTTGTCAGCGTCTTCAATGATGGAGGCCCAGGCATCCACCGGATCGCTGTGCTGCACTTTCGCTTCACGCCACATTTTCATCAGGCGCTTGCGCATCAGGGGGTATTTCAGACGGTTCGCGCTGTAGAGATACCAGGAGTAGCTGGCGCCACGCGGGCAGCCGCGCGGTTCGTGGTTCGGCATATCCGGGCGGGTGCGAGGATAGTCGGTCTGCTGCATTTCCCAGGTCACCAGACCGTTTTTAACGAAAATCTTCCAGCTACATGAGCCAGTGCAGTTCACGCCGTGGGTCGAACGGACGACTTTGTCATGCTGCCAGCGCTGGCGGTAACCGTCTTCCCAGTCCCGGTTGGTATCCAGAACCTGGCCGTGCCCATCGGCAAACGTTTCACCCTTCTGCTTGAAGTAGCGAAACCGGTCCAAAAATTTGCTCATCGGGTATCTCCTGTGTGGAGCCTGTGGCTCTCTAAATCGACATTGCTGATTTGCATCGAAGGTAACGCCCTGAAAGAGGGGGAGAATTGATAACGATCAAGACGAGGAGGGACTTTCAGGCGAGGGATTACACCGAATACCACCAAAGCGGTATCTTTTGAAAATTCATATCCACATGAAATATATCGTTATTTTTATTTTATCGTACAAACCGCCAGGCAGAATTTAACCTCTCAGGTATTAAGGGGTAGAGCGACCTGTAAAGCGATGGCGATCACAGCGTTACTAGCGGGCTTCCTCTGTAAACCCACCAGTATGTTGTAACTATTACCAGCACAAAAAAAACGCGGCCCGAAGGCCGCGTAAACGGATAATCAACTTACTTTTTATTTTTAGAATTACGCCCGTATACCGCCCAGGTGATCACAACGCAGGCGATATAGAAGACGAGGAAGACTTTCATGGCACCGGCCGGAGAGCCGGTCAGGTCCAGAGAGATACCGAACGCTTTCGGGATAAAGAAGCCGCCAATCGCGCCGATGGCAGAGATAAAGCCCAGCGCCGCAGCCGTATCCGTCGCCGCTTCGCGCATGGCCTGCTCTTCGCTCCCGCCCTGTGCTTTTACGCGGTCCATGGTCAGCTTACGGAAGATCACGGAGATCATCTGGAAGGTTGACGCGCTCCCCAGCCCGGCCGTCAGGAACAGCACCATAAACACGCCGAAGAAGGCGATGAAGTTACCGCCCTGTCCGTCGGCTGGCAGTGTGAGGAACAGCAGCGCACAGAAGACCGCCATCACGACAAAGTTAACCAGCGTCACGCGGGTACCGCCCAGGCGGTCAGACACCATGCCGCCCAGCGAACGTGCCAGGGCACCAATAAACGGCCCGAAGAAGGCAAAGTGCAGGATCTGAATCTCCGGGAACTGCGTTTTCGACAGCATCGCGAAACCCGCTGAGAAGCCGATAAACGAACCGAAGGTGGCCAGATACAGCAGCGCCATCACCCAGAGGTGTCCACGCTTCAGCACCGGCAGCTGTTCGCTCAGCGACGCCTTCGACGCGGACAGGTCATTCATAAAGAACCAGGCTGCGAGGGTGAAGACCACGAGGAATGGTACCCAGATCCAGGCTGCATTTTGCAGATAGAGGGAAGAACCATCCGCCTGCTCAACGCCACCGCCGCCAAAGGCTGCAAAAATGGAGACCGAGATCGCCAGCGGGGCAATGAGCTGCATCACGCTCACGCCCATATTCCCCAGACCGCCGTTAATCCCCAGCGCGCCGCCCTGCTTCGCTTTCGGGAAGAAGAAGCTGATGTTCGCCATGCTGGAGGCGAAGTTTGCACCCGCAAAACCGCACAGCAGGGAGATAATCACGAATACGCTAAATGGCGTAGAGGTATCCTGCACCGCGAAGCCGAGCCAGACGCAGGGAACGATCATGATGCCCGTACTGAACGCCGTCCAGCGACGACCGCCAAACACCGGCACCATAAACGCGTAAGGCACACGCAGCAGCGCGCCTGACAGCGACGGCAGCGCGGTCAGCATGAATAGCTGATCGGTGGTAAACGTAAAACCCACTTTCGGCAGGTTGACCGCCACCGCGCTAAACAACATCCATACGCAAAACGCTAATAACAGACACGGCACGGAAATCCACAGATTCCGGCTTGCTACACGATGGCCGCGCTGTTGCCAGAACGCCGGATCCTCTGGACGCCAGTCTGTAATAACGGCACCATTTTCCCTTTCGGGAGCGGATGAGTGACTCATAGACACCTCTGATTCTCGAATGATGCTGCAAACATTAGGGTTTTAGGGCGGCGGTAAGTTGATATAAATCAAAGGAAAAGTGGGAGGATTTGCGGCGAAAAGTAAGGCCTCACCCTAAGTGAGTAGGCTAATTCGGTAAAAAAGACGTGGTTTTTCACGGTGCTGACGGTTCCTGGCTACCCCCACCTCCTTCCCCCTACTCCGTTGGCAATTTAGGGGTAATCCTTTATTGGTATGGGTATACTCCAGGGTATGCACCAGAATAGCGCCATTCCTGCAAGCAGGCCACGTCAGGAGCACGCCACCTCTATGTTAAAAAGATGTTTATCTCCGCTGACGCTCGTGAATCAGCTCGCCCTGATCGTTTTGCTGTCCACCGCCATCGGTGTGACCGGCATGGCGATCTCCGGCTGGCTGGTACAGGGAGTACAGGGTAATGCGCATGCCATCAACGAGGCAGGCTCGCTACGCATGCAGAGCTATCGCCTGCTGGCATCGGTTCCCCTGACGCAGGACGATCGTCCCCTGATTGATGAAATGGAGCGCACGGTCTTCAGCCCCGAGCTGGAAAACGCCGCTATCCGCGCCGGTCAGCAATCCCAGCTTAACGCCCTTCAGGGCTACTGGCATACCCAGCTGCAGCCCGGGCTGAAACAGGCGCGCAGCACAGAAACCGTTGCGCAGGACGTGGCGGGGTTTGTCTCCCGCATTGATGCGCTGGTCTCCGCTTTCGACCAGACCACCGAATTACGCATCGACCGGGTGGTGATGGTACACCGGGCCATGGCGCTGTTTATGGGGCTGCTGCTGATCTTCACCATCGTCTGGCTCCGCGCGCGGCTGCTGAACCCGTGGAAACAGCTGCTGGCCATGGCCCGCGCGGTCACCGCACGCGACTTTACCCAGCGCACGCACATCAGCGGGCGCAACGAGATGGCCATGCTCGGCCAGGCGCTTAATACCATGTCGGCAGAGCTCTCCGAAAGCTACGCGGTGCTGGAACAGCGCGTTCAGGAAAAAACGGCCGGGCTGGAGCAGAAAAACGAGATCCTCTCCTTCCTCTGGCAGGCCAACCGTCGGCTGCACATGCAGGTACCGCTATGTGAACGTCTCTCGCCGGTGCTGAACGGCCTGCAAAATCTGACCCTGCTTCACGACCTTGAGCTGCGGGTCTACGATGTGGAAGACGAAGATAACCACCAGGAATTCACCTGTCAGTCGGATATGTCCTGCGATGACAAAGGCTGCCATCTTTGCCCTCGCGGCCTGCCGCCGCTGACGACCGGCGGCACCACCCTGAAGTGGCGCCTGACGGACAGCCACACTCAGTACGGCATTCTGCTGGCAACGCTGCCAGCCGGGCGTCACCTCAGCCACGACCAGCAGCAGCTGGTGGATACACTGGTTGAACAGCTGACGGCCACGCTGGCGCTCGACAGGCATCAGGAAAAGCAGCAGCAGTTGATCGTCATGGAAGAGCGCGCGACCATCGCCCGCGAGCTTCACGACTCTATCGCTCAGTCGCTCTCCTGTATGAAAATGCAGGTGAGCTGCCTGCAGATGCAGGATGCGGAGATGCCCGAAAGCAACAAGCAGCTGCTCAGCCAGATCCGCAACGAGCTGAACACCTCCTGGGTGCAGCTGCGCGAGCTGCTGACCACCTTCCGCCTGCAGCTGACCGAGCCGGGCCTGCGCCCGGCGCTGGAAGCCAGCTGTCACGAATTTAGCGCCCGGCTGGGGTTCCCGGTGAAGCTGGATTACCAGCTGCCGCCGCGGTTTGTCCCCTCCCATCAGGCCATCCATCTACTGCAGATCGCCCGCGAAGCGCTGAGCAACGTGCTTAAACACGCTGACGCGACGGCGGTCACGGTCACCGTCAGCCAGCACGATAATCAGGTCAAACTGACGATTCACGATAACGGCCGCGGCGTGCCGGAAAATGCCGAACGCACTAACCATTATGGTTTAATTATTATGCGAGACCGCGCCCAAAGCCTGCGCGGTGATTGCCAGGTTCGCCGGAGAGAGACGGGCGGCACGGAAGTTGTCGTCACCTTTATTCCCGAGAAACCGCTCACAACTGCTCAAGGAGAAACCCATGACTAATCAGGAACCGGCATCCATCCTGTTGATCGACGACCATCCGATGCTGCGTACTGGCGTGAAACAGCTGGTCAGCATGGCACCCGATATCACCGTGGTGGGCGAAGCCAGCAACGGTGAACAGGGCATTGAGCTTGCCGAATCCCTCGATCCCGATCTGATCCTGCTCGATCTGAATATGCCGGGCATGAACGGTCTGGAGACCCTCGACAAGCTGCGGGAAAAATCGCTTTCCGGGCGTATCGTCGTCTTTAGCGTGTCGAACCATGAGGAGGACGTAGTCACGGCGCTGAAGCGCGGGGCGGATGGCTATCTGCTGAAGGATATGGAGCCGGAAGACTTGCTTAAGGCGCTACAGCAGGCGGCGGCGGGCGAAATGGTGCTCAGCGAAGCCTTAACGCCGGTTCTGGCCGCCAGCCTGCGTGCCAACCGCGCCACCTCTGACCGTGACGTCAGCCAGCTCACGCCGCGCGAGCGCGACATTCTCAAGCTCATTGCCCAGGGGCTGCCGAACAAAATGATCGCCCGCCGTCTGGACATCACTGAAAGCACGGTCAAAGTGCACGTGAAGCATATGCTGAAGAAAATGAAGCTAAAATCTCGCGTTGAAGCCGCCGTGTGGGTGCATCAGGAACGCATTTTTTAAGGACTACTCATCCGGCAGCAGCTTCCAGCGCGGATCGTCGTCAGGCAATGCGACCAGCGGCTGCACCACGGCAAGCGTGATCTCATTGGACGAGACGCGCTGGCCTTTCTCATCTTCCACCACCGCCGACAGGTGCCAGCGGTTTGTCGCCCCTTCCCGGTCATCCCAGGCAGGGATAATCACGCTCCAGCCATCGGTGCTGTTGCTTTTCGCCGGTGAGGTCAGGCTCAATGCCTGCGTATCCCCCTGCCAGTGGATCTGACGGATGCCGTGCGTGCTGCGAACCTGTAGCTTCAGCATAACGGTCTCGCCTCCTTTCAGATCCCACGGCGGCGTGGCCAGCCACACGGACAGCGTTTTCCGCTGGCGGAACTCCATAACCGGCAGGCTGGTGCGCTCGGGCGAGTCATAGCGGCTGCCGCGCAGGGAGCGCGTGGCGGCGACCTCATCGGCGGAAAGCTGCTTAGCCAGCGGCACGCCAAAGCGATAGTTGAGCTTCAGCCCGAGGTTATTCTGGCTCTCGCCGCTTTCGCCCTGCTTGTGCCCAGCGGTCAGCGTCACCAACGGAACGGGGGTATAGTTAAGCCCCAGATTCACCGCCACAGGATTGTGATAGCCGGTGCCGCTGTTGAAGAGGTCAACGTTATCGCCAAAATATTGCTCGAAGCTAACGCTGGTATTCAGATGATGGAACCAGGGCAGCCAGGCTTTAGCGGTGACGTCATATCCGCGCGCCATGCGCTGCTCCTGGACGTCAGAGCGCTCGCGCCATCCGGCAAAGGGCTGATAATAGTTCGCTGACAGGCGCAGATTTTCCCCCCACGCTTCCGCCCCCAACCCGGCACGCTGCAAATTTTCATCCAGAAGATTATCGTAAAAAGTGTTGTAACCCAGCAGCCATTTCCCGGCGACCCAGCGCTGACCGATTCCAGCGTTACTGACCAGGCCATCCGTCTGCTGGGTCAGGCCAAGCTGGCTCCAGCTCAGGTAGCGGTTAGTATCGTTCCACGGGATAAACCAGCTCCCGCTGCTGCCGTTAAATTTGCCATCGTTATCCACCAGCAGGTTCACGCTGGCGTTTCCCCAGGGCGACAGCCAGGACTCAATCTGCTGGTTCACTTCCCCGCTTACCGCGTCGCGCACCTGACCAAAGGCAAACTGACGCGCCTGCTCGCCGGTCGTCAGGCCATTGTCGGTCATGCTGGCTTCACCAAAGGCTTTCGCCATTTCGGCCAGATGCTTCTCCCCCTCGCCCGTAGGCGCCGCAAGGCCGAGGTCGGGCAGACTGTCCCCGTTATTATCAAAGGGGTGCTGTGCCTGATGCATAAAGGAATTCGGCGCACCGTAAACGGCTCCGGCCGACAAAAGGGAGAGTAATAGCAGAGAACGAATGCGAGACGATACAGCCATCAACGTCGGGTTTAGCGCCTGGATTTTTGTAAAAGACGTCTTACCTTAACGCTATTAAGAAAGAATTGCAGCCTTACGGGAAATTTCAGGAATATCCTGAAGTTTATTGACGGCTGCAGGCAGCGTAAACTCGGTAAACCCTATATTATTCGTGCCTTTATAAGAACAGGAGTCAACATGCAAAAGATTGTTATCGTCGCCAACGGTGCGGCCTACGGGAGTGAATCCCTTTTTAACAGCCTGCGCCTGGCCATTGCGCTGCGTGAAAAAGAGAGCGACCTGGCGTTACGCCTCTTTTTAATGTCCGACGCGGTTACTGCGGGGCTGAAAGGTCAAAAACCGGCAGAGGGTTATAATATTCAGCAGATGCTGGAGATCCTGACCGCGCAAAACGTGCCGGTGAAATTATGTAAGACCTGCACCGACGGGCGCGGCATTACCGGACTGTCGCTGATTGATGGCGTAGAAATTGGTACGCTGGTTGAGCTGGCCGAGTGGACGCTGTCCGCAGATAAAGTATTAACTTTTTAATAATAAACACGTAAAAATATTATTTTCTTATGGACGCGGTTTCAGCATCAAGTTTACCTGCTGGGTTGCCGATAGGCATGGAAACAACACAGCAGGTATTTCACTTATGTTCAGATCGATTCGTGCACGCATCATCGCGGCGACGGCAGGCTGTCTGGTCGTCGCCCTTCTCCTCAACACCGTTATTAACTTCCAGGTCACACGCCAGGATAACCAGCAGTCACAGCGCGATATCCTGACCAGCACCAGCGCCAGCCATAACATGGCGATTGCCGACTGGGTAAAAAGCAAGATGACGGTGATCGCCTCCGCGCAGACCGTCGCACTGAGTGACGATCCGGTTCCGGTGTTTAAACAGCTTGCACAGGCGGGTGGATTCACCAACGTTTATGTCGGCTACGCCAGCAAAACGGCGAAATTCTCTGAACCGGCGGGCGTTCCGGCGGATTATGATCCGACCATTCGCCCGTGGTATCAGCAGGTAGTCAGTACGGACGGTCCGGTTGTCACCGCGCCCTACGTTGACGCGGGGACCGGTAAACTGGTGGTGACCTTCGCCATACCGGTGAAAGAGAATGGCACACTGAAAGCGGTGGTGGCAGGCGATGTAGCCATGGACAGCGTGGTGGCGAACGTACGCGGGATCCATCCAACCCCGGCCAGCAGCGGGTTGCTTCTGAACAGTGACGGCAGCGTTATTGCCGCTAACGATCCGGCTCTGACGCTTAAACCGTTTGCTGAGACCATCAAAGGCATCGATTTTGCTGCGCTGAAAAGCGGTAACCCGGTTGACGGCACGCTGAACGATGCTGAAAAAACCTTCGTGGCGACAGCCGTGCCGGGCACAAACTGGCTGCTAGTCGTCGCCCTCGACAACGGCGACGCCACCTCCGGCATGCGTTCCCTGCTTAAAGCATCGGCGATTTCGCTGGTGATCCTGGCACTGCTGAGCGCGGCCATTGTTCACCTCCTGATTGCCCGTTTGCTGAAGCGTCTGTCCGACATTCGCGACGCGATGCACAACATTGCCAACGGGACTAACGATCTGTCCCAGCGTTTGCCGGACAGCGGCGAGGACGAAGTCGCGCAGATTGCGCAGGCCTTTAACGCCTTCAGCGATAAGCTGTCGGTGGTGATGGTGCAGCTCCGGGACGCCAGTGAATCGGTGAAAAACGCCGCCCAGGAGATTGCTGCAGGTAACCAGGATCTCTCCGGACGTACCGAGCAGGCGGCGTCCAGCCTGCGCGAGACGGCCAGCGCCGTGGAGCAGATCACCGCCTCCGTGACGCAGTCGAACGAGTCGGCGGCAGAAGCGAACGATCAGGCGAGCAAGGCCTCAGCGGCCGCGGCGCGCGGCGGCGAGGTGGTATCCCAGGCGATCAGCACCATGCAGTCCATCGAAGTCGCGTCGGCTAAAATTGGCGATATCACCAGCGTGATTGACGGCATTGCTTTCCAGACCAACATTCTGGCGCTGAACGCCTCCGTCGAGGCGGCCCGTGCCGGGGAGCAGGGTCGCGGGTTTGCCGTGGTGGCAGGCGAAGTGCGTAACCTGGCAAGCCGCAGCGCCCAGGCGGCGAAAGAGATCAAATCGCTGATCGATTCCACCACCGACAGCGTGGCCACCGGCTCCCGCTACGTGCATCTGGCCGGGGAAAGCATGGACGAGATCCGCTCCAGCATCGGCAGCGTCTCCGGCATCATGCGCGAAATCTCCATCGCCACCAGCGAGCAGATGAAAGGCATTCATGAGATCAATCATGCGGTGACCCATCTCGACAGGATGGTCCAGCAGAACGCCGAGCTGGTAGTGGAATCCGCCGCCGCCGCGGGAGCCCTGCAGAGCCAGGCTGGGGACCTTGCTGAAACCGCCGGCCATTTCCGCATTTAATTTTATTCCGGCGCGGGTTTCCCGGGTAAAACCCGCGCCAGCTGAATGCTTTCAGGAATTTTGTCATTTTTGTTTAAACGTTATGCCATTTTTTGATCAAAATCATCATCCCTCGCCCCCCGCTTTGGTGTTATGCAATGAGTAATTTGTGAACAATATCACGCTCGGGATGGGCAAAATCGACGGGGTAAAAAATGGCACTGGTAAAAACAAGTTTGAAGCTGTTTGGCGGGGATACGGTAGTGGTGCGTTGCTCAGAGCGCTGTCGTATTCATCTGATGAGTGCGAAAGCACATAAACAATCCCAGGCGGATATTCTCACCGTGCAGGATGATAAAGCGTGGCTTACCGTACCGTATACCGGCACGTGGGATGTGCTGATCGACAGCCACAGCCAGTCGCTGGAGCATTCCGTCAGCTACGTGGCTGCATAATAATAAACGCCCGGCGAGCCGGGCGTATCATCAGGCAAAGCCCGGTCGCAGCGTGCCGTTGAGCGGGTTCCCTTCCAGCAACGCCTTCACCTTTACCACCAGCTCATTCAGACAATCGTCTTTCATGCCGAGGCGGGTCAGCTCCTGATCCAGGGAGAAGAGATATTGTGCATTAGTCCCCAGCGGTCCGCTGGCGGCAGCAATCAACGGGGCTATGACCTGCGTGCGGGTGTCCGCTTCATACAGCGGATGACGCGGGTCCATAATAAACACCAGCGCATTGACGGTGCGTCCGTCGTCCAGCTCCAGCTTGCACCAGCTCGGCATATAGCAGCCGGTAATCATCTCGCGCTTCCAGAGCAGCGTAAGCTCCTCTTCCAACGAGGCATCCGGGAGGCGATACGCCACCCCCGTGGTGCGTCCGCCCTCTTTCAGTGCAAGCATACGTCCCGGCTGGCACGCGCTGCCGCGTCCGGCCGTCAGACGCAGACAAAATGCGCGATGCCAGCCAGGCAGCGTTCCCGTTGCCGATTCGACAAATTCCAGAGCCGGGTTCCACATCAGTGAACCGTAGCCAAAAATCCATACCGGGCCATCATCCGGGCGGCAGGCAAGCGTGGCAGCAAGTGACGCCGCACGTTGTTCAGCTGACCAGAGAAGCGATTCCTCAATAGCACCAAATGCCGTCTTACAATCTGCCTTCATTAAGAAATCACGCGTTAACACTTTACACCTCCGCCACTGCATGCTTCCTTGCGACATCTGTAATTCGCCTTCCCGGCATTATGTGCTGGTCATTTTGCCAGCAGTTAAATAACGATAAGCAATTAGCGGACCAGTTGCAATACAACGGCAGTTCAACCGCCTGAAAAGTCAAAATGAAGGCAGCGAATTATTTCACGGCTATTTCTTTTTATGCCATTTATCGTCGTCTCCTTTTTCATATTCATGTTTTACGGCGGACCAGGCGACTTTGTGTGCCGTCTCTTCACGGCTGGCATCATCCCGGCGATCGTCCTTATCTTTGTATTGATCCCAGGCGCTGTTAAACGCCTCTTTGTAGATATCCTGCGCGTGAGCGGGCAGCACGTTTTGCACGTTGTCGGGTAATTCGCGTTTCGTTTTATATGGCATCACTCACCTCTCTTTTGCTTAAAGAGATAAGTGTGGACGACGATATGGCAACGTGCCACCCGGCCTTAATTTATGGATTAAAACCAAATATAATTTATTGTTATTTAATAAATATTATATGAAAACCGTCAATTACAGGAGTCAGGTATTAAATTTATGACAAAGGGTAAAATTAAGTAAAAAATAAAGGGTATTTAACAGAGATCTGTTAGTTTAATGACCTCAAAAATCTATCTATAATTACAAGCACCTGCATTGATGGAGAAGCACATGACAGCAACACACGAGGCGGTAAAGACCCGCCACAAGGAGACGTCACTCATTTTCCCGGTTCTGGCACTGGCTGTGCTGCTCTTCTGGGGAAGCAGTCAGTCACTGCCAGTGGTCGTTGGTATCAATATTCTTGCCCTGGTCGGCATCTTAACCAGCGCATTTAGCGTCGTTCGCCATGCGGACGTCCTGGCCCACCGTCTGGGCGAGCCGTACGGATCGTTAATTCTCAGCCTTTCCGTCGTTATTCTCGAAGTCAGCCTGATTTCCGCGCTCATGGCGACCGGCGATGCCGCGCCGACGCTGATGCGCGACACGCTCTACTCTATCATTATGATTGTGACGGGCGGCCTGGTGGGCTTCTCTCTGCTGCTGGGCGGGCGCAAGTTCGCGACCCAGTATATGAACCTGTTCGGCATTAAACAGTATCTGATTGCCCTCTTCCCGCTGGCCATTATCGTGCTGGTCTTCCCGATGGCGCTGCCGGGCGCAAATTTCTCTACCGGTCAGGCACTGCTGGTCGCACTGATTTCCGCCGCCATGTACGGCGTGTTTCTGCTGATTCAGACCAAAACGCACCAGAGCCTGTTTGTGTATGAGCATGAAGACGACAGCGACGACGATGACCCGCACCACGGTAAGCCGTCGGCCCACAGCAGCGCGTGGCATACGGTTTGGCTGATCGTACATCTGATTGCGGTGATTGCCGTCACCAAGATGAACGCCAACCCGCTGGAAACGCTATTAACCGAGCTGAACGCGCCGGTAGCGTTTACCGGCTTCCTGGTGGCGCTGCTGATCCTGTCTCCTGAAGGGCTGGGTGCGCTGAAAGCCGTCTTAAACAATCAGGTACAGCGCGCAATGAACCTGTTCTTCGGCTCCGTACTGGCGACAATATCACTTACCGTACCGGTGGTGACGCTGATTGCCTTTATGACGGGCAACGAGCTGCAGTTTGCGCTGGGTGCACCGGAAATGATTGTGATGGTGGCCTCGCTGCTGCTGTGCCAGATTTCGTTCTCCACCGGGCGCACCAACGTGCTGAACGGCGCGGCGCATATGGCCTTGTTTATTGCGTACCTGATGACGATATTTGCGTAGCCTTTTTGCCGGGTGGCGCTGCGCTTACCCGGCCTACAAAACCCGTAGGCCCGCGCAAGCGTAGCGCCGCCGGGCAAATAAAAAACCCGCCGAAGCGGGTTTTTTTATTAGTTGCTGGTATCCAGCTCATCGAAGCTCTTCACCAGATCGTCAATCGCTTTGATCTGTTTCAGGAACGGCTCCAGCTTATCCAGCGGCAGCGCAGATGGGCCGTCGCATTTCGCATTAGCAGGATCCGGGTGCGCTTCAATAAAGAGACCTGCCAGGCCGGTCGCCATACCGGCACGCGCCAGCTCGGTCACCTGGGCACGACGGCCACCGGACGCAGCACCGAACGGGTCGCGGCACTGCAGAGCGTGCGTCACGTCGAAAATCACTGGAGACTGGCCGGAGACATTTTTCATCACGCTGAAGCCCAGCATGTCGACAACCAGGTTGTCGTAACCGAAGTTAGCGCCACGGTCACACAGGATCACCTGATCGTTACCGCCTTCGATAAACTTATCAACGATGTTACCCATCTGACCCGGGCTGACGAACTGCGGTTTTTTCACGTTAATCACGGCACCGGTTTTCGCCATCGCCGCCACCAGATCAGTCTGGCGAGCCAGGAATGCCGGGAGCTGGATCACGTCAACCACGTCTGCCACCGGCTGCGCCTGAGAGGCTTCATGCACGTCGGTGATCACTTTCACGCCAAAGGTCTGCTTCAGCTCCTGGAAAATCTTCATCCCCTCTTCCAGGCCCGGGCCACGGTAAGAGTTGATGGAGGAGCGGTTGGCTTTGTCAAAAGAGGCTTTAAACACGTACGGGATGCCCAGCTTCTGGGTCACGGTCACGTAGTGTTCGCAGATACGCATGGCGAGATCGCGGGATTCCAGCACGTTCATGCCGCCAAACAGGACGAACGGCAGGTCGTTTGCTACCTTGATATCACCAATGCTAACCACTTTTTGTTTCATAGGATCGCCTTATTCAGGTGTGAATCGGAATTAAGATTAATGCAGTGTAATTTGCTTGTGCGAGATCGCGTTGATCTGCGCACGAATCATTTCGCTAATAGGATCTTCCGGACACTGCTCGACGAAATAATTCAAATCATTCAGCGCCACGTGCTCACAGTCGAGCTGGGCATAGATCAGCCCGCGATCGCGAATTTCGTACGGGTCTTCCGGGTTGAACTGCAGCAGTACTTCACTGGCGCGCAAGGCCAGCTCCATCTGACGCTCTTCCATTAATGCAGACTTCAGCGTATCCAGCAGCTTGCGAATGACCTCTGCGTTGTCCGCCTCGTCGAGATCTTCGTTGAAGAGTTCGGCCACCGGGCTGATATTGCCTTTCAGCCACACGTCCAGCGTATGTTCATCCAGCGTGTCGCCGTTGAAGGGATTAATGAGCCACATTTCGCCGTCCAGCCACTCTGCACGCAGGATCATCTGCGTCGGGAAAATGACCGGGACCAGCGGAATATCCAGACGCTGTGCGACCCATAGTAAAATAGACCCCAGCGCCACGGCGCTGCCCTGACGATTTTTTAAGACCTGGTCCAGCCATAATGCGTCAGACAGGCGATATACGCCCCGCGTGTCGCAGAAACCCCATTCGCCGTAGAAAAGCTCCAGCAGCTTCTCTAGTTGCCAGTCTTGCGGGCGAGCCTGATTAATCTCTTCACGCGCCAGGCTGACCAGATTCTCCAGCTCATCATAGACAAACTGCGACGTAAAATCGTCGCGAATCATCTCTGAAATCAGGATCATGCCATCGCAAAGCGGCACTTTATTAAATTCGAAATCGGCTAAGGACCTCATGACTTACCCCAGTAACGCCTGAGCGAACAATGACGCTTAGGCGCGATAAAACTCAAAACGATGTAGATGATAACGCCAAACTGCCTTTCAGTCAGCCTTACGCCTTTATCAGTAAATGGCAGATAGCCGGAACTCAAGACCACCGCCCCAGCGTCAGGCGTTCGTTGCCGCCGTAGTCGCGGCAGGTTTCGACAGCGTCATAACCTGCTTGCATAAACAGTGCCCGCACGGCTTCTCCCTGCGTCCAGCCATGCTCCACGAGCAGCCAGCCGCCGGGAAGTAAATGTTCCCGTGACGTTGTCACAATGTGATCAAGATCGGCTAATCCCGCGTTGGCGGCCACGAGCGCCGTCAGCGGTTCGAAGCGAACATCTCCCTGCGCAAGGTGCGGGTCATGTTCATCGATGTAAGGAGGATTGCTGACAATCATCGCAAATGTGCGATTCTCCAGCGCGGAAAACCAGCTGCTTTGCAGCACCGTCACGTTGCGGACCCCGAGACGTTCCACGTTACGCTGCGCCAGCGCCACCGCGTCGGGCATGACATCCACCGCCGTCACCGCGCAGTCGGGCCGCTCGGTGGCGAGCGCCAGCGCGATAGCACCTGTTCCCGTCCCGAGATCGAGAATACTGCAGGCCGCCGCCGGTAAACGCGCCAGCGCCTGCTCCACCAGACACTCGGTGTCCGGACGCGGGATCAGCGTCGCCGCCGAGACGAACAGGGGTAACGACCAGAACTCGCGCTCCCCGACCAGATGCGCCACCGGCTCGCCGGTTTTACGACGGGCAAGCAGCGCGGCGAGCTGCGCTTCCTGCTCCGCGGTCAGTTCGGTTTCACCAAAAGCCAGCAGATACGTCCGGGCTTTACCCGTCACATACTCAAGCAAAATTTCGGCATCGCGTTTCGGGCTTTCGCTTTCGGAAAGCTCACCGGCCGCCTCACGTAACCAGCGCTGAAAATCCATTATTCCTGCTCGGACAGTGCCGCCAGCTGGTCAGCCTGGTATTCCTGCACGATAGGCTCAATCAGCATGTCCAGCTTCCCTTCCATCACCTCGTCCAGACGGTACAGCGTCAGGTTGATGCGGTGGTCGGTTACACGGCCCTGCGGGAAGTTGTAGGTGCGGTTACGGTCGCTGCGATCGCCGCTCCCCAGCAGGTTACGACGCGTAGACGCTTCCGCCTGCTGGCGTTTCGCCATTTCGGCCGCGTGGATACGCGCGCCCAGCACGGACAGCGCTTTGGCTTTGTTTTTGTGCTGTGAACGCTCGTCCTGACATTCGACGACAATGCCGGTTGGCAGGTGGGTAATACGGATGGCGGAGTCGGTGGTGTTAACGTGCTGACCACCCGCGCCAGAGGAGCGGAAAGTATCAATACGCAGGTCCGCCGGATTGATGTCCGGCAGTTCCGCTTCCGGCAGCTCCGGCATCACCGCCACCGTACAAGCGGAAGTGTGGATACGGCCCTGGGATTCGGTGGCCGGTACGCGCTGCACGCGGTGACCGCCGGATTCAAACTTGAGACGACCGTACACGCCGTCGCCGCTGATCTTGGCGATAACCTCTTTGTAGCCACCATGTTCGCCTTCGTTGGCGCTCATGATCTCCACGCGCCAGCGACGCGACTCGGCGTAGCGGCTGTACATGCGGAACAGATCCCCGGCAAACAGTGCCGCTTCGTCACCGCCGGTCCCGGCGCGGACTTCCACGAACGCGTTACGCTCGTCGTCTGGATCTTTTGGCAGCAGAAGCACCTGAAGCTGCTGCTCCATCTCCTCAGAACGCGCTTTCGCATCCTGCAACTCTTCCTGCGCCATCTCGCGCATTTCAGGATCGTCGAGCATCATCTGCGCGGTTTCGATATCTTCCTGAACCTGTCGCCAGTCGGTAAAGCATTTAGAAACATCACTTAACTGCGCGTATTCACGTGAGAGCGCGCGAAAACGCTCCTGGTCCGCAATGGTCCCGGCATCGCCGAGCAGCGCCTGGACTTCTTCATGGCGCTCGTGCAGAGCTTCCAGTTTAGCGACGATAGAAGGCTTCATAGGCGTAAGTGCACCTTGTCTTAGAAAATGGGTATAGGGCGCTATTCCAGCCCGAGGCTGTTGCGCAGAATAGTCAGGCGTTCATCATCCCCGTCACGGGCAGCCTGCTGAAGAGATTTGGTTGGCGCATGGATCAGGCGGTTGGTCAGTTTCCATGCCAGATCCTGCATAATTGCATGTGCGTCGCCGCCCTGTTCAAGGGCCGCTAACGCTTTGGCAGTCAGGTCATCCCGCACCTGCTCCGCCTGTCCGCGATACTCGCGGATGGTCTCGCTGACGCTTTGCGCGCGCAGCCAGGCCATAAACTCACTGGTTTCCTGCTCAACAATGGTTTCCGCCTGCACCGCCGCCGCTTTACGCTGGGCGAGGTTGTGCGAAATGATGCTTTGCAGGTCATCCACGCTGTAGAGGTAGGCGTTAGGCAGCTTGCCCACTTCCGGCTCAACATCGCGCGGGACGGCAATATCCACCAGCAGCATCGGCTGATTACGACGGGACTTCAGCGCACGCTCCACCATCCCTTTTCCGATAATCGGCAGCGGGCTGGCGGTCGAGCTGATAATAATGTCCGCCTCTTTCAGTCGTTCATCGATGTCGCTCAGGGCAACCACCTCTGCGCCCACTTCATCCGCCAGCACCTGCGCGCGTTCGCGGGTGCGGTTAGCGATAATCATCTTTTTCACTTTATGCTCGCGCAGATGGCGCGCCACAAGTTCGATGGTTTCGCCCGCGCCCACCAGCATCACGGTGACGGTGGAGAGGGATTCAAAGATTTGGCGCGCAAGGGTGCAGGCCGCGAAAGCAACGGAAACCGCACTGGCACCAATGTCGGTTTCGGTTCGCACACGCTTCGCCACGGAGAACGACTTCTGGAACATGCGCTCCAACTCGCTGGCCTTCAGATGCCCTTTTTGCGAGTCCGCAAACGCTTTTTTCACCTGCCCCAGGATCTGCGGTTCGCCGAGCACCAGCGAATCCAGCCCGCTGGCGACGCGCATCAGATGGCTGACGGCATCGTTGTCCTGATGCCAGTACAGGCTATTGCGTAGCTCGTCTTCATTGAGATTGTGGTAATCGCATAGCCAGCGGATAAGCGCTTCATGCAGGTTGTCCTGCTCTTCCACGCTTAAATAGAGCTCGGTACGGTTGCACGTCGAGAGCACCACGCCACCCTGCACCATCGGCTGTGCAAGCAGGCTGTCCAGCGCCAGGTCAAGCGTATCTGGCGAAAACGTTACGCGTTCTCGCAGCGAAACCGGGGCTGTTTTGTGGTTGATGCCGAGTGCTAATAGGGTCATGTTGAGCGGGAGTAGTACCAGCGTTAATAAGGTTAGCAGAACGCATCATACAGGATGCGCGAGATCAATAAAAGAGACAGCCCCCTTTCGGAGTAATAGGTTACACAACGCTTTGAGATAATTTGAACGTAGACGGTAGCCCCCTTCGACGCTAGCATTAACAGTTATAACTGCAACGTATCTCAAGGATTTGTCCTCATTATGACCCGACTGATTCGCCTGCTGCCGCTGGCAGCACTGGTTCTGACCGCGTGTACCGTCACCCAGCCAAAAGGCCCGGGCAAAAGCCCTGATTCACCGCAGTGGCGTCAGCACCAGCAGGACGTCCGTAATTTGAACCAGTACCAGACTCGCGGCGCTTTCGCTTATCTCTCTGACGAACAAAAAGTTTATGCCCGCTTCTTCTGGCAGCAGACGGGTCAGGACCACTATCGCCTGCTGCTGCTGAACCCGCTGGGCAGCACCGAGCTGGAGCTTATCGCTAAACCGGGCGAAGCGCAGATCACCGATAACAAAGGCCAGCACTACACCGCGACCGATGCCGAAGAGATGATTGGCAAGCTGACCGGGATGCCTATCCCGCTCAACAGCCTGCGCCAGTGGATCCTCGGCCTGCCAGGTGACGCCACCGACTACACCCTGGACGATCAGTATCGTCTGAGCCAGGTGAACTACACCCAAAATGGCAAAACCTGGAAAGTGGTGTACAGCGCCTATGACAGTAAGAGTAAACCGTCGCTGCCATCGAATATGGAGCTGACCCAGGGCAGCCAGCGTATCAAGCTGAAAATGGACAACTGGATCGTTAAATGATGACCCAATGGCCCTCTCCGGCAAAGCTGAACCTGTTCTTATACATCACCGGCCAGCGCGCTGACGGTTATCACACCCTGCAGACGCTGTTTCAGTTTATTGACTATGGCGACACGATCTCCATTGAACTGCGCCAGGACGGGCAGATTTGCCTCCTGACGCCGGTCGATGGCGTGGCGCATGAGGACAACCTCATCGTGCGCGCCGCGCGTCTGCTGATGAAAGCCGCAGCGGAATCGGGCCGCCTTCCTGCGGGAAGCGGTGCGGATATCCGTATCGAGAAGCGCCTGCCGATGGGCGGCGGTCTGGGCGGCGGCTCATCTAACGCCGCGACCGTGCTGGTTGCGCTGAACCACCTCTGGGGCTGCGGGCTGTCGACGGACGAACTGGCAGCCCTGGGCTTGACGCTGGGGGCGGATGTCCCGGTATTTGTGCGCGGTCATGCGGCCTTTGCCGAGGGCGTGGGTGAAATCCTCTCCCCGGCTGAACCGCCGGAAAAATGGTATCTGGTTGCTCACCCTGGCGTGAGCATTCCGACGCCGGTCATCTTTAAAGATCCTGACCTGAAAAGGAATACCCCGGTTCGGTCAATAGAAACGTTATTAAATTGTGAATTCAGCAACGATTGCGAGGATATCGCAAGAAAACGTTTTCGCGAGGTTGATGCGGTGCTTTCCTGGCTGTTAGAATACGCGCCGTCGCGCCTGACTGGTACAGGGGCCTGTGTCTTTGCTGAATTTGACACCGAATCCGCCGCTCGTCAGGTGCTTGAGCAAGCGCCGGTTTGGCTGCATGGTTTTGTAGCGCGTGGGATGAACATTTCCCCCCTACAGCAGGCCATTCTGGCGCAGACTGAGTTTCGGTGACAACGTCACCCTGTTCCAGACGTTGCATCGCGCTCTTTAATACACCGCCTGGATAGCCTTTGCCTGGCCCGCACAGTTTACGGCGAACGCTATCCACCACTGGACGCATGCCTGAGGTTCTTCTCGTGCCTGATATGAAGCTTTTTGCTGGTAACGCCACCCCGGAACTAGCACAACGTATTGCCAACCGCCTGTACACTTCCCTCGGCGACGCCGCCGTAGGTCGCTTTAGCGACGGCGAAGTCAGCGTACAAATCAACGAAAATGTACGCGGTGGTGATATTTTCATCATCCAGTCCACCTGTGCTCCAACGAACGACAACCTGATGGAACTGGTTGTTATGGTCGACGCCCTGCGTCGCGCTTCCGCAGGCCGTATCACTGCTGTAATCCCTTACTTCGGTTATGCCCGCCAGGACCGTCGCGTCCGTTCCGCGCGTGTGCCAATTACCGCTAAAGTTGTCGCTGACTTCCTGTCCAGCGTCGGCGTTGACCGCGTACTGACCGTTGACCTGCACGCAGAGCAGATCCAGGGCTTCTTCGACGTCCCGGTTGATAACGTATTCGGCAGCCCAATTCTGCTGGAAGACATGCTGCAGCTGAACCTGGATAACCCAATCGTGGTTTCTCCGGATATTGGCGGCGTGGTACGTGCCCGTGCTATCGCGAAGCTGCTGAACGATACCGACATGGCGATCATCGACAAACGTCGTCCGCGCGCTAACGTTTCTCAGGTGATGCACATCATCGGTGACGTGGCTGGCCGCGACTGCGTGCTGGTCGACGACATGATCGATACCGGCGGTACGCTGTGTAAAGCGGCTGAAGCGCTGAAAGAGCGTGGTGCTAAGCGCGTATTCGCTTACGCGACCCACCCGATCTTCTCCGGCAATGCTGTAAACAACCTGCGCAACTCCGTTATTGACGAAGTTGTGGTATGCGATACCATCCCACTGAGCGACGAGATCAAGGCACTGCCAAACGTGCGTACCCTGACCCTGTCCGGGATGCTGGCCGAAGCGATTCGTCGTATCAGCAACGAAGAATCTATCTCAGCAATGTTCGAACACTAATCGAACACGGCCGAAAAACCCGCTGCGGCGGGTTTTTTTGTCTCTGAGTTTTATTTGTATGATTAATGCCTCCTTCACCTGCCATTCACATGACAGATGATGCGCATACGGATGATAGATAATTGTGAAAAACGTAACCTCCTCACATGTTCTGCCCTTTCGCGCCCTCATCGACGCCTGCTGGAAAGAGAAGTACACCTCCTCACGCTTTGTGCGTGACCTGATTGCCGGGATCACCGTAGGCATTATTGCCATCCCGCTGGCGATGGCGCTGGCGATTGGCAGCGGCGTTGCCCCGCAGTATGGCCTGTACACCTCGGCCGTTGCCGGGATAGTCATTGCCCTTACGGGCGGCTCGCGCTTCAGCGTCTCCGGCCCGACCGCCGCCTTTGTGGTGATCCTCTACCCCGTTTCGCAGCAGTTTGGTCTGGCAGGGCTGCTGGTCGCCACCCTGATGTCCGGGGTCTTTTTGATTCTGTTTGGCCTGGCCCGCTTTGGGCGGCTGATTGAGTACATCCCCCTTTCCGTGACGCTGGGGTTCACCTCGGGGATTGGTATCACCATCGGAACCATGCAGATCAAGGATTTTCTCGGCCTGCAGATGCCCCACGTACCGGAACACTACCTGCAAAAAGTGGGGGCCCTGTTTATGGCGCTGCCGACTGCGAACCTCGGCGACGCCGCCATCGGGATGGTGACGCTGGGTACGCTGATCGTCTGGCCTCGTCTGGGGATCCGTCTGCCGGGCCATCTTCCCGCGCTGCTGCTGGGCTGCGCGGTGATGGCCATCGTCAATATGTTCGGTGGTCACGTCGCGACTATCGGCTCGCAGTTCCACTATGTTCTGGCGGACGGTTCACAGGGTAGCGGCATTCCGCAACTGTTGCCGCAGCTGGTGCTGCCGTGGGATATGCCCGGCTCCAGCTTTACCCTAAGCTGGGATTCCCTGCGCGCTTTGCTTCCCGCCGCGTTCTCGATGGCGATGCTGGGGGCGATTGAATCCCTGCTCTGTGCCGTGGTGCTCGACGGCATGACCGGCACCAAGCACAAAGCCAACAGCGAGCTGGTCGGCCAGGGATTAGGCAACCTTGTCGCGCCGTTCTTCGGCGGTATTACCGCAACGGCAGCCATCGCCCGTTCAGCTGCAAATGTGCGCGCGGGGGCAACCTCACCCGTTTCGGCGGTTATCCACTCCGTGCTGGTGATCCTCGCCCTGCTGATCCTCGCCCCGCTGCTCTCCTGGCTACCGCTTTCCGCCATGGCCGCCCTGCTGCTGATGGTGGCCTGGAACATGAGTGAGGCGCATAAGGTGGTGAACCTGCTGCGTCGCGCGCCGAAAGACGACATCATCGTGATGCTGATCTGCATGTCGCTGACCGTGCTGTTCGATATGGTTATCGCCATCAGCGTCGGGATCGTGCTGGCTTCTCTGCTGTTTATGCGCCGCATTGCGCAGATGACGCGCCTTTCCCCGGTTAACGTGGAGGTGCCTGACGATGTGCTGGTGCTACGCGTGATTGGCCCGCTGTTTTTCGCTGCGGCTGAAGGATTGTTCAGCGATCTGGAATCCCGCATCGCGGGTAAACGGGTTGTGGTGCTGAAGTGGGATGCCGTACCGGTGCTGGATGCAGGCGGCCTGGATGCCTTCCAGCGCTTTGTTGCACGTCTGCCGGAAGGCTGTGAACTGCGGGTGAGTAACCTGGAGTTTCAGCCACTGCGCACCATGGCGCGGGCGGGCGTGCAGCCGATCCCTGGCCGCCTTGCCTTTTATCCTAACCGTGAAGCCGCATTAGCGGATCTGTGAGCCACCTGATGCAGAGAAACGTCTTTGCATCATCACCCCGATCGCCTGCTGGAGCCATGCAAGCACGGCAGGCGTCATCCAGGTTCCCTTCATCAGATGCGGCTCCTGCTGCATGGCCGTGCGAAACTTTTGCTGAGTCTCCGGGCTGGTGCCCGCGTAAGACTGGAACAATGTCAGCCAGTTTTCAGCCAGCTTTTGCGCCTCCTCCGAGGCGGGGTCGATATTTTCCCGCTGCGCCTGATGCAGTTTTGCCACCAGCGGCGGCCACTCCATCATGCGGTCAAAGTAGTGTGCCCGGGTAAAGGCCATCTCTTCGGCAGTGAGATACTTGTCCCATATGCTGAGCTTTGATTCCGCAAACGCGCGCGTGATGTAATCCGTCATCTCAGGCGTGATACCGGTCTGCACCTGCATCTGCGGTTCAACGCTATGCATTTCGTTCAGCCGGGTGAGAAATTCCGGCTTGCCCGCCGTATCCTGCTCCAGGCGTTCCATCCAGCGCGTCGCCAGGTCCATGGCCCGCGGGTCCGTAACGGGTATGTACTGTTTCAACAGCGTGTTTGCCTCTGCAACCAGCCCTGACCAGATAGCCGCCAGCGCATCCTTCTGCACCGCAAACGGGAGCTGCTGTAACTCTTCTTTGCTAAACCAGCGATCGTACATGTTCATTAACTCCAGAGTCTGTAGCCAGGATTCCAGATCCGGCGTCGCATCGTCGAGAAGCCCGGTCCGCAGCTCCACCAGCCGGTCGCGCAGCGTATGTATGCTGCGCAGCTGTTTATCCAGCAGCGTGATTTGCGCATCGAGTAACTCGGTTAACGACAGCGACTCCTGTTCCAGGAAATCCCTGATTTCAGCAAGTTCCAGCCCCGCTTTTGCCAGCGCCTGAATCATGTGCAGACGCTGGACATCCGCCAGGTTGTAAAGCCGATAACCTGCCGCGCTTCTGGCAGAAGGCAGTAACAACCCTGTTTGCTCATAGTGGTGCAATGTCCGCACGGTGATCCCGGCACGTTTCGCCAGCTCACCCACCTGAATCAACATAACTGCTCCTCTTTCTTTGCCAGTGGCATCACTCTGGAGCCTTACGTTACGTGAGGGTCAACCCTTGATGCAAAAAAAAACGACTCCCTCAGGAGCCGTTTCGGTGTTCTTTATCGTAGCACTAGCTGTGCTTATGCTGGTCGCGACGACAGCGTTTATCGTAGTGGCGCACCCACCAGTATTTGTCACACACTTCCTCATGGCCACTCACGCGTGCTCCCGCCAGCCACAACACTGCACCAATGAAGATGCTCAATATCGCGCCATGCGCAAAGTATTGCGGAAGATCAAGCTGCGGCAGCTGGTTTAAAATTGAATAACCCACGCCGGCTACCATCACGAACAGCCCCAACCCCATCAGCACGTTACCGAGTAACGAAGCGTTTTTGCGTTTCATGTGTCACCTCCGGAACTTTGGGTTGTCAGGGGGAAAGCCCCTAATCCTTGTGTGTAAAGTATAGACAACGCCCCTTTTATGAGTTGCGTGAATGATCACAATTACAGATAACTCCCAAACAAAAGTTTACAAATAACACTTTGAACAGCTTGAAATTCTAATTGTTCAAATCAGAAATTATTCGTATTTCGCTTCGACGATCGCAGAATTTTGTCAAGCGGCGCGCCAGACAGTAAACTACGCTCCAGATCTGGAACCCATTAGGAATTGAATCGTGACGATTAAACTGATTGTCGGCCTCGCCAACCCGGGCGCAGAATATGCGGCTACCCGCCACAATGCCGGGGCATGGTACGTTGATCTGCTGGCCGAGCGGTTACGTGCTCCCCTGCGTGAAGAACCTAAATTCTTCGGATATACCTCACGTATCAACCTTGCTGGCGCGGATGTTCGTTTACTGGTGCCTACCACCTTTATGAACCTGAGCGGTAAAGCCGTGGCGGCAATGGCAACGTTTTATCGCATCAACCCGGATGAAATTCTGGTGGCTCACGATGAGCTGGATCTCCCGCCTGGCGTAGCAAAATTCAAACTGGGCGGCGGGCACGGCGGCCACAACGGTCTTAAAGACATCATCAGCAAGCTGGGCAATAACCCGAATTTCCACCGTTTGCGCGTCGGAATCGGCCATCCGGGTGATAAAAACAAAGTTGTCGGTTTCGTACTTGGTAAACCCCCGGTTTCTGAGCAGAAACTGATTGACGAAGCGGTAGACGAAGCGGCGCGCTGCACCGAAATCTGGCTGAAAGACGGGCTAACCAAAGCGACAAACCGCTTACACGCTTTCAAAGCGCAATAATCTGCCCGATCCGGCTTTTTTACCGCGCGTCATGCGGGTTACGTGTATAATAGGCGTAGTTATTCACTTTTCATCAATCGGTTATCGTTAACGGATTGATTATCAAGATATTAAGGTGATTTAGAAATGGGATTCAAATGCGGTATCGTCGGTCTGCCAAACGTGGGCAAATCCACCCTGTTTAACGCGCTTACCAAAGCGGGTATCGAAGCGGCGAACTTCCCGTTCTGTACCATCGAACCTAACACCGGCGTTGTGCCAATGCCGGACCCGCGTCTGGACCAGCTCGCGGAAATCGTGAAGCCTCAGCGCATTCTGCCAACCACCATGGAATTCGTGGACATCGCGGGCCTGGTAAAAGGGGCATCCAAAGGCGAAGGTCTGGGTAACCAGTTCCTGACCAACATTCGTGAAACCGAAGCGATCGGCCACGTTGTGCGCTGCTTCGAGAACGACAACATCATCCACGTTAACAACAAAGTGGATCCGGCTGACGACATCGACGTCATCAACACCGAGCTGGCGCTCTCTGACCTCGACACCTGCGAACGCGCGATTCACCGCGTGCAGAAGAAAGCCAAAGGCGGCGACAAGGATGCGAAAGCGGAACTGGCTGCGCTGGAAAAATGCCTGCCACAGCTGGAAAACGCCGGCATGCTGCGCGCGCTGAAAAACCTGACTGTAGAAGACAAGGCTGCGATCAAATACCTGAGCTTCCTGACCCTGAAGCCAACCATGTACATCGCCAACGTTAACGAAGACGGTTTCGAGAACAACCCGTATCTGGACAAAGTGCGTGAAATCGCTGCGGCGGAAGGTTCTGTGGTTGTGGCCGTATGTGCTGCCGTTGAATCCGACATCGCCGAGCTGGACGACGCCGACCGTGAAGAGTTCATGGCCGAGCTGGGTCTGGAAGAGCCGGGCCTGAACCGTGTGATCCGCGCTGGCTATGAGCTGCTGAACCTGCAGACCTACTTCACCGCTGGCGTGAAGGAAGTGCGTGCGTGGACGATTCCTGTGGGTGCGACTGCGCCTCAGGCGGCCGGTAAGATCCACACCGACTTCGAGAAAGGCTTTATTCGTGCGCAGACTATCGCGTTTGAAGACTTCATCACCTACAAGGGTGAGCAAGGCGCGAAAGAAGCAGGCAAGATGCGTGCAGAAGGGAAAGATTACATCGTTAAAGATGGCGATGTGATGAACTTCCTGTTTAACGTTTGATTAGTTTTGAGCGAAAAAAATCCACGCTTTGCGTGGATTTTTTTATTGCGGAGTCAAAACACATTGTCTAAGAGATCTGTCTTCATGCTGGGTTCAAAGGGAATGATCTCAACAGTCGCAAGCTTTAACTTCTGAAAAGGATCCTCGCGTAGGCGCTCTTCAAGAGAGGCAAGGCTCTCACCTTTCGCGAGAATGACCCCACCGTTTCTTGGGATCCGTCTACCGGACGCCAGGAAAATCCCCTCTGCATACCCCTTTTTAAGCCATTCAACATGAGCAGGTATCGCTGCGTCAATCTCTTCGAGTGGTTTTATATAGGTCAAAATGACAATGTGAACCGTGCTCATCTTTTGCCTCTCAGTAAGGCTTTTCTCAAAATAATAATTATGACGTTCGTTGGATCTACAGAAACAGATCCTCTTATGCCATAACGTATAAAAAACTGGCAAGATCTTTCTTTTTAAGCTTTTTAATTCATGCAATAACTAAAAATAAAGTTATCTTCTGTCAGTTTATTTTTCTTCTTGTATTCCTTTTCCCACTCGAAGTATCCGTCAGGTTCATCTGGAGAAACTCCCTTTGTCCAATATTGATCACCATAAGCAATTAGCATTGCCCAATGATATTCACTTTCATGACTGCGCAAAGCTACAGACATGTAATCATTTTCATTCATATGAACAAGTGGAGAGGCTAACACTATACGCTCAGCCTCACCCTCTGTTTTATTCGCATATTTAACAATAATCGCTTTAATTAACTCAACCCAACTATAGTAATTAAAAACAACACTTTCATTAGAATCATTAAATCGGATACCATCGATAACTTTCATTACCCTTTACGCCAACTTTTACTTTACAAGTATCAAATATGACTGCTGCTTAATTTGATAATTCGCTGGTGATAAAGATTGCACATTGCCGGGAGAGATGCTGTGACTATACGGAGTGAACTCCCTCTGTCGTAGTTTGATTGCTTCAACTCGCCATCATCCTGCAGCGTAAAGACGCACACTTGCAGAGGGGACAATACGTTATTTTATGAATACCTGCCGAACTTACAAACTAAAATAATAATGAAGATTCAAATGGAAAGCATGAAGTATATATCCATTTGTTAACTCTTCAACTTAATTTTCGTCAATCCCAACGTTCGTCCAGATAAGGCGTGACACCTTCAATTGTAAGAAATTTTGATTGGCAATGGAAATTTAATTTTTCATCTTTTATAAATATTTCACTATAATTCCCCGTCGAAATAATTTCTGGAGAGCAAACAAAACCCACCTTCATTCCTTTAACATCAAATTTAACTACACCCCCAAATGTCAACACAATACAAAGGGTATTGAATTTACTCTCTTTCCATTTTTTTGGGTAGTTAGTAGGAATTTTTCTTGTAAAAAATCGACATGAAACATCAGAAAACCTTTCAAAGGTAAAACCATCGAACTCGACTAATTCCATGCTTAATTCCCCACCAAACATGAAATTAATTTTTTCTTTCCCTATTGCGTTGTCAAACCACATTTATAAACCCTCAAAATTATAATGACCATGAGTACCCGGAACACTACCTGTATTCAAGTTTTGTGGCGGCCTAACATTGAAATGGGGTTCAGCACCATGACCAGAGGTTGCTTTATCATGTCCCAAACTATGTTCCTGGATAAAAACAGGCTTGTTATTTGAATCTCTAAATTCGTATTGTCGAGTTTTTATCGGCAAACCTTTTGAGTTAAGTATTTTGTTGCCTTCCCCATCTAATAGGTCTGGTCTGGAAATAGTTCTAGGGTGCTGATTCATAGGAATTCCCGCATCACGTTTAGCCTGCCTGAATGCATCTCTTCGACTAACTCCTTCATAACTAGTTTTTTTATTAGGTCCTCCACTACTACATTTCGTTAATCCCCACGGATCGATCCACCCCAGCGCATTCGGCGCATACTGGTAAAGGTTTATCCCCCCCGCCAGCCCTATCGGGTCCTGCTGCGTAAACCTTCCGCAGTCCGGGTCGTAATACCGGAACAGATTGTAGTGCAGCCCTGTCTCACGGTCCAGGTATTGCCCCTGCATCCGCAGGTTCTGAGAATATCCTGATACCTGCGTCTCGCTTTCCCGCAGCAGCTTGCCCCAGGCGCTGTTTACCCCTTCCCAGCGCACCTGCCCTTCGATATCCGTCATCCGCTCCGGCGTGCCGTTGGGCTGGCAGTGGAACCAGAAAATCTCCGGAGCATCAACGCCGTCAATACGCGCCAGCGGGTCGTAACTGTCCTGATCGCTGTAAACGTAGGTCAGCGGCACATCCCCGTGCACTTCCTGCAGCAGCCGGAACCCTTCCCAGACAAACCGGGTGGTGACCGGCTTGCCGGTTGGCTGTCCGCCCAGCATCTGGCGTCGCGTTTTGCTGATGCGTCGCCCGAGCGGATCGTAGCGGAAGCTGACCTGCGTCTGAGGTTTATTGCGATCCCGCGGCTGGCTGATGACTTCCGTCAGGCGATGTTCGCCATCGTAGCGGTAGTGCCAGCGGGTCTGGCCGTTATCTTTCTCCACGGTGCGGCCGTGGATGTCATAGCGCCAGCGAATGCCGTTCAGCTGCATCAGGCGGTTGTGCGTGACCTTCTCAGCAGATCCTTCCAGCGGATTACCGGCAGCATCCCAGCGCCACTGCTCCTGGCCGGGCAGCGTGCCGTCCTGAACCAGCAGGCGCCCGGCGCTGTCGTACTGCCAGCGGTACCAGCTGAACGGGTTATCGTCCCGCTCTTCGCGCACCAGGTTATTGCGGTAGTCGTAATCCCAGCGGCGGGACCAGCGGCGCGGCGACGGGCGCTGAGCATTGCCGGTAAAGACGTCCCGCCGATGCAGGCGTCCGAGGCGGTCGTACTCGCTGCGGGTGGTCAGCAGCCCCTGGGTGCGGCTGGTCTCGCGGTGGAGTTCGTCGCGGGTAAAATCAGAGACCGACAGCTTGTCGAGAGCAATGCTGAGCAGATGCCCGCTGCCGTAGTAAAACTGCTTCAGCTCGCGGCCATCGGGCAGCGTGACGGAGGTGCGATTGCCCAGCGCGTCATACTCCCACGCCAGCTCACCGTGCTCGCCCGCTTCGCGGGTGACGCGACCGAGTGCGTCATACTCAAAGGCAAGTTCCTGCTCTGCCTCGGTGGTCCACACGTCGGCTGAAAGCGCAGGATGCAGCCCAATCCGGCTTAAAAGCCCGGACGGGGTATAGTGGTAGCGGGTCTGGCCTTCCGGCGTGGTGCGGGCGACCAGCTGGCCGCTCGCGCTCCAGGCGAAGGCGTGGGTGATGGCCTCCGGATGGCCGGCGGCAAAGGTGCGCGCAATCGTGCGCCCGCAGGCGTCGTAGCGATACTGCGAGGCCACGCCATCGAGCCCCACCTCTTCCAGCAGCAGCGAATCTGGCCCCCAGCGGAACTGATACGCTTCGCCGTTCTCATTTTCCAGGGCAATCAGACGCCCGCGGCTGTCCCAGCGACGGCGCACCTCTTCACCCTGCGTATTACGGGTGGCGGTTAAGCGCCCCGCCTCATCGTATCTGAACTCGCTCTCTTTCCCGTCGGCGCCCGCATGCTTCACCGGCAGACCTCGTTCGTTCCATTTGAGCGATTCCGTCCAGCCTTCCGGGTGCTCAAGCTGCACCGGACGCCCTGCGGCGTCGTAGCGGTAGCGCGTCTCTTCACCGTCGGCGCCAGTCTCAGCCACCAGCCAGCCCAGCGGATGATAGCGATAGCGGGTAATTCGCCCGGAACAGTCCGTCGCACGAACGATCTGCCCGGCCTCGTTGTACTCCTGGTAGCGGCTATTTCCGGCGGCATCGACCTCTTCCACGACCAGGCCGAACGCGTCCCGGCGCAGCTGCGTAGTCTGCCCCATCGGATCCACCACGCGCTTCAGCCCGTGGTGTTCGTCGTACCAGAACCGGGTGGCGCTGCCGTCGGCTTCGATAATAGCCGCGGGAAGCGCGCGGTGCTCCAGCCAGGTGGTGGTGCGGGTATTGCCGTCGGCATCGGTCTCCTGCACCCGGTTGCCCATCTCGTCGTAGACGAAGGTGACGGCGTTGCCGAGCGGATCGATGCGACGCGTGAGAAGCTCGTTATCATCCCACTCGTAGCGCCAGTTTTCACCGCGCTCGTCAACGTAGCGGACAATCAGATTCTGCGCGTTCCAGTAGTGGCGGCGCGTCTGACCATCGTAGTGCTCGACGGTCGTCAGCCCGGCGGCCAAATCGTAGCTAAAGCGGCAGCCGTCGCCGGTGCTGGTGCGGTTTTCCACCACGCGCCAGTGGTCGAATTTTTGCCAGCGGTATTCGCTCTCCAGACCGCCCGGCATCCTGTGCCAGACCATCAGCCCGTGCTCGTTATAACGGTATTCACGCGTCACCACGCCGGAGGCATCCGTGGCGCTCGCCAGCTGTCCGCGCGCGTCGTAGCCCCACTGCATCAGCGGCCATGTCTGGCTGCCGTCGAAATGGCTGGCAGCGGTAACGCGCTGGGGGAATCGTTCATCTTCATAGCGCAGGGTGACGTCGATTGCCCGCGGCTCATCATGGATACCAACCAGCCTGCCCTGCTCGTCCCACTCCGTCAGCAGCGCGTTACCGTATTCGTCGCTGAGGGAGGCCAGACGCAGGATGGAGGGATTCGCCCGGGTCGGTTTATACAGACGCCACACCGCACCGTCATCGTCGGCAATCGCCACGTCGCCGTTCTCATTACGGCGGATAATGATGCCTTCGCTGATGCTGTAAAACGCGCGGTCGACAGGCGGCAGCTCGAAGCTCAGCTCGCGCCCGGTTTCGTCGAACCAGGTCGCATTGTTATCTTCCAGCGTCAGATAGCTGTCAAAAGTCGTTGCCCAGCCCAGACCAAACAGCCCTTCGCGGGTCGTCAGGCTGTTGTAGCTGCGCTGCCAGCGCAGCGGGAAGCGCCCCGGCAGCGTGAAGTCGAGCTCATCGTCGTCGTTCAGCACCTTCACGCCGGTGGCGGCGTGAACCGGGTGCGAGGAGCCAAACACGGCGTTGACGGCCATATCCGCCAGCATCCCGCCGCCGGCCGCCGCCAGCGCGCAGGGCATGTTTTTCAGGATCTTGCCCGGACGCCCGCGCAGCAGGGAGAGCGCAATCATCCCCAGCGCCAGACCCGGCGTTTTACCGCTTTTGATATCGCGGACCGTGAGCGTGTCCCCGCCGATGATTACGTTCGGGGAGACGTCGTCGGAAACGGTGCCTTCACAGGTGGTGCGATCTTTCGCACGTACCGCTGGCTGCCCGTTGATGAAGACGCTTTTAGAACCTTCCGCCAGATACTGCGGCCCGGAGTGCTTTTCACACGCCACCTTGTCTTCTTCCAGCGGCGAGGTTCCCGCGGCGGCAGAGGCCACGCTCGGCTGCCACATTTCGCTGCCAAACTGTCCGGCGGCGGAAAGCAGCATGCCCGCGTAATCGGCAAAGCTGCCCGGCGACTGCGGCTCAGGAGACGGTGTATCGGCAGGCGTCAACGTGCCTGCCGCGCGTGCGGCGGGGATTGCGTTGGTCAGAACGTTGTTCGAGCCGGTGGTAATTTTACCCGCAGGCGACGGCGGGAAGAGCGCATTGCCTAACCCTTCCGCGGCGTTGCTGATATCGTCGGTGATCCCCGCCACGTTCGCCAGCACGCCGCCAATAATCCCGCTTAACAGACAGCTGGATCCAACTGCCGCCACGCCTGCTGCGGCGGCTCCAGCACCGAGGAGTGGCGCGGCGGCCGTAGCCGCCAGCCCCACCGCCGCGCCGATCACCGCATAGGCAGCACCTTCCGCCACAATGCTTGTGATATCAGCAAAAATGCTGGAGTGAATAATCTCGTCGCCCTTACGGGCCGCGTTGTTATCGCTCATGCCTTACACATTCCGGTTGTCGTTTAGCGTCAGACTCTGCTTAAGCGCGCTCCAGCGCACCTCGTCCTCTTCGGTAAAGGCTCTGAGTGCCGAGAGGGTAAAAATCATCAATACCGGTTTGCCCGGCGTCTGCACGGCCAGCTGTTTTTGCCACAGGCGCTGCCCGTTACGGTCAAACGTGGTTTCAACTTCCAGCCCGTTAATTTTTCCGTCAGGCCCGGCTTTTACGTCCCGGAATTCGCTCTGGGCGATCTCACCCATCTGAGGGCGCAACACATCCCACTGGCGGTGGAACTCTTGTTCGTAGTCGCTGCCATCCGGGATAACACCGCGGCTGACCACCACGGACAGCCCGCTTTCGTCATCGCGAATAATGTTCATGCTGTTATCCTGCCAGGCAGCAGGAAAAAGGGAAAACGAACCTTCCTGGAGGGTGTATTTCATAAGTGAACTCGGGATGATTAATATTGAGAGAAACAAGAAGACCAATCGATGCTGGCCTTTTGGTTGGCTATAGTTATTTAAGCCACTGGCCTGACTGTTCGACTAAAACATGGTTGCCTTTGCTGACAACCAATTTCACGGGTGCATACGTCACGGTATAAGCGATCTCGCCATTCTTGTACGTTGAGCCGATTATTTTACCTGCGGGGTCGTGTAACGTTTTTCCCTTTAAGGAGATCGTACTGTTATCGCTTTTGCGCACACCGAGATAAACCATCTGGTCACATTCACCCTCGAAACGCCCGCACTTGTTTATCAGCGAAATAGCGAACTTTTCGGTGTCCAGTTTTCTGGTTTCCGCGTTTTGAACCGAAGCGGCTTTACGTAATGTATAACGCAGCGGAGCATAATCATTTCCTTTTTGAGGAGGAGTAACTAAAAGCCATTCCATCTCACTCCCCTTTATTTCCAGAACAGCCCGTCCGCCTACGCCGCCAAACGATGAGTTGAACTCAACGTTGGCACGATTGCCAGCGATCGTACCGCTAAGATTACGTTCATCCTCTTCCGGGCAGTCAATGCGGTTGCCTCTCCGGGAGACATAGCAATAAGACCCGGTGATACGGTTGCCTGATTCAGCTAGCCGCAGGGTTAACGTCGAGTCGTTCTCGAATTCACCAGCCCATTCCCCGTCAAACGCGAGTCCTGATTGGCTGCTTTTTACAAACTGCATCGTATTGAATCTGGCGGCCCATTGCTGAATATCGGCATTAATGGCCTGACTATTATCAGATGACTGGTAATGGATAACGTTTGATTCTGGAACCACCCAGGCCGCAAAGATTTTGCCGTCAGGATTGATGACCAGCGCGGATGCGTTCTCCTGATAAAGATCTTTTAGCCAGCCCTCAACAAACAATCCTCCACCTGTGGTGGTATGCGGTTCGCCGAAGACATCAAAGTTATCAATAAAGGTCTGGTAATGATCTCCCAACGTCTTCCTGAGATTGTCTGTCACTTCACTGTCGTTAACGATGCGATTGACCGTATCGAGGTTATTGTATTGCGATAACTCTAACGCAGATGACGTTTCAACTGCGCCTGTCAATAAAACCGTGAACAATACGGCTGCAACATATTTTTTGGTCATAAATTATTCTTGAGAATCATTGTTGTAATTCATCGTTATTTTTATAACGTTGTCGCCTTTTATCTCAAAAGAGAGCAGTTTTTTATCCACTTCGTAGGTAATCCACTGCTCCCCGGCATCATTTTCGACCTCACCGGTACCGTATGCGCTGTTCAGTTCCTTTCTCGTTGAACCCACATGGACACCGCGCGGCGTTGAGAAGTCTTCGGCAGTCAGTGTAATTTGAGACACGATATAATCATCAACGCTTCTTTCCGCTTTATCCCACCAGAGGTTGGAAGTGAATATTTCTACTCCAGCGTTTTGATGCTGAAAGAATTTATATCGGACTCCATCAAAAGGAACCTCACCGGTAAAACTGCCTTCCACCGGCACGCCAATTTTACGGGCAATATCAGGCGTCCATCTGTCGCCCAGGGCGACAGGCTGGTCTTTGATCTGTACGGAAAAATCCTGTTTAGTCAGAATGGATGGCTTACCTTGAGCGAAAACCACATTGCTGCCAGGACAGCTAAACATCAGGACCGAACAAAGAAATATTGGCGTATGTTTTTTCACGTTAATCGTCATTTATTGAATGTGTATGGCCATTATCACCCTGAAGAAACCGTCAGGTCATGAGTGCATGTATTTCTTAGTCGGCGCTAATGACGACTGAACCCAGACAGTGAGGATTTTTCACGGTGAAACTGAAGCTCACTTTTTGTCCATTCATATCTTTTCGGGCTGTATAGCTGGTTACTTCGTTCTCCGAACGGCCGCGCGGATAATCAGTTAACCTCAGCTCCGGATAGCGCTTTTTAACGGTATCAAGCGTTATACATTGACCTGAGGAAGGTGAAAAATTCAGTAAAGGTGCCATGCCGTCGTTTTGTTTGCTTAAACGTAACCCAATTGCGGTTATGTTCGTTCCATCAGCGAGTTTGATATCGTCGGCATTGTAGAAATTGATATATTCATTTTGCCTGGTCATCTTAAACGATAACGGCGCGTTACTAAGGGTTGTAACGGATAACGTCTTAAGCGATGCACTCATCCCGGAAATAAACATCCAAAGATCCTTTTTCTGCGCATCTCCTCCAGCCATTCCCGTCGTTAGTAACGCGATAAGCACCGCACCTGCCTTACTCATCTTTGGCCGTAAATTTCGCCTGCACCGCCGCATCAATATCCCCTTTATGTCCAGAACCCGGCGCCGTGGTGCCCGGTTTTGTACCAGAGGTATTCAGATGCAGCTTACCGCCCGTGGTGATATACCCATCCCCTTCCACGAAGAAGTTAAACTCTTTGCCGATCAGGTTAATCTTGCCGTTCGCGTTGAGTTCAATGGCACTCTCACCGGAGACCAGCCGCAGCTTCGTCCCGGAAGCGATAACATACTGCTCCACCGCCGCATCCAGCTTGCCTTTACCCGTCAGGATCTCGGTGCCACCTTTCACGGCCTGTGTCTGGTTCGCTTCCACGCGATGCAGTTCATTTTTCTTCACGTAATGGCTGCGCTCGCCGCCGACGCTGTGCGTTTCATCATTTTTAACGCTGGTGTCCATGTTACGCTCGGCCTGGATCCACACCTGCTCTGCACCCGCTTTATCCTCAAACCGCAGGGCGTTGGCGTTGTCCACGGAACCGTCTTTCGTGCGGCTCATAAAGCCCATCTGCGTCGCCGCAGCCGGCAGCGCCCACGGCGGCATGCTCGCGTCGTTGTACACGCGTCCGGTGATAATCGGACGGTCCGGGTCGCCGTTAATGAAGTCCACCACCACCTCATCGCCCACGCGCGGGATCTGCACCCCGCCGTAGCCCTGGCCCGCCCACGCGCTCGACACGCGCACCCAGCAGGAGCTGGTGTCATCGCCCTTCGCCAGACGGTCCCAGTGGAACTTCACCTTCACCCGGCCGTATTTGTCCGTCCAGATACTCTCCCCGTTCGGCCCCACCACTTTCGCCGTCTGCGGGCCGTAGGTGCGCGGCCACGCCGTGCTCTGCGCCGGACGGTACACCACCGCCGACGGGATGACCGTGAAATCGGTGCGGTGAATGGTCTCCCCCTCGCCGCTGGCATAGCGGTTTTCTTCGAGGTGGTAACCCGCCGCCGTCACCAGATATTCACCGTTGTCGCTGAAGAACGGCGCGTTGGTTAACGTGAAGGTGTGCCCCGGCGCAATCCCCGCCGCCGTCGCGGTGGCCTGAATCTGCTGATGCTCCACCTGCCAGCGCTCCTGACGGATACGGGCATAGAACTCCCCGTGCCCTTTGTCCACAAAGCGACCCGGCCAGTCGTACACGTCGATGCTGCCCGGCTTCGGCGACGCCGGGTTCTGCTGGGCCTGGAACAGCCACGCGTTCGGCTTGCGGAAGTCATAGTCGTCGAGGCTGTAAATCCCCGGCGTCACGCTGTCCTCCAGCGCCCACTGGCTGATGCCCTCTTCATCCGTACTGCCGCCTGACGGCGTCTGGTGGTACGGAATGACCTCATAGCCGCTGAACGGCTGGTACTGCGTGGCGGCGTCGGTGAGCACCAGGGTGTGCTTGTCCGCCTCATGGCGGAAGTGATACGCAATCCCCTCCAGCTCCATCAGGCGGCTGATGAAGTCCAGGCTCGACTCCTGATACTGCACGCAGTAGTCCCACACCCGGTAGCTGCCGGTGAGTTTGTCCTCAACGTTGACCTGATGCTCACCGAGCAGGGTTTTCACAATCTGCGGCACCGTCTGCCCCTGGAAAATACGCAGGTTACGGTCGCGCTTCATCGGCCACAGGTCCGGCTCCACCGTCAGCTGGTACACCGCATAGCGGGTGCCCGTCAGCTCAACGGCGCTGACCGCCACGCGGGTAATCTTGCCGTTAATATAGCGGGACGTCAGCAGATTCTGCGTCGGGATGGTCACCGTGACCGGCTGGCCCAGCAGCTTACTGCGGTCAATGCGTGCGTCCGTGCCGAGCACGGTCAGCGTCAGCGCGAACGACTCGGACATCGCCTCACGGCCCGTCAGTTTCCAGAACAGAAGCCCCTCCACCGGGAGCTGAACGGTAATTCGGTTGAGCATAATCTTTATTCCACTATGGACTAATCTCGGTGTTCATTGAGATATTTTTTAAATCGTGCTTATTTAAGCCATAAACCTGAAAACATGAGGACACAACCCAGGGAAACTACGCTTTTAGCAACGATAAGTAAGCCAGGCGCAACGACGCGTGTTATAGACGATATTGCTTCATAATTTTCAGCATTGTATTTTTTTTGCCCCCCTATAATCCCGGAAAAGATCGTGCATAGCAGCACAACGGTAACTTTTAATCCCCATACGCACAGGAAAGACATGGAAAAGATAATCGAATATTGTTTCGCCGTTGCGACGGAGAATAATGACATTGACTGAGCGAGCCATTTCAACGTAAAACCAATAACAACCGTAACCACTAGCACCAGAACGAACATCAACCCAGCAAGGAACCATTGTTTTTTACTGAATAAGTCTTTTCCATTCCAGATATAAACCAAAGTGATGAAAATGAAAAATATACAACCAATCCATTTCACCTTTCATTCTCCACTATTTTTATTTGTGACCATACAAACAGTAAAACAAATCAACCAGGACCTGGATGTTCACATCTTATCAGATATAAAAACAAAAAATTAATCAATTGCGATATCTTTTTTGTCTTTTCAAATACTCCAAATCTTGTTCATGCGGAAGAATAATTTTTAATCCTTGTCCCATCTGCGAAGCTATATAATTAGCATTAGATAAATGTTCAGCAAGTTCGGCATCTGTTGTATCAAATTCTTTGGACGCGAGTGCTCCTAAGTTCAATGCATGTAATTTACTTTTATCTTTTTCAGCACCGATTAAAAGAGATTTAATATAATCCAACTGACACTTCACCATAACATATAGTGAAAAATCAGGTTTTATTTCCAATCGTTGATTGATTATATCAATGGCATCATTAATGTAATCCAGACCGGTATAGCTTTCTTTATTCATGTGCAATCTTACACCGATTTCATCTTGAAAAATACTCTATCCTTCCATCTTTTTGCTGGCGAGGTCGTTTTTTAACCGAAAATATAAGGTGCGAGAAAACAACATTACCTAACAGTTGTATTTTATTGCTGAGCAATTCAATATATTTTCAGTGCTGGCTAGGTGAGTTTTTTCTCACATATAACTTCACATTAACACAACATTTTCTGTTCAACTGAATGGCACGCTACAATAGCCGTGCCATAGGAATTATTCAATTATAATAAATTGTCCTCAGGTGCTCTATCGTATAACTCACCTGCCATTGTGGCGATACGTTCGTGTTGCACGAGTTTATCTTTCCAGTCCTGCGGAATACCGGAATAACCATATAATGCCCCCGCGATTTGTCCCGCCGTCGCTGCAACGCTGTCAGCATCATCGGCAAGGTTAGCTGCCAGTAGAATGGCATCACGGAAATTATCAGTATTCCATACGGACCACATCGCGGCCTCAAGCGTATCGATAACATAACCACTTGAACGAATCTGATCGCGAGTTTTTTGCTTATACTCACCCGCGTTGATTATCATTACACGTGGCTGAAGCGGCATGACGTGCGGAGAAAAAACAAAATCTTTATTGCTACCGTTAATCATATGCACAAGCAAATAACTTAAATACTGTGTACTATTTATTGCTTCCGCGGCACCGTGTGTTGCGATACTTTGTTTTTTAGCTTCATAAAACGCTTTGCTTAATGATTTTCTAAAAAAAATAGAGACAGGTGCTTGTCTGATAATGGAAGCATTACCTGCAGTCTCTGGCGCTGTATTACCGCTCCACCCAGGACCAACAGTTAAATATTGCTCTAAAGCAAAGCGAGTTGTATTACCTATATCAAAACAGATGCCATTTGAACTGTTATAACCATGCCGATACCATTCCAGAAGCTTATTCCTGAAGCATATAGTATCAGCATCACCTTTCTCAAGAAGCGTTTCCGCAAGACATAATGCCATGGATGTATCATCCGTCCATTCGCCTGCGCGAAGTCGAAATGGCCCACCACCTGTCATATCGTTGACGTGTACTTTGTCTCGAGGTAAAAACTCAAGCGTAGTACCTACAGCATCTCCTACAGCAAGACCAATAAGCGCACCGACAGCACGATCCCGTGATTCAGCCAGGGAGATGTTACATGATGGTGTTAAGTCCCATTGTTTTTGTACATCACTATTTGAGGGTGATTCTAAGGGTTTATTATCATAAGTATACTGCATCCTCCGCTGGACGGAAGGATTGCTAATCGGTAAGTATTCGCGATATTTATCCACATATTTTATCAGGGCATTCAAATTAGCATGTAAATCTATCATCCATCATCTAAAATATAGTTACATTCAATATCGCATCCTAAAACTCATCAGGATATTTCATCTTTAGGTTTTGTTGCTTTATTGCGTAATTGGTGTCAACCTCGTGCGGTAGCCTAACCTTTAACCCTCGACGTATTTGATCCACAATAAACCAGGCATCCGACAACCTTTCAAAAAACAACTCATCAGAATTATCAAACTCCTTCGCTGCATACATACCGAAAGTCATTTTCCATAACTTTGCTTTATCCTTTTCCTTGCCTTCGATTAAATCTCGTAGAAATATTAATTGTTGTACAATAGAATCGTACATTTGTAAAAGTGGGGAGTGGGGGTTAAGATGTTTTACCTCAGCATATCTCTTTTCTGCTAAAGTTAATGCTTTTTCAACATAATTTAGAGCTGTCATGTTATTCATTATATGGAGTCCAAATATCACGCTTAGTAGTAAACCATTGTATCCCACCGCCTTCTGTCTGGAAAGGTTTGTCTGGTACAGACCAGGTGTCCAAGGCTGGTGTGGCACTACTTCGAAGCATCTCTACTTTTTGTTGCGCTTGATAAGCTTTTACTTCTTTAGGAACAATTAACCCCGTATCCCTGACCTGTCCCTCTGGGTTAATGCCAAGTTTTGTGGCAGGGGTCGATTCGTCAAGAGAATACCAGTTTCCTTGCCAATTCCCTGGGGATTGATTCTGATAAGCTATTTTCCCTTTATTGATTGTTTCAATTGTCACTCTCTGTTCAAGATCTATACCGCTGCGATAAGCTGGTATTTTACTTTCTTCAACACCCTGAGAACGCATAAAATCATCAACAATTTTTTGATTTGCACGGATATTAATATCTCTATTAAGATCGCCCGTACGTCCAAATTTTTCATTAAGTTCAGCTCTTCGGGCCGAGATATTTGGCTTAACCGGTTCGAGAACAGGCTTACCAGCCCGCCACGCATCAAATCTTGCCCCACCCTTCATGCCAGCCCCGCCGCCGATAACGGAGCCGATCAGCATCCCCCATTTCTGACCGTCGCTGCCTTCGCCAAACATCATTCCCCCCGCATAGCTACCAACAGTCCCACCGCCCATCGCACCTAGGGTACTCAGAAGTGCGATTGCCGGACTGGCCAGCACCGCCATGGCTCCGGCACCAACGGCGAGCATCGTCCAGTTCACCCATTCCGGGATTTCAGGACTTATTTCATCGGTCTGAACCTTGCTTCCACCGATAATAACATTTCGCGATCCCTGACTAATCTCAGCGCTGCAAGTCAACTTATCGCCTGTGCGAGAGGCGGGAAAGTTGTTGATGTAAACTTTTATCGAACCTTCCGCAACCCGTTGCAGGCTACCGCTGTGCTCATCACACTCTCCGGCTGACAGGTGAGCGCGGATCGCCTTTCGGCTGTTGATAAAAACATTGGGTGAACCTTCTTTTAGCGTACCGGTAGTATGGCGTGGAGCCCATGACATACTGCCGAGGAGCTCACCCAACCCACCTGCAGCACAGGCCCCGGCCGCAACGGCAGAAACAGCAATCAGCGCGGTCCCTCCGGTGACGACAACGGCAGCTGCGCCCAGAATTGCCCCACCCACCAATCCTGCGATCATCCAGCCTTTTGAGGCTGTATGTGCAATCTCATCATCTACGCGAGCAGCCTGACATTCGGACATGGCTATTCGGCTCGCTGTGCCATCAGATACTCACGGATCCGGTCGGCTGTATCAAGGGGGTCAGAACCAGACACCTGGCGGCATACGGAAAGCTGTGAAAGTAGGTGATGCGATTTGTCTGCGAAAGTCGTCCATAGCGCGTAACGAAGGGGTTGGCTGTCCGGAACGGGTGCAATACTGAGTGGTTTACCCTGCTTTTCAAAAAGCAAATATTGCCCCTCTTTCGCCCGCTGAAGCGAAAGATGTCCATACAGTTCCTGAATGTTTTCAAAGACACTCAATTCCTTACTCTCACTATCAAGCGCAAAAAATGGCCCCTGGCTGTCGGCAGCGAGCATTTCTTTAGTTTCAGTCTGAGTCGGTTTGTGGAACTTAATACTGCGGATAATTTCCTGATATTGATTATGATAATAATCGCTAAATTCACCCGGGCATGTGCCGATGTAACATACCATTTTTTGCCCGGCAGGATGGTCAGCGAGCAAAATAACGGTCTGCCTCTGGAAAATGATCGCATTATCATTTTTGAATTGATAAAAAAGCTCAACCGCCGGGAGACCATCAACAGAGGTCATCTGCGAGGATTCGAGACGAAAGTCGGGCACCGTAATTTCCAGTTCACGTACCAAACGGGTTGCCGCATCATGGACTTTATCTTCGTTTTTAGCACTCGCACGAGAAACAACAAAAGTAAACTCGCTGGCTCCGTTATCACTCAGGGTAAATAAATTCATGGTTCTGTCTTTAAATACATCGGGTAAGGCAAGGGATGCTTCCTGAAGAATATATTCAGCCATTCGGGTTACTCTTACTTATTGCCATTAATAACAAAAAAACTATCCACTTCCTGCTGGATTTCACCCTGAAGGGATGCGCCAGGCGGATCGATGACATTTTGTCCCTCATCAGGATTCAAGTGTAATTCGCCGGAAAGCGTATTAATTTGCGCATTCTGTTTCGCAGTAAAGTTAAAGTTATTACCAATGATATGGACGCTGCCGTCTTTTGATAGCTCGATGGCGCTTTCACCACATTCCAGTCTCAGCGTATTTCCTGCGGAAAGTATAAAATTATTAACGACTTTATCGTTTCGACTGTTCCCCGTCAGGCATACCACATCGCCTTTAATCCCTGATTTCTGATTTTTCGCTACCCGTAAGGTTTCATCTTCGCCAACAAACTGGGTTCGATTTTTTTCAGTAGAATGTGTTTCGTCGTTTTTGACGTTAATATCAAGATTGCGCTCGGCCTGGATCCACACCTGCTCTGCGCCCGCTTTATCCTCAAACCGCAGGGCGTTGGCGTTGTCCACGGAACCGTCTTTCGTGCGGCTCATAAAGCCCATCTGCGTCGCCGCAGCCGGCAGCGCCCACGGCGGCATGCTCGCGTCGTTGTACACGCGTCCGGTGATAATCGGACGGTCCGGGTCGCCGTTAATGAAGTCCACCACCACCTCATCGCCCACGCGCGGGATCTGCACCCCGCCGTAGCCCTGGCCCGCCCACGCGCTCGACACGCGCACCCAGCAGGAGCTGGTGTCATCGCCCTTCGCCAGACGGTCCCAGTGGAACTTCACCTTCACCCGGCCGTATTTGTCCGTCCAGATACTCTCCCCGTTCGGCCCCACCACTTTCGCCGTCTGCGGGCCGTAGGTGCGCGGCCACGCCGTGCTCTGCGCCGGACGGTACACCACCGCCGACGGGATGACCGTGAAATCGGTGCGGTGAATGGTCTCCCCCTCGCCGCTGGCATAGCGGTTTTCTTCGAGGTGGTAACCCGCCGCCGTCACCAGATATTCACCGTTGTCGCTGAAGAACGGCGCGTTGGTTAACGTGAAGGTGTGCCCCGGCGCAATCCCCGCCGCCGTCGCGGTGGCCTGAATCTGCTGATGCTCCACCTGCCAGCGCTCCTGACGGATACGGGCATAGAACTCCCCGTGCCCTTTGTCCACAAAGCGACCCGGCCAGTCGTACACGTCGATGCTGCCCGGCTTCGGCGACGCCGGGTTCTGCTGGGCCTGGAACAGCCACGCGTTCGGCTTGCGGAAGTCATAGTCGTCGAGGCTGTAAATCCCCGGCGTCACGCTGTCCTCCAGCGCCCACTGGCTGATGCCCTCTTCATCCGTACTGCCGCCTGACGGCGTCTGGTGGTACGGAATGACCTCATAGCCGCTGAACGGCTGGTACTGCGTGGCGGCGTCGGTGAGCACCAGGGTGTGCTTGTCCGCCTCATGGCGGAAGTGATACGCAATCCCCTCCAGCTCCATCAGGCGGCTGATGAAGTCCAGGCTCGACTCCTGATACTGCACGCAGTAGTCCCACACCCGGTAGCTGCCGGTGAGTTTGTCCTCAACGTTGACCTGATGCTCACCGAGCAGGGTTTTCACAATCTGCGGCACCGTCTGCCCCTGGAAAATACGCAGGTTACGGTCGCGCTTCATCGGCCACAGGTCCGGCTCCACCGTCAGCTGGTACACCGCATAGCGGGTGCCCGTCAGCTCAACGGCGCTGACCGCCACGCGGGTAATCTTGCCGTTAATATAGCGGGACGTCAGCAGATTCTGCGTCGGGATGGTCACCGTGACCGGCTGGCCCAGCAGCTTACTGCGGTCAATGCGCGCGTCCGTGCCGAGCACGGTCAGCGTCAGCGCGAACGACTCGGACATCGACTCACGGCCCGTCAGTTTCCAGAACAGAAGCCCCTCCACCGGGAGCTGAACGGTAATTCGGTTGAGCATAATCTTTATTCCATCTAGCTTATGCGATGCAGAAAAGGGGTTCGCATCTGTGATAAAGCGTCATTCAAGAAAGGGGCTTTTCCCTCTTGATCATCCAAAAAACAAGAGAGTAGATTTTCAGTAACTCTGAAGTGACATATAAGCCTACATTCAACCAGATGTTTGAAATATCAAACATACTTACCAAAAGAGGGAAAAATGAGACCGAACATCTGAATGAAATCAAGCGAAATAATTCCTGAGCAAGGGCAAATTTAATCGCTCCGATCTTTCGCTTGAAGAATAACCAAGCCGAAGTAAACAAAGAGAGTAATAAAAGTAAGTCAAGCACAAAAAAAAGCATGACCAAAATGCTGAAACCATCACCTGCATAATAATGCAACGAATCACTAACTGCTTTTGCGTCAGAAATGAATGGAATTCTGTCGTGGCGAACTGAATTCACGCAATAAAGCAATATTGCGAGAAGATCCATGCTTCCCCAGAAACACCATAATTTGCTATTTAAATGAGCGAGGTTATCTTGTGTACGCCCGATATTGTTATTTACAAAAATGGGGAGGCACATGTTGGCTTCAACTCAACTCTCCGGGTTAGGATTAAATTCAAAACGCATAAACAGGAGAGACAATCTTCTCGCATTCCCTGGATGAAGCCTCTGGCTTCGAAGATCGTACACTTCCATAGTCTCTCCTGTTTAAATTCCTACGGATTCACCAGCCAGGTGCCCGGCTTGGCAATATCCAGCGTCTGGCCACGCGTTTTTCCGTTGCCCTGCAGTTCAATCTTCACCTCACCGGCTGGCAGCTTGAGCGATGCATAGCCGTTGGTCGCCGGACGCAGCGCTTTTGTCTCACCGTTCACTTTTAGCGTTTCGCCGTCGAGGATGCGGATATAGACCAACGCAACAGGGCTCGCGACAGGCGGTGGCGTCTGTTGCGCCGTCGCCTGCTCGCTCACCTTCGCCGTTTCCGGCTTCACGTCTGGCGCGTTCGCGGCGGTTTCGGTCGAACGCGTCTCTGCCGGTGCCTGTGCAGCCTGCTCAGGCGTATCGTTACCGCCGCTGAACAGCATCGCCCCGGCGACAATACCCACCAGCGCCCCTGCGGCAACCATGCCCGGGATCTTGTAGCGGCGCCAGTCGAGTAGCGAAGCAGGTTGTTCCTCCTCCACCGGTACCAGCATCGTGCCGGGCTTTTTCGCCGTCAGCACGTCGTTAATCCCGGCGACCGGCATCTCTATCAGCGCGGCGAACTCGTCGATGGACTGTGGACGGTCCTCCATGTGCAGCGCCAGCGCGCGGTCAATGGCCTGCAGCAGCGGAATGGAATAGCCCTGCGGCATGATTTCCACCAGCGGTTTGCAGGTATCCTGAATAGAACGCACTACGCTGACCGGCGGCGGAGACCCCACAATCAGAGTACGCAGCACCGCGCCGAGGGCGTAAATATCCGTCCACGGGCCCTGCTCGCTTTCGTTGTCATCGGTGTATTGCTCAATCGGCGCAAAGCCCGGACGCAGCATGGTTTCCGTTTCGTCGGAGAGATTACCGATGGTGCGTCGCGCGGAGCCGAAATCGAGCAGCACCGGCAGGCCGTTATCCTGGATCTGAATGTTATCCAGAGAGATATCGCGGTGCAGGTAGCCTTCGTCGTGGATGGTCTTGATCGCACCGAACAGCATCGGCAGCGTGCGGCGGATCCAGACTTCGTTGATCAGCTCCGGCTTTTCTTCGCGCAGGCGCGACAGCGTGGTGCCGCTGTAAAACAGCGTCCCCATATAGGCCGTGTCGTTTTGCACCCAGAAACGCAGGACGTGCAGCAGGTTCGGGTGGTTAAAGCGCGCCAGCAGACGCGCTTCCTGAATGAAGCTGTTCAGGCCCGCGGAGAACGCTTTGCCAAAGCGCTCGCTGCGCAGCACCAGGGTCATGTCGTCGCCGCGCACGGCGAGCGAGGAAGGCATAAATTCTTTGATAGCGATAGTGCGTTCGAGCTGGTGATCCCACGCGCGATAGACAATGCCAAAACCGCCGCCGCCGATCACCTCTTTGATTTCAAACTCGTTGAAGCGGTACCCGACCGGGAGCGCGTTTGGGACAGTCCGATTGTTATCATTATCCGTCATCTTTTACAGTTCTCTTGATGATTATTACGCGGCAAACTGACAGTGAAACTCGCCCTGCTCGCAGGTGACGTGCAGACGTCGGTACTGCTCGTCGCTGCGGCTGGCGGTAAGTAAGATCTGGCTCATCTGAGGCAGCAGAGTGTTGGTCAGAATAGCGTCCACCATGCGGCCGCCGGACTCCACCTCGGTACAGCGCTGAACGATTTGTTCCACCACGCTGTCGTCAAACTCAGAAATAATGCTGTGATTCTCTTCCAGACGACGCTGAATGCGCCTGAGCTGCAGGCGAACAATCTGCCCCAGCATCTCGTCGCTGAGCGGGTAATACGGCACCACCAGCAGACGGCCCAGCAGCGCGGGCGGGAAGACCTCCAGCAGCGGCTGGCGCAGCGCGCCGCTCAAGGCGTCCGGCTCCGGCACCAGCTCCGGATCGGCGCACATGGCGCTAATCAGGTCGGTGCCGACGTTAGACGTCAGAATAATGATGGTGTTACGGAAATCAATGTGGCGCCCCTCGCCGTCTTCCATCCAGCCTTTATCAAAGACCTGGAAGAAGATTTCGTGGACGTCCGGGTGCGCTTTTTCAATTTCGTCCAGCAGCACCACGCTGTACGGGCGGCGGCGCACGGCCTCGGTCAACACGCCGCCTTCACCATACCCTACGTATCCCGGAGGCGCACCTTTTAAGGTGGAGACGGTGTGTGCTTCCTGGAACTCACTCATGTTGATGGTGATAACGTTCTGCTCGCCGCCGTACAGCGACTCCGCGAGCGCCAGCGCGGTTTCGGTTTTACCGACGCCGGACGGGCCGCACAACATAAAGACGCCCACCGGTTTGTTGGGATCGTCGAGCTTCGCCCGTGAGGTTTTCACGCGGCGGGCAATCAGATCCAGACCGTGACGCTGGCCGATAACGCGCTGGTTCAGCGTGTCGGCAAGGTTGAGCACCGCGTCGATCTCGTTTTTCACCATCCGGCCCAGCGGGATCCCGGTCCAGTCAGAGACCACCGCGGCAACCACGTTTTCATCCACCGCCGCAAACAGCAGCGGTTCATCACCCTGCAAGGCGTTCAGCGCCTGCTGCTGTTCCGTCAGCTTGCCGCGCAGCTCAGCGGTATCTTCTTCGCCCGCCGCGAACAGCGCGGCGCGCAGGCGGATAATCTCCTGCACCAGACTGCGCTCTTCTTCCCAGCGCCGGGACAGGGCTTCGCGTTTTGTCTCATACGCGTCGCGTTCGGCGCGTAACGTTGCTACGCGCTCAGCGTCTCCGGCACCGACGCGCGCCTCGCGTTCTGCGATCTCAATTTCCACGTCCAGCGCGGCAAGATGGCGCAGGCAGTCTTCCAGCTGCGCCGGCGGCGCGCTCTGGCTGACCGCGACGCGGGCGCAGGCGGTGTCGAGCAGTGCAACGGCTTTGTCCGGCAGCTGACGCGCCGGAATGTAGCGATGCGACAGCTTCACCGCCGCGCTGACCGCTTCGTCGAGCAGCAGAACCTGGTGGTGCGTCTCCAGCGGCGACACGGTGCTGCGCAGCATCAGAATGGCTTTCGCTTCGTCCGGCTCGTGAACCTGCACCGTCTGGAAACGACGGGTCAGCGCCGGGTCTTTCTCGATGTACTTTTTGTATTCCGCCCAGGTGGTGGCGCCGATGGTGCGCAGCTGACCGCGCGCCAGCGCGGGCTTCAGCAGGTTTGCCGCATCGCCGGTCCCCTGCTGGCCGCCTGCGCCAATCAGGGTGTGGATCTCATCGATAAACAGAATAATCGGCGTGGCGCTGGACTGGACTTCATTAATGAGCGCCTGCAACCGGGCCTCGAACTCGCCTTTCATGCCTGCGCCAGCCTGCAGCATGCCGATATCCAGCAGCCACAGCTGAATGTTCTGCAGCGGCTCCGGCACGTCGCCGTCGGCGATACGCAGCGCCAGACCTTCCACCACCGCTGTTTTGCCGACCCCGGCTTCCCCGGTCAGCAGCGGGTTGTTCTGGCGACGACGCATCAGGATATCGACCATCTGGCGGATCTCCTCGTCGCGCCCGACAACCGGGTCAATCTTCCCGTCGCGGGCGCGGGCGGTCAGATCCTGGCCGTACTGGGCCAGCGTCCCCTGCGCAGCCGGTACCGCACCCGCCGGCGCATCGACGGCGGCAGCGGCCTGCTGCGTCTCTTTGCTGTTGGCGCAAATAGCGTCGAACTGCTCAATCAGCACCTCAACGTTAAGGCGGGTGAACTGCGACGAGATGCTTTTCAGCACGTTGGCCAGATTCCAGGTTTTCAGCATGCCGATCAGCAAATGGCCGCCGCGAATGCGGCTGACGCCAAACTTCAGCGAGCCGAAGACCCAGGCGCGCTCCACGGCGCTGTCGATATGCTCGGAGAGATCGGAAACGGAACTCGCCCCGCGCGGAAGGACATCCATCGCCGCAACGATATCGCGCGTCAGCTGCTGTTCATCAAGAGCAAAGTGGCGGATGACCTGCTGCAGATCGCCATCCTGCTGCTGCATCAGCTGATGCAGCCAGTGCACCAGCTCAACATAGGGGTTGCCGCGCAGCTTGCAGAACGCAGTGGCGCTTTCCAGAGAGGTAAATAACAGCGTATCCAGTTTGCCGAAAAGCACGGCACGGCTTATTTCTGACATGTTCGGTTCCATTGATAACAATGCGTTAGAAAAATTATCGCTCTGCGCAATACACCAGATCGCCACGCGGGACAGGCCGCGGCTGAAGGCCCAGCCAGGTGTTGTAGCCTAATCGCCCGGCACCGCCGAGCGTGGTGCCCTGCACCGCGTCTTCACGCAGGATCACCCGTGTTTCCCATTCAAACTCCACCCCGGCGTACTGACGCACCCAGTCACGCAGCTCGGTGACCCACGCTTCCCCCGGCAGAAAACGGTTGTACTCCTCCGCGCTCAGCGGGCCAATGTCGATGCGAAACTTATGCTGCACGTCGCGGACGGCGACGCCGAGAAAGGCGGACTCACCCATGCGCGGCATGCGGCGCCCTGCTCCCAGCTGCGCCTGCTCGCGCGTGGAAAGCGGCATCCACTGCGGCACATTGCTGACCAGTTTGACCGGCGCTTTAAAATAACTGCGCAGGATCTTCTCCAGCCCCTCCGGATCTCGTCCGTGACGGGTCAGGTGCCCGGCGTGGGTAAAGCGGGCATGAGAACTCAGGCTGCCTTTGTTCATCTGACCCGGCTGCCCCATGCCAATCAGCGACGCCAGGTAGCCTTCAATGCGCCTGTTATCGGCGCGATCCAGCGAGACGGTGGGCTGCGCATCCGCCCAGGCGCGGTAAAACAGCAGCGCAAGGCGGTGATGGAACAGATCGGCAAACGCGCTGAGGCTGGTGTCCTGATGATGATAAATACGCTCGCGGGCGTATTCGGTCATGTGGACCGGCAGCGGGCCGTTCGGGCCAAACAGGCCGAAGCTGAGGATAGACACCTCATGCAGCCCGCTTTCCTCCCGCTGACGTACCTGAGCCAGCGTCGACGGGGCAAAACTCATCGACGGCTGCTGGCCGATGCGCAGCGGTTCAAATTTTGGCAGCGGCGCGCGGCCCAGCGGGTAGCGCTCGCCGCCCTGGGCATCAATGCGCCTTAACAGCTGAAACAGATCGTAGCGCCAGGGCGTCTCGCGGACCCCGTGCCAGAACGCATCCGGCAGCTTCGTCAGGCGATGCACGCGCAGCGGTGCAGCGGTGTCACTCATATCAGCGCCCTTTTACCCATGCGCGGCTCCCAGTAGCCAATCTCGCCGCGCTGCTGACTTTTCAGGGTGAACTCCGTAAAGCTGTTGATCGACACCAGACGGGCAAAGAGACGCTCCATCACGCTGCCGAAGAGCCACGGACTGGCGCCGGAAAAGGCTCGCTCATCCACCGTCAGGGTAATACCGATCCCGCGGGCGAAAACGACCGGGCCGGGTTCAGGCACGCGGCGGTGAACCGGTTCCAGCACGCAGTGACGAACGCCTTCCACCTGACGCGCCACGGGCGTTTCTGCCAGGTTGGCGTACAGCCCTAACAGCTGTCGCAGCGCGGCTGCGCCCTCTTCGTTTTCGCTGTCCATCAGGCTGAGGTAGTTCATCTGCAGCTGGCTGATGAGCCGCCAGGTGCTGAACCCTTCGGCCAGCGCCGGACGCGGCGGCGTCGGGCCTTTACGCAGCGTGAGGGATTTCACCGGCATGGAATCGGCCATAATGAACTGCCCGAGCTCCTGCTGCAGCATCAGCGGCAGATCGCGGCTGGTGCAGAGCACCTCGGCAGAGATATAGCGCAGGTTTTCCTGCCAGGGGGCGTGCTGTTCATCCACCAGCGAGACAAAGACCTCCGAGCCGATATAGCCGGTACGGGTGCCGTAGCGCAGGGCATGCTCGGACAGCACGCGCTGTTCGCGGCGCAGGGAAAAATAGGCCCCGTAGTTGCCCGCATCGCCGCTCCAGGTGCTCCAGAACGGACGAAACGTCTGGTCATCACGCTGGCCGTCCGCGCTGCCATAGATTTTTTTGACCGCGTAAATTTCATAATCCAGCGGACGAATGTTATCGACCACCAGATGGTATTCATGCTGGCCTTCATTCAGCTTCTGACGCGCCGCGACCTTTGGGAACAGGTTGATGACCGGCGTGCAGTGCAGCGCCAGGTGGCTGGCATCGACCACGCGCTCCAGCTGTTCATCCGACTTATCCAACAGAATAAAGATATCGAAGGCTTTTTCGTCTTCACAGCGCTGGATAAGCGTGCTCAGGCCGCTGAGGCTAATGAAGCGGAAACGGGCCGGAAAGGCGAAATACTCCTGCAGCAGGCGATAGCCGTCAAAGTTGCGCAGATCGTCCGGAAGCAGCGCCTGGTCAAGCTCAAAACCCTCCTGGCGCAGCGCATCCGACGCCAGCAGCTGTCGCTGCGGCTGCGGGCCGACCGTCTGACAGACGATCCCAACGTGGTGCTCCATCACCAGCTCCAGCAGCTTCAGCGCTTCAATGTCCGGACCGCCGAGGAAAAATTCCAGACGGTCGAAATCCAGGTGCCCGAAGTTTTGCGGGCCGTCGCAGGCGATGCGGATCCGCAGAGCGCTGCCGATCCCCCGCTGGCTCAGCCCCAGCTGCGCGAGCGGCAGATCGGCGGGCACGCCGCCCAGCTCGACCTTGTCGATTTTCAGCGGCAGCAGGTTGACCTCGTGCGCCGTGGTATAGCTGCAGGTCACGCCGGTTTTTTTCAGCGCCAGGCTGTCCATCATGGTACCGCGCGGCACAATGAAGCCCTTGCTCAGGTCACCCCTGCTGCTGTCGGGCTCAATCTCCGCGATCGCCATCGACGGCGTGGGCGCAAGATAGTTCGGCGCAATCATCTCCAGCAGACGCTGAGAGAAGCGCGGAAACTCCGCGTCCATTTTCATCTGCACGCGGGAGGTCAGGAAGGCGAAGCCCTCCATCAGACGTTCGGTATACGGGTCCGCCACCTCGATGCCGCGCATGCCCAGCCGCCCGGCGACTTTAGGATAGCGTTCGGCAAACTCGGCCCCCATTTCGCGCAGGTAGGCTAGCTCACGGTTGTAGTATTCGAGCAGTTTACTTTCCATGATTACCCCGCATCTTTCAGTTCAAAATGGCCGTTTTCCAGATCGACATCGGTACGAAACAGAAACTCCAGCGGGTAAGGCACACACCATAAACGCCCTTTGATCTCGATGGAGAGCACGTTGTGCAGATCCAGCGAGGAGGTATCCGACACGCAGCGGACCTGCAGCCCCTGCGGCAAAATGCGCGGTTCAAAATTGATGATGGCCTCGGTGAGCTTGCGCTGAATGTCGTGCCATTCGATGTCCGACATTCTTTTCCCGGCCAGCGGCGCGACGCCGAAGTTAACCACCGAGCGGCTCACGTGCGGTAACGAGCTCAAATCACCGGAGGCATCGTGGTTGATGGTATTAAACAGCCACTGCAGATCCCGCAGAACATTGCGGCGCAGGGCGGCGTGGGTAATCAGATTGCTATTGGCCGACTCGCGCTTTTTTTCCGGGTCGTTATCGGTGAGGCGATCGAGCAGCGAGGGCTGCATTTTGTCGCGCGCCCCCACCTTCTCCTGCTTGCTGCGGGCTTGCCAGCCGCTGCGTAGCAGATCGCCTTCGCCAGCGGGATTACTCATCGGCTCCATCCGTCGCAAACGTCACGAGGCTGAGCGACAGCAGCGGGCTTTCGCTTTGCTCGCTCAGCCAGGCCTTCTGGCCCTGGCCTTCATACAACGTGCCGTCAGTATCGAGCGGGTGCCAGTCGGTGGTGCGCCCCAGTTTGACCGCATCAGAGGCGTCGTCTGCAAACGGGTAACGCGCTGGGATCTGACACACCTGCTCCGTCCCGTCCGTCAGGCGCACCAGGGCGTGACGCCAGACCAGATCGGTCACGCTGGCGGGTGCCTGGAAACGGATCTCCGCGATAGCGCTAAACGGCAGCCAGAAATAGCGGCCGTTCACGATGGTTTCGCAGACCGGGCCGAGACGGGCGTCGCCGTCCATCAGCCAGTCAAAAGCCTGCGTCTCCTCATTTTCGAGGGCGATATGACCAGGGTTTGCCTGAGCCTGTTCAAGCGCTTCAAGACGCAACGCCCGGGCGCGCTCGCCCTCCTCGCTCAGCGCCGCGGCAAGGGTAGTCAGCCACGGCCACTGGGTTTCAGGCATGGCCGGACGCGCCTGTCCCGCCATCACCTGCGCGCGCTGCAGCTCGCCCTGGATGGACTGCTCCAGCAGCGTGACGGTGGGTTTCGCCTGCGGCTTCAGCGCCAGCCAGCTTTTCAGCTGGGTCAGGGCGCGCGTCCAGTTGCCGCTGAGGGTTAAAAACTGCACGAACGCGGCGCGGAGGTCGGCATCCGCCGGACGGGCTTTGATTTCAGCTTCAAGGCGCGCGAGGGCGTCGTTGAGCGACTCACCCGCCAGGTGTTGATAGAGCGTATTCATAGCCATTCCTTAATTCGCCGCGCGCCATGCGCCGACGGCCGGATCGCGCAGCTGAGGACGCAGGGTGTCAATCAGAACGATATTCAGCGGAGTGCCGGGTGCCACCCAGGCGCTCCAGGTTTTTTTCACCGCCGCGATACGCGCCTGCAGCTTTGCATCATCGCTGGCGGTTTCACGGGAAATCTCCACCGCGACCGTGCCGTTGCTCTTCCAGCTGTTCAGGGCATTGTCGTAAGGCAGGATCATCCAGCTCTGGTCGCTGTTTGGGGTGCTGAATACCATGCGCTCTTTGTTGACGGAGGTGATCAGCGCGTTTTCAGGGTCGGCGCTTTGATTCAGTCCGGTCACCGGGAAGCCATGGATGTAGGTCACCGCCATCTCTTTCTGTCCGCCGTTGCGGGACTGCGACACAACGGTGTGTCCGCTCAGCCAGCTGCCGTTACCGCAGCGGGTGGTGTCAGAATCCGGAATAAAGAGCGCCGGAGCGGAAGCGCCACCTTCCCAGAAGGTGCGCAGGTGGCAGCCGTCCTGCAGGGTGAATTCCTGCCACGGCGTGCGGTCGGCCGCGACAGTGCGGGATGCAGCGTTCTGGTCTGGCGGCAGTAACGCGCCGCTGGCTGGGGTTGCGGTGACGGTCGCAGCAGGTGCGGCCTGCTCCTGTTTCACCACCAGCGCCCAGTCCTGCGCTTTGCCAGCCGTGCCCTGCGCCAGCGTAGTACCCGCCGGATCGTTGAGCGTCCAGCTAAGCTTATTCACTTTACTGCACTGGTGTTCCAGCAGTGAGCCAAGACGCGGCACAAAGTTCTCCAGCACGGAGACGTCTTTCTTGCCGTTTGCCACAATGCGCAGCGCCACCTCAGGCTTACACCAGCTCTGCGGCGTGTTGTCTTTGATGTTGTCGATCCAGATATCCAGCTTCTGCGCAGGAGACTGCACGATGCGGAAATTTTCAGCCTGAGCGGTGGAGGTCGCCGCCAGAAGTGCCAAACCCGATAGCCAAAGTTTCATATCGTTCCTTGTGTGTCTAATCAGTTCCGCAGGGAAGAAATTGTGCTGCGTCAGAGAGGGTGTGCAGCAAAGTGGTGTCCTGAGGGTTGCCCATCCATACCGCCAGGGCAGTATAGTTATCCTGAGCATTCCCCTCTTGTTCGCCATTCTTTTGAATGATTTGGTTCATTAAGGTCAGCCACTCCTGCGGCGTATTGACCATATGCAGCGACTGCTTCATTTGCTCTTCGCTGACGCCGTGCCAGAACCCGTCGGTGCACAGTAAAAAGGCATCGCCGTCCTCAACCTGCACCACATCGCTGTAGCTCGCTTCCGGCCCGCCGTTTTCAATCCCCAGCGCCAGATAGAGCAGGTTGCTGTTCAGGTTGTCGGTCTGGTGCCCGGCATCTTTCATCTGCTGCACCAGGCTGTGGTCGGTAGTCACATGCCACAGCCATCCCCGGCGAAACAGGTACAGGCGGCTGTCTCCGGCGTGCGCCCAGTAGGCCAGCCCGTAATCACGGTCAATGAACAGGCTGACCAGCGTCGTGCCCATCCGGCGATAGTCCTGCACGGCCTGCTGTTCGCTGAGAATGGTGCGATTCGCCGTCTGCACGTAGTCGCGGATGTGCTGCGCATTAAGATGTTTGTCGCCATCGAAGCGGGAGATAATGCTATTGCGGGCCAGCGCTGCGGCCACCTCGCCGCCCGGCAGCCCCGCGATGCCGTCGCAGACGACAAAGCAGGCTGAACGTTCCCCTATGGTTTCTCCCGTCTGATCCTGGTTGCTGGCGCGCGTCCCCTGGCGGGAGAGAGAAGCCGTTGCGATATTCATTTGTCTTCCGATCCGCTCTGTGAGTCTTTGTACTGATTGACCTCCATGTCATACGCATGAAGGAAGGCCTCGCCGAACAGGGTGTGGAAGTCATCCTCAATCTCGCCCGCCGTCTCGCCATAGCTGCGAACAAAGTAGTCCCACAGGGCCGCTTTGCGGCTGCCCGGCAGCGCCAGACGAGAGGTCATCCCGTTCTGCTTCGCCTGCTCTTCCAGCTGTTCCGGGTTAAAGGACTGCAGCATCGCGGCGATAATGGCGCGGATGCCGGAGATCATGCCCAGCTGGTGCGCCTGCAGATCGATCAGCGCGTCGCGCACCGATTTTGTCGGCGGCATAAAGCCCGGCATTGGGGTGCCAAACATCTGGATCAGGACAGTTTTGCCGGTCGGCAACAGCTTGAACGGATTGTTGGCATCGTCCAGCACCATGGTCATGTCGGCTTTTACGCCGCGCTTGAGGATGGAGCGCGAGGAGAGCAGCGCCACGGTCCCCTGAGAGAACATGCCGAGGATCTGCCCCAGCTGACGCATATTTTCACGGTCAAACTGCGGGACGGGCTGCATTTCGCTCAGCCCCATCCCCTCCAGCAGTGCCTCCAGCAGCTCACCCTGCAGCACTTCGCCCTTCTCACCGCTGTTTGCCGTGGCGGCTGGCGAGGCGGCGTTATTGACCGGGTCGATGCGCAGGCGGCCCTTCGGGGCCTGCGCGCTGCTGCGCGCAACGGCCTGCGGCGTAGGCATGGTGAAGCCTGCGTAATCCGGTCGCGCGGGTTCTTCTTCAGCACGCGGTTCTTCCTGCGGCTCAGGGGCGAATAGCGGGGAATCGGCCAGCACGTCCTCTTCCTGTTCAGGTTCAGGTTCCGGCACTGGCGCAGGCTTCTCGGCAATAATGTCATCCGGATGGGTTAGTGGCGCGCCGCCCATCAGCCCGAGCGGGTCGTCATTACGCGCGGCTGGTGCGCTGGCCTTACCGCCAAACAGGGCCAGCGGATCGAGCTCATCCGTCGCCTCTTCTTCTGGCTTCACGGGGCTCGTCTCGCCCGGCGGCACCAGCGTTGACGGGGTGAGGTCGTCAAAAATACTCTCTTTTTTGAACAACGCCTCGTCACTGAACAGCGTGTCCGGATCGACATGCTTACGCTCGAGCTTTGGATCGCTGTCGTTGAACATCGCCAGCGGATCTTCGGCGTTACGCTCCGGGGCCGCAGGCTGGGAGAACGGATCGTGCGATGTAGCAGGCTGCGTTTTTGTACGGTTGCTGGAGATGCTGTCGGAGATGGAGAACTCCTGCATCAGGCTATCCCAGATCTCCGTTGGCACGGCGGTCGGCTCGGCTTTCCCGCGCGGTGCGGCACTTGCCGGTTTCGGTTGAGGAGCTGGCGCGGTCGCGGGTGCGGCTGTCGGACGCGCCTGCTGATGCATGCTGGCCGCCATACGGCTCACGGGCTGGGTATCGTGGATCAGTTCGGTCACTTCGATACGGTAGTCATCAATACCGAGAATGTCGCCATCCTGCAGTTCAACCTGACGCCCTCGCTCCAGCGGAATGTCATTTAATACCACGCGGGTGACGCTGCCACGGTTGGTCACGCGGCATTCGCCCTGGGCGTCCACGTGAACAATGGCCTGCAGTCGAGAGATGGTGCGGTCATTATCCGGCAATACCAGATTGTTATCCGTACCGCGCCCAATGGTGCCGCCCGGGGCGTAAAAATCACAGCTGCTTTGCGGCGGCTGATGACCGGGTTTCGTAGAAATAATCGTGAATCGCATGGCGTATTCCTGCTGGTATGATTAGCGCTCAAACGCTGCCGCTCTCGGGGTTGAAAACGGCGGCGTTTGGGTGATAACACATTCTATTCGGTCTGAGAGATCGTAAATTGGCCCGACGCATTCTCTTCCAGAGTGAATCGCGCGGCATAACGAACAAAATCGTTTTTAGCCGACACTGTCTGTGCCACATCATATTCGCCGGTTTGCCATGCGATACCACGCCACTGCTTGCACTGCTGAGTATTTAACGTCACTACAGGGCTATATGTTGACGGCGGCGATATCGTTTTCCATTTATTTCCCACTCGTTTCATAATGGTGGGTGAATGGCTGGTGACCGGCGCTTCTAACCCGGAATGAGCAGGGATAGCAAAGCAGGGTTCATTATTTTTCAGCATAACCGAAAGCGACTGATATTGTTCTGGATGAGACAAACAGGCGCTGACCATTAACGTGACTGCAAACACACCGAATAACTTTTGCATAATCATGCCCGCCAATCCTGAGGGCTCTTGAGGTTGATAATGACCGGGGAAAACTCCCCGGCCACATGCGCAATTACGCTTCTTTGTTTTCTTTGATGTTCCAGCCAGCGCTGCTTTCAGCACCTTTACCACCCGACGTGGTCTGCTCCCAGTACTGCTGTTTCACTTTCGCAGCCTGGAATGCATAGGTCACACCAACGGTATCGCCGTTATCTGCACCGGTGTACTGAACAGAAGTTACCAGCACATCTTCCAGCGTGATGCGGGAGTATTCCACCTGCTGGCCACCGGCTTTACAGACGGACAGCTCAACTTTGGTCAGGTGTTTACCGCTGGCGCAGTGTTTCAGGATAGCGGTGGTGGATTTGTCGATCAGCGCATTAACGTGCAGGTCGTTAAAGTTAACTTTACCGGCACCGCCGCCACCGCCAACGCTCATATTACCTGGCTGGGAAGCGCCCCAGGAGAAGGAGGTAATATCAGTCCAGCCGGTGTGGTTAGAATCTTTCGATTCGCCCGTAACACCCTCGACCTTCAGAAACATATCAATAGCCATAATATCTACTCTTCGTGGATGAACAATATTGCTTTCGAAAAAGCACTTATATGGCAAACAGGAAAGCATGGGGCTGAATAAAACCGTCCATATTTTACCTCTGCCTCATATCAAATGACCCGTGTCATTTGACAGTCTTACATTCTCCCGGAATAAATGGAAAGAATGTGAAGTCTTTTACTACTCTGGGTTATCCTGGATCCAGCTACGGTCAGGATCGCCAACTATTACCTGAGGAACCAGTTTATTCAGTTCGTCGCTATGATAAAGACGCAGACAATTTAACGTGACACCTTTTACGTCGGGCTTTCGCTCAGCATGAAACCCGTTAATGTGATCTTTATATTTTCCAATGAGCGCATCCATTTTCTCAGTGCCATTTTCAGCATCAAAAGGTATCCACTCAATGAATGCACTCGCAGTGCGAGCGGCGTCAGCAGAAAACTGGCTGCCTTTATCTGCCACCTGCGCAAGGCAGCGCGCAAGGGCAAAATCTTTAACTACCTGCCGGTATGTTTGCTGCTGATAAAAATCAACGTATGGGTTATCGCCGCGAGCAGAAAAACATAAGCAAGCGAGCAAAAGAAATGCTGTCTTTAGCTGCCTGGATGAAACTATTTTAATTCCCAAAACCAGATTTCCTGACAGTACGGAAAGCAATCGGAGTTACATATAAACGAATTATTACTCAGAGGCTCGATAAGGTCGATATGACCACCGCCATACCCATCAATTTTATTGAAGAAAACAACGCCTTTTCGGCCCAACATCGATCGCGCACCCGCCTCGCGATCGGTAAAGATTTCTGCCTTGCCAAACACATGGGATTTATAAAGTTGATCCGCAAGTAATTTTGCGCCGGGTTCGATTGTTTTTCCTTTATAGGGGCCCGACTTTATGGGTAAACGCCCTGTGAATTCAACATTACATTTTAACAATGCCAGACTCATTCTTACCGCACAGGTATTTTCGTATGCCGGTTGCTGCTTGATAATCGTTGAATAATCATAGCCAATTTCTGAGAAGACCTGTTCACCCGAGGCAAAACCCGCGCGGGTATGATTTGAAGAGTAATGCTGACGTTTTAGTTGTTCGTATAATGGTCTCATTTGTCACTCTCCTTTTTGCACGGGCGTAATTCTTTCATTCCGTCAATGATGATTTTTGAAGCGCGTTCCTCGCCTTGCTGTTTCGATAAGTTCGCAAAACGAGAATAGAGAAACTCATGTAGCGTATTTGGCAAAAAAGGCCTGCCCTTGCACCATGCAGTGCCCTCAGACGCGTCGACTACGCCGAGAAGATACATATTTGCCTTGATGCGTTCACGTTCATTCGTTTTCGACAGCCAGGCTTTAGCGAAACGATCTGCACTCAAATTTAAATCGTATCCCGTTAACAACGTCGGATCGCGTTGGAAGTTTGATGTGTCATCTTGAGGCAATGCTTCCGCTTGAGGGTATTTATAATTTCCAGCGTCCGCGCTTGCCAGAGTAGAAACTGCCAGCAAACTGGTTGCGATCAAAAGTATATATTTCACTGTATATCCTTATTCACTGACAGAAATAAGTTAAGCTCGTACGCACAAATGGCCGGCCCCTGCGGGCCGGCAATTATCATCACGCGTCTTTCGTCTTCAGCGACGGCAGTTTAGAAACCAGACGCAGGGAAACGGTCAGACCTTCCAGCTGGTAGTGCGGACGCAGGAAGAACTTCGCGGCGTAGTAGCCTGGGTTGTCCTCAATCTCCTGCACCTGCACTTCCGCAGCTGCCAGCGGTTTACGGGACTTGGTCTCCTGGGAGGAGTTCGCCGGGTCACCGTCGACGTAGTTCATGACCCAGTCGTTCAGCCAGCGTTCCATCTCTTCGCGCTCGCGGAAGGAGCCGATTTTGTCGCGCACGATGCACTTCAGGTAGTGGGCAAAACGGCAGCAGGCGAACAGGTACGGCAGGCGTGATGCCAGGCGCGCGTTAGCGGTCGCATCCGGGTCATGGTACTCCGCCGGTTTCTGCAGGGACTGCGCGCCGATGAAGGCGGCAAAGTCGGAGTTTTTGCGGTGAACCAGCGGCATAAAGCCATTTTTCGCCAGCTCGGCTTCACGACGATCGCTGATGGCGATCTCGGTCGGGCACTTCATGTCCACACCGCCGTCATCGCTCGGGAAGGTGTGGCACGGCAGGTTTTCCACCGCCCCGCCGGACTCCACGCCGCGAATCGAGGTGCACCAGCCGTACTCTTTGAAAGAGCGGTTGATGTTGGCTGCCATCGCGTACGCGGCGTTCGCCCACGAGTAGCTGTTGTGGTTCGCGCCGTCGGTCTGCTCTTCAAAGTCAAAGCTGTCGACCGGGTTGGTGCGAATGCCATACGGCAGGCGCGACAGGAAGCGCGGCATCACCAGACCCAGATAGCGGGCATCTTCGGATTCACGCAGCGAACGCCAGGCTGCGTATTCGGTGTTCTGGAAGATCTTGGTCAGGTCGCGCGGGTTAGCCAGCTCCTGCCAGGACTCCATCTGCATCACGCCCGGTGCGGTACCGGTAATGAACGGACAGTGCGCCGCAGAGCCGATGCGCGCCATTTCACCCAGCAGCTCAACGTCCTGCGGGCTGTGGTCGAAGTAGTAGTCGCCCACGATGCAGCCAAACGGCTCGCCGCCAAACTGACCGTATTCCTGCTCGTAGATTTTCTTGAAGATCGGGCTCTGGTCCCAGCCCACGCCCTTGAAGCGCTTCAGGGTACGGCCCAGCTCCTGCTTGGAGATGCTCATAAAGCGGATCTTCAGCATCTCGTCAGTTTCAGTGTTGTTCACCAGGTAGCTCAGACCGCGCCAGGCGCTCTCCAGCTTCTGAAACTCTTCGTGGTGAATGATCTGATTCACCTGCTGCGACAGCTGCTCGTCGATACCGGCAATCAGGTTCTGAATGGTGCGGTAGGTATCGTTCGAGAAGGTGACGGTATTTTCCAGCGCCTGCTGCGCCAGGGTTTTGACCGCGCTTTCGACGGCGGAGCGGGCCTGATCGGTTTTCGGGCGGAACTCTTTGTTCAGCAGCGCGCTGAATTCATCCTGGCTGAACGCCTGACCCGCCTGCTGCTCATGTTGTTGAGTCTGGTTGCTCATCGATTATTCCTCGCTACCTTTCGCGCTTTCGTCATTTTTCGGCAACTGGCTCAGGGATTTGAGCAGCGTCGGATCCTGCAGAATTTTAGCGATCAGCTCTTCCGCACCGTTTTTGCCGTCCATATAAGTCAGCAGGTTAGAGAGCTGGGTACGCGCTTCCAGCAGCTTGTTCAGCGGCTCAACCTTGCGGGCCACCGCATCCGGCAGGAAGTCGTCCATGCTGTCGAAGGTCAGATCCACGTTGAGCTTACCTTCGCCGGTCAGGGTGTTATCCACCTGGAACGCTACGCGCGGCTTCAGCGCCTTCATGCGTTCGTCAAAGTTGTCGATATCGATTTCGAGGAATTTACGCTCGTCTACGGCCGGCAGGTTTTCCACCGGTTTGCCGACCAGATCGGCCATGACGCCCATCACAAACGGCAGCTGAATTTTACGTTCTGCACCGTAGATCTCTACGTCGTACTCGATCTGCACGCGGGGAGCACGGTTACGTGCGATGAATTTCTGCCCACTGTTACTCATTGCCATGATGTTCTCCATCAAAGATGCGCGGTGAAGGTGAAACGGCAGGCTCCATGCCTGTCGTCATAATGCCTGGACGCGCTATTCGCGGCGCCCAAAGATGTTTTCCAGTTGGTTAACGCCGTCTGGCGCCAGGTCGCGAATAATGTCCATAAAGTTAAGTTCTGACAGCCGCTGCACCCGTTCAATCATCAGCGGTGCGGGGTGGCTCGGTTCGTACTGCGCAAAATACTGCTTCGCTTTTTCCAGCATCAGCTGCGCGTCGGCGCGGCTGGTGACCTGCACGCTTCGCCAGTCGGTGACCAGCTGAGCGGGCTGCGTTGCCGCCGATTGCTGCTCGGCCTGTGGTTCTGCCTGCACCTCACGGTTCGGCAGCAGCTTGCTGATGTCGGTCACCTGACACGCGCTGGCTACCAGTCCGACGGTTTTCAGCAGTTGCTCCATCTCGGGCACGCCGCTTTCACCGAGATGCCCGGTGAGCAGCTCGCGAATCGCCAGCAGCCGTTCGTTAATGACGATAACCGCTGCGGTTCCCGGCTGGTCGCCGCGGGCCAGCTCGTCAATCAGCCGTGGACGGCCGCCGGGATAGTCCGGACATTCCGTCTTACTGCCGTCCAGCAGGGCCTGGGCATCCCGGAGCGAAATTTCATCGCCGTTTGAACGCAGAAGCGAGGCGTTTCGCACGGCGACGGTGAGGTCGGATTTATCGCTGAGCCCCGCCAGGGCGTTAATGCGATAGAACGGATCGGTTTCGCCATACTCTTCCAGCAGCGGATAGAGCGGTTCCCAGTAACGGGCGATCGCCTCCTGCACCAGCAATAATCCGTCCGCGTAGCCCGCCAGCCCGCGGCGGCGCGTCCAGGCATGGGTTAACGCCAGCAGGACGCGAAGATCTTTGGTGCGGGTCAGCAGGCTAGTGGCGTATTTTTCTACCGTGTTCCAGTCTGCGGGCTCTGCCGGGATAATGGTGTCGCCAAACTGCTGTTCCGCTTTCCCAAGACTTGCCTGATTCATGATCTGGAAGTCGGCGTCGTACTCCAGGTTTTCGCCGCAGGGTTTGTCGGGGCTTATTGGCGCGAGAAATTCTTCGATATTCATAAGATCCCTGCTTATTCAAACATGGGCGGATAGAGACCGTGACGCCCCGGACGGGCGCCCCCTGCCGGGTCGAACAGCAGGGTGAAAAGCTGCCCGGTAAAGTTACCGCTGTGCACGTGGGTGTATAGCGGGTAACCGTCGCAGCGGTTGGTCCACCAGTAGCTGGTCTGACGTAGCGGATCAAAACACTCCGCCGCCTGAGGCCAGCCCAGCGTGCTCTGGCCGTCCTCGTCATAGCCAATCACATCCAGGATGTCGGAGCGCTTTTGCGGCTCGACCGGCTGCGGCACCGGAATGGTCATCAGCATCTCATCCAGCTGCGAGGCGGAAAAACTGTTGCGCACCGCGTGCAGCCCCAGGCGCCCAATCTGCTGGTACCAGCTTTCGGCCTGGCTGAGCAGGCTGGTCGACCACTCTGACGGAGCGAAGCTCAGCTGAAGGCAAACCGGGTACTGTCGGCCAACGCTGTCGCGGCCGGGCAGCAGACAGCCCATCTGGATCATCTGGCTGCCCAGCATGGGCGGTACCACATAATTCCAGACTGGCGCTTTCTGGAACTGGCGCTCGCCGCTGCGCTGCTCTTCCTGCTGCCAGGCCAGCAGACCGACCTGAAACCAGTGTGACCACTGGCGCTGTAAAGTGTCAGGAAAGCGACGCTGCAAAAAATCTCCGGCGCTGGGTAATTTGCCATACCAGCTGTAGCGGTTCATCGCAGGGGTATTCGTCATACGGCTGTCCTTGCGGTTATGGGCATGAGAAACGGGGAAGCTGGAACGGGTTGCGAATGCTGTTTGGCGCAAACTCCAGCGTGACCTGATGTCCGTCGACGTTGAAGGTGGCCTGACGGCTCAGGCTACCCGCGCCCGGGCTGGTGCTCGCTTTATCGAAGAAGCGGTTGAGCGCCCAGGCGCCGTTGGTGACCAGCGTCGCCGTGCTGCCGTTCGCCAGCCCCAGCTGCATGCGTACCTGGTTGGTGCCGCCCGGCCCCGGCCAGTTCATGATCTGCACGGCCTGCGGACCGTGGCTGTAGCGCAGCAGCTGGCCGTCAACGTCCAGGGTCAGGTTCAGAATGGTGTTATCCATTCGCACGGTGCGAACCGTCACCTTGAAGGACGGCGTCGTTGCGCCATTAGCAAAGAAGGCGTCGCGAATCGACTGGGCCTGCTGGAACGGTCTCAGCAGCCCTTCACTTCCCGGCAGCGTTTTCCCGTCGATGCCCGGCATAAAGCGCCAGTTAGCCTGCGTGGTGTCTACCTTATTGGTCAGATTGTCGCGGAAGAAGGCGTCCATGAGCCCGGTTCCCGGCGCAAACATGCGCGCGAGATCGTCAGGGGTGACCTCGGTGCTGGCGCTGCGTACCAGCGGGTAGCGACCGGCAATCGCCTGACGGCAGAAACCGCCCACTTCAACGTTAATCCGCTTACGCACGTTTTCCAGATCACGACGCTGGGTATCGCTGCTGGCGCCCACCGCCATGTTGCTGAACATGGTTTGCAGCCCGCCCGGCAGACGACCGGCGCTGGCCTGCAGACGGCTGATCGCCTCGCCGCCCGGTGCCGGCATCCCGCTGTTGGCCGCGTCCTGGACGGCGGTCAGGTAACGATAGAGTTCATCCACCTGCTTGAGAAAATCATCAAATACGATGGTCTTCCCCCCCTTCTCCAGCGGCTGCGCCAGCTCAATCATCGGCGCATAGTGGTCGGTGACCAGCTGTTCCGGCGCCTGGGTGACCACGGCGGCCTGGGTCGGCGCTGCGTCATTGTTGCTGAACAGGGCTTCCAGCGTACGGGTGGCTCGGTTGCTTTGATCCTGCGCTTTGCCTGCATCTTCTGGCGCTGGCGCATTGCGTGACAGCGTCAGGACCTGGCTCAGGTTCTGCACCAGACGGCGCAGCGGCGAACTGCCGCCGGAGAGCAGGCGCGCGGTATTGATGCGCTGGGAAAGGTCGGCGCTGTTATTGAGCTGAATGTCGGCGAGGAAGCGATCCCAGTTGGCGATAAAGTCGCGCATGTAGAGCTGGCGCACGGCGTTATCGATCTGCTGTTTATCCTCCTGCGCTGTGGCGGCCCCCAGCACCCAGGCGTCGTCCTCGTGCAGGGCGGTGGTCACGCTGTCAATCTGGCCGTTAAAGCTTTTCCAGTAGCCGTCCGGCGTATAGAGACCCGGTACGCCTTCGCTCACCGGCTTGCCGCTTTTGCGGGAAAATACCAGCTCGCTCTGCGGTCCGCCGAGGTCGGAAAGGGAGACCGGCTTCAGGTTGTCATCATGTTCCAGCAGGCGCTTGAGACGACCGTAGACGCGGGTTGAAAGCGGCTGCTGGTTGATCATCGCTCTTTCGCGGGCAACCAGAGATTCATCCTGCGCGTACGGCGAGGCCTGAATTTTCGGTTCCAGCAGCTGCGTCAGGTGCCATTCAAGCTGCTGCAGCTGCGCCTTCGTGACGTTCTGCGGCAGATTCCGCTGCAGATTGAGCATCACCCACGAATGCAGGAATTTGCCGTCATAGTGCTTCGGCTGATACAGCATCTGATAGGCTTTCAGCGCTTCATAGCTGTATTCCACATCGCTGCCGTTGTCGTTGCGAAGCCAGGTAGTGATGTGCATGGCAACGGCAGGGAGCAGCATCTGATCCAGCGCTTTCTGGTACAGAGACTGCGCGGCATCGCTGACGTCATCCCCGCGATAGAGCCCCATACGGCGGGATACGGGCGGATCGTTCACATCAAACGCGTCGCTTTTCGGCAGGTCGACCAGCCCGTTCAGCAGCGGCAGCAGATCGAACAGATCGCGCTGCGGCTGGTTCTGTAGCGCTTTGCTCTGCTGGTCGAGCAGCGGAACCTTCGCATCCACCTCTGCCAGATAGGTTTTGTTCCTGGCATAGCTGGTGAGCCACAGACCGCCGAGGATAACCAGCAGGGCCAGCAGCGCCGCGTAACCGGACCAGATCACCGCCCGGTTGCGCAGCTCCCACCAGCGGTTTTCACCTGCGATCCCGGCTTCCTGGAAGATGACGTTTTGCAGTAGGTTCTTAATGAAGAAACTCTGGCCTTTAGCACCCGGGATAGGCGCTTCTTTGCTGACCGAATCCCAGTTATCCGCCTCGCCCCCTTCCGGCAGCGACAGGGCGCGGTTCAGTTCGCCCATCACCCGGTCGAACGGCATGCCTTCCTGCGTCCCGCTGGCGAAGTAGATCCCGCGCGGAGAGAACTCGGTTTCGAAGTTGGAGCGGGCAAAGACCGTGCTCAGGTAGTCTGCCAGCAGCGGACGTAGCGCGGCGAACTCCTGCGGGAAGAGATACGCTTCTGCGCGGGTTTTCGCGTCATGCTCTTTCAGCATGGTTTCCGGCAGCCCGGCATCAAGGCGCTGCTGTAGCAGAGAAAACTCCTGCTGGAAGTTGCCCATCAGGTCGTAATCAGCGTGCTTGGTTTGCTCCCACGGCAGCGTAAAGCCCCAGATCTGGTCGCGCTGCGCTTTATCGTAGTCGGCAAACCACGCGCGGAAGCCTTTAAGCAGGTCGGCCTTGGTCACCATCACGTACACCGGGAAGCGGATACCCAGCTGTTCATGCAGCTCGGACAGACGCTGACGCAGGTTCACCGCCTGCTGGCGGGACGCCTCGGCGGACTGGGTGAGCAGGTCAGAAATGCTGATGGTGATGATGACGCCGTTGATCGGCTGGCGGCGGCGATACTTACGCAGTAACTCCATGAACTCCAGCCATTCGCCGGCGTCCTGCACCTGCTCGCTCTCCTGGGTGGTATAGCGGCCCGCCGTGTCCAGCAGCACCGCCTCATTGGTGAACCACCAGTCGCAGTTGCGCGTGCCGCCAATGCCCCGCAGCGCGGTCTTACCGAAACGATCGGCCAGCGGGAACTGCAGCCCGGAATTGACCAGCGCCGTGGTTTTACCGGAGCCCGGCGCGCCGATAATGACGTACCACGGCAGCTGATAGAGATATTGCGTGCTGAAGCGCTGCGTCCACTGGGCGCCCTGGCCCGCTTTGCTGAAGTGCGCTTTTTTCAGCATCTGCGCGGCTTCATCAAAACGGCTGGCGAGGATCTGCTCCTCGCTGTTCAGTCGCTTCTGCGGATCCGCCGCTTCCGGACTGGCGGTATTCTCCTTGAGCTTGTCCATCAGCTTGCGGTTCAACCAGGCGTTGTACAGGCGCGGCAGAATGTGACCCTGCGCCCAGAGCAGATAGACCACGGCAATGCTGATAATACGGTTCTGTTCAGACTCAAGCGGTCGAGTGTCCACGATGGACAACAGGGGACCAATCATCCAGATCACCGCCGCCAGCGCCGTGACGCCGAGGAAGCTCCACAGAATGCGGTTGGTCATAATGGAAAGAAGTGTAGTCAGCATTCCTTAGTTTCCTTGCGGCAATCCGTTCAGCTCAGCCTGAGTGTTTTCAGGCGACACCAGCAGAGTAATTTCCACACGGCGGTTACGGGCGCGATTTTCAGGCGTCGTGTTCGGCGCCACCGGGTTAATCTCGCCCCGCCCTTCCGCTTTCACGCGGCCAGGCTGAGAGAGGCTTCCCTGCAGCATTTTCTGTACCGAGCGGGCGCGTTCCAGAGAGAGTTCATAGTTAGAGGCAAAGCGCGCGCTGCGGATCGGCACGTTGTCGCTGTAGCCCACCACCAGAATTTTGCCGCTGACGTTATTCATCGCCTGCGCAATGCGGTGGATGACCGGCTCATAGCGGTCACGCACGACGGTAGAGGCAGAAGCAAACAGCCCGTCACCCTTCAGGATAACGACGCTGCGATCCGCTTCATCTTTCACCACGACCAGGCCAGCCTCGATTTCAGGTTTCAGGAAGCCGCGCAGGTTCAGCACAGCCGGAAGCTGACGCGCCGGTTGCTGAATAGTGGTTTCCGGCAGCTGGGACTGATAAATCTTCGCCAGCACCGGGTTGGTGTTATCGCCAAGACGCCAGTTAAGCACGATATAAAACAGACAGGCGATAAACCCGGCCAGCGCCACGCAGGCCCACAGGGGAACCATCGGCCGCCAGAGCTTGCGCAGCACCGGACGATCTTCCGGATGGGGTGAAAGCGGCGGCGGATAGCTGCCACGCACGCCGCGGATCATTTGCCACAGACGCTGCTTGATGGTTTCAAGCTGGGTGCGGCCGTTATCCAGCACCCGATAGCGTCCTTCGAAGCCCAGCAGCAGGCAGTAGTTGATCATCTCCAGCAGCAGAATGTGCTCGCGCGGGTTTTGCGACAGGCGCGCCAGCAGCTGGAAGAACTTCTCGCCGCCCCAGGTTTCGTTATGGAACGTCACCAGCAGACCGTTGCTTGACCAGACGCCGCTGCTGCCCCAGGGGGTGAGCGCGGCGGCCTCATCGAGCGCCGTGCACAGGCAGTAACGTGCCCCGACGATCACTTCGTAGGGCAGCCCCGCCTGCTGGCAGCGGACTTCGAAACGGCGAATCTCATCAATCAGGCGCTGGCGTAACGCCACCTGATCGTCATGGGAGATCGAGTGACGGATCTGCGGAATCGCATTGAGCAGTGGATTGGCGGCCGCCACCAGCTGATTGTTGCTACTGGCTCCGGTAAAGGCGGCATCACTGCCGGTGTCCTGTCGTTCCTGCATATTAAGCGCTCGCTTTATTATTCTGTCGGGCTACGGATGGCCCAAAACTCCATATCCAGCCCCGGGAATTCCCCTGCAAGATGCAGGGCGAATGCACCGGACTTATCCATCTCGTGCCACAGCTCGCTGCCCTTCTCCAGTTCAAAGTAGCTATAGCCGGCATGCCACGGGATCTGCGGCGGCGCGACCGGCATGGCGCGCAGCATAATGCCCGGCAGCTGAAGCTGAACCAGATCGCGGATTTTCGAGACCGGCGCGACCTTCATCTGCGCCGGGAAATGGGTTTGCAGGTGTTCGCCTGGCACGTTAGCTTTAACCGCCAGCACGAAGCCGAACTCACGCACCATGCTGGTTTCAGGCACCGTGGCAATGTTCAGGCCGTGAGAGCGTTCGTTAAGCGGCAGCTGAATCGCGTGGTCTTCCATCACCAGCGACAGCCCCTGACGCAGCATCAGCATCAGCTTGCTGAAGCAGTTTGCCAGATCGTCATGATCGTAAATCGGCAGCACGCTTTCAGCGGTACGCTGGGACGTCCAGGTGGCAAGCTCGGTCGCAAACGGCAGCCAGCTGCGCCAGAGCGTTTCCGGATGCAGCAGCGGGAGGGTTTTTAAATGAGAAACCTCGCCCAGATGACGGTTAACCAGCGACAGCAGCGTGAACTCAATCAGCTCGGAGGTATTAAAGCGGCCGGGCTGGCGCAAACGACCGCCAATTTGCTGGCTACGCTGCACCAGCAGACCGTGCAGATCGTTGATCATGCTGTAGATCTGCGGGCTGTTGTTGGCGTTGAGCATCGGCGGGATGTAGCTGCTGTCGAGCCGCACGTGGTTGTCGTTACGCTTCTCGGTCACAAACGCCACGCCGATGGCGGTCCACTCTGCCGTGAGGTCTTTTTCCAGCATCAGGGTCAGACGCAGGCGACCAAACTGGACGGTGGCATCCCCCACCGACATGGCGTTATCGTCTTCCACCTCTTGCTCGAAAGCGATGAAGCGCGCCAGCGAGGCCGGTTCTTCGCTAAAAATCACCTCTTCTCTCTCGCCACGACGTACCGGCAGCGCAAGCACCACCTTTTCGTTAGTGAGATTGTCAGGAATTTTCAGGGGTGCAGGGCCGTTGCGCCCGTTACGTACCTGGAAAAAGGTGCCGTCCGGCAGCAAACCGCTGCAGTAGCTCAGGGCAATGCATCCCTGACGAAGCATCGCTTCATCCAGTTCAACGTCGAGAAAGCCCCAGAGATACGACCGCTGTAGTGCGCCCCATTCACGAACATGGTTGAGCAGATAGCTTTCAGTCCGCTGAAAATGGTGTGGACGCAGGAACATGCCTTCGGTCCAGACGACCTTTTCTGCTTTCGTCATGATGATGTGTTTCCTGTTTTGAAGCGCGTTACTGGCTGATGACACGAATACCGTTCACGTCGAGAAAAACGTTGGCCTGAAGTTCATCTGCGGACCATTTCCAGAACTGGTAGATATGATTTTCGCCAGGCACAGGCAGAGGGAGTGAAACGCGCCATTTTTTGCCATCCAGCACCTGATACTCCGCCATCACGCCGATGTAGCGGGCCTCCGGAGAGCTTTGCCCGCTGAGGGTTTTGGACAGCTGTCCCGGCATCAGGAAGAACACGTCGCTGTTCAGCAGATTCGCGCCAAGCGTGGCCGACGCGTTGTTCTGCAGGGAGTAGAAGTCGCTGGACATGAAATCCGCATCGGATTTCAGCAACAGCACCCGGACCTTAAGCGGCGCAGATTCATTGATTTGTGGATGAGCCTGAAACTGCAGATTGTAGCGGGAGGGGTCGCTGTGTGAAGACGACGTACAACCACTGACCAGGGCGAAAATCGCCGCGTAAAAGAATAACCACAGCTTATGAAAATTTTTATTATTCATAAAAATGCGCTCATGAAAGCCGTTTAGTTCAGGATCCAGGTGCCGTTAGCGCTGTCTTTGCAGGCTTTGCTGTTGCCATCGACATCGACACAGGTCGCTTTTTTACGCGCCTTTGGACGAATCGCCTGTTTACGCACGGCGGCGTCGTACTGGTCGGCCTTGATCACAGCGCGCATCGGGACGTAACCAATCAGCTGATCGTTGCCTTCGTCGGCAAGCGCCATCCAGTAGTGTTCAACCTGCCCCAGCACCACGTACGTTTTTCCGGTCTCGAGATTACGGATAACTTTGCCGCCGAAGTCAGGTCGGCTCATCAGGGAAGCCGGATACATGGCACGATACGGCTCGTTGACCGGCGTGAACTCCGTCGGCGGCGTCACAGCGTGACGGTGGGTTAAGGTAACGCCGTTGACCTGACTGGTCTCGATCGTATCGTCGTTGATCACAGGTTTTTGCGGCGCTTTACAGCCCGCCACCGCCATTACAAACAGAAGTGAAAACAGTACGCGCATTTTCATATGCTTTTCCGTAGCGATATTTCGATGATGGAGATAAGGGGATGAAGTTTGACTTAAGTGCTATTGTTAAAATAGCCAGGATATTTTCGGGGCGTTACTATGTTAAGGGCATAGCTACCGCACGAGCCCTTCAGAATAAGGCCCAGCATCTTCCTGACATATTTTGACAAACGGTAAGCAAGTTTACATGAGCTTCGCATCAATTCAATATTTACCGCCGCGTAACTGTTGGTAAATGAAGCAGTCGGAAAATTATAGGATTAATCTTAAGAAAAAACTCGATATGACTTACACTCTCTTATTTCCCCACCAAAGAACACAGCAACAACATGTTTTATAAGCAAAAAACACAAAAGAGAACCACTTTCATTAACGCAATACTACTATTACCGCCACTACCATAATTAGTAGAATTCGTGTGTTGGTGATGTCAGAAGAATATATTGACCATGAATTATTTGTTGCACTAACAGGGTATCTTTAATATCGATCGTAACGTGCGCTCAGAATGGCTCTATTTTCACTTATGCAACACCACGTTAATTTCACGGCTCAAAATAACTTTATATTTCACTATGTGATAATTGCCTTGTCAGGTATAAATTATATCCATTAATCATTAAGCCTCAGTTAACCTTCCTGCCATCATCGCAAACGGAATATACTCGCAATTGCCCGTCAGACGCGAATAGTGTCTATGCCTACCACTCATCAGCTTCATTCGAAATTTTACTGGTACTACATCCTTCCTTACTCACCGCCATCTATCTCGCCTACCGACCGATAGATAAGATTTATTATTAAAATGATAAAATTTCGTTATAATTTCTTTAAATATTTAAACATCAAATCCCATAAACCGCTGTAATAAAAAGAATTTAAGATAAAGCACCTTCCCGCACCGCATGCGCGTAGCCATACGGTCGTCATTGCTTTTGCTTATTGTCCTGTGCAGCGCTTTTATGGGTTCAGATGTTGTTGACCGAACAAATCAGGAGTGGGTATGAACAAGAAAAGACGCTCGGTGCCAGGCATCAGACACTATGACGGCCCTGCCGGCGGCTGGGGGGCACTAAAAGCGACGGCCATCGCGGTACGTACCCAAATGGATACCCTTGACGCTCCCGCGACGCTGCTGCGCACCAACCAGCCTGACGGCTTCGACTGCCCGGGCTGCGCGTGGCCTGATAAAGAACACAAATCGACGTTCCAGTTCTGCGAGAACGGCGCCAAAGCGGTGACCTGGGAAGCGACCAGCAAACGCGTCACCCCCGCGTTTCTGGCTGAAAACAGCGTCTCCTCGCTGCTGGCAAAATCGGACTTTGAGCTGGAAGGCTACGGTCGACTCACGCACCCCCTGCGCTATGATCGGGCGAGCGACACCTTCCGCCCCGTCGACTGGGACGAGGCGTTTCAACGCATCGGCGAAGTATTGCGCGGGCTCGAACCGGACCAGGTCGAGTTCTATACCTCAGGACGCGCCTCTAACGAAGCGGCGTATCTGTTCCAGCTGTTTGCTCGCGAATACGGCACCAACAACTTCCCCGACTGCTCGAATATGTGTCACGAGGCCACCAGCGTCGGTTTACCGCGTTCGATTGGCATCGGAAAAGGCACCGTTTCGCTGGACGACTTCGATAAGACCGAGCTGGTGATCTCCATTGGTCACAACCCCGGCACCAACCATCCGCGAATGATGGGGACCCTCCACGAGCTGGCCCGCCGCAATGTGCCGATTATCGTCTTTAACCCGCTGCGCGAACGTGCTCTGGAACGTTTCGCCGACCCGCAAAGCGTGATTGAAATGGCAACCTACAGCTCCACGGATATCGCTTCGACCTATTTCCAGGTGAAGGCCGGGGGCGATGCCGCCGCGCTGAAAGGCATTGCCAAACACCTGCTGGAAATGGAAGCCGAACGCGGTGACGTGCTGGACCACGCATTTATTGCCGAACACACCCAGGGCATTGAGGCGTTCGCCGCCGATATCGCGCAAACCCGATGGGACGAGATCGAGCGCGAGTCGGGTCTGAGCCAGGCGGCGCTCAAAAAGGTCGCCGAAGCCTATGCAAAATCGAAGGCCACCATCATTACCTACGGGATGGGGATTACGCAGCACAACAAAGGTACGGCGAACGTCCGCCTGATTGCCGACGTGCTGCTGCTGCGCGGGAATATCGGCAAGCCCGGCGCGGGAATATGCCCGCTGCGCGGCCACTCAAACGTTCAGGGGAACCGTACCGTCGGGATTAGCGAGAAACCCACACCGGCATTCCTTAATCGCCTGAAGGACGTGTTCGGCTTTGAGCCGCCGTCGCACCACGGACACGACGCGGTGCAGGCAACGCAGGCGATGATCGACGGCCGCGCAAAAGCGCTCATTTGCCTCGGCGGTAATTTTGCGGTGGCGATGCCCGATCATGAACGCGGCTTTCCGGCTATGGGATCCCTGGATTTGAGCGTGCACGTCGGCACCAAGCTCAACCGTACCCATCTGCTGGTGGGCAAAGAGACCTTTATTTTCCCGTGTCTTGGCCGTACCGAGCTGGATATTCAGGCGACCGGCCGCCAGTCCATTACCGTCGAAGACTCCATGTCGATGGTGCATGCTTCATCCGGCAAGCTGAAGCCTGCATCGCCGTTGCTTCGGTCAGAACCCGCTATCGTCGCGGGCATGGCGAAAGCCACCCTGCCGGATACCCGCGTGGACTGGATGACGCTGGTTGAGGATTACGACCGGATCCGCGATCTGATCGAGCAGACCATTCCGGGGTTTGAGAACTATAACGCGCGGATCCGCGTTCCCGGTGGTTTCCGTATGCCGCTGCCACCGACGCAACGTATCTGGCCAACGGCGACGGGAAAAGCGATGTTCTCGGTGTTCGACGGGGTTCACGAGAACGCCAGCGGTGAAGGTGAGCATGTTCTGCGCCTGATCACGCTGCGCAGCCACGACCAGTACAACACCACCATTTACGCCCTGGACGACCGCTACCGTGGCGTATTTGGCCGTCGCGACGTGCTGTTTATGAACGAAGACGATATGGCGCAGTCAGGGCTGGAACACGGCGACCGCGTGGATATCGAAACCGCCCTGCCCGGTAGCGCTCAGCGTCTGAAAGACATTACCGTAGTGGCGTACAACATCGCACCGGGGACCGTCGGCGCCTATTATCCGGAAGCCAACGTGCTGGTACCGCTTGATTATCTGGATAAGGACAGCGGTACGCCGTCGTATAAATCCGTTCCGGTTCGCATCACCCTGCGCTCAAAAGAGATCCGCATGCTGTAAGGCTGTTCGCGCAGAGAAAAAGATGGATATTAAACAGTTAAAATATTTAATCGCCCTCGACGAGACCCGCCATTTTGGCAAGGCTGCCTCGCAGTGCAACATCACCCAGCCGACCCTCTCCATGCGCATCCGCAGCCTGGAGGAGGAGCTCGGGCTGGTGCTGATTGTGCGCGGGCAGCGCTTTGAAGGGTTTACGCCGGAGGGTGAACGCATCCTCGCGTGGGCCCGCGCGCTGCTGGCTGCGCACGACGGGCTACAGGCGGAGGCCGCGCTGTGCAAAGGCCAGGTGGTGGGTGAACTCCGTCTGGGGATGGTGCCGCTGGCGAGCGTGGATCCGATGATTTTTATTCGCCATTTGACGCAAAAATACCCGGAGCTGACCTACAGCCTCTATTCTATGTCCTCCGCGCAGATTGCCGACGGCGTCAGCCGCAATCAGCTTGAGCTGGGAATTTGCTACCTCAACAGCATTGACACCAGCCAGTTCGATATTATCCAGCTTCCCAAAACGAAAATGGGCCTGCTGCACGACGTCCGTCATTTCCAGCTCGGCCAGGAGACATTGACCTGGCGCGATCTGACGGATTTTCCGCTGGGGTTCCTGACCAAAGGGATGCACTACCGGGCGCATATGGAGGCCAGCTTGAAATCTGCGGGCATTGAACCGACGTCCGTTTTCGAGAGCGACTCGACGTTCCAGATCATTCAGGCGGTGCAGAGCGGCGTGTGCTGCGCCGTCATGCCGCTGAACAACGGCCTGGAAGATCTGAACAGCCATTTCAGGATTGTCCCCATCGCTGACGCGAACATTGAGGCCCCTGTCGGCTTGATTATGCGCAGGCAAAAACCGGTCTCCTCACTGGCGCTGCGCTGCTTTACCGACGCGCAGGAAATTTATCAAGCCAACAATGAGGCGTAGGCCTGGCGCGTCACCACGCTAAAACCGCCGATCAGCACCGCGTCGCAAACGGCCCGGTGTTCCGGTGAACTGACCAGCGCATGGAGAGCATCGCGAATGGCGTTAAGCGTTTCAGGCGAGGTGTTATGCGAGGTGATTAGCGGCAGTCCCGGCGTCAGCGGGGTATGGTCAATGATCGCCAGCCCCGCAAGCCGTTCCGGCTCGTGGCGCTGCAGCAGTGCCCAGGTCACGCAGTCGATGGCCGCGATATCCCCTGCCCCACGTTTCACATCAATCAGCGACTGGCGATGGCTGCCGCTAAAGGACGTTTGCGCGAAAAATGGACCGCCACTCAACAGGGGAGCCACTTTTTTTCGCAGCGCATTGTAGCCGGACTGGGAGTCTGGTGAATTACAGACCGCCCGTCGTCCGCGAAACTCCGCGAGCGTCAGGTGCCGATCCTCCTCGCGCACCGCCAGAAAGCTGCGGTACTGGATCCCTTCGCAGCCCGGTGCCGTGTAGTGAAAACAGCCGACCACCTGCACGTCCGGGAGCTGCGTGACCAGCGGGTAACCGCAGGTCTGGCTAAGGATAAGCCCGGGCTGTTGCCAGTGCGTGAGCAGATCGGACTCCGGCCCGTCGGGGACATCATCGACGGGCACACCGCGTGCAGCCAGCAATCCCTTAACCGCCAGCCAGAGCGCGCGGGTATCGGCGCGATCCACCGCATACATGGGAAACGCCAGCAGGTTACTCATACCCTTCCCCCTGTTGTTTTCCGGGGTGAACGGTGACGTCGACGGGTCTGACCCAGAACTGGCGCAGCCATTCACCGTAGCCTCTGACGAGAAAACCGCGGTTTCGCTGCTGGTACGCCTCCCGGTTTTGCTGGTAGATCGTCTTCAGCCCGTACCAGGGAACGCCCGGCAGATCGTGATGTACTGAATGGTAGTTGAGATTCAAAAACAGCACCCGCCAGAACACCCCGGCCTCGTTAATGACGGAGCGCGCCAGCGGATCGTCCGCCGCGCGATGTTCGAAAAACGATCGCACCTTGGTCAGCGCGAGCGCGGGATAACTGACCGCAAGCACGAACCAGACGGGTGAAAAATCGATATGCGTCATCCAGACGAAGAGTACCGCCAGCAGCGTGATGTGAACCAGCCACATCGTCATCGCCCTCAGGTGAAGATGACGAAACGCCGCCGCGGCGCTGCCCAGCGTCTGGACGATATCCAGCAGCGGCGCCAGCAGAAGCCGCCCGGCAAAGGTATTTCGGGCCCGGATCAGGCGCTTCTGCCTGGGGGAAAAGCGCCCCCAACTCTCGTCGGTAAAATAGTACGACTCCGGGTCATCCACCGGATGGGTCAGGCTATGGTGCCGATGATGGGCAAGATGGGAGTCCCGGTACAGGCCGTACGGATACCAGACCGCCAGCGGGAGCGTGCCAAACAGCTGGTTAAGCCAGGCAAAACGCGTGGGGTGTCCGTGGATCAGCTCATGCTGCAGGGACATGTACCAGGTGCTAAACCAGACGAGCAGCAGCGTGGCGGGCAGCAGGCCGAGCGTTTGCCAGAACGTAAGCGTGCCAAACCAGCCTGCATAAACAGTGATTATCAACAGCCAGGTGGGCAGCTCGCTTCGCCATATAAAACCCGATGCAAGATGGCGGATTTGTTCGCGTTGTTGCGGATGTAAATAGAGGGAGCTTCGTTGACTCATTCCTTCAGACGCCGTTTCGCCAGAGACAGAGCCCTGACGATCGGGGATTACGCCTGAAATAACAAAGAACTTAAATCGCTTTGCTTTGCCAGAAACACAGAGCGCACGCGTCGCTTGACTTATTCTGTATTAAAGGTACTTTTCAGGACATGAAGAAGATCCTGATTATCGTTCCCGACGGCGGCATGCTGTTTGAAGCCGCCGGTATCGCCGACATTCTGATGCAGGCCAATCGGCTGCATCCGGAAGGGCTTGCGCAGCCCCGCTACCGAATTATCATTGCTACCACGCAGCCTCACCAGGTGATCCACGGCCAGTCCGGCCTGAACCTGCTGGCGGACTATCGTCTGCCGGAGCTGGATCCGCGTGAACCGCTGGATACCATTATCATTACCGGACGCGGCATGAACGAGCTGGAGAGCACGGCGGTGGTCGACTGGCTGCACCTCGCTGCGCCGCATGCCCGGCGGGTAGCCTCTATCTGCGGCGGCGCGATGCTGCTGGCCCAGACCGGCTTGCTGGACGGTCGTCGCGCCACCACCCACTGGCGGCTGCTGGAGACGATGCAAACCCAGTATCCGGCTATCCACGTCGAAGGCGGTCCGCTGTATATTCAGGACGGCCCCATCTGGACCTCCGGCGGCGTAAGCTCCGGGTTCGATCTGACCCTGGCGCTGGTGGAGGACGACTACGGATTTACCCTCGCCCGCGACGTGGCGCAGGATATGGTGATGTATCTGCGTCGTCCCGGCGGCCAGCTGCAGTTCAGTCGTTACAGCCTGCAGCAGCCCGGCGCATCGGGCCCGATAAGCGAACTGCAAACCTGGATCCTGCAGAACCTCACCGCCGATCTGTGCGTGGAAAATCTGGCCGAGAAAGCGGCAATGAGCCCGCGTAACTTCACCCGCGTGTTTACCCGCGAGGCCGGGATCTCTCCTGCCCGCTACGTGACCGAAGCGCGTCTGGCCGCCGCCCGCCAGCTGCTTGAGCAGACCCATGACTCCCTGGAGCGCGTTGCTGAGCAAAGCGGGTTTGGCACCAGCATTAATTTGCGCCGCATCTTTGAGAAACAGCTTCACCTTACCCCCGGCGAGTACCGCCAGCGATTCCACTGCCGCAAGATGGCGTAATCTGATCCTTTTTTGTCGTTTACGCCAACCGGCCCGACGCCTACAGTGACTCCAGACAACAGAGATAAGGAGTGCATCATGGTTAAGGTCGGTATTAACGGTTTCGGCCGTATCGGACGTAATTTCCTGCGCGCGGCGCTAGGTAACCCGGATCTGCAGATTGTGGCCATCAACGATCTGACGGACAGTAAAACCCTCGCCCACCTGCTGAAACATGATTCCCTTCTGGGCAAGCTGCCCGCGCCCGTTGAAGCGGCTGACGGCGCGCTGCAGGTAGACGGGCAGCGGATCACGGTGTTTAGCGAACGCGATCCGGCGAATATTCCGTGGCGTGATGTCGGCGCCGACGTGGTGATTGAGGCCACGGGCTTCTTTACCGAGCGGGAGAAAGCGGCGGTACATATCACCCACGGCGGCGCTAAGCGCGTCATCATTTCCGCCCCCGGGAAGAACGACGACCTGACGATTGTGATGGGCGTTAACCATGACCAGTACGATCCCGCCCGGCACACAGTGGTGAGCAACGGGAGTTGCACCACCAACGGTCTGGCGCCGGCCGCTCAGGTGCTGCACCAGCAGTTCGGGATTGAGCATGGCCTGATGAACACGACGCACGCCTACACCAACAGTCAGGCGCTGCACGATCAGCCGGAGAAAGATCTGCGCGGCGCACGCGCGGCGGCGCTGTCGATTGTGCCCTACTCCAGCGGCGCGGCGAAAGCGCTGGGGAAAGTCATCCCCTCCCTGGACGGCAAGCTGACCGGGTACTCCCTGCGCGTGCCGGTGCCGGTGGTGTCGATTGTGGATTTAACCGTGACGCTGAGCCGCAACGTGACCGCCGAAGAGGTGAATGACGCGTTCCGCAACGCGGCCGCCAGCGGGCCCCTGAAAGGCATTCTGGGCTATAGCGATGAACCGCTGGTTTCCAGCGATTACCAGGGTGACCCGCGATCGTCGATTATCGACGGGCTTTCCACGCTGGTGATTGGCGGGAACATGGTGAAGATCCTGGCGTGGTATGACAACGAGTGGGGCTTCTCCAACCGCCTGGTGGATCTGGCGGTGCTGATGGATAAGAAAGGGCTGTAAGCCTGAGGCCGGGTGGCGCTAACGCTCACCCGGCAAAAAATCATTCCGCTTTCACTTTCACACCCATAAACACAATCACCATCGCCATCACCAGCAGGAAACCGCTGCCCGCGAATACGCCGCTGGCGCCATTGAGGTCAAATACTGCCCCGCCTCCGGCCGCACCGGCGCTTATCGCCAGCTGGATTGAGGCCACCAGCAGCCCCCCCGCACTTTCGGCTTCATCCGGGACAGTGGTGGCAAGCCAGGTTGACCAGCCCACCGGAACCAGGCCAAATGCAAAGCCCCACAGCGCGACCAGCAGACCGTCCAGCATGGCCAGATGACCAAAGGCGACCATCATGAGCGCGAGAACGCCCATCGCAAACGGCACCAGCGCCAGCGTCAGGCGCAGATTGCGTGCCAGCAGATGCCCGGCAACGGAGGTGCCCACAAAGTTGGCAATACCAAAGCCCAGCAGGATCAGTGAAATGGTTTCCACGCTCGCCTGCCCCACCGTTTCCAGGAACGGACGCAGATAGGTAAAGAAGGCGAAATGGCCGCTGAAGATCAGAATAGTTGCCAGCATGCCGCCGATCATCCCCGGACGACGCAGCACGCGGAACAGCGTACTCAGGCTGCCGCTGCTCTCCGGCTTCATGGACGGCAGGACCCAGAGCTGCCACAGCAGCGCCAGCATGCTTGGCAGAATGCAGAGGATAAAGACGTTGCGCCAGCCGATCAGGCTGCCCAGATAGCTGCCGAGCGGCGCCGCGACTACCGTGGCAATCGATACGCTGGAGAAGATCACCGCCAGTGCTTTCGGCACTTTATCCGCCGGAACCAGACGCATTGTCGTGGCCGTCGACATCGCCCAGAATCCCCCGATGGCTATCCCCAGAAGCAGGCGCCCCATCAGCAGGACGTGCAGATTGGGCGCAAAGGCCACCAGCAGGCTGGAGATAATTTGCAGCACCGAGAAAAACATCAGCACCCAGCGGCGGTCGATACTTTTGGTTGCCGGGGTGATCAGCAGCCCGGTCACCAGCGCCACCAGCGCGGTGGCGGTGACGGCCTGTCCGGCCATCCCCTCGGTCACGCCCAGGCTCGCGGCCATTGGCGTTAACAAACTGGCCGGCAGAAATTCTGCCGTAATCAAACCAAATACCCCCAGCCCCAGTGAATAAACGGCCCGCCAGGCGGGTTTTGCAGGCGCTACCGCCTCGCTCGCCGCGACACATGAACTCATCTGTTGATCTCCCGTTATAAAAATGTGACTACAGTCGCAAAAGAATAGAAGGTTCACCCTGGACGATCTATGACATATAATCTCCACTTATTGATTATTCGTCCGGAGTTGCGCCATGACCGTACAGTCACCCGATTTGATCAGCGAACTTTTACGCGGCATGCGCCTGTCAGGCGTGAAATACCGGCGGATTGAAGCCAGTGCGCCATTTGGCGTCGCGTTTCATCAGGCTCCCGGCCGGGCGCAGTTTCATTTTGTGAGCCACGGTAGCGCTCTGCTGCGCATGGAGAGCGGAGCAACGTTCGAACTGAGCGGTGGCGACGCCCTCTTTATTCCCGGCGGGAATTCCCATGCCCTGCTCTCTGACGAGCAGGCTCCTCTTACCCCTGTCAACGCCTTTCCGAGCGAGCCTATCTGCAGCTCGGTCTGCGCCATCACCTGCGAGCCCTGCCCGGAGAGCGAGAACACCCTCATCTTTAGCGGGTGCATGGATTTTGAGCTGGGCGGAATGCAGCCGCTGATCAAGGCAATGCCGGAAGTGATGATGGTCAGCCGGTTAATGTCCACCTGGCCGGAGATCCACCCGCTGCTGGCGGCGATGGAGCGGGAGTCCGTGGCACGTCAGGCCGGGTTTGCCGGGATCCTTGCGCGACTGGCCGACGTGGTAGCGGCCTTAATTGTGCGCGGCTGGGTTGAAGGCGGCTGTGGTAAAGCCACCGGCTGGGTGCAGGTTTTGCACGACCCGCGCCTGAGCCGGGCCATTTACGCCATGCACCAGCAGCCGGGCCTGAACTGGAGCGTGGCGGATCTGGCAAAAGAAGCGGGCACGTCCCGCTCCGTGTTCGCCGAACGGTTTCTGGCCGCGACGGGAACCACTCCGGCAAAATATCTCAGCGAGCTGAGGATGCGCCTGGCCATTCAGTACATTCGCCATGAAAATCAGCCGATAGAAACCGTCGCGCTGCGGCTGGGGTACGGCTCTCTGGCGGCATTTAGCCGGGCATTTAAGCGTATTATTGGACATGCGCCGGGCACGCTGCGGGAAGCCAGCCAGACGCCGGAAGAGGTCTGACTGGCCAGCAATATTTAACGCGAAGCGGGCAATATTCGTCTAAGGTTTTCAGGTGATTGACAACAGCGGTCACGCTGTTTAGTGAAGACAGGAGACGAACTGATGATAACACCTCGTACACTACGCCCCGCGTTCTTGACCCTTGCGTTAGGCGGCGCGCTGCTCGGCGTAACGACATTCGGTTATGCCGACGATAGCCCCGCAGCCCAGACAGCCTCACCCGATATTTTGCTGGGCCCGCTGTTTAATGATGTGCAGAGCGCCAAACTGTTTCCCGATCAGAAAACCTTTGCGGATGCCGTCCCCAAAAGCGACCCGCTGATGATTCTGGCGGACTATCGGATGCAGCACACACAGTCCAGCTTTGACTTACGCCACTTTGTCGAGATGAACTTTACGCTCCCTGCGGAAGGGGAAAAATATGTTCCGCCTGCTGGACAAAGTCTACGTGAGCATATTGACGATCTCTGGCCCGTACTGACGCGCACCACGGATAAAGCCAGCAACAAATGGGATTCCCTGCTGCCGTTACCCAAACCTTACGTTGTGCCCGGCGGACGTTTCCGCGAGGTCTACTACTGGGACAGCTATTTCACCATGCTGGGCCTGGCAGAGAGCGATCATTGGGACAAAATCAGCGACATGGTGGATAACTTTGCCTATGAGATTGACACCTTCGGCCACATTCCCAACGGCAACCGCAGCTATTACCTGAGCCGATCCCAGCCGCCGTTCTTCTCGTTGATGGTGGAACTGCTGGCAACGCACGACAGCGATGCGCTGAAGAAGTATCGTCCGCAGATGGAGAAAGAGTATGCCTACTGGATGGACGGCGTCGACGCCCTTCAGCCGGGTCAGGCCAACAAGCGCGTGGTGAAGCTGAATGACGGCGCTGTCCTCAACCGCTACTGGGATGACCGCGACACTCCGCGCCCGGAGTCCTGGCTTGACGATGTGAATACCGCCAAAAGTAACCCTAACCGACCGGCAACCGAGATCTACCGTGATTTGCGTTCCGCCGCGGCCTCAGGCTGGGACTTTAGCTCCCGCTGGATGGACGATCCGCAAAAACTCGGCACCATTCGGACCACCAGCATTATCCCCGTGGACCTGAATGCCCTGATGTTCAAGATGGAAAAACTGCTGGCGCGGGCAGGCCAGGAGAGTGGCGACGCCGCCAGCGCAAGCAAATACGAGGCGCTGGCCACCGCGCGCCAGAAAGCCATCGAGAGCCACCTGTGGAATGACAAAGAGGGCTGGTACGCGGATTACGATCTGAAGAGCAAAAAGGTACGCAATCAGCTCACGGCAGCAGCCCTGTTCCCGCTTTACGTGAAGGCGGCGGCGCAGGATCGGGCCGATAAAGTCGCCGCGGCAACCTCATCGCGCCTGTTGAAACCGGGCGGTATTGCGACCACCACCGTCAACAGTGGCCAGCAGTGGGATGCACCAAACGGTTGGGCCCCGCTGCAATGGGTGGCCGCGGAAGGGCTGCAGAATTACGGGCAAGAGAAGGTCTCGATGGATGTGACCTGGCGCTTCCTGAAAAACGTTCAGCATACTTACGACCGGGAAAAGAAACTGGTCGAGAAATATGACGTGTCGACAACCGGTACGGGCGGCGGCGGCGGCGAATATCCGCTGCAGGACGGCTTTGGCTGGAGCAACGGCGTGACGCTGAAGATGCTGGATCGGGTCTGCCCGAAAGAGAAACCGTGCGACAGCGTGCCGGAGAATCGGCCTGCGGCGAATGATGAGGTGGCGCCGGTAAAAGCGACGGCGCAGTAAGTGAGTATTGCCGGGTGGCGGCTACGCCTTACCCGGCCTACTTTTGCTAACCCTCTTCACACCGGGAAAGGGATCCCCAGTAATTTTTAAGCAGAAGCAATAACGTTGTTTCAGAACGACTGAAGGCTTTCAGCGATGCTCTGGTCCGGCTGTAAATCGCTGAGGCGTTTGCCTTCCGGCCGGGGCGAGGCGCATGGATGCGCCGAGAGGGCGGGCTTTACAGGGATGTTACCTCCGCCCGTCCCCGATAAGCCGGAAGGAATACGCCGAGGGCACCGCGAAGCGGCGATTTACCGCCGGGAGCCCGGGTCGCCAGGGTGGTGGCGACTGAGCCACCCTGGCACGTTCACAGACCATGTCGTTAAAGAGTAGCAAGGAACATAAAGTGAACGGAATGACCACCACAGCCGTATGTTCCCCCTCACCCCAGCCCTCTCCCCTAAGAGGAGAGGGGGCAGTCCGATTGCGTATTTTGTTGGGGCTCCCCTGGTTCCTTAGAAACTGTAACTCGCCCCTAGCTGATACGTTCTGTCACGCCCAATCCAGCAGTTGGTCGCGTCGTAGCAGGTCAGCGTCTCTTTATTGGTGATATTCTGCGCGCTGGCTTTAAGCGTTAGCCCTGCCAGCGAGGGCAGGATCTCGCCCATCCGGTACGAGGCCGCCAGATCGTACTGGGTGGTGCCGCCCAGCTTACCCGCATCGTTTGCCGGAGAGATTTCCATCGGGCCGGTATAGCGTGCGCCCGCTCCCAGCATCAGCCCTTTCAGCGGCGTGTTTTCAAAGGTGTAATCCCCCCAGAGGTTGAAGGCATTCTCCGGCACCTGCGTTGGACGTTTCCCTTTGTATTTATCATCTTCCGTATTGATCGCGTGGGTGTAGGCATAGTTAGCAATCAGCGTCAGGTTGTCCGCCGGGCGGCTGATGGCAGACAGCTCTGCCCCTTTGGATTCCACCTCCCCGGTCTGACGATAGTTCAGGAAGCCCGGATCGGAGGTGACGACATTTTTCTGACGGATGTTGAACACCGAAGCGGTAAAGGTGGTGGCGTAGTCGGCCAGCAGATATTTCACTCCACCTTCCACCTGCTTGCTGGTGGTCGGCTTGACGTCTTTCGCCGCGAGCGTTCCCTTCGGCGACACCGGCGCAAAGCCTTCGGAATAGCTGATAAACGGTGACAGACCATTATCAAAGGCGTAAAGCGCGCCCAGACGTTTGGTGACGCGATCCTGCGATACCCAGTCCTTATCACCGTTTTGCAGATAATTGGTGGTGACGGAGCGATAATCGTCGTAGCGCAGACTACCCAGCAGATTTAAGCCATCCCACTCCACCTGATCCTGCAGGTAGTAGCCGTTCTGCTGATAGCTCAGCCGGTTTTTCTGGGCGGTATACAGCCCTAATGCGCTTTCACTGATTTGCGAATAGTCAGGATGACGCATATCCATGCCCGGCGTGGTCGACGCGTAACGGTAGTGGAAATGGGAGTTCAGCTTCTGGTAGTCAAACCCGGCCAGCAGATGGTGTTTCCAGTCGCCCAGCGCCACGGTTTTAGTCACCTGGTTATCGATGTTGAAGCTATGCAGATCTTCATCGGTGGTGTAGGCAAAGCGGTTGAGCTGATAGACCTCGCTTCCCGTGCCCGTCGCATAGACGCTGCGCTGATGCGTATCGACGTCGAAATAGCGCGCCTTCTGGTTAAAGCCCCAGCCGCTGTCGAACGCATGTTCAAAGCTGTAGCCCAGCATCCACTGACGCTGCTTAAACCCATTCCACTCATCACCGGCGTAATCGCGCTTGCCCGCGTATTTCGAGCGCAGATAGGCGAATGGCAGCGGGTTTGACGGCGTCAGGCTCGGAGAGTTCTGCGCCAGCGCATCCAGAGTCAGGCGGGTTTTGCTGTCGGGCTGCCAGGTGACGGACGGAGCAACCAGATAGTTTTCATACCGGGTGGTGTGCGGTTGATCGTCGTTTTCCGTCGCTTTACCCAGCAGACGGTAGTTCCAGTCGCTGTCGGCAATCTGCCCGGTTGAGTCGAGATAGCCCTCTTTCAGGTTGCGATTGCCGGTGTTAAAACCGAATTCGGTTCGCGCTTCACGCTGCGGCTTTTTACTCTGGATATTCACCAGCCCGCCCGGCGAACCACCGCCGTAAAGAACCGATGAGGGACCTTTCAGGATATCAACGCTGTCAATCAACAGCGGATCGATGCGCGCTTTGGTATTGCCGGTGACGTTATAGGGCAGCTGCAGCCCGTTGTAGAACTCCTGGTCGACGGTAAAGCCACGAATTTTATATTCGCTCATGTAGGAGGTATTCCCCCGCACCTCGGTTGAGACGCCCGGAGCATAGCGCAGGATTTCATTCACCGAATTCGCATGGCGTTTTTCAATTTCCGGCGCAGAGACGGTCGTGATGACCTGCGGCGTTTTACTTTCAGCAACGGCCGACTTCGTGGCGCTGTTCGTCCAGGCCGGCAGCGCGCTGCCCTGCTCTGCGCCGGTGACGACGATAGTGGATTCTTCGGCGAATGCCGGAACGTGCAGTGCGAACGTGACGGCGCCTGCCAGGGCGCATAGCGTAAAACGTGAGGGAGTCATAATGTCGTCTTGTTGTTAGATGCGATACGGAACGACAATTATTATCATTTAGATTAACAAATCAATACACAGGCAAAAAAACGGCCCTCCGCAGAGAGCCGTTTACGTTATGTTATGCTCGTCGCAGTAACCTGAATATGCCCAGCACCACAATGGCGCCCACGACAGCGACCAGAAAACTGTGCAGGTCAAAACCACTTATGTTGCCTCCGAAGCCAAACATCGTCGCCAGCCAGCCGCCCACAACCGCACCAACGACCCCGAGTACACAGGTCAAAATAAAGCCGCCGCCATCGTTTCCCGGCATAATCAATTTCGCGATAGCGCCAGCAATAAGACCAAAGATAATCCAGGCGATGATACCCATAGCGATGCCCTCTTGCAGGTTTAACGCGTGCGCAGAAAACCTTCTGCACAGCTAACTTAAGTATAGGTCATCGCCGGAAAACCATTTTCATCTCACCGACTTATCTTTACGTAAACAGGCAAAAAAAACTCACCGGTTTGTATTAAGTTTCATTGCAGATTGCCGATAACGCTAAGACAGTCTGTCATCAATCAAGGAGCCATCCGGCGTGAGTCATTACAGTGAGCAGTTCCTCAAGCAAAATCCGCTGGCTGTATTAGGGGTATTACGCGACCTGCAAAAAGGTGAAGTGCCGCTGCGCATCAGCTGGTCGAATAATCAGTTCATCAGCAAGATCCTTGACGCCTCGCAGGAGCGGCTGGTGATTGATTTAGGCAGTCAGGAGTATGAAAACCGCGCGGCGCTGAAGGCGGAGAATATCGCGGTGATGGCCGAAACGCAGGGCGCCAAAGTGGAGTTTGTCCTGTCGCGACTGGAACTGAGCGAGTACCAGGGACTCCCTGCTTTTGCTACCCCACTTCCCACCAATCTCTGGTTTGTTCAGCGTCGTGAATATTTCCGCATTAGCGCTCCGCTTCACCCCGCCTATTTTTGTAAGGCCAAAATGCCGGATAAAAAAGAGATCCGCTTCCGCCTCTTCGATCTGTCGCTGGGCGGCATGGGTGCGCTGATGGATACGCCGAAACCCGACGGACTGGTAGAAGGCATGCGGTTTACGCAAATTGAACTGGATATGGGGGGCTGGGGTCGTTTTTATTTCGATGCACAGCTGATTGCCATCAGCGACCGTACCGTCGTGGACAGCAAAAATGAAACCATCACCACCCCGCGTCTGAGCTTCCGCTTCCTGAACGTCGGGCCCGGTGCAGAGCGTGAGCTTCAGCGCATCATCTATTCGCTGGAGCGGGAGGCGCGGGAACGCGCAAATAAAGTTCTGTAAGAAAATCGGGCAGCGTGACCGCCGCCCGTCTGCGGCATTACATGGCATCCATCGCTTTCTGTACTTTCCAGATATAACGAGGCGCCTGTGGTGCCGGGTGATTTTTCGCCACATGCTCAAAGAATTCGTCTTTGTCCATGCCGTTAATCTCTTCTATCGCCTCTTTGCGGTCAGAGGAGAAGGTTCTGAGCAACGCGCCGGCACCGTTAACGTAAGACACCACCAGCGCGTACTGCATCACCTCCGGATCCTTAATGCCCTTCAGCACGCCGTGCTCCATGATGCTCAGATAAGCCGTGCCCATTGAAATGTTACGTTCCGGGTTCTTCAGCTCGCTGGTTGACGGCTGACCGCTCCAGCCCATATAGCGGTAAACTTCTTTCCCCGCCGTTGACGCTTTAAGCTGCATCAGCCCCACCGCGTTGGATTTGCTGACAAGCGTAGGGTTACCGCCGGACTCCACCGCAATGATCGCCGTGATAAGACGCGGACTGACGCCCCAGGCCTTCCCGGCTTGTTCACTGATCGGCATCCACTGCATGGCCCGTTTCACCGGCACTTCCGGGTTCCAGGGTGGGTTTTGATAATCATGTTTTGAACTACAGCCAGCAAGCAACACAATCAAAAAAGCAAACCATCTCAATTTCACGTCATCTATCCTTATAGCCGGTCATCGCGGTGCGCCGCCTCTTGAAGCAGGCGTCGTATACGCGGCATGATATAGACAATTAGTTTCTCATTCAGCAAGGAATTGCCATGTCTCAGTTTCATCTCATCGCGCCGTCGGGCTACTGCATTAACCAGGACGCGGCGCAGCGGGGCGTTCAGCGTTTGCTGGAATCGGGTCATCAGGTAGAAAATCAGACGATTATCCCCCGCCGCCAGCAGCGTTTTGCCGGTACAGAAGCGCAGCGGCTGAATGATATCAACAGCCTGGTGAACCTGAAGGGTGAAAACCGGATTGTGCTGGCGGTGCGCGGCGGATATGGCGCGAGCCGGCTGCTGGAGAGCATTGACTGGCAGGGTCTGGCGCAGCGCCAGCAGCATGATCCACTGCTGATTTGCGGCCACAGCGATTTCACCGTCATCCAGCTAGGGCTGCTGGCGCTGCATAACGTTATCTCCTTCAGCGGCCCGATGCTGGCCGGTAACTTCGGTGCCCCGGAGCTGAATGCGTTTACCATGGAACACTTCTGGCGCGCGCTGCGCAATTCCACCTACAGCGTGGAGTGGCAAGGCAATGGGCCGCACTGGGAATGCGAAGGTCAGCTCTGGGGCGGCAACCTGGCGATGCTGGTTTCGCTTATCGGCACGCCGTGGATGCCGCACATTGAGGACGGCATTCTGGTGCTGGAAGATATCAACGAACATCCGTTCCGCGTCGAGCGCATGCTGTTGCAGCTCTATCATGCCGGTATTCTTGAACGCCAGTCCGCGATTGTGCTGGGCAGCTTCAGCGGTTCTGCGCCGAATGACTATGACGCGGGTTACTCCCTGGAGACCATGGTTGAGTTCATTCGCTCGCGGCTGGATATTCCGGTCATTACCGGTCTGGATTTCGGCCATGAGCAGCGCACCGTGACCCTGGCACTGGGGGCACACGCCTCGCTGATCCACAATGATTCCGGCAGTCGGCTGACCATCAGCGGCCATCCTGTCATAAAGGCATAAAAAAGCCGTTATACCCCCTTAATAAAACGCTGTTGCCGTCGTTAATATGTTAGGGTTTTAGTAACAGCGTTAACATTGAGGTGGGAGTAAGAGAACATTGGATGCCGCAGCGATAATCAGCCTTTTCATTTTGGGTTCGGTCCTTGTAACCAGCAGTATTTTATTAAGTTCATTTTCATCGCGTCTCGGCATACCTATTCTTGTCATTTTCCTCGCCATCGGCATGCTGGCCGGCATTGATGGCATTGGCGGTATCCCTTTCGATAACTACCCTTTCGCCTACATGGTGAGTAACCTCGCGCTGGCGGTGATCCTGCTGGACGGCGGGATGCGCACTCAGGCGAGCTCCTTCCGCGTGGCCCTGGGGCCCGCGCTGTCGCTCGCCACGGTCGGCGTGCTGATTACCTCTGGCCTCACCGGAATGATGGCCGCGTGGCTTTTCCATCTCAATATCATGGAAGGTTTGCTGATTGGCGCGATTGTTGGCTCAACCGATGCGGCAGCGGTGTTTTCTCTGCTCGGCGGAAAAGGGCTTAACGAACGCGTTGGCTCCACGCTTGAGATTGAATCCGGCAGTAACGACCCGATGGCGGTGTTTCTCACCATTACGCTTATCGAGATGATTCAGCAGCATGAAAGCGGGCTGAGCTGGACGTTTGCGTTACATATTCTGCAGCAGTTTGGCCTGGGGATTGTCATCGGCCTGGCAGGGGGATATCTGCTCCAGCAGACGATCAACCGTATATCGCTTCCTCTGGGGCTGTACCCGCTGCTGGCGCTGAGCGGCGGCATTCTCATTTTTGCCGTCACTACCGCAGTGGACGGCAGCGGCATTCTCGCCGTCTACCTCTGCGGGTTCCTGATGGGCAACCGCCCTATTCGTAACCGGCATGCCATTTTGCAGAACTTCGACGGCCTGGCCTGGCTGGCGCAGATCGGCATGTTTCTGGTGCTGGGTCTTCTGGTTACGCCATCGGACCTGCTGCCGATCGCCGTTCCGGCGCTGCTGCTCTCTGCATGGATGATCTTCTTTGCCCGTCCGCTGTCGGTATTTGCAGGCCTGCTGCCGTTTCGTGGCTTCAACCTGCGCGAGCGGATCTTCATCAGCTGGGTGGGCCTGCGCGGCGCGGTGCCGATTATCCTTGCGGTGTTCCCGATGATGGCCGGTCTGGATAACGCGCGGCTGTTCTTTAACGTGGCGTTCTTCGTGGTACTGATTTCGCTGCTGTTCCAGGGAACCTCGCTCGGGTGGGCGGCTAAAAAAGCCAAAGTGGTGGTCCCTCCCGTGGGCTGGCCGGTCTCCCGCGTGGGGCTCGACATTCATCCGGAGAACCCGTGGGAACAGTTCGTCTATCAGCTGAGCGCCGACAAATGGTGCGTGGGGGCTTCACTGCGCGATTTGCACATGCCGGCCGAAACGCGCATTGCCGCTCTGTTCCGCGACAACGTTCTGCTGCACCCTACCGGCAGCACCCGCCTGCGCGAAGGGGATATTCTCTGCGTGATTGGCCGCGAGCGCGACCTGCCCGCGCTGGGCAAACTGTTCAGCCAGTCGCCTCCGGTGGCGCTGGATCAGCGTTTCTTTGGCGATTTTATTCTGGAAGCCAGCGCCAGGTTTGCCGATGTCGCGCTGATCTACGGCCTGGATGAAGGTGCTGAAGACGGAGATAACCAGCAAACGCTGGGCGAAATCATCCAGCAGCGGCTTGGCGCTGCCCCGGTCGTGGGAGACCAGGTGGAGTTTGCCGGGATGATCTGGACCGTTGCCGAAAAAGAAGATAACGCGGTGCGGAAAGTCGGTTTGAGGCCGATGGAAGAGGAAGCGGAGTAGCGGTTTTTTTGCCGGGTGGCGGCTTCGCCTTACCCGGCCTACAAAACCCTCGAACGTAGGTCGGGTAAGCGTTAGCGCCACCCGACACAAACATTCGTTACACCGTCACAACCGGCACTCTCGGTGCCAGCGCGCACATCAATTCGTACCCCACCGTGCCCGCCGCGGCAGCAACGTCATCAATCTTAATTTCGTTACCCCACAGCTCGACCGGTGAACCGATGCCCGCCTGCGGGCATGGCGTCAGGTCAACGGCCAGCATATCCATTGATACGGTGCCCACCGTTCCCGTGCGAACCCCATCGACCCAGACCGGCGTACCGGTCGGCGCGATGCGCGGGTAGCCGTCGGCATAGCCGCCCGCCACGATGCCAATCCGCTGCTCGCCCTTTGCCCGGTAGCGACTGCCGTAGCCCACCGTGTCGCCGGCCTTCAGCGTCTGCACGCCAATGATTTCACTGCGCAGGGTCATGACCGGCTTCAGGCCGCTGTTGGCGATATCCTGCCACTGGCCTGAGGGAGACGCGCCGTACAGAACGATCCCCGGACGCACCCAGTTATAGTGCGCCTCGGGATGCCACAGCGTGGCCGCCGAGTTCGACAGCGAGCGCGGGCAGTCCAGCCCTTCTGCCGCCTGCTCAATGCGGACCATGGCATCGGCAATGCCGTCCGGTCTTTCCGCGTCGGCAAAATGCGCCATCAGCGTCATTTCACCTACGTTCTTCAGCGCGCGCAGCTGCTGCCAGACCGTATGCACCCGCTCAGGCTGGAAGCCCAGGCGGTTCATGCCGCTGTTCACCTTAAGATAGATATCCAGCGGAGCATGGAGCTTCGCATCCTGAATCGCCTTAATCTGCCAGTTGCTGTGCACGCTGGTAGTCAGACGGTACTTATCCAGCAGCGGCAGATCGTCGGCGTGGAAAAACCCTTCCAGCAGCAGAATAGGCCCTTTCCAGCCGCGCTCGCGCAGCAGAATGGCCTCTTCCAGATTGAGTAAGGCAAAACCATCGGTGGCGCTCAGGGCGCTCCAGATACGGTCAATGCCGTGGCCATAGGCATTCGCTTTCACCACCGACCAGACGCGCGAACCAGGTGCCGCCCGACGAACAATTTGCAGATTATCCTTCAGGGCCTGCAGGTTCAGCTGGGCCAGAACAGGACGGGACATGACAGCTCCTTAGTTATGCGCGCCGTGCAGATGCTGTGGACGCGAAGGCGTAAACCCCGATTGATAGCGTGCGGCGCTTAAATCGTCAAACGGAATTGCCGGCGTGCGCCCGGAAATCAGGTCGCTCAGCAGTTGGCCCGATCCGCAGGCCATCGTCCAGCCAAGCGTGCCGTGGCCGGTATTGGTCCACAGGTTTTTAAACGGCGTGCGGCCCACGATAGGCGTGCCGTCCGGGGTCATCGGACGCAGGCCGGTCCAGAACGTCGCCTGCTCCACAAAGCCACCGCGCGGGAAGAGATCGCCCACAACCATCTCCAGCGTTTCACGACGCGGCTGTAGCAGTTCGGTGTTGAAGCCGACAATCTCCGCCATGCCGCCTACGCGAATGCGGTTATCGAAGCGGGTAATGGCGATTTTGTAGGTTTCATCCAGAATGGTCGATACCGGAGCACCGCTCTCTTCTTTCACCGGAATGGTCAGCGAGTAGCCCTTGAGCGGGTAGACCGGAATGTCGAGAATACCTTTCAGCATGGCGGTGGAGTACGAACCAAACGCCATCACGTAGGCATCGGCTTTGATCACCTCGTCGCCGCACTTCACGCCGTAAATTTTTTCCCCTTCCGACAGCAGCTTGTCGACAGAGGTGTTGAAGCGGAACTTCACCCCCGCCTGCTCGCACATTTGCGCCAGACGCTGCGTAAAGAGCTGGCAGTCGCCGGTTTCGTCATTCGGCAGGCGCAGGCCGCCCGTCAGCTTATGCGCCACTTCCGCCAGCGCCGGTTCAACCTGCCCTAACTGACTGGCTTCCAGCAGCTGATACGGTACGCCGGCATCTTCCAGCACGGCGATATCGCGGGTGGCATTTTCGTACTGTTGCTCGGTGCGGAACAGCTGCAGCGTTCCGCCCTGACGGCCTTCGTACTCAATCCCCGTCGACGCGCGCAGCGCTTTCAGGCAGTCGCGGCTGTATTCCGCCAGGCGCACCATGCGCCCTTTGTTCTCCATGTAGTGGCGGGTGTCGCAGTTGCGCAGCATCTGCCACATCCACTTCAGCTGGAACTGCGTGCCGTCAAGGCTGATGGCCAGCGGCGCGTGGCGCTGGAACATCCATTTAATCGCTTTCAGCGGAACGCCCGGCGCAGCCCACGGAGCGGCATAGCCGGGAGAGATTTGCCCGGCGTTCGCCGCGCTGGTTTCGAGCGCCGGACCGGATTCACGATCGATAACGGTTACGTCATGTCCCGCCTGACTTAAATACCAGGCGCTGGTTACCCCAACGACACCACTTCCCAGTATGACAACACGCATAGCCACTCCATTATGTGCAAAAGAACAATCTTCTAATTACAGATTGATAACCTAGTTGAAAATATTATTCAACATATGACTTTTTTATGGTGACTTACCTCACACATCCCCCAGCATCAGGGGATAGTGCTAATTTGGGATCTCCTGCTGCGCGTTATTTTTAACCAGCATAATATGCTGAGGCATACCGTTTTTTTGCCGTATCAAAAACGCGAAATCGCAAAGAAAAAATTTCTGCCCCAGCACGCTTTTTAACACGTTGATCTATGCTTGAAAGGAGGCTCTCCAGACAGAGAGAGCACCCACAACGAGGGCGCGCTAATGGCTACTATTGATTCCCTGAACAAGGACAACACACGTCTGAGCGATGGACCCGACTGGACCTTCGAGCTGCTGGATGTTTACCTCGCCGAAATCGACCGGGTCGCAAAACTGTATCGTCTGGATACCTATCCCCATCAGATTGAAGTCATTACGTCCGAACAGATGATGGACGCCTACTCCAGCGTCGGGATGCCGATTAACTATCCACACTGGTCGTTTGGTAAAAAATTTATTGAAACGGAGCGGCTGTATAAGCACGGCCAGCAGGGGCTGGCGTATGAGATTGTCATTAACTCCAATCCGTGTATCGCCTATTTAATGGAAGAGAACACCATTACCATGCAGGCGCTGGTGATGGCGCACGCCTGCTACGGGCACAACTCCTTTTTCAAGAATAACTACCTGTTCCGCAGCTGGACGGATGCCAGCTCCATCGTCGATTACCTGATCTTCGCCCGTAAATATATTACCGACTGCGAAGAGCGCTACGGCGTGGACGAAGTGGAAAAACTGCTCGACTCCTGCCACGCGCTGATGAACTACGGCGTGGACCGCTACAAACGTCCGCAGAAAATCTCCCTGCAGGAGGAGAAAGCGCGACAAAAAAGCCGCGAAGAGTATCTGCAGAGCCAGGTGAACATGCTGTGGCGTACCCTGCCGAAACGTGAGGAAGAAAAAGCGGTCGCCGAAGCGCGTCGTTATCCGTCCGAGCCACAGGAAAACCTGCTCTATTTTATGGAGAAGAACGCCCCGCTGCTGGAGCCGTGGCAGCGTGAGATCCTGCGCATCGTGCGCAAGGTGAGCCAGTATTTCTATCCGCAAAAGCAGACGCAGGTGATGAACGAAGGCTGGGCGACCTTCTGGCACTACACCATCCTCAACCATCTGTATGACGAGGGTAAAGTTACCGAGCGGTTCATGATGGAATTCCTCCACAGCCATACCAACGTGGTGTTCCAGCCGCCCTACAACAGCCCGTGGTACAGCGGCATTAACCCGTATGCGCTTGGCTTTGCCATGTTCCAGGACATTAAGCGTATCTGCCAGTCGCCAACGGAAGAAGACAAGTACTGGTTCCCGGATATCGCCGGCTCTGACTGGCTGGAAACGCTGCACTTTGCGATGCGCGACTTCAAGGATGAGAGCTTCATCAGCCAGTTTATGTCGCCGAAGATCATGCGTGACTTCCGCTTCTTCACCGTGCTGGACGACGACCGTAACAACTATCTGGAGATCTCCGCAATCCACAACGAGGAGGGATACCGTGAGATCCGCTCTCGCCTCTCTTCCCAGTACAACCTGAGCAACCTTGAGCCGAATATTCAGGTGTGGAACGTGGATTTGCGCGGTGACCGCTCCCTGACGCTGCGCTATATCCCGCACAATCGCGCGCCGCTGGATAAAGGGCGCAAAGAGGTGCTGAAGCATGTGCATCGCCTGTGGGGCTTTGACGTGCAGCTGGAGCAGCAGAATGAAGACGGGAGCGTCGAGCTGCTGGAACGCTGCCCGGCGCGGTTGAATACACTGTAGTTTTTTTGCCGGGTGGCGGCTACGCCTTACCCGGCCTACGGGTTTTGTAGGCCCGGTAAGCGAAGCGTCACCGGGCGAAAAAAAACCTCTCATACGAGAGGTTTTTTATTTCAGCGGCTCTGAATCGCCAAATCGCCCGGCAGCGTTTTCTGCATGCGGTGCCAGATTTCACCGGAATCATGACCGTAGCGGCGCACCGTCTCATAAACCTGATCGTGCAGGCCTTCAGTACAGAGCTTGCTCAGCTTATGGTAGAAGCCCAGCGCCAGGCTACGCGCTTCCGGATTGGCAAAGTAGTGGCGGCCGATGCGGGTATAAAGCCCTTTCATACCGTTGAGGATCAGGCCATACACCGGGTTGCCGGAGGCAAACGCCAGGCCGCGAAACACGTTGTAATCGAGGGTGGCAAAAGCATCGGCGTGATCTTCCACCTCGTTCGCTGTGGCCAGCACCGCAAGGGCGTCTTCCGGATGCTGACGGAAAGCGGTACGAATAAAGATCGTCGCGATGTTGGTGCGAACGGAGAGCAGATTATCAATGAGCTGCGGCACGCTTTCATGGTCGAGACGCGCCAGCGTTTCAAGAATGTTCAGCCCGGACGTTTCCCAGAAGTTGTTTACTTTCGTCGGCTTGCCGTGCTGGATAGTCAACCAGCCATCGCGCGCCAGCCGCTGGAGCACTTCACGCAGCGTGGTGCGAGTGACGCCAATCAGTTCAGAGAGTTCGCGTTCAGCCGGAAGGATGGACCCCGCAGGGAAACGATTATTCCAGATGCTTTCAATGATGTACTCTTCCGCGAAACCCGCCGGGCTCTGCGCCTTAATGACCATAGTGAGATTTCCATTACACAGCTTTAGCAAATTGGACTCATCATACCAGAGGCAGCCAGTGGCAGGTAGCACGGCAAAGAGAGAAAAGAGGGATCGCCGTTTCATTTTTGTGAAATTTACAATGCAGCCTTATCCGCCTCCAGACCGCGATTTTTGCGTATACTGATGTTTTGTCTTACTTGACGGGGATGGACGTCTGTCGTGGAAATTTCTTTTGGGCGCGCACTGTGGCGCAACTTTTTAGGCCAGTCTCCGGACTGGTACAAACTTATACTTCTGGTGTTCCTGGTCGTTAACCCCCTCCTCTTTAGCGTAAACCCGTTCATTGCCGGGTGGTTGCTGGTGGCGGAGTTTATCTTCACCCTGGCCATGGCGCTGAAATGTTATCCGCTTTTGCCGGGCGGGCTGCTGGCGTTTGAGGCCGTCGTCATCGGCATGACCCGCGCCGAGCACGTCAAAGCCGAGCTGGCATCCAATCTCGAAGTGCTTCTGCTGCTGATGTTTATGGTGGCGGGCATCTACTTCATGAAACAGCTGCTGCTGTTTATCTTCACGCGCCTGCTGCTCAGCATTCCGTCGAAAATGTTGCTCTCGCTGGCGTTTTGCCTGGCGGCCGCCTTCCTGTCGGCCTTCCTGGATGCGCTGACGGTCGTCGCGGTGGTGATAAGCGTAGCGGTGGGGTTTTACGGTATTTATCACTGCGTGGCCTCCTCTCGTCCGGGCGAGGATTTGCAGGATGACAGCCACGTCGATGCGCATAATCGTGAGGTACTGGAACAGTTTCGCGCCTTCCTGCGCAGCCTGATGATGCATGCTGGCGTCGGTACCGCGCTGGGCGGCGTGATGACCATGGTGGGCGAACCGCAAAACCTGATCATTGCCAAAGCGGCGGGCTGGCACTTCGGTGAGTTCTTCCTGAGAATGGCGCCGGTGAGCGTACCGGTGCTTTTCTGCGGGCTGGCGACCTGTCTGTTGGTGGAGAAGTTTAGCCTCTTTGGCTATGGGGCCCAGCTCCCGGAGCCGGTACGTCAGGAGCTGCATAAATTCGATCTGCAGAGCCGACGCCAGCGGACGCGCCAGGAGACGCTGCGTCTGATTGCCCAGGGGATCATCGGCGTCTGGCTGATCGCCGCGCTGGCGTTCCATCTGGCTGAAGTGGGGCTGATTGGCCTGTCGGTCATTATTCTCGCCACCACCTTTACCGGCGTGACGGACGAGCATGCCATCGGTAAGGCGTTTACCGAAGCCCTGCCGTTTACCGCCCTGCTGGCGGTGTTCTTTGCCGTCGTGGCGGTGATAATCGACCAGCATCTGTTCGCGCCGATTATTGCCTTTGTCTTAAAGGCATCGCCGGATGCTCAGCTGTCGCTGTTTTACCTGTTCAACGGCCTGCTCTCGTCGATCTCAGATAACGTCTTCGTCGGGACGGTCTATATCAACGAGGCCAAAGCGGCTTTGGAGCAAGGCGTTATCAGCGCCGGACAGTTTGAGCTGCTGGCCGTGGCGATCAATACCGGCACCAACCTGCCGTCGGTGGCGACGCCAAATGGCCAGGCCGCCTTCCTGTTCCTCCTGACCTCCGCCCTCGCGCCGCTCATACGACTTTCTTATGGCAGGATGGTGTGGATGGCGCTGCCCTATACGCTGGTGCTCACGATCGTGGGATTGCTTTGCGTCAAAATTACCCTCATTCCCTGTACGCAATGGTTGATACAAGCGGGTATACTTGCGGCGCAATAAACACTGCATCTCGGGCAGTTCGCTGCCCGTTTGCCTTTTCGCACGATAAACATCCAATTACGTTTTATTTCGCCAGGTACAGGTGGCGCGAAAAACGAATTCGTTTACACTGCGATTTCTAAGCATGTTCCAGGGAAATGATTATGTTGAGATTTTTAAACCAGTGCTCCCGCGGTCGCGGAGCGTGGTTGTTAATGGCCCTGACCGCCTTTGCGCTGGAAATGGTCGCGCTGTGGTTCCAGCATGTAATGGGACTCAAACCTTGCGTGCTTTGTATTTATGAACGCTGCGCACTGTTCGGCATTATGGGTGCGGGCCTGGTGGGCGCGATTGCCCCAAAATCGCCGCTTCGCTATGCCGGTATTGCCATCTGGATATACAGCGCCTGGAAAGGGATTGAACTCTCCTGGCAGCACACCATGATGCAATTGCATCCGTCACCGTTTATGACCTGTGATTTTGCCGCCCGCTTCCCGAGCTGGCTGCCGCTGGACAAATGGCTGCCGCAAGTGTTTGTCGCATCCGGTGACTGCTCCGTTCGTCAGTGGGAATTCCTGACGCTGGAGATGCCGCAGTGGCTGGTGGGTATTTTTGCCGCCTACTTCGTCGTGGCGCTGCTGGTGCTGATCGCCCAGCCGTTCAAACCGAAAAAACGCGATCTGTTTGGAAGGTAAAAGCAAAACGGCAACCTCGGTTGCCGTTTTTAGTGTTTGCGCCCTCTCCCGTGGGAGAGGGTTGGGGTGAGGGCATCAGGCCGCACAAACACAAGAAAAAACCCGCCTCGGCGGGTTTTTTAATCTCAACGGGTCGGGTGGTTCATGATGTGGTCTTCCCAGTCACGCACCTCGGACTCTTTCACCGCGATGTGGCGCACTGAAATGCGCTCACCGTGCATCGCCGCTTTTGAACCGGTTAACAGCGGATGCCAGTCAGGCAGACCTTTCCCTTCCGCCAGCAGGCGATACGCGCAGGTATGCGGCAGCCATTCAAAGGTGGGCAAATTATCCCGGGTTAACTTGATGCAGTCCGGCTCAAACTCGAAGCGGCGCTTATAGTTGCGGCACTGGCAGGTCTTTATGTTTAGCTGCTTGCAGGCAACGTTGGTGAAGTAAATCTCGTCCGTATCTTCATCCATCAGCTTATGCAGGCAGCACTGACCGCAGCCGTCGCATAAGGATTCCCATTCCGCGTCCGTCATGTCGTCGAGAGTTTTGCTTTGCCAGAAGGGGATGTCGTTCATCAGGATGTCCACACGTCAAAAGAAAGCGCACCTTATAACGAGTCTGGCACGTCGATGCAAGTTTTGCCGCCCTTTTCAGGCGGCAAGAGGAGGTTACAGCACGCGGGTTTTCAGCGACAGGCCGTTAAAACCGACCTCAAGCTCGTCACCGCTGAGCAGCGGGCCAACACCTTCTGGGGTTCCGGTCAGGATCACATCGCCCGGTTTCAGGGTAAAGAAGCGGCTCATGTAGGCGATCAGCGGCACAATCTTATGGATCATGTCTGCCGTGGTGCCCTGCTGGCGGATTTCACCGTTAACCTTCAGGCTGAGCGGGGTGTCCTGCGGATCGCCGGTAAATTCGCTCACCGGCACAAACGCCGAGATCGGGCAGGAATTATCAAACCCTTTGGCTTTTTCCCAAGGCTGCCCGGCTTTCTTCATTTTGCCCTGCACGTCACGTAGCGTCAGATCCAGCGCCACGCCGTAACCGGCAATCGCTTTCTGAACATGCTCTTCGGAGGCCTGACGCAGCGTTGCGCCGATCAGCACGGCGAGTTCAACTTCGTGATGCACCGAGCCGAGCCCCTGCGGCAGGGCCAGCGGCTGGCGGATATCGCAAAGCGCCGTTTCAGGCTTAATGAACAGAACCGGCTCTTCTGGCGTCGCGCTGCCCATCTCCTGAATATGTTTTGCATAGTTGCTGCCCACGCAGACGACTTTGCTGACGGGATAATCCAGTAATGCACCTTGCCAGTTGTGATGTTGATACATGGTCGACCCCTAAACGGTTGATGTGTTGTGCCCAAAAACAGTTGAGACTATTTTTTACCGTTCGCCTCAAGATGCTGTTTTAATAAATTCTCGGGTGGCGGTGGAAGCTGTAAATAATAGCCTTGCTCGGCTAAGGCCGTTTTTACTTTATCCAGATCGGCATTAATCAGTTTCTTACGACCATCAAGCGGCAGCAGCATCGCCAGCTGTGGTCGGCCAAAGTTCTTCATTAATTCTTCAGGCACGCGTGAAAAATCGTCTTTCTTTTCGACATAAAGATAGGTCTGGTCACGGCTTGTACTTCTGTAGATCACACAAAACATGTTTTTACTCTGAATTAATGGGTGGTTGCTTGCCTCAATATACTCCTGACTATAACATGCCTGATACTCTTCGGAATATCGCAGCGAGTGGTTGCGGTTAATAGCAAATTGAGTAAGGCCAGGATGTCAAACACGCCCATCGAGCTTAAAGGCAGTAGCTTCACCTTATCAGTGGTACATTTGCATGATGCAAAACCCGAGGTTATTCGTCAGGCGTTAGAGGACAAAATCGCCCAGGCTCCCGCCTTTCTGAAGCACGCCCCTGTTGTGATCAACGTTAGCGGTCTTGAGGCTCCGGTTAACTGGAAACTTCTCCAGCAGGCCGTCTCCTCGACCGGACTGCGTATCGTGGGCATCAGCGGCTGCAAAGATACTGAGCTGAAAGCGGAAATTGAGCGTGCGGGGCTGCCTCTTCTGAATGAGGGCAAAGAAAAAGCCTCGCGTGCGGCACCCGTTGCCGTGCAAACGCCCCCTCCTGCGGTGCAAAACGTTACTACCGTCACAAAAACGCGAATGATTGATGTGCCGGTTCGTTCCGGTCAGCGCATTTATGCACCAAACTGTGATCTGATTGTTACAAGCCACGTCAGTGCTGGCGCTGAGCTGATTGCAGATGGCAACATTCACGTATACGGTATGATGCGTGGACGTGCGCTCGCGGGTGCAAGTGGCGATCGAGACGCGCAAATATTTTGTACTCACCTGACGGCGGAACTGGTGTCCATCGCAGGTGAATATTGGCTGAGCGACAAGATCCCAGCCGAATTTTATGGCAAAGCGGCTCGCCTGCTTCTGGCAGACGACGCGTTGACCGTTCAACCGTTGAATTGATCCCTTTTTAACAAGGAATTTCTATGGCACGCATTATTGTTGTTACTTCGGGTAAAGGAGGCGTTGGCAAGACCACCTCCAGCGCGGCCATCGCTACTGGTTTGGCCCAGAAGGGAAAGAAAACCATCGTTATCGACTTCGATATCGGTCTGCGTAACCTCGACCTCATCATGGGATGTGAGCGTCGCGTCGTGTATGACTTCGTGAACGTCATTCAGGGCGATGCCACGCTGAACCAGGCGATGATTAAAGACAAGCGCACCGAGAACCTCTACATTCTCCCGGCCTCTCAGACGCGTGACAAAGACGCCCTGACCCGTGAAGGAGTGGAAAAGGTGCTCGATGAGCTGAAAAAAATGGATTTCGACTTCATCGTCTGTGACTCCCCTGCCGGCATCGAAACCGGTGCCCTGATGGCACTGTACTTCGCTGATGAAGCGATCATCACCACTAACCCTGAAGTTTCATCCGTGCGTGATTCAGACCGCATTCTGGGGATCCTCGCCTCTAAATCCCGTCGTGCGGAAAATGGCGAAGACCCGATTAAAGAACACCTGCTGCTCACCCGCTACAATCCGGGCCGCGTGAACAAAGGTGACATGCTGAGCATGGAAGACGTGCTGGAGATCCTGCGCATTAAGCTGGTGGGCGTTATCCCGGAAGATCAGTCCGTGTTACGCGCTTCTAACCAGGGCGAGCCAGTGATCCTTGATACATTGGCAGATGCAGGTAAAGCTTACGCCGATACCGTTGACCGTCTGCTGGGAGAAGAACGTCCTTTCCGCTTCATTGAAGAAGAGAAGAAAGGTTTCCTCAAACGCCTGTTCGGAGGATAAGTTATGGCATTACTGGACTTTTTTCTCTCGCGGAAAAAGAACACCGCCAACATCGCAAAAGAACGTCTGCAAATTATCGTTGCGGAGCGTCGTCGTAGCGACGCCGAGCCTCACTACCTGCCGCAGCTGCGTAAGGACATCCTGGAAGTGATCTGTAAGTACGTGCAGATTGACCCGGAGATGGTGACGGTGCAGCTGGAACAAAAAGACGGGGATATTTCGATTCTGGAGCTGAACGTGACGCTCCCGGAAGCGGAAGAGTCGCGTCCGTAGGTTTGTGATTTCGTAGCCCCGGTAAGCGCAGCGCCACCGGGGGAATATGCCGGGTTTATCACCCGGCATATTTTTTATCGCGGATAACCTTCCAGCAGCGTATTCAGGCGATCGGCCATCAATTTCCCGCGCCACCCCGCCATCATTTCCGGCACGCCATTCTGCGGCTTCAGCTTCCAGTGCCAGTTCAGCAGCTGGTTAATCTGACGACGTGAGGCGAGCAGTTCAGCGCTCAGTTTGCTTTCCGCTGCAACGTTCTGCACCAGCGCTTTAATCTCCTTAAACGCTTTGCGATAGCCCGGCATATCCAACAGGTTCAGCAGCGGTTCCGGCAGCGCATCTTCCGGCAGCTCCTGCGCTTTTGCGACCAGCGCCAGCAGGGTTTTGCCGTGGAAGCGGATCTCGCTGCCCGAAAGCCCAATGCTGTCCAGCTCGCCCAGGCTGCCCGGCATATAGCGCGCCACTGCCCAGAGATGTTCTTCGCGAACCACAAAGTTAACGGCCAGATCGCGCTCGCGTGCTTTACGCAAACGCCAGTCTGCCAGCAGCTGCAGGCACGCCAGCTGACGCGTACGCAGCTGCCAGGCGTTGCTGATGTCGCGCCAGGCCTCTTTCGGGTCAACTACTTCCTGACGACGCTGCTGGGTCATACGGCACTCGTCGAGCGCCGCAGGCAGCCATCCGGAGGCTTCTGCCTCTTTCATTAACTGTCCGGCAATCGGCAGCAGGTAAAACACGTCTGCCGCCGCATACTCCAGCTGACGCTCAGTTAGCGGACGCGCCAGCCAGTCGGTACGGGATTCACTTTTATCCAGCGTCAGGCCCGTATACTCCTCTACCATGGCAGCAAAGCCCCATGAGAGCGGACGATTGCTGAATGCCGCGAGGATCTGCGTGTCAATCAGCGGCTGAGGCATGATGCCAAAGGTGTTCAGAAAGACTTCCAGATCTTCACTGCCTGCGTGCAGGTATTTCGTCACGGCGGTATCGAGCAGCAGGTCACGCATCGGCGTCCAGTCGGTAATGCCGAGAGGGTCGATCAGCGACACGTGTTTACCGTCGTACATCTGAATCAAACCCAGCTGCGGATAATAGGTCCGGGTACGGACAAACTCGGTATCCAGGGCAATGGCAGGAAAGTCGCGCGTCACTTCGCACAGCGAAGCCAGCTCGTCGTTGGTCGTGATCATCTGGTAATTCAAAACGGGTTCTCTTTTGTTTGCGCCCATAAAAAACGCCGGCTTAACCGGCGTCTGGGCGATTAGCGTGAAGCTCAGGCCTTATTGTCTACTTTGCCACGGGCTTCGTCACGTAATTCTCGTCGTAATATCTTCCCGACGTTGGATTTCGGCAGCTCGTCGCGGAATTCCACCAGCTTCGGCACCTTGTAGCCCGTCAGCTGACGACGACAAAACGTTACCAGCGCTTCCTCGGTGAGAGAAGGATCTTTCTTGACCACAAATATCTTCACCGCTTCACCGCTGCTGCCGGAAGGCACGCCGACTGCCGCCACTTCGAGCACGCCGCTGTGCTGCATAACCACGTCTTCGATCTCATTCGGATAGACGTTGAAACCGGAGACCAGGATCATGTCTTTCTTACGATCGACGATGCGCAGGAAGCCCTCGTCATCCATCACCGCAATATCACCGGTGTGCAGCCAGCCGTCTTTGATGATTTCGTCGGTCGCATCGGGGCGCTGCCAGTAGCCCAGCATCACCTGCGGACCTTTGACGCACAGCTCCCCCGGCTCGCCCGGCGCGACTTCGTTATCGTTATCATCGACCAGTTTCGCTTCAGTGGAAGGAACGGGCAAACCAATGCTTCCGCTATGATAGTCGATGTCATGCGGGTTAACGCTGACCAGCGGCGCGCACTCCGTCAGGCCATAGCCCTCCAGCAAATACTGACCGGTGAGCTTCACCCAGCGCTCGGCGACCGCCTGCTGAACCGGCATGCCTCCGCCCGCAGAGAGATGCAGCGTGGAGAAGTCCAGCTGCTGGAACTCTTTGTTATTCAGCAGCGCGTTAAACAGAGTATTTACCCCGGTCATGGCGGTGAACGGGTATTTCGCCAGCTCTTTCACCAGGCCCGGGATATCGCGCGGGTTGGTGATGAGGATGTTCTGACCACCCAGTTCAATAAACAGCAGGCAGTTCATGGTCAACGCAAAGATGTGATACAGCGGAAGCGCGGTGATCACCACCTCTTTGCCCGGATGCAGCAGCGGCCCGTAGGTGGCGTTTACCTGTTCAAGGTTTGCCAGCATATTGCGGTGGGTAAGCATGGCCCCTTTGGCGACGCCGGTGGTCCCGCCTGTGTATTGCAGAAACGCAAGATCTTCCGCGACCACTTCGGGTTTCACATACTGCATACGGTAGCCCGCATGCAGCGCGCGGCGGAAGGAGATGGCGTCCGGCAGATGGTATTTTGGCACCAGACGTTTGACGTATTTGACGACAAAGTTAACCAGCGTGCCTTTGGCGGTGGAGAGCTGGTCCCCCATGCGCGTCAGGATGACGTGTTTAACCTGGGTCTTGTCGACCACCTTTTCCAGCGTATGGGCAAAGTTGGACACAATGACAATCGCAACCGCGCCGCTGTCGTTCAGCTGATGCTCCAGCTCGCGCGGGGTATACAGCGGGTTGACGTTGACGACGATCATCCCGGCACGCAGGATACCGAACAGCGCCACCGGGTATTGCAGCAGGTTCGGCATCATCAGCGCGACGCGATCCCCTTTTTGCAGCCCCAGCCCTTCCTGCAGATACGCCGCAAACGCCCGGCTGCGCTCCTCCAGCTTACGGAACGTCATCACCTCGCCCATATTCACAAATGCGGGCTGGTCCGCGTAGCGCCTTACCGAGTGTTCAAATAATTCCACCAGGGATTGATAACGGTCAGGATTGATCTCAGCAGGAACATCTGCGGGATAACGGTTAAGCCAAACCTTCTTCAATGCATCACCTCTGAAATGAGTGTTCGTCGTCATCACAACCCCGATAATAAACAGTTTGTTAACATTATATTAACTCAGCGTACCAGTTTATTAATTGTTCAGATTTAAGGTTGCGAAGCGCGTCACTCTTTTTTTTCGTTTTATCCGTAAAAAAACAGAGACAGCGGCTGAGCCGCTGTCTCTTTTCTAACAATAACAGTAAGTTACTCAGTAACGATCGTCTGAACCTGTGCAGGGCCCGGGTTGTACCAGCCCCAGCCCGGGTAGCCATAACGATAAGGATGTGGACCCCACATCCAAGGATCGATCGGCTGAGGCGGCATGATCACCTGCTGTGCCAGCCGCCAGCGTTTATACCCGTTGACCTGCATGGTCATAAATTTGTACGGCGTGTTGCCGATTTTGCCCTGCACGGCGCCGGTAATCGGCCCGACGACGGTCACCAGCTGTCCGCGGAAATCGACCGGATCGAGGAAACCGCTGACGTCCGCGTAGATACGTCCCCGGGAGGCCTCGCCCAGTACAGGCCGCGCGCCGCTGTCCAGCGGAACGGTGGCGATCTCCAGACGGGTTTTCCCCTGCTGGTTTTGTACGTCTATGACCTTACCGCCAAAGCGTGCTTCCTGGCCGACGTACAGTTCAGGGGCATTCATCACCCGAACCAGATCCTGCTGTGGCGTCGGGCTGCTGCCCTTAATCGCATCAGGAACGGAAACGCATCCGCTCAGTGCTATGGCAACTGCGCCTGCCATAATAAGGCGTACTACTTTAGTCTGAACCGCCATGATGCGACTCCTTTTTCTCAGTTCCTGTTACTGAGATTCACTCGCGGCCCGGAAGTTTCTTCCACGCGACGGTGTTTCGCAAATAAACCGGTTCCGCCTGTTCAACGGCCACGGTTTTTCCTGCTGCGAGCAGCTGGCTGGCAATCGGAAGCATATCTTCAGCAGCCGGGAGCAGCATGTTGCCGTCCACCAGCGTCAATCCGGTGTCGTTCGCCATCTCAGGCCACGCTGGCCAGCCCGTGCCGACGGTCGCCCACTCACCGGACAGCTGCTTCAGTCGTTCTGTCACAGCTTCTGGCTTAAGCACGGCTTCCGTCTCTTCGCCGTGCCACACGCCCTGCTCGTCGCGGGTGTATTCGGCCCAGTAGACTTCGCCCATGCGGGCATCAATCGCTGCCAGGACGCGCGTTGCCCCGGTCATGCGCCATGCGCCCTGCGCCATGGTGGCGAGGGTAGAGACGCCGATCATCGGCAGTTCGGCGCCCAGCGCCAGCCCCTGAGCAATGCCAATCCCGATACGTACGCCCGTAAAGCTGCCGGGGCCGCGGCCGAAGGCCAGCGCGTCGAGGTCGGTTAAGGAGGTGTTGCCCTGGGTTAAAATGGCTTTTACCAGGGGCAGAATGCGTTGGGTGTGTTCCCGGGGGCACTCTTCGAAATGGGCAGAAACAGCACCGTCGTTCAACAGAGCAACAGAGCAAGCCTCTGTCGCGGTATCAATAGCCAGAATTCGCATCAGTCGTCGCGCTCTCGCAAGGGTCAGTCACAAAATGGCGCGCATCTTAGCACACTCCGGGGTAAATTACTCCGCCGTTGGGTTTGCCAGGAAACGCACCGCGCGTTTTATGTCCCGCGTCCGCGGCGCGGGCGGCAGGCTTGCAAGGAAAGTCGCCCCGTAAGGACGCATCACCAGCCGGTTATCGCAGATGACCAGCACGCCGCGATCGGTGACGTCACGGATTAAGCGCCCTACCCCTTGCTTAAGCGTGATGACCGCATCCGGCAGCTGTACCTCGTCAAACGGATCGCCGCCGCGCAGACGGCAGTCTTCCATCCGCGCCTTCAGCAGCGGATCGTCCGGGGAGGTAAACGGCAGCTTATCAATGATCACCAGCGAAAGCGTGTCGCCGCGCACGTCTACCCCTTCCCAGAAGCTGCTGGTTGCGACCAGCAGGGCATTACCGGCGCTGACAAACTGCTGTAACAGCTGGCCTTTGCTGGTTTCGCCCTGCAGCAGCACCGGTAGGGTCATCGTGGCGCGGAACTGCTCGGCGAGATCGCGCATCATGGCGTGGGAGGTACAGAGCATAAAGCAGCGGCCGTTGTTGGCCTCGATCATCGGTTTTAGCATTGCAGCCAGATGGCGCGCCGCACCCGGCTGGTTCGGCAGCGGCAGATTACGGGGAACGCAGAGCAGCGCCTGTTTTTCGTAGTCGAACGGGCTGGGCAGGAGCAGCGATTCCGCCTGCTCAATGCCGAGGCGCTCGGTGAAGTGGTGCAGATCGTCATTCACCGACAGGGTTGCCGAGGTGAAGATCCAGCTTCCCGGCTTTTGCGCCATCACCTCTTTGAATTTATCGGCCACCGTCAGCGGCGTGAGCGCCAGCGTGAAATGCCGCGAGGTGCACTCGTACCAGTAGCTGTACCCCGGCTGGTTGATCTCTTTCAGCCGTTTGAGCCGACCGCGATAGAGCGTAGCGCGCTCGAAGGCCGCATCCAGCAGCGCGGAGCGGCCGAGGGACAGTTTCGCCACGTCGTAGCAGAGCTCCAGGGCGTCATCGAGCAGCAGCAGCGCGCGCTGGATATTTTTGTCCGCCAGCAGCTCGCGCAGGTTGCCGCGATAGCCCGGCTCGCCGAGCTGTAAACGGAAATCCTGCACGCTCTGCGCCAGGCGGTCGGCGCACTTCTGCAGCTGCTGGGTATCTTTGAGTTCGGTCCGGTACGCAATGGTGAAATCTTTCGCCAGATCCTGCAGCTGACGGCTGGAGAGCGACTGACCGAAATACTGGCTGGCGATATCCGGAAGCTGGTGCGCTTCATCAAAGATCATCACGTCCGCCTCGGGGATCAGCTCGCCGAAACCGCTGTCCTTGACCACCATATCCGCGAGAAACAGATGGTGGTTCACCACCACCACATCCGCGTCCATCGCCGTTTTGCGCGCTTTCACCACGAAGCAGTCTTTATACAGCGGGCAGTCGCTGCCGAGGCAGTTGTCGTTGGTGCTGGTCACCAGCGGCCAGGCCGGGGAATCTTCCGGCACGCTCGCGCAGGTGCTGATATCGCCCTCTTCGGTCTGGTTCGCCCATGACCGAAGGATAATGACGTCGCTCAGCGTCTGTACCGGCAGATCGCCGCCCGCCAGCGCCTGCTGCTCAAGGCGCTCCAGGCAGAGATAGTTGGAGCGCCCCTTCAGCAGGGCCAGACGTCCCTTGTATTTCAGCGCCTTAGCTACCGTGGGCAAATCGCGGCTGTAGAGCTGATCCTGCAGCGCTTTTGAACCGGTGGAAATAATCACCTTCTTTTTCGCCCGCAGCGCCGGCGCAAGGTAAGCATAGGTTTTACCCGTGCCGGTACCGGCTTCAACCACCAGCGGCTGAGCCTTATCGATGGCGTGTGCAACGGCGTGCGCCATCTGTCGCTGAGGCTCACGGGGTTTGAAGCCGGGGATAGCCTGCGCTAATTGACCTTCAGGGGAAAAATCGTCTGCCACGGTGCTCTCTCACTGTATTTTTGCACAGGGATTATGTCAGCCCATCCTCTCATGTGCCACCCCAAATAGTGACGACAGGAGAACAATATGGCAGTCTTGCCGCCTGATGACGAAAAATAACGAGGAAACGTTTATGACAATTGTGCGCATTGATGCCGAAGCCCGCTGGTCTGATGTGGTGATCCATAACCAGACGCTCTACTACACCGGCGTCCCGGCTAACCTGGACGCGGATGCGTTCGAGCAGACGGCAAATACCCTGGCGCAGATTGACGCGGTGCTGGAAAAACAGGGCAGCGACAAATCCCGCATTCTGGATGCGACGATTTTCCTGGCAAACAAAGATGACTTCGCGGCAATGAACAAAGCCTGGGATGCGTGGGTGGTGGCGGGTCACGCGCCTGTACGCTGCACCGTACAGGCCACGCTGATGAAGCCGGAATACAAGGTCGAGATTAAGATTATCGCGGCGGTTTAAGCCCGATTACTCTTCATCTTCATCCTCGAAACGCGCCACGATCCGCTCGCCGGTATGCGTGGCGCGCAGTTCTTCCGCCACCTGGGAAATCGCCTGTCCGCTGCTCATCCCCTGGGACATCAGTTCCTGAATTCGCTCAACCGCTTTCTGCTGCTGTTCATGGCTCAGAGAAGGTAAACCTGCAAACATCGTCAACTCCTGCTAAATTATTCGCGCTAATTATTTCACGCTGCCCGGTAGTATGCCATACATGAACATGCGCTTCCCCACTGTTATTACCCTGCCCTGGCGGACAGACGCCGCTGAATACTGGTTTGCCCGCCTGAGCCATCTTCCGTTTGCGATGCTGCTGCATTCCGGCCATGCGGATCATCCCTATAGCCGCTTTGATATTCTGGTCGCCGATCCGCTGAAGACGCTGACAACCGATGACCTGTCGCTGACGGACGAGCCGCTGGTGCAGCTTCAGCACGACATTAACGCGCTGGGCTTATCTGCCACACCCAACCCGGACCTTCCTTTTCAGGGGGGCGCGCTGGGCCTGTTTGGCTACGATCTGGGTCGCCGTTTCGAAACGCTGCCCGAGCATGCGCAGGCTGATATTCCCCTGCCCGACATGGCCGTCGGGCTGTATGACTGGGCGTTAATTGTTGATCACCAGAAAAAAACGGTTTCCCTGCTGAGCCATCGTGACGTGCAGGCGCGTCTGGCGTGGCTTGAGGCACAGCAGCCTGCACCTGCCGGGCCATTCACGCTGACCTCCGACTGGCGCTCGAACATGAGCGCCGCAGAGTATGGCGAAAAATTCGCGCGCGTTCAGGCGTATCTGCAAAGCGGTGACTGCTACCAGGTTAACCTTGCCCAGCGCTTCCAGGCGACATACCGGGGAGATGAGTGGCAGGCGTTTACCCGTCTTAATGCCAGCAATAAGGCGCCGTTTAGCGCGTTTGTGCGTCTGGAACAGGGGGCGATCCTCAGCCTGTCGCCCGAGCGTTTTATTCATCTGGCCGAGGGCACGATTCAAACCCGTCCGATTAAAGGCACCTTGCCGCGTCTTGCCGATCCCGACGCCGACCGCCAGCAGGCGGAAAAACTCGCCGCCTCGCCGAAAGACCGCGCCGAAAACCTGATGATTGTCGATCTGATGCGTAACGACATTGGCCGGGTGGCCATTCCGGGCAGCGTCCGCGTGCCGGAACTGTTTGTCGTCGAGCCTTTCCCGGCGGTGCATCATCTGGTCAGCACCATTACCGCGCGGCTGCCTGACTCGCGCACGGCCTGCGACCTGCTGCGTGCCGCGTTCCCGGGCGGCTCCATCACCGGCGCGCCAAAGGTGCGGGCGATGGAGATCATTGATGAGCTGGAGCCGCACCGCCGCAACGCCTGGTGCGGCAGCATCGGCTATATCAGCCTGTGCGGCACGCTGGATACCAGCATTACCATTCGTACGCTGACCGCCTGCAACGGAAACCTTTACTGTTCGGCCGGGGGCGGCATTGTTGCCGACAGTGAGGTCGATGCGGAATATCAGGAAACCTTTGATAAAGTTAACCGTATCCTGAAACAACTGGAGTAATCACGGGTGAAAAAAGAGAACCTGACGCTGGATGACTTTTTATCGCGTTTTCAGCTATTACGACCGCAGGTTAACCGCGAAGCGCTGAATCAACGTCAGGCGGCCGTGCTGATCCCGGTCGTGCGTCGCGCGCAGCCGGGCCTGCTGCTCACCCAGCGTTCCGCCCATTTACGCAAGCACGCGGGTCAGGTTGCCTTTCCGGGTGGCGCGGTAGACAGCTCCGACGCCTCGCTGATTGCCGCCGCGCTGCGCGAAGCGCAGGAAGAGGTGGCCATTCCGCCGGAGGCCGTTGAGGTCATCGGCGTGCTGCCGCCCGTCGACAGCGTCACCGGTTTTCAGGTCACGCCGGTGGTGGGCATTATCCCGCCGGGCCTGCAGTATCACGCCAGCGTCGATGAAGTCTCCGCGGTGTTTGAAATGCCGCTGGATGAAGCCCTCCGACTGAGTCGTTACCACCCGCTGGATATTCAGCGTCGTGGGCATGACCATCGGGTCTGGTTGTCCTGGTATCAGCATTATTTTGTCTGGGGCATGACGGCGGGCATTATTCGTGAGCTGGCGTTGCAAATCGGCCTGAAGCCTTGACTATACTTTACATTCCGCCCTCTTCTGCCAGGTTTGCGATCTGCGTCGCGCTATTAGCAAAACCCATCGTTAACCATTAGTTTAATTCATGTGAATAGTTAAGCCGAGGTCGGTGTTCCCTCTTACACTATGCGCAGTTATAACATCGTTACTGGAACCCCGGTAACCCTGTCAGGAGTGTGAAAGTGATTAGTATATTCGACATGTTCAAAGTGGGAATTGGCCCTTCGTCTTCCCATACTGTTGGCCCGATGAAGGCCGGTAAACAGTTCGTCGATGATCTGGTCGAAAAAGGATTACTGGAAAGCGTTACCCGTGTCGCCGTGGATGTTTACGGCTCGCTGTCATTAACGGGTAAAGGCCACCACACCGATATCGCCATTATTATGGGTCTGGCAGGCAACATGCCGGATACCGTTGATATTGATGCCATCCCGGCATTTATCCGCGACGTGGAAACACGTGGTCGCCTGCTGCTGGCAAACGGCCAGCAGGAAGTCGATTTTCCGCAGGATGACGGCATGCGTTTCCGTAGCGACAACCTGCCGCTACATGAAAACGGCATGACCATTCACGCCTGGAGCGGTGAAAAAGAGATCTACAGCAAGACGTACTACTCCATCGGCGGTGGCTTCATCGTGGATGAAGAGCATTTTGGCAAAGACAGCGTCGGCGACGTCAGCGTACCGTACCCATTCAAATCGGCTACCGAAATGCTGGGCTACTGCAAAGAGACCGGTCTTTCACTGTCCGGTATGGTGATGCAGAACGAGCTGGCCCTGCACAGCAAAAAAGAGATTGAAGACTATTTTGCGAACGTCTGGCAAACCATGCGCGCCTGTATCGATCGCGGGATGAACACCGAAGGCGTTCTGCCGGGTCCGCTGCGCGTACCGCGTCGTGCCTCCGCCCTGCGCCGTATGCTGGTGACCACGGACAAGTTCTCCAACGACCCGATGAACGTGGTTGACTGGGTAAACATGTTTGCCCTGGCCGTTAACGAAGAGAACGCCGCCGGTGGTCGCGTCGTGACGGCGCCAACCAACGGCGCCTGCGGTATCGTCCCGGCAGTGCTGGCCTACTACGATCACTTTATTGAGCCCGTGACGCCGGATATCTATATCCGCTATTTCCTGGCGGCAGGTGCCATCGGCGCGCTGTACAAGATGAACGCCTCCATCTCCGGTGCGGAAGTGGGCTGTCAGGGTGAAGTCGGCGTGGCCTGTTCCATGGCGGCGGCAGGTCTGGCAGAGCTGCTGGGCGCAAGCCCTGAGCAGGTCTGCGTGGCGGCTGAAATCGGTATGGAACATAACCTCGGTCTGACCTGTGACCCGGTCGCGGGCCAGGTGCAGGTGCCGTGCATCGAGCGTAACGCGATTGCCTCGGTGAAAGCCATCAACGCCTCACGTATGGCGATGCGCCGTACCAGCGAACCTCGCGTATCGCTGGATAAGGTGATTGAAACCATGTACGAAACCGGCAAAGACATGAACGCGAAATACCGCGAGACGTCCCGTGGTGGCCTGGCCATTAAGGTGCAGTGCGACTAATACTGCCTTTCGCCCATCTGCAACGGATGGGCGAATTTCCCTCTTCTTCCTCGTCTCCCGCTGTTTTCCCCACTACACTTTCACTGTTGCGTCCGGCTTTTGTGGCTGGTGGCTTATCAGGCGACCGTTCATGCAAACTGCACAAACGATCATTAAAAACTATCGCCGAAAACGCGTTATCGTCTGTGTCACGGTTGCGCTCCTCACACTCATCCTGACGTTAGGCATTCGCTTTATTTCACAGCGCAATGTTAATCAACAGCGGATCCTCGATTTTACCAGCCACACCGTCCGCGCCCTTGATAACATACTGCTTTCTCTGGAGAACCGCCGCAGCGTGCTGCAGCCCCTGGTGGGACAGCCCTGTCCCCAGGCGCACCTGGCGCTGCGAAAGCAGGCCGCCATTTTGCAGACGGTACGCTCTATCGCCCTGATTAAAGACGGTATCCTGTACTGCTCGAGTATTTTCGGAAGCCGCGATGTGCCCGTTCGTGACTTCCTGAAAGAACTCCCCGCCAGCACGACGAAGCTGATTTTATCCACCGACCAGTGGTTGCTTAAGGACAGCCCGATATTGATTCAGTGGTATCCCGTTTCTCAGGACGGTGAAGCAGGCGTCATCGAGATCATCAATATCGATCTGATCGCCAAAATGATCCTCGAGCCCCAGCGCCCGCTTATCAATGACGTGGCGCTAACCGTGGGCGATCGCTTTCTGCGCTATGGTCAACGCGTCAGCGACAGCCTGACGTTTGATGATGAAGACTCTCTTTTCCAGCAGTCATCAACCCGAAATCCTTTCACCATTACGGTCAGCGGGCCAGGTCCTGGAGCATTAGCCTTAAAAAGCCTGCCAGCCCAGCTGCCGCTGGGGCTTATGCTGAGCCTGTTGCTGGGCTATCTCGCCTGGCTGGCGACGGCAAACCGGATGAGCTTTACGTGGGAGATTGATATGGGCATTGCGGGGCGGGAATTTGAGCTTTTCTGCCAGCCGCTGGTGAATGCCCGCACCCAGGCGTGTACTGGCGTGGAGATCCTGCTGCGCTGGAACAACCCCCGTCAGGGTTGGATCACCCCGGAGGTGTTTATCCCTCTGGCAGAAGAACATAACCAGATTGTCCCCCTGACCCGCTATGTCATCGCCGAAACGGTGCGCCAGATAGGCTACTTCCCTTCCAGCGCCGGTTTTCACATCGGCATTAACGTTGCCGCCAGCCATTTCCGTCACGCGGTGTTGATACAGGACCTGAACCGTCTCTGGTTCAGCGCCTGTCCGCGTCAGCAGCTGGTGATAGAACTCACGGAACGGGATGCGCTGCTGGATGCGGATTATCGCATCGTGCGCGAACTGCATCGCAAAGGGGTAAAGCTTGCTATTGACGATTTTGGCACCGGAAACAGCTCCCTCTCCTGGCTTGAGAAGCTGCACCCGGACGTCCTGAAAATCGACCAGTCGTTTACCACCGCCATCGGTACCGACGCCGTGAACTCGACGGTGACGGATATGATTATTGCGCTGGGCCAGCGGCTTGATATTGAACTGGTTGCTGAGGGGGTCGAGACAGAGGAGCAGGCGCGCTATTTGCGCCGCCACGGCGTACCTGTCCTGCAGGGCTTTTTCTATGCGCGGCCCATGCCGCTACGGGATTTTCCGAAGTGGCTGGCGGGGAGCGCGCCCCCGCCAGCGCATCATAACGGGCACATCGTGCCCTTAATGCCGCTGCGCTAAGCCGGCTTACTCATCTTCGTCGTGGGCTGATTGTTCTTTAACAATACGAACCATATCAACGCGATAGTCGTTGGCTTCAACGATCGTAATGTGCAGCGGCGAAAGCTCGATCACATCTCCGACGCGCGGGATTTGCCCGTTAACCGCGATCACCAGACCAGCAACGGTCGCGATGTCTTCTTCATCGTTAATCACGTTTTCCAGCCCCAGCGTGTGCGAGAGCGCGTGCAGGTCGGTGGTACCTTTAACCAGCCAGCCTTCACCGTCGGCAACAATCTCTGGCGTTTCGTCTGCATCCGGGAACTCACCGGCAATCGCTTCCAGCACGTCCAGCGGCGTAACCAGCCCCTGCACCACACCAAACTCATTGGTGACGATAACAAAGCTACCGCGAGCGCGACGCAGCACCCCGAGCAGGTTGATCGGATCCAGGGTTTCCGGCACGACAATCGCAGGCGACGCCGCAGCAACGGCTTCCACGTTGACGCCCTCTTCCAGGGCCACCAGCATCTCTTTCGCCCGCACGACGCCGATGATCTCATCCAGCTCACCACGACACACCGGGAACAGGCTGTGCGGTGAAGAGAGCAGCTGCTGGCGAATTTCATCCACGCTCAGGTTAGCATCGACCCAGCTGATTTCCCCGCGCGGCGTCATGATGCCGCGCAGCGAACGGGAGGCCAGGGAGAGCACGCCGTTAATCATGTAGCGTTCCTGTTCCACAAACGCCCCTTCCGGGACCGGAACCGGATTATGGTTTTCGGAATCAGACTGAACGTTCACCTGACGACGACCGCCCATCAGGCGCAGAATGGCATCTGCGGTACGGGCACGCAGCGGCTGATTCGACTGCTGCTTAATAAAGTTACGACGCGCAATCTGGTTGAACAGCTCGATCAGGATCGAGAAGCCAATCGCGGCGTACAGGTAGCCTTTCGGAATATGGAAGCCAAAGCCTTCCGCCACCAGGCTCAGACCAATCATCAGCAGGAAGCTCAGACACAGCACCACCACCGTTGGATGCTGGTTGACGAAGCGCGTCAGCGGCTTCGAGGCCAGCAGCATAACCGCCATTGCAATAACGACAGCCGCCATCATTACCGGCAGATGGTTCACCATGCCGACCGCCGTGATCACCGCATCCAGCGAGAAGACCGCATCAAGCACCACGATCTGCAGTACCACCACCCAGAAGCTGGCATAGCCTTTACCATGCCCATCATCGTGCTGACGGTTTTCCAGCCGCTCGTGAAGCTCTGTCGTCGCTTTGAAGAGCAGGAATATCCCCCCGATCAGCATGATTAAATCACGCCCGGAGAAGGTGTAATCCATGACGGAGAACAGCGGTTTGGTCAGTGTGACCATCCAGGAAATGACGGAGAGCAGCCCCAGTCGCATGACCAGCGCCAGCGAGAGACCAATCAGACGCGCTTTATCACGCTGTTTTGGCGGCAGTTTGTCCGCAAGGATGGCGATAAACACCAGGTTATCAATGCCGAGAACAATCTCCAGCACCACCAGCGTGAGCAATCCCACCCAGATTGACGGGTCCATTAAGAATTCCATGACAAGCTCCTGCTAAAGGAATGACGAAACGGTGCCCCACTCAATGTGGGCAAAACAGAGGTAAATAGAGTCGATACGTGGCGAGGATCGCCGGTGAATAAGGCGCGAAATGGCCTGGTAGATGACTGACGTCGGTGACGGTCCATATAGTGGGCTGTAGCCCTATACTCCTGAACAATTAAACGGAGGCTAAACATATCAGAGAGACTGTGTTTTTAGCAAAGATTTACGTTCCTTTGCAAAGTTCTGTAACACAGCCGCTTTACGCTACAGATAAATCTGTAACGCGTGGCTAAATTACGGATCTTCATCACATAAATTATTTTTTCACTATCTAAAATAATTCGCGGAAGTCTTAGTTTTTTGAACTCTAACCCTTATCTGAATCGATTCGGTTCGCCAATACGATTCTCAGTACGACTGCCTGGCAGGCGTATTAATGATAATAAAAGGAGGTAGCAAGTGACCATTGCTATTGTCATAGGCACACATGGTTGGGCTGCTGAGCAGCTACTCAAAACGGCAGAGATGCTGTTGGGCGAGCAGGAAAACGTCGGCTGGATCGATTTCGTTCCCGGTGAAAACGCCGAGACGCTGATTGAGAAGTACAACGCTCAACTCGAGAAGCTGGATACCAGCAAAGGCGTGCTGTTTCTCGTTGATACATGGGGCGGCAGCCCGTTCAATGCTGCCAGCCGCATTGTCGTCGATAAAGAGCACTATGAAGTTGTCGCCGGGGTCAACATTCCCATGCTGGTGGAAACCTTCATGGCGCGCGACGACAATCCGGCGTTCGATGAGCTAGTGGCACTGGCCGTTGAAACCGGTCGCGAAGGGGTTAAGGCCCTGAAAGCGCAGCCGGTTGAAAAACCTGCCCCTGCGCCTGCAGCGGCACCGAAAGCGGCAGCACCGGCAAAACCGATGGGCCCGAACGATTACATGGTTATCGGCCTTGCGCGTATTGATGACCGTTTAATCCACGGCCAGGTCGCCACGCGCTGGACCAAAGAGACCAACGTTCGACGCATTATCGTGGTCAGCGACGAAGTGGCCGCCGATACCGTTCGTAAAACCCTTCTGACTCAGGTTGCTCCTCCTGGCGTTACCGCGCACGTCGTGGATGTCGCCAAGATGATCCGCGTTTACAACAACCCGAAATACGCGGGTGAACGCGTGATGCTCCTGTTCACTAACCCGACAGACGTTGAGCGCATTGTTGAAGGCGGCGTGAAAATCACCTCCGTGAACATTGGTGGTATGGCATTCCGTCAGGGCAAAACGCAGGTCAACAACGCCATTTCAGTCGATGCGAAAGATATCGAGGCATTCAACAAGCTGAATGCGCGCGGTATTGAGCTGGAAGCCCGTAAGGTTTCCACGGATCAAAAACTGAAAATGATGGATTTGATCGGCAAAGTTGGGAAATAAGCCCGCGCCGGTTCTCATATAAAGTTTACGTAATAGGAGAAGTGCAATGGAGATTACCACTCTTCAGATTGTGCTGGTGTTCGTGGTCGCATGTATTGCGGGTATGGAATCCGTACTTGATGAATTTCAGTTCCACCGCCCGCTGGTGGCCTGTACGCTGATTGGGGCCGTTCTGGGTGACATGAAAACCGGTATCATCATCGGTGGTACCCTGGAAATGATCGCCCTGGGCTGGATGAACATCGGCGCGGCGGTTGCGCCCGATGCCGCGCTGGCCTCTATCATTTCGACCGTTCTGGTTATTGCCGGTCACCAGAGTATTGGTGCCGGTATCGCCCTGGCGATCCCGCTGGCAGCCGCAGGCCAGGTTCTGACCATCATCGTTCGTACTATCACCGTTGCCTTCCAGCACGCGGCGGATAAGGCGGCCGAAAACGGCAACCTCACGGCACTGTCGTGGATCCACGTTTCATCCCTGTTCCTGCAGGCGATGCGTATTGCGATCCCGGCGGTTATCGTCGCGATCTCTGTGGGTACCAGTGAAGTCCAGAGCATGCTGAACGCCATTCCTGAAGTGGTCACCGGCGGTCTGAACATCGCGGGCGGTATGATCGTGGTTGTTGGTTATGCGATGGTCATCAACATGATGCGCGCAGGCTACCTGATGCCGTTCTTCTACCTCGGCTTCGTGACCGCAGCCTTCACCAACTTCAACCTGGTTGCACTGGGCGTGATTGGTGCGGTGATGGCGATTCTCTACATCCAGCTCAGCCCGAAATATAACCGCGTCGCGGGTGCCCCAGCGCAGGCTGCTGGTAACAACGATCTCGATAACGAACTGGACTAACAGGTGAGCGAAATGGTTGATATGACAAAAACTACCACCGAGAAAAAACTCACTCCGGGTGATATTCGTGGCGTGTTCATCCGTTCTAACCTGTTTCAGGGTTCATGGAACTTCGAACGTATGCAGGCGCTGGGCTTCTGCTTCTCCATGGTACCGGCGATCAAACGCCTGTACCCGGAAAACAACGAAGCGCGCCGTCAGGCCATCAAGCGTCACCTGGAATTCTTTAACACCCATCCTTACGTTGCGGCTCCCGTACTGGGCGTAACGCTGGCAATGGAAGAACAGCGTGCAAACGGCGCAGAGATTGACGATGGTGCTATCAACGGTATCAAAGTCGGTCTGATGGGTCCGCTGGCCGGTGTCGGTGACCCTATCTTCTGGGGTACCGTGCGTCCGGTCTTCGCGGCACTGGGTGCCGGTATCGCGATGAGCGGTAGCCTGCTTGGCCCGCTGCTGTTCTTCATCCTGTTCAACGCCGTGCGTCTGCTGACCCGTTACTACGGTGTGGCCTACGGCTACCGTAAAGGGGTGGACATCGTTAAGGACATGGGCGGCGGCTTCCTGCAGAAACTGACTGAGGGGGCGTCAATCCTTGGCCTGTTTGTCATGGGCGCGCTGGTTAACAAGTGGACGCACGTGAACATCCCGCTGGTGGTATCGACCATCACCGGACAGGATGGTCAGACCCGCGTCACCACCGTGCAGACGATTCTGGACCAGCTGATGCCGGGCCTGGTACCGCTGCTGTTGACCTTCGCCTGTATGTGGCTGCTGCGTAAGAAAGTGAACCCGCTGTGGATTATCGTTGGCTTCTTCGTCATCGGTATCGCGGGCTACGCTGTCGGCCTGCTGGGTCTGTAAGTTTCAATGCTATAGGCCGGGGGCTTGCCCCCGGTTTTTTTATCTGGAGGATGAATGACTGTCACGGACATCGTACTGGTTTTATTTGTTGTTGCCCTTCTGGCTTACGCGATCTATGACGAGTTCATCATGCCCCGCCGTCACGGCGAGACGCTGCTCTCCCTTCCCCTTCTGCGACGCGGACGCGTGGATGCCTTTATCTTCGTGGGTCTCATCGCCATTCTTATTTACAATAACGTTACCAGCCATGGTGCATTATTAACCACATGGTTATTATGTGCGCTGGCATTAATGGCGATTTATCTGTTCTGGATCCGCACGCCGAAAATCCTTTTTAAATCCCGCGGATTTTTCTTCGCCAATGTGTGGATAGAATATAACCGTATTAAAGAGATGAATTTATCCGAAGACGGTGTGCTGGTGATGCAATTAGAACAACGCCGCCTACTTATTCGGGTGAAGAATATTGACGACCTGGAAAAGATATACAAGTTACTTGTTAAAACTCAATGAGTTAGATATATAGCAATGGCTATATACTGCGTTTATCTGGCGCAAGAAATATAGCCAAAGCTATATCTACTTCGTTAATTTTATATCTATTTGTTAACGATATTTTCACGCTTAAAGACAAATGAAAATCGTTATCAACAAGCATTTTAAATAATGCCTCTTCATTGTTGTTTTATATTCTCAAAATATGTTAAGGTTGCGCCCGTCGTTGGGGAGTAGCCGATTTCCTGTTCGCAGGAAATGTACGTGTCAACATACTCGTTGAAAAACGTGGCACGTACGGATCGCTGACAGCACATCTATGTGCAGCGCGATCAGGCGAGACCATAGATACATCAACTGCTGTTTACTGGGGGCAGTGATGTGTCATATGGATATCCCCGGTCTGGACGCTGTTATGAATATCTCCGCTACGATCCTTCTCGCTTTTGGCATGTCCATGGACGCATTCGCTGCTTCCATCGGAAAAGGCGCCACGCTCCACAAACCTAAGTTCTCAGAAGCCCTGCGTACCGGTCTGATTTTTGGCGCTATCGAAACGCTGACGCCGCTTATCGGCTGGGGTCTTGGCATGCTCGCCAGCCAGTTCGTGCTGGAGTGGAACCACTGGATTGCCTTCGTCCTGCTGGTATTTCTCGGTGGCCGAATGGTGATTGAAGGTTTTCGCGGCGGCGATGAAGAAGACGAGGAGCCTCAGCACCGCCACGGGTTCTGGCTGCTGGTCACCACGGCCATTGCCACCAGCCTTGATGCGATGGCCGTCGGTGTCGGTCTGGCATTCCTGCAGGTCAATATCATCGCCACCGCGCTGGCCATCGGCTGCGCAACCCTGATTATGTCCACGCTGGGCATGATGGTCGGACGGTTTATCGGCCCGCTGCTGGGTAAACGCGCCGAGATCCTGGGGGGGATTGTGTTGATTGGCATTGGTGCCCAAATCCTCTGGGCACACTTCGCCGGTTAATCTTCGCGCTGCCAGACGTGGATGCTGAAATCCGTCTGGCAGCGAAATGTTGAGTGTGCCGCTAACGCTTCCCATACTTCCGGTTTTGCCCGCCACGCGAACGGCGTCATCTGCAGCAACGCGGTAGCTTCTTCCCCTTTCAGCGTCATTTCATACGCCACGGTTTGCTCCTGCTTCAGGCTAAAACCGGCCAGCTGCTCAGAATGCGGGGCATGCAGACGCACTTCGTCGTAGATCAGCCCTTTCAGCTCCATCAGATGACGCGGGCCCGGCGTCACGGTGACTACCCATCCGCCCGGTTTTACCACGCGAGCCAGCTCTTCCGCCTTGCAGGGTGCGTAAATGCGAATAACTGCATCCATACTGGCATCGTCAAACGGCAGTCGGTGGCTGGATGCTACGCAGAACGTCACGTCCGCGTAACGCTTTGCCGCTGCGCGAATCGCCACTTTCGACACGTCCAGACCGAACGTCTGTGCGCCCTTCTCACGGGCGATCTCGGCAAACCGCGCGGTGTAGTACCCCTCCCCGCAGCCGATATCGAGCATGGCGGTGGCTGAATCCGGCAGAATGTCATTCAGCATCTGCGCGACGGTCTCCCGCAGCGGCAGATAGTGCCCGGCATCAAGAAACGCGCGTCGTGCCTGCATCATCTCAGCACTGTCGCCTGGATCGCGGGAGCGTTTATGCTGCACCGGCAGAAGATTCACGTAGCCTTCTTTTGCCCTATCAAACTGATGCCCCTGCGGACAGGTATAACTTTTATCTGAGTGCGTCAGGGGGGCGTGGCAAAGGGGACAGCTGAAGGACATGGTGACTCCGGAGCATAATCAAAGGGCGAAGTGTACCGCTATTCGCCCTGGTTATAAACGCCCGGTTAACGCATAACGATAAGGTGATCGGACCCTGCCGGTAACCCGTCAGGTTTCACATTTTCCAGACGCAGCACGTTACCCATAATCTCACTGAAGACAGGGGCGGAGACGGCCCCGCCGTAGTAGGCACCATTTTGCGGATCGTTAATCACCACCACCAGGGCAAAACGCGGATTGCTGGCAGGTGCAACCCCTGCGGTGTAGGCGACGTATTTATCGACATACTTCCCGCTATCGTCAATTTTCTTCGCCGTACCGGTTTTCACCGCCACCCGGTAATCACGAACGGCGGCCTTAACCCCTCCGCCGCCCGGCAGCGCAACGCTCTCCATCATGTGCTCCACCTCGTGCGCAATCTCTTCTGGCATGACGCGTTGCCCGATAACAGGGGGATCGATACGCGTAATCGAGAGAGGTCGCTCAAGCCCGAAGCCGCCAATCGTGGCGTAGACGTGCGCCAGCTGGAGCGGCGTCACCATCAGCCCGTAGCCGAAGGCAAATGTCGCGCGGTCGAGCTGGCTCCAGTATTTACGCTGGGGCAAAAGCCCCGCGCTCTCACCCGTTAAGCCAAGCCCCGTATTCGTGCCGAATCCAAAATTTCGATAGGTATCAATAAGATGCTGGACAGGCATTGCCAGGGACAGTCGGGACACGCCGGTGTCGCTCGATTTTTGCAGGATCCCGGTCATTGTCAGTTCAGGATAATAGCCCACATCGCGGATACGATGCCCGTCGAGGGTATACGGATGCGTGTCAATCACGCTGTCCGGCTGGACCAGCCCCTGCTGCAGGGCCGTCATCAGCACCAGCGGCTTGACCGTGGAACCCGGTTCGAACGTATCGCTGATCGCACGGTTGCGAAAATCGTTTATCGTTGCGCCTTCCCGGTTATTGGGGTTGAAATCCGGATAGCTCGCCATGGCGAGTATTTCCCCTGTGGGGATATTAATGAGCACCGAGGCCCCAGACTCGGCCTTGTTCCAGGCCACGGCATTATCGAGCGCATCCTCGGTGATGGTTTGCAGACGCTCGTCGATACTTAACTGGATGTTATGCGCTGGCGCAGGCGCAACTTCCGTCAGGTTTTCAACCACGCGTCCATAGCGATCTTCCCTTACCTGGCGCACACCCGCCTTACCGGTCAGCTGCGCGTTGAAGCTTTTTTCCACGCCCTCAATGCCCTGCCCGTCAATATTGGTGAAGCCAATCAGGTTCGCTGCCACATGGCCGGCAGGATAAAAACGGCGGGATTCATCGCGTAAATTGATGCCGGGCAGATTGAGTTTATCGATCCACTTTGCCTGTGCCGGATCGACCTGACGGGCAAGATAAATAAAACGGCCCTGCGGGTTGGCGTTGATTCGCGCCGAGAGTGCGCCCAGGGAGAGATGTAGCGCGTTTGCCAACGCCTGCCAGCGTTCGTCGACGCCAACGCCTCCTTTTGCCAGCACCGTTTTAGGATCGGCCCAAACGGCCCGTACAGGCACGCTCACCGCCAGGGGACGACCTTCGCGATCCATTATCATGCCGCGCGGCGCATCAATCGCCAGCTGGCGGAGGGAGCGCATATCTTCCTGCTTCACCAGATTGTCAGGCTTGATGATTTGCAGCCAGGCTACGCGGCCAAGTAAAAAGGCCAGACTACAGAAAATAGCTAAACAGAGCAGCGCAAAACGCGCTGGCGTGAAATTGCCAGCGGTCATTATTAATTTCTTCTTCACCTGAACCCCAGGACTGTTAAACAACGCCCTGATTTAACGGGAAAAGATGGGTTTAGGGTGGTAAAACAGTGCTACTAACCTCGCAGCTTTGCAACAAGTTACTAACAAGACCGTGAATGGTAATATTTTGAAAGATTAAGGACATAAAAAAGCCCCGCGTTATGCGAGGCTTTATGTCTGAGAGTGAAGTGCTAAGCGCTTCAGTCAGCAGCGGTTCGATCAGATAGCAGTTACGTTAACTGCAGCTGGGCCTTTCTGGCCGTCCTGAATTTCGAACTCAACGTTCTGGCCTTCAGCCAGAGTTTTGAAGCCGTTACCCTGGATTGCAGAGAAGTGTACGAACACGTCTTTGCTGCCGTCAGCAGGAGTAATGAAACCAAAACCTTTAGACTCGTTGAACCACTTAACTTGACCTTTAATCTTTGCCATTTTGCAAAATTCCTTAGAGTGTTTTCTTAGCCCGCAGGCATTAACTGAGATAAAACTGAGACATTACTGCATGAGGCACTAATATAAGGTTCGGCAGAGAAGCGGTATTCAACGACAACGTGTTTACTCAGGACTTCTTTACTGAAAATGCCACACATAAACAGAACTGTACCTCGTTTGACCCAAAACGTGTTATCACACACTATGTTTAATATGGCAAGCCATTTTTAAACATGTCTCGATCCGCCGCACAAATTCGAACAGTGCCTGTCAGGTTTTGCACAATTATGCGCATCACGTCCAGACAGCCCTGCTGCGTAACAAAGACCCAGCGTTGCTTTCACAACCGCTGTAATCTAAGACTTTTTTAACATAGCTCAATCATTACGAACCGTCCAGCAAACAGGAAAAGAAATCTTACGTCTTGATTGAGTTAGAACAATTTGTGAAAACTTATGCTTAAATCATTGTAACGCGACCAAATTGTTTCAGAGAAAAAACAGTGTTAATAACCCGCGCCCAGCTGTATTAAAATGCACCAGCGAATAAACAGCGTTATGCACCAAAATAATGAAATTTTTATGACTCTGCATCAAAAGAAGGCAAGCAAAACGTTTCGATAAAAATAAAACATTCCTGCGCGCCTTTACATCAACAATATATGCAACAATTTATCGCTTCGTTTATAAGGATAAATATTCACCAATCTTCAGTATCCTGAAAGAATGGTTAACTGGTGCTAAATTATCGAGTGCGTGAGTTAACTCCTGCACAGGTTCATCTAAGGATTCATCTGCCAGTTCAAACACGCCCCAGTGAATAGGGAACGCCAGAGGTGAGCCCAGCTGCTGCCACAATGCCACCGCAGATTGCGGATCCATATGATGGACAGCCATGAACCATCGTGGGGCATAGGCACCAATCGGTAGCGCGGCGGCATCTATCTGGCCCAGGCGTTCAGGAATTAACAGCAGCTCAGGTGAATAACCGGTATCACCGCTAAACCAGAAACGGTGATGCCGTCCTTCCATCACCCAGCCGCACCATAAGGAACGATTGCGGTTCCATGGCGTGCGCATGCTCCAGTGCTGTGCCGGTACGGCGGTCAGCGTCATCCCTTGCCAGGTGAAACTCTGCCACCAGTCGAGCTCAATCACGCGTTTTGCTCCCCGGCGACGAAACCAGTCGGCCAGCCCCAACGGAACAAAAAAACTGACGTCGGGGAAGCGTTTGAGGACACGGCGAATGGTTGCGTCATCAAGATGATCGTAATGATTATGGGAGATGACGACCGCATCAAGCTGATGAAGCTGATCGACTGACAGCGCGGGAGGCGTTTTGCGCTGTGGTCCCAAGAAAGGGAGCGGAGAAGCGCGCCGTGAAAACACCGGGTCGGTAAGGATGATATTGCCGTCCAGCCGCAGCAACACGCTCGCGTGTCCGAGCCACCACACCCCATCTTCATGAGGTTGCGTAAACTCAACCGGTTGCCACCACTGGCGGATAAAGTCTTCATAACCCAGCGCGGGCGGCTTCGGTAAACCGGCCTCTTTACGCGCTTTACGCCAGCGGTCGAGGTCGCCGGGTTGATGTCCGACAGGATCGGTATTACGAAAACCGTTCGGGGTGTGATGTTTCAGGGAGGGGTCATACCAGGGGTTTTTCCAGACCACAGCCACCTCCCAGGACAAAAAGATTAACGCTCAGCCACCAGGCGGATAAAGTCGTCTTCGTCTTTGTTATCTTCAGCGACTGCGTCTTTCGGCGCGTCTTTCTCTTCCGGTTCGTTAGCCTCACACAGACGGCGTAGCAGCGCATTCTGACGTTTTTGCTGATCGAGCAGCGCTTCCAGCAGTTCAATCTGCTCGTTAGTACGGGAACTGGCGCGATTCACGAAAAACCAAATGACCAGCCCGACAAGCAGAACAACCAAAGAAATCATCAGGGATGCTATATTCAGCAGCCCTGAATTCAGTAACTCACCCATTTCACCACCTCAATAAAAACGTCTATTTTACCACTGGCGCGAAGGAAGGACATCACCTTGAGAAAAAATGCGTGTTACCACGGAATAAATTTATTGATTGCGCAAACGCCGCTAAAAAACTGTACATCCTGATCGCACATCACATTGATCGTCTGCGTCCATAACACCACGCACGCTATCAGCACGATAATCAGAATTACCCAGCGTATTTTTTTCACTCCACACTCCGTCTAATGACCTGATGTAACGAGGTTATCACGCTTATCTTAAACAAGGGCTAACTGTGCCGCCATCGCGCTTTTTTCAGAATCCTGCACTTGTTTCGTTTCGTAAACCGTTTACGCTAGCATTATGATAACAACGATAAAAGAGGTAATGATGCGCTTAATCATTCGAACAATTATTGCACTGGCCATTGTCTGGATTGGCCTTTTGCTAACGGGTTATGGCGTACTTGTGGGAAGCACCGAAAATGCTGCCGGGTTAGGCATTCAGTGTAAATACTTAACAGCACAAGGAATGAGCACTGCGCAATATCTGCATACTGAGAGCGGGATTGTTGGCTTAACCCACTGTCCGGTCCTGCGTAAGACTTCCGTCGTGATTGATAATGGCTAGTCAGCCGGGTAAATGACCGACAAAAAACGCCGCAACAGATGCGGCGTTTTTTTATGTGAACAGAGATTAGAACGGGTAGTCGTGATACCCCATCTGTTCAGAAATCTTACGTGCGGCAGTGTGGAGAATAGCCACATACTCATGCAGACGCTCTTCGGAAAAACGTAAGGTTGGGAAGGAGATACTTAAGCCCGCGATCACCACGCCAAAACGGTCAAATACCGGAACGCCGATGCAGCGCAGTCCCTCTTCCTGCTCCTCGTTATCTTCGCCATACCCCTGTTCGCGTACGCGATCGAGCACCGTTAGCAGCGCGTCCGTGCTGGTAATGGTTCGTGAGGTACTTTGCTTGTATTCCACGCCTTCGAGGATCTGCTTCACTTCCTCACGATCGCGCCACGCCAGCAGAACTTTACCAATGGCGGTACTGTAGAGCGGGTTGCGACGACCAATGCGCGAATACATGCGCAGATTGTACATGGAGTCGATTTTATGGATGTAAACTATGCTGTCTTCATCCAGCGCGCCGAGATGGATGGTCTCTTTAGTGAGGCGAGAGATTTCACGCATCTGAATATCGGCGCTGCGGATCAGGTCAACATTTTGTAGCGCGCGGGCACCCAGCTCAAACAGCTTCAGCGTCAGGGAGTATTTTTCAGATTCGCCTTCCTGGGCAACGTAACCCAGCGATTTCATAGTTTGCAAAAAGCGATATACGGTGCTTTTTGACATCATCACGCGCTGCGACAACTCTGTAATACCTATTTCACGCTCCTCTCCCAGCGCCTGTAAGATGCCAAACACCTTCAGCACGGAAGAAACAGAATCTGGCTGTTTATCCAAATCCGCAATAGCCATTTACCACCTCATAGCGAGTGTTTTATAAAAATCAGAACCGGTTTTTATTATAAGTTCCCGTCATGTCACCTGCAATCAATCCCCGTTTACTTCGTTACAAATCTGCGACATATCGCGGCTGTAACAATGCTAAAATAGTTACCCTGAGAATAATTTCACGCTGAGCTTTTTTAACCCTAATGGAAAAGACCCTTTCCGATGGCCTGCCTTTACCCCAGCGGTATGGCGCGATAGCGACCATCATTATCGGTATATCAATGGCGGTCCTTGACGGCGCAATCGCAAACGTTGCCCTGCCAACCATCGCCAGCGACCTGCACGCCTCTCCCGCCAGTTCGATATGGATTGTTAACGCCTATCAGATTGCGATTGTGGTTTCCCTGCTCTCGTTCTCTTTCCTGGGCGATATGTTCGGTTACCGTCGGGTGTATCAGTGCGGTCTGGTGGTTTTCACCTTTACGTCTTTGTTCTGTGCACTTTCAGATTCACTGCATACCCTGACGCTTGCCCGCATTGCGCAGGGTTTTGGCGGCGCGGCGCTCATGAGCGTAAACACGGCGCTGATCCGCTTAATTTATCCGCAGCGTCATCTGGGGCGAGGAATGGGGATAAACTCGTTTATTGTCGCCGTCTCTTCTGCCGCCGGGCCAACTATTGCGGCGGCGATCCTTTCCGTTGCGTCATGGCAGTGGCTGTTCGCCATCAACGTGCCGCTGGGTATCGTCGCCATCTTCTTTGCCCTGCGCTTTCTTCCCGCTAACGGTCCCAAAAGCACCATGCCGCGCTTCGACGTGGCGAGTGCGGTGATGAATGCCCTGACCTTTGGCCTGTTGATTACGGCGCTGAGCGGCTTTGCGCAGGGACAGTCTCTGATGCTTACCGGCGCGGAGCTTATCGCCCTGCTGGCGATCGGCTTCTTCTTTGTTCGCCGCCAGATCACTCTCCCTGTGCCTCTACTGCCTGTTGATCTGCTGCGTATTCCCCTCTTTTCCCTCTCCATTTGCACGTCTGTCTGCTCGTTCTGCGCCCAGATGCTGGCTCTGGTCTCCCTACCCTTCTTTCTGCAGAGCGTGGTCGGACGTTCAGAGGTGGAGACCGGTCTGCTGCTCACCCCCTGGCCGCTGGCGACCATGGTGATGGCACCGCTGGCAGGTTATTTAATTGAACGCGTCCATGCCGGTTTATTGGGCGCTTTGGGGCTGGCGGTGATGGCGACAGGCCTTTTCGCGCTGGCATTGCTACCGTCATCGCCAACCGATCTGGACATCATCTGGCGCATGATCCTGTGCGGCGCGGGATTTGGCCTGTTCCAGTCCCCTAACAACCACACCATTATCACCTCCGCGCCGCGTCATCGCAGCGGAGGAGCCAGCGGTATGCTGGGGACCGCGCGCCTTCTGGGCCAAAGCAGCGGTGCGGCACTGGTCGCCCTGATGTTTAACCTTGCCGGACAAAACGGTAACCACATTGCGCTTCTCACCGCAGGTGCCCTTGCTTCCCTCGCGGCGGTCGTCAGCGGCCTGCGGGTGACCCAGCCCAGGGTTCAGGCATAAAAAAAGCCGGGCAGAGTGTTCTCCTGCCCGGCTTATTAGGGTTCCTGGCGTTACTTCAGGTATTCCCCACTGCGCAGCGCTTCAATACGTTTATCCAGCGGCGGGTGAGACATAAACAGCTCGCTCAGCGATTTGGATTTACCGTTAATGCAGAAGGCCATCATGCTGTTCGCTTCCTGCGGCTCGTAGCTGGTTTTCAGACGCTGCAGCGCGGCAATCATCTTCTCACGACCAACCAGCTTCGCAGAGCCGGCATCCGCGTGGAATTCACGGTGACGAGAGAACCACATGGTGATAATGCTGGCCAGAATACCGAATACCAGTTCCAGAACCATCGACACGGCGAAGTAGATCAGCGGGTTGCCGTTGCTCTCTTCGCCTTCGTCGCGGTTGCCGCCCATGAAGCCCGCGGCAATCTGCGCCAGAATACGGGAGATAAAGATCACGAAGGTGTTTACCACGCCCTGAATCAGGGTCATGGTCACCATGTCACCGTTAGCGATATGGCTAATTTCGTGGGCGATAACCGCTTCGGCTTCGTCACGGCTCATGTTCTGCAGCAGTCCGGTGCTGACAGCAACCAGTGACGCATCGCGACGGGCACCCGTGGCGAACGCGTTGATATCCGGAGCATGGTAAATGGCCACCTGCGGCATGGCGATCCCGGCCTGACGGGACTGCTGAGCCACCGTATTCATCAGCCACTGTTCCATATCGTTACGGGGTTGCTCAATGACCTCACCCCCTACCGATTTCAGTGCCATCCACTTCGACATCAGCAGGGAGATGAACGAGCCACCAAAACCAAACAGCAGCGCCATAATCAACAGACCCTGAACGCTGCTCGACTGAATTCCTGTCAGGCTTAGCACGAGCCCGAAAACCACCATGACCGCCAGGTTGGTGAGCAGGAAGAGCGCGATTCGCATCATAATTTTCTTTTTACCTCAGTTTAACAAAACGCACTATGCGATTACCCACATCGTATGGGTATTGCGGCTATTTTCAAGCATCCGGCGGGCGTAAGTCACCAGAAAGACACAACTTTACACAATTGGAAATCTGGCTGACGGAAGGATGAAGAACAAAAAGAAACAGGCACAATTTCTTGTGCCTGTTGGGAGATTATTTTGCCGGAGCGGGCTGTACGGCAGGTTTCTCTTTTTCCTGATTCGCCAGGTCGAGAGCGATATGCACCGTCTCATCCAGATACGGATCCGGCTCCTGGTAATCTTTTGGCAGATCGTCCAGTTTTTTGAGCAGAGGCTTGCCTTCACGCTTGAAGCGATCGTTGATACGCGCCAGGCGGGTTGCATCGTCTTCGTTGTTCTCTTTCTCACGCTGTGCGTAGTTCAGAGAAACGATATTCCGCTTATCTTTCAGGGCATTGAAGCGTGCGATGTCCTTCATGATGTACTGGAATTCCGGATCTTTCGCGATGCGGTCGTTATGCGCTTTCAGCAGTTCAGGGCCAAATTGCGTCATATCACCCGCTTTCACGTAGGTCGCGGCATTGATGCTGTCCCACGGTAACGCGTTATCTTCAAACTTCTCGCCGGTTTCCGTCTCTTCCGTGCCTGTCGGCATCATAATGTCCGGCGTTACGCCCTTACGCTGCGTACTGCCGCCATTCACGCGGTAGAATTTCTGAATGGTGTACTGAACCGAGCCCAGTGCAGGCCATTCCGGACGCAGCATTTGATCGTAGATACGATTAAGAGAACGATACTGCTGAACGGTGCCTTTCCCGAAGGTTGGCTCACCGACGATCAGCGCACGGCCATAATCCTGCATGGCAGCGGCAAAGATCTCAGACGCGGAAGCACTGAAGCGGTCAACCAGGACCACCAGCGGGCCTTTGTAGTAGACCACACCGTCGTTGTCGGCATCTTCACGCACTTTACCGTTGTTATCGCGCACCTGCACCACGGGACCCGATGGAATGAACAGACCAGAGAGTGAAACCGCTTCCGTCAGCGCTCCGCCGCCGTTACTGCGCAGGTCGATGATAATGCTGCTGACGTTCTGCTTTTCAAGTTTCTGCAGCTGAACTTTCACATCGTCAGTCAGCCCAACGTAGAAACCAGGAATATCCAGGACACCCACCTTCTCTTTACCCACGGTTTTCACCGACATTTTCACCGCGCGGTCTTCCAGACGGATACGCTCGCGGGTCAGGGTAACGATACGGGTTTTGGTGCCTTTTCCGGCTGGCAGGACTTCCAGACGAACCTTGCTGCCTTTCGGACCTTTGATCAGCGCAACCACGTCATCAAGACGCCAGCCGATCACGTCGACCATGTTCTGTCCGGTTTGTCCTACACCCACAATACGATCGCCTACGCTAATCGCTTTGCTTTTGGATGCCGGGCCACCCGCAACCATCGAATTGATCACCGTGTAATCATCGTCCATCTGCAGCACCGCGCCGATACCTTCAAGAGACAGGCTCATCTCGGTATTGAACTGTTCGGTGTTGCGTGGAGAGAGATAGTTGGTGTGCGGATCGATTTCGTGAGCAAAGGCCGTCATGGCCAGCGAGAAGACATCCTCACTGTTGGTCTGCGCCAGACGACGAATGGCGAATTTGTAACGACGCGTCAGCGTGTCACGGATCTCTTTTTCGTCTTTGCCGGTAAGCTTGAGGCTCAGTTCATCGTATTTAACTTTACCGTCCCACAGCGCATTCAACTCGGCTTCATCTTTCGGCCAGGGTGCTTTACTGCGATCCAGATTAAAGGTGTCGTTGCCGGTGAAGTCCATCGGACGTTCCAGCACTTTCAGCGCGTACTGATAGCGTTCGAAGCGGCGCTTTTGCGACAGGTTGTAGAGATCGTAGAACAGATCCAGCTTGCCTGAGCGCAACTCATCACCCACCTCGGATTTGCGCTTAGCGAACTGCTCGACATCGCTGGCGAGCAAAACGTTATGGCTGTAATCCAGCAAGTTCAGATAGCGGTCAAAGATTTTGGCCGAAAAGGCCTGATCGAGATCGAACTGACGATAGTGCGAGCGGGTAAAACGTGAGGTCACGCGCTCGCTCACCGTCGCGTGCTGCGTCTCTTCCTTGAGAACCGGAATTTGATCAACACGCGTGATATCGTCCACTGCAAAAGCGTGACCTGTTATGGCAAACAGGCCCGCCAGCGCGGTGAGCTTAAAAAAAGTGTTCATGCCAGGCTTGGCCTCCGTTTCAGAACAACAAGTGTTCTGCGCGTACAATCATTGACATACCAGAAGTCAGCTGTACACGAACGCCATCTTTGGTGATTTCCAGTACGGTGGCGTCCATAGCATTGTTACCCGCTTTTACCTTCAGCGCCTGACCTACGCTCAGGGCGTTAATGTCAGAAACCGGCGTATGGCGCGGCTCTTCACGAGGGGCACGCGGGGCTTTTGCTGCTGGTTTGTCTGCACGCGGTTTGCGATCGTTATTATCGTTACGACGCGGCGCAGGGCGTGGTTTACGCTCACGACGAGGCGCTTCTTCCTGGCCGTTTGCCGCGGCGGCTTCGCGCTTTTTCGCCTGCTGTTCTGCACGTTGTGCCTGAACGCGTGCTTTGGCTTCTTCGAGCTGCTTGCGCGCGTGCTCAACGTGCTGCTCGTCCAGCTCACCACACGGGTTGCCGTCGAGATCCACGCGGGTCGCGCCAGCTTTGATACCGTACAGGTAACGCCAGCTCGAAGTATAAAGACGTAAGGCGGAACGCAGCTGAGTTTTGCTGAGGTTCATTTCCCCTTCAACACGTGCCACCAGATCCTGAAAAATACCGACTTTCAGGGGACGCGCTTCACCTTCCGCGCTGAAGCACTGCGGGAAACGCTCGGCCAGAAATGCGATAACTTCTTTACTGCTATTCAACTTAGGTTGATTTTCCATGAAATTTCCTGATTACAACGGACGTTGCCAACAAGCGCAGGCATGAACAGGCGTCATTATAATGACGCTATCAGTAAATGCTACGTTATCCGTTGATTATCCTGCGACGCTCGCAAAGAATTTTTGATAATCGGTTGCCGCGAGTACGTTTTCCAGATTAGCCACCAGCTCGCGCAGCCCCTGTTCGTCCTCGGTTGTAAAGCGACTGAAGACCGTACTGTCGATATCCAGAACGCCAATAATCTGATTTTTGACCACCAGAGGCAGAACGATTTCAGAATTACTGGCGGCATCGCAGGCAATGTGCCCGTCAAATGCATGAACATCTTCCACACGCTGGACCTGATTCTCGGCCACCGCCGTGCCGCATACGCCGCGCCCTACCGGAATACGCACGCAGGCCAGTTTGCCCTGGAACGGACCGAGCACCAGCGTTTCACCTTCCAGAAGGTAAAAGCCGGCCCAGTTCACCTCAGAGAGACGTTCAAACAGCAATGCGCTAGTATTTGCCAGAGTGGCTAAGAAGCTGGTCTCACCCGCCATCAATGCCTTAAAATCGCGGTTCAGATCCGCGTAGAATTCTGTTTTGTTCATTATTCAATCACTTAGTTGTCTTACAAATTTACCGCATAGCCTATTAAAATAAGCATTAAATGCGCTCATGCTCAAGATGAATCCGTTCATGAGTTATTATAACTTTCAACAATACTTATTTGTGCGCAGCTGATGGCCTTAAAAACAACCAAAATTACGCCGACAAGAAAGATAACTGTCCATACGGTAAGCGAAGCTTTGCCACGTGCACATTATCAGCGTTGCCCCCAGTGCGATACGCTTTTTATGTTGCCGAAGATGAAATCGCACCAAAGTGCCTTCTGTCCCCGCTGCGACGCCAAAATTCGCGACGGCCGAGACTGGTCGTTAACCCGTCTCGCCGCCATGGCCGTCACCATGCTGCTGCTGATGCCCTTCGCCTGGAGCGAACCGCTGCTGAAACTCTACCTGCTTGGCGTGCGCATTGACGCCAATGTGCTGCAGGGTATCTGGCAGATGACCCGTCAGGGCGATCCCATCACCGCCGCCATGGTGCTGTTCTGCACCGTTGGCGCGCCGCTGGTGCTGGTTGCCGCCATTGCCTATCTTTGGTTTGGCAATATTCTCGGCATGAACCTTCGCCCGGTGCTGCTGATGCTGGATAAGCTCAAAGAGTGGGTGATGCTGGATATTTATCTGGTGGGCGTGGGCGTTGCGTCAATAAAGGTACAGGACTACGCCTTTTTGCAGCCCGGTATCGGGCTCTTTGCTTTCATCTGCCTGGTATTGCTAAGCATCCTGACGCTGATTCACCTGAACGTTGAGCAGCTCTGGGAACGGTTTTACCCTCAGCGCCCCGCTACACGCCCCGATGAAAATCTGCGCGTCTGTCTGGGATGCCACTATACCGGCTTACCCGACGCGCGTGGACGCTGCCCGCGGTGCCACATTCCGCTGAGACTGCGCCGCAACAATAGCCTGCAAAAATGCTGGGCCGCGCTGATCGCCTCCCTGGTGTTTCTGATCCCAGCCAATATGCTGCCGATTTCTATCATTTACGTGAATGGCGGGCGTCAGGAGGATACTATCCTCTCCGGGATTATCTCCCTTGCACACAGTAACGTCGGGGTGGCGGCGATCGTCTTTATTGCCAGTATCCTGGTTCCCTTTACCAAAGTGGTGGTGATGTTTACCCTGCTCATCAGCATTCACTTTAAATGTGAACAAGGCTTACGAACACGCATTCTGCTTCTGCGGTTCGTCACCTGGATTGGCCGCTGGTCAATGTTAGATCTGTTCGTGATTTCGCTGATGATGTCGCTCATCAATCGCGACCAGCTACTTGCTTTTACAATGGGACCCGCGGCTTTTTATTTCGGCTCTGCGGTGATATTGACTATTCTTGCTGTGGAATGGCTGGATAGCCGCTTACTTTGGGATGCACATGAGTCAGGAAACCCCCGCTTCGCCGACTGAAGCGAGAATTAAAACAAAACGCCGCATTTCGCCATTCTGGTTGCTGCCCGTCATCGCCCTGATGATTGCAGGCTGGCTCATCTGGACGAGCTATGAAGATCGCGGGAGTACGGTCACCATTGATTTCCAGACCGCCGACGGCATCGTCGCCGGGCGAACGCCTGTTCGCTTCCAGGGGGTTGAAGTGGGTACGGTTCAGGACATCTCCCTTGGAAAAGGGCTGAACAAGATTCAGGTGCGGGTCAGTATTAAATCTGACATGCAGGATGCCCTGCGCAGCGAAACGCAGTTCTGGCTGGTGACGCCTAAAGCCTCTCTGGCCGGCGTGTCCGGGCTGGATGCGCTCGTGGGCGGTAACTATATTGGCATGATGCCGGGTAAAGGCGAGCCGCAGGATCACTTTGTTGCTCTGGATACGCAGCCCAAGTACCGCCTCAATAACGGCGATTTAATGATCCATCTGCAGGCGCCGGATCTCGGTTCTCTGAACAGTGGCTCACTGGTCTATTTCCGCAAAATCCCGGTTGGCCGCGTGTACGACTACGCGATTAACCCGAATAAACAGGGCGTCACCATCGACGTGCTGATCGAGCGTCGCTTCACCAATCTGGTGAAAAAAGGCAGCCGCTTCTGGAACGTCTCCGGCGTGGATGCGGACCTCAGCCTGAGCGGTGCGAAAGTGAAGCTGGAGAGTCTGGCCGCGCTGGTGAATGGCGCTATTGCCTTTGACTCCCCGGAAAACTCAAGCCCTGCCACCGCTGATGACTCATTTGGATTGTACGCCGACCTGGCGCACAGCCAGCGCGGCGTGATCGTCAAACTTGCCCTGCCCGATGCTAAGGGGCTAAAAGCGGGTTCAACGCCGCTGATGTATCAGGGTCTGCAGGTCGGCCAGCTCACCAAAATGACGCTTAACCCGGGCGGGTCGGTCACCGGCGAAATGACGGTCGATCCGAGCGTGGTCGATCTCCTGCGCGAGAAAACGCGCATCGAAATGCGCAGTCCAAAGCTCTCTCTGAACGATGCCAGCCTCAGCACGCTGTTGACCGGCAATACGTTTGAGCTCATCCCCGGTGAAGGTGAACCCAGCAATAGCTTCGTAATTGCCCCGGCGGATAAAGCCCTGCTGCAAAAGCCGGGCGTGGTAACCGTCACGCTGAATGCGCCAGAAAGTTACGGTATCGAAGCCGGACAGCCGCTAATTTTACACGGCGTGCAGGTCGGTCAGGTGCTGGAGCGTAAGCTCTCCGCGGATGGCGTGACGTTCTCGGTCGCCATCGATCCGCAATACAGCGACCTGGTGCACGGTGACAGCAAATTCGTGGTGAACAGTCGCGTCGATGTGAAGGTGGGTCTGGACGGCGTGGAGTTCCTCGGCGCCAGCGCCAGCGAATGGGTGAACGGCGGAATCCGTATTTTGCCTGGCGATAAAGGCCCCGTGCGCGACAGCTATCCGCTGTATGCCAACCTGGAGAAAGCGATTGAAAACAGCCTGAGCGATCTTCCGACCACCACGCTGACGCTAAGCGCCGAAACGCTGCCGGACGTACAGGCGGGATCCGTGGTGCTGTATCGCAAGTTTGAAGTCGGGGAAGTGATCACCGTTCGCCCGCGTGCGGACGCCTTTGATATCGAACTGCACATCAAGCCGGAGTACCGCAAGCTGCTGACGCCAAACAGCGTCTTCTGGGCTGAAGGCGGCGCGAAAGTTCAGCTTAACGGTAACGGGCTGACCGTGCAGGCCTCCCCGCTCTCACGCGCGCTGCGCGGGGCGATTAGCTTCGATAATCTCAGCGGCGCAGGTGCGAATCTGCGCAAAGGTGATAAGCGTATTCTCTTCCCGTCCGAAACCGCCGCACGTGCAGTGGGCGGACAGATAACCCTGCACGCGTTTGATGCCGGTAAGCTGGCGGAAGGCATGCCAATTCGCTATCTGGGTATTGATATCGGGCAGATCCAGAAGCTGACGCTGATTACCTCACGTAACGAGGTGCAGGCCACCGCCGTGCTTTACCCGGAATATGTGCAGACCTTCGCCCGCACGGGCTCGCGCTTCTCGGTGGTCACGCCGCAGATCTCGGCCGCGGGCGTTGAGCACCTCGACACCATTTTGCAGCCGTACATCAACGTTGAGCCCGGCCAGGGCAATGCCCGTCGCGATTTCGAGCTGCAGGAAGCCACGATCACCGACTCGCGCTACCTTGGCGGCCTGAGCATCGTGGTGGAAGTGCCGGAAGCAGGCTCGCTGAACATCGGCACGCCGGTACTGTTCCGCGGCATTGAGGTGGGTGCGGTCACGGGCCTGACGCTTGGTACACTCTCCGATCGCGTGATGGTGGCGTTACGCATCAGCGAACGCTACCAGCACCTGGTTCGAAATAACTCGGTATTCTGGCTGGCATCCGGCTACTCGCTGGACTTCGGCCTGACGGGTGGCGTGGTGAAAACCGGCACCTTCAACCAGTTCATTCGCGGCGGTATCGCGTTTGCCACGCCGCCGGGAACGCCGCTGGCGCCGAAAGCGCAGCCAGGTAAACACTTCCTGCTGCTCGAAAGCGAACCGAAAGAGTGGCGCGAATGGGGAACCGCCCTGCCACGTTAAACAGCAAGGCTCCGGTGTCAACGCACCGGAGCCTTTATGTTACACTGCGCACCTGAACTTTTCCCTGTGGTGTGCCCGTGGCTCAAAACTCCGTATTTCTTCCTGAACAATTCCTGGCGCAGATGCGCGAGGCGCTTCCTTCTCACCTGTCGTTAGACGATTTTATCGCCGCCTGCCAGCGTCCGTTACGCCGAAGTATTCGCGTCAACACGTTGAAAATCAGCGTCGAAGATTTTCTGGCACTGGTCTCGCCGTACGGCTGGCAGCTTACGCCGGTACCGTGGTGCGCAGAGGGGTTCTGGATCGAGCGCGATGACGAAGACGCCGTGCCGCTTGGAAGCACCGCGGAACATCTGAGCGGCCTGTTCTATATCCAGGAGGCCAGCTCAATGCTGCCGGTTGCTGCCCTGTTCGCAGAGGGCAACGCGCCCGATCGCGTTATGGATGTGGCTGCGGCGCCTGGCTCAAAAACCACGCAAATTGCAGCCCGCATGGGTAACCAGGGGGCGATCCTTGCTAACGAGTTTTCCGCCAGCCGCGTGAAGGTGCTGCATGCCAACATCAGCCGCTGCGGTATTCATAACGTTGCGCTGACGCACTTCGACGGACGCGTGTTTGGCGCCGCCCTACCGGAAGCCTTCGATGCCATTCTGCTGGACGCCCCTTGCTCCGGCGAAGGGGTGGTGCGCAAAGATCCCGATGCGTTAAAGAACTGGTCCGTGGAAAGCAACCAGGAGATCGCCGCCACGCAGCGAGAGCTGATCGAGAGCGCATTTCACGCTTTGCGCCCTGGCGGCACGCTGGTCTATTCAACGTGCACCTTAAACCGCGATGAAAACGAAGACGTCTGCCTGTGGTTGAAAGCGAACTACCCGGATGCGGTCGAGTTCCTGCCATTGAACGATCTGTTTGCCTCAGCACAAGAGGCTGTCACCCCCGAAGGTTTCCTCCACGTGTTCCCGCAGATTTACGACTGCGAAGGGTTCTTTGTGGCGCGTCTGCGTAAAACGCAGGCGGTTGCTCCCCTGCCCGCACCTAAATTCAAGGTCGGTAACTTCCCGTTTGCCCCTCTTAAAGGCCGCGATGCAGCACAGCTTGAAGCCGCCGCCAAAAAGGTTGGGCTGGTCTGGGATGAGAGCCTGCGCCCCTGGATGCGTGATAAAGAGATATGGCTGTTCCCGGCACAGATCGAGCCGCTCATCGGAAAGGTCCGTTTTTCCCGCATCGGGATCCGCCTGGCGGAAGTGCATAATAAAGGGTATCGCTGGCAGCATGAGGCCGTTATCGCCCTTGCCGGACGCGAGAATACCTTTGCCCTGACGCATCAGGAAGCGGAAGAGTGGTATCGCGGTCGCGATGTTTATCCCGAAAACACGCCGTCAGGCGATGAAGTGATAGTGACGTATCAGGGATACCCGCTGGGGCTGGCAAAAAAAGTCGGCTCAAGGCTGAAAAACAGCTATCCGCGCGAGTTGGTTCGGGATGGTCGGCTGTTTACCGGTAACGATCGCACTGCCTGAAAAAAAGCGCATTTTTTTACTGGCGATTTTGCTCTCCTTGTCTACGATCAAAAATGGGTGACTGCACTGGTCATACCAGATTTTGACAACCGACCCGGAGAGCACTATGACGAAAACCAGCGTGCGTATTGGCGCTTTTGAGATCGACGACGCAGAGCTGCGCGGCGAAGCACAAGGCGATCGAACGTTAAGTATTCCCTGCAAATCCGACCCGGATTTGTGCATGCAGCTCGATGCATGGGATGCAGATACCAGCGTCCCGGCAATACTTGATGGCGAACACTCTGTCCTTTACCGTGAGCATTACGATAGTAAAACCGATGCCTGGGTCATGCGTCTTGCCTGACCTAAAGAGAACCCGCCCGAAGGCGGGTTATTTATTACTGCAGCTGCGCCAGCGTAAAGTAACCGTCAAATACGGCGCCCGTATCAATGTAGTGGAGATTATTAAAATCATACCTTCTGTCGAGGGGCGTATGTCCGAACCAGAAATGATCCGCGCCGCTGATGCCCTGCCCTTTGCCCACCATAAATCCCATCAACCTGTCGCGGTTCCATAAGACGCGCTGGGCGCTGACCGGTTTTTGCCATTGGTATTCCGCAGCCGGATAATCCGCATGGGCTATCACATTCAGACCGTTCGCACAGGTTATCTCGATGATATGCGGTAAATCGCGACAGGCATTGAGCAACGACAGCGCAAACTGTTGCTGGTCCCGTTCAAGTTGCGCAAACCACATTCCACCATTTATCGTCCAGAGCGAAAAATCGTTATTATCCAGACTGTCGAGAGCCATTTGCTCGTGGTTGCCCCGCACGGCACGAAACCATTTTTCATGTATTAACTGCAGGCATTTCACGCTATCAGGGCCACGATCGATGATATCCCCGACAGAAATAAGCAAATCCTCATACGGGTTAAAATGACGGCGTTTAAGCTCATCCATAAGCCACTGATAACAGCCGTGTATATCGCTGACAACCCAGACGTGACGCCACTCACCACCTTCAATTCGCTGATACATAGGACCTCCTTTTAACAGTATAGCTACCGCAGAAAAGGCCACTGACGGGCGCGGTCCTCACAAAGTGAAACAAACGGTAAACCAAACAGAAATAAAGATCCTCGCGCTATTAATCCCTTTTTATTGACTCTTTAGAATAAGGCTAGAAAAAAAAGAGGGGTCTTCACGTGTCTAATACGCACCTGCATAACGATGTTTTTTATCCGCATCGCACAAATATTATTTCCGAGCTGGTGAACGGTAAACGCGTACCGGGGCCAATCTGGCGGAAACGCGAATATCGCCTGAAGTTCCTTTTACGCTCGCTTCTTTTCTGGTCTTCTACCCATCGCATGCTGGAAGCCCTTTCTGGTCGCGACGATTTCGACAAACTGCTGGCCTCTCAAATTACATTGCCGAGCAAAACCCACCGGCAGTACCTGATGCGCGGCCTGACGGCTAACGATCGCGCCGACGCTATCGTTAGCCATTATTACTGGATTGATAGCCTGAAAGAGAGCGGCCTCGCCCAGGCCCTGACCAGCCCGCAGGAGCAACCCGTTGCGCAGTTCCATGCAAAAGACGGTGTTATCTATACGGTCAATGCGTCCTCTGCGGGGAAAGCCGAGCGCGAAGGCGAAAGCACGCTGTGGCTTCGCGACAACGATGATACGCTGCTGGCCAGCCTGACCTTTAGCGTCGCACGCAGCAACGGTCAGCAAGTCATGGTCATCGGCGGCCTTCAGGGACCTCGTCGCTGCGTATCGCGTGACGTCATTAAACAGGCCACCCGCGCCTGCCACGGCCTGTTCCCTAAGCGCGTGTTGATGGAAGTCCTCTTCCAGCTGGCCGTGCACTCCTCTGTCCGGGCGATTTTTGCTGTCAGCGATGAGGGACACGTTTTCCGCGCGTTGCGCTATCGCCTCAGCAAAGGCCGCCATTTCCACGCCAGCTATGATGAATTCTGGGCATCTCTGGACGGTAAAAAACTCTCCGCTTTCTGCTGGCAGCTGCCGCTGCAGATGTCACGCAAAACCCTTGAAGAGATCGCCAGTAAAAAACGCGCTGAATACCGCCGTCGCTTTGAGCTGCTTGATGAAATTGAGGCATCGGTTAAGTCGCACTTTTAGACCCCGTACCCACTTTGTTGAATTGCAATAGAAAATTAACAAGGCAGGCAAACGGGCTGAATTTAGCTATGCCGTATTGTGAATTACAAAAAAGTTCTTAAGGGATGCTCTGTATCGTAAAGGTAGTGTTCGAAAACGATTTCTTTTACGCCATAATTAACCTTTTATTATTCAAAGAGTTAAGCATTAAAAACCCGTCAAGTACGGGTTTTTAATGCTTACCAATACATCCATTCGGTCTGAATGTCGGTGTGCGCTGAGTTCCAAAATATTATCAAACTGAAGAACAAGCAGAGAGCTTTAATTCACTTACATGCTTTTGCATAAAGTTCATTAAATGCTTTGATCTGAGATCGAACTTCATCGACCAGAAATTTATCATCAGTCGCGTAAGCTATCGGTCGTCGTGAATACTTGAAGCCCAGAACCAAATGATATGGTTCGGCAGCAATAAAACGAGCACCTATATTTCGGCCTAGTTGAGTCTCACCAGAGAGAATGCCGCAAACATAGGGATGCCCTTCAGAATGATGTAATGACATTTCCGTAAAAGAAACTGGCTTGGTTGTATCTAAGTCGCTGTCACAGAGACCAATCATCATTTTCCTTGTTTGCTTATCTTCAAAATTTCTTGCAAGCTGCTCTTTGAACACATCGCAACTATCAGGATTTCCTGCCCCGCGCTTAAAGAATTCAATCACTGCAGGTTTTACAGCTTCAAAATTGTATTGTTCTTGAGCATCACTACTCTGGGCCACAGTTAAGAGTATAAACAGGAGTACATTCTTTGTTTTCATGGAAGCCATTCCCTAAAAATATCTCTTAACATATCGGCAGATTTTGGATTTACCCAACTTATTTTATCCAAATGTTCGAACCCCGCTCCGTGGAGAAAGAAAACCTGGACCGCTAACTCCTGACGGTCTTCCCCGGGCGTTCAAGAGATAAGGGATTCACCCGGGTTGAAATTCGGACCTAACTCGCCACCTTTCCATGAGAGCAGAAGCCTCGCGAACAGACCCTATGAAAAGGAGCGCGGAGAGGAGTTTGCTCAATGCTTACTCGGCCACAAAAATTTAACAATGACCCAAAAATACCTGGACGTACGCGGTGCAGATTATGTTATGGTTTAGACAGGATATGGAATATTCGAGTAATTTTCGGGGCATTTCGTGCAAAGACCGGAAAACCCTTGAGAAACAAATAGATAAAAAGAGACCGAATACGATTCCTGTATTCGGTCCAGGGAAATGGCTCTTGGGAGAGAGCCGTGCGCTAAAAGTTGGCATTAATGCAGGCTAAGTCGCCTTGCCTTTTAAGAATAGATGACGACGCCAGGTTTTCCAGTCCACAGCTAAAGCGGTCGGAAAAAAAGCGCCAGAGCATCATAAAATGTGAAAAACCGCAGTGCTTTCGCAAGCATCTGCGGTTTTTTATTGGAAACCTGAGCGTTAGCAGAGCTTGTCGGCACGCTCGATAAACGGCGCCAGACTCATCTTTTGTCCCGGATGCGCCGGGTCATCGATCTGAATAATGCTGATCGGCTGGCCGCTACTCTTGCCGCTGGCTACCTGCTGCTCTGCGGTATCATTTAACGGGTATTGCACCAGCGTGCTCGGGTTAATGGCATACAGCGCATGGCCCGGACGGCAGGTCAGCATCACCTCTTCGCGATTGAACGCCCATTTGTCCTTACCGACTTCAAAACGGCTGACGGTAATAACCTGCGGTGCGGCAAGCGCGCTCCCCGTGCAGGCCAGCAATATGAGAGAAAGTACTGTCTTTTTCATATGATATTTAACCTTGTCAGAAGGGTTCCCAGGTAGCGAACAGACTGACCGTTGCCAGTACCAGCGCGCCCAGCACCACTTCTGCCTGTGTCATCCTGATAAAAATCTGTTGTGCTCGCCCGGTCTCCGGACGAAACCGTGGCACCAGAAAATACCGATTTGCCAGCGCAATTACCACCATCAACGCCACCAGCGCACATTTGAACAACAAAAACTGCACGTAGCCAGCCTGCCAGGGTACATGGATGCCCAGTATCATGAGCGCATTTATCACGCCGGTGAGCAGCACGCCCGCAACGGCGTAATGCCCCACACGCGAGAAGCGCATCATGGTATAGATGGCGGCATTCTGCCAGCGTCCTTTCGACAGACGCATGCAGAACAACAGGGGCAGTAATCCGCCAAGCCAGGCTGCCGCGCAGATCAGGTGAAAAGCATAGTTAAGCCGCTGCAATGCCCCCATCGGACCGTCGTTCATCGCCGCGTGACCTACCCCAGCCAGCAGGATAAGCTGGCCCATGGCGAGCAGCAGCAGCCGCGACCCCTTCAGCGGCGCGAGCCATGCCGCACCGACCGTCATCACAGCAAGAATAATTTGCCACAGCCAGACGCCACCAAACTGTGTCCTCAGTACGCCGTACCAGACCTGCGGAGCAAATACATCTCCCCAGCCGTTACCCATCAGTCCGCCCTGAAGCATAAACATCAGGAGTGCAGCCGCCAGGCTCAACAAGGCCGCCACTTTCTGCTGCAGCTGGAAACGCCGGGACATCAGTCGCTGGAGAGAGGAAGGCGCAAACCAGACGCTGTAAAGCGCATTACCAAAAACCAGCATCAGCGCCCCAAAATGGATAAAGCGCAACCCGATATAACACAGCGCCAGCATGCTATTTCACGCTAAAGTGATAGCTGCCTTTGGTTTTATGACCGTCTACGGAGACGACATGCCAGTCCACCTGGTACGTCCCTGACGTCAGCGTTTGTTCCAACGGAACGGTGAGTTGCGCCTTGTTCTTTTCGTCTCGCGTAGCGGTACCCGTTTTGATGACCTGCTTTTGCACGTCCGTCACCACCACACCGCTAAATCCAGGTTCGATACCTTCCGAAAAATTCAGCGTCAGTGCCTGCGGTGCGGTCACTACGCTGTCTGCTGCCGGGATCTGCTGTGTAAGATGTGCATGTGCCAGCACGGAGGGCGTCATCATCGTTGAAGCCACAAAAACCAGTGCGCATACCGCGCGGGAGGTGGAGAAACCCATCGCAATCATTCCTTTTTGTTATGTCTGTATGCTAAAGAATAACGCTGTATAATAAGCGAGTCGAGGAACATCCTGCCTCCGCTTGTCATCGTCGTGCAATCGCGGTAACGTTGCCGCCGCAGAAAAAGGAGAAGGAAATGAAGATCAATCTGGCCGCCCTTCCGCAGGACGAGATGGATAAAGTAAATGTCGATCTCGCTGCCGCTGGCGTCGCGTTTAAAGAGCGTTACAACATGCCTGTCGTGGCTGAAGTCGTTGAACGGGAACAGCCCGCCCATCTGCGCGACTGGTTTCGCGAAAGATTAATCGCCCACCGTCTCGCCTCGGTTAACCTCTCCCGTTTACCGTACGAACCTAAAGTTAAATAAGCTTAACGAGTCGTTACACTTCCTTACGCGGAATCTGGCAGGATAAGAAAACCCTGATAAATTTAGGTGTATTCTTAAATCTCTGCGACTCAGTGTATAAGGAAGTCACGATGTCACATTGGAATATAGCGGCAGCTCAGTATGGCGGTCAGCACCAGAGTGTGAATGACCATGTTACGCACCACCTGCGCTTCATCGCCGAAGCAGCACGGCAGCGCTGTGATTTGCTGGTCTTCCCTGAACTCTCATTAACGGGCTCAGGCGCACCGACGTTACCTCCCCCACCCGATGACGCGCAGCTGGAACCGCTGCTTGACGCGGCACATTTTTACCGGATTACCGTGATTGCCGGGCTCCCCCTGGAACGGAATGGTCAACGCCAGAAAGGCCTCGCGCTCTTCACGCCCGCCCGTAACCGCATCCTGCGCTACCCGCAAGGTAGCGGTGCCAGCCTGGTGCCGGGGGATAAACACCTCAGCATTATTGATGCGCATGCTGATTCACCCAATCTCGATCCCAGAGCTTCGCTGTTTACCAGCAGTCAGTCCGTAGAGGATCACCGCTGGCGGCAGTCCATCAGTACCCTGCAGCGCTTCGCGCATAAGTATGCTATTGCGGTGCTGATGGCGAACGCCTGCGGCGGCAGTGCGCTGTGGGATGAAAAAGGCCAACTGATCGTGCGCGCGGATAAGGGCGAGCTTCTGGTGACCGGTACGCTCGGCGGAGAGGGTTGGCAAGGCGATGTCATTCCTTTAGGCTAGGCGTTTTAAGCTCAGGAGTGTTCAATGCTGCGCGTCATCGATACCGAAACTTGCGATCTTCAGGGCGGAATAGTGGAAGTGGCCTCTGTCGACGTGGTTGATGGTAAAATCGTCAACCCAATGAGCCATCTGGTGCGTCCCGACCGCCCCATCAGCCCTCAGGCGATGGCTATCCATCGCATTACCGAATCGATGGTAGCGGATAAGCCGTGGATCGAAGAGATCATTCCGCACTACTACGGTAGCCCGTGGTACGTCGCGCATAACGCCAGTTTTGACCGCCGGGTGTTACCTGAAATGCCGGGGGAATGGATTTGTACCATGAAGCTGGCTCGTCGACTGTGGCCGGGGATTAAATACAGCAATATGGCGCTGTATAAATCCCGCAAGCTCAGCGTCAGAACGCCTGAGGGACTGCACCATCACCGCGCCCTGTATGACTGCTATATCACCGCCGCGTTACTGATAGATATTATGAATATCTCTGGCTGGACGCCGGATGATATGGCGACCATCACCGGCCGTCCTGCACTTCTGACCACATTTACCTTTGGTAAATATCGCGGGAAGCCGGTGTCCGAGGTGGCGGATAAAGACCCGGGCTATTTGCGCTGGCTGTATAACAACCTCGACAGAATGAGCCCGGAACTGCGCTTAACGCTGAAACATTATCTGGGCGACGCTTAACGCTCTGCACGGCCTGGCAACGTGTCCTGCGCCAGGCCTATTAAAAAGGCATATTCCAGGGCAACTCCTTCGTAGGATTTAAATCGTCCCGATTTCCCGCCGTGACCGGAGTCCATATCGGTACACAGCAGCAGCAGGTTGTCATCGGTTTTCAGCTCCCGCAGTTTTGCCACCCATTTTGCCGGCTCCCAGTATTGCACCTGAGAATCATGCAGACCGGTGGTGACCAACATGTGGGGATAGGCTTTCGCTTCCACGTTATCGTACGGGCTGTACGTTTTCATATAGCGGTAGTACATCTCATCCTGCGGATTCCCCCACTCTTCAAACTCCCCTGTCGTAAGCGGGATGGATTCATCGAGCATGGTCGTCACCACATCGACAAACGGAACCTGCGCGACAATCCCCTTAAAGCGGTCGGGACGCTGGTTGATCGCCGCCCCCATCAGCATGCCGCCCGCGCTGCCGCCCATCCCAAAGCAAAGCTGCGGATCCCCGTAGCCCTGCTCAATCAGCGCATCGCAGACGTCGAGGTAGTCATTGAAGGTGTTTTTCTTTTTCAGGAATTTCCCGTCTTCATACCAGTGCTGCCCCAGCTCACCGCCACCGCGAATATGGGCGATGGCGAAGACAAAGCCGCGATCGAGCAGGCTTAACCGACTGCTGCTGAAATCGGCGTCCATGCTTGAGCCATACGAGCCGTAACCGTACACCAGGATCGGGTTTTTGCCTTTCTGGAAGTGGGCTTTGTGATAGACGAGCGAGACGGGGACCTCGACGCCATCCCGGGCGGTGACCCACAGGTGCTCGCTGCGGTAGTTTTCAGACTCAAACCCTTTGACCTCGGTCTGTTTAATCACCTGACGCTGCCCGGTATCCATATCCAGCTCAAACAGGGTGTCCGGCGTGGTCATCGATGAGTAACCGTATCGCAGCCGCGATGATTCGGGTTCAGGGTTGAAACCAATCCACGTCACATAGGCCGGGTCGTCGAACGCGATCCCCACCACTTCCCGCGTTTTACGGTTGATTTGCCGGATACTGGTCAGCCCGCGCTGACGCTCTTCCACCACCAGCCAGTCGGTAAACAGGGTGAACCCTTCAAGCATCACCTGATCCCGCGCGGGGATAAGCACCTCCCATTTGCGCTCATCGCGCACTTTTGTTTTATAGAGACCAAAGTTTTTGCCCTCGCGATTAGAGCGCAAATAAAAGCTGTGCTGGAAGTGATCCAGGCTGTACTCGTGATCCTTGCGGCGCGGCAGGAAACAGAGCGGCTGGGCGTCGGGAAGTTCGGCATCCAGCAGCAGAACTTCCGAGGTCGTCGCGCTGGCCAGGAAGATAATCACATAGTGGCGCGAGGAGGTTTTATGCAGGCTGACATAGAACGTTTCGTCTTTCTCTTCATAGACCAGCTCGTCGTCAGCGGAGTCTGTTCCCACGGTGTGTCGCCACACCTGATAAGGCAGCAGCGTCGAGGCGTGCTTTTTGACGTAGTAAACCGTCTCGGAATCATTCGCCCAGACAAAATCCGGGGAAACGTTTTCCAGCATTTCCGGATACCAGTTGCCGGTGTCCAGATTGCGAAAACGCAGGCCGTACTGGCGACGGGAGAGATAATCCTCCGCCAGCGCCATCACCGCGTTATCCGGCGAAATGGACATGCCGCCCAGAGTATAAAATTCGCTGTGGGCGGCGCGCTGGTTGGCATCCAGCAGAATATCCCACTCATCCCATTCGGCGCTTAATACCGACTGACGCTGGTAGATGGGATACTCATTGCCGGGCTCGTAAATATGGCGATAGCGATAGCCGTTTTTGGTCCAGGGCGCGGAGATATCACGCTGAGGAATACGCTGCACCATCTCATTCAGCAGTTGGTCCTGAAGCGTCTGCTGGCTGGACATGACCTTGCGGCCATAGTCGTTTTCCTCGTGCAGGTAGTCGAGTACCTCTGGCCGGGAGCGCGAATCGTCCCGCAGCCAGTAATAGTTGTCTATGCGCGTATCGCCATGCGTGGTGATCGCATAAGGAGTACGTCGGGCTTTCGGTGGCATGTCATCATTCTTTTAAGTTTTACACCCTATAAGGTTGGCAAAACCCACGCATGATGCAAGCGAAACAGCGTCGCGACGGCGGAGGCTATCCCTGTAACGCCTGTTTTTGTTCGCGGATATCCCGCTCAATGCCCTCGCGCACGTCCTGAGGGATCTTTAACGCATCGCCCAGGGCGTTAAGGTAGCTCCGCTCCATAAAATGGTCGATATCGATGGCGGCACAGCTGAGGAAATAGAGCTCCAGCGCCTCTTCCTCATTTTTCACACTTTGCGCAAGACGCTGCGGCTCGAGCGGCTGTTCGATGGCCTGCGCCACCAGCGCTCTTCCCTTCTCTTCAACGCCGGCTTCGCGCAGTTGCTGCTCGATCGCCGATCGTTCTTTGTCGTCAATATGCCCGTCACTTTTCGCGGCAAAAACCAGCGCAAGAATGAGCCGTTCGGTACGCAGATCCAGCGGCGAGGTGTGCTCGCCATAATGCGGTTCATCGCAGTGCGCGGTCCGTACCCGGTCCTTGTACTTATTCCACAGCACGGTGCCCGCGATGGCGCCGCCGCCGGCCAGCAGCGCGCCTGTCCCGTACTTTGCCAGCAGCTTGCGCGAGGATTTATTCGCGACCAGCAGGCCAGCCAGCCCGCCGAGCGCCCCGGGTACCAGCAGTTTACTGAGGTCCCGCTCGCCGGAAGACGATGTTTTCTGCCCTAACAGGGATTGCAATTGATTTAGCCAGCCAGACATGGTTTCCCTCACTTAACGGTGAACATGTTCCACAGCGTAAGCGAGCGGGCGTCAGGAAATGTCTGGTCGGGCTAAAGAAGCGCAAATTTCTGCCCTCGCGTTTATCCCTGCGCAAGACAGACGCAAACGTTTTCGTTTATACTGCGCGCAACTTTTTTAGGGGGATTGTTATGATTCGTTTAGGAACTGCGCTGCGACCTGCGGCGACGCGAGTGATGCTGTTGGGATCGGGCGAGCTGGGAAAAGAGGTCGCCATTGAGTGCCAACGTTTAGGTGTGGAAGTCATCGCCGTAGACCGTTACGCCGACGCACCCGCCATGCACGTCGCCCATCGTTCTTATGTGATTAACATGCTGGATGGCGATGCCCTTCGCGAACTGATTACGCGCGAGAAGCCCGATTTCGTTGTACCGGAAATTGAAGCGATTGCCACCGATACGCTGATCGCCCTGGAGCAGGAAGGCCAGCGCGTGCTGCCCTGTGCGAAAGCCGCAAAGCTGACCATGAACCGCGAAGGCATTCGTCGCCTGGCGGCAGAAGAGCTGGGATTGCCCACCTCGAGCTACCGTTTTGCGGGCGATAAGGCCGCGTTCCTGCAGGCCGTAGAGGAGATTGGCTACCCGTGCATCGTTAAGCCGGTGATGAGCTCTTCCGGTAAAGGACAGAGCTTCATTCGCGACAGCAGCACGCTCGATAAGGCGTGGGATTACGCCCAACAGGGTGGCCGCGCCGGCGCCGGTCGCGTCATCGTTGAAGGCGTCGTGAAGTTTGATTTCGAGATCACCCTGCTGACCGTCAGCGCCGTTGACGGCGTCCATTTCTGCGATCCGATTGGCCACCGTCAGGAAGATGGCGATTACCGCGAATCCTGGCAGCCGCAGCAGATGAGCGCCCTGGCGCTGGAGCGTGCGCAGGCGATCGCCCGTAAAACCGTCCTCGCGCTGGGCGGCTATGGCCTGTTCGGCGTAGAGCTGTTTGTGTGCGGCGACGAGGTGATTTTCAGCGAAGTATCCCCTCGCCCGCATGACACCGGCATGGTCACGCTGATTTCGCAGGATCTTTCCGAGTTCGCCCTGCACGTGCGCGCCTTCCTCGGCCTGCCCGTCGGCGGTATCCGTCAGTACGGCCCGGCCGCCTCGGCGGTCATCCTGCCGCAGTTAACCAGCCAGAACGTTACGTTTGATAACGTCGACGCGGCAGTGGGTGCCGGGTTGCAGGTACGTTTGTTCGGCAAGCCGGAGATCGACGGTACCCGTCGTCTTGGCGTGGCATTAGCCACCGGGGATAACGTTGACGACGCCGTGGCGAGAGCGAAAGCAGCCGCAGCAAGCGTTAAGGTAACGGGATAAAAAAAACGGGCCGAAAGGCCCGTTTTTCATGCGGCGAATGGCTTACTGCTTCGCGCCTTCCACCGCTTCGCGAGCCAGTTTTGTGATGCGATCCCAGTCGCCCGCTTCCAGCGCATCCGCCGGAACCAGCCATGAGCCACCGATGCACAGCACGCTTTTCAGCGCCAGGTAGTCACGGTAGTTGGCAGGAGAGATACCCCCCGTCGGGCAGAAGCGTACCTGAGAGAAGGGACCCGCAATCGCCTGCAGCGCTTTAGTGCCGCCGTTTGCTTCCGCCGGGAAGAATTTGAACTCTTTCAGACCGTAGTCCATGCCCAGCATCAGTTCAGAGACGGTGCTGATGCCCGGGATCAGCGGAATAGTGCCTTCGGTCGCGGCTTTCAGCAGCGACTCGGTCAGGCCCGGGCTGATGGCAAACTGCGCGCCCGCTTCGGTCACTTCAGCCAGCTGTTTTACGTTCGTCACGGTACCCGCACCGATGATGGCGTCCGGCACTTCTTTAGCAATCGCGCGAATGGCATCCATCGCGCAGGCGGTGCGCAGGGTCACTTCCAGAACGCGAACGCCGCCCGCAACCAGCGCTTTCGCCATAGGTACAGCGTGCTCCAGCTTGTTTACCACGATAACCGGCACGACAGGGCCAGTGGTCAGGATTGCTTCTGCACTTGTTTTCCAGTTTTTCATCAGAGTTTTCTCTCGCCAGATCGTTAAAATCAAGTCGTCTTAAAACGTAATACAGGTTGCGCCCTGCTCCGCACCGGAGAGCTTCTCACGCAGCGCGCTGAACATTTCGCGTCCGGTCCCCACGCGCGATGCGCTCAGGTCAGGAATATGGGGTTGACGTGCCGCCAGCTCGGCGTCATCCACCAGCAGGGTTAACTCGCCTGTCTGACCGTTCACGCGGATCATGTCACCGTCACGCACTTTCGCCAGCAACCCGCCGTCGTAGGCTTCAGGCGTCACGTGGATGGCTGAAGGCACTTTACCGGATGCTCCGGAGAGGCGTCCATCGGTTACTAACGCAATTTTGAAACGGCGGTCCAATAATACACCAAGTGGTGGCATAAGTTTATGTAATTCTGGCATCCCGTTAGCTTTAGGCCCCTGATGACGCACCACCACCACGCAATCTTTGTCGAGCAGACCGGCGTCAAAGGCGGGTAATACGTCGTGCTGGCTTTCAAACACCACCGCCGGCGCTTCGATAATCTGGTTCTCTTCCGGGACGGCAGAGGTCTTCATTACCGCACGACCGAGGTTGCCGCTCAGCACTTTGGTGCCGCCGTGTGGAGAAAACGGTTTGTCGATGGTGGCGATCACCTGCGCATCAAGAGACGCACTCGCCCCGTCGCGCCAGTCCAGCTCGCCGTTGTTCAGCCACGGCTCCTGGGTGTAACGCTGCAGGCCAAAGCCTGCCACGGTATTTACGTCTTCATGCAGCAGTCCGCCTTTCAGCAGCTCGCGCATCAGCAGCGGTACGCCGCCTGCGGCCTGGAAGTGGTTAATATCCGCCGGACCGTTCGGGTACAGGCGTGCCATCAGCGGCACCACGGAAGAGATCTCGGAGAAGTCATCCCAGTTAATGAGAATGCCCGCCGCACGCGCCATGGCCACCAGGTGCATGGTGTGGTTGGTTGACCCCCCGGTTGCCAGCAGCGCGACAATCCCGTTGACGATGACTTTTTCGTCGACCATTTTGCCCATCGGCATCCATTCGTTGCCGTTGCCGGTCAGACGCGTAACCTGACGGGCCGCGGCCTCGGTCAGCGCCTTGCGCAGCGGCGCATCCGGCTGGATAAAGGACGAGCCCGGAAGCTGCATCCCCATAAATTCCACCACCATCTGGTTCGTGTTAGCCGTACCGTAGAACGTACAGGTCCCCGGCGCATGATAGGACGCGGCTTCCGCCTCCAGCAGCGCCTGACGATCTGCTTTCCCTTCCGCGTACAGCTGGCGGATGCGCACTTTTTCTTTGTTCGGCAGACCGCTCGCCATTGGGCCTGACGGCACGAAGATCGCAGGCAGATGCCCAAACGACAGCGCCGCCATTACCAGGCCCGGGACAATCTTGTCACACACGCCGAGATACAGCGCGCCATCAAACATGTTGTGCGACAGGCCAACCGCCGCGGACATAGCAATCACTTCGCGGCTCAGCAGGGAGAGCTCCATACCGTCCTGGCCCTGCGTCACGCCGTCGCACATGGCGGGTACCCCACCCGCCACCTGGCCGACCGCATTCACGCTGTGCAGCGCTTTACGGATGATATCCGGGTAAACCTCATAGGGCTGGTGCGCGGAGAGCATATCGTTATAGGAGGTAATGATGGCGATATTGTTACGCAACATGCTTTTCAGCGACGCTTTATCATCAGGCTGGCAGGCGGCGAAACCGTGCGCCAGGTTACCGCAGGCCAGTTGAGATCGGTGGACGGTGTTGCTCTTTGCCTGTTCAATCCGGGAGAGGTAGGCCGAGCGGGTCTCTTTCGAGCGCTCAATAATGCGTTGTGTTACGCGTAACAATGTCGGATTCATAAAAGCTCCTCTAATTTATCTGTCCGGGCTCGGAAGTTTACAAAGTCGCTGGCAGTTGTTAACAACGCTGAAACGCTTGCTGTCCGGAGCTCAGGGGCAAAATCACTTCCGGCAGTGTAATAAAAAAAGCTCCGCGGGTGAATCCACGCGGAGCTTAAAAGTTGAAAATTGTGCCACTAGCTGAGTTAGATCATGTTACCGGTAAAATAACACTTTCGGGCTAGCGGATTATCTTACTCAAACTCGTTCCAGGAGCGGCCATCGCGGGTGATCATCGCCACCGACGCGACCGGTCCCCAGGTGCCCGCCTGATACGGTTTTGGCGCATCCTGGTCGGCAGCCCAGGCTTCGGTGATGGAGTCGACCCATTTCCACGCCTCTTCCACTTCATCGCGGCGCACGAACAACGCCTGGATACCGCGCATGGTTTCCAGCAGCAGACGCTCGTAAGCATCGGCCAGGTGCGTCTGGTTAAAGGTTTCAGAGTAGCTCAGATCCAGCTTGGTGGTTTGCAGATTGTGTTTATGATCCAGGCCCGGCACTTTGTTCAGGATCTGGATATCCACGCCCTCGTCCGGCTGCAGACGAATGGTCAGTTTGTTCTGCGGCAGCTCCTGCCAGGACTCTTTGAACAGGTTCAGTTCCGGGTTTTTGAAGTAAACAACCACTTCGGAACATTTGGCCGGCAGACGTTTACCGGTGCGCAGGTAGAACGGAACACCCGCCCAACGCCAGTCGTCGATATCCACGCGGATCGCCACGAACGTCTCGGTATTGCTGGACTTGTTCGCGCCCTCTTCTTCCAGATAGCCAGGCACTTTTTTGCCTTGCGCAAACCCGGCGGTGTACTGACCACGAACGGTCTTCTCACGCACGTTGGAGCGGTCGATGCGGCGCAGTGACTTCAGCACTTTCACTTTCGCGTCACGGATGCTGTCCGCCGTCAGGTCAGACGGTGGAGACATGGCAATCATGCACAGGATCTGCAGCAGGTGGTTCTGGATCATGTCGCGCATCTGACCGGCCTGGTCAAAGTAACCCCAGCGACCTTCAATCCCCACCTCTTCCGCCACGGTGATTTCCACGTGGTCGATAGTGCGGTTATCCCAGTTATTTACAAACAGGGAGTTAGCAAAACGCAGCGCCAGCAGGTTCAGTACCGTCTCTTTACCGAGATAGTGGTCGATACGGTAGACCTGACACTCTTCAAAGAACTCGCCCACCTGGTCGTTGATTTCACGCGAGGTTGCCAGCGAGGTACCCAGCGGCTTCTCCATCACGACGCGCGCCGGTTTGGCGTTCAGTTTGGCTTCGCCCAGACCTTTGCAGATGGCGCCGAAGGTGCTTGGCGGCATGGCGAAATAGTTAATGGTGACACGGTTTTTCTGATCCAGCATCGCGCCTAAGCGGGTAAACGCGCTGACGTCATTGACGTCCAGGTTGCAGAAATCGAGACGTCCGCTCAGGGTATCCCACAAACTTTCATCAATTTTTTCCTTCATGAAAGTTTCGAGCGCCTCGCGGACGACTTTGGTATAAGCGTCCTTGTCCCAGTCGGCGCGCCCTACACCCAGGATACGGGTATCCGGATGAATTTGACCCGCTTTCTCCAGTTGATACAGGGAAGGCAGCAATTTTCGGCGTGCAAGGTCGCCTTTCGCGCCGAAAATGACCAGGTCACATGCCTGGGCTGTTTGCGTTACCGCCATGTCATTCTCCTCAGTTGGATCACCTGGTACTTCTGCCAGGTATCGTTGTAATTTTATTACAATGCACTGTACTGCTTTTACGTCATTCCCGAAACCATTAGCGCTTATCGTCGCGTGCGATACCGCGATTTTTCACCCTTTGGATGATTACGACGGCTTAATGACGCAACAACCGTCGTTTCTTTGCGCAACAGGGTCACAGCAAAACCCGACACCGATCAAGTAATGAAAAAAAACAACAACATTATCTTGTCGATTGTTACCCTTAATGGAAGCCACAAGGGTAATATCGGCTAAATCGAATCACGATTTCATCAATTTATGAAATCGTTTACACCCATGAGCATCCTGTTAACATGAACATGCTGGAAAAAATCCAGTTTCAACTGGAACACCTTAGCAAATCCGAGCGAAAAGTGGCCGAGGTCATTCTCGCCTCCCCCGCTCAGGCGATTCATTCAAGCATCGCCGCTCTGGCACAGGAAGCGGGTGTTAGCGAACCCACGGTCAATCGCTTTTGCCGCAGCCTGGAAACGCGCGGCTTTCCTGATTTTAAACTGCATCTGGCGCAAAGTCTGGCTAACGGCACCCCTTATGTTAATCGTAATGTGGATGAAGACGACAGCGTTGATGCCTATACCGCGAAAATTTTTGAGTCGGCCATGGCTTCGCTCGACCACGTCCGTCAGTCACTGGACATGAGCTCCGTGAATCGCGCGGTGGATTTACTCACCCAGGCCAAGCGAATTGCGTTCTTCGGTCTCGGCTCGTCAGCGGCCGTGGCGCATGACGCGATGAACAAATTTTTCCGCTTTAACGTCCCGGTTATTTATTCCGATGACATTGTGCTGCAACGCATGAGCTGTATGAATTGCAGTGAAGATGACGTCGTGGTACTGATTTCGCATACCGGCCGCACCAAGAGTCAGGTAGAGCTGGCGCAACTGGCCCGTGAAAACGATGCCATGGTGATTGCCCTCACAACGGCAGGCACGCCGCTGGCGCGTGAAGCAACGCTGGCGATCACCCTCGACGTGCCGGAAGACACCGACATTTATATGCCGATGGTTTCCCGACTGGCACAGCTCACCGTGATTGACGTGCTGGCGACCGGTTTTACCTTACGTCGGGGGGCAAAATTCCGGGATAACTTGAAGCGGGTCAAGGAAGCGCTGAAGGAATCGCGTTTTGATAAAGAATTGCTTATAAAGAGCGATGTTCCCTGATAGTTGATAACGAATACGTCACGAATAATGACGATGTAACGATTTACGGCATTCGGTCCACTCTCCGCTGCCTTGCAGCAGATGAAGACCGATTCAATGTTCACGCAACACCAAAGTTGTTTCAGTCAACGGAGTATTACATGTCCAGAAGGCTTCGCAGAACCAAGATCGTAACCACCTTAGGCCCGGCCACCGATCGCGATAATAATCTTGAGAAAATTATCGCCGCTGGTGCCAACGTGGTGCGTATGAACTTCTCTCACGGTACGCCAGAAGACCATAAGTTACGTGCCGACAAAGTGCGTGAAATCGCAGCAAAACTGGGCCGCCACGTGGCTATCCTCGGTGATTTGCAGGGTCCCAAAATCCGTGTCTCAACCTTTAAAGAAGGTAAAGTTTTCCTCAATATCGGCGACAAATTCCTGCTGGATGCCAACCTGGGCAAAGGCGAAGGCGATAAAGAAAAAGTCGGTATCGACTATAAAGGCCTGCCGGCTGACGTGGTGCCTGGCGATATCCTGCTGCTTGACGACGGTCGCGTACAGCTGAAAGTGCTGGAAGTTCAGGGCATGAAAGTGTTCACCGAAGTCACCGTCGGCGGCCCGCTCTCCAACAATAAAGGCATCAACAAGCTGGGCGGCGGCCTCTCTGCAGAGGCGCTCACCGATAAAGACAAAGCGGACATCGTGACGGCTGCGCTGATCGGCGTTGACTACTTGGCCGTCTCCTTCCCGCGCTGCGGCGAAGATCTGAACTATGCGCGTCGCCTGGCGCGCGATGCAGGCTGCGATGCCAAAATCGTCGCCAAAGTTGAGCGTGCGGAAGCCGTTTGCGATCAGGATGCCATGGACGATGTGATCCTCGCGTCTGACGTGGTGATGGTTGCGCGCGGTGACCTGGGTGTGGAAATTGGCGACCCTGAGCTGGTCGGTATCCAGAAAGCGCTGATTCGTCGCGCACGTCAGCTGAACCGCGCGGTGATCACCGCCACTCAGATGATGGAATCTATGATCACCAACCCAATGCCAACCCGTGCAGAAGTCATGGACGTGGCGAACGCCGTGCTGGACGGTACCGATGCGGTGATGCTCTCTGCGGAAACCGCCGCGGGCCAGTATCCAGCAGAAACCGTGGCAGCTATGGCGCGCGTCTGCCTGGGCGCTGAAAAGATCCCAAGCATCAACGTCTCTAAACACCGTCTGGACGTACAGTTCGACAATGTGGAAGAAGCGATTGCGATGTCTGCGATGTACGCGGCAAACCATCTGAAAGGCGTTACCGCGATCATCACCATGACCGAATCTGGCCGCACCGCGTTGATGACCTCGCGTATCAGCTCGGGTCTGCCGATCTTCGCCATGTCCCGTCATGAGCGTACCCTGAACCTGACGGCGCTGTACCGCGGCGTGACGCCAGTTCACTTCGACAGCACCAATGATGGCGTGGCCGCCGCGCACGATGCCGTAAACCTGCTGCGCGACAAAGGCTATCTGGTGTCCGGTGATATCGTCATTGTCACCCAGGGCGATGTGATGAGCACCATCGGCTCAACCAACACCACCCGCGTTATGACCGTCGAGTAATAACGTCTCTGTTAAAAAGCCCTCTCCAGATGGAGAGGGCTTTTTTTATTTCGTTGGATACAGCTCTTTGCGTTTATACGGCTCTGTTTCGCCCGGTTTACGCGTTTTAAGCAGCTTCAGAATCCACGTGTACTGTTCGGCATGCGGCCCCACCAGTATCTCTACCTCTTCGTTCATTCGACGCGCGATGGTGTGGTCGTCTGCGGTCAGCAGATCATCCATCGGAGGACGGACCTCAATACTCAGACGATGCGTTTTGCCGTCATAGACCGGGAATAGCGGGATCACGCGGGCACGACAGACTTTCATCAGGCGACCAATCGCGGGGAGCGTCGCTTTATAGGTTGCAAAGAAATCGACAAACTCGCTGTGCTCGGGGCCGTGGTCCTGATCCGGCAGATAGTAGCCCCAGTACCCCTGACGCACCGACTGAATGAAGGGCTTAATGCCATCGTTACGGGCATGCAGGCGTCCACCAAAACGACGACGCACCGTGTTCCAGACAAAATCATAGATTTTATTTCCCTGGTTATGGAACATCGCTGCCATCTTCTGGCCCTGAGAGGCCATCAGCATCGCCGGAATATCAACGCCCCAGCCGTGGGGGACGAGGAAAATGACTTTCTCGTCATTGCGGCGCATCTCCTCGATGATGTCCAACCCTTTCCAGTCAACGCGATCGACGATTTTATCCGGCCCTTTCAGCGCCAGTTCCGCCATCATCGCCATGGCCTGCGGCGCGGTGGTATACATCTCATCAATGATTGCCTCGCGCTCGGCGTCGCTTTTCTCAGGAAAACAGTAGTAGAGGTTGATCTGCGCGCGGCGGCGGGCGCTCTTGCCTAAACGCCCGGCCAGACGGCCAATTTTACCGAGAACGGGATCGCGAACAGAGGCAGGCAGCATCGCCATCCCCGCAAAGGCGTAAACACCAAGCCAGGCGCCCCAGTTGCGCGGATGGCGGAAGGATTTTTCAAACTCAGGAATGTATTCAATATTGTTTTTTTGGGTTTCCATGCTGGATCCAGGGTCTGATGACGCAAAATTTTATTCAGATAGTGTAGCGAGGCAGTCGTCCACGCACAAAAGAAAAAGCCGGCGTCAGTGTGCGCCGGCTTTTTTAACAAAAACAGAGAACTTAGTTTAAGCTCAGCTGCGGCATCACCTCTTTCACCTGCGCCAGATAATCAGTACGATCTTTACCTGTCAGGCCTTCAGTGCGCGGCAGTTTCGCGGTCAGCGGGTTCACTGCTTGTTGGTTGATCCACACTTCATAGTGCAGGTGCGGGCCGGTAGAACGTCCGGTATTGCCGGAGATCGCAATACGGTCACCACGCTTCACCTTCTGGCCCGGTTTGACCAGCAGCTTACGCAGGTGCATATAGCGGGTCGTATAAGTCCGACCATGACGTACCGCGACGTAATATCCGGCGGCACCGCTACGCTTGGCCACCACCACTTCGCCATCCCCTACCGCCAGTACCGGCGTGCCCTGCGGCATGGCAAAGTCAACGCCACGGTGCGGCGCGACGCGCCCGGTTACCGGGTTCAGACGACGCGGGTTAAAGTTCGAGGAGACGCGGAACTGTTTTGCCGTGGGGAAACGCAGGAAGCCTTTCGCAAGGCCCGTACCGCTGCGGTCATAGAACTTACCGTCTTCGGCACGAATCGCGTAGTAATCTTTGCCCTCAGAGCGCAGACGTACGCCCAAGAGCTGGCTTTGCTCGCGCTTGCCGTCCAGCATTTCGCGGGACATCAGGACGGAGAACTCATCGCCCTTCTTCAACTTACGGAAATCCATCTGCCACTGCATGGCTTTGATCACCGAGCTGATTTCAGCGCTGGTCAAGCCCGCATCTCGTGCGCTGGAGACAAAGCTCGCGCCCACGGTACCTTTCAGAACGCTGTTAACCCAGTCACCCTTCTGCATTTCGCTGGTCATCTTGAAACCGTTTGCAGTGCGATCGTAGGTGCGGGTTTCGCGGCGGGACATTTCCCAGGTCAGACGCTGGAGATCGCCATCCGCCGTTAGTGTCCAGGAGAGCTGTTGTCCGATTTTCAGATTACGAAGATCTTTATCCGCAGCCGCCAGCTGGCTGATATTGCCCATGTCGATGCCGTACTGGTTCAGCACGCTGCTCAGCGTGTCCCCGGTAGACACAACATATTCGTGAATACCGGCTTCGTTCTCGGTTTTATCGTCCAGCTCATCCTGCGGGATGGCTTCATCTTCCTGAGCCGCCTGGTCGATAGGCTCACTGGCTTCAGGCAGCAAAGAACGGATTTCGCTCTTTTCAAGCTCAATGGTTTTGATGATAGGGGCAGAACTCGGGTGGTAAACATAGGGCCGCCAGACGGCGACCGCTAAGGTGAGTACTGTAAGCGACCCCAGCATAACGCGGTGGGGTCGAGGCAGATTGTTAAATGCCAGGGCGACAGAGCGGGCTATCTGTTGCACGTATTCACTTCCTCGTTAATCTCCTTTCAGGCAGCTCGCATACTGGTTCGCCAGTTGGCTGAGGAACTGCGAATAGCTCGCTTTGCTCAACTGGATATTCGTACCTAGCGGGTCAAGGGTCCCCATGCGCACGGATGTCCCCCTGGCCACGGCTTCTACGACCGCTGGCCTGAACTGTGGCTCAGCAAAAACGCATGTCGCTTTTTGCTCAACCAGCTGTGTTCTGATTTCATGTAAACGCTGCGCACCAGGCTGAATTTCAGGGTTGACGGTAAAATGGCCCAGCGGGGTCAAACCGTAGTGTTTTTCGTAATAGCCATAGGCGTCATGAAAAACGAAATACCCTTTACCTTTCAACGGTGCGAGCTCATTACCTACCTGCTTATCGGTTGCGGCTAATTGTGCCTCAAAATCCTTCAGGTTGGCGTCTAGTTTGGCTCGACTTTGCGGCATAAGTTCCACTAATTTGTCATGGATTGCAACCGCTGAAAGCCGCGCTATCTCTGGGGATAACCAAAGATGCATGTTGTACTCGCCGTGATGGTGATCTCCATCACCTTTTTCACCCTCTGCAGCGTGATGGTCATGTTCGTCACCGTCGTCATCCGCCCCTTTCATGAGCAGCGGTTTCACGCCGGGGAGGTCTGCAATCGCGACCTGCTTTTCGCCAGCAACCTGTTTTGCTGACTTCTGCATGAACGCTTCCATTTCCGGGCCAACCCAGACGACTAAGTCCGCGTTTTGTAAGCGTTTTACATCTGACGGGCGCAGGGAATAGTCATGCTCGGATGCACCATCAGGGAGCAGAACCTGGGTTTCCGTGACCCCGTCTGCAATGGCCGACGCGATGAATCCGAGTGGTTTAAGCGAAGCGACAACCGCAGCGTTAACATCTTGTGCGGTTGTACCCCAAAGGGCAGCGGATAAAGCTGCGAAAAGAAGCGTATTTTTATGTAACATAATGCGACTAATCATCGTAGTGAATGCGTGAAATGTGATATTATAACATTCGTTGACTTCTTCAAGCTTAAAATGACATGACGACATTGGTTTCCCTTGAAAATATTTCGGTCTCATTTGGCCAGCGCCGCGTCCTCTCTGACGTGTCGCTCGATCTGAAGCCCGGCAAAATTCTGACGCTGCTCGGCCCCAATGGCGCAGGCAAATCCACCCTGGTGCGCGTGGTGCTGGGTCTGGTCGCCCCCGATGAAGGCGTGATCACGCGCGAGGAAAAATTGCGTATCGGCTATGTGCCGCAAAAACTTCATCTCGACGCCACGCTGCCGCTGACGGTCAGCCGCTTCCTGCGTCTGCGCCCCGGCACGCGTAAAGCCGATATTCTCCCGGCACTGAAACGCGTGCAGGCGGGCCATCTTGTCGATGCGCCGCTGCAAAAACTGTCCGGCGGTGAAACCCAGCGAGTCTTACTTGCCCGCGCGCTGCTGAGCAGCCCGCAGTTGCTGGTGCTGGATGAGCCGACTCAGGGTGTGGATGTGAATGGTCAGGTTGCGCTTTATGATTTGATCGACCAGCTACGTCGAGAGCTTGATTGCGCAGTGCTGATGGTGTCTCACGATCTCCATCTGGTGATGGCAAAAACCGACGAAGTGCTGTGTCTTAACCACCATATCTGCTGCTCCGGTACGCCTGAAGTGGTGTCAATGCACCCGGAGTTTATCTCTATGTTCGGCCCTCGCGGCGCTGAACAGCTGGGCATCTATCGCCATCATCATAATCATCGCCATGATTTACAGGGACGAATCGTACTGCGTCGGGGAAATGGACACTCATGATTGAACTGTTACTGCCCGGCTGGCTGGCCGGGATTATGCTTGCCTGCGCCGCGGGTCCGCTCGGCTCGTTTGTCGTCTGGCGCAGAATGTCCTATTTCGGCGATACCCTGGCGCATGCGTCTCTGCTGGGTGTTGCCTTTGGTCTGTTGCTTAATGTGAACCCGTTTTACGCGGTGATCGTCGTCACGCTGTTGCTGGCCGCCGGTCTGGTCTGGCTGGAGAAGCGCCCTCACCTCGCAATTGATACGCTGCTTGGCATTATGGCGCACAGTGCCCTGTCACTGGGCCTGGTGGTGGTCAGCCTGATGTCGAATATCCGCGTGGATCTGATGGCCTACCTCTTCGGTGACCTGCTGGCCGTCACGCCAGACGATCTCATCGCAATCGCGATTGGCGTTGTGGTGGTGCTCGCTATTCTGCTCTGGCAGTGGCGTAACCTGCTGGCCATGACCGTCAGCCCGGACCTGGCGTTTGTCGACGGCGTGAAGCTGCAGCGCGTTAAGCTGCTGCTGATGCTGGTAACGGCGTTAACCATAGGCGTGGCGATGAAGTTTGTCGGCGCGCTGATTATTACGTCACTGCTGATCATCCCTGCGGCTACGGCGCGTCGCTTTGCCCGTACGCCGGAGCAGATGGCCGGTGTGGCCGTGATTGTCGGAATGATTGCGGTAACGGGTGGACTCACCTTCTCAGCGTTCTATGACACGCCAGCGGGGCCGTCTGTGGTGTTGAGTGCAGCGGTGCTGTTTATCTTCAGTATGATGAAGAAGACAGCGCAGTAGTTGGCTTTTCCCCGGTGGCGCTTCGCTTACCGGGGCTACAAAGGCCAAATTGTAGGCCGGGTAAGGCGTAGCCGCCACCCGGCATTATTTACGGCATTGCCGGTGGCGTAATGCCGAAATGATTCCACGCCCGCACCGTTGCCATACGTCCACGCGGGGTGCGCTGCAGGAAGCCCTGCTGGATCAGATATGGTTCAAGCACGTCCTCGATGGTTTCGCGCTCTTCCCCGATTGCCGCCGCCAGGTTATCCAGCCCGACCGGGCCGCCAAAGAACTTATCCAGCACCGCCAGCAGCAGTTTACGGTCCATATAGTCAAAGCCTTCGGCATCGACGTTCAGCATATCCAGCGCCTGAGCGGCGATCTCGGCGGAAATCGAGCCATCGTGCTTCACTTCGGCAAAGTCACGCACGCGGCGCAGCAGGCGGTTGGCGATACGCGGCGTACCGCGGGAACGCTTCGCCACTTCAAACGCCCCCTCTTCGCTCATTTCCAGCCCCATATAGCGGGCGCTACGGCCAACGATATGCTGGAGGTCCGCTACCTGGTAAAACTCAAGACGCTGCACGATACCGAAACGGTCGCGCAGTGGAGAGGTCAACGACCCGGCGCGGGTCGTTGCACCAATCAGGGTAAACGGCGGCAGATCGATTTTGATGGAGCGCGCGGCCGGGCCTTCGCCGATCATGATATCCAGCTGGTAATCTTCCATCGCCGGATAGAGCACTTCCTCCACCACCGGTGACAGGCGGTGGATCTCATCGATAAACAGCACGTCATGCGGTTCGAGGTTGGTCAGCATCGCAGCGAGATCGCCCGCCTTCTCCAGCACCGGGCCGGAGGTGGTGCGCAGGTTGACGCCCATTTCATTGGCGACGATATTCGCCAGCGTGGTTTTCCCCAAACCCGGAGGACCAAAAATCAGCAGGTGATCGAGCGCATCGCCGCGCAGCTTTGCCGCCTGGATGAAAATCTCCATCTGGGAACGAACCTGCGGCTGGCCGATATACTCATCAAGCAGTTTTGGGCGGATCGCGCGATCCACCACGTCATCTGCCTGAATAGTGCCTGCCGATACCAGGCGGTCTGCTTCAATCATCCTTTACCTCACAATGCAGCGCGCAGCGCTTCGCGAATCAGGGTTTCACTGCTGGCGTCCGGTTTGGCAATTTTGCTCACCATACGGCTGGCCTCCTGAGGTTTATAGCCCAGCGCCACCAGCGCGGCAACCGCTTCCTGCTCGGCGTCATCATCCGTGGCAGGACCGCCTGGCGAGGTCAGTACCAAATCGGCAGCCGGCGTGAACAGATCGCCATGCAGGCCTTTAAAGCGGTCTTTCATCTCGACAATCAGGCGCTCGGCGGTTTTCTTACCGATGCCCGGAAGCTTAATCAGCGCAGCAGGATCTTCGCGCTCAACGGCATTCACAAACTGTGGTGCTGACATGCCGGATAAAATCGCCAGCGCCAGCTTTGGCCCGACGCCATTGGTTTTAATCAGCTCGCGGAACAGGGTCCGCTCCTGCTTGTTATTGAAGCCGTACAGCAGCTGGGCATCTTCACGCACCACAAACTGAGTAAAGACAATCGCCTCTTTGCCCGCGTCCGGCAGCTCATAGAAGCAGGTCATCGGCATATGGACTTCATAGCCAACGCCACCCACTTCCAGCAGCACTAACGGGGGTTGTTTTTCAATGATGATGCCTCTGAGTCTGCCTATCACGTGACGCTCCTGCGTTCTGGGAGAAATTAACTGCCGACATAATAAAAAAAGGCTGGATGTTTATCCAGCCTGATTTCTCATTATCGTAACCTGCCTCGCGCCAGATTAAGCCGCGATTCGCTCATCTGCATCGCGTTCTGGCTGACGTGACAGTGGGTAATCGCAATCGCCAGCGCATCCGCGGCGTCGGCCTGCGGGTTCGCTGGCAGCTTCAGCAGGGTACGCACCATGTGCTGCACCTGACTTTTCTCCGCGCTACCAATGCCCACCACCGTCTGCTTGACCTGACGTGCCGCGTATTCAAATACCGGCAAATCCTGGTTGACCGCAGCCACAATGGCCACCCCGCGCGCCTGACCGAGCTTTAGCGCCGAATCGGCGTTTTTCGCCATAAAGACCTGCTCGATAGCGAAATAGTCCGGCTGAAACTGGGTGATGATCTCCGACACGCCCGCATAAATGAGCTTCAGGCGCGACGGCAGATCGTCCACTTTGGTGCGAATACAGCCGCTGCCGAGGTAGGTTAACTGGCGTCCCACCTGACGGATAACGCCATAACCGGTGACGCGTGAGCCTGGGTCAATCCCGAGAATAATCGACATCACGCGTCTCCTGTAACGGATTTACACGCTCTCATTAGAGAGTCGCTGCAACCTCATCAGAGATTTCACCGTTGTGGTACACTTCCTGCACGTCGTCGCAGTCTTCGAGCATGTCGATCAGACGCAGCAGTTTAGGCGCGGTTTCCGCATCCATGTCCGCTTTGGTGGACGGGATCATGGATACTTCAGCGTTGTCCGCTTTCAGGCCAGCCGCTTCCAGCGCGTCGCGCACGGCACCCATCTCTTCCCATGCGGTGTAAACGTCGATAGCACCGTCATCGAAGGTCACCACGTCTTCCGCACCGGCTTCCAGCGCCGCTTCCATGATCGCATCTTCATCGCCTTTCTCGAAGGAGATGACGCCTTTTTTGCTGAACAGGTAAGCAACGGAACCGTCAGTGCCCAGGTTGCCACCGGTTTTGGTGAACGCGTGGCGCACTTCCGCAACGGTACGGTTACGGTTGTCGGACAGGCACTCAACCATCACCGCCGTACCGCCAGGACCGTAACCTTCATAAATGATGGTTTCCATGTTCGCGTCTTCATCGCCGCCCACGCCACGTGCGATAGCACGGTTCAGGGTGTCACGCGTCATGTTGTTGGACAGCGCTTTATCAACCGCCGCGCGCAGACGCGGGTTAGAAGCCGGGTCACCGCCGCCCAGACGCGCTGCCGTCACCAGCTCGCGAATGATTTTGGTAAAGATCTTACCGCGCTTGGCATCCTGTGCCGCTTTGCGGTGTTTGGTGTTGGCCCACTTACTATGACCTGCCATAAAAATATCCTCAAAGAGCGCGCCTTTTCAGGCAGCGTTAATTACAAATTCTTCAATCGCCTGCCGGTTGCTCCACGACTTGGTCAGTGCGGCGGCCTCCGCCGCATTCACCCAGCGGTAGGTCAGGTGTTCGGTAAACACGATCTCCCGTTCATGGGGGAGCGCGAGACAGAACCACGACTCCGTGTTGCGCCTGGTACCCGGCGCGTAGCGATGACGTAAATGGCTAAAAATTTCAAACTCCACCGTGCGCTGACAGTCCTTCAGGGTCAGTTGCTCGCAGACAACGTCAATGGCGACCTCTTCCTTTACTTCACGCGCGGCGGCCTGCGGCGCGGTTTCTCCCTCTTCCAGACTGCCGGTTACCGACTGCCAGAAATCAGGGTCATCGCGCCGCTGCAACATCAGCACCCGCTTCGTGTCTTCTGCATAAATGACCACCAGAACCGAAACGGGAAGCTTATATTCCATATCAGTTTTTCTCTTCCTTCTTCACCACTTCAATGCCCAGCTCAGCCAAAGAGGCTGGGTTAGCAAAGCTTGGCGCTTCGGTCATCAGACACGCTGCGGCAGTGGTTTTCGGGAAGGCAATAACATCACGAATGTTATCGGTGCCGGTCAGCAGCATGGTCAGTCGGTCAAGACCGAAGGCCAGACCTGCGTGCGGAGGCGTACCGTATTTCAGCGCGTCCAGCAGGAAGCCAAACTTCTCGCGCTGCTCCTGCTCGTTGATGCCCAGGATGCCGAACACGGTCTGCTGCATTTCACCGCTGTGAATACGCACGGAACCACCGCCCACTTCGTAGCCATTGATAACCATGTCATAAGCGTTCGCGACCGCGTCTTCCGGCGCCGCTTTCAGCTCTGCTGCCGACATGTCTTTTGGCGAGGTGAACGGGTGGTGCATCGCCGTCAGGCCGCCTTCACCGTCGTCTTCAAACATTGGGAAGTCGATAACCCACAGCGGCGCCCATTTGTTTTCGTCGGTCAGGCTCAGGTCTTTGCCGAGCTTCAGACGCAGCGCGCCCATCGCATCCGCCACGACTTTCTTATTGTCTGCGCCGAAGAAGATCATGTCGCCGTCCTGCGCGCCGGTGCGCTCAAGGATCGCTTCCACGATGTCCGCGTTCAGGAACTTCGCTACCGGGCTGGTGATACCTTCCAGACCTTTCGCACGCTCGGTCACCTTAATATAGGCCAGACCTTTCGCGCCGTAGATCTTGATGAAGTTGCCGTAGTCGTCGATCTGCTTGCGGCTCAGTGCTGCACCACCCGGTACACGCAGGGCCGCCACGCGGCCTTTAGGATCGTTAGCCGGGCCAGCGAAGACGGCAAACTCAACGCCTTTCACCAGGTCTGCAACGTCCACCAGCTCCATCGGGTTACGCAGGTCAGGTTTGTCGGAGCCGTAGCGACGCTCGGCTTCAGCGAAGGTCATAATTGGGAAATCGCCCAGCTCAACACCTTTTACGTCGTTCCACAGGCTACGCACCAGGGCTTCCATCACTTCACGCACCTGCTCGGCGGTCATGAAGGAGGTTTCCACGTCGATCTGGGTAAATTCTGGCTGGCGGTCAGCGCGAAGGTCTTCGTCGCGGAAGCATTTAACGATCTGATAGTAGCGATCGAAGCCGGACATCATCAGCAGCTGTTTGAACAGCTGCGGAGACTGCGGCAGCGCGTAGAATTTACCTTTATGAACGCGGGATGGGACCAGGTAGTCGCGCGCGCCTTCCGGCGTGGCTTTGGTCAGCATCGGGGTTTCGATATCGAGGAAACCGTGATCATCCATAAAGCGACGCACCAGGCTGGTGATTTTCGCACGAGTTTTCAGGCGCTGAGCCATTTCCGGGCGACGCAGATCCAGGTAGCGGTATTTCAGACGCGCTTCTTCAGTGTTGACGTGGTTGGAGTCCAGCGGCAGCGCTTCAGCACGGTTGATGATCGTCAGATCGGACGCCAGCACTTCAATGGCACCCGTCGCCATGTCGGCGTTGACGTTTTTCTCGTCACGCGCACGCACGGTGCCAGTAACCTGAATGCAGAACTCATTACGCAGCTCAGAGGCCAGCTTCAACGCATCTGCGCGATCCGGGTCGAAGAACACTTGAACGATACCTTCGCGGTCGCGCATATCGATGAAGATAAGGCTACCAAGATCACGACGACGATTGACCCAACCACACAGGGTGACCTGCTGTCCGACGTGGGACTGACGCAGCTGCCCGCAATATTCTGTACGCATGAGATATCCCTTAATTAGCCGCAGGCTAAATGTCGCCTGGTATGCAGGCTACTATGTCGCAGCTTTCTGTATGTCACAACTGGATGAAAAAAGGCGGCTATTATACTGGAAATTCCGCCGGACGATAAGAGCGAACCACGGCCAGGCGGTCGTTTGCTGCACTCTTATTGCGCATTCTCACAAAAATTAACAAAATTATGCGACCAATAACAGGCCATCACGTCGTATGGTGTCCAGAAGTGATTAATTTAACGGGAGTAACGATGTTAACCCTTGATGCCAAAAAAACCGCGCTTGTAGTGATTGATTTACAGGAAGGCATTTTGCCCTTTGCCGGTGGCCCGCATACCGCAGACGATGTGGTCAACCGCGCCGCTCGCCTGGCGGAGAAATGCCGTGCCAGCGGTGCGCCGGTAGTCATGGTGCGCGTCGGCTGGTCCTCGGATTACGCCGAAGCGTTAAAACAGCCCGTTGATGCGCAGGCACCCGCGCGAGCCCTGCCGGAAAACTGGTGGACGTACCCGGTCTCACTCGGCAAACGCGACAGCGATATTGAAGTGACCAAACGCCAGTGGGGTGCCTTCTACGGTACCGATCTCGAGCTGCAGCTCCGCCGTCGCGGCATTGACACCCTCATCCTGTGCGGCATTTCCACCAATATCGGCGTGGAGTCAACCGCCCGCAACGCCTGGGAACTGGGCTTTAATCTGGTGATCGCCGAAGATGCCTGCAGCGCGGCCTCCGCGGAACAGCATCAGGGCAGCATGACGCACATCTTCCCGCGCATCGGCCGCGTGCGCAGCACGGATGAGATCCTTCGCGCACTATGATGTATGTGGGCCTGCCCCAGTGGTCGCACCCGAAATGGGTGCGCCTTGGCATCACCAGCCTTGAAGAGTATGCCCGACACTTCAACTGTGTCGAGGGCAACACCACCCTGTATGCGCTCCCCAAAGCCGAGATTGTTGCACGCTGGCGGGAGCAAACAACCGACGATTTCCGTTTCTGTTTTAAGTTTCCGGCGACCATTTCTCACCAGGCCGCACTGCGAAACTGCGGTGAGTTGACCGACGAATTCTTTGCCCGGATGGCGCCTCTGGCAAACCGCATCGGCCAGTACTGGCTGCAGCTTCCGGCCGTCTTTGGCCCTCGCGACCTGCCCGCACTGTGGACGTTTCTGGACGCCCTGCCCCGGGAGTTTACCTATGGGGTGGAGGTCCGACACCAGGACTTCTTTGCGAAGGGCGAAGCAGAAAAAGCGCTCAACCGCGGCCTTCTCGAGCGTTCCGTCAACCGGGTGATCCTCGACAGCCGTCCTGTGCACAGCGCAATACCGCACAGTGAGGCCATCATTGAGGCGCAGCGAAAAAAACCGAAAGTGCCGGTCCACGCCATCGTGACTGCGCAGAACCCGATGGTCAGGTTTATCGGCAGCGATAACATGCAGCAAAACCAGGCGCTGTTCGCCGTCTGGCTGGAAAAACTGGCCTCGTGGGAACACACCACCACGCCGTATCTCTTTTTGCACACGCCGGATATTGCCCAGGCCCCCGAACTGGTCGATGCTCTGTGGCAGGCCTTGCAGACTGCGGTGCCGTCCGTGGGCAGCGCCCCTTCCATCCCACAACAATCTTCTCTTTTCTGATATCACCCCCTATCATAGTGAAGTGCCATCTGCCAAAAACAGGGAGTTTGTATGGTCAGCGCGCTGTATGCGGTGTTAGGTGCATTACTGCTGATTAAGTTTTCATTTGATGTTGTGCGCCTCAGAACGCTGTACCGTGTCTCTTACGGTGACGGCGGATTTTCAGAGCTACAAAGCGCTATTCGCATTCATGGCAACGCGGTCGAATACATTCCCGCAGCCTTAATCCTGCTGCTTTTTATGGAGATGAATGGCGCAGAAACCTGGATGGTGCATATCTGTGGCCTGCTTCTTATTGCTGGCCGCCTGATGCATTATTACGGCTTTCACCACCGCTTAATCCGCTGGCGTCGCTCCGGCATGAGTGCGACCTGGTGTTCGCTTTTGCTGATGGTGCTGGCTAACCTGTGGTATATGCCGTGGGAGTTGGTTTTCTCCCTCCATTAGCGCACAATACGCCACTTTATTTTTCCCGGATTTTTACGTTATGTCAGATCGCGACACGCTTTTTTCCGCGCCTATCGCCAGCCTGGGCGACTGGACCTTCGATGAACGGGTAGCCGAAGTCTTCCCGGATATGATCCAGCGCTCTGTTCCCGGTTATTCCAATATTATCTCTATGATCGGCATGCTGGCTGAGCGCTTCGTTCAACCCGGCACGCAGGTCTATGACCTGGGCTGCTCGCTCGGCGCGGCAACGCTGTCGGTTCGTCGTAATATTCACCAGGAAGGCTGCCGAATCATTGCCGTCGATAACTCCCCGGCCATGGTTGAGCGCTGCCGTCGCCATATTGACGCGTACAAAGCCCCTGTTCCGGTGGACGTGGTGGAAGGTGATATCCGCGAGATTGAGATCAATAACGCCTCGATGGTGGTGCTGAATTTCACCCTTCAGTTCCTGGTGCCGGAAGACCGCCAGCTGCTGCTGGACAAAATTTATCAGGGGCTGAATCCTGGCGGCGCGCTGGTGCTCTCGGAGAAATTCAGCTTCGAAGATGCCGAGGTTGGCGAGCTGCTGTTCAACATGCACCACGATTTCAAACGGGCGAACGGCTACAGCGAGCTGGAGATCAGCCAGAAGCGCAGCATGCTCGAAAACGTGATGCTGACGGATTCCGTAGAAACCCACAAAGCGCGTCTGAGCAAAGCCGGGTTTGAGCACAGCGAACTGTGGTTCCAGTGCTTTAACTTTGGCTCTCTGGTGGCGCTGAAAGCGGGAGAATCCGCATGATCGAATTCAGTAACTTCTATCAGCTGATTGCCAAAAACCAGCTCTCCCACTGGCTGGAAACCTTGCCCGCGCAGATTGCCGCCTGGCAGCGCGATCAGCAGCACGGCCTGTTAAAGCAGTGGTCAAACGCGGTGGAGTTTCTGCCCGAGCTGACCCCGCATCGTCTGGATCTTCTGCACAGCGTAACCGCCGAAAGCAAAGAGCCGCTTCCGGCCGGGCAGATCAACCGCATCGAAACGCTGATGCGCAATCTGATGCCGTGGCGCAAAGGCCCGTTCTCGCTGTACGGGGTGAACATCAATACCGAATGGCGCTCGGACTGGAAATGGGATCGCGTTCTGCCCCACCTTTCCGACCTGACCGGACGTACCATTCTGGACGTGGGCTGCGGCAGCGGTTACCACATGTGGCGCATGATTGGCGCGGGCGCGCACCTGGCGGTCGGTATTGACCCGATGCAGCTGTTCCTGTGCCAGTTTGAATCGGTGCGCAAGTTGCTGGGTAACGACCAGCGCGCGCACCTGCTGCCGCTGGGCATTGAACAGCTCCCTGCCCTGAAAGCGTTTGATACCGTCTTCTCCATGGGCGTGCTGTATCACCGCCGTTCTCCGCTTGAACACCTGTGGCAACTTAAGGATCAGCTGGTCAGCGGCGGCGAGCTGGTGCTGGAAACGCTGGTGATTGAAGGCGATGAACATGCTGTTCTGGTGCCGGGCGATCGCTACGCGCAGATGCGCAACGTTTACTTTATTCCTTCCGCGCTGGCGCTGAAGAACTGGCTGGAGAAGTGCGGGTTTGTGGATGTGCGAATTGCCGATGTCAGCGTGACCTCTCTCGAAGAGCAGCGCCGCACCGACTGGATGATTACCGAATCGCTGGAGCAGTTCCTCGACCCGACCGATCACAGCAAAACCATTGAAGGCTATCCGGCGCCGATGCGTGCGGTGTTGATTGCGACCAAGCCGTAGCCTGTTAGCCGGGTGGCGGCTGCGCCTTACCCGGCCTACGCGTCGCACGTTTTCTCCAAAATAGTTCAAGTTGCAGCAAGGCGGCAACGCAGCGAATCCCCGGGAGCTTACATCAGTAAGTGACCGGGGTGAGCGAGGCGGCCAACGCGGCTGCGGCTTGAAATATGAAGGAGAAAAAAAGGCCCCTGTTGAAATTGCAGGGGCCTGGTACAAGCAAGCATCATATTGGGCGACATGATGCGCGGTAAAAATCGGTACGTTGCTACACGTGATGGCGCTCAATCAGCGACTTCATTTCCGCAACCGACTCTCCCTCTACGCCGTAGCGTGAATACTCATCTGCTTCAGCATCCGTCGACATTGACAACCCTGTATTGCGATAACGCATGGGCGAAGGTATCCATTTACCCGCGGAGCTGTGCAGCTCTTCTACCCCAGCGTTTAAAAACCGTTCCAGATTGCTGGCGCGGACTCCCGCACCCGCCATTATTATTGGAACACCGGAATGTGCTTTTAGTTCCGTAATTAATTGCAGTCCTTTTTCAGCTGACGCCTGTTGACCCGATGTCAGAATGCGCGCCACACCAAGTTCTCCAAGCGTTTCAAAGGCCTGAAGCGGATCTTTACACATATCAAATGCACGATGAAAAGTGACGGCCAGCCCCTGCGCGGCGCTCATCACCTGACGCATGCGCGGGAGATCGATATTGCCGTCTTCATCCAGCAGACCGGTGACCAGCCCGGGGAACCCCAGGTCGCGCACGAGGGCGATGTCTTCAAGCATGGCACTGAACTCGCCCGCCGTGTAACAAAAATCACCGCCGCGCGGGCGAATAATCGGGTGAACGGGAATGGTGACGGCCTGACGGGCAGACTTCAACACGCCGAAGGACGGCGTCAGCCCGCCCTCTTTGGGTGCCGCGCACAGTTCAATGCGGTCAGCCCCGTGTTTTTGTGCGGTCACAGCACACTCCACGCTGTAACAACAAATCTCCAGCAGCGCCATTTAATCCTCCTGAAATCCCACTAAACGAATCATCATGCCACGCCGTCCGTTTTCAGTCGCGGCGTGAACTCACATCTCTTACGCTTCGCTGGCAACGATCTGCTCAATGGTCCACGGATGAAATTTCACCGTGACCTGTCCGTCCGTGACGGCCAGCGTCGGGTTAGGTAACCGCTCGCGCTCGCCTTTGGGAGAACTGGTCTTCACAAAAATTCCTGGCTTGCTTAAGCCGTCGTCAGAAAGCAGGGCCAGCGCGCGCGCGTTCAACGTCTCCGGCTCACCCGGCAGGACAATTTCGATATGCTCCCAGCCTTCGTGCGGATAGCGCTTCTCGCCTGGCCACGGCAGCTCAACCACGGTGAAGTGCCAGTGGGCCACGTTCACCGGTTCATGCAGTTTAAACAGGCAAATGGGGCGACCATTGATGATGTTCTCGGAGAGCAACACGCCGCACTGTTCGAAACCGCGACGCCAGCGCTCTGCGGTGGCATTCTGATGACAGCGCAAAGAGATGTGATCGGCCTCAAGCGGTGCGATATCCAGACCCAGACGGGTGGCAAGTTCTGTGAACGCCTGGGTGAAGCGCGGTAAATCTGCGGAAATATCATGCAGTTCGTCAATGGATTGCCAGTTCGCCATAATTCACTCTCTTTTCGTGTCGCAAAGCCGCTAATTTACTCTGTTGCCCTGTTTTGACCAACCGCATAATCCGGCTTTTTATGACTGCATGTTTATGCACACCTTCACTGCCTGGATTCTGAGCAATCTTCAGGCCCCGCGATGCTGACGACAGAAGGCATTTGCAGTATACTCCCGCCCTAAATTCTTTAACTGGCGCGGGCGGTTGTAAGCCCGCATCAAAAACGTAAGGTATCCAGGTGAATATTCAGGCTCTTCTCTCCGAAAAAGTCAGTCAGGCACTGATTGCCGCAGGTGCGCCTGCGGATTGCGAACCGCAGGTTCGTCAGTCAGCAAAAGTACAGTTTGGCGACTATCAGGCTAATGGCGTGATGGCAGTGGCTAAAAAACTGGGCATGCCGCCGCGACAGCTCGCTGAGCAGGTACTGACGCATCTGGATCTCACCGGCATTGCCAGCAAAACCGAAATTGCTGGCCCGGGCTTTATCAATATCTTCCTGGAACCTGCGTTCCTGGCCCGCAACGTTGACGCGGCGCTGAAATCCGATCGTCTGGGTGTGTCCCAGCCGGAAGCGCAGACCGTCGTGATCGACTATTCTGCGCCGAACGTGGCGAAAGAGATGCACGTTGGCCACCTGCGCTCCACCATCATCGGTGATGCCGCAGTGCGCACGCTCGAGTTCCTCGGTCACAAGGTGATCCGCGCGAACCACGTGGGCGACTGGGGTACCCAGTTCGGCATGCTGATTGCTTACCTGGAAAAACAGCAGCAGGAAAACGCGGGTGAAATGGCGCTGGCGGACCTGGAAGGGTTCTATCGCGAAGCCAAAAAACACTACGACGAAGACGAAGTCTTTGCCGAGCGCGCGCGCAGCTACGTGGTAAAACTGCAGGGTGGCGATCAATACTTCCTCGAGATGTGGCGCAAGCTGGTTGACATCACCATGTCTCAGAACCAGCTTACCTATAATCGCCTGAACGTCACCCTGACCCGTGACGACGTGATGGGTGAAAGCCTGTATAACCCAATGCTGCCCGGCATTGTGGCGGACCTGAAAGCGAAAAATCTGGCGGTTGAGAGCGAAGGCGCAACGGTTGTGTTCCTTGATGAGTATAAAAACAAGGAAGGTGAACCGATGGGCGTGATCATCCAGAAAAAGGATGGCGGCTATCTCTACACCACTACCGACATCGCCTGCGCAAAATACCGTTACGAAACGCTGCATGCCGACCGCGTGCTGTACTACATCGACTCCCGTCAGCACCAGCACCTGATGCAGGCGTGGACCATCGTGCGTAAAGCCGGTTACGTGCCGGATTGCGTTCCGCTGGAACACCACATGTTCGGCATGATGCTGGGTAAAGACGGCAAGCCGTTCAAAACCCGTGCGGGCGGTACCGTGAAGCTGTCCGACCTGCTGGACGAAGCGCTGGAACGCGCCCGCCGTCTGGTGGCCGAGAAGAATCCGGACATGCCTGCTGACGAACTGGAAAAACTGGCCAACGCCGTGGGTATCGGTGCGGTGAAATACGCGGATCTTTCCAAGAACCGTACCACCGACTATATCTTCGACTGGGATAACATGCTGGCGTTTGAAGGCAACACGGCGCCATACATGCAGTACGCTTACACCCGCGTGCTGTCGGTATTCCGTAAAGCTAATATCGACGAAAGCGTGCTGGCAAATGCTGCCGTGACCATCACGGAGGATCGTGAAGCGCAGCTGGCGGCACGTCTGCTGCAGTTCGAAGAGACGCTGACGGTGGTCGCGCGTGACGGCACGCCGCACGTGATGTGTGCTTACCTGTACGATCTGGCGGGTCTGTTCTCCGGCTTCTACGAGCACTGCCCTATTCTGTCTGCAGAAAACGAATCGGTCCGCAACAGCCGCCTGAAGCTGGCGCAGCTCACGGCGAAGACCCTGAAGCTGGGTCTTGATACCCTGGGTATCGAAACCGTAGAACGTATGTAATACAAAAAACCCGGCAAGCGCCGGGTTTTGTTTTTTGCAGTCCTGCTCACGCAACCGTCAGCGGTAGTTCACGATGACAGAATTACTCTGCACCTTCAGCGCCGGGATCAAACGTCCCCCGCCCGGCACTTCCCAGATGAAACGCAAAGGCTCAATGGCCGGTACGCCGTTGAACGCCTGCGTCGTACCATTTTCGCCGTCGATTTCCGTGCAGCGCGTCTGAGAACAGAGACGTACCCGCAGTCCGGCTGGCGTAGGGCCAATCAGCCGGTAGTTCCAGACCACAAGGCCCATCTGACCGGAAACGCCTTCAGAAGGCGAAAGCGGGTTAGAGGACATGGCGACGCCCCGGTTGCTGAGGGTCACCCCCATGCTGCTTGCCTGCCAGGTCCCCTCCCCGCCAGCCTGTGCCATCAGCGGGAAGAGCAAAATCCAAAGCCATTTACGCATTATTTTCCTCCAATCGTCGCGGTCATGCGGATATGACGGTTGTCCGACAGCTCCAGATTCGAGAGTACGACCAGCTGATTCAGGCTGCGACGCAGGAAGCGCGACAGCAGCGGACGCAGCGCATGGTTCACCAGCAGCACCGGCGGCGCGCCCAGCATCTCCTGACGCGCCAGCGCCTCCTGGGTTTGCGCCAGCAGACGGTCCGCCAGGCCCGGCTCCAGCCCGCCCCCGCCCTGCAGGGCCTGAAGCAGCAGGCGTTCAAGCGGCGTATCGAGGCCAATAACCTGCACTTCTCCAGTTCCCGGGAACCACTGCTGGGTGATTGCACGCCCCAGCGCCACGCGCACCACCGCCGTCAGCTCGTGCGGATCGCTCTGGATTGGCGCATGCTCTGCCAGCGTTTCCAGAATAGTGCGCATATCGCGGATCGGTACCTTTTCTTCGAGCAGGTTTTGCAGCACCTTGTGCAGCGTGGTCAGCGTCACCACGCCCGGGACCAGATCTTCCGTCAGCTTCGGCATCTCCTGCGTGACGCGGTCCAGCAGCTGCTGCGCTTCCTGACGGCCAAACAGCTCTGCCGAGAATTGCCCAATCAGGTGATTAAGGTGGGTCGCCACCACGGTACTGGCTTCAACAACCGTATACCCCTGGATCTGCGCCTGCTCTTTCAGGGCACTTTCAATCCAGATAGCGGCCAGACCAAAGGCCGGGTCGATGGTTTGCTCGCCCGGCAGCGTGCCTGCGGCGGTGCCGGGGTTAATCGCCAGCCAGCGGCCCGGATAGGCATCACCGCTGCCAATTTCAACGCCTTTCATCAGAATGCGATAGCGCGCGGGCGGCAGGTCCATATTGTCGCGGATGTGAACAACCGGCGGCAGGAAGCCCATATCCTGCGCGAATTTTTTACGGATGCTGCGGATACGGCCAAGCAGCTCGCCGTCCTGCTGGAAATCGACCATCGGGATCAGGCGATACCCGACCTCCATTCCCAGGGAATCTTCCAGCTGAACGTCGTTCCATGTCGCTTCGACGGCCTGGGTATTCTCCGGCATTTTTACCGGAACAGGTTCTGCAGCCGGTTTGGTTTCACGGCCGCGCATCCACCAGGCTAGCCCCAGCAGACCTGCCGTAAACAGCAGGAAGACGAGGTTTGGCATCCCCGGCACCAGACCGAGCAACCCGAGAACCGCCGCGGCAAGCAGCATGACGCGCGGGTTACTGAACAGCTGGCCCACCATCTGCTCGCCAACGTCCTGATCGGTGCTCACGCGGGTCACGATAACACCCGCCGCCGTGGAGATAACCAGCGCCGGGATCTGCGCAACCAGACCGTCACCAATGGTCAGCAGCGTATAGCTTTCCGCCGCGTGGCCCATGTCCATCCCGTGCTGTAGTACCCCCACCAGCAGGCCGCCGACCACGTTAATCACCATGATCAGAATGCCTGCGATGGCGTCACCGCGCACAAACTTACTCGCCCCGTCCATGGAGCCGTAGAAGTCCGCTTCCTGCGTCACTTCCGAACGGCGTTTTTTGGCTTCATCTTCGGCGATAAGACCGGCATTCAGGTCGGCGTCGATCGCCATCTGCTTGCCCGGCATCCCGTCCAACACAAAACGCGCGCCCACTTCCGCGATACGCCCTGCACCTTTGGTGATAACCATAAAGTTGATGATAACGAGGATAACGAACACCACGATACCGATAGCGAAATTGCCGCCCACCAGGAAGTGGCCGAACGCTTCCACCACTTTACCCGCCGCTGCCGCCCCGGTGTGACCTTCCATCAGGATGATACGCGTGGACGCCACGTTCAGCGCCAGTCGCAGCAGGGTGGTAAACAGCAGAATGGTCGGGAACGCGGCGAATTCCAGGGTACGCTGGGTGAACATCGCCACCAGCAGCACCATAATGGACAGCGCGATATTGAAAGTGAAAAGCAAGTCGAGGATGAACGCCGGGAGCGGCAGTACCATCATCGACAGAATTAGCAGGATCAGAATCGGCCCGGCAAGGATCTGCCATTGGGTCGATTTCAGGTTGCCGGGCAGGCGCAACATTGCCACCAGATTAGCCATCAGTGTCCTTCTCGTTCATAAAATCCAGCGCGGCAGGCACCGGAAGGTTCTCAGGTTTCACAGGCCGTTGACCGCCGGCCAGACGCCAGCGCTTCAACTGCCATACCCAGGCCAGCACTTCCGCCACGGCGGCGTAGAGTTGTCCCGGGATCTGTTGTCCAATATCCGCATGGCGGTACAGGGCACGCGCCAGCGGAGGGGCTTCCAGGATCGGCACGCGGTGTTCGGTGCCAATTTCCCGGATACGCAGAGCGATCAGCCCCGCCCCTTTCGCCACCACTTTCGGCGCGCTCATTTTGTTTTCGTCATAGCGCAGCGCAACGGAATAGTGCGTCGGGTTAGTAACAATGACGTCGGCCTTCGGCACATCTTCCATCATGCGGCGACGGGCGGCGGCACGCTGCATCTGGCGGATGCGCCCTTTCACGTGCGGGTCACCCTCCATCTGCTTATATTCGTCACGAATATCCTGCCGTGACATGCGTAGTTTTTTGAAGTGGGTATAAAGCTGGAAGATCACGTCAAAACCCACCATCGGGATAATGCTGAGCACCACCAGCAGCGCGCAGAGCCCGACCAGATTCAGCGCGTTGCTCATCGCGGTGAGCGGTGATTCGCTGATAAGACGCATCATTTCCGGCCAGTGGTACCAGAGGTAAAACCCTGCGGAACTGCCCATCAGCACCGATTTGAGAACGGCTTTGAGCAGCTCAGCCCCGGTCTGCGCAGAGAACATTTTCGCAATGCCCGGCAGCGGGTTCAGTTTGGAAAATTTCGGTTGCAGCGATTTGGCACTAAAAACCAGACCGCCGAGCATCACCGGAGAGACCAGCGCGACCAGCACAACCCCGGTAATCAGGGGCAGCAGCGCAACCATGGCCCCTTTAATAAGCTGAATAATCTGGCTGAGGATCAGATTCGGATCGTTGACCATGCTGTGGTCAAAGCGTAAGCCGGTGGACAACATTCCCGCCAGTTTGCGGGCGAGCGACTCCCCGCCCCACCAGATAATGCACACCCCTACGATAAGGATCAGCAGGGAGGTCAATTCTCGGGATCGGGGGATCTGCCCTTCCTCACGCGCCTTTTCTAGTCGGTGGGGTGTGGGGGCTTCCGTTTTGTCGTCGTTCTCTTCTGCCACAGTGCATGCTCAGCCCGTTACGTCACGGGTATCATGCCAGCGCAGCGGAAATCCAATGGCGGGAAAAGCCCGTTTATTCGGGCTCTTTTCGGTGATTTTGTCGCATACCGCCTCAGGTGGCGTTCACCTCCTGAGGCGGAACGGACCATCAGAAGCCGAGGCTGTCCAGCAGGTCGTCGACCTGATCCTGGCTTGCCACAACGCCCGCTTTGCTGGCGTCGAGCTGAGGACCATTGAGCAGGCTTTCATTCTCGCGTTTTGGACGGGCTGCCGGCTCCGGAATGTTCTCCAGCAGAACCATCAGCAGCTGACGTTCAATCTCCTGGATAACATCCATCATGCGCTTGATCACCTGACCGGTCAGGTCCTGGAAATCCTGCGCCATCATGATGTCCAGCAGCTGGGCGTTGGTGAAGCTGGTGTGACCCGGCACATCACCCAGGTACTGACGGGTATCCGTCACCAGCTCACGGGCATCCGCCAGCTCGATAGGGTTCTCAAACCACTCGTCCCAGCGTTTGCTCAGCGCTTTCGCCCCCTTTTCCATCGCATCCTGGTGCGGCTGTGACGCTTCAACGCTGTTCAGCGCACGTTCCGCGGCCTGAGCGGTCATCTGCACAACATAGTCCAGACGATCGCGGGCATCAGGAATGGCTTCCGCGGCTTCGGCAATCGCCTGATCCAGACCCAGCTCGCGCAGGCTGTCACGCAGCATGCGCGTCAGGCTGCCGATGCGGACGATGATATCGCTCGGCGAGTGTTCTTCAACGGGTTTCATAGCAGGTTGCAACATTTCCATCACCTCACATGCCGAGTTTCTCGAAGATCTTACCGAGCTTCTCTTCCAGGGTTGCCGCGGTGAATGGCTTCACCACATAGCCGCTTGCGCCCGCCTGTGCAGCGGCAATGATGTTCTCTTTTTTCGCTTCTGCAGTGACCATCAGAACCGGCATAGACGCCATTCCCGCATCGGCACGAATGGTTTTCAGCAGTTCCAGACCGTCCATGTTAGGCATGTTCCAGTCGGAGATAACAAAACCAAACCCGCCAGCCTGCAGCTTGTTCAGCGCATCAACGCCGTCTTCTGCTTCTTCAACGTTGTTGAAGCCCAGCTCTTTCAGCAGGTTGCGCACGATGCGACGCATGGTGGAAAAGTCATCCACAACCAAAAACTTAAGCTCTTTATCCGCCATAAAATAATACTCCTGAGTCAAATACGTATTGCCTGTCCGGCACTGATTTTCGCCAGCATCTGCTGGCTTACCTGGCTAAGATCGACCACTTCGCTCACGCCACCCATATTGATGGCCTCGCGCGGCATGCCGAACACCACACAACTTGCTTCATTCTGCGCAATCGTCCAGGCGCCAGCCTGGTGCATTGCAAGCATTCCGGCGGCACCATCGTTGCCCATCCCCGTCAGGATCACCCCGACGGCGTTGCGCCCCGCATGTTTCGCCACCGAATGAAACAGCACATCCACCGACGGACGGTGCCGGTTGACCGGCGGTCCGTCATGAATTTTGATTTGATAGTTAGCGCCGCTGCGCGCCAGCTCCATATGCTTGTCGCCCGGGGCGATGTAGGCATGTCCCGGGAGCACGCGCTCGCCGTCTTCCGCCTCTTTCACGCTGATCTGGCACAGCTTGTTCAGGCGTTCGGCGAACGAACGGGTAAAGCCTGGCGGCATATGCTGAGTGATCAGAATACCCGGACTTGAAAGCGGCAATGGCTGGAGTACATGACGAATTGCCTCTGTTCCTCCGGTTGACGCGCCAATCACCAGCAGTTTTTCCGAGCTGAGTAAGGGACCGGCCTTCAGGGTCGCAGGCGCGGCCATCGGCGTGTGGGCGGCAAGCTTCGCACGAGACGCGGTGCGGATCTTCTCGGCGATCATTTCGCTGTAGGCCAGCATCCCTTCGCGAATGCCGAGCTGCGGTTTGGTGACAAAATCCACCGCCCCCAGCTCCAGCGCGCGCAGGGTGATTTCCGAGCCTTTTCCGGTCAGGGAGGAGACCATCACCACCGGCATGGGCCGAAGCCGCATTAATTTTTCGAGGAAATCTATGCCATCCATGCGCGGCATCTCGACATCCAGCGTTAGCACGTCGGGGTTATATTTTTTAATTAAATCCCGCGCTACCAGCGGATCGGGCGCGGTTGCCACCATCTCCATGTCGCTGTGGCTATTGATAATTTCAGTCATGATCTGGCGCATCAGCGCTGAATCATCGACAGACAACACCCTGATTTTACTCATGCTTTTTCCTTACTCAGCGCATATACCGTTTGCCCACGCAGGCTAAACTCACGCGCGAGGTTGCTGAAGTTTTCCGAGTGCCCTGCAAACAGTAAACCGTCAGGCTTGAGCAACGGAACAAACCGACGCAGAATGTCCTGTTGCGTCGTTTTATCAAAATAGATCATGACGTTACGGCAAAAGATAGCGTCGAACGGCCCCGGCACGTTGTACTGCTTATCCAGCAGGTTTACGGGCGCGAATTCAACGCAGTTCGCCAGCTCCTGGCGTACGCGTACCAGGCCTTCATGCGGGCCCGTACCGCGCATGAAATAACGCTGCAGCTGCTGCGGTGACAGCGTTTTCAGTTCATCCTGGCGATAAACGCCGTTACGCGCCTTCTCCAGTACCTCGGTATCGATATCGCTGGCGTAGACTTTCCAGCGTCCGGGCGTCATGCCCAGGGTGTCAGCCAGGGTGATCGCCAGCGAATACGGCTCTTCGCCCGTCGAGGCGGCCGCACTCCATACGCGATACTCCCCGGTGCGACGGCGTGCGTGCTCGGCCAGGACCGGGAAGTGGTGGGCTTCACGGAAAAACGCCGTCAGGTTGGTGGTTAACGAGTTAATAAAAGCCTGCCACTCTGCGCTGTTCTGGTTCGCCTCGAGCATGCTCAGATAGCGGCCAAAATCATCCAGCCCCAGCGTGCGCAAGCGCCGCACCAGACGGTTGTAGACCATGTCGCGCTTATGATCCGCAAGCACGATCCCCGCACGCTGGTAGATTAACTGACATATCCGACGAAAATGCGCGTCGGACAGCGCGAGGCGCTGTGTCATCTGCAACAATAATGACGTTTGCCCAGGGGGCATTGGTGATGTCATAGCGCCTTCTTAATTACATTCAGGATACAACTGGCACGGCCTGCGACCGCCCGACTTCTGTTACTGCTTCAACGTGCTCTTTCACATTAAACACCGCGACCAGCCCGGTCAGACGATCTGCCTGGCTGGCCAGCTGATCGGTTGCCGCTGCCGCTTCCTCAACTAACGAGGCGTTCTGTTGCGTCACCTGATCCATCTGGCTGACGGCCTGTGCAACCTGCTCAATGCCGCGACGCTGTTCGTCCGACGCCGAGGCAATTTCGCCCATAATGTCGTTCACCCGCGTGACGGAGGTGACGATCTCGTGCATGGTTTTCGCCGCAGTATCCACAAGCGTTGAGCCATGCTGAACGCGCGAGACCGACTCTTCGATCAGCACCTTAATCTCTTTCGCCGCGTTGGCGCTGCGGCTCGCCAGGTTACGCACTTCCCCTGCCACCACCGCAAATCCTCGCCCCTGCTCCCCGGCGCGCGCCGCTTCAACGGCGGCATTCAGCGCCAGAATGTTGGTCTGGAACGCGATACCGTCAATCACGCTGATGATGTCACCAATTTTCTGCGAACTGGTGGCAATCTCCTGCATGGTGCTGGCGACATGGGACGCCTGGTCTCCGCCTTTCTTCGCCGTCATCGCCGCCTGTTTTGACAGGTCAGACGCCTGACGCGCGTTATCGGCGTTCTGGCTTACCGTCGCGGTCAGTTGCTCCATGCTGGCCGCCGTCTGCGCCAGCGAAGCCGCCTGCTGCTCGGTGCGGGACGAGAGATCGTTATTGCCCGCCGCAATCTCTGAGATCCCGGTGTGCATGGCATAACTGCCCTGCCGCACGTCGCTCACCGTTTCCCGCAGCGATCCCTGCATCGCCTTCAGGCTGGCAAAGATCGCCGAAATTTCGTTCCTGCCGAACACCGCTACCGGACGCGCCAGATCGCCTTTCGCAATACTGTCGAAGTGGCTGCTGATAATCGCCAGCGGCTGGACAATCATTCTGCGCGACCAGAGCAGTGCGGCGCCGGTCAGCAGCCCTGCCAGAATCACCACCACGGCAAAGATGACGCCCGACATGTGATAGCTTTGACGGCTCTGTTCACCGGCACGCTGAACAGACTGGTTAATATCCTGCTGCCACGCGTTAAAGCTGCCATCAAACGCCGCCTGCGAGGCCTGAACCGGCGCGGTCATAAAGTCCGACAGCTGGTTGTTCTCAAGCCACGTCGCCTGATGGTCCAGATCGCTGTACCACTGTTCAAAGTTCGTCTTCATGGCGGCCTTCAGCGCTTTCTCTTTCTCGCTGTCGGCGGCCTGCGCCGTAAAAGCTTTAAACTGTGCGTCAGCCTGTTTCAGGCTGTCGCGCGCGGTCGCCATCAGCGCTTTAATGTCATCCGGCGGATAACTCAGCGCGGTTAAGGTTCCTGCCTTGTTCAGCGCAGTGCTTGCCTGCAACAGCACGGCACGCGTTTGTGCCAGTGCGGAGCGCTGCTGATTACTCGCCTCAACTTCCTGCAAATTCTGATAGCCATCGCGAAACGCCCAAAAAGACAACCCGTTACTGCCAACCTGCAACACACCGCAAAGGATCAGAATCAAAAACAGTGTGGTCGAGATACGAATACGATTTAACATCCACGCTCCCATCAAGCGGCAAGCAGCCGCGGTTTAATTGTCAGTCAAAATGTTTCCCAGTTTTCATCTTGTCCGGTCGTCGCGGTGCGCGTACGGTTAGCAGCCGATTCAGCGGCTGGCGCGCGATACGTCGCCTGCGGGGTGACCGTGTTTCCAGCGAGTGAAGCGAGACGAAACGCCGAGACGGCCATCTTCAGACGGCTCGCCTGGTCTTCCAGCGCAGCGGCCGCCGCAGCGGACTCCTGCACCAGCGCGGCGTTTTGCTGTGTCACGCGATCCATTTCCGATACCGCCAGGGCAACCTGGTCGATACCACGACTCTGCTCATCAGACGCAGAGGCGATTTCACCCATGATGTCCGTCACGCGGGTGACGGCATTCACGATGTCATTCATGGTCTCCCCGGCGCTTTCCACCAGTACGGAGCCGGTATCCACGCGGGAGACGGAATCTTCGATCAGCGACTTGATCTCTTTTGCCGCGTTGGCGCTGCGGCTGGCCAGATTGCGCACTTCCCCGGCCACCACGGCAAACCCGCGTCCCTGTTCGCCCGCACGCGCCGCTTCCACGGCGGCGTTCAGCGCCAGAATGTTGGTCTGGAAGGCAATACCGTCAATGACGCTGATGATGTCGGCGATTTTCTTCGAGCTGTCGGCGATTTCGTGCATGGTTTTCACCACGCCATCCACCACGCGACCGCCGCGCTGCGCCGTCTCGGAGGCGCTTTCTGCCAGCTGAGACGCCTGACGGGCGTTATCGGCGTTCTGCTTCACGGTCGCGGTAAGCTGCTCCATGCTGGCGGCCGTCTCTTCCAGGGCGGAAGCCTGCTGCTCGGTACGAGATGAGAGATCGTTATTCCCCATCGCAATTTCGCTGGTGCCGGTATAAATAGCCTCCGACCCGTTGCGCACGTTGGCGACGGTGTCGATTAACGAACGCTGCATGTGGTCAACGCTATTTGCCAGCTCGGTGATCTCATTACGCCCGGAAACGGTGAGCGTTTTGGTCAGATCGCCGCCGGCAATTTCACGAATGTGGGCAATGACGCGGCCAAGAGGATTCAGCAGGATATGACGAATACCGTACCAGACCGCGACCAGCACAATGACCAGCGCCAGCGCCATCACGGCCATCTGCCATTTCGCAAAACGATAGTCATTCTGGCTTGCGGTAAAGGCCGAGTGATAGAGATCGCCACTGACCTTCGCGTATTCCCCCAGCGCGGCGCCGAGTGCGTTTTGCATCCCCTGCGTAGGCTGTGCGAAATAGGCGTCCATATTGCCGCTCTCCAGGAACTGAATCAGTTCCGTCAGACCGGCATGGTAGGCGCTGTATTTTTCATCGATATTCTGGCTCACCTGCTCCATCGCAGGCTGCGGGGTGATCTTTTTGAAGGCGTCGTAGTGTTTAGCGGCGTCAGCAAGGGTGGCACGGGCATTTTTCAACAGATCGGTTTTCGCGCTGCTCTGCTGATTGTTGGGATCCATCATCATGCGCGCGGACGAGCGGCTCAGGTTGATACGCGTTTGCAGCATCAGATCCCACGTTGACGTGAGTTCACTTTGCTGCAGACGGAGATCGTTCGAGGCCGCGAAGCTGTCCTGGTTCTGTTTTAATGACGAGAAAAAAAGCCCGCCGGAGATAAGCTGAAGAAGTGCGAAAATGACCAGCACCATCATAAGCATTGTGACAACGCGGATACGGTTCAACATACAACACCTTCTCATAGATTTATTAACGGTGTTATCGGCACTACCCACAGGAACTTTACATTTGAGAAAGGGAAAAGCGCGGGGCTAAAACGCCACGTCAACAATCAGCGTATCGGTGTAGGTTCCGGCGGGTGGCGTGGTCTGATTGGTCAGGACTTTCGCGGTGTAATTGTAGGTGCGCAGCAAGCCGTCGGTGCTGACCTGTGACGATACCGCGCTGGACCAGCGCTCGCTGCCGCTGCCGCCCCAGCGGTTACTGGTGGCTTCTTTATAGATGTCATAGCTCATGGCGTTGCTGCCGCTCACCATACGCCGCACGTTGTTCAGCGCGTTAGCCCCGTTGTTAATGCCGATGGTATACGTACTGCCTTTGGTACAGGTGACGGCAATCGCCTGCGAAACGGTAGGGAAACTTTGTACCAGCGGTGCGCTGTTGAAGTTCACGTCCGGCGTGGTCATGGCGCTGCAATCGTTGGTAACAGTCATGTTCAGTAGAATGGTGGTCGTCGCGGTGCCCGCCTGATTGATTGTGCAAATGCCGAGCGCGCCCACGGAGCACACGCTGTAGTTAACGCTGAAGGTTAACTGCACCTGATATGGTCCGGCAGTGACGTTTTGTCCGGCGACGGTGCGAAAATAGAGCGGAATGTTGTACTGCTTTGACCCCAGCAGCCCCAGCAAGGTATTCCCACTCCAGGTATACGATTTACTTATTTGTACCTCGCTGCTGCTCGCGCAGCCCGAGAGTCCGCACAGCCGGGTGGGGATCACGTCCGTGATGGTCGCATCATCTGTCCGTTTCATGGTGGCCCGGCTGCTGCCCGAAACCGATGCCGCGGTGTAGGTCAGCGTCACCGAGTCGTTGGTCAGCAGATTCAGTATGGCATCACAGGACACCACCAGCGTGCCGGTGGTTTCCACCTCGCCTGTTCCGCTGAGCGCGAAGGAGGTGACGCTGCCAAATGAGGCATTGACCGTACTGACGGTACACGCCGCCCAGCCGCCGCCGGAAAACAGCAGCAGAATCAACAGCAGCAGGCGCGTCATGGTGCCTCCCGACAAATCAGCGGCCCGTAGGTTTTCAGCTTGTGTTCCGGATTGGCCCCCACGGTCAGGGTAGCCGTGCAGCGTTTTCCGTCAGGCGCTATCACCTCCAGCGGGTTCACATCACTAAGATTTTCCAGCCAGGCGATGCCGTCATACCCCACCACCGCATTGCTGCGCGAGACCCGTCGGACCTGGCTTCCCACCGGCAGCGCCTGCCCGTGCGCATCATGCAGAATAACGCTTGCCACCCGCTCCTGCTCCATAGGAAAATCAACCAGATAGCCGCTGTGACGGCGGATCGCGATCCGTCGCTCGGTCTCTTTCAGACGGGTATCCGCCGGCAGATTCAGGGTATCAATCCGGTAGCTTGCGGGGTAATACGCCGACACCCCACTCACCAGCAGATAGCCGTTGTTATTGGTTTTACCGACGGGCTGGTTCTCGTAGCTGACGGGCACATCCGGATGACCGTCGGTACTGATGACCACAAACGCATCGTTGATTTTATTCGCTGCAAACAGTTCGCCGTCCATCAGGACAATTGCGCCCATCGCCTCGCCCCACCAGGTCATGGTATCCCTTTCGCCATAACCGCCGCCCTGCAGCTCTATATTGTTATTGCGCCAGCCCAGCGTCCCCTGTTGATAATCACTGGATCTTGACTGGTTGGCCCAGGCCATGTTCCAGCTAAACCCACCGTCAGAAGGCATGGAATGGTTATAGTTAATACGCTGGGTACTGCCTGCATCCGGGGTATTTTCAACGGTGACGGCAGCGCTGTCGCGTGCACCCAGTGGCACCTGCAGCGACAGCGCGACCGTCCAGTCTCCCCGCTGCTGATCCCGGCTGCCGGCCAGGTAAATACTGCTCGCCCCCCACAGATTGCGGCTCCAGGAGAGATTGAGCAGCTCGGTTTTTTGGCTGTCGAAACTCTCCACGCCGATCCAGGCCGCACCGATGTTGCCGTACTGCCCCAGATTGAAGGTCAGAGAATACTGGTCCGTATTACGGCTGAAGCTGGCGATGGGTTTATCGTTTTCATCATACACCGTCGGCTGGTCGTAAAGGGCCAGATTGCCAAAGCCGCGACCGCGACGCGTGTGCTGGGTGGCGACGCTAAACGCACTGGTGCTGTACTGGTAACCCCAGTTGATTTGCCCGCCCGCATCATCGCGCATGCGGCTCTGCGAGTATGAGGTATTCACCACGCCAAACTGGCCGAGTTTTATCACGGTCCCCGCCCCACCCAGCGCCAGCTCCTGCGCCCCTTCCGCGTGGCCTTCCAGCGTTAGCCAGTCTGTTAGACCGTAGCGATACGAGCCGCTGCCCGCCGCGGAACCGTAGTCAAAATTCTTGATGCCGTAGTTACGCCTCAGGCTGCCCAGGGTCACGGCACCGTCGCTGAGCCCTTGCTTAAGCAGGTCGCTGGTGACGTAAAACGGTAGCGTAGTGCTCACCTGGCGCCCCAGCGCATCCGTCGTGACCAGCACCGCATCCCCGGCGCCGTTGATATAGGGCAGATTGGTCAGGGTGAAGGGACCCGGCTGAAGCTGGGTTGAGCCGGAACGATAGCCATTGATAAAGAGATCGACCGAGGTGGGTACCGCGGCCTCCCCTGCGAACTCGGGCAGCGGCCACGTCACCAGATCGGGGCGCAGGGAGAAATCCCGCCCGACGCTGATCCCCCCCATCCGCACGCTGGAGCTCCAGCTCAGGGCATCGCTGATCACGTCCCCGACGCTCCAGCTCATCGCGTCATCTTCGTTAGTGAACAGCAGGGTCGTGTCATAGCGAACATACCCTTCCTGCTGGCCGTCGTTACCGCTGAAATTTTCGCGCGCGTAGCCGGTGGAGGAAAAGGAGCCGTTCTCGTTGAAGTAGCGGAACTCATGCCAGAGCGACGCCTGACCGCCGATATGTTCCGTGCGGTTGGTGTAGAGATCGTAATTCAGCAGCGCCCCGCGCCCGTAGTGCGGTTTGGCCTGCGTCGCTTGCGCGCTGAACGGCGTCACCCGGGCCGTCACCCAGTCGCGGGGAACGGTCAGCAGCAGGCGCTGCGCGGCGCTGTCGTACTCCACCCGAACCAGGGCAAGCGAGGAGAGATTCACCTCTCCGGTGGGAACATGCGCCGGGGGCAGCCCCGCGCGCAGCAAATCGGCGCTGGAGATAAAGAAAGCGCCTTTACGCTGCGTCACGGGCACGACCAGACCGGTGTCGTAGTGGTTGACCACGAGGGCAAGCTGGAAAACCGCTTCATCATGTATCGCCTTTGCCTGGGGCGGCGGCGGTAAACTGTCGTCACCGGGCTCAGCCCAGGTTGCGGAACTGACGCAGAGCAGTATCATCATCGCCGGCTTCAGTTGACGGGCGTCGACTGCCATTGTGCGTCCCTGGCATTAATCTGCGCGCTCATCCGCTCTGGCTGACGAACGCCAGCGGGTACCGGCCAGCTGCGGGTGCTGCCCGGAAGGACGTAACCCAGTAATCCCTCCGCAACCGTGCGTTTCTGCCCTCCCTGCTCCAGCGCCACCTGGCTTAGCCTGACATGGACATCCCCGCGATTTCGGACCTCAAGCGCAGGCTGTCCACCCGCCTGCGTCACCCGCCAGCTCAGGTTTCGGGTCTCCACCAGCGCGTGGTGCGCGCCCTCTTTTATCGTCGGTATCCCCTGTCCATACACAAACAGAGGAATGGAGTAGCGCATCTGCAATTTGAGGCCAATGGAGGGTTCGGCTTTGGCATCAGGCTGGGGGATTTCATCGACAATAATGCGGTAGGCCTGTTCGACGCCTGCGGGGACTGAAGTCTGTTTGATGAGGCGAATAAGCTGCTTGCTGCCCGTGCCAATCGTGACGATCGGCGGGCTGGCGACCACGTCCTGCTGCGCGGTATAACGCTCGTGTCCGTCCTCCTGCTTCCAGCGCACGATGCGGACCTGCATCGTCGTGGCGCTGTTTCCCTGGTTCTGGATCCACAGTTCCGTGGCATTGGCGTCCGCAGCAAGCCACGGATCGATCGGCCAGAGCAGGATAGTGGCCGCCGCCTGTACCTGGCCGATTGCCGCAGCCATGCCCAACGCGCCCGCCAGACAAACAGGTCTGAAAATTGGCTTCATCAACACTCTCCCTTTATTACCATGACAAGGTCACGGTGAGCTGATCGGAATAGGTTCCTGCCGGGCTAAATCCGGTCAGTAGCGCCACGCCAAAAAGCGGCAGCGCGATGTTATTGCTGTTGCTATAGGTCACCGGTATCGCCTGGTTGACGCCAATTTCGCTGTTCGCGGCCAGCGAGCTGCTGCTGTAGAGCCGGTACGGCACCAGTTCTGTTCCGCCTGACCTCTTCATCCGGCGGACGGAGGCGTAATTCTGCCCGCCGTTAATGCTCATGCTCAGCGCCACGCCCGGCGTACAGGCGATAGACAACGCCCCGTTTGGCACAAAGCTGGTGCTGACCGGCGCGCTCTCGACGCCGTTATGGGTGCCAAAATCCAGCGTACCGAGAAGCCCTCCGCTACCGGTGGCTACCGCGCATCCCGGTACAATCGTCGCGCTGACCTTAAACGACTGTGATGTCACCGCATTCGCCGCGGGCATCATGAGCAATCCGACGAGCAGCGCGAAAAAAGGCTGCACGTGTCCCTCTGCGCATGTACGCAGACCTGTGAGAGTTGCCTTCATGGCTATTCGGGACTAATAGGTTACGCTGACGTTAATCGTGTCGGTGTAGGTTCCCGGGACGACCGTCACGCTGTTACCACCGCCGGTAATACGTCCGTAGAGGGTGTAACTGTCTACCCCTCCGGCCGTTGAGGCGATCGGCAACGCGGCGTTGTTGGCAATCACGGTGTTAAACCCGCTGTCGCTGTACAGGCTGTAAGCCACGCCCTGGGCCGCGTTGGCCGTATTAACCAGATAGCGTTCAGGCGTCCCCGGCGAACCGACAACGGTTCCGGGTGCCGTAGAATGGGTATTACCGGTGATCGCCACCGTATAGCTGGCGGTCGTACATTGAATGGTGAAGGTGTTTCCGCCGCTGGCGCCGCTCAGCTGCGTCGTAAGAGTGGAAAAGGTTGCCGGATGGGTACCGAAATCGAGCGTACCGAAATTAATGCCGCTTTGCGCGGGCGATCCGTTTATCAGACAGCCGTTTGTCAGCGTCAGCGTCGCGCCGATGGTGCCACTGCTGGTGACGGCCAGCGCCTGATGGGCCGTAGTCGCAGTCAGTAAGGTGCCTGCGCAGATCAAAAGGAGTTTTCTTTTCATTTACCACCCTCCAGAAGACGTCTCCGTTCCCTTGCCACATTTTATTTTTGTCGTTCAAGATGTTAGCCCCGCTTAAGGTTCCTTTGAGGGGGTTATTGAGAATTTAGTTTACGGATATCGCTTCGACCACCCGCCCCTCAACGCATAAGTCATATGTCTTATTGACTTAATTTCCCTATTATTAACAGAGAGTTAAATTTATTTAATCCGCGATTTTATTTTTTCCGGAGAGAATATATCCATTAAAGTGTGATACAGATCACAATATATCGTCAGGGCAATAACAACAAAATTAATAAAACTTAAAAAGGTGTTGTATCCCCCTACACTTTGCGTCAATTTATGTGCCGAATAATTTCCTGCATCGTAATAAAAAATTTATATGTATCGATGCGGGCTACATCTGAAGCGCATAGAGGGTCTTTTTTCGTGGCAAGTGCAAACAAACTCACACTCTTCATCGTGATATTCATGCTGGCGGGTATTCTTTCAGGGGCAGCAATTCATGAATATGCATCTGCGGATGCCATCACAGCCTGGTCGGATAACATTACCCTTCTGACCGATATTTTCCTCCGTCTGATCAAAATGGTCATTGCACCATTGGTCTTCAGCACGCTTACCGTCGGCATTATGAAGCTGGGCGAAACCTCCACTATTGGCCGCGTTGGCGGTAAAGCGATGGTGTGGTTTATCAGCTCATCCGTACTCTCTATTCTGGTTGGCCTGTTTATCGTCACGCTGGAGCATCCGGGAAGCGGTCTGAACCTGACGATCCCAACCGAAGCGGTGGATACCGGTCTGGCCGTTGGCGGCATGACGCTGAAAGCGTTCCTGTCGCACACCATTCCAACCAGTATCGCAGGGGCGATGTCGAACAATGAGATCCTGCAGATTGTGGTGTTCTCGATGTTCTTCGGCATCGGCGGCGCGTCGCTGGGGCAGAAATTCAACGCGCCGCTGGTGGCCGCGCTGGATGTGGTTTCCCATATCATGCTGAAGGTCACGGGTTACGTGATGTACGTTGCTCCGCTGGCCATTTTTGCGGCGATCTCCTCCGTGATTGCCACGCAGGGTCTGGGCATTCTGCTGAACTACGCCTCCTTTATTGGCGGCTACTATGTTGCCATTCTTCTCACCTGCATGGTGCTGCTGGCCGTGGGTTACATGGTGCTGAAAAAAGAGGTGTTCCGCCTGGTCAGCATGCTGAAAGATCCGGTCCTGGTGGCGTTTACCACCAGCAGCTCTGAAGCCGCCTACCCTAAAACGCTGGAGCAGCTGGAGCGTTTTGGCTGCTCGCGCAACATCGCCTCTTTCGTTCTGCCGATTGGCTACTCCTTCAACCTGGTGGGTTCGATGGTGTACTGCTCTTTCGCTTCGATGTTTATCGCTCAGGCGTACAACATTCACCTGAGCTTCTCGGAAGTGACGGTTCTGATGCTGACGCTGATGCTGGCCTCCAAAGGGATAGCGGGCGTACCGCGTTCATCCCTGGTGGTGCTGGCCGCGACGATCCCAAGCTTTAACATTCCGGTGGCGGGTATTCTGCTGCTGATGGGGATCGACCACTTCCTGGATATGGGCCGTTCCGCAATTAACGTTCTGGGGAATGGTATTGCGACCGCGATGCTGTCGCAGAATGAAGGTGCGCGGGAAGCTGAGCTGGTAAAGCAGGAAGCGTAATGGCATGAAAAAGCCGGGTGGCGGCTTCGCCTTACCCGGCCTACAAATGGCTCGAACACGTAGGCCGGGTAAGCGTCAGCGCCACCCGGCTTTGTTTTTATGCCACGTGACTCGCGGCGATATCCAGCAGCGCCATCTCATCGCTGTTCAGCAGCTTCTCGATGTTCACCAGAATCAGCATACGCTCGCCGAGCGCGCCCAGACCGGTCAGGTATTCGGTCGACAGCGTGACCGCAAACTCCGGCGCAGGACGAATTTGGTCTGAGGTCAGGGATAGCACATCAGATACACCGTCCACGACGATACCGACCACGCGCTGCCCCAGGTTGAGGACGATCACCACGGTGTTGTCGTCGTAGTCAACATCGCCCTGGCTGAACTTCACGCGCAGGTCCACGATTGGCACAATAACACCACGCAGGTTGGTGACACCTTTAATAAAAGCAGGTGTGTTAGCGATGCGGGTAACCTGGTCGTAACCACGGATTTCCTGCACTTTCAGGATATCGATGCCGTACTCCTCATCGCCTAAAGTGAAGACCAGGAATTCCTGCCCTGATGGCTCGCCCGCCAGTTTCGTTACATTACTCATACCGGTCATGTTATTACCTTCTACTTAATCAGGCGGCTGTGTACGCCACACGTTGTTCACGATTTAATCCCTGAAGCGCCGACACATCGACGATCAGCGCCACGCTACCATCACCCAGAATGGTGGCGGCAGAAATACCCGGCACTTTGCGGTAGTTACTTTCGAGGTTCTTGACCACCACCTGGTGCTGGCCAATCAGCTGATCAACCAGCAGCGCGTAGCGGCGGCCCGCGCTCTGCAGGATCACAACGATACCCTGCGTGGCTTCTGTCTTCGCCCCGTCTACCTCGAACACTTTCCACAGTTCCACCAGCGGCAGGTACTCACCGCGCACTTCAAGAACGCGCTCGCCGCCCGCCAGCGGATGCAGATCTTCTTCACGCGGCTGGAGGGATTCCATCACGGCGTTCAGCGGCAGGATAAAGACTTCGTCTGCCACTTTGACTGACATGCCGTCGAGGATCGCCAGCGTCAGCGGCAGAAGAATGCGAATGGTAGTGCCGGAACCCTGTTTAGACTGGATCTCAACGTGGCCGCCCATCTCCTGGATGTTACGTTTCACCACGTCCATGCCTACGCCGCGCCCGGAGACGTCGGTCACCTGCTCTGCGGTAGAGAAGCCCGGTGCGAAGATCAGCATGCCCACTTCTTCGTCGGTCATGTTTTCATTGACCGCCATCCCCTGCGAAATTGCTTTTGCCAGGATGCGCTCGCGATTCAGACCGGCGCCGTCATCGGTCACTTCGATGCAGATGTTCCCGCCCTGATGTTCCGCAGAGAGAATCAGGTTGCCGACCGGGGATTTTCCGGCGGCAATACGGTTTTCCGGCAGTTCGATACCGTGGTCGAGACTGTTACGCACCAGGTGCGTTAACGGATCGATGATGCGCTCGATCAGGCTCTTATCCAGTTCAGTTGAGCTGCCCATCAGGGTCAGTTCAATCTGTTTATTCAGCTTGCTGGCAAGGTCACGGACCAGACGCGGGAAGCGGCTGAAGACATATTCCATCGGCATCATACGGATGGACATGACCGATTCCTGCAGGTCACGGGCGTTACGCTGCAACTGGCCCATGCTGGTGATCAGATCGCCATGGGTGACCGGGTCGAGTTCGTTTGAACGTTGCGCCAGCATCGACTGGGTGATCACCAGTTCGCCCACCAGGTTAATCAACTGGTCAACCTTCTCAACGGCAACGCGGATACTGGTTGACTCGCTGGAGCGCGCGGCAGGTTTTTCACCACGGCCAGGCGCAGCGGCCTCTTTTGGCACTGCCTTCAGCGCCGGGGCCGCAGGCGTCACAGCCGGTGCCGCGGCCTGAGCGACAACAGCCACCTCTTCCGCAGCCGCAGGGGCGTCGACCGCAGCCGTTTCGGTTTCGAAAGCGATCTGGTCAGCTTCAATCACAAAGCACAGCACCGCCACGATATCGTCCTGGCCAATCCCGTCATCAAGCGTCGCGGCCAGGCTGTCTTTGCCTTTTACCACGTTGCTTAATTTCGCCAGGTTACCCAGCTCTTCTTCCAGCAGGTTAACTTCATTCTCTTTCAGGCGCGACAGCACAACGCGCAGTTTGCCCGCCTGCGCAGCGGCTGGCGCGGCCTCGTCGGCAGCAACCGCATCGACAACGCTCAGTTTCGCGGCCGGAACAACGGCTGCGGCAACCTCACCTTTTGCTTCCAGCGCGAGCTGGCGCAACGCATTGCAGATGTATTCAAAGCTGGCGGCATCAGGCTCTGCCGAACTTTTATAGGCGTCGAGCTGTTCCTGCATAATATCTTTGGTTTCCAAAAACAGGTTGATAATGTCGGTATTGAGCTGCATCTCACCGCGTCGTGCTTCATCAAGCAGGTTTTCCATTAAATGGGTCGTTTCCTGCAGGATGGTAAATCCAAACGTTCCGGCTCCGCCTTTAATAGAGTGCGCCGCACGGAAGATGGCATTGAGCTGCTCGGAGTCCGGTGCTTCGGGCACCAGGTCGAGCAAGTGTTGTTCCATATCGGCCAACAATTCGTCGGCTTCATCAAAGAATGTCTGGTAAAAATCGCTAATATCCATGCTCACGCTATCACCTCGGATTGGCTGGTGGCGATGTTGGAACGGCAGCCGAAGGAACGGCCCCAGGCTGTTTTAAATCGTCCAGTGACTCATTCTGACTTTCGGCGTTTTCATGCAGGATGGCCTGCTCCGCCTGCTGGTTCAGCACTAAAAGACTGATACGACGGTTGATGGCATCATCCGGCCCGCGGTCGGAAACGCGCATGGTTGCGGCCATGCCGACTACGCGCAGTACCTTGCCATCATCAAGCCCACCTGCCACCAGCTCGCGACGCGAGGCGTTGGCACGATCGGCAGAAAGCTCCCAGTTGCTGTATCCCTTCTCCCCATTGGCGTACGGGAAATCATCCGTGTGTCCTGACAGGCTGATTCGGTTAGGAATGCCGTTCAGCACCGGTGCAATACCGCGCAGAATGTCGCGCATGTACGGTTCGACTTCCGCACTCCCGGTTTTAAACATTGGGCGGTTCTGGCTGTCGATAATCTGAATACGCAGCCCTTCCTGCACCAGGTCGATCTTCAGATGTGGGCGCAGCGCGCGCAGCTTCGGATCCGCCTCAATCAGCTGATCGAGATCGCCACGCAGTTTCTTTAGACGCGCCTGCTCCATCTTTCTTTTTAGCTCGTCGATGTTCGGCTCTTTTTTCACCTCACCCTTCTGCTGGGTGTAATCATCGCCGCCGCCCGGGATCGGGCTTTCGCTGTTAGAAATACGCGGCCCGCCGGCCACCGCCGTTGCCAGCGGTGTGCGGAAATATTCGGCAATCTGGATCAGTTCTTTTGGGCTGGAGATGGAGATCAGCCACATCACCAGAAAGAACGCCATCATTGCTGTCATAAAGTCGGCGTACGCAATTTTCCACGAGCCGTGTGCGCCATGCCCGCCGCCCTTGTGCTTGCGTTTTTTTACGATGACGATCGGATGGGACTGGTTTTTCATGCGTCCTCAGTTGTCGTCTGTTGGTTTGGGTTTTTCACCGCACGCACGTGTTCTTCAAGCTCGATAAACGACGGACGCTCGCTGGAGTAAAGCGTTTTACGGCCAAACTCAACCGCGATCGGTGGCGCGTAACCATTGAGGTTAGAGAGCAGCGTGATCTTCACGCACTGCATCATTTTGGTGGTTTCCGCGCTCTTCTGGCGCAGAACGCTTGCCAGCGGAGAGATGAAGCCGTACGCCAGCAAAATACCGAGGAAAGTCCCCACCATCGCATGGGCAATCAGCGCACCGAGCTCGGCTGCCGGACGGTCTGCCGAGGCCAGAGCGTGAACCACCCCCATTACCGCAGCAACGATACCGAATGCCGGAAGCGAGTCGCCGACCAGCGCCAGGCTGTTGGCCGGCACTTCAGATTCGCTTTCGTGAGTTTCGATCTCTTCGTCCATCAGCGCTTCGATTTCGAAGGTATTCATGTTGCCGCTGATGATGAGTCGCAGATAGTCGACGATGAAGTCCAGCATCATGGCGTCAGCAAGAATGCGCGGGTAGCTGGCAAAAATTTCGCTCTCTTTCGGGTTTTCAATATCCCGTTCAAGCGAGAACATCCCCTGCTGACGCGACTTCGCCATCAGGCGATAGAGCAGTGCCAGCAGATCCATATACATGCTTTTGGTGTATTTCGAGCGACGGAACAGCAACGGAATTGCTTTCAGCGTGCCCTTGATCGATTTACCGTTGTTGCCAACGATAAAAGCCCCTACCCCTGCACCGCCGATGATAATAAGTTCAGCCGGTTGATAGAGTGCTCCAAGGTGCCCGCCGGTCATCATGTAACCGCCGAAAACTGTACCGAGAACTACCAGGTAACCTAATAAGATAAGCACGACATCATCCTTCCGCTAGTGACTATGGCAAGGACGTCCAGCTCGCAGCGTTTACCGTTTGCGGGGTAAAAAAAAGCAGCGGTAATTGCTTACCGCTGCTGGAATCTTTCCCACACGTTCGGGTTAAACAGCTTGTTCGATCTGTTCATCCAGCAGTTGTGGAATAATATCGGCAGCATCCCGGGAAAGTTTACGTCTTTTTACTGCGCGGGATGGAGGCTGACATAAACTACAGGCGAAGCTGCCTGCAGGCTGATGAGCGTGGGTAATAAAATTGCCGTTGCAGCAGTTGCAGCGCGACAGCTCAAGCATTCCGCTCTCAACAAAACGCACCAGCGTCCATGCGCGGGTCAGCGCCAGCAGAGGGCCTTCTTCCTGCTGTGGGCATTGTTCAAGGTAAAGTTTGTACGCTTTGATTACGGCGTCAACGCCGCTACACAAACCGGTTTTGAGAAGATACTGCCAGGCATTACAGAACATGGAAGCGTGAATATTCTGCTCCCACGTCATAAACCAGTCGGTAGAAAACGGCAGCATGCCTTTCGGCGGGGGACTACCACGTAACTCTTTGTACAGCTTGATGAGACGACCACGGCTCAACTGAGTCTCGCTTTCCAGCATTTGTAAACGAGCACCCAGTGTAATCAGCTCCATGGCCAACTGTATGTCACGCGCTTCCTGAACAATGCTTTTCTCGCTCATTGCTAGGCCCTTTTCTTACGGGCTGCGTCATCAGGCTGGCTGATTTCGTTAAGCAAGCGAGTGGAGAGAAGAATACCGGTATGGATCTGTTGAAGATCGTCCACACGGGAATCCTGCGTCAGACGCGTTATTGTCTGCGAATCATCGAAACGGAACTGGCAAACCAGTTGATTCGTTTCAGCCAGTTTAACCATCTGCGGGAGGGTTAAGCCGCCCAGCATGGTTGCCATCTCTTCGTTAATACCCAGACGAAACATCGCGGACGCCTTGTCCTGACTAATCAAACGCTGCGCGAGCAGTAAATACGACAAATTGATGTCATAGATATGTTTTAGCAACTCGGATGTATGCATTGTTCCCATCCCGAATAACCAACTATTATTTTTATGCGGAAAGACCGCACCCCGTGATGTCGCCGGGAAATCACCCGGTATAAAAAAGAAAAGGCTAAATGCATAGTTGAATTTAGGTTTGTATTCACTGAAACACGTAAGAGAGAAACCGCGAATGCGTCTCTTACATGTTTTATCATTTCTTACAAATAACTAAGATTTTTCCTAATTCGACGCAAACTCTACTCGTCAGTTTTGTCACATACAATCCAACCACCCTCAAATTTAAAAAAAATGTGATCCACATCACACAATTTAAGTGAATATGACCCATAAATCCATCAGTATGACTTGTAATTTGTTTGTTTTTTAACCAATCAGTACTGTTTTGTATTCTTAATTGACGAATACTCATGCAGACGGGCGATCCGAACTGGCACGCAACGTGCTTTTACCGCCGTAAGCGCTACGCTGAAACATTTACAACAACCCCCTCTCCGGGAAACATTTTTCTTACCGTGAAAAAACATATAGTTATGCAGGTAGCACAAAAAAGATGTTTCAGGACGTGATCATTCGAAATGAGTTTGTAACGCACCAAAACGATTTAACAGTTAAAGCGTGAATTTGTGTGATTTACGTTAAGTTGTTAATTTTTTTCATTTAGGCGCATTTTTCAGTTATTCTTCTTATAAGAATAATTAATGAATAATTATGATAAGCTTCACACTAATGTCGTAATCAGCTCTTGCAGAACCAGGGAATTCGCGGTAAAGGTGATCAAACGCTGTCTGACAGACACCTAAGGAGTGCGCCATGAGTTACTCCCATCTTCTTGTTTCCGTTGCAGTTTCTCCAGAAAGTCATCAACTCGTTGCCCGGGCCGTTTCCATTGCCAGACCCCACAATGCCCGCATCAGCCTCATCACGCTCGCCGCAGAGCCAGAGATGTATAATCAGCTGGCCGCCCCCATGCTGGAGGATATTCGTGAGGTCCTTCAGGAAGAAACGCAGCAATTTCTGCGCGAACTGGTGGAAAAGGCACAATATCCGGTTTATGAGACAATTATTGCGACCGGTGAACTTAACGCCCATATTCTCGACATGTGTCGTAAACAACATATTGATTTGGTGATTTGCGGGAATCATAACCACAGCTTTTTATCGCGCGCAGCCTGTGCGGCGAAATCCATTGTCGCATCGAGCCAGGTTGATGTGCTGTTAGTGCCACTTGGGGGGAGTTAACCCCCCAGTGGAAAATCAGGCGAGTTTAGGGAAGGTCGCGATCTTTTTTTGCAGATCGCCTTCATGACTTTGCGGGGTGATATCCTGGAGATCCTGAATAAAACGTGCCTGCCAGTGGTTAATGTCGTTCTTACGGATCGTCTCCATCATATCAGCATGACGGGAAATACGTTCCGTGAGCGGCATAGTCAGGGCACGATTCAACGCGTTTGCCACATCGTCCCTGTCATAAGGGTTAACGATAAGCGCCGACGTGAGCTCATTTGCGGCGCCGGCAAACTGGGAGAGCACCAGAACCCCCGGGTCGGCAGGATCCTGGGCCGCCACATACTCTTTCGCGACGAGGTTCATCCCGTCGCGCAGCGGCGTAACCAGGCCAACATCCGCATAGCGGAAGACCTTCATCAGGATCTTACGGTCAAAGTGCTGATTCAGGTAAAACAGCGGCGTCCAGCCCAGCTGCCCGTAGCGGCCATTAATGCGCCCTGCTTCTGTCTCCAGCTGATGGCGAATGTCCTGATAGGCCTGAACCTCACCGCGAGACGTCGGCGCAATCTGGGTATAACGGATTTTACCGTGATGCTGCGGATATTTATCCAGCAGCGTTTCATACGCCAGGAAGCGTTCCGGCAGCCCTTTGGAATAATCAAGACGCTCAACCGAGAAGATATTTTTCACGTGTTTGAGTTCATTCTTAAGCTGCGCCAGCTTCGGCGGCAGCGGGCCGGAAGCCTGCTCCGCGATTTCGTCAGGTTCAATCCCAATTGGATACACTTCGGTGTGGAACGTTTTCCCCCACGCCGTATGGGTTTTCCCGCCTTTGGTCACCAGACGCGCTTTACCTGACACGGAGTCAAGGAATGCGAGGCGGTCATTTTCGGTCTGGAAGCCCAGCAAATCGTAATCACACAGCGCCTCCAGCAGCTCTTCATGCGGCGGGAGCGCGGTAAAAATTTCCGGCGTCGGGAACGGGATGTGCAGGAAGAAGCCAATCCGGTTATTTACCCCTCTTTTTCGCAGCTCTCTGGCGAAGGGCAACAAATGATAATCGTGGATCCATAAAATATCGTCTTCTTCAATTAATGGCAGCAGTTTATCCGCCAGCAGCGCATTCACGCGCGTGTAGCCTTCGAAGGATTCACGCTGGAATTTGACCAGGTCAAGACGATAGTGAAACGCGGGCCACAGGACGGCATTCGAGAACTGCGAGTAATACTCGTCGTAGTCTTTCTCTTTCAATGCAAATGAAGCCCACGTAATGTTTCCGCGCGTCACCTTTTTGAGCGGTTTCTCTTCTTCACTGATTTCCCCACTCCAGCCAAACCACAGCCCGCCAGCGGCTTTTAAGGCACCTAATACCCCTACCGCCAGGCCACCTGCACTGGCTTTTTTATCGTCAGGCGGTGCGATTCGGTTAGAGACGACGACTAAGCGACCCATAATGGTTTCCCCCTTTGCTTTGCGCTATTTGTTGTTGTTGCTGGTTAGCGATGTCAGATATCCACTGCCAGACGCTGGCGACATCCGCCAGTCGCCATTCGGCAACAGTGTCACCAGGCCCCACCTTGACGGCGATCCCTCCGGCCTGATTCACCACGCGAAACCCGGCCTCGTCGGTCAGGTCATCCCCAATGAAAACGGGCGTTCGCCCTTTGAAAGGCGGCGACGCCATAAACGCGGCGATGGCCGCGCCTTTATTAATCCCTTTCGGTTTTAACTCAACCACGCATTTGCCGGGCTGCAACGCCAGCTGCGGATGCGCATCTGCCACCCTCTGAGCAAGCGCAAGTACGGCCTCCTCATGCTGCGGTGCCTGACGATAATGCAGGGCAAAGGCCATGCCTTTGGCTTCCAGCTCGGTGCCAGGCAGCGCTTCCAGCGCGTCAGAAAGCTGCTTATGTAGCGTTTGCGTGAGTGCGTCGGGGAGTGAAACGATATGCGTTTGATCATGGATGTCGCGGCGCTCCGCTCCGTGTACACCGGCTAGCGGAAAGTGGTATGGACTGGCGAGCAGATCCAGCTCGGCCATTGAGCGCCCTGATATCAATGCCAGTGCTCCCTCATTCATGAGTGAGAGCTGATGCAAATCCTGTAACACCGCCTCCGGAATAGACACCTGATCGGGGTGCGGTTTTATCCCGGCGAGCGTGCCGTCGAGATCAAAAAAGAAAGCATAGTGTCCGGGCAGTACAGGCGGTGCGGTTAACGTGTCAGCCACCCTTTTCCTCCTTACGGTTTACGAGAGGTAAACGCCTTTACCTCTTTCATAGCCATGTAAGTATAGACAGTGTGACGTGGCTCGCCATTTGACAACCGCCCCGCCAGTATTACTGGCGGGGCGGTTAAGAGGTCAACTAAGGTTATAAGTTGAGCAATAAAAGACAGGAAAAAGGGTTACACGGTACGCTTCGCTTTTTGCTTGTAACGGTCGAAAATCACCGCTGCCAGCAGGATCAGACCACGAACCACGTACTGCGAGAACGGTGAAATATTCAGCAGGTTCATGGCGTTCTCCACCGTCCCTAAAATCAGGATACCGGCCACCACATATGAGATTTTTCCGATGCCGCCCTTGAGGGAAACGCCCCCTAACACGCAGGCCGAAATGACGATCAGCTCGTAACCGATAGAGGTCATCGGCTGACCGCTGGTCATACGCGACGCCAGAATAATCCCCGCTGCGGCAGAAACCAGCCCTGAGAGCACAAAGATAATAATTTTAGTGCGTACGACCGGCACCCCAGCCAGACGGGCGGCCTCTTCATTACCGCCAATCGCCAGCGTATTACGGCCAAAGGTGGTCCGGTTAAGCAGGAAGCCGAACAGGATCAGGCAGGCCACCGTCAGCCAGATAGGCGCAGGCAGACCCAGCCAGTTGGCATAACCCAGCGTGAAGAAGCGCTCGTCTTCAATCCCCACCGCTTTACCGTCGGAGATGATATAGGCCAGCCCGCGGACAATTTGCATCGTCGCAAGCGTGGTGATCAGGGCGTTAATCTTCAGGCGCGCGATAACAAAACCGTTCACCAGACCGCTGATGACGCCGAGTAACAGACCGGCTAAGACGCCAATCCACAGGCTCTCCGTCATGTTGATCACCACGGCCGTCGTGACGCCCGCACAGGCAATCACCGACGCCACCGACAGGTCGAAATCGCCGGAGGCCAGGCAGAACAGCATCCCGCAGGCCACCATCCCGGACATGGAAATGGCCAGCCCCAGCCCCTTCATATTAATGAAGGTGGCAAAATTAGGGACAAAGATCGCGCAGGCAAGGAACAGTGCGGCAAAAACCACCAGCATGCCGTACTGATCCCAGATACGTCCAATACTCAGCGCCGACTTCGACTTCGGCACTCCGGATGTAGTAACAGAGGACATCATTAACTCCTTACTCAGGCGACAGCCTGGCTAACTTTAGGCATGGCGAGGTTCAACGCCTGTTGTTCATTCGCCTGTTCATGAAGTAATTCGCCGGCAATTTCGCCTTCACGCATCACCACAATGCGGTCGGCCACGCCAAGCACCTCCGGCAGATCGCTGGAGGCGAAGAGCACCGCCACGCCGCGTTTTGCCAGCTCATAGATCACGTTATAAATCTCGTGTTTTGCCCCCACATCGATACCGCGCGTCGGCTCGTCCAGCAAAATGACCTTCATATCTTCTGACAGCCAGCGGCCTAAAATTGCCTTCTGCTGGTTTCCGCCTGACAGATTCATGATCAGCTGTTCCGGACCCGGCGTTTTGATATTCAGCGAGCGAATATGGTGGTCGGCGTTACTCGACTCCCAGCTATCGTTTATCAGGCAACCGGCGCGAATAAACTTACGACGGGCAGAAATATTGATGTTGTCGCGCACCGAGTGCACCGGAATGATCCCCTCGGCTTTCCGGTCTTCCGGGCAGAGCATCATCCCCGCCCCGATCGCGTGGGCCGGTTTCTGGATATCTACCCGTTCGCCGTCAATAGAGACCTGACCATCGGTAATACGGGTACCGCCGAACAGACCTTTCATCAATTCGCTGCGCCCCGCCCCCACCAGACCAAACAGGCCGACGATTTCACCGCTGCGTACGGATAACGAAATCGGTGTTCTGACGCCCGGGGCTTTGACGTTATCCAGGCGCAGGCGTTCCGGGCCGTACGGGCGCGGTTGCCAGTGATAAATATCGCCCAGATCGCGTCCGACCATCGCCTGAACCAGCTGGTCATGGTTCACCTGCGCCATGTCGGTAAAGGTGCGCACATAGCGTCCATCTTTAAAGACGGTGATGGCGTCGCTCAGGGCAAAAATCTCTTCCATACGGTGCGAGACATACAAAATCGTACGGCCTTCCTGACGCAATTCGCGGATCACGCGGAACAGATTTTCGATTTCACGCTTAGAGAGCGAACTGGTAGGTTCGTCGAAGGCAATAATTCTGGCGTTACGCGCCAGCGCCTTCGCAATTTCAACCATCTGCCACTGGCCGATGGAGAGATATTTCAGCGGCGTCTGGGGATCGACATCCAGACCCAGGTGTTTAAGCTGCAGCCCCGCTTCATAATTAAGTAGCGAACGATTTACCACGCCGCCTTTGTGCGGGAGCTGTCCTAAATAGATGTTTTCCGCCACGGTCATCTCAGGAATGAGGTGCAGCTCCTGGTAGATGATCGCCACCCCTGCATTGAGCGCCGCCGTGGTATCGGCAAACGCCACCTCTTCGCCGCGGATCGCCAGCGTGCCGGTCGTGGGCGAGTAGTTGCCGCTGAGGATTTTCAACAGCGTGGATTTTCCCGCACCGTTTTCCCCCATCAGGGCATGAACCTGGCCGGCATAGCAGTCGAAGCTGATATCGGTCAGCGCGTTAACACCGGGGAAGGTTTTCCCGATGCCGCGAAAAGAGAGATACGGATCAGACTGTCGCATAACGTCTCCGTGATTCCTGTAGTGTGTACGTCAGGCCCCTCACGAAGGATGAGGGGCACAATCACCGCGTATTACTTCCCGCCCAGTCCTTTTTTCGCCAGCTCCTCTTTGAAGTTGTCGCGGGTGATCAGCACCACGTCGGTCACTTCGGTAAATTTCGGCGGTTCAGCCCCTTTGGTGACCCAGTTGTAGAGCATCTCGCTGGATTTGTAGCCGTGAACGTCCGGGCTTGGCAGCAGTGAACCATAGAAGCCGGTTGCCTGCGCTTTGGACAGCTCGCTGACGGCGTCAACGCCGTTGATGCCAATCCCGATCACGTCAGGTGCTTTGAAGCCCTGACCTTCCGTCGCGCGCACCCCGCCCAGCACGGTGTTGTCGTTCATGCCGACCACCAGCCAGTGTTTGACTTCTGGATGCTGCACCAGCATGGAGTTCGCGGCGTCGAATGCGCCCGGGATATCGTTGGATTTGGTTGGGACTTTATAGATCTGTTTTTCCGGGAAGCCGGCTGCTTTCAGCGCGTCCATTGACCCGGTCGTACGACGACGTGCCGTGTCCAGCTCGTCTGCGGTAATGGCCATCACCGCAGTCTCTTTGACATCCCAGCCGCGCTTTTGCATCTCTTTATAGAGTTCCTGCCCCTGGCGTTCGCCGATTTTGGTCGCCGCCATCATCACCAGCGGGACGCTGTCCATCGGTTTGCCTTTGGCGTTAACGAACTGATCGTCAACCGCGATGACCTTCATATCGTAACCGCGCGCTTTCGCCGCGATGGCCGAACCGAGTTTTGGATCCGGAGTACAGATAACGAAACCTTTCGCACCGCTGGCCGCCAGGCTGTCGATGGCGTTCAGGGTTTTCTCACCGTCAGGCACAGCGATTTTAATCACTTCAAAACCTAAATCTTTCCCGGCTTTATCGGCGAATTTCCACTCAGTCTGGAACCAGGGCTCTTCGGGCTGTTTTACCAAAAAACCGAGTTTTAAATTCTCAGCGATAGCGGATTGTGACATAACGGCAGCCAGACCGATGGCCGCCAGCGCTTTAGTAAATTTGTGCATGGTAAACTCCAGCTTTAGCATTCTTTTCTGTAGGGAATATGTGCGTGCTTCTTATTTAATCGGACTTAAAACAAGGCATTAGCGCTTACCTCGTCATAAGCGTTATTGCTGGTGATAGTTTTAGCGGGAAATTAATCATCCATAAGAGAGCCCCATCACACCGCAGAATTACAGTAATTGCGTACATAAATTCAGCGAAAAATGACATAAAAAAGGCAGGATTTGTCAGACAAATGAAAGTGGGTTAAGCAGAATTATCCATAAGATTAGCTAAGAAATCCCTGATACCCCTCAGCGGACTAAACGTCACCCGGTGTTAAAGGGGTTCAAGATGTTTTTCATCAAAAATGCACCAGGCATCTGAACACGGTTATTCCGCAGAATTTGATTTAGCGCAATTTTATTAGCACATGATATATTCGAAACGATTAATCCGTATTTCTCTTTTTCACGGAGTATTATTCCAACTTAATATTTTCGAAAGAGTAACAGTGTATCACTGCAATAAAAATTGTTAATTATTAGAGCATTAAACCATATTTAATTCATGGCGAGCTGATTGCATTTCTGTACTATATTAAACTTTGTAATGTATGGTAAATACAGCCTAATTAAGAGTTTTCTTAGACCAAAGACAAGGGTATGCTTATTTATATCGAACACAGGAAGTGAATTTCGGTCGACTTCGGTCACGGCAGAATGTGTATTTCTGCTCTTTTCTTCATATTTGCCTGACGCTCAGGTTAAGCAACGGACATCACGTCCCACAGTCAATAAGGATATGAGTATGGCTACCCAAACGATGATGCAAAAACTTAACGCGCAGATGAACCTTGAGTTCTACGCCTCGAATCTGCACCTTCACTTAAGTGCGTGGTGTGCCGAGAATAGCCTCACGGGATCTGCTACATTCTTTCGCTCTCAGGCGCAAAGTAACGTCACCCATATGATGCGTGTCTTTAACTTCCTGAAAGCCGCAGGGGCAAATCCTGTCGTTAAAGCCCTTGATGGGATCAATGAAAATTACTCTTGCCTGGAAGAACTGTTTCAGAAGACGCTTGAAGAGTATGAACAACGCTGCAGCACCCTCAACAAACTGGCCGATGAAGCCAAAGCGCAGCAGGACATTACGACACTCAGATTCTTACGCGATATGGATAAAGAACAGCAGCAGGATGGCCTGCTGCTGAAGACGCTGGCGGATGAGATCCATAATGCGCAGCAGGCAGGTTTATGTCCTGAGCAAACCGACCGTCATCTGCTCGACATCGTGGCGGTGCAGCACCACTGAGTTTTTTGGCCTGCTCCCATTCGGAGGAGCAGGCTCCCTTCACGTCTCCAACCTTCTGCTTTTGCTGAAATTTAACAAATCAGATCTGGCTCCCAATGATTAACCACACAACGTGTGATGATTTATTTAGTTACATAATCATTGACGAGGGAGCATCATGATCACCATTGAGTTTGTTGTCATTCTCCTCTGCCTGCTGACGGGTACGCGTTTCGGCGGTATGGGGCTCGGGTTAATCAGCGGTATTGGTCTTTTTATTTTATGTTTTGTCTTTGGTCTGCAACCGGGTAAGCCGCCGGTAGACGTTATGCTGACCATCCTCGCGGTGATTGGTTGTGCCGCTACGCTGCAGACTGCGGGTGGCCTCAACGTCATGATGCAGTTTGCTGAACGTCTGCTGCGCAAACACCCACAGCACATCACCCTACTCGCTCCATTCACCACCTGGATGCTGACCTTTCTGTGCGGCACCGGGCATGTGGTCTATACCATGTTCCCCATCATTGCGGATATCGCCCTGAAAAAAGGGATCCGCCCCGAGCGCCCTATGGCCGTGGCATCGGTCGCGTCGCAGATGGCGATTACCGCCTCCCCCGTGTCCGTTGCCGTGGTGTCGCTGGTGTCCATCCTGGCGGCCCAGCATGGCATCGGCCACGCGTGGGGAATCCTGGAAATTCTCGCCGTGTCGGTTCCCGCTTCACTTTTCGGCGTAGCTATTGCTGCCCTGTGGAGTTTACGCCGCGGAAAAGATTTGGCGGATGACGTGGAGTTTCAGGAAAAGCTGAAAGATCCTAAGCAGCGCGAGTTTATCTACGGTGGAACAGAGACGTTAATGAATCAGCGTTTCCCTAAACAGGCCTACTGGTCCACGTGGATTTTCTTTGCCGGTATTGCCGTGGTTGTTTTGCTGGGTGCGTTCCCTGAGCTGCGCCCCGCCTTTGAGCTGAAAGGCAAAATGACGGCGCTGTCGATGAACCTTGTTATTCAGATGATGATGTTAATTGCAGGGGCCGTGATGCTAATGGCCTGTAAGGTCAATGCGTCGGCGATTTCCAACGGCGCGGTGTTTAAGGCCGGTATGGTCGCGATCTTCTCGGTGTTCGGCGTGGCGTGGATGAGCGATACCTTTTTCCAGGCGCATCTCGACGAGTTAAAGCTGGCGCTGGAAGGCGTCGTGAAAAGCCACCCGTGGACGTATGCTATTGTGCTGTTTCTGGTGTCAAAACTGGTGAACAGCCAGGCGGCTGCGCTGACGGCCGTTGCGCCTATGGGCCTCATGCTTGGCATCGACCCGAAAATGCTGATCGCCTTTTTCCCTGCGTCATACGGCTATTTCGTCCTGCCGACCTACCCAAGTGATTTGGCCTGCATCGGCTTTGACCGTTCAGGCACCACCCGCATCGGCAAATTTATCATCAACCACAGCTTTATTCTGCCTGGGCTGATTGGGGTAAGCTGCGCGTGCGCGGCGAGCTACCTGCTGGTCCAGACGTTCTTTTGACAGTATCAAGGGGCGACACATGCCGTCGCCCATTTCCCGGTTTTAGTGGGATTCACCCTGCGGCGTGAATCGCAGTTCAATCAGGGCGATGGCTTTCTGGATCGCACGAAGCGTAACCGGATCGGCGGCAGCGGGATGGCTGGCGAAATCGATGTTTTTCAGCTGCGTAGACATCTTCTCGCGCACTTCAACCGGCGCAATCACGTCAAGAACATCAAGGATTTGTTTGATAACCAGCTGACAGGCGACAACGTCAGAGACCAGTTCCTGATCGGCGCTCAGGTTTTGTGACATGGGGTTTTCTCCTTATTTAAAGGCCGCCATAGTAGCAAAACACACCCCTGGCATCTCCCCTTCATCGCCTTCAGGTATAAAAAAACCCGCCGAAGCAGGTTTTTTTATCAGAACATGGCGCCCGGCGGCACGTCTTTGAAGGTGCGGCAGTAATTGGCCCACATACTTTTCAGGATTTTGCGCAGTTTCACGATGATGCTCCATTAACTTGTTATACAACTTTATCGTCAACGTGCCTATAATATGACCACCATCACAAAAATCAACACTTTTGTGATACACATCACATTTATATCAGAGCATGGCCTGAAAGCGCTCACCGCGGACCCGTTGCGAAGAGTGAGGGCAGATTGTCCGGCTATTCCAGCCATTGCAGCGGGCATCTGCGGGTACGATAACGTATTTCCATCCACTCAGAGCGAATCATGAAAAGAGTCATTGTAGCCGGCACAATCCTGCTGCTCGCGGGATGTACTATTAACCGCCAGGCTGAAGTCAGCAGTCTCGACGCGCCGAACGGCATCGTCCGCCTCGACTACGGCCAGGCTGCGCTGCAAAATGCGTATTCCGATGAGTATGTGAATAACGGCACGGCGGCAAAAGCGTGTCAGAGCATGGGGTATGCCACTGCCTCAGCCTATGGTCAGCCCATTAAAACCTGCACTCTGACCAGCGGCTCTTTGTGCCTGAACGAGAGCGTAACTATCCAGTATAAATGTATGGGTTACGCCGTTAATCCTAAGTCAACTAATCCGTGGTATTAATCGAAGCTGCCAGCGCATGCTGGCAGTTTATTTCATTACGAACAAAAACAATTCTCATTAATAAGTTATAAAAATCGCCAATGCGTTTTATTCCCATTCGTATTTTTAATAAATAAAATAAAAATTTTACGTTTTGCAAATAATTAAATAACAAATTATAGTGTCGCTCATTGTGAACCAGAAATAATAATCCGGAGCGTCACCATGCTGAAAACTGAAATGATCGACAAGCTCAACGCACAAATGAACCTTGAGCTTTTTTCATCCCTGCTCTACCAGCAGATGAGCGCCTGGTGCAGCTACCACAGTTTCGAGGGCGCTGCCGCGTTTCTGCGTCGTCACGCTCAGGAAGAGATGACCCACATGCAGCGTCTGTTTGATTATCTGACAGATACGGGCAGCCTGCCGCGCATTGAAACCGTGGCATCACCGTTCGCTGAGTATAATTCTCTCGATGAACTGTTCCGCGCCACCTACGAGCACGAGCAGCTTATCACGCAGAAAATTAACGAACTGGTTCATGCCGCGATGACCAGCCAGGATTATCCAACCTTTAATTTCCTGCAGTGGTACGTCGCTGAGCAACACGAAGAAGAGAAGCTGTTTAAATCCGTGCTGGATAAATTATCTCTGGTCGGGAAATCCGGCGAAGGTCTTTACTTTATCGATAAAGAACTCTCCACTCTTGATACGCAGAATTAATTTCAGCGCGGTGCCGGCTTCCGGCACCGCGTTAATTTACATACACCCCGCACAGCTGGTGCAACGCCAGTCATGGGGATTCACGGCCTGGTAAAAATAGCGGTAGCTGGACGTCTCCAGCGGAATACCCACTTCGAAAAACAGATCCGTTAACCAGTCGACATTCTCGATGATCCACTCATCTTCCTGTAATCCTTGTGCAAAGGTTTCATCTTCAGGATCAATAACCGAATAGATTGCCCAGGTGCCCATATCCTTTTCGCGGCGGGACTCGGGAAGGTTCAGGGGCTGATTCTGCCAGCTGATTATCCAGTGACCATGGCACAACAGGTTACCTCCCCGGCTCCATGCCGCGGTAAAGGGATTCTCCCCGGCCATAAGACCCTCACTTAATTTGATAATTTGTATTTATTGTTTACGTTACGCCGGAATGTCGGGCAGCAGTATTGCCCTTATGAGGTAGGCATAGGCCTGGGTCATTAATACGTAAATAATTTTTTACACCACTTGTAACGGTGATTTGACGAGTAACGGCTTTTCCCTTACTCTGCGCCGCAGATTTTGTCGCGGTTAAGAAGCGTTGTAGAGGAAAGCGTGAAAAACAGAACTCTGGGAAGTATTTTTATCGTCGCCGGAACGACAATTGGCGCAGGAATGCTGGCAATGCCTCTGGCAGCCGCAGGCGTGGGATTTGGCATGACCCTGCTGCTGCTGGGAACGCTCTGGGCGCTGATGTGTTACACCGCCCTGTTGCTGCTTGAGGTTTACCAGCACGTACCCGCTGACACCGGTCTGGGTTCGCTTGCGGCGCGCTATCTCGGACGCTACGGTCAGTGGATAACCGGCTTTAGCATGATGTTCCTCATGTACGCCCTGACCGCCGCCTATATCAGCGGTGCCGGGGAGCTCATCGCCTCCAGCGTCAACGACTGGTTTGGCTCTGACATTACCCCTGCGACGGGCGCCATCTTCTTTGCGCTCATCGGCGGCGGCGTGGTCTGCGTGGGCACATCGCTGGTCGATCTGTTTAACCGTTTTCTGTTCAGCGCTAAAATTCTCTTCCTGATTGTCATGCTGGTGCTGCTGGCGCCGCACGTGCACAAGGTTAACCTGCTGACGCTGCCGCTGGAAAAAGGGCTGGCGCTCTCCGCGATCCCGGTCATTTTCACCTCGTTTGGCTTCCACGGCAGCGTGCCGAGCATCGTCAGCTATATGAACGGCGATATCCGAAAACTGCGCCGCGTCTTTGTTATCGGCAGCGCGATCCCGCTGATTGCCTATATTTTCTGGCAGCTGGTGACGCTGGGCAGCATTGACTCTTCAACCTTTATTGGGCTGATGGCGCAACACGCTGGCCTGAACGGTTTTCTGCTGGCACTGCGCGAGGTCGTCACCTCCCCACACGTGGAGCTGGCGGTACACCTGTTTGCCGACCTGGCGCTGGCAACCTCATTCCTGGGCGTGGCGCTCGGCCTGTTTGATTATCTGGCCGACCTGTTCCAGCGCCGCAATACCGCGGCCGGACGGTTACAGACGGGCGCAATTACCTTCCTGCCGCCGCTGGCGTTCGCGCTGTTTTATCCGCGCGGATTTGTGATGGCGCTGGGGTACGCAGGGGTAGCGCTATCGATCCTTGCCCTCCTCCTCCCTTCCCTGCTGGCGTGGAAAAGCCGTCAGCAGCATCCTCAGCAAGGGTATCGCGTGGCGGGGGGAAAACCGCTGCTGTGCGTTGTGTTTGGCTGCGGGGTGGTGATTATTCTGGTGCAGGTGTTGATTGCAGCCGGGATGCTGCCGGAAGTGGGTTAAATAAAAAAAGGGGCTGTCATCAGCCCCTTTTTTATCAGTGCAAACAGCAGCTCTTAAACTTCTTCCCGCTGCCGCAAGGACACGGATCGTTACGCCCGACCTTTGTGCCGTTTACAATCGGCTTCTTCGCTTCCGGCTGCTGCGGGTTGTTTACCCAGTATTGATATAAACGCAGTGCCGCAGGCTGGATGCTCTCGATGCTGGCGATGTACTCCTCTTCGGACAGTTCATCCAGCTTTTCGCTGTTCTCTTCCGTTCCGTGCAGCGCAATCACTTCAAGATCGGCCTTCAGCGCTTCCGGCAAGGCTGACCAGTCCGTCAGCGCCACGCCGCGCATGTAGCCGTAGCACCACTCTTCCACCACGGTATAGCTCTCACCGTCAACGTCGTTATAGCCAAACATCGGTTCGAACTGATCCGGGTATTCGCTCAGACGCTCGGCAATATCGTTCATGTGCTTAAAGCAGAGATCGATAAAACGGTTCATCTCACGATCGTTTTTCCAGCGCGGAATGTACTTCTCGCCACCCCAAACCGCCACCAGCCAGGCATCTGGCTCAACGACAACAGGACCGGAAAGCACTGCGGTAAGCATGCCGTCCAGTTCGGACACGTCAATCACGGACGCGTCATCATGACCGTAAGACATTAACGTCTCTTCAAGCCACGCCATTTCGCTTTCATTCAATGGGCCTTCAGTCATCGCTGATACTCCTGCAAAAAAGGAAACGATCCTAACACATATCTCACCCCTCTCCGGGCTGAAGTTTAGGTCTTTATTGCTGCAAAAACGTGCAAACCGTGACCTTTGCACAACTTATGGGCTTTATTGTTAACGATATGTGATCTCCGCTGTAATTTCTTCTCCTCCCGCAAGGCGGCATAATGCGGCGCTCTATACTCAAACATGTCGCATGCTCGTCAATGGGTTAACCATTCTGGCAACGTTTTTGCTTAACGTTCTTCGCGCGTCCCTGCGCAGGGAAATCTCGCCGTAATATGCAGGATGCCGTCTGTATCTTGTTCGTTTAGTGCATTTTGTTCTTGCTCGTGTTTCGGATTGGCTGCGCCGTCGGGCGTTCGGGTTTACGCCGTGGTGCAAAAACCTCTTTGCTAAGGAACATAATAATGTCGCTGAAATTTATCAGAACTCCTCTTTCTCTTGTGTTGGCCGGTTGCCTGGTGACGGCGTTTTCCGCCCGGGCAGATATTGTGATTGGCGTGGCCGGACCGTTCACGGGTCCGAACGCCACCTATGGCGATCAGTACTGGCACGGCGCTACGCAGGCCGCTGAAGACATTAATGCCGCAGGCGGCATTAACGGTGAGAAAATCAAACTGGTTCAGGGGGATGATGCCTGCGAGCCCAAGCAGGCCGTAGCCGTCGCCAACCGTTTAGTTGACCAGGATAAAGTCAATGCCGTGGTCGGCCATTTCTGTTCCTCTTCAACAATGCCCGCATCCGAGGTGTATAGCGACGCAGGCATTATTGCGATTACCCCCGGCTCAACTAACCCGCTGATCACCGAACGCGGCATGAGCGATATGTTCCGCATGTGCGGCCGCGACGACCAGCAGGGTCAGGTTGCCAGCGACTTCATCATCGACAAGCTGAAAGCCAAGCGCGTGGTGATCATTCACGACAAAGACACCTATGGTCAGGGTCTGGCTGACGCCACCAAAGCGGCGCTGGCGAAACGCGGGGTTCAGGATGTGATGTACGAGGGGTTATCCCGCGGTGAAAAAGACTTTAACGCGCTGGTCACCAAGATCGGCGCGCAAAAACCGGACGTCGTGTTCTTCGGTGGCTGTCACCCGGAAGCCGGTCCGCTGGTTCGCCAGATGCGTGAGCAGGGCGTACAGGCAAAATTCTTCTCCGGGGACTGTATTGTCAACGAGGAGATGGTGACCGCCGCGGGCGGCCCGCAGTATACCAATGGCATTTACATGACCTTCGGTAAAGACCCGCGCCTGATCCCGGACGGTAAAGCGGTTATCGAGAAATTCCGCGCCGGTAAATTCGAGCCGGAAGGTTACACCCTCTACTCCTATGCCTCCGTACAGGCCATTGCCGCGGCCTTCAAGGCCACCGGCGGCAAGGACTCCGCCAAAGCCAGCGAGTGGCTGAAGGCCAATTCCGTCGACACGGTGATGGGCAAAAAAGCCTGGGACAGCAAAGGCGATCTGAAAGTGTCTGACTACGTGGTTTACCAGTGGGACGACAAAGGAAAATATAAGGAAGTGCAGTAACGGGACGGAGTCACGCTCAACGTCGGCGGGCCTGCCCGTCGGCGCGTAATAAACATCAGGCTGCGCGGCTCGCGCAGCCTATAAAACGAGCGCGCTAAGATGAGTACATTCTTCCTGCAACAGTTAATCAATGGCTTAACGCTGGGTTCCGTCTACGGCCTGATCGCCATCGGCTACACCATGGTGTACGGCATTATCGGGATGATCAATTTCGCCCACGGCGAAGTGTATATGATTTCCGCCTATCTTTGCGCTATTGGCCTGGCGCTGCTCTCGTTCTTCGGCCTGCAGTCCTTCCCGCTGCTGATCCTCGGCACGCTGGTGTTCACCATTGTTGTCACCGGGGTGTACGGCTGGACTATCGAGCGTATCGCCTACAAGCCGCTGCGCAACTCCACGCGCCTGGCGCCGCTGATCTCCGCCATCGGGATGTCGCTTATCCTGCAAAACTACGCGCAGCTGAGCCAGGGCCCGCGCCAGCAAGGGGTACCGACCATGCTGGACGGCGTCATTCGCCTGCATCTGGGCGAAGGGTTCGTGCAGATAACCTACACCAAAGTGTTTATCCTGGTTGCCTCGTTTGCCGGCATGCTGGTGCTCACCTGGATAATCAACCGTACCCGGCTGGGCCGGATGTGCCGCGCGGTGCAGCAGGATCGCAAAATGGCCTCCATTCTGGGCATTAATACCGACCGGATTATTTCGCTGGTCTTTGTCATCGGCGCGGCGATGGCCGGTCTGGCGGGAGTGTTGATCACCATGAATTACGGCACCTTTGATTTCTACGTCGGGTTCGTGATCGGCATTAAAGCCTTTACTGCAGCAGTACTCGGCGGCATCGGCTCCCTTCCCGGCGCGATGCTCGGTGGCCTTATCCTGGGCGTGGCGGAAGCGCAGTTCTCGGGCATGGTGAACTCGGACTATAAAGATGTCTTCTCGTTCGGCCTGCTGGTCATGATCCTTATTTTCCGTCCTCAGGGCCTGCTTGGACGCCCAATTGTGGCCAAAGTGTGAGGGAGAGAATGATGACATCACACGGTTTTTCACTTAAACGCTGCATTCTGGACGCGATTTTATCCGGGCTGATTGCGCTGATTATCTTCGGCCCCATCGCGGGCGTGGTGCTGGACGGGTACAGCTTTAACTTCGCCGGGCAGCGACTGGCCTGGATGGTTGGCATCGTCATGCTCGGACGCTTTCTGTTGAGCGCCTTTTTAGGTACCGCCCCGGGGGCCCGTTTCCAGGCGCGCTTCGAGGCCGACAGCGCGGGCGTATATGTCCGGCCGCCGGAATACAAAAGCCGCATGCGCTGGATTATTCCTCTGGTGATTACCCTTGCGATTTGCTTTCCGTTTGTCGCCACTAAATATGTGCTGACCGTCGCCATTCTCGGGCTGATCTACGTGCTTCTCGGTCTGGGGCTGAACATCGTCGTAGGCCTGGCCGGTCTGCTGGATCTGGGATATGTCGCGTTCTACGCGATTGGGGCGTACGGTCTGGCGCTGGGGTACCAGTATCTCGGCTTAGGCTTCTGGAGTATGCTGCCGCTGGCGGCAATCATGGCCGCCGCCGCAGGCGCCCTGCTCGGTTTCCCGGTACTGCGCATGCACGGTGACTATCTGGCCATCGTCACCCTCGGGTTCGGGGAGATTATTCGCCTGATACTGAACAACTGGCTGACCTTCACCGGCGGACCTAACGGCGTGTCGGCCCCTCCCCCCACCTTTTTCGGCCTGGAATTTGGACGACGCGCGAAAGAAGGCGGCGTGCCCTTCCACGAATTTTTCCACCTGACCTACAACCCGAACATGAAGTTTATTTTTATCTACGCGGTGCTGTTCCTGGTGGTAATGCTGGTGCTCTATATCAAGCACCGCCTGACGCGGATGCCGATTGGTCGTGCGTGGGAAGCCCTGCGTGAAGACGAAATTGCCTGCCGCTCAATGGGGTTAAATCATGTTCTGGTTAAGCTTTCCGCCTTTACACTGGGCGCGTCGACCGCGGGCATTGCCGGGGTGTTCTTCGCCACCTATCAGGGGTTCGTGAATCCAACCTCCTTTACCTTCTTTGAATCGGCACTGATCCTCGCCATTGTGGTACTGGGCGGTATGGGCTCGACGCTGGGCGTGGTGCTGGCCGCCTTTGTGCTCACGGTCACGCCGGAACTGCTGCGCAGTTTTGCCGAGTATCGCGTCCTGCTGTTTGGCATGCTGATGGTGGTGATGATGATCTGGCGTCCACGCGGTTTGATCCGCATTAACCGCAGCGGGTTTGCCGTGCGTAAGGGCGTCGCACCATGAACGAAACGATATTACGCGTTGAGCATCTTATGATGCACTTTGGTGGGATTAAGGCGCTAAACGATGTCAACCTGGACGTACAGCGCGGCTCCATTACCGCCCTGATTGGGCCAAACGGGGCGGGAAAAACAACCGTGTTTAACTGCCTGACGGGCTTCTACAGAGCCTCCGGCGGCAACATTTTGTTTAACACCCGCAATAAAACGACCAACGTGATTCAGGTCCTTGGACAAAAATTCCAGCCGGGTGACTGGATTAACCCCGCGCAGTTCGGGCAACGGCTGTTCTACAAAATGTTTGGCGGAACCCACCTGGTCAACCGAGCCGGGCTGGCGCGCACGTTTCAAAATATTCGTCTTTTTCGCGAGATGTCGGTCGTGGAAAACCTGCTGGTCGCGCAGCATATGCGGGTGAACCGCAATCTGCTCGCCGGGATCCTGAACACGCCGTCCTACCGGCGGGCGGAAAGCGACGCCCTGGACAGAGCCTTCTACTGGCTGGAAGTGGTGGATCTGGTGGAGTGCGCCAATCGCCTGGCGGGAGAGATGTCGTACGGCCAGCAGCGGCGTCTGGAAATTGCACGGGCAATGTGCACCGGGCCAGAAATGATCTGTCTGGATGAACCCGCCGCAGGGCTGAACCCGGTTGAAACGCATAAGCTGAGCAGCATTATTCGCTTTCTGCGGGATCACCATGACATCACGGTATTACTGATTGAGCATGATATGGGGATGGTGATGGAGATTTCGGACGACATTATCGTGCTCGACCACGGCGATGTGATTGCCAGAGGAAAACCCGAGCAGATCCAGCATGACGAAAAGGTCATTGCCGCCTATCTGGGCACGGACGAAAGCGAGGTCACCCTATGAGCGAACCGCTGCTGGCTTTTCGCGAGGTGGATGTGTTTTACGGCGTCATTCAGGCGCTGAAGCAGGTCTCTCTTGAGGTGAATAAGGGGGAAACCGTGGCGCTGATTGGCGCAAACGGCGCGGGTAAATCGACATTGCTGATGTCCATCTTTGGTCAGCCTCGTATCCGCAACGGACAGATCCTTTTCGGCGGTGAAGATATCAGCCATAAATCCACCCACTACGTCGCGTCCGGCGGCATTGCGCAGGCGCCGGAAGGCAGACGAATATTCCCGGATATGACCGTTGAAGAGAACCTGCTGATGGGGACCATTCCCATCGGCAGCCAGTTTGCCGCTGAAGATATGCAAACCATGTTTGACCTTTTCCCTCGTCTTAAAGAGCGGCGTAAACAGCGCGCGATGACCATGTCCGGCGGGGAACAGCAGATGCTGGCGATCGCCCGGGCGCTGATGAGCCGTCCGAAGCTGCTGCTGCTGGATGAACCGAGCCTGGGCTTAGCTCCGATTGTGGTTAAACAGATCTTCCAGACGCTGCGTGAGCTGGCCCGCAGCGGCATGACCATCTTTCTGGTGGAGCAGAATGCGCACCATGCGTTGAAGCTGTCTGACCGCGGGTATGTAATGGTTAACGGGCAGATCCGGCTGAGCGGCAGCGGTGAGGAGCTGCTGGGGAATCAGGAGGTGAGGAAGGCGTATTTGGGCGGGGTGTGATGTGAAACCTGCCGAATGGGCTTATGCAGTGAAGGATCTTTTCGGCACATACGGGATAGAAGCACTGGAGGATACGTTAGTCGATATCGCCTCTTTGTTTGGATTGCTTCCGGCAATTCTTACAGGTTTGTTAGTAAGGAAAGTAGTAAAACGAATGTGATTTATGAGCCTTCATGCGTCGCCTCGAAGGTTTTTTTGACTCGGAAACGCAAAACCCCGAAAGTTGGATACCCAACTTTCGGGGGGCACTTCATTTCTGTGGTTTCATGATAACGTTGTTAAATAAAACTGTCGTCGTCATTGCTGTAGTCGTCATCTACATAGTCGTTCTGCCAGGTGTCGTTATTATTGCCGAACGGATCGTTCTGGTTGAGGAAACGGGTGTCAGAGACGTTATTAACGTCGCCGTATTGATTACCGACCAACGGTTCACCACCGACAGGCATTGTCGGTTCTTCGATAATGTTCACGATCTCTTCCGGCCGCGACTGATGGAACATGCTGGTAAGCATCTCGGCCAGCGCGATGCCACCGGCCACGCCAGCGGCTGTCTGGAGTGCGCCAGCCATAAAACCGCCGCCGCGATTAGCTGGCGCTGGCGCCCGTGAGTAATCCTGCGCCGGTGGCTGCTGCGGCTGGGCATTCCAGCTGTTGTCAGGCTGCGGGTTACTTTTCCCACCACCAAACAGGCCGCCGAGGAAACTGCCGCCCGTCGAGGGTGTGCTTTTTTGCGCGGCTAATTCGCTTTCAAGCTCCTGAACGCGGGTCTGCAGGCGTTTCAGGGCCGCTTCCTGAATCAAAATCGATTGCGCCATATAGTAGGGGGCCGCAGGCTGCTGCCTGACGAATTCAGCGATCTGACGCTCTGCATCTGCGTCCCGTTGGCTGTTTTGTTGTCCGGCCTGTTTCAGACGCTCGAAAAGGCCGTTGATAAGCTGCTGTTCTTCATATTGCATGACAATAACCTTCCGCTCTCCAGGGTGGATACCAACCAGTTTATCAGCGGCGGCAACCTGTGTCTGGGGAGTGAAATGTTTGTTTAAGATTGGTTGCAGGTTAGCTGAAAATCGCCCTGCTTTCCGGGCTTGATATTAGAGAGTTAGGCTTAACGTTCTGGTATGGCAGCAAATTCTCGGGCACAGCACGATCGTGATGACGATGAGATACGCTCACTTCGCGCTAAACTAGAGGCACAAAAAAACCACCTTTCGGTGGTTTCACGACACTGCTTATTGCTTTGATTATTCTTTGTTTCCCATGGTAGCCGGAGTGGGACTTGAACCCACACAGCGCGAACGCCGAGGGATTTTAAATCATGCGTGTTATCTATGATAATCAGATAGATACGTTTATTTTTCGCCATTAACTCATAATTTTAAGATCAAATGAATCAATAGCTTACGTTTATCGAAAAGTCACAATGGCGAACCCTTGCCCCAAAGGCGTTGATCTGATTGAAGAAAATTGTTAATTTTCATTTAAGAGTATTTAGCCAGTAACATGAGTTCGATTCTCATGAGCATGCCTTTTATTCCGGCTCTTATCATAATGTCAGTCATATCGCTCCTACGTCTCGTAAGTGTCGTCTTGATGAATCATATAAATAAGGAAAAGCCTATGAATAAAGTATTCCGCGGTATCCTAATATTCGCTTCATGCATCTGTGAAACTCTTTGGGCTGGAATAGTAAGCGTCGCTGCTGGTGCCATCCCTGGCCACTCCGAGTCTATCTCGGTACTGGCTAAGTACTCTTAAATTTTGCCTAACACACCATCATGGGGTGTCGGGGGGCGGAGGTTAAAATACTCTCACACCAACCAAAATATGTCTTAAAACCAGTCGCTTACTAATGATTTTTAATATCTGCAATGAAGCGCGGTGAAACGTTAATTAAATAGCCGTGCAATCATCATCTCTAACCCGATTGATAAAGCCCAAGAACCTTCACCTCTGCATGCGCGGTTCCCTCTATCGCCTCACCTTCATCCGTAATGAGCGCTTTTCCTATCAGCTTGACAAACTGCGTAAGCCCATCGCTCAAAATCAGAAGGATATCCCCTTCGCTGGTTTTCACTCACGACTCGATAACCGCAAAGCCAATAAACAAGCCGGGACCGACAAAGAGCTTGTGATTTATAGTAGTCTATCCACCCTACTCGATTTGAATTATAATAACCAGAGCTGAGAGAAAGGAGATGGCATGAGTACTAAATACTATATAACCAAAATTTGGTGGGGCGCCATCATGTGGGTAGTTGTATTTTACAACACATTATACAGTCACGAATGGGTCGAACTATCGGATCGTGAAAAGATCGTTTTCATCCTTTCCTCTATCAGTCTTATTTTATTCCCTATTTCTTATAACGTAATAGAAAGAGCAGGTATGAAATACTTGCCGACCTTCTGGGAAAACCAATGTGTGAATGAACAAACCCCATCAAAATTTTTTTCTGTAATAATACCGGTACTGTGCTTCGCTTTTGCCATTCCCTTATCATTATTATACCCACTCATATCCTATAATAAAAAGGCCATTTGAAATGGCCTTCTATATCTACTAAAGACCTAAAGACTTATTGATTGCACTCAGCACATTTTCATTCGCGAACAGTGCTCCGCTTAGCATCATTACCATACCAAAACCAACAATACCAAGTGGTGCTCCTGCAGCAGCAAACGCTACCGTAATCAACTCACCAGCAACTTTACTTACAGCCATTGATTCCAGTTTGTTAAATGCATCTTTCCAATCATTAGTAGTCAAACCTTTGTATACTGCATTAGAAAGATCCGCTAAATCAGCGAAAGCATTAAAACGTCCAAACAACTTAGAATATGCAGCTAGCTGTTTCGCCATAGCAGCTTGGTCGAGAGATTTAAATGCATTAGCAATGGCCGCTTTATCCGCTGCATTAAGCTTGTTTACGGCAGAACCTTTATATTTATCAAACAATGCCACAGCCTCAGGCACACTACGAATTTTTGCACTGCGCGCCTGTGCAGCTAACTCCTGTGCCAGACGAGCGGAGCGTTCGCCAAATTTTTTCGAAACTGACTCGAAAAATGCTGTCGCAGTCGTTATCGCATCTTTCATTTCAGCAGCTGAAGCAACAGCAGCATCTGCGTTCTGTTTGTTCGATGTCGCAACAGGTAATGCCTTTTGAGCATCATCCAGAGCTTTCTGAGCTGCGGCAATTTCAGCCTGCCCGTTTGTCAAAGCCTTTTTAGCACTGTTCAGTTCATTCTGTGCGACATCAGCCTGATAACCCGCCTGCAAGGCCTGATAGCGACCAGGCCCTCCCATATCATTCAGGAAATGTCCCAGTTCATGAGCACGAGCGGTAGCCTTATCTGAAGCCTGTTGCTTAGTTGTAACATTAGCTTCCAGACCTGGGATTTTCGATTTTGCCGTATTCAGTCGAGTCTGCGCCTGATTAATAGCAGCATTTGCTTTCGCAACATTATCAGCCGCTGTTTTAGCATTTGTTTGCGCAGCTGTAAGGGCATTATCAGCTAATTCCTGACGGCTTGGTGATGTTGCAGGGACACCAGTAACACCATTATGTTCACCAGGTTCAGGTTTCATGTAAGAACGATCAAGGAGAGAATTAAGCACTCGCACAAGACGTGTTGAAGAAACGTATGCAAGTTGCGAGTTTTCTCCCGTCATTTTAATACCATTCATATAATTAAAACCGTCAGCACCGGCTATAACATCTCCCCAGGGAGTATGTTCAACATTTGATGACGAACTGCCCGACGAAGAATGATTGCCACCATTACCACCACCGTTACCACTGCCACCAGAACTGCCAGATCCGCTATGACCATCATTGTAAGGGTCATTTTTCCCCATGTGACCAAAGCCACCGACAGAACCGCTATTTAACTCAGTGCTCATAAAAATATCCTCTTTGACGTTTAATAATCAGGTGCGCGGTTTATTGCCTGCCTTGTTAGCGGCACGCTGTTGAAATCCACTGCACACCAAAAATACTGTATATATAACAATGTGTTTATATACAGCACTCACGATATTACGCTTGGCTATCTCACATCGTCAACAGGATTTCCCCTACCATTATTTGCCATGTGCAAACAACAAATGTCAGACCGCCTTTAAGCTCTACGATAGATAAAAGGAAACAGGAGACGCTGTCACTTTTTATGGCATGTACCGTTCATGACACATCAAATTCACTGGCTGTTCGCGCTCCCAGTTGTAGCGTGTCATGGCGAAAGGGCTTGCAAGTTACTGCGCAGAGAAGGACAACAGAAGCGAAGTGTATGCAAAGCCTATTTTCAGGAGTTTACGGCTGCTAAAAAAAGATATTAGTATGTGTTTTTTAGCAACTACAGGGACTTTCCTACGTGACATCACGACTTATTAAACCTGTTCTTTTACTCCTTCCATTTCTCCTGAACGCCTGCACCAGCGACGGAAAATCTGTTTCTCAGGCTCAGGAACATTCAGTAACGAGATTAGCGGAACAAGAGCAAAACCAGGACTATGCTGCACAGATACATCAGGCAGTAATTGAACAGTTTTCGGACAGATCGTCACATAAGGGGAAAAAATGCACAGTCAGGATTTCCATAGCGCCGGACGGATTGCTGTTGAGTGCAGAGATTGAGAAGGGTGATCCTGAGTTTTGCCAGGACGTTCTCTCAGCAATAACCCGCGCGAAAATCCCACCAGCCCCGGATAAAGAGACCTGGCTGAAATTCAAAAATGCCCCTCTGCTGGATTTCGCCTCCTGAAAAATCTCCTTCTGCCGGAGGCCGGTCATAGCCTCGGTCGCCGGTAGGTTTACTGCGGCTGGAGCTGTGGCCCCAGTGTTTTCAATAAGGCGGGAAATGCAACTACATCGTAGATGATCGCCTCTTGCTTTCTGTCCACGCCGTTCGCAACCAGTTGGCCCGCATGCCCCCTTTCGTCTGAGTAATCTCATGAAAAACTCATTTAATTTCAATGTGCTGGTTTCAAACTATATAATCAGCGTTAAACTGTTTGGTAGAAATCACACTCACCATGAAATCAGTAACTTAATTATTAATCAGCGACTTACAAAAACTACTGTGTGGACTTTATCGGACAATATAGGTCGTTTTAACGCCCCAAATCATGCCCCCGGCTCAATTTTGCCCCCAAATTTGCCCCCCAAAAATGACACTTTTGCGTAGCTCCTTCCTGTTTCACAACGTATCGCTTTACGCCTCTCGTCATCGTCAGCATAATCGCCACGAATCCGTTTGTAAGACTTAACCAGCGGGCGTTACTTTTTCTCCCTGCCCTATACTTTCAGTCTGACTGACTGGAGGTTTCTATGTGTGGTCGTTTTGCACAAGCACAAACCCGTGAAGAATATCTGGCTTACCTGGCCGATGAAGCCGATCGCGACATCGCATACGACCCGGAACCCATTGGCCGGTACAACATGGCGCCCGGTACCAAAGTTCTGCTTTTGAGCGAACGCGACGAGCGGCTGCACCTCGATCCTGTTTTCTGGGGTTACGCTCCCGGGTGGTGGGATAAGCCGCCTCTTATTAACGCGCGTGTCAAAACCGCGGCCACAAGCCGAATGTTCAAACCTCTCTGGCAGCATGGCCGGGCGATTTGTTTCGCAGATGGGTGGTTCGAGTGGAAGAAAGAAGGCGACAAGAAGCAGCTCTACTTCATTCACCGTGCCGACGGCCAGCCCATATTTATGGCCGCGATCGGCAGCACACCGTTCGAACGCGGCGATGAAGCAGAAGGTTTTCTGATAGTGACGTATGCTGCTGACAAAGGGCTGATCGATATTCACGACCGACAGTCACTGGTACTATCACCAGAAGCGGCCAGGGAGTGGATGCGTCAGGATATAGGCGGGAAAGAAGCGGAAGAGATAGTTGCCGACGGCACAGTGGACGCCGACAAGTTTATCTGGCACGCAGTGTCGCGTGCCGTTGGTAATCAAAAAAATCAGGGTGCTGAATTGATTGATAATATTCAGTGATATCCTGACAGATATTACCAGAGTTTTACGCTTCCATCTGGCTGTTTACCACCCACTGGAGACATGTCGTATACCTTATTTACACATTTTTGGATGCCGTCTTTAAGATGCTTTACCATTTTCCTGTCTGAATTATTCTGATCAAAATAATTTACAGTGGTAACGTTATTTTTCTTGTAAATTTCAGCTTCGCCATATGGCCCGGCGGAATAATTAATCTTATAACCCCAGAATTCTTCTTTATAGCCAGGTAAAATGTAAGGGTCGTAATCTGCAAAGACATCAGCAATGCATAATGCAACGCTTTTTGTATCGCTCTTAGTCGTATATACAGCGTCAGGAGTACCATGTTTTGGAGGCTCCTGGATAATTGCACATCCAGATAAGGTAAGAACTGCTAATGCGAGAATAGGTTTTAACATATCAATTCCATTTAAGTATTTATAAGTGCCTGAATAAGATACTTTATTTTGACAATAATGTCCTGCATCTATTTAACAATTAATAAATCTTGAAAGCGGGTCGTATAACGCGGCGAAAGCATTTCTCGCTTCATTTGCCATTGCTGCTGAATGCCCTGCCCGGTAAAGTAGAGCGTTCCTTTCCCATCTTTGGCGTTCAGGTGATCGAGCACCTCCATCAGTTTATCACTGCCGGCCCGCGGCGCGTTCTCATCGAAAAGGTTTAGCTGCGCCCTCCCTGGCTGAAAAAATCTCCTAGCAGGATTCCAGCCTTTTGATAGCGATGGCCATCCTTCCAGATTTTGTCCAGGCATTTACCGCGGCGTTGATGATGTCTCGTGAATCCTGTGTTGGCGTGAGAAGCTTCATTGACGCACTGTTGCCGTAATATGGCTCATTTAGGGCAAAAGGTGACGTCTTCACGAACGCCGAGATAAAACGGCAATACTGATGCTCACCACGTAGCTTTTCTGCACCTCGGGCAGCATAACTGCAAATAGCCTGGCGCATCTGCTCGTATTCTGTAACGCGTTCGCTAAAAGACCGGGAACAAACAATCTCCTGTTTTGCAGGTGCAAACTCCTCCAGATCGAGGCATGGCTCTCCGCGTAGTTCCCTAACCGTTCGCTCGAGTACCACGTTAAAGTGTTTATGGATAATCCACGTACTTTGTTCTGAGAGGACCAGAGCAGTTTAGACGCCCATGGCGTTCAGCTTCTTACTGATGCGCCTGCCAACGCCCCATATATCTTCAACAGGTACTATAGCCAACAACCGACGTTGCCGATCGATATTGGACAAATCGACCACCCCGCCGGTCTGACGCTGCCATTTCTTGGCGGCGTGGTTTGCCAGCTTAGCGAGTGTCTTTGTCTGTGCAATACCAACCCCGACAGTTAGATGCGTGCTCTTCAGAACCGTAGCGCGGATCTCTTTGCCGAACTCCGTCAGGTCCCGGCAGTTGCGAACACCTGTCAGATCGCAAAAAGCTTCGTCGATGCTGTAAATTTCGACGCGGGGGCTCATTTCCTCAAGCGTCGTCATTACCCGGTTCGACATGTCGGCATAGAATTCGTAGTTACTGCTGAAGCAAACAACCCCGGCGCGCCGGAAGAGATCCTTTTGCTTAAAAAACGGCTCTCCCATAGTAATTCCAGCGGCTTTGGCCTCGGCACTTCGCGCGATTACGCAACCATCACTTCAGGGTGCTGAACCTGTAACGACGGCTTAAAAGTTGCCAGAGGGTTGGGTGGCGGTGCCGGTTGAACCGACCTATCAGATATGTGATGCGATGGGGCTGCCCTCAGGCCATTTCTTTGACCGCCTTCCAACTTCCACGCACTTTGCGAAGAGTTCTTTAACTCTGGCGAGTTTCATGAGCTGGCCACCGAAACCTGAAAGGACTACAGAAAATATGGCGCAAAGGTGAATGTCGTTTTCGGGAAGATGAAGCCAGACAACACTAAACCTGAGCATATCAGGAAGTATATGGATAAGAGAGGTGTTAAAAGCAGGGTTCAGGCTAACCGAGAGAAAGCGTTTATATCGAGGGTTTTCAGGTGGGCATATGAGCGCGGAAAAGTGAAGATGAATCCTTGTCAGGGAGTGAAGCAATTTAAGGAAAAGGCCAGAACTCGCTATGTCACTGATAAGGAATACGAAGCTTTGTTAAGCGTTGCTGGACCCCCCGTGAAGGTGGCTATGGAACTTGCTTATTTATGTTGTGCCAGACAGGGAGATATCTTGGACCTGAAGAAAAGCCAGATCCTCAATGAAAGCATAATGATTCAGCAGAGCAAAACAGCTGTACCTCAAATTAAAGCATGGACGGGGCGACTGGATAAAGCAGTCAGGCTTGCTGAATCTATCCCGCTAAATACAGGAATGGTTAGTATATACCTGATCCACCAGCCGTCTGGTTTGAGATATACAAGAGTGCGTTTAACGCGCAGTGGGGAAAAGCTAAAACCATGGCCTCAGAAAAATTTCCTGAGCTTGACTTCAAATTCACTTTCCACGATTTAAAAGCAAAAGGGATATCAGATCTGGAAGGCACGCTTAACGAAAAACAGGGAATCGCTGGTCACAAAAACGCGTCTCAGACCGCGCGTTATGATAGAAAGATTCCTATTGTTCCGGTAGTTGGGGGCAGTAATGCCCTCTTCTTATGGCGAAGCTGAATGGCGAAACAATGGCGAAAAACAGGCAATAAAAAACCACCTTTCGGTGGTTTACACGACACTGCTTATCATTGATTTTATTCTAGTTTTCCCATGGTAGCCGGAGTGGGACTTGAACCCACACAGCGCGAACGCCGAGGGATTTTAAAAACTATTAGAGAGTCTTATTTATCATAAGCTTATGATAAATAAGACTCTCTCTGATGGTAATCGCTGGTAATCACAGGTAATGGCTGGACTTTTGCTGCCACTATTTAGAGGGCCAAATTAAGCTGATCCCTCCCATAGTGCGAAGCGGGAAAAGCATCGGATGGAATGAAATCAGCCGGTAACTTTTCGCGGGGGGCGCGTTTGGTTACCAGCTTCTCAACGCTGTTGAGCGTAGTAAACGTAATACTGCATTCGAAATTCTGGCACTGGTGATAATGCCGGACTGTCATTTCGCTAAGAGGGCGACTGGTGCGCGTACGTGCGACGGCACCACAAACAGGACACTTAAACATAATGGCCTCCCATGGCGGGAGTTGAACTCGCTCATATTATGGCCGCTATGATTCGGTTTCTGCAATCCATTCAGGTATTTTTGCTTCCAGCTCCAGACGTGTTTTAAACCCACTATCGTCGATAGTGTGGCTTGCCTTCGCAATTATCCAGTCCTGCCCGTCAATGACGTCTTTGAACTCCGCTACCGTTCCGTGCATCTCCGGATACAGATCCGCGCGCCCGTAAGCCAGGGTTAAAGAGAACTCAGCAGCTCCGCGCTGGAGTTGTTGCCATTTTGCAGCCGCTGCACGTTGTGCGGCCATCTCACTGCTGTACGTCGTACGGAGTACAAAAACGTTACCATCTTCACCGGCAATATAGTCCCCTTCCCGGCTGCTGCTTCGCGGCTTTTTGTCTGCGGTTTTCTTACGCTTTTTAACAGTAACCTTTTTCTTTTTTCCGAATTCCATATCAAGCCAGTACGCCTGCACGCCAGTGTATGCGTCGCGATCTGCAATCCGGAAAGAATGGCGATCTCCGCTGCTGCGCGTGATGGAAAATTCCGGCAACGCTCTGCCGTTTGCGCTGACACCGCCACCAGGCAGGATGAAGAGCAGGTAACCATTTTTCACAGTTGCAATAGCGCCCAGCATTTCCGCCATGCGCGTCAGAAACGACATGTCGCTTTCCTGTGTCTGATCTGCATGGTCGATCTCGGCGGACATCAGTTGCTCTGAGATAAGGGGTTTAAGTTTGTATCGGTGAGCTATAGCAGAGACGATGCGCTCGACTGTAACGTCATGCCATGACACCTCCCGCTTGACGTTAAATTCATCGCGGAAATCTGCACTTCTGGCCGTGATCTCGATACGGTCCGGCGGCCCTGAGTGCGCAATTTCATCCACGATGAAAATCCCTTTGTGTACCAGTTTTTCTCCCTGCCAGCCTATCGCTACCGATAATTCAGCGCCACGTGGCGGTAACTCAATATCTCCCTGGCTGTCATCAACAGTGATAGTCAGTTCATCAGCATTAAAGCCCCTGTTATCTGTTAATTCTAACGAGAGCAGTTTCTCATCCAGCATGATCAGCGCCTTGCCGCCAAGCATGACGTTAAACGCTGGCACACGTGACAGGTCGCCTGGGTAATTCTTGAATTTCTCAGCACCTGCATTCAGCAGGCTTTTTGCGCTCTCTATCGCGTCAGTTGTCAGTGTCATCGCTTTCTCCTCCCGCAAATATTTCCATGCGCGCGCGATAGGACAAACAGCCTTTTGTTGTCGCCTTTCTGTGACATCCATCGTGACGTGTCTGCCGCACGGAATTCAGCGAATATCACCATGAACTCACTAAACATGATGGCGGTAGAGTATGACCGACAACTTTTTCCACGGGGCGCGCACCAAAGAAAACACCGACCTCCAGACCGCGATCAATGACATTGATTCAACGGTCATTGGTCTGGTTGCGGTGGCCGATGATGCCGATCCCCTCACCTTTCCACTTGATACGCCAGTCCTGATCACTCGCGTGATTAGCGTGCTGGGTAAGGCGGGCAAAACAGGCTCACTGTATAAATCTCTCAAGGCTATTTCCGACCAGGTCAGCACACGTGTAATTGTTGTTCGTGTCGCTGCAGCAAAGGAAGGAGAAAATGCCAAAACGCAATCCCAGCTCATTATCGGTGGCACGCAGGCTGACGGAAGCTATACCGGGATGTTTGCCCTGTTGACCGCAGAGCAGAAAACCGGTTATCGCCCTCGCATCCTCGGTATTCCGATGTACGACACGCAGGAAGTGACCGCACAGCTGCGCGTAATTGCGAAGCAGCTGCGTGCATTCTCTTACAGCTACTGCGATGGCTGCGAGACTATCGCCGAAGCGAAAACCTACCGCGAGCAGTTTGCCGAACGTGAAGGGATGATGATTTGGCCTAACTTCATCGCCTACAACCCGCAGACCGGCGTTAATGAAGAATTCCCGGCTGTTGCCTATGCGCTTGGCCTGCGGGCACTGATTGATAATGAGCAGGGCTGGCACAAATCACTTTCTAACGTTGCGGTGAAAAACGTCCTGGGTATCTCTAAAGACGTGTTCTGGGCGTTACAGGCGGAGGACTCCGACGCTAACGAGCTGAACGCTAACGAGATTACCACGCTGATCAAACGCGATGGCTTCCGGTTCTGGGGTAACCGTACCACCGACACCGAAGAGTATATTTACGAGGTGTTTACCCGGACGGCCCAAATTCTTGCGGACAGCATTGCGGAAGCACAATTCACCACCGTGGATAAACCGCTTACCCCGGCTAACGTCAAAGACGTAGTAAGCGGGATCAATGCCAAACTTCAGGCACTGGTCACTGCTGGCAAACTGATTGGTGCGGCATGCTGGTTTGATATTGTCGATAACCCGACCACCGGTATTCGCCAGGGTAAAGCCGTTGTTCGCTACAACTACAGCCCCGTACCACCGCTGGAAAACCTGACGCTGATCCAGACGTTTACCGATCAGTATTACGAACCAGCCTTTGCATCGCTGGGAGGTGCATAAATGGCTATTCCGAAGAAACTCCGCCTGTTCACGATGTTTGTCGATGGCGACAACTACATCGGGAAGATCCCCAGCGTCACGCTCCCGAAAATTACCCGTAAAACGGAAGATTATCAGGGTGGCGGGATGCTTGGCTCCGCTGCTGTTGACCTCGGCCTTGATTCAGGTGCACTGGATGCATCAATGGTTGTTGGCGGCATGGTCGAAGAGCTGATCCTGAAATGGGGCGGGGATATTGACGAATTACGCACGCGCTTTGTCGGTGAGATATACAGCGGTGGAACAAGTTCCCTGCTTGAGGTCGAGATGCGCGGGCGTATTACCGAAGTTGACCAGGGCGAAGCCAAGCAGGGTGATGACACCAGCCATACTTATGCGCTCAAAAATACGTATTACAAGCTCTTCGTGGATGACAAGCCTTTGCTGGAAATCGACCTGCTGAACTTCATCTACAAGCGCAACGGCAAGAGTCTCTACCCGGACCGCATTGCGTCCGCCCTGGGTCTCGGCCAGTAATCTTTTTTTTAACCACTACCAATGGCGGCCAGCGTGGCCGCCCGGAGAAAGAATAATGTCAGTAACTCTCAGCCAACCCATTAAACGCGGCGACCAGGAAATCAAATCCGTCGCAATCACCGACACAATCAAGCAGGCTGGCTCACTGCGCGGGCTGCGGCTGGTTGATGTTCTCAACTTCGACTATGACGCGGTATCAACTCTGCTGACACGCGTCACCGCGCCTCAGCTGACAACCACTGATATTTCCTCAATGGCGACCGGCGACTTTACGGCGCTGTGCGAAGAAATTACGCCTTTTTTGACGAAAGCGGCGCCGTCCGCACCGAGCGAGGCGGCGACGGCGAGCAAGTAAGAGAGGCAGTATTCAGCGATGTCGACGATCTGATCGCCGACATCGCTGTGATATTTCACTGGCCGCCCTCCGAAATGCACAGCATGGAGTTGCGCGAGCTGATGGCCTGGCGCGAACGGGCGGCCATCAGAAGCGGTAACCATGAGAAGGAGGATGACGACGATGGATCTTAGTATTCGCGTTGCGTTCAGTGCAATTGACAAGCTCACCCGCCCGGTCAGCGCCGCCAGTAAAGCCATTGGCGGCCTTTCTGACTCCCTCAAAAAAACACAGTCTTCCATCAGAGACCTGGAAAAAAGCGCAACGTCATTTGATAAGCTGCGCTCGCAAGCCAATGACACTGCGCAGAAGCTGAAAAGCACCCAGCGGGCCTTTGACGGTCTCAACCAGAAACAACGCGAAGGCGGCCAGCTTACTGAAGCCCAGACGGCGCGACTTGAGTCACTTCGCACCAAACTTTCCCGGCTGACTGAAACCTACAGCAGGCAAACGACGCAGCTGCGCACAGCTGCGCAGGCAGTGCGCCAGCATGGGGTTAACCTCACCACCGGCAGCGGCGCCATTCAGAGTGCCATCAGGCGTACGGAGCAATACAACCAGACACTTGAGCGCGAACATCGCCAGCTGGCAGCTACCCAAAAAGCACAGGCCGGGTATGATCGAGCTAAAGAAACTGCTGGCAAGCTTCGCGGGGCAGGCATGGGGATGATGCTCGGCACCGCTGCTGCGGGCTACGCTGGCGGATCATTCCTGGCGCCTGCGATTGGTTTCGACGAGGAAATGTCACGCGTCCAGGCCTTAACCCGCCTTAATAAAGACTCTTCCCAGATGGGAGATCTGCGCGCGCAGGCTAAAAAACTCGGTGCAGAAACCGCATTCACCTCACGCGATGCAGCCAGCGGTCAGGCGTTTCTTGCAATGGCTGGCTTTACCCCAGAAGCTATTCAGGCGGCATTGCCCGGCGTTCTGAATATGGCGCTGGCCGGTGGCATGGATCTTGGTGAAAGTGCCGACATCAGCTCCAACATTCTTTCGCAGTTCCGTCTCGATCCAAAGGAAATGGATCGGGTCAGTGATGTTTTGACCGCAGCATTTACCCGTACCAACACCGATTTAATGAACATCGGTGAGGCGATGAAGTACGCAGGAACCGGGATGGCCGGTCTTGGCGTTGATGTTGAACGCACAACCGCCATGATCGGTGTAATGGCGAACGTTGGCCTGCGCGGCAGTATTGCAGGTACGGGACTGCAAACCACCTTCTCGCGCCTGGCCGCGCCAACAGGCAAAGCTCAGGCAGCCCTGAAAGAATTGGGCGTTTCTGTTGCCGATGCCACCGGAAAAATGCGACCGGCCGAAGTGGTCTTATCTGATATTTATAAATCTATCAAAAAGTACGGTGACACAGACCAGCTGTCATTCTTCAAAGACATAGCAGGTGAGGAAGCAGCAAAGTCATTTCAGGCGCTGGTTAGATCGGCTGGTAGCGGTGAGCTACAAAAACTCCTTGCCGATTTGCGCGGCTCTCAGGGTGAAGCTCAGAAGGCAGCGAAGGTCATGGCTGACAACCTCAGCGGTGATCTGAAAAACCTGGACAGCGCATGGGAGGGTTTCCGCATTCAGGTTGAGGAAACAACCGATGGCCCACTACGCTCTCTCACTCAGGGGCTCAGTGATTTAATTACGGCCGCCAGCGCCTGGGTTAAAGAAACCCCCCTTCTGACACAGACATTTATCCTGATTGGCGGCGCAATCATGGTATTTGTCGGCGCTCTTGGTATCGCAAGTTTCACAGCGAGCTTCATTCTCGGTCCGCTGGCGAAGCTCCGACTGGCCTTAAGAATGATTGGCATATCATCGATCACGGCGACCAGCTGCGTATCAACGCTTAGCGTTGCGTTCTCAGGGTTACGGGTCATTCTCGCCTCGTTACTCGGCGTCCCAGGCCTGATTGTTGCGGCATTTGTTGCCGCTGGCCTGCTTATATTGCGATTCTGGGAGCCTATCAAGGCGTTTTTCTCTGGTCTGTTTACTGGTATCAGTCTGGGTCTGTCACCACTGATTCAGTCGTTTTCGTTTTTAATCCCATTGTTTGATGCAATTGGCGTCGGCGTATCTAAGTTATGGAGCTGGTTTAGCCAGTTATTCACCCCTATAGACTTTTCTCGTGATGCGCTGGACAAATGCGCCAGTGCCGGGAAAACATTTGGTGAGGTGCTCGGTGCCGCATTGAATTTACTCTTTACCCCCCTGCGACTGCTGACTGAAGGAGTCAGCCTTTTGCTGGAAAAGCTGGGTTTAATTCCATCTGGAATTGACGCTGCGAGAGCCAAAGTCAACGATCTCGCGCCCAAAAAACCAGTTTCATGGGAGTGGGACCCACAGCAAAAGAAAATGGTCCAGAAGGAATGGAACTGGTCCCCCAAAAAAGCAGAGTCGCCAGTTGCTACTGGCGCACCACCTGCGGCCTCGCCGCTATCAGGAAATACCGGTACGCAACGACGCCTGCAAAGCATCGCAGACAATACAAAAGCAACCGCTGACAACACCAAGAAAGTCGGGCCGGGTGACATTATTTTCAAAAACCTGCCGCGTGCTCTGGCTTTGCGTGGCGCATATCAGGAAGCGCGCGTTACACCGCAATCAGTACCGCGAGTGGCAACGCCCGCAGCTGGCGGCATTATTTCAGCGACAGCAGCCACACAGGCCCCGGTAACAGCTCCCGGTACCGCTCCGACCGGCGGCGCCCCAATTTTTAACATTATCTTTAACGATGTTGGTAAGCGCACGGATCAGGAGCTGGAAAGAATGATGCGCAATGTTTTGCGTGATGCAATGGCCAGCACCGGCAGAATTAACCGTGGTTCTTTCCGCGACAGAGATTAGGTGACGATTATGATGATGGTTTTTGGAATGTTCGTTTTTATGCTTCGCACCACCCCTTACCAGCAACTCCAGCACTCGCAGGAGTGGAGGCACGTAAAAAACGAGCGAGTTAACCAGTCAGCTGGCTGGCAGTACATTGGCGCTGGTGATGACAATATAACGCTGTCAGGCGTCCTTTACCCGGAAATCACCGGTGGAAATCTCTCGCTGTCAGCCCTTGAAACTATTGGCTACGCAGGGCGCCCATGGCCCCTTATTGAGGGTACGGGGCGTATTTATGGAATGTACGTTTTAACACGTCTGGAGCGGGGCAAGTCCGAGTTCGACCGATTTGGGAATCCAAAAAAAATCGAATTTACCCTCAGCCTGAGCCGTGTCGATGCGGATTACAGGGAGAAGCTGCAAAGCTCGACCGTCAGCGATGCCCTTGCCGGGTTAAAGACGAGTGCAAATAATGCGATAAACCAGGTGAAAGACTCGCTCAACGGTCTGTTTTAGTGATGCCTTAAGCCCCTTCATGTTCCCTTCTTGCTGAAGGGAACATTTTATAAAGCGTCGACATTCCGACATCAAAAATAATAGCCACCCGCTGTCTTTTCTCCCCTGCGGCGATCAGTCTTCCCGCCTGGATGCCATAGCCCCTCGCATTGTATCGAGCATCGTTATTTCTGGCTGTACTGCAGGTTAGGTACCGCACCGTCAGAAGTAACCATGTCTTCCGGAAAACGTTCGCTTCTAACTGAGGCGGGGAGGAGGCAACGAAAGACGATGTTTCTTAGATGGAAAAATATCGGGCATTGCTGATGCGCGTATACAGCAAAACCCGGATGGTTTAAACCTCTGGAGAGGCAGGCCAGACAACCTTATCAGGGGCTGTTAGCACATCAACCGACTTAACCTCATTCTTATAAGCCATCCAGGCTGATAATTTTGACTTGTCTGTTTCGCTGATTTCATCGAGCATCAGCTCAGTTCTCCAGTCACGCATTACATCATCTGCTTGAGTAAGGAGTTGCTGGCGCTCAATTTGGAGGGCCTGTATAAGCTCTTCCTTGGTTGGTGGAGGTACATCTACCCAGCAAGGCATTCCTTCGACATCAGTACCTCGCATTTTCCCCTGGGGTGGGTTGGCCGTGAATTTAAGATATACTTCTTCGCTGACCTCAACAAATGAATCGGGCCAAGATTTAGCGGCCTCATAATCATCCTGCATTGATAATGGGTAAAAAAAACCGTTTGAATATGCGTACATATTAGTATCCTGTTGCAACCCAACTGATGGAAGAATCAACCCTTGTGGCATTGTTATTCCATGCCTGCACTGTAAAACCAGTTTTCCCAACTCCAGAAAAGTTAATAATCACTGGGGTAATGTTATTATTTCTTTCATTTGCGGCGATTGACGTGCATGCATTCGGGAACGGTATAGGGTACGTCACATTAGCGCCGTTGGTTGTTGTGTTTCCAGCCCCCCATTGAGTAATAATCCCGGTGCTCTCATCTTTATGCCAACCATTCACAGCGAGACTTGCTGTATTTTTTTTGTTGAACCCATTATCAATGTATGACTTTTGGTTTGCGATCTGGCTTGCAATGTACTGTTTCAGGCTAACGCCTGCCCCCCATGCACTACCAAAAAGATTTCCGGTCTGGTCTAGCCAGGCATTGGAACCACTATAGACATTACCACCTGCCTTTAAGTCCCCTGTTAATCCAATTACCCCGGTGCGGGTATTAAGATAGATGCGTGTAATCTGATCATACGTGCATGGAAAGCCGATACCATTCCATGAGGCGAGTTCAATATTATTCCCTGAAAACCCTGCGTTATCCTCTGAAGAGTGCCGTAAAAAATAGGTATCATTATCAAGAATTAAAGCTCCTGATAAAATGGTCATGTAGCCGATAGACTTAATGCCAGTATTTGTTAATTCAGCAATTTTTTGATTGTTTGCGTAAATGCCAATTACGCCGTCTGACTCAAAGATAAAACCACTATCTGAATCCCCGATATTGATCGCAGGTTTCGAACCATCAAATAAGCCTGCACCTAATGTACCAATACTGATACGCTTTGATGGGTTCAGGGTTTCGTTTAAACCAAGGTTTTGGAGAAACTTCGCCACGTCAGGAATATCCGCACCGTTTTGGCTTTTCTGCATCGCCCCGGTAATTCGAGCATCATCCCCCGAGGCTACCGTTCCGGCCGTTGTTCCGACATTTCGCGTCGAGCTGTCACCCAGCTCTAAATTCTGCCGTGCTAATGCGGTATTGGGTAAGTCCGACAGGTTGCGATCTTTTGCCAGCCGTGCGCTCCCGTTATCCATCGCAATTTTAACGGCCTTCGGTGTTGCCGCCTGCGATTCGCTGTCACTGGTCACACTGCTGCTGAGCTGCACAAACCCTTTCTCTGTCGTTGACGCATCCGGGTGATTACGTGACTGCTCATGCGCGCGCAGCTGACTGTCAACATACTGGCGTGTTGCCAGTACAACAGCCGGATCAATCTTCAATGTAACGGCTTCGGTGCTACTGACAATCAGGATCACGCGAATAACCTGAACGCGCCCGCTCCCCTCCTGCAACTGAGGCTTATAGGTTTCAGCGCAATTGGCAATCGCCACCATATCACCATCTTTATCGAAAAGACCGATCTCACGAATCCACCACCCGCCGACGTCTTCCGGTATAACCTGTTCTGCAATGATCTGGCTGGCGTACTCCGGGTCCACCGTCAGCATATTCAGAGGGGCGCGGCGCAACTCATGTACGAGGGCAGTCTGTGCCGGATTCGGTGTAGGCAGTACACCATTGCCATCACCAACGGCCATCTGGGTAATCTCAACTTTCGTACCCAACGCCGTGGCTTTTGCCAGCTTTGCCGCCCCGATATTGGTTAACAGGGCAAGATATTTAGTCGCCACTTGCGATCTCCACGGTATCAATTAAATGGATTGCTGCGCCGGTGTAGTCATTGCCACCCACAGCGATAGTTTCAGGAAAATAGGGATATACCGTCAGCGTATCGCCCACGTAACACCCCGCCCCTATCTCGATATAACCCTGCGACTGAAGCGAAAGTGAAAGGCCAGTGAGATGACGGCTTCTCGGTTTCGCATCGTCGATCAGGCGCTCAAGCTCCCGATAAGTTTCCTCGGTGATCCCCCCATCCTGAATGCCGATTTCAAGCCGGAAAGTGCCTGGCTCCTCGCCGTTCTGCCACCACTCAATCACCCTCAGCAAATAGCCGAAAGGTTCAACAACGCGCCTCAGCGCTGAAATCGTGCCTTTGTGGCGATGGACAAGCCAGGAGGCTTTTATTACCTGCCTCTTGGTCTGTTCAGACCAGCGCTTATCCCAGCGATCAACAGACAGCGCCCAGGCCAGATAGGGTAAAAACTCCACGGGGCATTCATCCGGATTCCAGAGTTTTCGAAGGTCGACAGGAATACTGCTGATCCGCGCCGCCGGTTTCTCCGCATTCCGCATGAAAGTGCTGGCCGAAGGCGGCAGGAGGCTGTTATTCATCCGTTCCTCCTACGCCGATGGTGTGCGAAATACACCGTGCCGCCTGGGTATCATCGATCACAATGTCTTCCTGAGGGTTCAGCAAGACTACGCGCTGCACCCCCTGCACATGCAGAGCGGCCATAATTGCCGAACGCGCAACATCGCGACCGATTTTCCCCTGCGCTCCCAGCCATGTCCGCAGTGCATCATCTGCCGCACTCAGGATCGGCTCAGATTCCGGCCCCGGATAGAGATAAAGCAGAGCGTCAATTTCATAATTCACAATCTCCGCTGACTGGACGGTTAGCCGGTCGGCGACAGGCCGCTTATCATCCGCTGAGAGCGTGTCGTTTACTGTTGCGATCAGCTCGTCGCTCGCCGTGCCATCCCCTTCGGTAGACAGAATGGACACGACGACAACAGCGGGTGAGGGGCTGGTTGCCCTGGCATCTGCAACTTTACCGCTGGCACTCTTCGCAAAATATTCGTATGCCCCGGTAGGGCCAGCAACGCTCAACCCTTCAAAAGCGGATTGCGCACGCAGACGCAGTGCGGTATCGCTTTCCATCTCTGCATCGGTGGTTTCGGTAGCCGGAATGCGAACCAGGCGCTCGGTGTTCAGGTTTCCCGCAAGGTTATCAAGATCGGTGGAGACGGAATGGCTCAACATGCAGGCCGCAGCACCCTCATTGATTCGCTGGCGCAGCATTAATTCCCGGTAGGCAATTACCTGCGCCAGTATGGTCAGGGGTTCAGACTCAAGTTTTAACGCAGCGGCAACAGAAGCCTGTTGTTCATCAGGGAAAGCCGCGATCATGACGGCTTTGACATCCGCCAGAATCACTTCAAAATCCAGCGCCTCAATAATTTGCGGCGGCGGTAGCTGCGCCAAATCAACTGTTGCCATTGCTGCTTTTCCTGAGTGTTAAGGTTGTCGTCTGCTGTTCCATAGATTCCGTCAGAGCCCCTGACAATCCCGCCTCCACTGCTCCGGACTGCGAATAACGCACATCCACGATGCTCAGCGTGATCCGCGGTTCCCATGTCGCCAGCGCAATAACCACTGCGCTCATCAGCTGCATGCGTGTAACGTCGTTTTGCGGACCATCAATCAGATCAGGAACGAGAGAGCCGTAGTCACGGCGCATGACCCGCGATCCAATCGGGGTGTTAAGAATGTCACTGGCTGACTGCCACACGTGGGCGGCATCCGTCAGCGTTCCCGTGCCATCAGGATTCATCCCGGTATAGCGCACCGTCACTTCGTGCCCTCCGTCCAGCTTCCGCCACGCTGCACGGCACCATGACCATGATCATCAACCTGGACACCGTTTGAGATGAAAGCACCGCCAGTATGCGTAAAGTCCCCCTGCATTTTGCCGCCTTCCGTAACGGTGAAATTTTTGGTTTTCAGCATCTCGGTACACTCGACCAGCGGCGTTTTCAGCAAGACCTTAACCGACGCCTCAACCGTTGCTGATTTAATACCGCTGACCTGCAAAGCCCCTGCTTCTGCGCTATAGCGAAACTTCGCGCCATCCGGCGCGGTCACGATCATTTCTTTTGCCGATATGCCTGGCGCCGGATTGTCGTTGCTGTAAAGACTTCCCCCGATGATCGCAGCGGTAGTGTTACCCCCAAGGCACAGGAACCATACCTGCTCGCCAACAGACGGCGGCACCCAGAAGCTGAAAGCGCCTGCACGCTGTGCATTCCAGCGCAGCCAGGTGGAATCCAGTTCTCCGCTTTTTACCCTTACCCGCCACTTTTCCTCGTCAATCTCCGTCACCGTACCGGTGCGAACGATGTTTTCCAGCAGGCGAATGACTTCAGCCAGATCCATCAGCTCACCCCCAGAGAATCAATGACCTGCCTGGCAATAGCCATGCGGTCCGCCTTGCTCAGGCCGAGCAACTCACGGCGCGGATAGCTTGCCATCGCGCCACTGTCGTTTACCCGGTCCCGCAGTCCGTACTGGTGAACGCGGGCAATGCGGGCAACTGCACCAGAAAAACCAACTACAGCCCCCTCAGAAGTGGCGCTTGCTTTCAGAAAGCGAGCTGTGCGCAGTCGGCGAAACATAGGATCGCTTTTCGTGGTATCGCGGCGCGTCTCGCTGGCGTTGAGTTCAAGGTAACGCTCAATATCCGCACGATAGAACGAACGCACGGCACCTTTCCCTTCATCAAATCCGGTCAGCATACGCCCGCGACTTCCACGGGTTGCCCGCCAGTTGCGCAGATGGCGCTCTTCCCCTTCCCAGATAAAGCCGATCTCAGCGCGTGACTTCAGTACGCGACGGCGGCGCTTCGGGTATTTCGTACCATCCGGATCCGTCTGCTTACCGATGCGCTGGCTCTGACTTCGACGTAGGGCAGTCGCTATTCCGCGCGCTGTACGCAACCGGCGTGCTGGTGCCATTGCAGACAGGATGTCTGCAAAAACCTGATCGAGTTGATGAAACAGCGCGGCATCATCGGTCATGCCAGCTCTCCTCCGCCAAATACCACTTCCCACTCACCGCCATAGATGCGCGGGCGGTCTTCGCTCAGGTGCTTCGCGACGGGCTTCCCGTCAACGGTTTCCACCATGACGCGCTCCCAGACCGGCACCTTGAACAGAAGATCGGCCAGGTCGTCGCTGATAATGTCAGCGTCAAACTCCACCTTGCGGTTATTGTCAGGATTCAGCAGTAAATCAGGCTGATATTGCCAGGCCCAGGCCATGATCGGCAGCATCAGGTCATCAACCGCCCCTGGGAATTCCACGGCGAGAATATTGATGGTGTAGAGGTACATGAAAGACGGTTCGCCGGTCGCTTCAATCCCTATATTGCCTTTTTCCACCCAGACGGTGATTTGCTCCGGGTTGGCCTTACACCAGGTGTTACCGGCTATCAGGGCTTCACGCATCAACTCTGCTTTTTTCACTTTATCCCCCTGGCGATTCGCCGCAGTTCCAGCTCTCTGATACCCGCCTTATCGGCGTTGCATGTGTCCAGCGCATCCAGCAGCGCATCGGACCACGGAGCGAGGCTCCCGTATGTCATTGGTTTTGGCGGTGCTGGCGTTTCAGTTTTTGCCGTCAGGCTTTCCGGTAAAGGTTCCTGAATAATCACCGGCGCTGACTTCGGCGGCTCGCTGGTACAGGCTGTCAGCCACACGGTCAGGCACAGGCACAGCGGCGCATTTATCACCGGCCAGCTCAGTTTTGATATTTTCACGGCGCTTTTCCCCTGTATCGCTACGCTTCTGAGTCAGTGTTTTCAGACCAGCGGCCACTTCGTTCACGTCGTTACGTAACGCCCTGACCTCGGCCAGCACATCACCGGTTTGCTTAAGCTTCTGGTTGGCTTCTCCAAGGGCCGTCTCTGCAGCCTCTCGCTTACTGCTCTCCAGCGTCAGCCTGACACCTGCGATGACCAGCAGAAGGGAAATAAAAACGGTAAAAACACCCAGCGCTTTCATTTCGTCCCCTTCAGTTCAGGCTCTGAGAGGCACCAGTCCCGAAACTCTTCCCGGCGCTTTACCAGCCCCGGCAGACGATTTCCGCCGGAGTTGACAAAGTCTGTGAGTCGCTCGCAAACGCCCTGCCAGTTGCCATCCTGCGCATTGCGCCAGATTGTTGTTCTGACCTTCTGGCCCTTTTTGTTGGTGTACCAGCCAAGACCACCACAACCGACATTAAATACGCCGTCAGTCAGCGCTTCGAAAACACGTTGTGGTGCAGCTGTGCCATTAAATTCGCGGTTTACGCATTTCTCAGCACGAAACAGGTCATTCACCCATCGCTCGGCGATCTCGCGCTCGGCGTATTCGCGGTTCTGCACGTTGCTGGTCGACCCCATGCCTACGGTCAGCACACCTGCCGGGCAGTAATACGGCGTCTTTCGGCAATCCTCGTATTTCGCCATCTTCAGCTGCGCTTCAGGACTTGTACGCAGCGTCTGCGGCCAGAGTGCCGCTGCGAGAGAGGCAATCGCCGCAACAGAACAGGCAATAATTCCTCTTTTCATCGCGGTGACTCCCTGATAGTCCGAATTAACTCCTTCACGTCCTGCCGGTTCTCGGTATCGTCCCGAATCGCATCGATCAATTCATTCAGCAGAACATTATTGGTTTCATGGATGCGGGACATCCGGCGGCGATGGAGCTCACCCAGCACGGCAACCACGATCCCGGTGAGCGCAGCAATGAAAGCCAGCCAGTCCTTCTGCGTCATCATGCCGACGCCCGTCAGCAGCATCGACCAGAGGTACACCGTCCAGTTCCAGAGGCGGTTTATCAGCTCCATAATTGAACAGTCTCCTTTGTCGCAGAGGTGTCGACGTCAGGCAGTTCAACTTCCTGCCCTGCATCAAGGAAGATCTGACCGGCCAGCGAATGATTCGCAGCCAGTACGATCTCGGTCACGCCCTGGGTGATGCCGTAGTGACGCTGGCACAACAATTCCACTGTATCGCCCTGCAATGCCTTCACTTTCATCAGAACGCCTCCGCAGAGTTACGGACCACGCCCTGAATATCCGAGATAGCCCAGCGCGCATCACGCCAGTGATCATTCGCCTGGGTTGCGAGTGCGGCGGCGCGCTTCTCGCCCGCGTCGCCCGTGGTGTCAACATCGCGGAAAGTCTCGATCAGCAGGGCACGCGAGATGCTGTAAACTGCGCGGCGCCAGCGATATACCTTTACGCTCTCGTCGTTAATCACCATGGCCGGTACGGCGGCCAAACTGGCATATCCGGCCCCAATCTGTTCAGCCTGCCATTGCTTCAGCTGGTCAGCTGTGTGGGCTACGGCTTCAATGACCACCTGCTTTAAACGCGAAGTGGTAACCGCACCGGTGATCCGCATCTCCTTACGGACGTTGCTCAGCACTATCTCGGGCCAGAACTCCCCGGCGGTGACTTTCTCTCCGCCGTCATCCACGTCCGGCACATCCTCCGCAGAGGAGGTAACTGTGCGAGGGGCCACAAGGCTCATCGTGTAGTCTCCAGAAAAGGTTGGCGGTGAGCGGACGGAGAAAAGCTAACGCGATGCGTTGCAGATCTCCGCCCACGCCGCCAGCGCACGGGGCGCAAGTCGGTTATTTTTTATCGGCGGTGGGCTTTTTCGTCGTTTTTTTGCGGGCCACCGTTTTACGTGTTGCGCTGCCAGGGTTGTTTTTGGTGGCTGGCTTTTTGGCAGCTGGCACCGTCACTTCCGGCGTTGCTGCAGCCTGATTATTGCCCCCTTCGTCCCCGCTCTGGTCTGCCCCCTCACCGCCTGATGCATTTTCCGCAGAGGCTTTTTTTACCTGCCTGGCAAGCTTATCGATCAGCTTTTTCACCCCGGCGCCAGAGTCGAGATTCAGCGCGCGGCGCAACAGCTCCAGCGCAGTCGCCTGTTCATCCGCAGTGCCGTTGCACAATGCAAAAGCCCGGGCTTTATACAGCTTGGCCCGGACGACATCAGGCATATCGCTGTTTTCAGTGATCTCCTGGACCTCATCGAGCACCGCCAGATATGGCTTAACATCAGTGCTGTCATCCGCCTTGACCTGCACTAAGATGGGATCGCAAATCTCATCGACCAGAGCTGTCGCAGCCGTGCGGTTAAACCGGTCTGGCATTGCCAGGTTGTGCGCGATGACATACCGCCCGATGCGCACGGCCAGCGGATACTCCCGAATATCAATCGCCCAAATCATCAGGCGTGTGATCACTTCATCCTGTCGCCCGCTGTCTCCCTCCAGCGTCCCTTCAATCCACCCCTCGTAATTGGGTAGCAGCTGGCGTTTAAGCGCGGCTTTTGCCTGTTCGCCCTGAATTTTCTTCAGCGCACTCATATCCATACGCATGCGGTGCAGAATTTGCTCGTGCGCAGTACGCGCCGTTTCTGATAGATCATCTGCCTTGCCATGGCGTTCAGCCATGACGCGTTGAAAATGTCGTTGTGCCGGTGTCAGCATTGTTTCTTCCCCGATGAACGGCGGGCCGAAGCCCGCCAGTGTGCGGTTATGCGCCGCCTGCCGGCGCCTCGGCAAAGGTAATGCCGTCAATAAATGCGACGTTGCCGTAGTCCTCGATCACAAAGTCATCATTCGATGACTGATAGGTCGCAATACGGTTGTATTCCGGCTCTTCCTTGATCGTCCGGCGCAGTCCACCGCGCTGGTAGTACACGGACAGGTTTTTAAATGGCGTGATCAGTACGCCATTGACCGGGAAGTACGGCGCGATGAAGGTCGGCATGTTGCCGACACGTTCCTGCGCAACAATCAGCTGACCGGCCAGCATTTCGGTGTTCGGGTTGGTCTGGCTCATGGCGTTAATCGCCGGGAAGTTGCCGGTGGTCAACAGGTCGCCCGCCAGGATCACCACGTTGTCAGGATTACGTTTGTGCCATTCATCCATCAGGCTGTTTTTGGCGTCGTACACCGCCGCGCCCAGGTTGCCGTAAGTCCCTTTCGCAATAACCTTGTTATCTTCATCACGGGAGGTGATCGTGACGCCGGAAATCACGCGGTGTGAGGCTTCAGTACGGATTTTCTCCAGCCAGCCAATGCCACAGTCCTGCAACAGCGGGTTAGCCGCGCGGTCTGATGGATCGCTGTATTTGGTGCCGTTGAAACCGATCATGATGCGGTCAAGTGACATCTGGCGAGCCATCGCCTTGCTGATTAGAGGCTGGAATTCCGGCATGTGCGCCCAGGCATCAAGCTGTTCATAGCTGATCCCGTAGTCGTAGTTGACCTTGCGGCACATGTAATCAAACGGCTCCATTGAATGGTTAGCCCCTGGATTACGACGGTTGGTGGTGCTGTTGTTAACGCCAGCCATCGGGCCTTTGCTGCCAATCAGCACTTTCTGACCAATCTGCTGATTAACGCCAAACACGTTAATTTTGCTCAGGAAAGAATCACTCTCCTGTGCGGCCTGCTCCAGGCGCTGCTGACGCGCCGGGTCTACCGCAAATTTCGCAGCGACTGCCGCAGTCGATACGCCGTTTAACTGCGCCTGGCGCGCAATGTACTGATCAAACAGCTGGCGGGTATTGTTTTCCATGTTCTCTGCTCTCGTAGTGGATATCAGTAATCAGCCAGCTGCGCGTTGGCGCCGCCGTTCGCAGGTGGTCGCTGACTGAAGGAAGCTTCAGTGCTCCCCAGCTTCTGGCGCAGCTCCGCAAGCTCAGTGGTCAGCTTCTGGATAGCGGCCTTATCCTCCTGGCGCTCCTGCTCTGCGGCACTGAAGCGATCAATTTGCTCGGATTGCGATTGAGCCACGGCCTCAACGACCTGATGCATCTGACTGAAGCGCTGATCGTCCGTTTTCTGACCTTTTCCAATAATGCTCATCACGCGATTAAACCACCTGGCACCTTCATCGCTGCGCTGGGCGGTCAGCTCGATCACCTCTGCTTCAAGCGCTTCGGTGAACATCGGCGCCTCACCCTGCTGGTTATTGAAGGCCATCACCGATGCACGCTGCTGTGAGGCAAATTTAAGACGCTCAGTGCCCAGGCTCGCCGGGGTATCGGTCATTGCCAACCCGACAACATAGGCTTTGCCGTTGAGGGCAAACTGCGGATGCAGCTCAATACTGGAATAGACTTTTTGCCCTTTGTCGGTCATCTGCACCATGCGCTCGGATGGTTCGATTTCGGCATAAAGCGCGGTGCGCCCCGCCAGTGCACCTTCGGTGATGTCTTCAGTGCTGAGGGCTACCACATCCCCCATCGCCCCAAAATCGCTGTTCGGGAACATAGAGAGATAGTGCTCAATGTTGACCCGCGCGCCATACACCTCTGGGTTGTAATTTGCTGCCGCATCGCGAAGGTGCTGCGGTTGAATTTCGCGCCCGTCAACGGTATTTCCGGAGACGGCCACGCGAAACTTCTTACGTGGTTTTGCTGTGCCTGCCATGTTCGTTTACTCGCTTGTTTTCTGAGTTCCCGGAGATGATGGCAGGGGGACGCATCCCCCCTCAACGCGTTGTTGTTGTGAGCGGAGCACTACAACCTAAAGCGAGCGCAAGGGTACGCGCGCGCGGGTTAATCTCCCCGGCAGGAAGCGAGGAGGATTAATGGCGATTGAAGAAGCATTCATCATGCAGCGTGCACGACAGCTTTACTGGCAGGGCTACCCGCCAGCAGAGATCGCACGCCTGATGGGGATCAACCAGAACACGGTTTACTCATGGAAAAAGCGAGATGAATGGGACGCCACACCGCCGATCCAGCGCGTGACAACATCCATTGATGCCAGGCTAATTCAGCTCACTGGCAAAGACAAAAAGACCGGCGGTGATTTCAAAGAGATTGACCTGCTCACCCGTCAGCTGAAAAAGCTGGATAACGGCACAGCAGCCACCCAGCCGAAGAAAAAGATCCGCAAAAAGCAAAACTATTTCTCAGAGTCGCAGATTGCCGCGCTGCGGGAGAACATTCTCGGCTCTCTGCACTGGCACCAGAAAGGGTGGTATGACAATCACCACTGGCGCAACCGCATGATCCTGAAAAGCCGTCAGGTTGGCGCGACGTGGTATTTCGCACGTGAAGCTCTGGTGCGCGCCCTGTCTGAGGATGTGAAATACAAGCATCAGCGCAACCAAATCTTTTTATCGGCAAGCCGCCGCCAGGCGTACCAGTTTCGTAGTTTCATTCGCTCGGCCGCCGAAGAAGTTGACGTGGAGCTCAAGGGCGGCGACATGATCCAGCTGTTCAACGGCGCCGAGCTGCATTTTCTTGGCACGTCAGCGGCTACCGCTCAGTCATACACGGGCAACCTGTATTTCGACGAATTCTTTTGGGTAGGCCAGTTTGCCAACCTGAAAAAAGTCGCGGGCGCCATGGCAACGCTAAAAGGCCTAACGCGTACCTATTTCTCCACCCCTTCAGCCGAAAGCCATGAGGCTTATCCATTCTGGACAGGTGAAGCATTTAACAAAGGTCGCAGCCATGGCAAGCGCATTGAGTTTGATACATCCTGGAAAACACTTAACAGCGGCCTGATGTGCCCGGACAAGATCTGGAGGCAGATTGTCACGTTGCAGGATGCTATCGACCATGGATGGGATCTGACTGATATCGACGAAATCCGGGAAGAGAACAGCCCGGAGGAATACGACAACCTGTACGGATGCCAGTTCATCAAAAGCGGTGAAAGCGCCTTTGACTATAACAGGCTACTGGCATGCGGCGCTGATGGTTATGACGACTGGCCCGACTGGCGGCCATATGCGGCCCGCCCCATGGCTGATCGTCCCGTCTGGATTGGCTACGACCCGAACGGCGCCAGCGGCAAGGGGGACAGTGGAGCCATATCCGTTAACGCTGTGCCGATGGTGCCCGGCGGCAAGTTCCGCACGATTGAGACACTACGCATACGAGGGATGGAGTTCGAAGAGCAGGCCAATCTCATTATCGGCATGCTCACCCGGTACAACGTGCAGCACATTGGGATCGATGGCACCGGTATTGGTGAAGCGGTTTATCAGCTGGTTAAAAAGCATTTCCCGGCAGCGGTTTGTTACCAGTTCTCACCGTCCAGCAAGCGAATGCTCGTGCTGAAGATGCAACAGCTGATTCGTGGCGGGCGCTGGGAGTTTGACCGTGGTGAACTTGACCTGGTTGGTGCATTCAACTCTGTCCGCAAGATCGTTACCCCTGGCGGCGTTGTCACTTACGACACGGACCGCTCTCGCGGCGTCAGTCATGGCGATCTCGCATGGGCGACGATGCTTGCCACCATTAACGAACCGCTGGGACAAGAAGGCGGCAGCAGTATGACAGTTACGGAGTATTAACCTTGAGCAAACAAAGACCCACACGCGGCAGGAAGTATGCCAGGGAGCAGGCAGATCTCGCCGCCTCACTGAAAGCGTCACCGGAGCTGAACTCATTCACCTTCGACGGCCCATGGCCGGTGAGTGGTGCCAGCGACCTGCTTGATAACATGTATTGCGCAGACAACGGGCGATACTACGAAACCCCCATTGACTGGTATGGCCTCGCCCGTCAGTTTGGCTATGCGAGCTGGCACCAGTCGGCGCTTTATTTCAAGCGCAACGTCCTTGCCGGATGCTTTATCCCGCACAAACTTCTTTCCCGCCAGGTGTTCTCCGCCTTCGCGCTGGACTGGTTTGTCTTCGGGAATGGCTATCTTGAGATGCGAAAAAACCGGCTTGGTGGTTCCTTTGGCTTTCGTCACTCGCTGGCGAAATACACACGCCGTGGTTCTGACCTGGACACTTACTGGTTTATTCAGGCCGGGCTACAGGATCACATGTTTTCAACGGGTTCGGTATGTCACGTTCTCAGCCCGGATATTCACCAGGAAATATACGGCATGCCTGAGTATTTCGCTGGCCTGCTGTCTGCAAACCTGTCCCATTCTGCTGACAAGTTCAGAAAGCTCTACTACGACAACGGCTCACACGCTGGCTGCATCGTCTACGTTAACAGCGCGATGGCCGACCAGGAGAGCCTTGATAAGCTCAAAAAGACGCTGACGGACACCCGGCGCGGCGGTGCGTTTAAGAACATCCTTCTGCACGCACCTAACGGCGGCAAAGACTCCGTGCAAATACTGCCATTCAGCCAGATATCGGCTAAGGATGAGTTTGTGGGGGTGAAGTCTTCCACCCGCGATGACATGCTGGCAGCGCACCGGGTACCGCCGCAACTGATGGGCGCCATTCCGGAAGGGAACGGTTCATTCGGTGATATTGAGAAAGCGGCCCGCGTGTTCGCCGTCAACGAGCTGACACCCTGCATGGAGGCCATGAAGCATGTTAACGACTGGCTGGGTGAGGAGGTGATTCGCTTCAACCCTTACGCATTGCTTGAGCCCACGAAGTGATCTCCTGGCCGCATCGTCATTTCTGGCGGTGCGGTACAACCCGCAGCACCATCATTTCCGGCCATATCGGCCACTCACGAAACACAAATAAATCACTCCCCCTACCAGACGCAGCCTGCGGGCTTCTGGCGCGACTTCTCTCGCGCTGCCGCTTCGTTCAACCATCAACATGAGCGCCCAGCAGGCGGCGAATGGCGAAGGATATGCCCCCCTGCCTGACCCCCTTTGCGCGCGCTTGCTCCCCCGCCTCGCCTGCGCGCTAAACCGACCTCTTTTTGTGCACTTTGTGCAGGCCTCCCAAGCCCCGCCAGCACTGGGACGGCATGGAAAAAACGCTGTTTCAAAAATTGTGCAAATTTGTGCACAACTTTGCGGCTCTTTGTCTGTTGAAGTTTTATATTTCTAATCGCTATGATGTAGTTGTCTCTTGGCTAAATGAGGGTAATAAAAAATGCGATTGACCGCACCTGTGAAGAAGTTCTCAGATGGTTTTAGTGAATGCGATGACATTTTTGGTCGAAAAAAGCTACATGACACAATCATGAGAGTAGTGACAAATGCTCCAGATAAAAGTTTAGTCCTCGCTCTTAATGACGAATGGGGTAATGGAAAAACTTCGTTTGTGAAAATGATGTCCTCAGAAATAATTAATAACGCCTCAGATAAATTCGATGTGATATATTTTGATGCTTTTGAAAATGACTATCAATCAGATCCTTTCGTTTCCCTAACATCAAAAATTTATTCACTCATAAAAAAAGATGAAGGGAAGCTAAAAAATCTTGGCCAAGAGTTATTAGCAATCGGTAAAAAATTAGGGGCCTCTTTTGCGCTTAATGGTGCTAAATTTGCTGTAAGCACTCTCACAAGTGGACTGGTTTCTGGAAGCACTTTAGAAAAAGCTAATGATGCTATAAATGACGCCATCTCATCACCTATAGAAGAATATATAGAGGAAAAAATAAAAAAAGCGAAAGTGAATTAGCCACAATTGAACAATTCAGAGAGTTATTAACTAAAATTCACACAAAAAGTGATAAAAAAGTTATATTTATAATAGATGAACTAGATAGAGCACGCCCAGACTTCGCCCTTGACCTACTAGAGAAGATAAAACATATTTTCTCTGTTGAAGGTTTCGTTTTCCTTCTGGTTGTTAATCGCGAACAATTTGAAAAGAGTATTGAATGCAGGTATGGGAATATTAATGCACGACTATACCTCAATAAGTTCATTCATTACTGGTTTACTCTACCAAAGAAAAGCATTTTTTCTGATGGATGTCAAGAAGGGTATGAGCGTTCAACGCTAACACAATATCTTTTAACTCTAGATAAAGGAAATAATTTACTTACAGGCAATGGATCTCTCGTAAAAACTCTAGCATACCTTCTAGAAGCAAATAACTGTTCGTTACGTGAAGCAGAGCGTTGCTATTCAACTTTTGCTGTTATGACTGAGCCACAGGAAATCAACTTCTATAGACACGATATATATTTAGTTGCTTTTGGATTGATTGCTTTCATAAAAGTATTCGACCAATCTCTGCTAATCGAAATCGGTCGTAAAAGTATAACCCTAGAAGATATCTTAGCCCGACTCTCAATATCAACAAGCATAATGAGCACCGCTGAAATTCATTATATTTTAATGTTGTTAAACTATCATCGTTCAACAGATGAACAGCTTTCGAAAGCTGAGATGAGGGAACGTTACGCATTCATGACAGGTATGACAGGAAGACGAGTTAAATGGTTCGAAACAATGTCCGAAAAGTTAGAGGGTTTTACTGTTAGTCGATAATCTTCTATGGCAACAAGCACGGCAACAACCAACCACATCGCACATAAGCCCCTCAGCAGCCCGCTTGAAGGGGCTTTTCTTTTGCCACAAATCACACAACAAACCGAAAACGAAGCAGGAGCGAAGTTCGGTGGCGCGAAAATCGCCCTCTTTTTATGCTGGCTGTCTAGACCTCGCCAACGCTGGGTAGGCATGGGAGAAATGTTGTTTCATTAATTGTTCTTTTTTGTGCAACTCTCACAGACCTCAACGTTATGAAACAATTGTCGTTTCGAAAATTGTCACAAAAAATGAACCACTTACACAGGATCTGCATCTTGAGATTTGTTTTTTTTATCGTGCGCATTAATTTGCGTCAGAATAGCCTCGCCTGTTTTCACTTCCATCAGAAGGTTAGATAAAGCTTGCTCAAGCTCCTGCTTGTTTGAACAAAATACCTTTTCGCCATTATATCTTATCGAACAAGGATACCCAGAGTCATCCTCTGACCACTCTGCAATCTCTATTCCGTTTTTACCTTCAACATCAAATATCGCGATTGCAGTATACTCCTCCCGCTTATGTCCTAAATTCAATTGCTGTGACAAAGCTATAAACGCCTGGGTTGCATAACTTTCATCTTTTCTATAAAGGCGAGTAAGCCCGAGACTAGCCTTATGATCGCTGATATCTTTAATTTGTTCATCTACGCTGCAAAATATTGAACGAATCTCATTTCTATTATTTTCAGCTTTTTGTGCAGCAGCGATTCCCGCAAGTAAAGAATCCTTAAAATCCTTCATATTAACGCCTCTCTATAGATGAAACTACTGGTAGATGATCAAATTTCGACTTTGAGCTATAAATAAATTTAATAAACGTCTCATCATAAAAAACCTCCGTATTAGCCTCATCAAGAAACCAATTGCCATCCCTCACAAAGCTTGAAGAAAATATCATCTGATCAAACGTTCGCCAACGATGAATTTCGTCTCCTTTATAGTAATATGTCCCGCACCCTTCGAACTCCTCATGTTCAGGGAACATTCTTCCATTTATTAAATGTCGCCAAAAAGGATTATACAAAAGCCTTGGTGATTTCTTTACTAGGTTTATATCCCTTGAGGCACATAATATATCTGTCAAACTTTTATTAAACGGCTCCTCGTTAAAGTCCCCAAGTATAATAACATTTTTTATATTCCTTTGTTCAATACTGGAAAGGACAGCATCCCTGAGAGCAACAGCTACGAAATGTTTTTTTGCAGAATCTTCTGGATCATACAAACGACTAGACCAATGAACCAAATACAGTGTAATTGGCTCACCTGTTTCTTTTATTCTAAAATCTATTTCCTGCCCGGCATATATTTTATTTTCCACATACGGCTTACTAATTATCTCTGAATTAGTTAACTCAAGAATATCAGATTTATAAAAAACACATAAATCGAATTTCTTTCTTCCATCCTTTATCGTTCCATCATACATAGAGAAGCCAAGTAGAGATACGTACTTGTAAATCAAAAGTACATCATCATCAGAGACCTCACATAGACATAGAACATCCACATCTTTAGATTTTATTAGACGCAACAATGTTAGAGATACATAATCTTTATGTTCATCACTAGCCATATTTTCTTTTGAGTACGGTGACATACTTGTGTTCCACCATGCGAAGGTGATTTTTTTCTTACTTTTTAATTCCATTCTCATAAATCCCCTGAGAAAAATAGAGACACCGTACATCTCAAGGGTACACTCTAAGAAGGTTACAAATGGACGTCAATAGTAGAATATGTACTAGCGCCCTTTTTGAGCGTCTTCTATTTCCGCTTCAAAACTCTCTTCCATCGAGTGATCAGGTCACTCACTGCTCTATACTCTGACGTTTTTTTACCTTGCTCCCCCGCGCGCCATGCCTTTACTTCTCGCAACTTGCCGTTGATCATCGCTAGTAACCCGCTACCTTTGCGAACGCGGGCACCTTCAGCTATCGACCTCACAACACCATCACTGACGAAAATTCTGCAACTACGCAACTGCGAGCCAATGCTGGCGATGGTTTCTTGGCTGACTCCGCCTTGTTTCGTTGCCTCTTTTTTCTGTACCTGCCGCAGTGCCGCTTCGGCTTTTTTCTTCTGGTATTCCGCAACTGCGGCGGCATAGTTATCTGCACGCCGCTCCGCTTCGGTCCACAACTGTTCGCGCCAACGCTGTTCTGCCTCTTCCGGTGTCAGACTCATATCTTTCGCAGCGGCCACTTTTGGCCCCCACGTCAACGCAGTTTCATCATCAACAGACGTGCGCAGGCCACGCGCGGTACGCTCGAAGGCTTGATCTGAGCTTTCGCGGCTAAAGTTTTTCAGTCTGCTGGTGATTTCCTGCCGCTGCTGGCGTGAATATCGGCGCAAATCTTCGATATTCAACGGAAGTTCTGTCATTTCACTGTCGGGGTGATCAATACCGGCATGTATCGTCGGTTTTGACGGTGCTGTACCATCTGGCACCACCACTTTTAATGGTGGTTTTTCGTCCGTTCCGGAGCGCCCCGTACAGTTATTGACAGAACTCCGAGGGGCCGCTGCGCGGCCTTCTAAGGTCAAAATCTCGACCGACGACGGCTTACGCTTCGGCACAATCTTGTAAGCGGTGGTACGGGTGAAAATGACTGATTCGCTGCCCGTATAAGGGCAATAAACGCCAGTAATTTTGGCGACCGTGTCACCATAATCATTGCCGTTTTCGGTGAATTCATAGTTAAGCCGAACGCGCAGGCAATCGCGCGCGACAAATGGCCCGCCCTGAGCGTTGGTATATCCCGGCCAGTCTGGCGCATCGGCTGCGGCGCGTGCCGCTTCCAGCTCCGGATGCAATACCAGCTCACGGTCACCTAACCGGCGCAGCTCCCGCCAGGTGGTCACCGGCGCGCCGCCAATCTGCTGAAACTGGCGGATATTCCATCGTGAAGCCCAGGCACGCACGCGCTTTGCCATATCCCTGACTGGCTGGCCTGACTCAAGATCAAGCTCACCATCCATGCCGTATCCATCGATATTTTTGGAAATGTATTTGGCGATGTAGCCCGTCGCCGAGCCAAATTGCTCGTCGATTGGCTTAACGGTAAAGCGGTGCTCCTGTGCCCCCGGCTCCTGCCCGTCTTCTCTCATGGCATGCTTACGGAAAATGGCTGTTGCATACTCCACCTCCTCAGGACGGAGGAAGAGCAGCAGGTGCCAGTGAGGGGTTCCATCGTGGTGTGGCTCTGCAACACGAAAACCAAACGTGCGGATACCTTCACGACTCCATTTGGCTCTGACGCGCGCCCAGACTTTGCAAAGGTATTTTTGCGTCTGTCGCGGGCTGGTGTGCTGGTACTTATCGTTTCGTCTGCCTGACTGGACATGCGTTGAGTGGTAACGCGACGGCGCTGTCAGCGTGTAGAACATGCCAACCAGCCCCATTTCATTCGCCATATCCTCAAACCCGCGCATGCGCACCATCAGCTCATGCCGCGCGATCTTCGGGTTGGAAACACTACCCATCACCTTATCCAGTAATGAGCTGCGCTCGCCGGTGTCCTGGTCTTCCAGCTCCATCGCCTGAAGGAATTCGAAGTTCGCTTTTTTCTGCGCCACCCATTCCCTGAAGCAGGGATCAGAGCAATATGGTGAAGCCACTTTGCTGACGTAGCCGGTCGCGATCATTAGATGTTCGCGCCAGCAGTCATGGATGCGGCGGATTTTGTTAAGCCACCATTTTTCGGAATGAAGTCTGCCAGCGGCACGCAGCGCCTCGTCGGCGTCCAGTTCTTCGTCGCAATAACGCGCCCATCCGGGGATCGCGATATTGAGCGTCGCCGCTTTGCTCGCTATAGCCCCGTACGCGTAAATCGACGAAAACTCGAGATCGGATGTTTGCTCATACTGAAAATCAAACTCGCGCATAAACTCGCTTTTCATCAAGTTCGCAAGCTTATACGCCAGTCTTTTCAGACGCTTTTTGTCCGCCCACGGCAGCAGGTGAAATTCATCACGCAGCGGAAGAAGAAGCGCCGGGAGCGTACTTTGTGGGAGGTATTGCGCGTTAACCGCATCAACACGGCGTAAGACATGACGCTCAAACGTACCGAACAGCCAACGCACGACGTCTTTTGGTTTGCTGCGTTCGAGGTTTTCAAGGTGCTGCGAGAATCGCTTACGGATAAACGCCGGGAGCGTTTGCACCCGGCGGCGGAGGTAGTTAGCGCGGCCATTTCGATCAAATGCCTCACGCGCATCGCCCTCGCGCGGGCGCAATGGTGCGCGGTAGACCGTATCAACCAGATCACCATAAGCGAGCGCCCTGCGCTCGCCTTTCGGTGTCAGATACTCAATGGCTGAACTTTCGGTTTTATGGGGGTTGATGGCCTGCCGTTTGGTATTCCATTCCCATGCTAAGGCGGTGAGACCTGACATACACCACCTAAACCGTCACTGTGTCACCGGGCTGAACCTGGCGAGCATCTTTTTCGGTATCACGGATAATGGTCGTACGGCTGTACCTGCCCCAGCTCAATACCTCCACCTCAACGATCCAGAAATGGCGGTATGGGCGAACGTCGAGCACGCGAGTGATCACTGCATCAACTGTGTTCATCGGGTGGCGACCTCCCGAATCTCTTCGATTGAGTCAAGCAGCAATCGACGGCGGATATGTTCGGCAAAGTGACGTTTGCCGGTGTCTTTCCGGTAGCACTCTGTTTTGCCGACTACCCACATGGATTCCGTCTGGTGCAGCTTCTTGCGCTGCGGGCCGTCTTTGGTAATAACGATGCCCGTATGAGTCTTTTTAATGGTCATCAGAAAGGCTCCTGCGTTTCACAGCCCTTGGCAGGGTCGAAGCCTAAAAACATCTCGCCGTAAGTCGCATTCCCCATTACCGGCCCACAATCCGGACAGCAACCACCGCCAGCACGATCGCAGCCATCACACACGCGAAGAACGCCAATAACCTCGCCAGCCATATCGCGGCTTTTGGCGCTCACAGAGCGGCGGACACTCAGGGAGTGAAGGTTGAAGGCGGAATAAATTTCGCGGGTATCAGGCGTGTCGCTGTTTGAGATGATCGAGCGGGTGGCGTACTGACGGTCAACAGCCACAAGAGCCGCTACCAGAGCGCGATGATCATCTAGGGTAAAGGGTTTGCCGTATGCGGTGAAATTGGCGGTGTCGCTCGCAGGGATATAGGGTGGGTCACAATAAATCACCGCGTCATGCGCGAGTTGCATAACGTCAGGGATAGATTGGCGGAAATCACTATGGATAAAGACCGCTTTTGTGTCGCTGGCCTTTTCGGCGAATAAGCGCATTTCCGCTTCAGGAAAGTAAGGTTCGGCATACTTACCGAATGGAACGTTGAATTCACCCTTCTGGTTAACGCGATACAGACCGTTATAGCCATGGCGATTCAGATACAGGAAATACGCGGCATAAAGCATTGCTGCGTCCGGATCGGAGTCAGCCTGGCGGGCCAGTGAATTGAACTCTGTGCGCCGTCTGTAGTATTCCTCCGCACTGTTTCCGCCTTTGAAAGCCCAGCGGCAGGCGGCAATAGCGTCTTCTTTGCGGCCGGTTAATTGTCGGAAAAAATTAATCAGCGCGATATTGCTGTCGCAGAGAACGTAGCGGCGGTAATCCGTGTTCATAAACACAGTTCCACTACCCACAAACGGCTCAATCAGACAATCCGCTTTCGGCAAATGCTTAAGCAACTGCGGCATAACGCGGGTTTTTCCTCCCGCCCATTTAATTGGCGATCTGATCATTTGCGAAACTCCTGGTTGTAGGTTTCATGGGTCATGAGTCGCCACTGAGCGCCGCCGTTCTTGCTAAGCAAGCGCCAGCGGCGGCCAATACGTATCACGAGATAGGCGTGCGGCTTGATGCGGGTGAAGTTGCGCTGACCACGTGAAAAACATTTCAGGGCGGCAATCGCCCTGGTGCATACAGGCAATGGCGCGCTGCAAACGACTGAAAGACGCGTATGCATGGCGGGCCTCACAGGGATTCAAAGTGAGGGCTGGTCAGACGCTGCCAGACCTCGCAAACCTGCTCTGCCCGATATACGGCATCGGTCAGCATGTAGGTTGCCGTCGAGCGGCGCGGGTGCGGTGTATATCCGGTGACACCGGCGATGTGGATTAACGTTGAGAGATAACGAATTTCGAAGGATGGCAGACGCGGGCCCATCTCATAGCGAGACAGAGCGTACGCAAGCTTAGTAACATCTGCGGAGTCTCCGGCGGTCCAGCAAATGAGGGTTTCATGTTTTGATGCCGTTTCACTAATAAACCGACATGCCCCCTCCACAGCTCCGGCCTCGCTACAGGTTGCGTGGATGATCTCTGCTCGCTGTGCTGAGTCCCCCTTCATGAGTTGGAAAACAGCCTCAGGATTAACGCTACCCACAGTTCTAATGTCGATTGCTCGATAGTATTGCGGTCCAATCTTCCCCGTTGATGGCTCGAAGAATACGCACTCAATTGCAAAGATCGGCGAGTCTGGGTCTTTCCCCAGCGCGCGAATATCTAACATGAAGTTATTCATTGTTTGCTACCCTCGTTAATGGTTAATTCGCGGCTTGCGATCCACCGCTCGACTGATGAATAAATCTCTTCTGGTGTGGCGCTTTCCTTTTTCAGCTGGCTGACAAAAATACGAAGCAACCCCAAAATGTGGGCGCGTTCGTGTTTTCGTGCGTTGGTGCTTATCTCTACAAACTCCGGATCACTTATTTCGCCATCCAGCTTTATTGACTTAACCGACATGCAACCTCCTGAAAAAGGCAAAACGAATCCCCGGCAAAATGAATGCCGTTAATTTAAGCCTGCTTAATTAGTGGTTAGGGCGAGGTTTTCTTTTAACCTGTTTAAACAACCTTTCGTGCCAGTAATAAAGAAAATCAATAAAGGTCATTCGCGCACGCTCGTGATTACCTCTAATTGTTTTCTCCAGCCCGTAAATAATCAGATCAATAGATGGGCTATCTGGTGCAACGATAATGCGATTTCCGTTTTTCAAAATTACGGTAAAACCCTGCTCCGCATTTTCTACCGCCTCGCGGATCAGCATTTCCCGTTCCCACGATGTTTTCTCTTCAGTAAACATGTAAGCCCCTTTCCTTGTTACAAGAGTTTTTTAAATGCTCTTGCCAGGGTAGCCAGCACGCCTTTATTTATCTTTTTTGTATAAATAAAAGGTTTGCTCATTCCCTTAACAAAACGAACCTTATTAGGCTCCGGCTTAAAGAAACGTCCGTCCGGGCATTCAATCCAGCCCCGCGTATTACGGTAGTGCGTAACCTGACAACCATTTTTCAGGAGGCTTGCAAATGATGGGATCTCTTCGTTCATATCGTATACCTGTTAAAGTTGCCCGCGTGCTTTGCGCACTTCTTCTTACCGGCGCGCTTTAAATTCTGATAAGGCTTTTTCTCTTTTCTGCCTAACCTTCTTACAGTGCAATCTGATTAGAAACTGAATCAGGCTTATTACTACAATTGAGAAAAATAGGAGCCCAACAATCATTTCAAGCTTCATTTCTTCCACCACTTCTTAGTTTATCAATTGTCTGTATTGCCTCTGCTAATGCAAAGTCTCTGCCGAAGTAGTTACCGTCATTTAAAACGCTATAGGCTCTCTGCATAGTGCGCGATCTTCTTGGACACATATGAATAGTGAATCCACGATAGACATAACTATGTCGACTAAGTTGAATGAGCTGATGCATGGTTATCCTGTTAACTGTTTGCAATAGCATCCTTGAGCATGGCTATCATATTTACTTCCACCTTGCCCCCCGTTAACTCTTTAGGTCTGATAATTATTCTTCCGTCACGAACCATTAGCCGACATGTTTCGAATGGAATCCCGGTTATCCTGGAATACTCCTTCAGAGATATATAAGGAGCTGCAACATTCATATTGATGGTTACGCCCGTCATTTTTACCTCGATTTCCGATGTTAATTACCAGGATGCTGTTGCGGCTCAGATTTCATGGATTCAAGGCCACGCAGAAAGACGATGCGTACCATGTTTGATGCTGAGCGGCACTCAGCCTCTGCCATGGCCTCAATTTCTGATCGTTCTTCAGGGGACAAACGCAGTGGCAAAGAACCGCCAGCTACGCTGTTTTTGGGCGTACGCGCCCGCTGTGTGTTTTGTACTTGTGTCATAGTGGTATATTGTGATCTGCTAAGTGTCTGTGATTTACATTCTGGTACTCAAACGAGTACCTGTCAAGGATTATTGAATGCAAACGAGTACAGGAGAACGTCTCAAAGAAGAGCGCGTACGCTTGGGACTGAGTCAGGCTGCGCTTGGCGAGATAGGTGGTGTTAGAAAACAAGCTCAGCTCAATTATGAAAAAGGAGAGCGAAATCCTGATTCCACATACCTTTCCGCAATAGCAAAATTTGGTGCGGATATCCAGTACATCGTTACAGGGATAAGGTCTGCGGAGAGCCTTTCTCCAGATGAGCAGGAGTTGATTAATCTATTTAGACAAGCTCCGCTAGCGGTCAAAGCAGCGGCGCTAGCAGCGTTAAACGCAGGCAATGCCGCTTCGGATTCAATAACTGTGTCTGGTAGTGGTAACCGAGTGGCTGGCAGGGATTACAACGAAAACAATAAATAGGGAAGCAGTATGGAAGTGAACTCCTCAGGAGATCAAAACCGGATAGCTGGACGCGACTTCACAGAAAACCGCGTTCAAATAGAAAAATTTGATGGTCGTCACACCATCAACATCGCGATCCCCTCAGATACTCATGACGAGCGGCCGCTCGTCAAGGCGCAAAGAAAAGAGCTGAATGCCCTTGTCGCGGCAGTCTCTGAGATCTCTAATTCTGAAGCATATGAAGTCTGGCAAAAAGTACATGCTGAGATTGGTGTTTCAAGTATCGAAGAGATGACCGTCAATCAATATCAGACAGCTGTTAGCTACCTGCAAGCAATGGCTGATCGCGGTAAAGACAAGGATGCGAGCAAGGCACTTGTTAGTTTACTGCTGCGTAACAGCACTGATAACGATTTGCGCCAAAAGTTAATCCGTTTCTGTCACGTGAATTTCGGGACCGGCAGACTGAATGATCTTACCCGGCCACAACTCCAAATGACTCTTTCCTGGCTCGATCAACAAACTCAAGCGGCATCGCACGTTACTGATGAGCTAACCACATCGAAGCTCAATTACATTGAGTTTTTAAAAACTTATCCGAAAGAAATTGCTGCCTGCTTTATTGCTGGCTTCCTTGTGGGTTCCTTTTTCTTTTAATTTTCTACACATGCATAGAGGTCTTGATATGAGTGAGCACTCTCGTTTCCATTACTTCAGTAACAGGGATAAAGCTTTCACTAATCTCATCAGTATCATTGATGGAATACTTAGTGATGGCGAAGTGACCCAAAAAGAAATGCTTTATCTCGATACCTGGCTACTTGAATCACAGGAAATAAGTGATAACTATTGCGTTAAAGCCATACGGCATCGCATAGCAGATGTTCTCTCTGACGGTGTCATCGATCCGACAGAAATGAAATTCCTCAAAGCAGACCTCATTAAAATACAGAAAGACTTAATCGACCTCCCTTATCTTCAACTCGACTCCATTGAATCAGACAGGCACTTGCTTGAAGGGTTATGCAAGGGGATCTTGGCTGATGCTCAGCTTAATGACGACGAAATCAAATATCTTCGATGGTTTTTATCAGTCAATGGAGCGCTCAAAAACAACTACCCCGGCAAGGAGCTCTACACCCTCGTAGAAGATATCCTTCGTGACGGTGAGATCACCGAAGATGAAAGAGCTCAACTTCGCCAGGCCCTTATCTCATTTACTGGATGCGATCTGGAATCAGGAATTGTGGATGGCCTATCGACTCAGCTCCCCATAGATACGATTGAATCTTTAAATCTTGCCGGAGCTAACGTTTGTCTGACAGGAGAATTTCTGCATGGTAAGCGCTCCGTGTGTGCTGAGGAGATCCGGAGTCATGGAGCTAATGTGATTGACAATATCACTCAGAAATTGGATTTCCTGATTGTAGGCACTCTGAGTTCAAAAGACTGGAGATACAAAGCACACGGTCGGAAAATTGAAAAGGCGGTGTCTTACAGGGATGAGAAAGGTATTCCGTTGAAGATAATCAGCGAGGAGCAATGGAAGAGCTTTTATAAATGACCGTACGTAAACTTCCCTCTGGCAAATGGCTGTTGCAATGCTTCCCATACGGACGTGATGGGAAACGCATACGTAAGCAATTTGCTACCAAAGGCGAGGCGCTCTCCTATGAGCGCCGTTTAATGAATAACTCTTTAAACCAGCCTGTAAATGACAATGCTGTGACTCTTTCGGCATTTGTTGAACGCTGGTACGAAATGCATGGCAAAACGCTCTCTTCTGGCGATGAGCGAAAAGTGAAGCTATTGGCTATTTGTGAGCGCCTCGGTGACCCCCTCGCCTCCCACTTCGATAAAAATACGTTTGCTGTATACCGCGAACGGCGCTTAAGCGGGGAGTGGAATCAGAAAGGCAAGAAGAAGTTAAGTGAAGCGACAGTAAACCGCGAGCAGTCATACCTGCATGCTGTATTCTCGGAGATGAAACGGCTGGGTGAGTGGGAAGGAGATAACCCGCTTTCAGGTATCAGGCAGTTTAAGGAAGGAGATCAGGAGCTGGCTTTTCTTTACGAGGAGGAGATTGATCGGCTACTTGAAGCTTGTGACCAGTCAGCAAACAAAGATTTGGGAATTATCGTGCGTATTTGCCTGGCCACAGGTGCACGCTGGAGTGAAGCGCAGGATTTAAAACAATCTCAAATTCTTCCCGGACGTCTGACCTTTACGCAGACCAAAAGCAAAAAAAACCGAACAGTACCCATTTCGCCGCAGTTACAAGAAATGCTTCCCAAAAAACGCGGTTCACTCTTCTCCCCGGCATATGAGGCATTCAAATCAGCACTTACGCGAGCCGGAATAGAGTTGCCTAAAGGTCAGCGCACCCATGTGCTCAGACATACCTTTGCCAGCCACTTTATGATGCGTGGAGGAAACATTCTTGTATTACAGCAAATTCTCGGGCATAGCACGATCATGATGACGATGAGATACGCTCACTTCGCTCCAAATCATCTTGATGCAGCCGTGGCACTCAACCCCTTTGATAATCGGGCAGAGAAAAATTAAAGGTGTGCTGCCATGCTGCTGCCATTTTGCTGCCACTACCTCAAATTGGAGACATAAAAAAACCACCTTACGGTGGTTTATACGACACTGCTTATCATTGATTTTATTCTACTTTTCCCATGGTAGCCGGAGTGGGACTTGAACCCACACAGCGCGAACGCCGAGGGATTTTAAATCCCTTGTGTCTACCGATTCCACCATCCGGCCAGGGAAGAAAGTGGAGGCGCGTTCCGGAGTCGAACCGGACTAGACGGATTTGCAATCCGCTACATAACCGCTTTGCTAACGCGCCGTAAAATCTTTAAAGCTGACACCCGCTACTGCGCATGTCTTTAATCTGGAGCGGGAAACGAGACTCGAACTCGCGACCCCGACCTTGGCAAGGTCGTGCTCTACCAACTGAGCTATTCCCGCATGCCATCAAGTAATTGTCTAACCACTTGATTTCATTATCGTCCGGCTGACTGTGCCGCCGTTCGATGCGTTGCATTCTACTGATATGACGTTATGAGTCAACGTTATTTTTTACATCCCCGGATCGTTTGCTGAAATTTACGGCGAAACGATCACTGATCAAGCAAATCCCCGCGCGCAGCGTTCAAATATTGAAGCATAGACCACAGGGTTAGCACTGCCGCGACCCACAGGAGGCCAATCCCCGCCCACTCAACCCAGGCGTTCGGACGCCAGAGCATCCAGACCAGCGCCGCCATTTGCGCCGTCGTTTTGACTTTACCAATCCACGAGACCGCTACGCTGCTGCGTTTCCCCAGCTCCGCCATCCACTCGCGCAGTGCAGAAATGATGATCTCACGGCCGATCATGGTTGCCGCAGGCAGCGTTACCCACCAGGTATGATAGTGCTCGGCCACCAGCACCATGGCGATAGCGACCATCACTTTGTCCGCCACCGGATCGAGGAAGGCACCGAAACGGGTGCTTTGATTCCAGCGGCGCGCCAGATAGCCATCAAACCAGTCTGTTACCGCTGCGATCAGGAAGAGCAATGCGCAGGCAAAAGGTGCCCAGACAACCGGCAGGTAAAACGCCAGCACAAAGAACGGGATGAGTACAACACGAAAAAGAGTGAGCAACGTAGGGATATTATATTGCATAGTGACGGTAACTATTTGTTGTCAGTAAAATTTAGCTCTATGTTGCTACAGAGCCCTCAATGTTTCAACGAGTAGTAGATCTTTTCTGCCAGCCCTTGCGAAATACCCGGCACTTTTGCAATTTCCTCCATGCTGGCGTTGAGTAATCCTTGCAATCCGCCCATATACTTCAGCAGCATCTGACGACGTTTTGGCCCCACGCCTTCGATCGTCTCCAGTGAACTGGTGTTTTTCACCTTCGCCCGTTTTTTGCGGTGACCGCTGATGGCGTGATCGTGCGATTCATCGCGAATATGCTGGATGACGTGCAGCGCCGGGGAGTCCGGTGGCAGACTGAAGCCCTCACCTTCCGGCTCGAAGAACAATGTCTCCAGCCCGGCCTTACGATCGGCCCCTTTTGCGACACCCAGCAGCAGCGGATGGTTTTTATCCCAGCTGACATCAAGCGACTCAAATACTGCTTTCGCCTGGCCGAGCTGCCCTTTCCCGCCGTCAATCAGGATCACATCCGGAATTTTGCTCTCCTCTATGGCTTTACCATAGCGACGGCGCAGCACCTGATTCATCGCCGCATAGTCATCACCCGGCGTGATCCCGGTGATGTTATAGCGGCGATACTCGGCGCGCAGTGGGCCATTCGCATCAAACACCACGCAGGACGCTACCGTCTGTTCCCCCATCGTATGACTGATGTCGAAACACTCCATCCGTTTCACTTCCGGAAGCTTCAGCAGCGCCGCCAGGGCCGTTAAACGCTGGTGCACCGTCGACTGCTGCGACAGCTTAGTGGTGAGTGCCGTCGCCGCGTTGGTTCGCGCCAGCTTGAGATAACGCGCACGATCGCCGCGCGGTTTGGTTTGAACATTCACCCGGCGGCCCGCCAGTTCAGAGAGCGAATCGGCCAGCAGGGTTTTATCGTCAAGATTAAAATCGAGCAGGATCTCAGAAGGCAACGTGCGCATCTGGCTCCCCTGCAGATAGAACTGGCCGACAAAGGTTTCCACCACTTCACCCAGCTCGGTACCGCCAGGGACCTTCGGAAAATAGCTGCGGCTGCCGAGCACTTTCCCCTGTCGAATGAAAAGAACGTGCACGCAGGCCATCCCGGCGTCAAAGGCGACGCCGATGACATCAAGATCGTCACCGGTATTCGAGACAAACTGTTTCTCTGTAACTCTGCGCACCGCCTGAATCTGGTCGCGAATACGCGCTGCCTCTTCGAACTCCAGAGCAGCGCTGGCTTTTTCCATCCGCGCGATCAGCTGCGTTAAGACCTGATCGTCTTTTCCGGCTAAGAACAGGCGCACATAATCCACCTGCTGGGCATACTCTTCTTCACTCACCAGTCCGGCCACGCACGGTCCCAGGCAGCGGCCAATCTGGTACTGCAGGCACGGGCGCGAGCGGTTACGGTAAACGCTGTTTTCACACTGGCGGATCGGGAAGATTTTTTGCAGCAGCGCCAGCGTTTCGCGCACGGCATAACCGTTAGGGAACGGCCCGAAATATTCACCCTTCGCATGTTTTGCCCCGCGATGCATGGCGAGGCGCGGATGGGTGTCGCCGCTCAGAAAGATAAACGGGTAGGATTTATCATCCCGCAACAGGACGTTATAGCGCGGCTGGTAGAGCTTAATATAGTTGTGCTCAAGCAGCAGCGCTTCTGTCTCTGTATGCGTGACGGTAACATCAATATTCTGAATGAGTGAGACCAGCGCTTCGGTCTTACGGGAGGCCAGGTTGCTGCGAAAATAGCTGGAAAGGCGTTTTTTAAGATCTTTTGCCTTCCCCACATAGATAACCGTACCGCCAGCGTCATACATGCGATAGACGCCAGGCTGGCTGGTTACGGTTTTCAGAAATGCTTTTGAATCGAACACATCACTCACTGACTTAACAACGTCTCCGCATTACACAAACCATGTCGGATGGCCAGATGCGTCAGTTCGACGTCACCATGAATGTTCAGTTTACTGAACATCCGATAACGATAGCTGTTTACCGTTTTCGGGCTGAGATTCAGCTGTTCCGAGATCTCATTCACCTTCTGACCTTTGGTGATCATCAGCATAATCTGCAATTCACGCTCGGACAAACTGGCAAACGGTGATTCGGTTTTCTCGGGCTCAATCTGACTCAGCGCCATCTGCTGAGCGATGTCGGACGCAATATAACGCTGTCCGGCAAACACGGAACGGATAGCATTGACGACTTCCTGCGGTGCAGCACCTTTACTCAGGTAACCCGCGGCCCCCGCCTGCATCACTTTCGCGGGCAGTGGATTTTCGGTATGCACGGTCAGCATGATGACTTTGGTGTCTACAAAGGTACGCGCGATTTTGCGTGTTGCCTCAAGACCACCGATACCGGGCATGTTCATATCCATCAGCACCACATCGGCGGAGTTAGTACGGCACCATTTTACCGCATCTTCACCACAGCATGCCTCACCGGCAACTTTAATACCTTTAATATCTTCAAGAATGCGTCGTATCCCTGCGCGCACCAGTTCGTGGTCATCAACAAGAAGGACGTTGATCAAAGGAAATGTCTCCAGAATAGGGATAACGCTACTGAGTGATAATTTGGTTTATATTAACGGTTTTCATGACAAGATTAAAACGTTAAAAAACCGGCTATTCGATTTTGCTCTCGTTTTTGGAAATTAGCCTGTACAGGCGGTGGAAAGAGAGGCCGTGTTTTTAGGGCTCTTGCGGCTTTTTTTAATCATCTGTATTCAAAAAGTTACAAAAAACTTGCAGGCTTTCCCTGCAAAAAAAACAGTTCTCAAATTTTTGTAACAATAATTAACGGCAAGCGAGTCGGGCATAAGCAATTAATAGCCTGTAACAGCGCTTCAGTTTACCGGTACGTTCTGTTTACGCAATTAAACATCCACGTAAAAGTACGAAAAACAACCGCTGCATTTTTTGCTTCAGCTTGTGGTATACTCCGCCGCCTTGACTTTCGTCGTCGCGCTTTAGCGCCGTTTAATAATGAGGAAAATAAATGAGCACACCTGAATTTGCCACTGCGGAGAATAACCAGGAACTGGCACAGGAAGTAAACTGCCTGAAAGCACTGCTGACGCTGATGCTGCAGGCGATGGGCCAGGCTGATGCTGGTCGTGTGATCATTAAAATGGAAAAACAAATCGCGGAGATGGAAGACCAGGCTGAATCAGCGGTATTTGCTAACACCGTTAAGCAAATCAAGCAAGCGTACCGCCAGTAACAAAAAACGGCTGGATGCAGTGCATTCAGCCGTTCGCTCGTCTGTCACGCAGAACGTTTTACGGAGTCAGATCAGTCCCGTTGCCGCCGCATAGCATGCGATCTGGGTCTTATTGGGCGCGTTAAATTTCTTCTGCATATTCTTCTGATGGAAGTTAACGGTATTCTCTGAGATCGAGAGAATGATCGCTATTTCCGCTGACGTCTTCCCTTCCGCAGTCCATTTCAGAATTTCACGTTCGCGCTTGCTGAATTTCATTTCGGGTGGCATGACCATCTCATGGTCAAAACGCATCAGAGAGGTTAAGGCCATTTGCACCAGCATTTGCAACCGCAGTTCTATTTCCTCATGGGATAATGGCCCTTCCTGTACACGTGTACGAGAAACAGAGAGGAAGCCGAGCGCATGATTCGGGAGCATCAGGCACTGCGTTATTCCCGCGCGTAAACCGTGGTCCTGGGCGCTATGCCATAATTCCTGCGCCTCAGCGAATAATGCGTCTGTCCAGGGGAGATGCCCCTGAATGAAATTCTCCGCTTTTAAAACCGGATCGATCGCGAAATAGTTCGCGGATTGATATTGCGCCATCCACAGCTTGGGGTAAGTGGTTTGCAGGGAGATCTTAGGGCGGGTAAATGGCACGGGATGGCGCACGCAGAGCGCGTAATAATCGAATTCCAGCGCCTGAGTTTGTCGCTCCAGCTCCTGATATACCTCGGCGGCACAGGTCAACTCCTGAAACCGGAGGGAGCAATCCCGTCGCCAGGTGAAAAAGTCTAAATCCTTCATACTTACTAAATGAAGCCTCTGAACAGATAATCATTATTATGGTGAATATAAGCTAACACAGAAAACTTTTTTCTAACCACAAAATATCGGCAATAGCACAATTAACTTTACTATCGATAAGGTTTACCCGAGCCGGATGGAATAAAAAAACAGAGGCCTTCAGAAAGAGGGAGAATAATTTGCTCCAGGGTAATTTTCTGGAGCAAATGCGTGCAAAAATGCTACTGCATAAGGAATTTTTCAAGGAACTGACGGGTTCGCGGCTGTTGAGGGTTGGCGAATAAGCTTTTCGCCGGCCCCTGCTCCACAATCCGCCCCTGATCCATGAAGATGGCTCTGTCAGCAACATCGCGGGCGAAGCTCATCTCATGCGTCACGATCACCATCGTCCGTTTTTCCTGCGCCAGCTGGCGAATGGTGTTCAGCACCTCACCCACCAGTTCCGGATCGAGCGCTGAAGTCGGTTCATCAAACAGGATCACGTCCGGGCGCATCGCCAGCGCGCGCGCTATCGCCACGCGCTGCTGTTGCCCTCCCGACAGACGCCGCGGATAACTGGTCTCTTTCCCCGCCAGCCCGACTTTGGCCAGCAGCTCGCGAGCGCGCACCGTCGCTTCCTCTTTAGGCTCACCTTTAACGATAACCGGCCCTTCAATAATGTTCTCCAGCACCGTACGGTGCGGGAAGAGGTTGAAGTTCTGGAAAACGAAGCCGACATGCTGGCGCAGACGGCGAATCAACCCTTTCTGCTGGCTGATAGATTTCCCGGTATCAATCGTTATCTCCCCGACCCGGATGGTACCACCTTCCGGCTGTTCAAGCAGGTTAATGCTGCGCAGCAGCGTGGTTTTCCCTGAGCCGCTAGGCCCAATGATTGCCACCACTTCGCCCTGCTCGACTTCCAGATCGATCCCGTGGAGCACCGTTTGACCGTGGAATTTTTTCACCAGGTTTTTGACGTCGATAGCACTCATTTTGGATCACGCTCCTGGCGGTTAAGCTGGTTTTCGAAATAGTTTTGCAGGGCAGACAGCACCGTCGCCATCACCCAGTAAATCAGCGAGGCAGCCAGATACATAGTAAAAACTTCAAGCGTACGGGAGGTGATGAGCTGTGCCTGACGGAACAGCTCCGGTACCTGAATCGTTGCCGCCAGGGAAGTATCTTTCACCAGACTGATGAAGCTGTTGCTCAGCGGTGGAAGCGCCACGCGCGCCGCCTGCGGCAGAATGGCCCGGCGAAGCGTCTGCCATGGCGTCATCCCGATACTGGCCGCCGCTTCCCACTGGCCTTTGTCAATGGAGGAGATGGCCGCACGCAGGGTTTCAGAGGTATACGCCGCAGTATTGAGCGACAGACCAATCATCGCTGCGGGAATCGGATCCAGCTCGATACCAAACTGCGGTAAGCCGTAGTAGATCATAAAGAGCTGGGCGATAAGCGGCGTACCGCGAAAGACGGAGATATAAAAACGCGCCAGCCAGCGCACCGGCAGGATGGGTGACATGCGCATTAAGGCCAGCACAAATCCCAGTACCAGCCCGAAGAACATCCCGCCGATACTGAGCTGTAACGTAAATACCGCACCTTTCAGCAGATACGGCAGAGAATCAATAACCAGTTGAATACTTTCTTGCATTATTATTTTTCGACCTGACTTTTAGACATGAGGATGGTAGGCAAACAGCGCAGGCGCCCCGCCTGTATGGACAAATAAAATCGGCCCTTCATCCTTAAAGCGTTTCTGCGCAATGCCATCAATCAGTCCGGCCATCGCTTTGCCGGTATACACCGGATCGAGCAGTATCCCCTCGAGGCGGGCCAGCAGTTTCACCGCTTCCATGCCCTCTTCGTTCGGCGTGCCGTAACCCGGCGCAAAATAGTCATCCCAGAGCAGAATATCGGCCTTTGCCTTCAGCTCCAGCTGCGCGGCGACCGCCTGCTGTAAAGTGACCACTTTTGGCTTCTGATCCGCGACGCTGCGGGACACCGTCACGCCAATCAGCTCGACGTCCGGCAGCAGTTGCTCCAGCCCTACCGCCAGCCCGGCATGCGTGCCTGCACTGCCGGACGCGACAACCACGGAGGAGAGGCCCACCGCGCCCTCGCACTGTTGGGCAATTTCAAGCGCACTTTCCACATACCCCAGCGCGCCCAGCGCATTCGAACCGCCAACAGGGATAACGTAGGGGCGGAAACCCTGCGCTTCCAGACGCGTCGCCAGCTCATCGAGCTGGGCGGTCGGGTCGGTCAACGCATCCACCATTTCGACCTGTACATTAAACAGGTCCAGCAGCAGACGGTTACCGTTGGTGAGATAGTTTTCTGCCCGCGTGCCAATCGGGTTTTCCAGCAATGCCACGCAATGGAGTCCGAGCTTTGCCGCCACTGCCGCCGTCTGACGAACGTGGTTGGACTGGATAGCCCCGGCAGTGATGAGCGTATCCGCGCCCTCGCGCAGGGCGTCCGCCGCCAGAAACTCCAGCTTACGCAGCTTATTGCCCCCCATCGCCATGGGCGTCACGTCATCACGCTTAATAAAAATATCGCGCCCTAAATAATCAGAAAATCGCGGCAGGTACTCCAGCGGCGTCGGCGCGCCGATAAACTCCAGGCGAGGAAAGCGCGTTAAATTCTGTAGTGACATGGGTTCTCCGGTAACTCTGACAAAATGTGATATTTTTCATTATGCACGCAGACGCGAAAGAAATAAAAAAGGCGCTTTTAAAAGCGCCTTTTTTTACGTCAGAAACTTATTTCGTGACGTCTGCACCGAACCACTTCTCGGAGAGCGCTTTCAGGCTTCCGTCTTTTTGCATGTCAGCAATCGCGGAATCAATCGCTTTGACCAGGTCTTCGTTACCTTTACGCACGGCCACGCCTGATTCCTGACGAGAGAACGCATCACCCGCTACCGCCAGGGTGTTGTTGGTTTTCTTCACCAGATCCAGCGCTGCCAGGCGGTCAACCAGAATGGCGTCGATACGGCCCACGCGCAGATCCTGGTATTTCGTCGGGTCATCATCATAGGTGCGGATATCCACGCCCTGCACGTTCTGGCGCAGCCACTCTTCATAGTTAGTCCCCAGACCAACACCGACTTTCTTCCCTTTCAGGTCTGCGGCAGTTTTAATCCCGCCTTCGTTGCCTTTCTTCACCAGCGCCTGAATACCGGACACGGTGTACGGCGTAGAGAAGTCATACTTCTTCTTACGCTCGTCAGAAATGGTCACCTGATTAATCACCACATCAATACGTTTGGAATCCAGCGACGCCAGCATACCGTCCCATTTGGTCGGTTTCAGTGACGCTTTAACGCCGAGGTGCTTCGCCAGCTCTTCAGCAAACTCCACTTCGAAACCGGTCAGCTTACCGTCATCGCCCTGGAAGCTGAACGGAGGATAGGTTCCTTCCAGCCCGACCAGCAGCGTACCGCGCTCTTTTACTTTATTCAGCAGGTTTTCTGCGGCGAACGTTTTCACGCTCATGCCTGCAACCAGCGCAACGGCCATAACACCCATCAGCGCCTGACGACCCAGAAGTGCAAATTTCATAAATACCCCGATATAGTGGAATTTTTACGTAGTGTAGAGAAATCGCCTGCAACGTCAAAGGCGACTGCGCTACATCTTATTCTTTTTTAATATATATCAGAAGTTGTTCCGGCGTGGGCTTTCTGCTTTATGGCACCCGGCATTTGTACCTTGTATTGCGCATACTTGCGCAGCGCAATTCGGTAGTTATTGGTGCTGGTCGCAGGCAGCCACGGCTCCAGATTTTCATCCAGATAACCGGTTTTCAGCAGATCGCGAGAAATATTGTTTACGGTCAGATGTTGCCCAAGGCGACGCAAGCGAACCACATATTCGCGAACGGTGCCGTGGCTCATCTCCGTTTGTTCAAACAGGAATTGCTTGAAGCCGATGATGTCGAAGAAGTCGCTTTGCTCTTTGCAGTGGAGATCCCCACAGAAACGGCAAAGCGCCACCCACTCTTTTTGCTCTTCGAGCCATGCTGCTTCGTCCATCAACGTGTCGAGACGCGAAATCGCAATCTTATTGACGATTTCGCCCCGGCGAACCAGCGTGATACGATCGAGTAACTTGTTACAGTGGGCGCAATGCGTCTGGCTGTGTTTAAAGTCTTTCAGGTAGCGGCTTAAAGGCCGTCTTTTAGATTGCTGCACCGTCATGATAACTCCTGGTTGTCAATACGTTGTGCGGCATTTTTCAGGTGAATCAATCACCTATAACTTACCCAGCTTGGTTCGTAAGCGTTTAATGGCCTGGCTGTGCAGCTGGCTCACCCGCGACTCTCCCACCTCCAGAACAGCGCCAATCTCTTTGAGGTTAAGCTCTTCCTGGTAATAAAGGGTCAATACCAGCTGTTCGCGTTCAGGCAGAGCTTCAATAGCCTCCATGACGCGCTGGCGTAAATTCCCTTCCATTAAATGGTGTAACGGGTTTTCTTGCTGGTGCTCATCCGTCACCAGCTCGATGCTATCGCCATGCTCTTCACGCCACTCGTCATAAGAGAAGAGTTGGCTATTATTGGTATCGAGCAACATCTGACGATACTCTTCAACAGCAATGCCAAGACGTTCCGCCACTTCGGTTTCCGTTGCGTTACGTCCCAGTTCCTGTTCCAGCTGCCCCATCGCATGCGCCACTTCGCGCGCGTTGCGGCGAACACTGCGCGGCACCCAGTCGCGGCTGCGCAGCTCGTCCAGCATCGCACCACGAATACGCTGAACTGCGTAAGTCGTAAATGCCGTTCCTTGCAGAGCGTCGTATCGGTCAACTGCATTCAATAACCCGATACCGCCCGCCTGTAGCAGATCGTCGAGTTCCACGCTCGCCGGCAAGCGCACCTGGAGGCGCAATGCTTCGTGACGCACCAGCGGGACATAACGCTGCCACAGCGAGTGTTTATCCATTACACCTTCAGCGGTATAGAGTGAATTCACGATAAACAGCCCTGCGTTAGTTGAGTTATCGGCATGATTATCCGATTCTGCAGGGCGTTCAATTGGATGAAAAAGGGGGATAAAATGAGGTTATTCTGAGGTTGCCCACAACAGGGGCAACTTTTCTGCCTAAATTAACAGTTGTAACAATGAAAGATCGTCGCCCAGTTTGACGCTATCTATATGTTGATGAAAGAGCTTTCCCGCTTCCTGATTATGCTGGCTAAGGGAGTGGAAGCTGTAAATAACATCAATAATATTATCTTGTTCAATTTTTCCCGCCACGAGAGCCTGACCGGCAAGTAACGTTTTCAGGAAATAGAACTCCGCAACGATTAAATAAAGATTATTCAACATGCTGCGGCCATTGTTCTGTGGGAAGCCCTGCTCCCAGAGTTTGTATTTAAAAAAGTTCTTAAATAAATGGTCATTGGTCGCCAGGTAACTGCCCGCCACATCGCGCCAGACGGACTCGATGTTCTCCATGACCTTCTCTGCCGGTACGGCATCACCGACAGATTCGAACTGTTGATAAAGCTGAGTAAAATAACGGTTTAATACCGCGCCGCCGCGAGCGGTCGCTTTCTTCGTAAAGTAGCTCTGGATAAGCGAAATTAACGCGAATTTCAGGCTGTAGTTCTGATTAAACCCGCCCAGTTCCGTTTTGATTTTACCGCTCACCAGTTCGTTAACCAGTGAGAAATAAACCGTTTCAAGCGTGCCGATATTCTCTTCGAGATTCTCGAGCTTTTCAGCCACCATGAGGAATTTCACCACGGCGTAAACCTGCTCTTCAACGCAGACCGCTTCAACGCTGAAAAGGTTCTGGCAGAAGAGATTGATGACCTTTGCTTTTAAATCAATCATTGGCGCAGTATTGACGTCCTGCTGGACAATGACAGATTCCATCATCGACATAGACTCCCGATCGTTCAACAGAAGTCGGGTCACTTCCGGACACGAGAGGTTCAGCGATTTTTCGATTTCATTTTTATAGACCCGGTTTGTTCGTGGAAACGACGAACAGGTTGGGCTTAACGCCTGCGCGCCCATGGCGCTATGAATAGAACAGAGTTTTTCCGTATCCATAAACGGGCAGTTTTTACTTTCCGTATGGAAAATCACTTCGCCCCAGTTGCCATACTGTTTTTTGGTAACTTTTATCGCCGTTTTCGCCGTATGACGAATGGCGGCATTTTTGCTGTTCAGGTAACGGTTAACGGAGGATTTATCAAACGCGATGGTCCAGCCCTGACAACAATGTTCACGGCATTCCCCACCGACACATGAAAAATCTGCGACCAGCTTTGGTTGAGTGACACTGATTTGTTTCACAGGCGGATTCTCAAATAGCAGAGATAAAAAAACCCCGCCGAAGCGGGGTTTCACGCGTAATATTAACGCAGCAGAGACAGAACGGTCTGTGGAACCTGGTTTGCCTGAGACAGAACAGAAGTACCAGCCTGCTGCAGGATCTGCGCGCGGGACATGTTGGAAACTTCAGTTGCGTAGTCAGCGTCCTGGATACGGGACTGAGCAGCAGACAGGTTGTTAGAGGTGTTGTTCAGGTTGTTGATTGCAGAAGTGAAGCGGTTCTGCACAGCACCCAGACCAGAACGTGCTTTATCAACGGTAGCGATAGCTTTGTCGATGGTGTTCAGGTCAGTAGCGGTCATTGCTTTCAGGTCGATAGCGTTCACGCCCAGAGTAGTAGAGTCAGCTTTAGCGCCGCTCAGATCCAGGTTGATGGTGTCGCCGTCGTTAACGCCAACCTGAATTTTAACCACACCAGCAGTACCTGCAGTGCCGTCCAGCAGTTTGATGCCGTTGAAGTCAGTTTTGCCCGCAACACGGTCGATTTCAGCCAGACGAGCGGTAACTTCATCCTGCAGAGAAGCCAGGTCAGATGCGCTGTTGGTGCCGTTGCTTGCCTGAACAGCCAGTTCACGAACACGCTGCAAGTTGTTGTTGATTTCGTTCAGAGAACCTTCAGCAGTCTGCGCCATGGAGATACCGTCGTTGGCGTTACGTGCAGCCTGGGTCATCCCTTTGATCTGAGCGGTCATGCGGTTTGCAATCGCCTGGCCAGCAGCATCGTCTTTCGCGCTGTTAATACGCAGACCGGAAGACAGACGCTCGATAGCAGTGCCCAGAGAAGACTGAGATTTGTTCAGGTTGTTCTGAGTGGTCAGGGACAACAGGTTAGTATTGATAACTGCCATAATTTTGTTTCCTTCAAAAATTGGGTTTTAGGTCCGGTGCCTAACACTCACAGCGTCTCTCACCGTCAACAAGGTTATCGACGGGTCCCCAAAAGACTTTAGAATCAATTTTGAAAAAATTACAAGCATATGATTATTAATAATTTTATTTTTAAAAAATCAATTAAGGTCCGCCAGCGGCTTATTATTTACGCTTTTTAAATGCACAAAGAGATGACAAAAAAGGCACACACTTATTCGTGTTTTCAATGCTGTGATAATGACCCTAAAGTGCAATCCTTTCATTTACCCCGCCAGGACGCGTCTATTCTTTGGATTATTTTTTTCTCGCCATCGTAAACTTTTACCTTGAGAGGCCGATAAGAGTCCTGAACTACTTTCGTATTTTAAGGAAAATATGCATGGCTACTATCAGTAACCTCGGGATAGGTTCTGCAGGACTCGGGGATTTATATAATCAGTTGGAAGCGGCAGAGAAAACCAAGCTGACGACGATTACTTCCCAGCAATCAACGTATAACGCACAGCTAAGTGCTTACGGCAAGCTGCAGAGCGCCATGACATCGCTGCAGACTGCGACCGCTGCACTGGGTAAAGCAACCACCTGGAACTCAACGTCCGTTAGCAGCACCAACACGGCCTTTACTGCCACCACAACGGCTGACGCGTCCGTGGGTTCCTTTGTTGTCAACGTCAACCAGGTTGCGAAAGCGCAGGCACTCACTACCGGCTCCTATGCTAACAACACGGACCTGCTGGGCGATACGACAGGTACAACGCGTAAAATCACCATCACCCAGCCGGGTACCACAACGCCTTTAGAGGTCACCCTGGCAGATGGCGATACGTCGCTGGCCGGGATCGCGAGCGCCATTAATAAAGCGAACGGCAACGTCACCGCCAGCGTCATTAAAGCGAAAGACGGTGATTACCGCCTGATGCTGTCATCAAAAACCACCGGTACCGATGGTGCGATGACGGTAAGCGTTACCGGCGACGCCAAGCTGCAAAGCGCCATTGGCTACGATTCAACCACCAAAACGGGCGCGCTGACGGTGAATACCGCCGCACAGAACGCGATTGTGGTGGTGAACAACATCTCGATCGAGCGCCAGTCAAATACCATTACCGATGCGCTGCCTGGGGTCACCTTCAGCGTGAAAGCGCAAAGCACGGCAGACGAAACCCTTGAGGTTTCACGCGCAACGGATGCGAACCAGAAGGCGATCACGGACTGGGTCACAGCGTATAACTCGCTGCAGTCTACCATTAACAGCCTGACGAAGTATGTTCCGGTCGATGCAGGCTCCGGCAGCCAGTCTACCAGCAACGGCGCGCTGGTCGGTGATGCGAACGTGCGTGGGGTTCAGTCTCAGCTGCGCGGCCTGCTGACCGAAGTGCAGACCGGCTCCATTCAGATCATGGCCCAGTTGGGGATTACCCAGGACCCGGTGAAAGGCGCGGACGGTACCGTCGGTAACCTGAAAGTCGACACCGATAAGCTGAAAAAAGCGCTGACCGACAACCCGAACGCTGTACAGCAGTATTTTGTCGGTGACGGAAAGAAAACCGGTATGGCGACCCAGATGAACAACACGCTGACCACCATGCTCAGCACCAGTACCGGCAGCGCCGGGGTGATCCAGAACGCGAAAGACGGGATCAACAAAACGCTGAAAACGCTGGGCGAACGTTACGATGCCATGGATGCTCAAATTGAAGCCACCATGGCACGTTACAAAACCCAGTTCACCAGTCTGGACGTATTAGTCACCAAAATGACCAGTACAGCCAACTACCTGACCCAACAGTTCTCACAAAAGTAGTCGTAGCCTTCAGGAGTGGATATGTATAAGACCTCTGGTGTTCAATCCTATCAGCAGATAGGAGTCGAAAGCGCAGTCATGAATGCCAGTCCACACCAGCTGATTGTCATGTTGTTCGACGGGGCGCATAGCGCCCTTGTTCGCGCGCGTTTGTTCATGGAAGCCGGACAAATTCGCGAAAAAGGCGAAGCCTTATCCAAAGCCATCAACATCATCGACAACGGTTTAAAAGCAGGACTGAACATGGAGGTTGAGAGCGAGTTGTCCGGTAACCTTGCCTCCTTGTACGAATATATGGTTCGACGTTTGTTACTGGCGAATGTCAGTAATGACGTAGACGCAATTGTTGAAGTCGAGGGTTTATTAAACAACATTGCGGATGCGTGGAAGCAAATCGGCCCCAATGCGTCCTCTATATCAGGATAATTTTTGATGAATAATCCCAGCGCAGCGCTTAGCCACTGGCAGGCGCTACATGCTCAGAGCATTGCTATGCTAAATCTCGCACATTCTGGTCAATGGGATGCGCTTATCGAGCAGGAAATGCATTACGTTCAACTGGTGGAAAAGATTTCGCAAACGCCCATCATGTCATGCCCTCCGGCTCAGGTTGAGCAAGCGCGTGCGCTGCTGGAAATGATCCTTGAAAATGAGAATGCGCTAAAGGCACTGTTGAAAGTCCGCATGGACGAACTGCGCAGTCTGATTGATCAAACCGGTAAACAGCAATCCATCACTTCTACCTATGGAAAGCTGTCAGGGAATATTCTTTATCCAGAAAGTTTTACCCGCGACACACAACTATGATTTCTTCATCCATACTCCAGAAGTCTGCCAACCGGCTTCTGGAGCAAGGATGATGAAAAACCCCACCCTGTTACAATGTTTTCACTGGTATTACCCTGCTGGCGGTGAATTGTGGCGAGAGGTCACGGCGTTAGCTCCCAATCTTAACGAAATCGGCATCAACATGATCTGGCTGCCGCCCGCCTATAAAGGTGCGTCCGGCGGGTATTCTGTTGGCTATGACTCTTACGACCTGTTCGATCTCGGCGAGTTTGACCAGAAAGGCAGTATTGCCACGAAATACGGCGACAAAGCGCAGCTGCTGGAGGCCATTAACGCCCTCAAAAGCAACGACATTGCCGTGCTGCTGGACGTGGTGGTCAACCACAAAATGGGTGCCGATGAGAAAGAATCTGTCCGCGTTCAGCGTGTGAATGAACAGGACCGCACGCAAATCGATGACGAGGTCATCGAGTGTGAAGCCTGGACCCGCTATACCTTCCCTGCCCGCGCCGGGCAATATTCCCAGTTTATCTGGGACTACAAATGCTTCAGCGGCGTCGACCACATTGAAAACCCCGATGAAGACGGCATCTTTAAAATCGTCAACGACTACACCGGCGAAGGCTGGAACGATCAGGTTGATGATGAGATGGGTAATTTCGATTACCTGATGGGCGAAAATATCGACTTTCGCAATCACGCCGTGACCGAGGAGATCAAATACTGGGCCCGCTGGGTCATGGAACAGACGCGCTGCGACGGTTTTCGTCTGGACGCCGTTAAGCATATTCCCGCCTGGTTTTACAAAGAGTGGATTGAGCACGTCCAGGAGGTCGCCGACCAGCCGCTGTTTATCGTGGCGGAATACTGGTCCCACGAGGTGGATAAACTTCAGGCCTATATTGACCAGGTCGAAGGCAAAACCATGCTGTTTGATGCCCCCCTGCAGATGAAATTCCACGAGGCGTCACGTCAGGGTCGGGATTACGACATGAGCCAAATCTTCACCGGTACCCTGGTGGAAGCCGATCCATTTCATGCGGTCACCCTCGTCGCGAACCATGACACCCAGCCTCTGCAGGCGCTCGAAGCGCCGGTCGAAGCCTGGTTCAAGCCGCTGGCCTACGCGCTGATCCTGCTGCGGGAAAATGGCGTGCCGAGCGTCTTTTATCCGGACCTCTTCGGCGCCAGCTATGACGACACGGGAGGAGACGGAGAAACGTACCATATTGATATGCCGGTCATTGAGCAGCTTCACGAGCTGATCCTCGCGCGTCAGCGTTTTGCCCACGGCGTGCAGACGCTGTTTTTCGACCATCCTAACTGCATTGCCTTCAGCCGCAGCGGTACGGATGACGATCCCGGCTGCGTGGTGGTGATGTCAAACGGGGACGACGGTGAAAAAGTGATTTGTCTTGGGGAAAACTACGGCAACAAAACGTGGCGGGATTTTCTCGGCAATCGCGAAGAAACCATCACTACGGCGGCGGATGGCGAAGGCACTTTTACCTGTAATGGGGGGAGCGTCAGCATTTGGGTAATAGAGGATGCGCTGTAGAAACAATGCCGGGTGGCGCTGACGCTTACCCGGCCTACGGGACGGTACATTTGTAGGCCGGGTCAGGCGAAGCCGCCACCCGGCAAAAAAACGGCTACGGAAGCTTACTCGCCAGCGGATTCTTGCTCAGGTAATCGGCGCATTCAACCGTTGGGCGATCGACCTTCTGCAGCTCCAGCCCGTCGTACTCAAGCGTCAAGCCATCGCGCTCCAGCGGATAGATATCGAGCTTACGCGTCACGTTGTAATAACTGTCTGAACGCAGCATGATTTTACCCGGCACGGCAATCACGCGCTGCCACTGACGGCAGTCCAGCGTATCGCCCTCCTCCGTCACCACCAGCGTGGCAATCGCATTCGGGCTGACCATGTTGCTCTGCGGCCCTTTCGACTGCCAGTACCCCGCCAGATGCGCCGGGACAGGATGCTTAATCACGTCGTTATAGTTATCGACCTGAACGCACCCGGTCAGTGCCAGCAGCGCGCCAGCAATTGCTATTTTTTTCATCATCTTTCCTGCAATCGAAGAAAAAAATATTGTGGCATTAAAGCGCTGCGGCTGCCAGCGAAGATCGACAGGTCTTAAACCTGCATCCCCATCACATGAGCATACATTTTTCATAATCGACAAAGATCGTCCAAGAGCGCACTAAATAACAGATGGTTAGAGTCGTCTAAAACGTCAGTCGTCTAAGTTCACCTTAGAGCGAGTGCTGTTTTATGTCCCATCCATGCCCCACCGTAAAACTTTGCGTAGCTTCTTCCAGTTTCGCAACGCCTCTCTTTAGCGCCACGCTGACTTCCATCATCATGTCACTGTTCAAAATCATAACGTTTCGGTGCGCACCTGTTTTTTCTCCCTACCCTATACTTTCAGTCTGACTGACTGGAGGTTTCTATGTGTGGAGGTTTTGTAAAAAACCCGCCGAAGCGGGTTTTAAGGTGGCTGCGATTTTTGAAACTTAGTTAATTACGAATTCAGCTTTAGCCCCACGGAAGGAGATAGTTTTATTACCAGCCCGGCGGCAAGCGTCAGAGATGGCTTTCATGCCATACTCAACATTTGCAAGGTGGCCGCGCATGGCAACGATTTCTGCTTTTGGTGCAGAAACATCACATCCAGCTTCTTCCAGGATATTTATCAGGCGAATGGCCGATGATGTTGAGTTGTCTCCGCACAGCATTGGCATGGTTACGTCTAACGCCGGTGCACATAACGATTTCCCGAACCCCAGATTGCCACTGCGAACAACCGGATTATTTTCGATCCACCACTGGAGGGGAAGATTTATGTCCAGTTTTGGCATTGGAAGCTCCAGCTGCTTACCCAGGAACTCCCCCTCCAAGGCCATACGGTGAACATACTCTACAGCCATCGGGATTTGCTCAAGATCGAGCTCATCAATACTTTCAATGTTAAACCTCTGATGGACAATGTTATATGCATCGTCATAGCGGAGTCCTTTCCTGCCTACCAGGAGATTAACTGCGTCACGCAGCGGGGTGCGTTCGTTTACGGTGGTTCTGTGGCGTGGATTAACTGCTACACCTTTCGTCCAGTACTCGTAAAGAACGTCGTCGCATTCTTCCTGATAACGAGCCACTTTATCGCGCAGTTCAGGGCGAACCTTACCGACGTTGATCGTGTGGAGCCAGCCAGGTAGTTTCCTCAGGCTTAAGCAAACGACTTCTCGACGCTGTTTATCGCCAGGAAGCTGCATTGTGATCATCGCAACGGAGGTATTAAACCTTTGTTTAATCTTGGTAAATTGAGAGGCCCAATCAAGCCCCATGCCCTCAACCACGGGACGCATCGGTACTTGTGCGGTACCTTCATAATTTACAACATAAAGGGTGTCACCATGGAAAGGCACATTGATAGTCGATACTGCGGTTGCTATACTTTTCATATCAGTAGTCTCGCGATTGACTGGTAAAATTGAAGCTCTAGAGGTTGCCGCCTCTGGAGCTTCGTCTTTTCTACTGGATGACAACATCACCCTTCTCCTCAAGCTTCATCAATAATTCCATTCGGTAAGCAATCTCTGCCTGAATGGAACGATGGCAACGCTTGGCGGACTCTCGAATATGAGAATCCAGTTTCTCGACAAATCGGACCTGACGTGGCTTGATCGCGGAAATATTTTCGGACATCATGAACTCCTCTTTTTTCTCTACATAAAAACTCATATGAACTTGTAGAGATATTAATATGAATTCTTCATATGTCAACATCTCTTTTATGGTGAAATTGTGAACTTTGACGCCCAATTTAATGAAAGGGTATCCACGCTGAGGAGGTCCTTGGGGCTCACTCAAACGGAACTCGCCAAACAGGTTGGTATTGTTCAGCGGCAAATTGCTGCGTATGAGGGTGGCGAATCGAAACCAAGAGACGCTGTCTTGCTGCGTCTGGCATCTGCTTTGGGGACTACCGCTGGATGGTTAGCCTCCGGAGACGGGCAAGAACCAAATCTCAAAAATTTCATACCATACACTTCAGTTCGCCAACTTCCCCTTGTAACTATGGGGGCGTTCGCTAATAGGTTGGAAGAAGTCTTAAAATCGACCACTACATTTCATCCTTGCAGTGTTGCTGTTAGCGAAAGTGCTTTTGCGATGAAAATTGCAGGGGAATCTATGATCGGTTCGGGTGGATTTAGCTTCCCGGATGGCTGTATTGTTATCTTTGACCCTCAAGTGGAGCCGATGCAGGGTAGCTTTGTGCTTTACGGGTATGAAGAAGAAATGACCTTTAAGCAATATTTCTCAGATCTGTTCCAAGTGACACTTAAGGCGTTGAATAAAAATTATAGCGATCTCGTACTGAACAAAGGAAATGGCACGATATTAGCTACTGCGGTCTATGCAGAAGTAAACCTGATTCAAAGCCATGCGCTCTTATATGGTGTTTATCAGCAAGTAGTAACGAAAGCGGATTACCCGCCACTTAAACCAACCTAATTGTTAAAGAGCGCCTGCTGGAGTGATTAAAGCGTCTGTTAGTGCTGAAAGATAGAGCCACAATTGCAGAAATTACCTGTCAGGTAATTTGAATAGGTATGAAGATGTAGCGATCGCACAAAATGCAAAAAGCCCACCAGAGTAGCAGTTGGAGGAAATGTTTGAAGAATCCGAGATGTGGTTAGTTTCAGAGTTCCCGACTGTTCGACAGGTTGGGCTGTAAATCTTGTTCGGGTAATATTTCCGACATTTCCTCGGGCATGAACACTGAGCAATCAACCGCCGCTCATTCTTGCATACAATGGGTGGCGGTTTTCTCAGCTTCCAGACTGCAACGCTTTGACCTGTTTCTTTAAATCTTCAATTTGCTCCATTAAAGCCAAAATCGCTTCATGGTGTAGTGCTGCGGCAACTCCGTAGGTATCTGGGCTTAAGACCTTTTCCACAACGGTACCATCGTCCAGAGTACGGTCACCACCCTCGAAAACGAATTCAGGAAATACTTCCTGCACATCCTGTGCGACAAACCCAATACCAGGAGCAATGTCGTCGAGACGCTTCCATGTGACCCCGCGAAGCTTAACCATTTTCCCCAACGGGTCCTGAATTCTCTCGATATCATATTTAAGGCGTCCGTCTGAGTTTGGCACCCATGCCCCAGGAGCAGTTGCCGAACCATTACCATCAAAGTTGAAGGCCGCTGCAACCCCTACCGCCCCGGAGGCTGTAAAGGTAGCAACGCTTAATTCAGCGTATGAACTTGAATTACCCCAAACATATCTCGCCTGTAAACTCGCAGCTGCACGCTCCTGGTTTGCAATCCGGAAAGATGAGCGCATTGAACCGCCAAACACTAATGTGCCAGTAGACGGAGAACCAGCCTGGTTTATGAAAGATGCGGTGTTACCCGTGATGTTAAGGGAGGATGTAAGCGCGCCACCGGTTTTACCATCTATGGTTGTCAGGCGAGAATCATCACCGGCGGCCACCGTTCCCGCCGCTGTGCCGACGTTCCTGGTGGCGCTGTTTCCTAAGTTGGATAGTTTATCGGACAGATATTTCCATGACGGGCCGGTGAAGGTAGTGCCGTCTGGCAGCTTCACTGTGATGTTTCCAGCTGCGCTGTAAACCTGCTGCCAGTTCTGTTTGTCGTAGTTCAGACCCCGCAGCGCTTCAGCACTTTGGGCCACCAGCGCGGCCGTTACCATGTTGAGAGCCACGCGAGGAACGGCTGACCAGGCAGCGCCGGATTGCGTTGGCCCGGTAAAGTTGCTGACTAGCGTCAGTTGGGTATTACTGTCGACTGTTTTCACCGGCAGCGTGTAGGGCACACCGCCCACAGTCGAAACAATGAAATCACCTGCGGCGAGTTCGGTTGCGAATGAGGTTCCGGAACCGCCAACAACAGCGGACCCGTTTGTCAGGGTGATAGTTCCTGCCGACATAAAAGACTCCTGAATTCAGATAATAAAAAACCCGCCGAAGCGGGTTGTCAGTAAATTGCATCAATGACGGGGATGGTGAGATTTGTCAGTCTTCGCCCCACTACGCTGTACTGAGATGTCCATGAAGCAGCATTTCTTCCCCTCCCGGCACGCACCAGATTACCGCTGCGGATCAGACCAGCCCATTTCAGATAATCCCATCCTGTGTAAACCTCGCTGTTATAGCCATATCGACCGAGCAGTATCATTCCCTCACCAATATCAGTATTTGACCAAGACGGCGAATAGGTCTGGTTCCGGTAGACAAACGGCCTGCGCGTGGTGGAGAACACACAAACACCGCCTTTGATGATATTCAGCCCCCTTCCCGGTGTCGGGCTTACGCCACTGGCAAAAATCGCGATCTGCATGGTGACGGTCGCGGCCTGATCAAGGCCAGCATGATCTACCGTTGCTAGAATGTTTGAGCCGTCAAACTCGATGGTGACGTTATCGGCACTCCATTTGGCAAATACCATGTAGCGATCACGTGAGATATTTGTCGTCGGAGTCGCCCAGCTCCCGGTGAAAGTGATGGTGCCGCGCCAGACGCAGTAGCCCGACATTGTGGCGTCAGTGATTGAGAGGAAATCAGTGCTGTCCTGAATCAGCAGCCCTCTCCCGGATGATGCCGGGAGTATTTGCCAGATAGACGCGTCAAATGTTTTTGCGCGCCCCCAGTTATCACTCCACCAGGTATTCATGGTGATGGTGTTACCTGATACGGTAAATCCATCCAGCATGCCGATAGTGGGAATGAGGTTTGTACCCCGGTTAAGTTTGTAAACCGTATTACGCGGGATAACAACGATCTGGCTGCCATCCACCCGCTGATTAATGGTGTACTGGTTAACATCCCATGCTTCGCTGACGTTCTGGCAAAACGAAGGGCAGCGGAGCCCGGCAGTTATTTCCATTGCTGGGCCGCCGTCGTCGTAGGTAATACGTAATCCTTTTGGCATTGTCACCACTCTCCAAGAACAATCAGGTTCCCACCACCGAGATCAATTCTTACGCCCCTTCCGTCAATGGTGACGCCGTTGCCATTCCCGGTGAACGCAAAATTACCGCTGGCGGCATACAGCGCGCCGTGCATCTCACAGTTCCCTGATTTATCTATATTCCAGCCTGCGCCGCCGGGACCAGCGACATAGTTTGAAGATCTGATGTAATTTCCAATCTTCGCGTTCGTAATGCTGCCGTCCTGAATAAAGGCATCACGGATGAACACCTGGCCGTTATAGACAAAAAATGCTGCCTGGTAATTTCCCGGATCACTTCCCGAGTAGATACCAAACTGGTCAGCAGCAAAGACCACTGTGGATTTGTAAGACCCGCCAGATGGCTCAATAGACATCCCGAAACCAGTGTTGTACTTTACCCCACTTCTGACTATCCCAAGGTTGAGCGTATAGGATGCCTTTCCTGTCCCATCACTGTTTACCTCTGCCGTCAATTTCTGGTTAACCGCAGCCGTCAGACTGCCCTCTGGTCCGATTGATGCCTGAACATAGGTTGACAGGTCAGCGAGTCCCTGCTCGGCTGTAGCAACGGTTGTTTTAACCTCTAGGATGTCAGCACGAACTTCGCCATACTGAGCCCATTGGTGTTCCACGGTTCCGTGGTTTGCCAGCGTATTTGACATGATACCTTCCAGATTAGTATCAACACCCTCCTGAACATTTTTAAACGCATCTGACTCTCGTATTTGCTCATCAATAAGCTCTATCATTCCTGGAATATCAGATGACGCCTGCCCAGATGCCTCAACAAATTCAGATACCCCAAAAGCATTCCTGGTACGAACATAAACGTAATATGTTTTATCAGCCTGTAGACCATGAAGGGTCCACTGGTTAGAGCGCCCAAGGAACTGAGTCTGGTCTTCAATGTCTGCCGGATTGACGACCTGATTTTGTCCGGAGTACCAGAATTCAAACGAGGTGTCTGTCGTTGCCGTAATGCGCATAACAGGAACCAGATCAGCAGAAAACAGGCCAGGCGTCCAGATAATGCTGGATGGTGCAGGTGGCGCACCGATAATCATACTGATCTGCGTTTCAACACCTTTCATCCCGTTTTCATTGCGGCCACGAACACCCAGCGTGTAGCTACCGGCGGCCAGCCCATAAAACTCATACCGGAACTGGTCGGTTTCGTACTGAGAAACCACTTTCTCATCAGCCGAATAGACATACAATTCGAAAAACAGCTTTTTGGTCGTCGTGGCTGTTTCCCAGGTTGCCGTGACCTGTACTGTTTCCGAATTGGTGTTAATAATCCGCAGGTTTTCAACGTTCGGAACGCGGTAGCCATTAAGCGTGTCGTTAGGAATTTCGAACACTGCGCCTTCATCCACAATGGCCTGTTTATTCGGATCATGCTGTGACGCAGTAATACTGTATACGGAATTGCTTTCTGTCTCTGCGACGCTGAGGATACGAAATAACCGAGTTGAGACGTTGCTGGTAGAGATAGCAAACACTGTTCCATCACGCACCCATGATGGAGTCGTCTTCAGGGTTACCACGTTGTTAGCAACGCCATCAATGACGTACTTCACGAATTTACCGTTGCTCCCCATGATAGACATGATATCGCCGCCAGCTATAAGCGATGATTCGACAGCATCAACGGTAATTTTATTGCCTGAATGTGACATAATTCTGCCGCCGAGCCGCGCGCCAGCATAGTTATTGTCCATGATTTCAACTATGTCACCGGGCGTGAAATGAATGGCATCTCGGGCCATCTGGAATGTTAATCGACTGCTCTCACGCTTTGCAGTTTCCAGTAGCCACTTCCCTGCTCGCCATGCCTGCCCGCGAGAGGTACACCCGAAAGCCTCAAGGGTAGTCTCGTTGTAATTTCCACGTGCAATCATGTCGTCATCGGATACGTACTCTTTTACCTGCTCCCAACCGTTATCCGGGTCGGTCCATGACACCACCACTGCATTGTATTTCTCAGAGCGCTTCACAGAGCTTCGCTTGAAGTTGCCATCAACCACGTTAGCATTCGTGATTGTCGCAATCGGATCTTGTGGCGCGTCCAGCATGACAGACAGGCGCATACCGTCCCACAATGCAATTCCACGGAACATGCTCGCTATCTTGTCGAGAATGTCTCTCGCACTAGCCTGCTCTGTGATGTAGGCGTTTAGCGTCATGCGTGGTTCTTTTCCGCCGTACCCATCGTCAACAAGCTGATCGCAATACTGAGACAGCGCATACAGTGCACCGTCATCCACATCTATGTAGCCGGCACGTTTAGCCAGTCCGAAACGGGAATTCTTTGCCAGCTCTCTGAACAACCAGGCCGGGTTATTGGTCCATGCCTGCTTGAAGCCACCTGTCCACAGCCCTGAGTAAGTGCGGGCTATAGGGTCATAATTGTCTGGTACGGATACAATCAGCCCGCGCAGATGGTAAGTGCGGCTTGGAGTATCAGTGTACTGGTCGCGATCGATTACTGCTCCAGCGATGGCTGAAAATGGATAGCTCAGATTGTCGTCGGTGATTTCACTGTAGCTATTCCAGGTAGTGCCGTTGGACAGCAAATCGCTGCTGCTGTCCGGTGTAATGCGGCGAACGCGAATATCAAACGGCTTGATATCCGGAGCATCAATAAGATGGGCCTCAAGATATTCGCCTGATATCTTCCCGGTGATGGTCACGGTCTTTTCAATAACCCAGCCTGAAGCGCCAGTTCTGCTCTCCAACACCAGAGTGACGGACGTGTTTTTCTGATTGCCTTTGGTGTCCTGCTCGACCAGTCCGGTCACACCAACGTTAAACCGCACCCGGGTAACGCCCTGATCGGTTATGGTGCGAACCAGCGGAGTATCATAGGTTACTTCGGTGTTTACGATGGTGGTCGCTTCAATAGCAGAGAAGCCATTGATGGGAGATTGCGTTTCAGAGCCCGGACGCCATGCGACACTGACACCATTTACGCTGACACTGCCTGTCGCGTCGGTCACAGGCGTCTTATTGAGCTTGAAAGATGAGAGGTGTTCCTGGTCTACGGGCCCGTAGATAGGCCCTTCGCTGATGAGGTCGAGCACCCGGTAAAATTGCTTTGATTTGAGGTTATCGTCGAGGAGTTTGGGGGTTGATGCTTTTCCGCCGCCTGAAGACATAATGCCACCTTAGCTAATAGATTCCGTCCAGTCCTGGTTGTTGCTTGTGTCGATACCGAGTGAAATTACGTTCGAACCGACCTCCATTTCTCCCAATAGGAGTGGCACCGCGCGGCCCTGGCCTACCCGGTTCTCAGCACTGGTAAAAGAGTTGTTTGTGAGCGTATTGGTCTCTGCGGCTTCTGCGGAGGTTTTGGTCTTCATGTTGCGTGACATGTAAACCGAGTAAGCTACCGATGCTACAGCCACTGCAAGCGCGACATATGCCGCAACAGTGCCGGTAATCGCCCCCTCGACTATCGGAACGAAAAGGACCACTGAGCCATCTTTAAGGTGGCGGTCCAGATGCCATTGCATCGCAGATGCCTCAACATCCTCGCTCGCCACCCGCACCCGCAGCTTTGTATTGAGAAAGGCTTTTTTAAATTCAAAATCCTGCGCTAGCAGAAGGCGCAACCCCTGCGCTGGCGTATCAACATTCAGGGATATCTGGCGGTAAAATCGGCGTAAATTGCCTGCAAATTTAAAGATGAGCACTGTTCGTGTCTCCAGATTGAGTGCGTCTGCTTGATGTATGCCGGGCGCATTTGTTCTCGTCTGCTGAGGTGTCCTGCATGGTCATGGTGAAGCACCAGGTTGTCATGAAGAAGAATCATTGAGTGGCATGGGTCGGCGCCCGGGAATGGCTGCCTGATAATGACGTCGCCCGGTTGTGCATCCTGCATGGACACCTGATAGAAGCCATTGACCTGCATATTGGCGAGATAGAGATTTTCTCCCCGCAACCACCATCCGTTAGTCCTCCCAAAGTCCGGCAGGTCGATGCCGCAAAGATGATATGCGTCCCGGAAAAGCGTGTAGCAATCCATAATGCCGTGGTCGAACCTGCGCCCCAGCAGGAGTGGCACAGGCCTGTATTTCCTGATCTCCCCGCCAGATGCCAGCCACCATGGTAGCGCCGTCATTACCTGCATCTGCCGGTCAGCACCAGAAAGCGCTGGCTGGCTTTGCGGATGCGAATGGAATACTGCGATAATCTCCCCTTCTTCCTCCGCTGCAAGCCAGTCGTCGTCACTTATGCGGAAGTGATGCCAGGGCTCTGGATGCACATTCCGACAGCGAAACACTCGCTCGTCGTTCAGGATTAGCGCGCACACTTCATCCTGCGACGATGCCGCATAATCGAGTAATTCTTGCATCAGGAGACCTTTTGAGAGCCGGGGAAACTGCTTATTGGCATTGGTTCAGGCCGTGGATAGCGGAACCGGCAACCAGTACGTCGATGTGAGCATTTGTCCTTCGCCGGGTCAGTGGTTTGCTTGTCGCGCTCGTCTGCAACAGGGGGGCCGTCATAGCCGCACCCAACACCCCGATACTGCCACTGACATACGTCTGCAAGGATAGTTCTGGCCGGGATGATGGCGTTATCGCAGTCAATCGGTGTCGCCAGCGTGTAGGTCACCTGCTCGAACGTCTCTTCCGTCATCTCTTCAACGACGTAGCGGGAAACCGCTTCCTGTGTCGGATCTGCGTCTGGGTTCCCGTTCGGGAAATTCACCGCATCCAGGTATTTCACAGGAACCTGTCGCCGGGTGATAACAACTCCCAGCATGTCATCAAAGTCATGGTTAATGCCCGTCAATAATCCGGTAACGTTCGCCACTGCCATTGACGGGCGGGCATACGTTCCTTCGTTCTTTGACTCGAATCCCTCCACCGCTATCGGATATGCCTGGTACTGGTTACCTTTCCAGATAACGTTGCCGTAGTAGCCGTTCGTTCCAGAATGGAAGCGGATAAGGTCGCCGCCGTATGGCTGCAGGTCTGCTTCAAAAAGGTCGATGAAAGCCCCGACTCCCGCATCGACACTATCGATAATTAAATTCACTGGTATGTCGCGCACGGCAAACTCCCATTTAAAAAGCCACCCTGGGGTGGCTTATCTTGGCACTTGTTCAAATGTGGCCGTTAGTTCGTATAGCGGCCCGGTCTTTGTCATGCTCCATGAGCGGCAAACAAACAGTTTTTGCACTCCAGTATCAGATGGCGTCCAGTAGAAAGACTGCACCGCCATACGTGCCTTGAGGAAAGCATCGGCAGCTTTCGCAGCATTAGGCCTTGAGCATTTCGCATCATCCACGCCTGTGAATGTCAGCGAGTATTTATCCATCAGAGGGTTAATGCCCTTCGTCTGGCGCTGCTCGTAGCCATCGCCTAGCTTGACGACTGCTACGTTAGGCGTTCGTTCGACGCTGTAGCCCTTCTGTGGGGGCCAGGTGAATGTTTCTGGCATGGTTGCTCCCAATAAAAAACCCGCCGGAGCGGGTTATGCAAATCTCGATGGCTGATTAGAAGCCAGAAACCAATTTTTTCAGTTGTTGCTTGGCATCCTCAATGGCCCGAGCCTCAATGTTCGACAATGAGGCATCTTTATCGAGAGGGAGTTTTACAAAGACACGAATGCCTTCGTGGCGAAGGTCGTAGTCCTTAAACTCAACCGTCACCAGAACACCCTGCCCATTCGCGTTATCGAAAGCTGTGATGTTGCCAACTTCTGTTTCCATTGCCATTTGCTTGGCTCCTGTTTTAGTTGTCACGAAAACCTTATCTCTTCGTCCTGGGCTGAATCATACCATTCGGGCGGTTGGCTTGATCGTTTATCTGAAACAACGCTACCTTCTTCATCATCCCTTCCATTTGCTTTATTGTGGCCTGGTCGATGCCGCCGGTAGTGTTGATTTCAAAGCTGATATGCTGGATGACACTACTGCCACCACCCCCGCCCTGCATGTCACGGTTGCTGATAACGCTCCCGTTATCGCCGGGAATCATGTACTGGCTACCGTTGCTGGCCTTAAATATCTCCGGCTTACCACCCTCACCCACGCGATACATGTTATTAGCGTTTACAGGACCACCGTGCTCACGCGCACCGGCAAGAGCCATTCCCTTTGCCGCCAACAATGACCCTGCGTATGCCGTTTGCCCAACCGCCGCTGCCGTCCCATATGTGGCAATTGAGGCACTAACAGCAGCAGGTGCCCATGCTGAAGCTGCTGCCGTAGCCTGTGCCATCGTGGATGCCAACGATGCAGCAGCAGCAGCCTGCCCCATCAGTTGGCTCTTGACCCATTGCATACCCATCTCAACCAGCGCGCCAACAACACTGCCAAGGATCGTCGTTCCAATGTTCGCAAACGCCTCCTGCAAGCTCTGGGTTCTATTAATAAGACCGGTGATGGCGTTCGTCGCACCGCTCTGGAAACCATCAACCGAAGCAGCCAACAGCTCATTTGCCTGGCTCTGGTTACGGAAAATCTCCCATTGGGCAGCGATGCGCGCCTGCTCATACTGCGTGTCAGTTGCAGCACGCAATGCCATGGCGTTCTGGTGAGTAATCAGTCCCTGCTGCTCGTATGCCTGAATAAGCGCGAGTTTCTTAGCGTTCTCGTTAGCCAACTGCTGAACAGGGTCAACTCCGCCGACAGCCTCCTGCTGTGGCGTTACGGCCTGATCAGCACGGATTTTCGCAAGGTTCGCCTGGTGGGTGGCTTCCAGTCTCTCGGATGTCTGATTGAACTGCTCCTGGCTTATTTTCTTCGCAGCCAGTGCGGTATTCAGATCCTCTACATCCTGTCTGTAGCTGGCATTCTCGCGTGCTTCAGGAAGAAGCTTCTCTGCTGCTGCTTGCGCCTTAATGGCGTTGGCAGTGTCCCATTTTTTTGCGGCGTACTGACCAGCCAGCGCGATCTGCTCTTTTGTCGCTCCTTTTCCGAGAGACTGCTGCGCATTCAAGATCGCCTGCTCGCGGCTCAGCTTATTGGTTGAGTAGGCGGCAAGTTCTGATTGCTGTTTCAGATTCGCCAACTTCTGGGCAATAGAATCAGCCTGGGAGGCTCCCTTCTTCTGCTCGGACTGAAGCGTCTTCTGCGCCTGCGTATTTTTGTACGTAGCGGCAGCGTCATCCTGCATCTTCTTAGCATGCGGATCATCCTTCGCAAAACCGGCATCTTCGGCTGCGTATTGAGCCTGCAACCGCGCGCGTGCTTCGCCCTGCAGCTTCGACAGCGCAAGGTTTCGCTCTGATTGCTGGATAAGGTTTTTCTGCCCTGCGGTGAGGTTATCTGTCGACTCTTTAAGTCTGTCCACCCTATAAGCCGCGTCAGCCGCAACACCAGCAAGCTGAATTATAGGGCTAAGAAGTTCAGTAATCGCTTGCTGCCCCTCTTTTGTTGAAGAGGTCATGCCCTGTAATTTAGTTGCCAGATCCTGAAGCGCTTGAGGTGATGGGTTCTTGCTTAAATCCGAGAGTTCCTTTGCAAGATCAAACGCGGCCTGATCGCTAATTCCAAGCTTTGATGCCAGTGCCCCGACGGTGTTTGTGATAGTAGAGCCGGTGGCATTCCATTCCATTCCTGCGGCGCTTATCTGCTTAAGAGCCTGGGCGTAATCGTTGGTAGTGATATTGAGGCTACCAAGCCGATCGTTAAAACCCTCTACTGAGGCATAACCACCAGACAATGCAGAAAGAGCTTTATCGCCAAATGAGATGAAGGAATCAGTGGCATCACTGATAGATTTCGGGATTTTGGCAATTGCCTGGTTGTATTCAAGCATCGCCTGGTTGCGCATTAAAGTAGCAACTTCAGCGTTAGTCTTCGCCAAGTAGGCATATTTGTCCGATAGCGCGGCCACACCATTTTGTGAAATGGTGATGACCTTATCCATTGCCTCAGCCGCATCTTTCAGCGCGTCCATCGCGTTCTTTCCGCCATTCAGCGAAGTGATTAGCACACCGGCAACCGCAGAACTTAACGCGATGATTGCACCAACAACCGCGCCACCTGGCCCAAAAGCGCCTGCCAGCTGAGAACCCTGCTGCGCAAATGCAACCAGGGCCGACTGGCCGCCTTGAACCTGCACGACAAAGTCCTGAACCTGATAGCCAGCCTGCTGCATGCTGTTTTTCCAGGAGCCGTGACTTTTAGAACCGTTGTCGACGCCAGTCTTCATGTCATACAGCTGACCAGTCAGTTGGCCGATCTTCTGCTTTTCTTCGTCGGTCGCTTTTGACCCGGCGCGCAGCTGGGCAGCCAGCACGGCAGCACTGCGCGCGCCATTCTCCTGCGCTTCATCCAGCACCGCCAACTGGTTACCCAGCGCCTCGATGATGGATTCGGCACGGCTGAATTCACTGCTAGCGCCGCCGGTACCGCTGCGGGCCTCTTCCATTGCGCGGGCAATTCCGCTCACGTTTGTGTTCAGCTTGCGCAGCTGGTTATCCATGGAGTTGGCATAACCGGCCAGTTCAGTAAAAGCGGATCCAGTTTGAGACGTACTCTGGTCGAGGTTATCCATTCCCTTGCCGGACTGCTGGGCTGCAGCATCCAGTTTATCCAGAGCATCAATGGCCTGTTTCCCGCCCTGCAGCAGCGGCTCAACGTCGGCGCTGATTTCATAAACGATGCTACCGGCGTTCTTCTCACCTGCCATGTCATTCTCCGGTTATTGCTTTGCTTTTGCCCTGCGCGCGGCCTGTTTAGCCAGGTACTCGTCGGCGATGCTGTCGTACTCTTCACGAGTGAAGCCTTTCTGGTCTGGGTATTTTGCCGCCAGCAGCATCTGGAATTCGGTCATCGTTAACTGAGATGCTTCGGCTCGGTTCATTTCAAAGTGGCTGCGCGCCGCGCTGATGTAGTCGAAGGCTTTAAATTCGTTCGTCCTCGCGCCGGTTTCGTGGCGCTGTAACTGCCGGACCTTGGCTTTGCCGACGACGCCGTGCTGCATGAGGTGCTGCGCCAGCACTATGATGTCGTTCTTCGGCATCTGGCCCGGGCGGTAGACGACGCAGTGTCGCCACCCCTTCCACTCGCCGATCATTGGCGTCAGGTCTTCCTCGCAGCATGCCTGCATCACCAGCATGCACGTTGATAACAGCTTCTCGGCAGCGCGGTTGAATGATGGAGATAGCCAGTCAGGAAAGCGCCCCAGCGTGCCAGCGCATACCTCAATCAACTGAGCAACGTCATTGCCGTGGATGATGGCGTACGCCTGCACAATCTCTTCCGGAGTGCCGATCCTCGTCATAGCCTCGAATGAAGGTCGCAACAGGTAGTCTTTCCCACCTTCGCGGCTGTCGCTGATCGAGAGTTCGCCAATATCGGTTAAAGCGGTCATAAGCCTTCCAGTAAACGGACATTATCAAGGGCAGCACGCTGCCCTTTGGAATGTCAGTTAGGTAACGGTAACCGTATGCACGGCCACAAAGTTGCCGTCTTCGGTGTTGATGATGATTTGTGCGCTGCCGGTGGCGACTCGCGTCACGGTCACGGTATTGCCGGAGGCGGTGGCCGTAGCCTTGGTCGCATCGGTAGTCGCTACAGTGAAGTCTTTGTTTGTTGCGCCAGTTGGTGCGACATTCACCGTGAAGGTGCTGGTACCGCCCGCCGTGCCGGTGCTGGTTGTCGGGGTCACGGTCACGCCAGTCACTGCTACAGCAGTCAGTTCGTTCACTTCGATGGTGGTTGCATCGCCGACTTTGAACTCGGTGGAGAACGTGACGATGTCGTTTGTACCGCCGTCAGAGCTCAGCGCCGTGATGTTCATATAGCCGATGAATTCGACCGGGCCGTAGTCCATGCGCACCCAGATCCCAGGCTGGCGCTTGGCCTTCAGCTCGTCAGCGAAATACTTGATGAATTTGCCGACACCGTACTGATCCAGCTTGTCCTTCTTACGTACCTCGCCTTCAAAGCTCAGCGTGAAGTCACTGTTGGTGATGATGGTCTCGACATAGCCGCCGCCGTCATCCGCATCAGAGGTAACCGAGTTCGGGTTGAAGTCGAAGCCCTTCGACGTACCAGCGGCCAGCGCCATCCACTCACCTTCGAGTGGTTTGACGTCCGGGCAGCCATCGGCGACTTCCAGCACGACCGCACCGCCGAACAGGCGCTCGTTCGAGTTCTGGCAATTAGCCATGTGAAACTCCTCTTTGACGTATAAAAGAAAACCCGCCGAAGCGGGTTATTTGGTTGTGGATGGCTATTCGCCGTAAGTGCAGGCGAACTGGAGCCGGAAGACTATTCGCCCTTCTTCTGTGAGCACCGGCGCGGGGATTGCGCCCATGTTCTGGATGTAGCCGACACACTCGTCAGCCATGGGGTTGGCCTGGACGTAATCGACGATGCGCTGCACGGCATTGAGTGCGTCTTTGCGCTTATCTTTTGCGCCCACGACGTCGACCAGGACGTGATACTCAGAGCCGAGGTCAGTCCGAATATTCGACCCGCCGTTTGGCCTGAACACCATGATCGCCTTCGACAGGTCGCCCGGGTCGTCGTACATCAACTGCTGCACCGTGAAGCCGGTCGTTAGCCCGGCGTCGCCGAACATGTTGCGCACCCGCTCGTGCATCATGGGTGTCATAGCGAAAGCTCCTTGCGCATCACCGCGTCAACGTTATCGCGTTCGTCATTCGCGCCTTTGGTCAGGAATTGCGGTTCGCCGTGCGGATCCCAATAGTTGCCCGTTCCGGTCCCGCCTCCGAACTGCTGCCCGGAACGGGTCGTACCAAAGTGCGCGCGCGGCTGTCCTTTCAGTTTTCCTGACGCCTCATGCACATAGGCGGCATAGTTGGCTGAGTAGCCTATGCGCCCGGTAATGAACACGCCGCCAGCGTCAATTTCCCGAAACTGGCTGTTAATCAGCGTGGAGGTGTCGATTGGGGTGTAATAGGCCGCCCGGGCACCGATAAGAATCATCGCCGACTGCAACGCGCGGATTACCTTGCGCCCCTTCACGTCGTTGATGACATCATTCAGGTGCTTCTTCGCTTGGCTGATGCCCTTCACTTTGATGCCCATGGTTTTCTCCAGATAATAAAAAACCTCGCCGGGGCGAGGCTTCTATCAGTTGAGTGTTTGTGTTTTTGATGAAGATGGTTATGAATAACGCTAAAAGGGTAACATCGCGCGCATTTCAGAATAAAAATCATGGAAAATTGGAATGTAGTCCAGAAACCATAACCCAAGTCCAATCATCGCAAAGCTCATTGCGAAGTGAAAAATCACACTAAACCAGTACTCCACTGGCTGCATGTTTTTTTGGATGTATTCTCTCCGCCTGGTCCCTTTGAATGTTTTAGTGTAAATCCCCCGCCTTACGTATGCGACAGCCTCCACTAAAGCAATCGGGCCGAACAGGAGCGAGCACCCTATTACCAGCCAGTAATCAAACCCCATCACACGCCATTCCGTTTAATGAATTTTGTCCATTATTACACAGGTTTATCAAATCCCAGTAATGACGGCATAATCATCCGCCAGGCGCTCGAACGTGTCGGCGTAGCGGATAACCTGCCGCACCTCATCGGCACCGGCCACAACTGGATCGGCTTCGGTCGATACGCCAATCAGCAGATAATCACCGGCGGCCGCCAGCGCAAACTCCGTCCAGACGGTATTTTTCACGACGATTTCAGCGCCCAGGCTGGCTAACTTTTTGCTGAGTCCGCCCTCATAATCACAGAGGATTTGCTCAGGTTCTGCATAGCCAAGCGGGTCGCCGTATTCGTCATTGCCTTCCAGCTTTCGCCAGATGGTTGCGGTGGCGGTGTAAGACCAGTTGGCAACGCTGCTCATAGAGTGAATACCTCCACCCTCTCAACGATTTTGAAATCATCAAGAGGCCGCATCGAGCCTGATTGACTGGCGAGGCGCCTAGCATCAGCCTGCTCCAGAAAGTCAAATTTGGCTTTCTCGTAAGTTTCAGCATGTCGGCCAATAAACTTAACTCCGGAGTCGTTTATCCAGATGAACAGCGACCAGTTGTCTTCGCACTTAAGGGCATGCACATCGTATCGTTCAGCCATCTTTCCACCTCAGCACCTTCGCGCCAGTCGCCCGGATGCGCGGGCAGTTGATGAACCACTCGCCGTCCGATTTAACGTAGCCAGTAGTCTCCCGCCCGGTGTCGGTCATCACCCAGACGCGTACGAATGAGCGCGGCAGGCCGTGCTTAACTGATTTGTACGTCATCACTTGCCCCCGCACATACAGCCGCCCTTACCGATCCAGATACCAGCAAATGCCGGGGCGGCGGTAGGATCGGCAGGAATTAGCGAGGTGGCGCAGCCGTACTTATCCAGCCCGCGCAGCAGGTTCACTGATGCTTTCCAGCGATCGGTGAATGACTGGTATCGGAACGAGCGCGACGCACCACTCGGAGCCGTCTGGCTGGAGATGTATTTATCCCCCTGCCCGAGCCCCATAAGCGCCAGCAGATAAAGCTGAATCAGCAGCGCGGTCGATGCCGGATAATGCGCATCAAGACACTCCTGGATGCTGTTGGCCTGGTCGACAAGAGCCTGAAGAACAAAATCGGGAATGGTAATTCCCTGGCTCTCCAGATACTCCTTTGCCTGTTCGAGAGTTACCATTATCGACTCCGTGAAATACCCCGCCGGAGCGGGGCATAAAAAAACCGCCTTAGCGGCGGCTGTTATTCTGCAGGGAAAAGCTTTTCGAGCTCACCATCCGGCAACAGCTCACTGAGCTTTTCAGCGCCAAGGTTGCCTTTAAACTCGATGCCGAGTTCAGTCAGACGAGCCCGGATAACCTCTTTGCGGGATTTCTCACCGGTACCGGCGTCAGGCGTAGACGGGGTAAGTTCTCCGCCTGCCTCACCATTCATGAGGCGGACGTTAGACTTCAGCGCCGGGTGAAGCTCTTTCAACTCCACCACCTGTCCTACCTTCACGCCGAACCATGGGCGCACAACTTCGTATTTAGCCATGCTGTTTCCTTAAGCCAGGTTAGCGCCGTAGACAACACCAGACAGGCCCTGATCGTCTGCGGTGATTTGCAGACCTTCAGCAGACATAATCTGGAAGTTGTAGTTAACGTTAGGCAGTGGACGCGGCAGCGGAACAACACCGACTGCCATACCAACCAGTGGAGAGATCACGTCACGGCGACGAACGTACGCGATAAACTCGTTACCGGACAGTGCGAAGCTCATGCGGATTTCTTTCACCGGCGCGAACGGCAGAACAGCCTGCAATACAGTGCCGCTTACAACGCCATTCACCACGTACGGCTGCGCCAGGTTCGCCCAGATTTCCGGAGAAACCCACATCACATCGTAAGCGGCGACCTTGTTCGTGCGTGCGGTGGTACCGAATGCGCCTTTACCGAAGAACGCAAAGATCGCAGTCATGTCGGCGGTGGTCAGGTCGATATTCGCGCCACCCGCACCAGAACCGAGGTTAATCTTCTTGGTGTTGCGGTGGTTCTTGATACCCTGCGCCGGATAGGACTGAACCTGAATTTTTGAATCGCCGTTCAGGTAGTAGTTAACGCGCTTCTGGTTGAACTTGCGCATCTTCGCCATCTGCGAATCCAGCACCAGATCAATGCCTACAGAGTTAAGACCAGCAGCATGACGCCAGTTAACACCGTAGCCAGCAGTGAATACCGGAATCGGATCACCGTCGCTCGCGTAGTCAGTGTGATCGAAGGAGAATGGCGCCTGACCATCGATGCTTACTGACACGTCGTCAGCGATGTCGCCAACCACGTTATACAGCTTGGCGGTCTTACCGACCGGCAGCACCGTCTGAACGCCGATCAGGTCGTTCACGATTTCCATACCGACTTCCTGATCGAGCAGCTGCAGCACCTGGTTGTCGATCTCAGCCCAGAAATCACGGGAGAACCCGCCAACGGCGTTACAGGCCAGCATGTCAGGCGTCATCATTGCGCGGTTAGCCGCGATGATGGAATCGTTCTGCAGGTTCCACATGTTGCGGTTTGCCCACAGTTCGCTCCAGTGCCCTCCTAGGCGGGAGTTAGACGCCAGCGTCTCTTTAGAGAAGTACATATGTGTTTGTCCTTTTGTTACGCGCCAGCTGCGGCGACAGTGCCAACGCGCATGCGCACGCGAATGAAGTCGGTGGTGCTGGCCGCGATGGTGTATTCATCCTGGCTGTAGCCGATCACTGAATCGGTGTCGGAGGTGGCAAGGGTGAACTGACCAGCCGTGCCCAGCTTGATAGGGCTGTCTTTCTTATACGCACCAGGCAGGCAACGTAACGCCAACTCACGCCCTTCTTCGACGTAGTTGCCAACAGCTGAATCACCGGCAGGGATTTCTTCAGTGATGGTCAGCCCCTGGTGGTAACCGACATCAATGATGTACAGGCGGCCGGTTAGCGCGGTGGCCTGAGCGAATTTATCGGAAGAGTTGATGGTTGCGGCGGTGCCCGGAAGCAGCGCGGCGGCCGTGGTGCGGGTTTCGGTCTTGTACAGAGACTGACCGTCGATATTAACGCGACGATAACGTGGCATTATTCCGGCTCCTTACTTGAAGTGTTCGTCAGCGGCAGGTGCGCCGGTTTCTTTGTGCTGCTGTGCATTGTTGGTGCCCAGCGGCGCAGCTTCGCCCAGCGATTTGAACATCGCGTCCAGAGCTTCGCCAGACAGCGCGTTAGCCACGATATCGCCATGAACCTTGGCAACCGCTTCGCGCTTTGTTTTCTCTTCGGCACGAGAGTTGGCGGTCAGGGTTTCAGCGAGTTGCTGCTGATTGGCCTGCAGCGCATCAACCTTCTCCGCGAGAGGCTTAATAGCCGCTTCCGTGTTGGTCGCAACAGCCTGGCCGATCATGCTGCCGATTTGTTCCAGTTCTTCTTTGGTTAAAGGCATGTCGCCCTCCGTTTTGTGGTTTGGTGCAGGCTGTTCCTGCGGTGTGAATAGTGCTTTGAATTTGTTAGCGACGACTGCCACCCACGACTCCTGACGCGCTACTGAGGTGCCGGTATCGTCGATAGTGATCTTCCCGCCATCAGCGGAATAACCGTAAACCTGCGCATCTCCGCCATTTCGCACGATAACCACCTGCGAGTCGGTGAAGTCAGCAATCCAGGCGTATTCTTCGGCACCCGCCGCAAACTTCGCTTTGGCTGCGCGATCGAGACGCTGCTCGCGCTCCCGGTAGGATTCGCCCACCAGCGCGCCGGAGTTTGCCTTAAGCGGCTGCGCCAGATCGGCATTGACCATCAGGCCAACACCTTGCTCAGGGGTGGCCGCTCCGACTTCGTGCAGAAGGATTGCGTCGTGGTCCATGCCGTGGATATCAGCTACCCACTCGGCACCCGTTGCGCGTTGTTGCTCGTTAGGCTCAAGTTGGTCGAGGAATGCGGCCACGCTAGTATGAATCGGCGGAACGTCTTCACCGCGCTCAATCGCAGCGACGCGTTCAAGCAGTTCCCTGCCACCTTCCGACTCGCTGGCGCGGGCCACATCAACCCACTTTTCGAGATAGATGCGATTACCGGACTTCTTAACGTTGCGGTTCCACGCGCCGATATGGCCTGCGTTAATCCCCTCTGGCGAGAAAGCAGACACGAACTGACCATTAACCTGAGGGTGGCCCAGCGGCGCCAGGGTGCCTTCCAGACCCTGATAGTGGGCGTCGATTTGTTCTTGCGTATACAACCCGCCATTCATGACGACGTTCGCCGGCAGCGTGTAGCTCGGCAGCACCAGGTGCTCGCGGCCGTTGTATGTTTCGCGCCGGATAGACTGGCTGTTCACCTTCGTGGTGATGTTTACCTGCATAGGCATAGCTATTTCTCCGCCCAGGCGTAACCGCGCGCCTGCATCGATTTATATTCCTGTTTGAGTTTCGTGATGGTTTCCGGGTATTCCGGGTTCCCTTCCGCATCCACCAGCACCGACTGCTGGCTGCATTTGCAGTTGATGGAGTTGCCATCTTTGCTGTACCAGTCGCGGACCTCTTCGTTGGTGTAGAGATGGGCGTGGCGAACTGCGTGGGTATGTCGCGTTGTCGGTGACAGCGCCGAGATGTGAACCAGCAGCGTTTTCAGGCCGAAGAGGTCATTCGCCTCCTGGTCTTCATCCCACTTGGCCCGGCGCAGCGCTGTAGTCACTTCGGTTCGCGCTATCCGGTTGGCCCTGCGCTTCTCGATGCCGGTCTGGTCTGTCAGGTTGCGGGCAATGTCCAGTGGATTGAGTCCACGGCCTACGCCATCAGTCAGCACGCGCGCCATGTCGCGCTTAACGTCAGCCGTCAGCCCCTTCATTTCCTCAAATACACGAGCATGCACCAGCGCCATACGTTGCTGATATGGGTCGCTTGCGAGGATGGTGGCCAGCGACTCACGTCCGGCGGCGTACACCGGTGACTGCTGGCGGAGGTTGTAGAACGACTGACCGGTCCCTTTTTCCGAAGCCAGATCGATGTACTCGTAAAACCACAGGTCGTAATCGCCCCCCTCAAGCAGGACCTGATCTACCAGGTAACTGGCATCATTCAGGATGATTGAGAGTAGCGTTGGGTTTAGCTGGTATTCGTATCTGGCGTTTACTGCGAGGGAGGAAGGTATTTTGTCGAGTGCTGATTTGTACGCTTTGCCAATCTTATTCATCCGCCTGGCGAAGTCTTTCATTGCCCGGCGTTCCAGCGCATCGGCTCCGGTCGGATCCTGGTAGTTACGCGGCAGAATCGGTGGCTTCGCCTTCTTCGTCGCCATCCTCTTCTCCTAACGGCTCTTCGTCGTCATTGTCATAGCCCGCAGCTGTGCGAATCTCTTCACGGCTAAACGCCGGTTCGTCTCCGCTGCCCTGCATGGTCTGGTTAATCTCGCCCATGGTCTTAGCGTTGGTGAGCTTCTCAGTACCGGTCTGCTCGTTCAGGTCATCCCAGATAACAGCCTTCTGGCTGACTGAGTCGACGATCTGCAGGTCGATAAGCTTGTCGCAGAAATCCTCTATTTCGAAAGAGAGGTCCACGCGGCGTGACTGGCAGCGTGCATTCATGTACTTCTGATCTTCGGTGCTGGATCGCTCAGCCTGCTGGTTTCCAACCAAGATGCGCGTGGGAATATCCACTCCTGAGGAGGCTGTTTGAAGGTTGACGTTATATGTCGCTGACGGATCAGCTACAGCAGTCACCAGCGGTGTGACCGTGGCCCCTTGAGTTGTCATCAGAACATCGTTACCGCGGTTCATTTCCCCGGCAACGTCGTTAAACTTATCCTGCAGCTCGTCAATGCTCACGCCATAAAGCGACGCAAGATTGTTGAAGTCGATTTCCTTCTCAAAGTTGACATTAAGCTGCCGCGCGGCGTTCTTCAGGAATGACTCTCCAGACCCCCCCTCTACTTTTTCCAGGCTCACAAAGGCGTTATAAGCTGGCTCAAGAAAGCCAATAGCATCGTCTGAGTAATCGCCAAGGATGAAAACGCGATCAGGGTGGATATTGACGCGGCGGCTTGAGCCATTCGGCAACCGCTCGGCGTACTGCCACATTTTCGGCTGTCCGTACGTCTGCGAGTTAAGTCCAGTGTCCCACTCGCTCACCGTAAGCGATCCTGCCCATGCCACGGATATTTTCTGAAGGCCCCGGCCTTTGGTTACCGGTAGGCTCCAGTCTTTTTCGTCGCGGATGTGCAGAAGGATGCCTGCATAACGACCGACAAGACGGCGGCGATCAGCCTCAGAGAATGAGCGCCAGAACCGGTTGGTGAATACCTGTTTGGACTTTTTCTCCCAGGCGGTTTCTTTGCGCTTTTTGTCTGCCTGATCACCCTCGATGATTTCCGGGTTCGTCTGCCAGCACTTGCCCACCAGCTTCTCAACTGCGCCGTGAGCTATGCCACCGCGCCGGTATAGAGCGTAGAGGTTTTCGTAGGTGACCTGCTCAGGGAAGCCATATTCGCACCATGCAGAATGGCGCTTATTGTCCAGCCCCATTGTTGGCGCCATCAGCCCCATTCGGGCGCGCGCCATCCGCGCATCGTTCAACGCATGGTTGACGGCGAGAGTTAATTTGTCAGTCATGGTTTGTCCGTTTGGTTAGCGAAGGCGTTTCGGAATCATCATCCCGGCCATCTGACCTTTGCGCTTAATGTGTCCGTCGAGGCTGTAGCGGATGCCGTCCCAGCAGTGCTCATAACCATCAGCGAGTTTCGGCAATACCTCACCGGTGATGCGGTCCGTTTTGTAGGACCACATGCGAGCCTCACGAGCCACATTCTTACAGCGAGGATGGATAATGATTTCGTCGAACCCACGAAGATGGGCGATCCCGTCCTCAACGCTACCCTGCCATTTTTCAGCAGCCGAGATATTGAATCCCTGCCGTTTGAGATAGCTGATTGTCTCAGGTCGCGCAGAGTCGGCCTTGATGGGCCAGTCCCGCGCGCCTGGAATCGTGTCGTATAGCTCAGGCATGTGGTCGAGCTCAGTCTGCTGGCCGTATGCCTCGTACTCGATGTACAGCCGGTTGTGCAGGATGAACGAACGCACCAGCGTGTTAGGGTCTTTGGCAAAACCGAAGTCAGCACCGAAGAACAGACGCTCCGCTTCTTTCCAGAGGTTATCCGAGAACTCAGCGATCCGGTATTTGCCGGCCAGCACCTGCTTGTCAGAGTTTTCGAGATAAGCACCCTCCCACACCCATGCGTATGTTGCCGGGTCGAGGCGGCGCTGATCGTTCTGTCGCTCACCTTCCAGCACATCCGGGAACCACGGGTTATCCGTGTAGTTCATCTCAACGGTAATGCAGTCGTCGCCAGTTTCTTTGCGGAAGCGCTTATCCGTGGCGCTACCGTCGCGCTCCGGGTTCCACGTCACCCAAATCTCTGACCCCTCTTCACGAACTGTCGGGCTCAACTTCTGCCAGGCTATTTCGCTGACTGATTCAGCCTCATCAACCCAGCACAGCAGAATGCGCGCTTTCGACTTGATGCTGTCGAGGTTGTGCCGCAGACCGCAAAAGACATAGTTAACGCTCTTGTCGATGGTGCGGATGTACTTCTCGCCGATATCAAAGTTGGCGGCCAGCCAGGGAACAGACAGGATCGCCTGTTTCACCTCCTGCATGCTCGACTCTTCCAGTGAGTTCATGAACTCACGCGCGCAGAGCACCACTCCGCTCTCGCCGTTCATCATCGACTGATACGCCTTCACGGCTGTCATCAGTGCGAAGGTTCGCGTCTTAGCGCTGCCACGCCCACCATGCGAGCACCGGTAACGCTTATTCACGGCGGTGAACAGTGGCGCAAGCTTGGCGGGGATCGGCAGTTGAACAGCTTCACTCATGCTTTCGGCTCAACGGGGAGTAGCTGGATGATGGTCGGCTGCGGAGTCATGGTTCCATCCGGGCTGGTGTGCTCGACCTTCTGTTTGTTGCTGTACGCATCCCCGCACTCTTTGGCGGCCTGCTCCATAAGTGATGCCGCCAGCGCCATGTTGCGCATGCTCTCGGCCTTTGTCATCATCCGGTCTAGCGCGCGGAGACGATAGGCTTTGTTGGCGATCGGGATGTCGCTTAATTCGGTCTGGAAGCGCTTACGGGTTTCGTGAAATAGCTCAACCCATTTCTTCGCCAGCCCCCTGCCGTTTGCTTTCGTCGGGTCGTGGGATTCGACCTGCTGACGAGTGATGCTCAGGCCAAATTCTTTTTTGACCAGCTCAACCACCTGGGATGGAGTATCGAAGCAGGCAAGGGACTGAACGATGAAGGCTTTGACCTCACCTTTCAGTGTCGCCATGGATTACCTGCCTGTCATAATCAGTCATATTGTTAGGCCAACTTTAGCATGCATGTGCCGCATGACCTGGCTATATCGATGTGAGCCACCTCTGCTGGCGTATTGGCCGCATCAACGAGCTCCTGTACTTCTTTGCTGGCACCGTATCGACGTACGACACCAGTGAATTCTTCGACATCGTGCCCGCGCAGTGTAAGCACTGGCTGCCCGGTCTCTTTGTTGAACTTTGGCGCGCCGAAATCATCGGTGGCCTGGGCAATGTGGTAAAGCTCATGCTCTACCAGTGCGCAGAATTCAAGGTCACTGCATTTAGAGCAGTAATCGGCCGCCAGCGTGATGATGAACTTCGGAATTCGACCGAACCATTCATGCATCTGCTGTTCCATTCTGGCTTTCTGCCATCCACCGGCGCGGAGCATTACCTGTTCGGCCTGGCCGAGAACGTAGCGCCCTTTCTTCGCGAAAGAGTCAGATGCCCACATGAAGCAGAGATCAGCCTCTAACAGGTGTCCGTGGTCAGGGTTATGGATGCTGCCGGTATCACTGAGGATTTGGCGGTTTATCCACTCATGTACTTCGTTGGCGGGTATGAGCCTGGTGTATGGCTGCCAGCTCTCGGAGTCGATGAAGTTAACTGGCGGATATGGCCTGCGCTCGTCATCGTTAGCCATGGCTTACTCCGTCGTTTGTTCTGCTGGCTGTTCGGTCTGCTCTTCCGGTACTGGCGTGAACTGCACGCGCTTCACATCGGCCGGAGCGAAGTAAAGCCAGTCGCCCGTCTCGGTAGCCAGCGGCACAAAGCCGTTTACCAGCTCAGGCTGACGTCGTGACATCTTGCCCGCGAAGGTTTCGCCTGTTTGGGTGGTTAGCGTGATTTGGTAGATATCTGACATGATTACCTCTTTGCCTTGTCGCAGCTGTTGCCCTGCTTCTCAGAAGTGCTTAGCCACTTACGGCTTACCCGTCAGCAAGATGTGATCACCATCCTTGCGGGGTTACACAAATCATTTAAGGCACTGTTCTTTGATGTAGTCCTGCAGGTAGCCGACCTGCTTCGTCACTGTGGCGATTCGCTCTCTGAGGGTGAAATAATCCCGTTCAGCGGAGTCAGTAAGTCGGGGGCCGGAAGCATCGACCATGCCGCCGGTGCTGGCCGCTCCGTTCGTGGGACATTTGGCGTTGACGTGCAGCCCGCACTTGCCATCACGAACACAACGCTGCAGATCATCAAGCTGCTTTTTCGCATCAGCTAAATCCTTCGTGTATTTGGCATCCAGCGCAGCCACATCTCGCTGGCGGGTCTGCATGTCTTTGATGGTGTCGTTAGCCAGGCGGAGGCTCTTGGTGGCTTTGTCGCGCTGGTCTTTGTAGGTGATGGCGTTGTCGCGGTAGTGATTCACTAAGAACGCCAGCACGCCGATTAACGCCACCATCAGCAGCTGCAGCCAGTAACGCTTAACCAGTGCACCAATCACGACAGGAACAGAGCGCGCTCCGCCTCACGCCGACGGGTCAGCCCATTCAGGACCTTGCCACCAGCTTTATTCCAGCGCAGGAACTCATCGGCAGCGCCAGCGTAATCACCGGCGTTAAGTTTTCGCAGAAGAGTCGATGTCGACAATGACCGGGCTCCGAGGTTGTACGTGAACGACACCAGAGCATCGAATTGCCCCTGAGTCAGACCGACTTTAACCAGGCGGGACACGTCACTTTCGTAGCTGACCAGTCCTGTCTTCAGCAGGCGTTCTGCAGTCTCCTGCTTAATCGTCACACCGGCTCGGATTGGTTTGCCGTCGACAGGCTGAGTCCAGCCATATCCGATCGTCCACACTCCTACGCTGTCCTGGTACGCGGTGAGCTTGCAGCCTTCGAACTGCTTGATCAGGGCAATGCCTTTATCACTGGTTTGCATTCTTCATCCCCGTCAGGCGTTCCCAGAAGTACGTCAGCGCCACGGAGCCCATCGCTCCGCTGATACCTGACGTAACCAGAATCATGTAAAGGCTAAGCCCGCTTTCAACGCTAATCAGACCACCAATGAGACCGGTAAATCCTGACACTGCAATTTGTGCCAGTGCATTGATCCAACTCCAGGTGGCTTTGTTCTGCTTAACGTCAATAAGGTATCGGACCAGTCCGCCCCAGCATGACAGAGCAAGGACAATCAGCCATGACACTCCGGCAATGCTTTCTTTATCTTGCATACGTTTAGCCATATCACCTCCGAAAGAACGGGGTGCTGTTTGTGTAGTGGGGGAAGGCCGTCAGACACGATAGCTACGTGGCATCTGGAATTGATTGTCTGCGGCCTGAATAAAAAACCTGGCGACAAGCCAGGAAGATGAGGGTAAGGCAATGTCGGCTCTCTGGCCGTAAATACCCTGGCTGGGTTTAGTGTGTGGCGATCGGACTCGAACCGATACTCAGGTTCAGCATTAGCATCATGCCTGCCCTGCTGGCTATGCCAGTTGATGCGTTACTCTACCCATCTAACCCGCAAGCGGGAATTGAGTTACACCACAACGGATAGAGCACTGGACGCCCGGATGGCATTAGTCGCGTCTACCGGTTTTCGCCTTGTTCAATGCTCTTTCCTGTTGTGCAGATACGAAAAAGCCCAAGGCGTTAACCTCGGGCTTGAATTCTTTGTGTCGACAATCAAAGCTATGGCGACGATATCAGATTTACATGAAATATATGCGTTTCAATCCAGTTTTGCAAGACTTGAGTCTAAATTTGTCGCCTTTTGTTGTGAACGTGATCGCGTAACCTTCAACAAAGCTCCGCTGTCCAGGCGCAGGAAGATGCGCCGCATCTCAACCCAGCGATCCGTAAACGTCTCAGACCAGTTCTTTGGCGTTACACCGACCAGTTCCGCCAGCACCTGATATTCGTACGTCTCACGCCCTGCCAGCTCCGCTTTGACATCCTGCGCCGCCAGCCAGATCAGCTTCTTCAGTCGCTCCAGCGTCTTGCCGGCCACCTTCTTCGTGCCGAGATGATCCCGGAACTCTGCCCACGCCCACTGAGTGATCGCCACCTGGTACTCGAAGCGGATATTCTCGCTATAGCTCCACAGCAGCCATGCTTTCTGGTGGTCTTCCAGCGACAGAACAGCGCGGCGCCATGAGGCGGTAACAAACTCAACCGGACCCACCAGCGCGATAGACGATCCCTTTGCGCGGGACTGGCTGCCGCTCATAGGCGGACCATCAGGGTTGACCATGCGCTGCTTATCCTTGTCGAATACCTTTTTTCGGCCCCGGCTGCGCGCCGTCGCGGTGAATTGCGCGTTCTCGGCGAAAGCTACCAGTTGCCCTTTCGTCGCCCCGCTCAGATCAGCGGTCGCCACAATGAGCTGCTGACGTACGTATTCCAGTTGCTGACTGTTCATGCGGCTTCCTTATTTGGCTGGTTGGTTTTGGTCTGGCTGTGCTTTGCTACTGGTGGCAGGTTGGCGCGCTTAACGCTTTCTGCCTGATACCGGAGAATCTGGTCACGGGTCATTCATCCACCCTCTCGTTCTGCCAGAGAGGAAGTGGAGACTTATCCCCGGCGCGGCGAATTCGGGACTTGGCGTTCTTCTCAATCTGAATGAGCTTTTCGATGTTCTGTCGGCGCTGCTTTTCTTCCCGGCGGAGATATTTCACGTTCTCCATGTAGCGAGACTCCTGGTCACAGAGCGTCATTAGAAAGTCGAAAGGTTCGATGAGCGTTTCGCATCTACGGCAGCGTAAGGTTCTGTCCTTTTCGTTCACCCAAACAGTGGAGTGCAGGCACATGACCTTCTGACCTTCGCGCTGAATAACCAGCCCATCTTGCAGATCGTTATTCTTAGTAGGGAACGCGACAACTTTGCCCAGCTCTATTTCGGTTTCTGTGCTCATGCGGCCTCCAGTTCGGTGATGGTCAGTTCAAGCTTGCCGCCTTTGACGATCGGCATTCTCTTCACGCTGTAGTAGTCGACCTGCTGGTCATCGAGCCAGAACCCGGACTTAGTCAGTGCGTCAAATGCGGCCTTTTGCAGATTGTCCAGGTCCCTGCGGCGGCGATCCGGCATGTGGCACTCGATACGGATTTTCACGGGCGTGGTCAGGCCGATATCCAGCATTGAGTCTTTGATGATTCTGGCGACGCTGTCGCGGTACGCCTGCCCTTCTGCGCTGATATGCGTGCGCCCGCGGTTATGCCGGTAGTAGCGGTTGTTGCTCGGCGGCCACGGGAGGCTAATGCGGTATTCATTCATGCTTTTACGAGCCCCTCTTTAAGCCAGATGACCTGCGTGCGAGCCATGCCTTCCAACGCGCACTCCTTTGCATATTCCGCATCGACCAGGCGGGTGCGGCGATCAATCTCGTCGTGGCAACTGCTGCATGCGATGGTGGCGATCAGGTCAGGCGGCTTGATTCCGGTTCCGCACAGCCCAGCCAGGCGGATATGAGCCAGTACAGATGTCTCAGGATTTCCGTTGCATACGCCCGGGATGCGTACCTGGCATTCGCGGCCGCGTGCCGCTTTGCATAAATTAGCCATGCGTTCTCCTCGCCGCGAGACGCAGCCATTTCTGATCCACCAGGCGGGCGGTGTAGTCTTTCAGCGTCGGGATATCGGACGGCTTAACCGCGGGCTTGCGCTGGCGGCGCGCCGGAACGCGGAAGATTTCGTTTGTGATGACGCGGGAAAGTGGGCTACTCATTGCGCTCACCCCAGCGTTTAGCCCATTCAATTTCAAGGCGAGATTTTTCGCTGAACTTGACGTTCTGCTGAGTGCCAAACCAGTAGATAGCCTCAATGACTTCGACCATCTGGCGGACAGTCATCTTACTGGTTCGCTGACCGAACATCACAACGCCACCATCAAGACCGGGTGCCATGCGCTGCTCTTGCTTTTTGGACTTGGCGACCATAGCGGTGATCAGGTCTTTCCAGTCGTCAGAATCGTACTTATTGCCAAACCATGTAACCTGGTCGGAGAGGTCTTTAAGCAGTGGCCACATTTTTTTGTTCTGATCGAGGGTGCGGGTCATCTCCTTGATATCGAGAACCAACGGGCGCTTGGCGTCCACCGGTAGCTCCCGGATGAAGTTGATAGCGTTTTGCTTGATGGCGTCGTTGACGAGGTGGAATTGCTGCTTCATACGCCACCTCCAAGAGATAACGCAGAATGCAGAAAATCGCAGGTGCATTTCTGCATCTGTGACAAGGTGAGGAGTTCAGATTGTGGTCGCATTTAAGTCCCCTTAAATGCGCAGAAGTCGCAACCGGCTGTTCAGACCGACTGCGACTTAATTATAACATCACTTTTGAAAAATGATTATCAAGAATCACTCTAACTTCGGCGCTGCTGCTATCATCGCTGCCCAGCACAACTTAGCCCGGTGCGCCGCCTGCTGGCATCCACTCATAGCATCGTATGCTTCCCACTCCTTCTCGTCGCTGAAGCTCTCATCAGGCTCTGATTCAAAGCCATTGACGATCATGTCATCAGTAGGCTCAACCGGAACCATAACCCAGCCATCCGGAATCACCGGAGAGTTGCTGCAGCGCGACTCGACGATTTCGACACCCTGAAGCATGGCGGCACGGCGCCGTAGTAACTCCATCAACACATTTTCAAACAAGCGGGCGTTCACCTCTACGGAACCATGAACACCACGAGAGTTGCATTCGGTAATTACTGCCTGGGTTTCAGAGAGAATTTTTGTCAGTCGCTCTGTGGTAATAGTGCTCATGCTGTCGCTCCTTCCTGATACTGTTCAAACCAGAACACAATCGGGTCCGGCTTCATCTTAACCAACCCCATGCGCACCAGAGCCTTCCCCTTACCGGAACGCAGAAACTCCCTGCGACCATCGTCAATAATTCGGCGGTAATCATCCAGGCTACTGCAGTGCTTATGCAGGTTGCATGGGTGGCAGGCCGGGACAAGATTGTCGATTTCATCCCTCTCCTGGTAAAGCATCTGTCCTTCAAAACGAATAACCGGCTTCACGTGGTCAGCGTGCCATTTGTCGCCAAGCTCGCAGCCACAATAAGCACAGCGACCACCGAACTTCATGCGCAACTCTGCGCGCTGTTTTTTCGTCAGTGCCATGCTTACGCCCCTTTATCGGCTGCGGCGGCCGACTCTTCGTATGCGCGTTTGGAGCCATTCAGAATTGCAGCAAGCGGCGTGTAAGCGCCTCCGCCTGCGATTGTGTTGTGAATGCCGGCCATTGCCTCGCGTAGATTGTTGTGACTCGCCTCCAGATCAGCAATCCGCTTCTCTGCGGCTTCCAGCTTTGCCTCTGCATCTTTGGCGCGCGTCTGCCATTTGATAGCGCTGTCGATAACGCTGTTAGCGCAGCTGGACTCGTTAGCTTCCGCAGCTTTAGATTCATACAGCTCATCAAGCAATCCCAGGACAACAGCAGGCGTGGCGAGCGTGATAAAACGCATATTGCTCTTATGCTCTTCATCGCTGATATCATCACCGGCTTCGACCACCGCCATGTGCTGAACCATGCCGCTCTCATCGGTATGCCAGATTGCCCCTGCCTCGTAATCCCATTTACCCTGAAGTGCTTTCTCTGCTGCTGCTTGCAGCGCCTGTTTGTCGATGTTGCTCATTGGGCGGCCTCCTTCTTCTCTGCCTTCAGAATCATGCGAGAACCATCATCAAGCTCCCAGCCTATTTCCCCACCCTCTGCCATAACCAGTTGCCAGACGAGCTGTGCAGCTTCGTTGGTCACATCACGCCCGCGATCATTGCCCACACGCAGACGACCACCACCTTCCAAATCACGCATTTTTGCCAACGTGATAGTTTTGCACAGTGGTGAGAAACCGAGTTGAAGTTTTGCTGTATTGCTCATTGTGCGGATCCTTCTGTCTTTGCTGGTATGAAGCGCGATGGTGACCAGTCGCAATAGGTATCGGTCTCTGTATGACCACACAGAAATTTACAGCGGCGCATGTGATGGCAATTACCACAGCGAATACCCTCTGGCAGGCGCATTTTATCTGGGTCGGATGGGTCATAATTCAGCACTTTGGTGGTGTTGCTCATTGGGCGGCCTCCCCGTGGTTAGCGAATTCACCGTGTGTTTTTCCTCTAAATAACCTCACAGCTTCAATCGCACACTCTTTGTTTTCAAATGAGCCTATCCAGTTTTCATGGCCGTTGCAGGTGCATCGAGCAACCCATTTATTTATTCTTTTATCCCAGGACACACCCTTAACTCCGCTGGCATTATCGCTTCTCATATTTGAGTTCTGACCATTTTGCGCGCGATTTGCAGCGCGTAAGTTTGAGAGTCGATTGTCCGCCCTGTTTAGATTTTTATGATCAACCATTTCAGGCATATACCCATAGACATAAAGAAATGCGAGCCGGTGTGCCTTGAATGTTTTCCCGCCTATTTTTATATTTATATATCCGTGTCCATTAAGGCCGCCGGCAATACTCCCAGCCGCAACCCCGCCACCACCTTTCTTGCGCGTGAAAATGCCTGTTTCAGGGTCATAATGAAGTAAAGATTTCAGCTTATCTTGGGTTAATTCACACATTTCCACACCTCCCATAGACGGAAAGAATCCTTTTCATAACAGCGCTGTTGCGGCACTCCTGGCAGATCACGTTCGTGTCCGCCCGCTGAATTAACTTCGACTTGCCGTGCTTCATGCCCGGTATCGTGTCAGGGGCGAATCGCATGCCGTAGCTGGTTAAGCTGTACAGGCGCTGGCCGTATTTTCCTTCGCAGCTGATCAGCCCATCGGCCAGTAGCGTACTCACCGTCCCGGATATCTTTTTGGTGTCCATGCCGATAAGCCCTGCCAGTTTTGCGTTGTTCAGTCCTGGGTTATTGCGCAGGTCTGCCAGCACCTGCTCACGGATTGTTATGGTCATCTCACACCATCCCGTTCGACTTGTTGCGGTTGTACTTCGCCAGCAGCAGCTGGATCGGCGTCGGCCCGTGCTCGGCAGCCGGTGCTGCAATCGCCCGGCGTACCGGCGGAACTGGCTTACCCTCGGTGACGCGCTTCTCCCACATGTCCAGCAGATCACCCGCCTCGCGTGCCAGTTCACCATGAGTCAACTGGCGCTCTGTGCTGCGGTGGCGCAGTTCAACGCAGATGTGGTACATGACCGGCTGCGACCAGGGGAATTGCTCACTGGAAGTGAACTCGAACGAACGATTACGCCAGTCCCAGTATTCGGTGATCACCTGGTCAACGGTGATACCCAGCGCGCCGCCGCTCTGTTTGCACCAGGCGACGAACTGGCCCGGAGACGGCAGGAATGGACGCTCCTGGCGGCGGGCAATGCGCATACCGGCATCGACCTGGGCCATTGAGTGGATCCCGTTCTCCTGAAACGCCAGCAGCCACTGACGGCGAAATTCGTCTAAATCACGCTGCTCACGGAAGTTCGCCATGCTGGCCGGGAACGCGGCGCGCAGCTCGTTGAACAGCTTGTTGAATACCTGAGCCACCTGATCTACCGGCGCACGCTCCTGATACTGCTCTGGCAGGTTATGGGCCATGCGGCTCATCTGCTCGCGATCGTGGTTACGCATCTGCTCTGCAAGAGATTTCATCGAATCACCCCATAAGCCCAGTCAGTGTTGTTGAAGTCCAGATCCGGCTTAGCGGCTGGTTTGCCGCGTACTGCCGCCTGCTTGTTCTGATAACTCAGCTTCTGGCTGGCAGTGATAAACCAATTTTTTGGCTTCTCATGCGTGAACTCGATATCCAGCTTCTGAAGTTCGTAATTCAGGTCTATCAGCGGGTACAGGTTTAACCATGCCTGGTAGTCCTTGTGGTTCAGCCGAACGATCTGGCCCTCGAATGCGTACCGACTCGATATTTCATGAATATCTGCATTGGCCTCTTCGCAAGACGCGTCAGCGGCTTGGGTGTTAACCAAGGAATCCGGATCAGGGATAGGGGAATCAGGAATCAGGTTAAGGGAATCAGCAGGATTTAAACTGTTCTGAACCTGTTCTTGCACCTTACTAGCACCGTGCTTTTCTTGTGCTTCATTATTTTCAATTACTTGAGTCTTTCCCTCTTCTTCCTTTTCCTCTTTTGCATCTGAATTGCACTGTCCTTGTTCGGTGCCATTTTGGTTCTTAGGCGGTTCTGGTATCTCACTTGCCGCTTCTTTGCAGTGCGGGTTCTGGTGCTTTTTCCAGTTAGAAACTTGAATGTAGGAATCACCATTCACTTGGTATCGATTGATGAATTTATGCTGATGCAGCTGCTGCAACAAAGCGTCACAATCGACATCATCGAACGGCAGTACCATGGCTTTAATTTTCTTCGGTCGGTCATCCAGGCGACCCTCTTTATCGGCAATAGTCCACAGACCAGCGAAGAGAATGCGAGCCAGTGGCTGACATTCTGCGAGCTCGTCATTAGTGAAAAAGCCTGGCTTGATGTTTCGTGAGCGAGCCATCAAAATCCTCCTGGTTTCTGCGGACCATACACACCCGCAGCTTCTTGGGATGCAATGTATGCTTCGCGATGTTGAATGTACTCACGGACGACAGGTATTCCCCTCCCATCCATAAACGCTAACGAGCAACCACCCCTATTGACGAGATGCAGATATTCCCTTCCGATTTCTACCAACCTTTTTGTCGCCGCGTACTGGCAGCCGAAAACTGATATATCGAGATCGTCAAACAGTTCTTGCAAAGAGAAAGGTTCGCTCTGCTCAATGCAAATAACGTCATAGGAATCAGCAAGTTCCTCTATCGTGGCGCTACGGCTGATTAAACCGATTGCATCAGCTGCTTCAGCGATTTCTTCTTCAGTGCATCTGAAAAACTCACGACCAGGATTGATTCGGCAGTTGGACAGGTATTGATGAAACTCCTGTTCATGGCCTCTCGGGTTATCGGAAAAGTAGGCGCTATGGACTTCAAATGGCGCCGGTATGCCAGTGCCCTGTGAAATCTGAGCAGCACGTATTTCAGGCTCATTTACTGTCATTCCTATTTTGAAGATTCCCGGCATGTATGGATTTTTGAGCGCGTAAATCCACCCTTGAGATCTGAGTCCGCTAGGAATATCAAGATGCTTAACCTTCTCTTTCTCCAGGCTGAGCGGCAAAAACATCGTGTTATGCATCAATTTCTCTGCCATAATTACTCCCGTTACTTGGCGTAACACAGTGTTTGGAAGGCCTTTGAAGTGACCGCTTCAAGGGCTTTTTCTTTTCTGGTTCCTCTCACATGACCCCCAGCATCGACGTAACCATCGTCATCAGCGGCCCTACCTGCTCCGGCATGAGGCGGAAGAGCGACGCTATACCCTCGCTTACCTCTTTCAGCTTCTGATGCTCTGGAGCGTCCAGAAGCACTGCCTGTTTAGCTTCGGCACACTCTTTCATCGCAGAGGCGATCAGAGACATAGTGTCGTTCTGCGGCGCCAGGCGGTTTCGATACTCCAGCGGCAGGACGGACATGATTGCCGGTGTCAGCTGGCGCACGTTCTCGCGGTACTGTTCGGAGTCGAAACGGTTATCCAGGAAGCGGAACAGCTTCTGGCGCGCCCGGCTGATGTCTTCCGGAAAGCTGATGGCGGTCCCGCCCTGCTCCCGGTATTCGTTGATGATCAGCGCCGAGACGACGTCCTGATTGTCCAGCGCCGAAGACCATGCCCGGACCGCATCGCGGATATTTTCGTGGTCTGGCGCCGCTTTAGGTTGAGCGCGGTTTATCACCGCTCCCGGGTGTATTCCGGTATTGTGTTGATACGCAAGTGAATGCATTGCTTTCCCTTTCGTGGTTAGGGCCGCCGTTAAGCGGCATGGTTCTCTGGGTGTGGAAACAGGTCGGGAAGATCAGGTCGAATTTCGTGTGCCTTAATCTCGCCGCCAGTAGCGTTTACGATGGCTGTTACTTTTTCCGGAGATACGGAACCACCGTTAAGCCACTTGTGAACCGCTGGCTGGCTAACGCCGCAAATATCTGCGAGTCGCTTCTGGCTGCCAACGATTTCTAAAGCTCGTTGAATAACTTTGTTCATGGATTTTACCTATCCGATTACTGGATTAATGAAAAGATAACTCAAGTTATGAGCATTGTCCATAACCTTTGTTATTTTACTCTGCATAACCTGAGTTATATATTGGCGCTATGAAAACATTCGCAGATCGACTAAACGCGGCTATGAGCGCCGCAGGCATATCCCAAGGGCAGCTGGCTGAGAAAGTTGGCATATCTCAACCTGCAATTCAGAAAATGACATCAGGCAAAACCACAGGAAGCCGTAAGATGGTTGAGCTTGCTCATGCATTGAATGTGCGTCCGGAATGGCTCAGTTCTGGCATAGGCTCAATGCAGGACGAAGTACGCAAGGAATCCGCTATCCCACCAGAATCGGAATGGGGTAAAGTTGACGCTTGGGATAGCAAAACAGATCTGCCAGATGACGAGGTCGAAGTGCCATATCTGAAAGACATAGAACTTGCTTGTGGTGATGGTTCCTGCTTGGAAGATGACTATAACGGATTCAAACTCCGTTTTGCGAAGTCTACCCTGCGTAAGGTTGGAGCCCAGAAAGATAGTGTGCTGTGCTTCCCGGCATCAGGAAATAGCATGGAGCCTATGATCCCAGAGGGAACAACCATCGCTATTAACACGAACGATAAAAAAATCGTCGATGGCAAAGTCTATGCAATCAGCCAGGATGGATGGAAAAGACTAAAATCCATTTATCGTGTGAGCCCTACTCGTATCGTGATTCGCAGCTTCAACAGTGAAGAGTACCCTGATGAAGAGGCTGACATTGAAAGCGTAGAGATCCTTGGGCGCATGTTCTGGACGTCTACTATCTGGTAATTCAGAGGGCATGGATGAAATTACAACTTATAGCATTATCTTTTCTGGCCTTAACAACGAACGCAATCGGGTCAAGCATTCTGAGCTGCGATTACGCTAAGTCCGACATAAGCAAAGGTGCTAATGCACCTATGATTCCCGGCGGTAAGGGTACTGTAGAATTTGATGGCAAATCCTTTAAAGCCACCCGTCCAGCTGGCGGCGTGGTCATTTCCCCGATAATCAGTGAACAAAAAAACGGAATGCTTTTTCTTGATGATAAGACAAAAGTGTTCGCCGCAAGCCTTTCTAAAACTGAATTCGCCATCTCAGACCGTATTGCTCGAATAACTGAGCAATGGGCTAACTGCATTGATGTAAGTCCAACACCTAACACTTCTGATAACGAGAAACCGGCAACTGTCTGGAAATATAGATCTCTCACGAAGCAGGAGATTAATGCTGTTGAGAACGCAGTAAAAGACCAATTGAAGGATCCTGAAAGCGCCAGGTTCAAGCACTCAAAGTTTGTGAGCAACGGGAAAGGGGCCTACTGCGGCCTAGTTAACTCGAAAAACTCATACGGCGGCTATGCTGGAAACACCCCATTCATGGTCATGCTTATTAATAATGGCAAACCACACGCTGGCTTTATAGGTATGGGTGGTGATGATGCCGAGACCCTATCAACGATATCAGTCTGCAAAGACAACGGTTATTTCTAACCCCCATTTGATTATAAGCCCCGCAATGCGGGGTTTTTTATTGCCCAAAATCCATCAACCCCACCTTTTTACAAAAATAAATTCTTTTAGTTATCATGCCATTATAACTTTTGTGATGATAATTATAAATTAGGTTATTGCCATCACTCATAACTAAGGTTATCTTTAATCCATCGAAACGAAACATCGACAGCTGAGCGAAGTTAGCCAGCGGCGGACAGCAAGCCGCCTGCTCATTAAGAATTCAGTCAAGCAGCAAATCACCCGGAGCGCTCCTGGCAAATTGAAATGGCGCCCAATGGGATTGAGGCAGGTGTGTAACGCGTGGCGGGTATAGCACACGAAGAGGACTCCGCACCGGAATGGTTTGCTGCTCAGATCCCGAACATCGGGGAACCTTTACCAGCAGCTCTTTGCGAGGGGCTGACGGTAAACAAAGAGAGGTGAATATGGGAAGCGAGTTAACGTTTCAGGATCGCACTGTCGTGCCATTTGATAACGGTGACGGGAAAATCTGGTTCACAACAGAAGCGCTGGCCGACCTTCTTGGTTATGCAAACGCCAATAAGGTTTCCAACATCTACAACCGCCACAAAGATGAGTTCACGGATAGTATGACGACCGTGACCAAAGTGAGGAAGGATGGGATAAACAATAGCTTACGTGAAGTTGAAATGCGTATTTTCTCCCCGAGAGGTGCGCACCTCATCGGCATGGTCTCTCGTACCAAAGTAGCCAAAGACCTGCGTATCTGGATGCTTGACCTGGTTGAAAAAGAATCTGGCATTCAGATAGCCCCATTGAATGTCTCAGGCCTTGCCAAACTGACCGGGCAGCAGATTCACGATCAGATCGCATCATTCGATGAGTTGTCTTTTAAACATCGCGGACAAAAAGGCAGTGGCTTGCTCGCGCAGCGTAAGAAAGACAAAAAGCGCGTTAAGGAAGCGACTCTCCTCGCGCTCCAGTTAACTCAGTTCAGCATCCCAGATCTTGGCGAATTCTCAGAAGGTCTCCCTGTATGAGCCCGCAGGAGTTCATTCACAAAAACATCACGTCCGAGCTAATAAAGCTGGGCTACGACGAGAATGCGGCGATGACCGGCGCGGACATGGCGGTGGATCATTACCGTCGCTGCTCTCAGGCAAGCCGCAAGGGGAGGATTTTCGACGACTGCCTTTATATCGCTAAGCAGTGGGCTGGAAAGCACAAGTCCAAACAAAAATAGGCCGCCTAACCAGCGGCTTTTTTCATACCTCACCGTTCTCGATGAGTGCGGTTAGTTATGACAACCGGCGGCCATCCACCGCCAGCATATTTTCGTACAAGCGCAGAAGTCTTGTATTAACCGTTCGGCGGCGCGGCCTTAAGCGCGGAGATGATTATGGGCACTGTAAAAATGATTGGGGCCAGCCCGTTAACTGGAACGATTTTTGAAGGTCGTCTCAACCCAGTTAAGAGTTGCTGGGTTGGAAAGAAAACTGATGTTACCGACATGGTTCTCAGAGCAACAGCTGACCACCTCTACGTCGTAAAAAAGGAATACGCATTCCCCTTGAGAGACGGAAAGGTTGCAGTGTTGAGTATGGCAATTTTTGATGAAATGCCAGAGCGATTCATAGGTGGGACGGAGCATGGTGAATCATGAAAGTCACTCACAACGGCAAGCTGTACACAATCAAAAAAATGGCAGATGGCCACCACTGGCAGCTGGCTTCAGCTGATAAGCCCCGCGAAAAGATAACCATGAACCGCTGGCAGCTGCACATCGCTGGCATCCTTGAGCAACTGGAGCGTAAAAAATGATGCATCACTACGGTACGACGCCACTCATTCGCCAGTGCTTAACGCCGGGAATGATGGCGATGCATAAGGGCAGAACCTATCGCGTCTCAGCGGTTATCCAGGAGCGCAAATGTGTTTACCTGCACACCGACGCCGAAATCATCCGCCTCAGTGACTGCGTGATGATTGACGTACTGCTCGACGGTCACGGCAACCCTATCCAGCACTAACCACCCTATTCAACCGATCGGCCTGGCATTACGCGGGCGGCCTTCGCACGCACTTTTTAAGGAGTCTTTATGCAACCTTACGAGCGATTAACCTCTGAACGACTGGCAAGTTTGCCAGAAGGATCCCGACTCAAACTCGGCGGCCAAATTATCAAGCTTACCGGGCGAGGGTCATTTACTAACAGCGCCGGACGCACCGAGAACATGATCGAGTATGTCGATTCACGTGGTGTGCCAGGCAGTTTTGCAGAAAGCATCATTCTCGACTCAGCTACCGAGTACCTCAGCTCTGTAATGTGTGCTTACTGCGGCGCGCGGCGCCATAAGAGCGATTGCACTGTTCAGACGGTATCGACCTACATGTCGACGTCACAAAAGCATTTCTGCACCGACAAAGGCTGCGCTGAGAAGTTCTTCCGCCAGAACCCTTCACGCGCCAAGACATCACGGAGAACGCGATGGTAACTCAGCAAACCGGATTGCTGATGGTTGCCATGCTCTGCCTGCTGTATGACCTCCAGCCGGCAGACCTCGAATCACTGGCCCACCAGCTCGCAGAATTTGACGCAGTTAACGACCACCTTACGGAGATTAAGCATGTTGCGAGTTATTGATACCGAAACTACCAGCCTGGAAGGCAGTGTGCTGGAGATAGCCAGCGTGGATATCGTTGACGGCGTTATCTGCAACCCCATGAGCGACTTTGTGAAGCCCGCTGAGGCGATAAGCTTCGAGGCTATGGCTATCCACCATATCACTGAAGATATGGTCGCTGACGCCCCGTTGATTGGCGAAATTATCGGTCGTTACCTTGGCGCGCAGGCTTACGTCGCGCACAACGCGAAGTTCGATAAATCGAAGTTGCCACAAATCGATGCACCATGGATTTGCACCGCTAAGCTGGCCCGCGCTCTTCTCCCGGATCACCCAAGCCACAGTAACCAGTACCTGCGTTACAGCCTGGGCCTGAAACCTGAACTTCCGGAAGGTCTGTATGCGCACCGCGCGCTGTATGACTGCTACGTCACTGCTGAATTGCTTCTGTACATGGGCCGCCTGGCGAAATGGACGTTTGGCGAAATGCGCGCCATTTCAAACAGCCCATCACTGATTAAGGCGATCCGGTTCGGCAAGCATAAGGGCATGACGTTTGAAGAAATTGCGAAGGTCGACCCTGGCTATCTCCGCTGGTTGTCCAGCAACAGCGACGACGAAGACATTCTCTTCACAATCCAACACTGGCTTAAGGGGTGATTTATGGCGGTGATGACTCTCATCCTTGCCGACTCCGGGTATGGCAAAACGTACAGCATCCGCAACGTTAACCCGGAAAATGCCATTCTCGCTCGCTGTATTCGTAAGGCCCTTCCGTTCCGCAATACCGGCTGGAAACTCCACGGTAAACGCCTGCCAGATAACTCAATCCAGCGCGGGAACGTTGTTGATATCCGCAATGGCCGGCATCTTCTTGACGTGATCCGTAACGCTGCGATGAGTGGGCGAAAGATTCTGATTATCGATGATTTTCAGGCCGTAATGCAGCACGAGAACATGGATCGGGCCTACGAGACCGGCTACACCAAGTTTACTGAAATGGCGGAGCACGCCTGGCGCATCATTGAAGCTGCAACCCAGCTCCCTGACGACTTCCGCGTTTACTTCCTCGCCCACACCGAAGAGAGCGAAGGAAAAATCAGGATGAAGACCGTCGGCAAGATGCTTAACGAAAAGCTCACACCCGAAGGCTACTTCCCTATCGTTCTGCGCATTATCAAGCGCGACGGCCAACACCTTTTCCTGTTGAAGGGCGACGACAACGACACCGTGAAATGTCCTCCTGACCTTTTCGGTCCAGAAGTGACTGACATGGATAACGACCTGGCGGCGTTCGACAACGCAATTTCTGAATTCACTGACTTATAAGAGAGATAACGATGAACCAACCAATCAGCTTTACCTGGAACCAGCAGTCGGCAGAAGCAGCACTCAAAGCAGGATCCTCCGCTGGCATTTCTGAAACCGGCGCATACGAAGGCGTGATCACCTCCGCTGTGTATGAGTTCGGCAAGGATGGATCACAGTCGCAGGCACTTGTTCTTTCGCTCGACGCTGACGGCCAGAAAGCAAATTTCCTGCGCATCAACTTCCTCGGTCGCGATGGCACACAGACTTTTGGTATGGGTTTGATCGCCGCCATCATGTGGGCTGCGCAGGTTAAAGACGCTCAGGCGCAACAGCGACAGGGGCAAAGCGGTCATGAATGGTGTCTGCCGGCACTGGAAGGTAAGCGAGTCGGCTTGTTCCTGCAAAAAATCCTCACCACCAAAACTGACGGGAGTGACAGCTATAAGTTTGAAGTGCGCCATGTTTTCCAACCTGGTTCACGCCTGACCTATAAAGAGTTCACCGACAAAACGCCAGCAGAAGCGATCGCTACGCTTGAGCGCACCATGAAAGATAAAGACGACCGGAAACCTCACGATTCTTCACGCGGAGGCTGGGGTGCGCCTTCGAATAACAATGGCGGATGGGGGAATAATCAGACCGATCCAAACTCGGTACCGGATTCCCGACTGCAACAGGCAAACCGTCAGGTTTCGCATAACAACCAGAACCCTCCGTTCGACGACGACATTCCATTCTAGGACACCTCGTTATGACTCACGCTCACGACGACATCAGGGTTGGCACTCTGTGCCTTCCCTTCATTGGTAACGGCTGGCTAATGCCATGGGGTGAAGTGGTCAGCAACCCATTAAAGGCGCAGCGGCTGGCTGAGGAATATCGGGAAAGGCAGGAGGCGGCATGATTCATTTTCACGGCGGCCCTATTACGCCAGACACATGCGCGCTGAAGGCATGGAAAGGCAGGCACGCTTTCATATCCTTCGCTAACCCCGGCCAATTAGCCCTGGCCAGCGAAGTCACCCAGTCTTTCGCGCTGGATAACGGCGCATTCAGTTTCTGGACAAAAAAGCGCGTAGTTAACTGGAATGACTACTACACGTTTGTAGGCCGCTGGATGAACCACCCTCGCTTTGCTTTTTCTGTTATCCCTGACGTGATCGGCGGGACCAGTGAAGAGAATGACGCGTTAATAGCCGAGTGGCCGCATGGAAAAGTAGTTGGTGCGCCGGTTTGGCACATGAACGAGCCAGATGAACGTTTCTTCCGCCTGTGTCGAGAATTTCCGCGCGTATGCATCGGTAGCATGGGTGAATACGACGCCAAGCGACCGCGCGCCTGCCGCGCAAAGCTTCGTGATCTAATTCAGCACATTGTCGACAAAAACGGGTATCCGATAACGAAGCTTCACGGCCTGCGTATGCTGAATGCCGATATCTTCCGCCACATCCCACTATCTTCAGCCGACAGCACTAATGTCGCGCGCAACATCGGAATCGACAAGGCGTGGGATAAATCATCCTACGCGCCAGCAAGCAAAGAAACACGCGCTGCGGTGCTGGTAGAGCGCATTGAAGCCTTTAATTCTGCAAGTTCGCTGAACTACGACGCAGAACGCGATCGGTTCACGCCACAACTTGCTTTCGAGGTGTAATTCCATGACAGGAAAATACTCGCTTATCTACGCAGATCCGCCCTGGTCTTACGGCAACACCATCAGCAACGGCGCTGCCGCCGAGCACTACTCCACCATGAAGCTCATCGACCTGAAGCGTCTGCCTGTGTGGGAACTGGCTGCCGAAAACGCGGTGCTGGCGATGTGGTACACCGGCACGCATAACCAGGAGGCTATCGAACTGGCCGAGGCCTGGGGTTTTACCGTTCGCACGATGAAGGGCTTTACCTGGGTGAAGCTGAATCAGAACGCCGAGTTGCGCATCAACAAGGCGCTGGACGAGGGTGAAGTCACCGACTTTTACGTTTTTCTCGACCTGCTGAACGCCGAGACGCGCATGAACGGCGGCAACCACACCCGGGCCAACACTGAAGACTTGCTTATTGCAACCCGTGGCGCCGGGCTGGAGCGAAAGCACGCCGGGATTAAGCAGGTGGTCTACAGCCCGCTCGGCGCGCACAGCGAAAAGCCCTGGGAAGTACGCCACCGGCTGGAGCTGCTTTACGGTGATGTTCAGCGCATTGAGCTGTTTAGCCGTAGCGCAGCGCCGGGCTGGCAACACTGGGGAAATCAGTGTGCTACTGCCGCGGTTGAATTGCTGCCCGGCTGCGCCATCGATGTTGTGAAAACGGAGGCCGCATGAGCAAAGGTACCATTATCTGCCTGTGCGATATCACTGGCGTCATGTCTGAACCATGGGTTGAAGCCGGTTACCGTGCGGTATTGGTTGACCCGCAGCATCCAGAGACTTCGATCGACGGTCCTGTTGAGCGCATATCGTCAACCATCCTTGAGGCAATGCCGCGGCTATCTCAAATCATCCGCTCTGAGAACGTCGTCATGGTCATGGGCTTTCCGCCATGCACTGAGGTTGCGGTCTCTGGTTCCCGGTGGTTCGAGGCTAAACGAGCAAAAGACCCTCACTTTCAAGCCAAGGCCGCGCTGGTCGCCGAGCAATGCCGGATGACTGGCTTGGCGGCCGGCTGCCCGTGGGCATTCGAAAACCCGGTGAGCGTGTTCAGTAGCATCTTCGGTTCGTCCGATTACACGTTCCATCCGTACCAGTTCACTGGTCTGTGCGCGAATGACAACTACACGAAGCAGACCTGCCTCTGGATGGGTAACGGCTTCAAGGCGCCCGCAGAGAATATGCACCCGATGGTGGAAGCTGCTATCGACGCCGTGAAGCTGGCCTGCGGCCGGATGGTGCCGAAGAAGAAGGCGGTCGGTTCCCTCTCTGGAACATCTTTCGCAGGTTTGGTAACTGACTGGTATCCGGACAACCGTATTCACGAATGCCCACCCAGTGACGATCGCGCAAACATTCGAAGCGCAACCCCTCTGGGCTTTGCGAAAGCGGTTTTTCTTTCGAACGCACCTCACATCAAAGATAAACGGGAGGCCGCATGACGCCGGCAAATGAAAATGCCATCCGCGCCGCCTGCCGCCGCTGCACCGAGGAAATCCAGCAGGCCATGCGCAAGAAGCCAAAGCCTAACTGGAACGAAACGGTGCCTCCCATCATCAACAAGCATCACAAGAAAATTGAAGCTCTTGGAGTTAGCCTTCTGGAGTTCGTCGTATACACAGGGCGGCTTAATCGCCGCTTCGGAGCAGAACAATGAGCAAGGTAACTTTTGTCGTAGATTTTGAGGACGGGAAAGAGCCAGCAGTGCATTCCCGCATGAACATTCTCGGCGGAGAGCTGGCGGCAGTTGCGTGGAAAGATGCGATTAAATCCGAGGTTGTATCCGTAAATGATGGGCTGCCCGCTCCTAATCAGCAGTGTTTGTTATTTGACGCTAACGGAGAAGGCTGGGTCATTGGTTGGCGCTCAGTTTGGCTTTCAGACTGCATGACTGAAACTGGTGACTGGGAATGGAGCTATCAGATTGAGAGCTTGGATGATGAGGAAATGAATATTACTCATTGGGCACCCACACCTCCGGTGCCAGATGCATGAAGGCACTAATCACCCAGGAGCTTAAGGCTCCTTTTTTATTGCTGGCGTTCACCTTCAACCGAATTAACCGACAGTTCCGGGAGCATTGACCATGGCAGACATCATCGACACAGCAGCAGAGATTGAAGAGCTTCAGCGTAACGCCGCCCTTTCCGTTCACCGCATAGACCGTAACGCTGTATCAGCTGAGTATTGCGCGGAATGCGGCGAGGATATCCCAGCGCCGCGGCGCGCTGCCGTTCCCGGCTGCCAAACTTGCGCGGAGTGCCAGAGCGTTATAGGGCTGAAGAATAAGCAGAGGGGAGTTTAAAAGTGATCGGAATACTCAAGCTGGTACCGGAATCGCAATGGCCGGTACGATGCCACGACCCCAAGCGGAGCAACGTGTGGGCTAACGCTTACTTTCTGGTTCAGGAGTTTAAGGAAGACAACGGTGTCATTCGCCTGACGGTGAATACCACCAGCATTGGGAGCTCTGGCCGGTGGAAGGATGGCATCAGTTGGGATGCGCTGCAGGAGATAAAGTCAGCTGTTGGCTATGGCGATCGTGATGCCGTGGAGATTTACCCGCGGGATTCTGATGTGGTGAACGTGGCGAACATGCGTCACCTGTGGATTACGCCGGAGCCAATTAGCTTCGCCTGGCGGAAGTAATTTGACGCTGCGCGCCCAGCGCGCGGCATGAGGAGAGAATATGTCAGCATATGATGAAATTATGAAAGCACTCGCCTTCTACTTCGGCGATGGGGAAGGCCTAAACCCAAGCGAGGAAAGCATCCGTGAAATTATCAGCCAGGAGCATGACCCAATTGAGACGATTGCTAAAGCGCTAGACGATTACCGCGCATCGAAGCCATGACGCAACTGATAGCCAGTTATGAGCTGGCTATTGGGTACGAAAACTTAGTGCGATAGAATACCGACATCATAAAGGAGGAATTAGATGAAACTGACACAACAGCAGTGCACCATCCTAACTGGCTACACTGGGGTATTGATCGGGAGTTTTTCTGATTTTCAGCAGGATGCTGAGAAACGTCTGGGCAGAACTTTGCTTACCCATGAAATGGCCTCTGCCGAGGTTATGTCTGAATTGAAAGAACTTTATAAAAAAGATTTCCTCGCTTTAATGCCCGAATAGACCGTTCGCCACATCCCTGCCTCACCTAAATAGAACCCGCCATTGAGCGGGTTTTCTTTTGGGAGTTAATCATGCAATCAAACCCCATGACCTGGCTCATCGCCGCACTTATGGCGCTGGGCGCTCTCATCTCATTTCTTCACGAACCGGAAGGTGTGCAATGGCTGCTTTTAATGTGGGCGCATTAGTCCAGAAGAAGACCGGCGGTATTCATGGCGTGGTGGATAGCCAACTGGAGCCGGAAGGCGATCACCCGAAAGCCTGGGTGCGATGGGATGACGGCAATTATTCAGTGCACGCGGAAAACGAATTACGCGCGGCCACGCCAGACCAGCCGCAGTTCTATAAAACGATGTCATAGGAGCGATCATGAGCGAGATTATTCAAATCGTGCCCAGCGAGTGGGTGACAGAAGACCTACTTGTGAAAATGACAGGGCTTCGCCCGGGAACGATAGCGCGGGCCCGCAAGAAAAGCTGGCTATGTGGAAGGGAGTACGTCCACATGTCGCCTGACAGCATCCCTAAAGAAAACAGCGAGTGCTTGTATAACCACAAAGCGATCGACCAGTGGGTTGAAAGCCTCAAAAAGAAACAGCCAGGTGCGCGCCAATGAGGATCCGTTTATGCTTAGCGGGCTCTTGGACGTCAGGAGGGAATAATGGCTAAGTCAGCATACCCAACAGGCGTGGAGAACCACGGCGGAACACTCCGTATATGGTTCATCTATAAAGGAAGCCGGGTGCGTGAAAACCTCGGCGTGCCAGATACACCAAAAAATAGAAAAGTAGCTGGCGAGTTACGCGCGTCGGTGTGCTTCGCGATAAAGACAGGCAACTTCAATTATGCGGCCCAGTTCCCTGACTCGCCGAACCTGAGAAAGTTTGGGGTAGAGAGCAAGGAGATTACCGTGCTCGAACTGGCGAACAAATGGCTTGAACTGAAGCGTATGGAGATCAGCACCAACGCGATGTCACGTTATACGTCTATAACGCGCAATATGGTGCCGAGGATCGGCGGGGACAGGCTGGTTTCTGCGGTGACGCAGGAAGACCTGCTGTTTATCAGAAAGGAACTGCTGACCGGGTATCAGACGTTGAAAGCTGGACACAAAACACCGGTTAAGGGCCGCACAGTCAGAACGGTCAACAATTACATGAAGACCATGGCTGGCATGTTCAAGTTCGCTGCTGAAAGTGGTTATGTGAAGGTGAGCCCGTTCACCGGAATAGCCCTTCTCAAACGTTCGCGTTGCGAGCCTGACCCACTGACGCGTGAGGAGTTTGTCAGGATGATTAACGCCTGCGCCAACCAGCAGCTGAAAAACATGTGGTCGCTTGCCGTATACACCGGCGTGCGCCACGGTGAACTGGTGTCGCTGGCCTGGGAAGATATCGACCTGAAAGCAGGAACGATGATGATCCGCCGAAACCACACGTTGACGAAGGAGTTTACCCTTCCGAAAACCGAGGCCGGGACAAACCGCATCATCAACCTTATTCAGCCAGCCATAGACGTGCTGAAGAACCAGGCCGAATTAACCCGCCTGGGTAAGCAGTATCAGGTAGAGGTGAAACTGCGAGAATTTGGTCGCACAGAAGTGCATCCGTGCACATTCGTGTTTAACCCACAAAAAGGATTGCGCAATGGCCGTGCCGGGCATCATTACGCAGTGGGGTCCATTAACCAGTCGTGGGAAGCGGCAATGCGACGCGCCGGGATTCGCTATCGCAGAGCATACCAGTCCCGACACACGTATGCATGCTGGTCGTTGGCTGCCGGTGCTAACCCGAACTTCATCGCGAAGCAAATGGGCCACACCGACGCGCAAATGGTTTACCGAGTATACGGATCCTGGATGGCTGAAAATAACCAGGACCAGATACTCATCCTCAACCAGAAATTGAGTGAGTTTGCCCCATCCATGCCCCACGCAGTGGGATCGGATGGTTATTAATTATAAATATCATTAGATTAGATAACCTAAACTTGCATGCCCATCACTTCCTGATAGGCCGACACCAGCTTGTTACGCACCTGGATCCCCATCTGCAGAGAAACCGAGGCTTTTTGCAAATCGGTCATCACATCATTCAGCGCCACGCCCGGCTCACCGAGGGTGAACTTTTCTGCCTGAGTGCGCGCTGCGGTCTGGGTATCACTGATACGGTCAAGAGCGGCATGCAGTTGCCCTGCGAAGCTGATGCTCGGCTGCTGATCTGCCACATTCTGATTACGGGCCGTCATCGCCGTTGCCTGCAACTGACTGATTACCCCTTCAATGCCCTGTATAGCCATGACTTTCCCCTGGATGGTTTTTTACGCGGTCAAGACTAACAGCTTGTCAATAAGATAATGGCGGTAAATAGCATGAAAAAACCAGGTTATTTGACCCATAGAAAATCACGAATCATCAAATAATGGCAGGGCCATCAATATGGAACTTTTGTCGTGTTTGCCGACCCGGGAGTCAGTTTTGTTTCTCTACACGAATAACGTAAACCACCAGGATTTAAGAGGTGCGCAATGAGTGCAACAGCATCGACAGCGCCGCAGAATAAATCACTCGAGTGGATGAACCGCCTTCGCGCGAATCCTAAAATCCCGTTGATCGTGGCAGGCGCTGCCGCAATTGCGATCCTTGTAGCGATGGTCCTGTGGGCGAAAAGCCCTGATTACCGGACGCTCTACAGTAACCTTTCCGATCAGGATGGCGGCGCCATCGTCACCCAGCTTACCCAGATGAACATCCCTTATCGCTTTGCCGATAATGGCGGTGCGCTTGAGGTACCGGCAGATAAGGTGCACGAACTGCGTCTGCGTCTGGCTCAGCAGGGGCTGCCGAAGGGCGGCGCGGTGGGCTTTGAGCTGCTGGATCAGGAAAAATTCGGTATCAGCCAGTTCAGCGAGCAGGTGAACTACCAGCGTGCGCTGGAAGGTGAACTGGCCCGCACCATTGAAACATTAGGCCCGGTGAAGAGTGCCCGCGTGCACCTGGCGATGCCTAAACCTTCTTTATTTGTCCGTGAACAGAAATCACCTTCGGCTTCCGTTACCGTGAACCTCGAACCTGGCCGCGCGCTGGACGAAGGGCAAATCAGCGCGGTGACGCATCTCGTCTCCAGCGCCGTCGCCGGTCTGCCGCCGGGTAACGTAACGCTGGTTGACCAGAGCGGTCACCTGCTGACGCAATCCAATACCGCCGGTCGCGATCTCAATGACGCGCAGCTGAAATATGCCGCCGATGTCGAAAGCCGTCTCCAGCGTCGTATTGAAGCGATCCTCGGCCCGGTCGTGGGTAACAGCAACGTGCACGCGCAGGTTACCGCGCAGATCGACTTCGCTAATAAAGAACAAACTGAAGAACAATACAGCCCGAACGGCGATGCGGCTCAGGCGGTAATGCGTTCACGCCAGATCAATTCGAACGAACAGGTCGGCGGTGCATACCCAGGCGGCGTGCCGGGTGCGTTGTCTAACCAGCCGGCCCCGGCTAACGCGGCGCCTATCTCTACGCCTCCGGCCAATCAGCAGAACGGTCAGCAAAATAATCAGCAGACCACCTCAACGGCCAGTAACGCCGGTCCGCGTACCAGCAGTCGTAACGAAACCACGAACTATGAAGTGGACCGGACGATTCGCCACACTAAACTGAACGTGGGCGATATTCAGCGTCTTTCCGTTGCGGTAGTGGTGAACTACAAAACGCTGGCGGATGGCAAACCGTTGCCGCTGACCGCCGAGCAGATGAAGCAGATTGAAAACCTGACCCGTGAAGCGATGGGTTACTCCGAGAAGCGCGGCGATACCCTCAACGTGGTGAACTCACCGTTCAACTCGGTTGAAGAGACCGGCGGTGAACTGCCGTTCTGGCAACAGCAGGCGTTTATCGACCAGCTGATGTCCGCAGGCCGCTGGCTGCTGGTGCTGATTGTCGCGTGGCTGCTGTGGCGTAAGGGCGTTCGTCCGCAGCTCCAGCGCCGCGCTGAAGCCGAAAAAGCGGCTCGCGAGCAGATGAATGCGCGTCAGGAAACGGAAGAAGCGGTTGAAGTGCGTCTCAGCAAAGATGAACAGATGCAGCAGCGTCGTGCTAACCAGCGCATGGGCGCTGAGGTCATGAGCCAGCGCATTCGCGAAATGTCAGATAACGATCCGCGCGTCGTGGCGCTGGTCATTCGCCAGTGGATGGGTAACGAACATGAGTAATACGCTTACGGGCACCGATAAAAGCGTCATCCTGCTGATGACCATTGGCGAAGATCGCGCGGCAGAGGTGTTTAAACACCTCTCCCAGCGAGAAGTGCAAATTCTCAGTGCGGCCATGGCCAACGTGCGTCAGATCTCCAACAAGCAGCTGACTGAAGTGCTGGCAGAGTTTGAACAGGAAGCCGAACAGTTTGCCGCGCTGAACATCAACGCCAACGACTACCTCCGTTCCGTGCTGGTCAAGGCGCTGGGCGAAGAGCGTGCCTCCAGCCTGCTGGAAGACATTCTGGAAACCCGCGATACCGCCAGCGGTATCGAAACGCTCAACTTTATGGAACCACAGAGTGCTGCCGACCTTATTCGCGACGAGCACCCGCAGATTATCGCCACCATCCTCGTCCACCTTAAACGTGGTCAGGCGGCCGATATTCTGGCGCTGTTCGAAGAGCGCCTGCGTCACGACGTGATGCTGCGTATCGCCACCTTCGGCGGCGTCCAGCCTGCCGCGCTGGCGGAGCTGACCGAGGTGCTGAACAACCTGCTCGACGGCCAGAACCTCAAGCGCAGCAAAATGGGCGGCGTAAGAACGGCGGCGGAAATCATCAACCTGATGAAAACGCAGCAGGAAGAGGCGGTCATTACGGCGGTTCGCGAATTCGACGGCGAGCTGGCACAGAAAATCATCGACGAGATGTTCCTGTTCGAGAACCTCGTGGAAGTGGACGACCGCAGCATCCAGCGCCTGCTCCAGGAAGTGGATTCCGAGTCGCTGCTTATTGCCCTCAAAGGTGCCGAGCAGCCGCTGCGCGAGAAATTCCTGCGCAACATGTCTCAGCGTGCGGCCGATATCCTGCGCGACGACCTTGCCAACCGCGGCCCGGTTCGTCTGTCTCAGGTGGAAAACGAACAGAAAGCCATTCTGCTTATTGTTCGTCGTCTGGCGGAAACCGGCGAGATGGTGATTGGCAGCGGAGACGACACCTATGTCTAATGAGCTGCCGTGGAAGCGCTGGACGCCGGACGATCTGGCTCCTCCCCTCTCCGAGTTCACGCCAGCCGCGCTCCCGACCGAGGAGCTTGCCCCGGACGTCGAGCAGCCCGAGCTGAGCGAAGAAGAGCAGCAAGCTCAAATGCTGGCTCAGCTGCAAATGCAGGCGCACGAGCAGGGCTACAATGCCGGTCTGAACGAAGGCCGGCAGAAAGGCCACGAGCTGGGGTACCAGGAAGGTCTGTCGAAAGGGTTAGAGCACGGTATCGATCAGGCGCGCCAGCAGCAGGCGCCGATCCATGCCCGCATGCAGCAGCTGGTCAGCGAGTTTCAGCACACGCTGGACGCGCTGGACAGCGTGATTGCCTCGCGACTGATGCAGATGGCGCTGGAAGCCGCGCGTCAGGTGATCGGCCAGACGCCCGTAGTGGATAACACGGCGCTTATCAAACAAATTCAGGGCCTGCTGCAGCAGGAGCCGCTGTTCAGTGGGAAGCCTCAGCTGCGCGTCCATCCGGACGACCTGCAACGCGTGGAAGAGAGCCTGGGGGCGACGCTAAACCTGCACGGCTGGCGCCTGCGCGGTGACCCGTCGTTACATCACGGCGGCTGCAAAGTCTCTGCCGACGAAGGTGACCTGGATGCCAGCGTCGCCACCCGCTGGCAGGAACTGTGCCGCCTGGCGGCACCGGGAGTCGTCTGATGACTGCGCGCCTCACCCGCTGGCTCACCACGCTCGACAACTTTGAGACTAAGATGGCGCAACTGCCATCTGTTCGTCGTTATGGGCGACTGACGCGCGCCACCGGTCTGGTACTGGAGGCCACCGGCCTGCAGCTGCCGCTGGGCGCGACCTGCGTGATCGAGCGTCAGGACGGTCTGGAAACGCGTGAAGTGGAAAGCGAAGTGGTCGGGTTCAACGGCCAGCGCCTGTTCCTGATGCCGCTTGAAGAGGTGGAAGGCATTCTGCCCGGCGCGCGCGTGTATGCCAAAAACACGTCTGGCGACGGGCTGCAAAGCGGGAAGCAGCTGCCGCTTGGCCCTGCCCTGCTGGGCCGCGTGCTGGACGGCAGCGGGAAGCCGCTCGACGGACTGCCCTCCCCGGACACCACCGAAACCGGCGCGCTGATCACCCAACCGTTTAACCCTCTGCAGCGAACCCCTATCGAGCATGTGCTCGACACCGGCGTGCGCCCGATTAACGCCCTGCTGACCGTGGGACGCGGGCAACGTATGGGCCTGTTCGCCGGGTCAGGCGTGGGTAAATCCGTCCTGCTCGGTATGATGGCGCGCTACACGCAGGCTGATGTAATCGTTGTAGGTCTGATTGGCGAACGTGGTCGTGAAGTAAAAGACTTTATTGAAAACATTCTGGGAGCGGAAGGCCGCGCCCGCTCGGTGGTCATCGCCGCGCCGGCGGACGTGTCGCCGCTGCTGCGTATGCAGGGTGCCGCGTATGCCACCCGTATTGCCGAAGATTTCCGTGACCGTGGCAAGCACGTGCTGCTGATCATGGATTCCCTGACCCGCTACGCGATGGCGCAGCGTGAAATCGCGCTGGCCATCGGTGAGCCACCGGCGACCAAAGGCTACCCGCCTTCGGTCTTCGCCAAACTCCCTGCCCTGGTGGAACGTGCGGGGAACGGCATCAGCGGCGGCGGATCCATCACCGCGTTCTATACGGTGCTGACCGAAGGCGATGACCAGCAGGATCCGATTGCCGACTCCGCGCGCGCGATCCTTGACGGTCATATTGTGCTGTCGCGTCGTCTCGCCGAAGCCGGACACTATCCGGCCATTGATATTGAAGCCTCTATCAGCCGCGCAATGACGGCGCTGATAACCGAGAAGCACTACGCCCGCGTGCGTAACTTTAAACAACTCCTCTCCAGCTTCCAGCGCAACCGCGATCTGGTCAGCGTGGGGGCGTATGCCAAAGGCAGCGACCCGATGCTCGACAAAGCGATTACCCTGTGGCCGCAGCTGGAGGCATTTTTGCAACAAGGCATTTTTGAACGCGCCGACTGGGAAGATTCAATTCAGGCACTGGAGCTGATTTTCCCGCAGGTGTAACACAGGTGGAGGGCGAAGGTCATGGCGCAAAACAGCGCGTTATCAACGCTGAAAGATCTGGCTGAAAAAGAAGTTGATGATGCCGCATTGCAGCTTGGCGCAATGCGACGCGGGTGCCAACAGGCTGAAGAACAGTTGAAGATGTTGATCGACTATCAGCATGAATATCGCACCAACCTCAATACCGATATGACACAGGGCATTGGAAGCCAGCGCTGGATTAACTATCAGCAGTTTATCCAGACGCTGGAGAAGGCGATAGATCAGCATCGCCAGCAGCTTAACCAGTGGACCCAGAAAGTCGATACCGCGCTGAATTTCTGGCGTGAGAAGAAGCAGCGGCTGCAGGCCTGGCAGACTTTACAGGACCGACAGATCGCGGCAACGACCCTGGCGGAAAACCGTCTGGATCAGAAGAAAATGGATGAGTTTGCCCAGCGCGCATCAATGAGGAAACCGGAATGATCACACTGCAACAACTGCTGATGAGCGACAGCGACCTGTCAGGCGGCACGCAAACAGGGAAAGGCACCGACGGTGCACAGGACTTTCTCTCTCTGCTGGCGGGCGCCCTGTCGGACGCAACGGGCAAGGGCAAAGATGCGCCGCTGACCCTGGCTGACCTGAAAGCCGCCGGCAGTAAGCTGTCGAAAGTGGCTCAGGACGCCAAAGGGGATACCACCCTGCAGGCCAAAATCGCCGACCTGCTCTCGCGCCAAACCGCCATGAATGGCAATGAAACGTCGCCTATCACCTCGCTTGATACGCTGGTTTCCGGGCTGGTACCGCTGTCTAAAGGTGACGCACTGAAGACGCTCAATGCGGCGAACAGCAAAGATGACGGCAAAAGCGAGCTGAGCGAAGAAGAACTGGCCGGATTGAGCGCCCTGATGGCGATGCTGCCGCACCAGCAAACTACCGCCTCTCGCGTGGCGGGCAGTGACGGCGTTTCGGCCACCGCAACGCTGAATTCCGCGACGCTTTCGCACAATGGTGCGGACCAACCGTCCCTGAACGCGCCTGCGGGAAGCCATGATAAAGCGCAGAATTCTACGCCTTATCAGAGCCAGGTGAAAAATAACGAACCTGCCCTGTCGGGCAACGCGCCGACAACCCCAGCCCTGGCCGCGGCGGCAGAGAAGCAGGAGCTCGCCAGTTCTTCCTCCTCAGCCTCCCCAACGGCTACCCTGGCACCGATTATGTCCAGCCATGCGACCAGTCAGACGGCCGCCACCGTCGCCACCGCGCCGGTGTTAAGCCAGCCTCTGGGCACCCACGAATGGCAGCAATCCCTGAGCCAGCACATCACCCTGTTCACTAAGCAGGGCCAGCAGACAGCCGAGCTGCGTCTGCACCCGGAAGATCTGGGTCAGGTGCAAATTTCGCTTAAGCTGGATGATAACCAGGCGCAGCTGCAGATGGTCTCTGCGCACAGCCATGTTCGTGCGGCGCTGGAAGCCGCGCTGCCGGTACTGCGGACCTCACTGGCGGAGAACGGCATTCAGCTTGCGCAGAGCAGCGTCAGCAGCGAGAGCTTTGCCGGGCAGCAGCAGTCCTCATCCCAGCAGCAGCACCAGGCTTCGCGTTCCGGCAACGCCGGTGGTTTTAATGAAGAGAGCGATGAACTACTGCCTGTTCCTGCTGCCCTGCAATCCGCCGCACGCGGTAACAGTGCCGTAGACATCTTCGCCTAAACGCCAGAGGTAGCGTGATTATCCCCGTCTTTTCCACGCTTTGACGACAGCAGGACACGGGATAATCACCTTATTAAGCTGTACCGAAACAGGAAGCTCGTATCAGATGACTGACTCCGCTATCACCAAAAAAAGTAAGCGCTCCATCTGGATCCCGCTGCTGGTGTTGATCACGCTCGCCGCCTGCGCCACCGCGGGCTATAGTTACTGGCGTATGCAGCAGAAACCTACCACCGCTGCAGCCAAAGCTGAAGCGCCGCCTCCGCCGGCTCCAGTTTTCTTCCCGCTGGATACCTTCACCGTCAATCTGGGTGATGCGGATCGTGTGCTTTATGTTGGCATTACGCTGCGCCTGAAAGATGAAGCCACTCGTTCACGTCTGAACGATTACCTTCCGGAAGTGCGCAGCCGCCTTCTGCTGCTGTTCTCTCGTCAGGACGCTTCGACGCTGGCCACCGATGTGGGTAAGCAAAAGCTGGTCGACGCCATTAAACAAACGCTGGCGACCCCGCTGGTAAACGGCCAACCTAAGCAGGAAGTCACTGACGTTCTGTATACAGCATTCATTCTGCGGTAACGACATGGGCGACAGTATTCTTTCTCAGGCAGAAATCGATGCGCTGCTCAACGGCGACAGCGATAACAATGATGATCCTAAACCGGGTATTGGCGGCGATAGCGATATTCGTCCCTATGACCCGAATACCCAGCGTCGCGTGGTACGTGAACGTCTGCAGGCGCTGGAGATCATTAACGAACGTTTTGCACGTCAGTTCCGTATGGGGCTGTTTAACCTGCTGCGTCGCAGCCCGGATATCACGGTCGGTGCGATCCGCATTCAGCCGTATCATGAGTTTGCCCGCAACCTGCCGGTGCCAACCAACCTTAACCTGATTCATCTGAAGCCGCTGCGTGGCACCGGTCTGGTGGTGTTTTCCCCAAGCCTGGTGTTCATCGCGGTGGATAACCTGTTCGGCGGCGACGGGCGTTTCCCGACCAAAGTAGAAGGTCGTGAATTCACCCACACCGAACAGCGCGTCATTAACCGCATGCTGAAGCTGGCGCTGGAGTCCTACAGCGACGCGTGGAAAGCGATTAACCCGCTGGAAGTGGAGTACGTCCGTTCTGAGATGCAGGTGAAATTTACCAATATCACCACCTCCCCGAACGATATCGTCGTTAACACCCCGTTCCACGTAGAGATCGGTAACCTGACCGGCGAGTTCAACATCTGCCTGCCGTTCAGCATGATCGAACCGCTGCGCGAGCTGCTGGTTAACCCGCCGCTGGAGAACTCCCGCAACGAGGACCAGAACTGGCGTGAGAACCTGGTCCGCCAGGTCCAGCATTCGCAGCTTGAGCTGGTGGCGAGCTTCGCCGATATCCCGCTGCGGTTATCTCAGATCCTGAAATTACAACCCGGTGATGTTTTGCCGATAGAAAAACCCGACCGCATTATTGCCCATGTGGATGGTGTCCCCGTGCTGACAAGCCAGTACGGCACGATTAACGGTCAGTATGCGTTACGCGTTGAGCACTTGATCAACCCGATTTTGAATTCGCTGAATGAGGAACAGCCCAAATGAGTGACATGAACAATCCGTCCGATGAAAACAGCGGAGCACTGGACGATCTGTGGGCTGACGCGTTAAACGAGCAAAAAGCGACCCCGGCCAAAAGCGCAGCGGATGCCGTATTCCAGCAGCTCGGCGGCGGTGATGTCAGCGGCACGCTGCAGGACATCGACCTGATTATGGATATCCCGGTTAAGCTGACCGTTGAACTGGGACGCACCCGCATGACTATTAAAGAGCTACTGCGCCTGACGCAGGGCTCCGTGGTGGCCCTTGACGGTCTGGCCGGTGAGCCGCTGGATATTCTGATCAACGGCTATCTGATTGCTCAGGGTGAAGTGGTGGTGGTGGCCGATAAATACGGCGTACGTATCACCGACATCATTACCCCGTCTGAACGTATGCGTCGTCTGAGCCGTTAAGCATGAAAACCCAGGCAACACTATCGCAACCTTCTGCCGTTCCCGGCTCGCCTCTGCTCCAGGTGAGCGGGGCGTTGTTCGGTATTATTGCCTTTATTCTTATCGCCGCCTGGCTGGCGAAGCGCTTTGGCCTTGCGGGTAAAACCGCCGGTGCCCGCGGCCTGAAGGTCAGCGCCAGCACCACGCTGGGGCCACGCGAACGCGTGGTCATCGTCGAGGTGGACGACGCGCGTCTGGTTCTGGGCGTAACGGCCTCAAACATCAGCGTATTACATAAACTGCCGCCCGCCCCTGCTGTGGTGGACGAGCGCGCAGAGGCCCCTGCGGATTTTCAGTCCGTCATGAAGAGTTTGCTTAAGCGTTCCGGGAGATCCTGATGCGCCGTTTGTTATCCCTGACGCTTGCGGGCGTTGGCCTGTTTGCTCCCGCGGTTTATGCACAGCTGCCCGGTCTGGTCTCCACCCCTCTCGCGGGCGGCGGACAAAGCTGGTCCCTTCCGGTCCAGACGCTGGTGTTCATCACCTCGCTGACGTTTATTCCGGCTATCCTGCTGATGATGACCAGCTTCACCCGCATCATCATCGTCTTTGGTCTGCTGCGAAACGCGCTGGGCACCCCTTCCGCACCGCCAAACCAGGTTCTGCTTGGGCTGGCACTGTTTTTGACCTTCTTCATAATGTCGCCGGTGATCGATAAGATTTATACCGACGCCTACCAGCCGTTCAGCGAAGATAAAATCTCCATGCAGGAGGCGCTGGATAAAGGCGCGCAGCCGCTGCGAGAATTTATGCTGCGCCAGACGCGCGAAGCCGACCTGGCCCTCTTTGCCCGCCTGTCCAACACCGGCGAGCTGCAGGGACCGGAATCTGTGCCAATGCGTATTCTTCTGCCTGCCTATGTCACCAGCGAGCTGAAAACCGCGTTCCAGATTGGCTTTACCATCTTTATTCCGTTCCTGATTATCGACCTGGTGATCGCCAGCGTCCTGATGGCGCTCGGGATGATGATGGTGCCGCCCGCGACCATTGCCCTGCCCTTTAAGATCATGCTTTTTGTGCTGGTCGACGGCTGGCAGCTGCTGGTCAGCTCGCTGGCGCAGAGTTTCTACAGTTAAGGAACGGCAATGACACCCGAATCGGTCATGATGATGGGCACGGAGGCGATGAAAATCGCGATTGCCGTTGCCGCTCCACTGCTGCTTGTCGCGCTGGTTACCGGTCTGATTATCAGTATTCTGCAGGCCGCCACGCAGATTAACGAAATGACGCTGTCATTCATCCCGAAAATCATCGCCGTTTTCGTGGCGATTATCGTGGCCGGACCGTGGATGCTGAACCTGTTGCTGGACTATATGCGCAACCTGTTTACCAATCTGCCGTACATCATCGGCTGACCTGACGATGCTACATTTCACCAGCGACCAGTGGGTTCAGTGGCTCGGCGTCTATTTCTGGCCGATGCTGCGCATCATGGCGCTGATCTCCACCGCCCCCATTCTTAGCGAGAAATCGATACCCAAGCGCGTCAAGGTGGGACTGGGCATTATCATCTCCATTATCGTCGCCCCCTCTCTCCCCCCTGTGGATATTCCGATCTTCTCGGCGAACGCGGTGTGGGTCGCCCTGCAGCAGGTGATGATTGGCGTCGCCGTCGGCTTTACCATGCAGCTCGCCTTCGCCGCGGTGCGTACCGCAGGGGAACTGATCGGCCTGCAGATGGGGTTATCGTTCGCCACGTTTGTTGATCCCGGTAGTCATCTCAACATGCCCGTGCTGGCGCGCATTATCGATCTGCTCGCCATGCTGCTGTTCCTGTCGTTCAACGGCCATCTGTGGCTTATCTCCATGCTGGTGGATACGTTCCATACGCTGCCGATTGGCGAAAATCCGGTGAACAGCAACGCTTTCCTGGCGCTCACCCGCGCGGCGGGGCTGATCTTCCTGAACGGGCTGATGCTGGCGCTGCCGATCATCACCCTGCTGCTGACCGTCAACCTGGCATTAGGTTTACTGAACCGAATGGCGCCGCAGCTTTCGGTGTTTGTCATTGGTTTTCCGCTGACGCTGACGGTTGGAATTTTATTAATGTCATTACTGATGCCACTTATCGCTCCCTTCTGTGAACATTTATTCGGCGAGATATTCAACCTGTTAGCGGATATTGTCAGCGAACTGCCTCGTAAATAATAGCCCGCACTGTTGCTACTGTCTTTCTGAGGATATTCCTAAAATAAAACGCGAAAAACATCTTCCAGGATATATCTGACGCGGTTTAATTGTTTCTAACCATCTCACAATACTTAATATTTACTTTACTTTAAGAAGATTCCTGGCAAATTATACGTAACTTTACGGGATAGTGAGTCCGCCTGAAAGTCTTTGTCATGCTCACAGGTTTATTATTTTTTTCCATCCCGTATGGCTGTTTTGAGCTCTCAGGCAGATGGTGAATTATCGTTACGCATTGAGTGAGGGTATGCCATGTCAACGATCATTATGGATTTATGCAGCTACACCCGGCTAGGGTTAACCGGGTACCTGGCAAGCAGAGGGGTAAGAAAGAGAGACATCAACGATGCACACACCGTTGACGAACTCGCAGCCGCTTGTGACGAACTAAAACCAGGCGTGGTGTTTATTAATGAGGACTGTTTCATTCACGATCCAGCCAACAGTCAGCACATTAAGCAAATCATTAATCAGCATCCTAAAACCCTGTTTATTGTTTTTATGGCGATCGCGAATATCCATTTCGATGAGTATTTGTTGGTCCGTAAAAATTTATTGATCAGTTCTAAATCGATTAAACCCGAGTCGCTGGATGACATTCTGGGTGATTATTTGAATAAAGAAGTTAAGAATGTAGGAGCGGTTAACTTACCCACCCTATCATTAAGCAGGACTGAATCAAGTATGCTGCGAATGTGGATGGCGGGACAAGGAACTATTCAGATCTCGGACCAGATGAATATTAAAGCGAAAACCGTTTCGTCACACAAAGGAAATATTAAACGGAAAATTAAAACGCATAATAAGCAAGTGATCTACCACGTGGTACGCCTGACCGATAATGTGACGAACGGGATTTTCGTCAACATGCGTTAGTCGCTTAAGACCCTGTGCACCCTACCTTTGATCTCTGGCCTGGCCAGAGATTTTTGCTTCTATGAGGTTGTCGGGCACGCAATGTGCTACCCGACGCCGTACTAGTCTGCCTTCTCAACAAAAATGCCGTCCGGATGCCCCAGTTCGTTAAAAAACCAGATGCCGAGCGGGTAGTCTTCCAGTGATACCAGGTACATTGTACCTTCGCTAAACTCTTCAATTGCCAGCACCACGCCAGGGCGGCGTGGCCCACCGTCCGTTTTAACCGTTACCCGATCGTTGACCTTCATACATTCCTCCTCTGGTTTTGAGCCAGTGTAGAACAAAACGCAAAAACACACATCGCCGCCCGGCGTGAATGGCGTTTTTATCTACAGTCTATACTTAGCGATGGACCCGGCTGAATGAGGAACCCCGCAATGAAGACCGATAAAGAGTACAGCGACACCATCAAGCGCGAAGTCGAGGTGGATGTCGATGCCCTGCTGGCCGCCATCAATGAGATCAGTGAGTCAGAAGTCCGCAGGACGGACGACAATTCGGACCGCGTCATTGTTAACGGAAGGGATTATCACACCTATCGTGAGCTGGCCGAGGCCTTCGAGCTTGATATTCACGACTTTAGCGTGTCTGAAGCCAATCGGTAGGGCGAAAAAAATCCCGGTCATGGGGATGACCGGGATCAAAACTTGCTTATGCAAGAAGCACTTGAAAATTCGTTACACCAGGAAATCTGATGTACACGCCACACTATCCCCAACGAATTTGTCTGACAAGCATATATTCTTAGGATGAATATAATATTTTTAACATAATGCTTTTGTTATGAGCAATAACATACGCCGAATGCGGGTTTGCCAGGGACTGTTCCCATTTCTCCTGTTAACACTTCGGTTATTTTTTAGGAATTTTCTTAGAGCGAAGCGCAGCTATCACGGGAGTCACTATGCCTTCACTGCGGGATACCTTGCTGATTTTTTCTGACCTGGATGGCTCGTTGCTGGATATTCATACCTATGAGTGGCAGCCCGCAATGCCCTGGCTGGACAGGCTACTGGATAATCAGATACCGGTCATTCTCTGCAGCAGCAAGACCGCGGCAGAGATGCTGGATATTCAGCAGGATCTGGGGCTGGAAGGCTTACCGTTTATTGCCGAGAACGGCGCGGTGATTCAGCCTGACGTGCGATGGGATAAAGTACAGCGCCAGATCAGGGGGATGACGCACCGGGATATTCGCCCGCGGGTCGAGCACATTCGCCTGCAGACGGGCTTTAAGTTCACCACCTTTGACGACGTGGACGATCGCGTTATTAGCGAGTGGACCGGACTGACGCGCTACCGTTCGGCGCTTGCCCGCAAGCATGAAGCATCCGTCACGCTCATCTGGCGCGATACCGACGAGAAACTGGTTCAGTTTGAAGAGCAGCTGGCGCACAGCGGTCTGAAATGCCTGCAGGGAGCGCGCTTCTGGCATATTCTGGACGCCCGCTGCGGTAAGGACGTGGCGGTTAACTGGCTGATTGCGCAGTACCGCGAGCAGGAAGAGATCGAACCCACCACGCTGGGGCTCGGTGACGGCCCTAATGATGCACCGTTGCTCGACAGCGTTGACTTCGCGGTGGTCATCAAGGGTATTAACCGCCAGGGCATCACGCTACGGGATGATAACCCCGGGCGGGTTTATCACACCCGGCAGCCCGGCCCCGCGGGCTGGCAGGAGGGACTGGATCACTTCCTGTCCTAATCCCGCCAGACGACCCGATTACGGCCGCACTGTTTGGCCTGGTACAGCCGGGCATCCGCCACGGACTGCAGCTGTTCAAACTCGTAGTTACCCGCTTCATCCGCGCTGCTGACCCCCAGCGATGCGCTGATGCGCAGGGTTGTGCTCTTCTTCACCAGGATCTCCTTGCTGTCGATCCGGCAGCGAATGCGCTCGGCGACGCCTCTCGCCTCTTCCAGACCAATCCCCGGCAGGACGATGCAAAACTCTTCCCCGCCTACACGCCCTGCCACATCATTTTTGCGTAGCGCGCTGGCAATCAGTCCTGCTGTATGCGATAGCACCTTATCACCGGCCTGATGGCCGAAACGGTCGTTGATGTTCTTAAAATGGTCGAGATCGATCTGAATCACCGAGAACGGCAGCGACTGCTGGCGACAGGTTTCCGCCAGCAATTTGGCGCGATCGAACAGCGCGCCGCGGTTATTCAGCCGGGTAAGCGGATCATGCCAGGCCTGCCACTGGAGCGAGTGCTGAAGCGTGTACATGTTACTCACCATCCGACGGATCACCAGCCACGAGATCAACAGCATGGCGGTAAAGAGCGCCCACAGCAGCGCCAGAACAATACTGATGCTGCCGAAGTCGTCCTGCACTCCTTCGTGCAGGGTGTGGATCCGCAGGACAACGCCATCGAAGTGATCGAGCCGCTCCCAGCTAACGAAACGGCTACCGAGGCGGATCCCGCCGCCGGTAGCGTGCTCAATCGCCTGCGCAATCTGCGCCGTTTCGCGTTCGTCAAAATGGTTAACCGCGTTTTCCGCGTGGGCTGAGGTGGCAATCATATTGAGCCGGGTATCGTACAGCTGATACTCCCCCTCCGTTCGATCTTCCGTCGCATCGGCCAGCAGACGCTGCATCGTGCTCAACGTAAAATCCATCGCCACGACGCCATACCAGTAATGATCGAAATAGATGGGAACGCTGGCGGTGATCGTACGTTCATCATTGGTCCAGGATGAAGGGGTAGAGATAAACCAGCGCACCGCGCGAGCGCGATTGTTCCGTTCCGACTGCTGGGTAAACCAGGACTGCGTGACCAGATGATAATAGCGGGAGGTGATATCACCCGCCTGGTCAGGTGTATCCGTGGAAACGAAAAATCCGGCGCGGGACACGTAGATCACGCGCGCTTCCGTTTGCGCTCTCGATGACGCCAGCCTGAGCAGATACCCCACTTCGAGCGCGGCAGAAATTTCGTGGCTGAGGCGCTCGGCGTCACGATTCAGAAGCGTGGTTTTTTCGACGAACGCGTCCGAAACGCCATTAATGGGAAGGGTGCGTTTTTTATCAACGGCAAGCTGCCAGGTGGGGAGCGTGCGGACGGTGTTAAAGCGTGACACGGCGTTCTGTAATGCATCAAATGCCAGCGGCGTCTGGATTGCATCACGCATGCCCTGACGAAACAACAGCATCCTGTCCACGCTGTTCTGTAACTGCCTGTCCAGCGAACTGGCCACCGTATCCAGATGGTTGCGTTGGCTGGAGATATACGCCTCTTCGAGGACCACCACCTCACGCCAGGTCAGGAGCGTGGAAAACACCAAAACGACCAGAAAACAGAGATTAACAATCAACCCCGGATTGCTACGCTTATGCAGCCATTGCAAAAATGATTGTCTTACAACAAAAGTATCGCGCTGCACACACACTCCATGATGACGGCCTTACACCCGGTACGTGAGATAAAAACGCCCGGCAAAGCCGGGCGTTATGTGATTAAGCCTTGTCCCGCTGGTGCTGCCCGTCCCCCGGCTGAAGCTCATCTTCACGAAATGCTTCCCGCTTGATGCTATAGCCATCGTGCCACCGACATTCCACCATTCCGCTGGAATACCCGGTGACAATCATACGTGGGCCGCCCTTCTTAGGCTTAACTTCATCACTGACCAAAAAGACCATACCTGCCTCCTGTATCAGGGTGAAACTGTTTCAATTTAGACGAGGAATGGTCTTTTTGCATCCCACAGCGGGTAACAATTAGTGCGACGTGCCGCGTATTTTTTCAACCAGCTTCACCGCCGCGACCACGATAGCGCCAATGATAAAGCCCAGCACCAGATTCAGCAGCGTGGGCAGAATCGCCGCGACAACGGCACCCTGCGTCGAGGAAAAATGTTCGATAGCATGGTGCAGCGGCGCAATGCCGTGAACCACGATCCCGCCGCCAACGAGGAACATCGCCAGCGTGCCCACTACCGACAAACTCTTCATCAGCCACGGAGCCAGCACCAGCAGGCTTTTGCCGATGCCTCTTGCTACCGCGCTCGACTTTTCTTCCAGCCAGTAGCCGATATCATCCAGCTTCACGATCAGTCCCACCAGGCCGTACACGCCGACGGTGACCAGAATGGCGATGCCGGAGAGGATAAGAACCTGATTCAGGAGCGGTGCGTCGGACACGATGCCCAGCGTAATGGCGACAATCTCCGCGGACAGGATAAAGTCGGTCCGAATGGCGCCTTTGACCTTATCGCGCTCGAAGGTTTTCGGATCCTGCGCGGCCAGCGCTTCAAGACGCTGCTGGCGCACCTCCGGCGTATCGCTCTGCTTGCGTGCGCTAAAGGAGTGCAGAACCTTCTCAACGCCCTCGAAGCAGAGAAATGCCCCGCCAATCATCAGTAACGGCGTGATGGCCCAGGGAATGAATGCGCTGATCAGCAGCGCCAGCGGCACCAGAATCACCTTATTCAGGAAGGAACCTTTTGCTACGCCCCACACCACCGGCAGTTCACGGTTTGCCCTCACCCCACTCACCTGCTGGGCGTTAAGCGATAAATCATCTCCCAGCACGCCTGCGGTTTTCTTCGCCGCCAGTTTTCCCATCACTGAAATGTCATCCAGTAAGGTGGCAATATCATCCAGCAATGTTAATAAGCTACTTCCTGCCAAAATCTTAATCCTTCATTTTTTGGTAATTAAGTGAATAGTATGGAGCAAAAGCGCCAACCCGGAAACAGGCACCTGACGTCAACAAAAAATTCACATCCGCTACACAATTAAAGGGCTCGCCAGCGCGATAGTTTTCGCGTTTACTATCAGCGAACTTTTTATTTCGTCGTGAGGGATTATGCGTTTCCGGCAACTGCTACCGCTCATCGGGGCACTCTTTTCGCTGTACATCATCTGGGGTTCAACCTACTTTGTCATTCGCATCGGCGTGGAAAGCTGGCCGCCGCTGATGATGGCGGGCATTCGCTTCCTCTCGGCGGGCATCCTGCTGCTGGCTTTCCTGCTCCTGCGCGGGCACAAGCTCCCCCCGCTGCGCCCGCTGCTGAACGCCGCCCTGATCGGCCTGCTGCTGCTGGCGGTGGGTAACGGGTTTGTGACGATTGCCGAGCACCAGAAGGTCCCGTCCGGGATCGCCGCCGTGGTCGTTGCCACCGTACCGCTGTTTACCCTCTGCTTTAGCCGCCTTTTCGGTATCCGCACCCGCAAGCTGGAATGGCTGGGGATCGGTATTGGCCTGGCCGGCATTGTTCTGCTCAACAGCGGCGGTAACCTGAGCGGGAATCCGTGGGGCGCGGTGATTATCCTGATTGGCTCGATGAGCTGGGCGTTTGGTTCCGTCTACGGTTCGCGTATCGAACTGCCGACCGGCATGATGGCAGGCGCGATAGAGATGCTCGCCGCGGGGATTGTCCTGCTGCTAGCCTCCGCGCTGACGGGAGAAACGCTGACCGCACTGCCGGACCTGTCGGGCTTTCTCGCGGTAGGGTATCTGGCGCTGTTTGGCTCTATCATCGCCATTAATGCCTATATGTTCCTGATCCGCAACGTCTCCCCGGCTGTCGCCACCAGCTACGCCTACGTCAACCCGGTCGTGGCCGTACTGCTCGGGACGGGACTGGGGGGAGAAACGCTCTCACCTGTGGAATGGATTGCTCTTGGGATCATCGTGTTTGCCGTCGTGCTGGTCACGCTGGGCAAATATCTGCTTCCGGCAAAACCGGTCGTCACCCCTTGCGAGGTGGAGAAACCGTAAGCAGGTGAATGCCCTGCGTGTCGATCTGCGCGGTCTGGCCGCCGCCGCAGATCCACTCTTCCAGCCGTTCGCTCAGATCGGCATCGTTCAGCTTTAATCTGCCTCTCAGCGCACACTCCCAGACGATCAGCACCCGCCAGCCCTGCGCCAGCAGCGTGGTCAGATCCCGCTTGTCGCGCTCGACGTTCTTGCCAATCTTATCCAGCCAGAAATCGGTGCGCGTCGCCGGGACTTTAAACAGATAGCAGTCATGATGGTGCCAGAAACAGCCGTGGGTAAAGATGATGCACTGCCAGGCGTCGATGACGAAATCGGGGCGACCCGCAAGCGAGGGATCCTGCACGCGGAAATCAAACCCCGCCTGCGTCAGCAGCCCGGCCAGGCGCTTTTCGATGGCGGTGTCACGCGTGCCGATGGCACGCATGTTTTTGCTGCGCGTCGCCTTATCGTGAACATCCGTCATTGACGGCCTCACCCTGACGGAGCGCCACCGCCTGTCTGATGCGCGAGGCCAGCAGTTTGGCCACAGCGGCAAACGCGGGAACCACCACCGAATTACCAAACTGGCGGTACGCCTGGGTATCCGAGACCGGAATGCGGAAGCGATAACCCTGCGGGGTCTCAAATCCCATCAGCCGGGCGCATTCCCGCGGCGTTAAGCGTCGCGGACGGTGACGCTGATTTTGCGGATCGTCAAAATCTTTTTCACCCAGCGCCTTGTCCCACCCTCTGTCGATCAGGATTTCCGCGCCGTCTTTGTAGTAGCGAGCAGACAGCGTGCGGGTCACGCTGTGCGGATCGTTCGGGTTTACCATCCCAAAACCGAAGCCGTTACCCTTTGCCTGATGTTTCTTGGCATAGCGGTAGAGGTATTTCCACAGCACCGGGGTGAGGATAAATTTCGCGTCGACGACGGGTTCCAGCAGGTCGGCCACGGTAGGACGCCGCTCGGGATACAAAGACGGGATATCCCGCAGGGTGAAATCCCCCTTGAGATTGAGATCGCGGCGGAAACCCACCAGCACGATACGTTCGCGATGCTGGGGCAGGAAATGTTTCCCATCAATGATTTTGGGATCGTCCGCGCCCATGTTCTGTGAATCGGCTACGTCATAGCCCAGCTCATCCAGCGTTTGCATGATAATGCGGAAGGTTTTCCCGCCGTCGTGGCTTTTTAAGTTTTTGACGTTTTCCAGTACAAAAATGGCCGGACGACGGGCGTCAATAATGCGCGCCACGTCAAAAAACAGCGTTCCCTGGGTATCACAGGCGAAACCGTGGGCGCGTCCAAGGGCATTCTTTTTAGAGACACCGGCCAGCGAGAAAGGCTGACACGGGAAGCCGGCCAGCAGCACATCATGCGCCGGGATCGTCTGACGGATGTGTTCAGCGGCCTGTTCATCGCTCACGCCGCTTTTATGGCTCAGGGTGACATCGCGGATATCCGCGTTGAAATGATGCTCGTGCGGATCGCAGTACCAGTTGGCCTTGTAGGTCCGCACGGCGTGTTTGTTCCACTCGCTGGTAAACACGCACTGTCCGCCGATAGCTTCAAAACCGTGTCGGATGCCGCCGATACCGGCAAACAGATCGATAAACCGGAAGGCATAGTTCGGGTGCGCGGCAGAAGGACGCGGAAGCAGGTTTTGCAGATAACGAAACTCGCCTTCACTCAGGCGACGCCCTGCTCGCTCGCTGGTCAGCAGACGTTTAAGGATCGCCGGGCTCCAGTGGCTCTCGCCGTGCGCCACCAGCAGACTGGCCAGCGTTTTAGCATCATAGATATCCAACAGCTGGCGCAGTAAGGCCTGCACCGTTGCCGTTGATTTCTCAGCCTGCGCGGGCGCGGGCTCTGTCACTGATCGATTTTCCTGCATTCTTTTAACCGGAGAATAAAGACTGGGAACAGATTACCACAGTTCAGTTGCGCAAACTGCGACGGAAGCGGTTCAACACCTGGCTATCCAGCCCGATGCAATCGCCGTGTAATTCGGCGCTGAGTTTCGCCATAAACTGGATCAGGAAATCGGCATTGTGACGTGCCAGTTCGCGGCCCATTTCCGTTTGCATTGTATCAGGCAATCTCAGCAGCTTGGTCTGAAAATGGTCGAGGGCAAACGCACGGTCGTCGAGGGGACGCGCATCGGCAAAGGGATCGTCGGCGTCAAAAAGCGGCACGCCCAGCGCGCCCGAGATGGCAAAGACGCGCGCCAGGCCGATAGCGCCTAACGCTTCCAGCCGGTCAGCATCCTGCACAATTTTGGCTTCCATACTCTGCGGCGCAATCCCGGCGCTGAAGCTGTGTGCCTCAACCGCGTGCGCAACGGCGGCAGCGTGCTCTGGCGGAAAGTCCGGGAAGTCGCGGCGCAGAATGTCACCCGTCTTGCGTGCTGCCAGCTCTGATGACCGGCTGCGTTCGGGATGGTTTTTCGGCAGGCTGACAATATCGTGAAAATAGCATGCGGTCAGGATCACCAGCGGCTCCACCGTATGGTGAACCATGATTTTTTGCGCCGTCATCCAGACCCGTCGAAAATGTGAAATATCATGTGCGGTATCGTCGGTGCTGTGGTTTTCCTCGAGCCAGCGCTCAAATCTGTGCTGCCACCGGGCAAGTTCCATCGTCATGTCCTGTTGTTTCAATGAGAATGAAATATAAAATAGCTGAATTAAAACAATTTAAAAATAGAATTCCGAAATACTTAATAATAATTACATCATATAAATTCAATGAATTAATTCACTGGAAAAATAAAGAGATTAATGGAAATATTTAGAAATATTTCATCGAATTTAATTACATTTATTTTTGAAACTAAATGACATCTTCTGGAATAGTATCGATCCTGTAATTACGGAGAGTAATTACATATATTCATATAAATTATCTTTTAAGGGAATATATAATGAAAAGAAAAGTTCTGGCAATTCTGGTACCCGCGTTATTAATGGCAGGCGCAGCAAATGCGGCTGAGATGTACAACAAAAACGGCAACAAAGTTGACCTGTACGGCAAAGTCGATGCGCGTCACACCTTCTCTGACCACGCTGGCGACGACGGTGACGAAACCTATGTGCAGATTGGCTTTAAAGGCGAAACCCAGATCGCTAACGACCTGATCGGTTACGGCCAGTGGGAATACAAAACCTACGCTAACGATACCGAAGGCGCGGGTGACAAATCATTTAACCGTCTGGCATACGCTGGCCTGAAATATGGCGAATACGGTTCATTTGATTATGGTCGTAATTACGGCGTCGTGTATGACGTAGAAGCCTGGACCGATATGCTGCCTGTATTTGGCGGTGACTCTTACACCTGGACCGATAACTTTATGAACGGTCGTGCGAACGGTCTGGCAACTTACCGTAACCAGGATTTCTTCGGCCTGGTTGAGGGTCTGAATTTCGCGCTGCAGTATCAGGGCGCGAATGAATTTCAGGATCCTTCAGAAGATCAGGAAGGTACTAAAAACGGTCATAAAGACGTACGCTTCCAGAACGGCGACGGCTTCGGCATGTCTACCTCTTATGACTTCTCTGGCGATCTCTCCGGCCTGAGCCTGGGTGCTGCGTACTCGTCTTCTGACCGTACTAACGCACAAGAAGCTGCGGGGGTGAATAATGCGCGCTTTGCCAGCGGTAAAACAGCAGAAGCATGGACCATTGGTGCGAAATATGACGCCAATAACGTCTACCTGGCGATGATGTATGCTGAAACCCGCAACATGACGCCATACGGTGATAATGGTATTGCAGATCAGACTCAGAACTTCGAAGCGGTAGCACAGTACCAGTTCGACTTCGGCCTGCGTCCATCCCTGGCATGGGTTTACTCCAGGGGCAAGGACATGACTTATCCAGGCAACGCCAGCAACCCTCAGGGTCAACATGGCGACATGGACCTGGTTAACTATATCGACCTGGGTATGACCTACAGCTTTAACAAGAATTTCTCTACCTATGTTGACTACAAAATCAACATGCTGGACAACGATGATAGCTTCTACGAAGCCAATGGTATTTCCACCGATGACATCGTTGGCGTAGGCATGACCTACCAGTTCTAATCTCCAAAAATACCAAAGGCCGCAATTGCGGCCTTTTTTATATCTTCACTTTATATTACGGCGCTTCCTGCAGCGCCACGCGGATAAACCCGTTATTCTGCGCCAGCAGTTCATGGGCTTTCCACGCATCCAGCCCTGTCAGCACCATTAATACCGCCGTTTTACAGTGATGGTTACAGCTCTCCAGCGCGGCTTTTGCCTCCGTCCGGCTGCATCCCCCCGCTTCCATCACAATCGCGATTTGTCGTTCAGCCCATTTGGTTGTGCCTGCCTCAAGATCCACCCGCAAGTTGCTGTAAACCCGTCCGGTTCGAACGGCCAGCCCGGTAGCGATCATCGAGAGGATCATTTTCTGCGCAATCCCCGCTTTGGTGCTGAGATAGCCTGCGACGACGTCGGCCCCCAGCTCCGGCGCGATAACCATGCTCGCCAGCTGTGCAGCTTCACTTTGCGCATCACCGGTAATAATGGCGACCGGTGAACCCAGCGACCACGCATGGCGCATTGCCCCCCAGACCCACGGCGTTTTTCCGCTGACGGTCACGGCCAGCATCATATCGTGTTCACCAAACTTGATGGCCTGCAAATCGGCAACGCCGCGCTCGTAGCTCCCTTCCCCTTCTTGTGCCGTAACGGCCACCACCGGAGTTTTGCCCGGCGCATAATCATCGGCAACCTGTTGCGCAATGCGCCCTGACGGCCCAGCGCCAACGATGACCAGTCGACCGCCGTGGCTGAGCGTCGCAGCGGCGTTGTCCACCACGCGGGCGAGAGTAGGTAAACAGGGGGTAATCGCAGCAGAAATGAGTGCATCATCCTGGTGAATGACTTTCAGCATGTCCAGCGTGGACAATCTATCAATATTCATCGTGCTGGCGTGCCGTCTTTCCTTGACCGAACCGGTAAGCATAATGCTCATAAACAGCCTCCTTATTATGAGTACCCACACACTATAAAGTGTTTTATATAGATGACCTGCGAGGAGGGTCACGAAAAGAGGACCAAATCCACGCCTTTACATGGCTTTAAGAAAAGCGCGTCATCGGCGATAATTACCCCTTTCTTAATCCTCGCGGAGTGTTGATGAGCGATTTGCAGCCTTTCCTTTCGACGCGCAAGCGCCCCATGAAACTGAACACGCTGGTCACGTTGATGGTGTGCGCGATTATTGCCTCTGTGCTGCTGGTGGTCTTTGCGCTCTACTCCGTTCAAATCACCCGGGCGACCCGCGATGATGTTAAAGACACCGCGCTCGGCATTGCCCGCACCCTCGCCGACAGCCCCGAGATACAGCGCGGCCTGATGCAGGCACCGCAGGAGAATATTATTCAGCCTATCGCCCAGGCGGTGACGAAGCGAAACGATCTGCTGTTCACCGTGGTCACCGATATGCGCGGGATCCGCTATTCACACCCGAACGAGGCGCTGCTGGGGCTGCATTTTATCGGCGATGATTTAACCCCCGCGCTGGAAGGCAAAGAGAACGTATCGGTTAACCGGGGCGCGCTCGCCGAAGCGCTGCGCGTTTTTACACCCGTCTACGACGGCCAGCACGAGCAGATCGGCGTAGTGGTGGTCGGTATCTCCCTGAATAAGGTTGAAGAGCAGATTGCCCGCGGGCGGCTAAACGCCGTCTGGACCATTTTATTCAGTATTTTTATGAGCTCTATGGCAATTTGGGGCCTGGTGCGGGTATTGAAACGCATCCTGTTCGGACTCGAACCTTACGAAATTTCCGCCCTGTTCGAACAGCGTCAGGCAATGCTGCAGTCGCTTCGGGAGGGGGTGCTGGCCGTCGATATTCACGGACGGGTGACGATGATCAACCAGACCGCCAGAGAAATATTGCTTCTCCCCTCCGGCAAGCAGACCGAAAACGCCAGCGCGCCCCTGCTGGCCAGCCTGCGTGAAGTCTCAAAGACGGGCGTCGCGCGCCAGGATCAGGAGATCAGCTGTAACGGGCGTCTGTTGCTGTGCAATATGGTGCCCGTTAAAAGTCAGGATCGGGTGATCGGCGCCATCACCACCTTCCGTGATAAAACGGAAATCAGCCAGCTGATGCAGCGTATTGATGGCATGGTCAATTACGTCGACGCCCTGCGCAGCCATACGCACGAGTTTATGAATAAACTGCATGTGATTCTGGGCCTGCTGCACATGAAGCGCTACGACAAGCTGGAAGAGTACATCATTCAGACGGCACAAAATTACCAGACGGATATCGGTACGATACAGAGCAAGGTAAAATCCCCGGTTATCGCCGGGTTCCTGCTGGGTAAAATCAACCGGGCGAAAGAAGCGGGCGTCACCCTGACGCTGGCAGATGAATGCCAGATACCGGATACCGCGAGTGAAGAACAGGTCGCGGTGCTGATCACCGCGCTGGGTAACCTCATTGAAAACGCGCTTGACGCGATGGAAGGACAGCAGGAAGGTGAGATCGGCCTGCTGCTGCATTATCAGAATGGCTGGCTAAGCTGTGAAGTCAGCGACGATGGCCCTGGCATTGATCCCGCTCAGCTGGAGTCTATTTTTACCAAGGGCTTCTCAACTAAAGGTGAAAACCGCGGCGTTGGGCTGTTCCTTGCTCGCCAGCAAATCCAGAACCTCGGCGGCGATATCAGCGTCGAGTCTGAGCCAGGCGTATTTACCCAATTTTTTGTTCACATCCCCTGGGATAGCGAGAGGAATATCGCGTGATAAATGTATTAATTGTCGATGATGACGCCATGGTAGCCGACCTCAACCGTCTGTATGTCAACCGTGTTGAAGGTTTTAGCTGCTGCGGCGTCGCCTCCACGCTAAACCAGGCCGAGGCCATCATTAATAACCCCAGCCAGCCTGTCGATCTGGTGCTGCTGGATGTCTATATGCAGCAGGATAACGGTCTGGATCTGCTGCCCGTTATTCGCGCATCCGGTCGCCCAATCGATGTGATTATGATCTCGTCCGCTGCCGACGCCGCCACGATCCAGACCTCCATTCATTACGGCGTGGTGGATTATCTGATCAAGCCGTTCCAGTTCCCCCGCTTTGAAGAGGCGCTGAACGGCTGGAAGGCAAAGCACAATCTGATGGGTTCGCACCAGTATTATGAGCAGGCCGACGTCGACCGGCTGATCCACGGCGGGGCGCCGGAACTGGCCGACAGTAAAAAGCTGCCGAAGGGGTTAACGCCGCAAACGCTGCGCACGATTTGCCAGTGGATTGACGCTCATCCGGAGACGGAGTTTTCTACCGATGACCTGGCAAACGCCGTCAATATTTCCCGCGTGTCCTGCCGTAAATACCTGATTTGGCTCGCGCAAATCAATATTCTGTTCACCAGCATTCATTACGGTGCCACCGGCCGGCCGGTGTATCGCTACCGTCTCCAGCCGGAGCAAACCGGCCTGCTCAAGCAATACTGTCAGTAACGCGGTAGTCGTTATCCAGCAGAGTAAAGCGGAAGTGGTGCATCGAGGAGATCACCACTTCTTTTGTTTTGGTCACAAAGATTGCTTCAATATCGGGGCGCGCGCGCAGGGCGGCACAGCCCTTCTCCACGCCCATGCCGTACATCAGCGTGGTCCAGATATCGCCGTCGATGGAGTCTTTCGAAATAATCGTCACGCTGTCCAGTTCGTTGTCCAGCGGATACCCGGTGCGCGGATCGAGAATGTGGTGATAGCGCTTGCCGTTTTGTTCGAAGTAGCGCTCGTACGTTCCCGACGTCACGACGGACAGGTTCTCTACGGTCATCGTGCCGATCAGCGCGTCACCGGCGAACGGTTTTTTCAGCCCTACGCCCCAGCCGCCTTCTGGCGAGCCTAACGTCTGGATGTTTCCGCCAAGGTTGATCAGCCCCAGCTCAGCCCCCTCTTTACGAAGGTAATCACGCACCCTGTCGGCGATATAGCCTTTGGCGATGGCCCCCAGATCGATCTCCATCCCCACCCGGGTCAGAAACACGCTGCTGCTGGCCTCATCAAGGAGAACATCCTCTGGGCGGGTCATCGCCAGCAGCGACGCGATTTCATCGGCAGGCGGAACGCTGTCCCCCTGAAAACCAATCTTCCAGCGCTTCACCAGCGGACCGATCGCCAGATTAAAGGCGCTGTCCTTGAGCAGGCTTGCCGCTTTTGCACAGCGGATCAGCTCAAACACCGGTCGGCTGACGGTAACCGAATGCTGGCCGGCCGCGTGATTGATGTCCATCACCTGCGAGTGCGCGCGGTTAACGGTTAGCAGGTCTTCGTACTGTTTGATCAGGCGAAACACGCTGGACGCGAGGGCTTCGTCATGGGAGAAGAGCTTCAGGAGGATGGGTGAGCCCATCAGGACGGCGGAGTAGCTGTAAACGCGATGGCTATCAGGCATGGTATGAGTCCTCAGATGTAGCCCCGGCAAGCACCGCGCCGCCGGGGAAAATGCCGGATAGCGCTGCGCGCATCCGGCCTACATAGCAGGTGCCTTACCTCTTTTTCGAACGCAGAGCCGCCTGATGTCCTGCAAGGGTACCAAAAATAATGATATCTGCCACCGCGTTACCGCCGATACGGTTACCGCCGTGGATCCCGCCGACCACTTCACCGGCCGCAAACGCCCCTGGCAGCACGTTGTGGTTGCTGTCCAGCACGCAGGTTTCGATGTTGATGGTCACGCCGCCCATGGTGTGGTGCACGCCCGGCGCAATCTGAATGGCGTAGAACGGCCCTTCGTTGATCGGTGCACGCAGCGCGGTGGTACGACCAAAATCGTCATCGTGCTGTTTCTCAACGAAACCGTTGTAACGTTCCAGGGTCGCGAGGAAAGCGTGGTAGTCCATGCCGAGCGCTTCTGCCAGGGCTTTCGGCGAGCTGGCGCTGGTCACGAAGCCTTTGGCAATGTACTCATCCGCGGCTTTGTTTTTGGCGCGTACGTGCTCGTCAAAGACGATGTAAGCGTATTTCTCCGGCAGCGCGATGATTGACGCCGAGACTTTATCGCGGGTCGACATTTCGTTGTAGAAGCGTTCCCCTTTCTGATTGACCAGAATCGCCCCACCGCCGCGAATGGATTCGGAAATCAGGTACGAGGTTTTCTGCTCGACGGTTGGGTGAATTTGGATTTCGCCCATATCCACAGTGCCCGCCCCGATACGCTCCAGCAGAGCGATGCCGCCGCCGGTAGCCCCTTTGTGGTTGGTGGTGACGAACCCTTCCAGATCCGGACGGTATTTCACAACCATCTGGCTGTTGGCGCTGAAACCACCGGTAGCGACAATCACGCTTTTGGTTGCCACGGTGACGGTTTCGTTCTCTTCGGTGGTCAGACGTACGCCGGTCACTTCGCCGTTCTCGAAGATAATGTCGCTGACGGAGGTATCCAGCATCACCTCGATGTTGCGTTTGTTCACGTTACGCACCAGGCCGCTAATCAGGTAACCGCCCACCGCAGAACCGTCTTTTGGACGGTGAGTACGGTCGATGCTCATCCCGCCGGTGGTGGTGATGTCGTTCAGCATAATGCCGCGCGTTGCCAGCCACTCAATCGCCTGTGGCGCGTTCTCGACAAAGCGACGCAGCAGTTCAGGGTTGTTCTTGTTGCCGCCGCCTTTCAGGCTTTCCTGGTAGAACAGCTCTTTGCTGTCCTGAATGCCCTTCACGCGCTGGAAGCGGGTTTCGGCGGCATTCATACCGGCAGAGGCTTTAATGGTATTCCCGCCGATGGTTGGCATTTTCTCAACAATCAGCACGCTCGCGCCTTCGTCGTGCGCCTGAATCGCCGCCGCCAGACCGGCGCCGCCGCTACCGACAACCACCACGTCCACGCTGCGGGTTTCGTTCGGGTCAACGCCCTCTTCCGCTGCCAGCGCTTTGCTGGATTTCAGCATCGCTTTAGAGACCGCTTTCTTCACCGCTTCACTCTGGCTGGTTGCGCCGGTGATGGCATCCACGTGCGGGGTATTGGCATCCAGAATGCGGGTGCGGATCTCTTCAAAGCTGGTCACAAACTCAACGTCTTCACTCGGGCCAGAGGCCAGCTCGATGTCCGCAATGCGGTCGGTTTCCAGGCTGACGTTAATCACCAGTTCGTTAGCGTCATCCTGCACTTTCTCAGCAAAGGTACCCGGTTTGAATTTGGATTCGCCCATGCTCATGTCGCGGATCATCGCTTCTACCAGCGAGAAGCGCCACAGCGGTTCAGGAATGCTCAACGCCTCGCGTTTGGTGCTGTCCATAAACAGCTCAAGGCTTTCGCCAGCCGCGATGCGGTCTGTCCAGTCAGGATAAGCGATGGTGGCGCGGCCCACGGCAATCAGGTCGTAACCGTGGTCAAGCGCTTCATTCACGTCTGAAGCATTTACCACACCGCCCACGCCCATGACCGGAACCTGCGCCAGCGTTTCAGAACGCATCGCGCAGTATTTTTCGATAAGCGGCGTCGGGTCCTGGGTGTCGACAATGGAAGGTCGCAGGGTCGCGCCGACGGAGAAGTGCAGGTAGTCCACGCCGCGCGCCGCCAGTTTCTCCAGCAGGTACATGGTGTCGTCAAAGCGGATGCCCGGGATTTCCATCTCTTCAGGGGAGAAGCGGTAGCCAATAATAAACGCGTCGTCAGCGTACTGACGCACCATCTTATGGGTGATATCCAGCACCGCCAGCGGGAACTTCGCGCGGTTATCGCGGCTGCCGCCCCACTCGTCATCGCGCTGGTTAGAGTTTGGCGAATAGAACTGCTGAATCAGATAGGTATTCGCCCCGTGGATTTCCACGCCGTCGAAACCGGCCTGGATGGCGCGGCGCACGGCCTCACCAAACTTGCCGATCATGCCTTCAACTTCTTCAGCGGTCATAGCTACTGGCGTAGCGGCACCTTCACGCGGCGCAGCTACGGCGCTCGGGCCAACCGGGGTACGGCCACCAATCAGTTTCGGGTCAACCATGCGGCCGCCGTGGTAGATCTGCAGCAGAGCCTTGGAGCCTTTGGACTTAATGGCCTCTGCGATTTTCGCCAGCCCGGCAATTTTCTCGTCATTATCAATACCGATTGCGCCCGGGAAGGCGAGGCCGAGATCGTCGACGAAGCAGCACTCCACAATAATGGTGCCGATACTGCCGGAACGGGCACGATAGTACTCCACCAGTTCACTGGTAACGGTGCCGTCGTAATAGCCGGTACAGGTGGTCATAGGGGCCATTAACAAACGGTTTTTCAGTTCAGTACCATTCGGTAATGTGAAGGGGCTAAGAATGCGTTCGTTAGTGCTCATAATAGAAACTCCAAACTTTAAAAATTAAGAATTCGTTATCGGATTGGTTTTTTAGTTCGTCGTTATTTGCCGATGTCATGATATTAATATAATGATTTTTTTAGCTTCTAAAGTTATTACGTTAGTTAAAAAACTATTTAATCCCTGCAATAACACAAATAACACATTGGTGTTAGCGAATGTAATTCAGTCATTCACAATAATTTAAAATTCGTTAAATGGTTAATGGTAAAACCATTTCACCATAACACATAAAAACCGTTTAAAATCAATACAATGAAAAATAACAAAAGGTAAACATGTTACAAGAATGATAAAATTTACTCATAAAATACGTAATACCCACATACGCCTGAGTGGTTATTAATAAAAGCATAAAAATAACGCTGCAATTCTGTTTTTTTGATCCCGATCAATAGTTATGGCATCCAAAAGCGCAATATAAAAACATCATCATTTTTTAATTTAGCGCCTCAATAAAAGCGTTAAATTGCTATTACTGAAAATACAAAACAGCATCTTTAATAACTAAAAAAAGCAAAGAAACTTAAGAAAGTGATTTTGTTTTTCAGTGCAGCCGAATTTTTGACAACTTAAGACGTGAAACTATGAATACAAAAACTGCTGTAACGCCCCCTGTGGCGAACCAGGCATCAAATGGAAACGCAAAACGATTGCTGATGATGGCGTTACCCATCGTCGTCGCCGTACTGCTGCTGTTTGTTCCGGTACCAGAAGGACTGCCTCCTTACGCATGGCACTACTTCGCCATCTTCGTCGGCGTGATCGTCGGTTTGATCTTCGAACCCCTGCCGGGTGCGGTGATCGGTCTGACCGGCGTGGTCGCCATTGCCCTGTGCAGCCAGTGGGTGCTGTTCAGCCCTGAGCAGCTGGCTGACCCGAAATTCAAGCTGGCAGGCGCCTCCTTTAAGTGGGCGGTGAGCGGGTTTGGTAACTCTACCGTCTGGCTGATTTTCGGTGCCTTTATGTTCGCCGCAGGCTATGACAAAACCCGCTTCGGCCGCCGTCTGGCGCTGATTCTGGTGAAATACCTTGGCCGTCGCAGCCTGACGCTCGGTTACGCGATTACGTTTGCTGACCTGCTGCTGGCACCGTTCACCCCATCCAACACCGCGCGCAGCGGCGGGACCATCTACCCGATTATCGCTAACCTGCCGCCGCTGTACGGTTCAAAACCGAACGACCCAAGCGCGCGTAAGATTGGTTCTTACCTGATGTGGGTGGCGATCACCGCGGCCTGTATCACCAGTTCAATGTTCCTCTCCGCCCTCGCGCCGAACCTGCTGGCCCTGGCGCTGGTGAAAAGTACGGTTGGTATCGACATCTCCTGGGGCACCTGGTTCCTCGCCTTCCTGCCGCTGGGTATCCTGCTGATTCTGGCCATGCCGCTGCTGGCCTACTGGTTCTACCCACCAGAAGTGAAGGTGAACAACGAAGTGCCGCTGTGGGCGACCCGTGAGCTGGAAAAACTGGGCAAACTGTCCCGCAATGAAATCCTGCTGCTGGTGTTCGTGTGCTGCGCGCTGCTGATGTGGATCTTCGCCGCTGCGTGGATTGAACCCGCTATGGCTGCCCTGCTCATCGTGGGCCTGATGCTGTGGACCGGCGTGCTGGAGTGGAACGATATCACCGGTAACAAAGCCGCATGGAACACCTTCGTCTGGTTCGCGACCCTGGTTGCGCTGGCGGATGGCCTCTCCTCTACCGGCTTTATCAGCTGGTTAGGCAAAGAAGGCGGTCTGTTGATGAGCGGTATCTCTCCGGGCGTGGCGACCATCGTCCTGCTGCTGGCGTTCTACCTGCTGCACTACCTGTTTGCCAGCACCACCGCGCACACCACGGCGCTGCTGCCAGCGATGCTGACCATCGCCTCCACCATTCCGGGCATGAATATGGAAGTGTTTGTTCTGCTGATGGTGACCTCGCTGGGCGTGATGGGGATCATCACCCCGTACGGTACTGGCCCAAGCCCGATTTACTATGGTAGCGGCTACCTGCCAACCAAAGACTACTGGCGCCTCGGCACCATCTTCGGTGCCATCTTCCTGGCGGCCCTGCTGCTGATTGGCTATCCGTGGATGTCCATGATGTTCTGATTCCTGACCGCCGGACTTCTCCTCCGGCGGTTTTATTTTTGTGGAGCAATACGCTATGTCAAACAAACCGTTTATCTACCAGAACCCCTTCCCTCTTTCCCATGACGACACCGAATACTACCTGCTGACCAAAGAGCACGTCTCCGTTGCCGAGTTCGAAGGCCAGGAGATCCTGAAAGTGGAGCCGGAAGCGCTGACCCTGCTGGCGCAGCAGGCCTTCCACGACGCCGCATTTATGCTGCGTCCTTCCCACCAGAAGCAGGTTGCCGCCATCCTCAACGACCCGGAAGCCAGCCAGAACGACAAGTACGTTGCCCTGCAGTTCCTGCGCAACTCCGAAATCGCGGCCAAAGGCGTGCTGCCGACCTGCCAGGATACCGGCACCGCTATCATCATGGGTAAAAAAGGCCAGCGCGTCTGGACCGGCGGCGGTGACGAAGCGGCCCTGAGCCAGGGCGTGTATAACACCTACATTGAAGATAACCTGCGCTACTCGCAGAATGCGGCGCTGGACATGTATAAAGAGGTGAATACCGGCACCAACCTGCCGGCGCAGATTGATCTCTACAGCGTGGACGGGGACGAATACAAATTCCTGTGCATGGCAAAAGGCGGCGGTTCTGCCAACAAAACCTATCTGTACCAGGAAACCAAAGCGCTGATCACCCCGGCAAAGCTGAAAAACTATCTGGTTGAGAAGATGCGCACTCTGGGAACTGCGGCCTGCCCGCCTTACCATATCGCGTTTGTGATTGGCGGTACGTCAGCGGAAAGCACGTTGAAAACCGTGAAGCTGGCCTCCACGCGCTACTACGACGCGCTGCCAACCGAAGGTAACGAACACGGCCAGGCATTCCGCGACGTTCAGCTCGAACAGGAGCTGCTCCAGGAAGCGCAGAACCTCGGCCTCGGCGCGCAGTTTGGCGGTAAATACTTCGCCCACGATATCCGCGTGATCCGCCTGCCGCGCCACGGGGCCTCCTGTCCTATCGGCATGGGCGTCTCTTGTTCCGCAGATCGCAACATCAAAGCGAAAATCAACCGCGACGGGATCTGGATTGAAAAACTGGAGCACAACCCGGGCCAGTACATTCCTGAATCACTCCGCCAGCAGGGTGAAGGCGACGTGGTGAGCATCAATCTGGACAAACCGATGAATGAGATCCTGACGCAGCTCTCCGCTCACCCGGTCTCTACCCGCCTGTCGCTGAACGGTACCATCATCGTGGCGCGCGACATCGCCCACGCGAAGCTGAAAGAGCTGCTGGATAACGGTGAGGAACTGCCGCAGTATGTCAAAGATCATCCGATCTACTACGCAGGCCCGGCCAAAACGCCGGAAGGCTACGCGTCTGGCTCACTCGGCCCGACCACGGCGGGACGTATGGACTCGTATGTGGACTTACTGCAGTCCCACGGCGCGAGCATGATCATGCTGGCGAAAGGCAACCGCAGCCAGCAGGTAACCGACGCCTGCCATAAGCACGGCGGCTTCTACCTGGGCAGCATTGGCGGCCCGGCGGCGGTGCTGGCGCAAAACAGCATTAAGAGCCTGGAATGCGTCGCGTATCCGGAGCTGGGAATGGAAGCCATCTGGAAGATCGAAGTGGAGAACTTCCCGGCGTTTATCCTGGTGGATGACAAAGGCAACGATTTCTTCCAGCAGATCCAGAACCAGCAGTGTAAAGGCTGTTCACAGCGCTGAGTAAGAGATGCCGGGCGGCGCAACGCTGCCCGGCGGTAACTGGTTACTCTGCGTCTGCGTTATGTCACAAAACCGAGATATCAGCCACTTAGCTACATTAGGTGAATTAAAAATCAATTAGTTGTTAAGTTATTGTTGCCATTAATTGTATTTTTCCGGCGAATAATATTCATGCAAAAAATGCATCAGCCGATGCGGCATTTGCGCTTATCTATTTCCTCATCCTGATCCAGTTTTCAGAAACAGACGCGTAAAACGTCAACAATAAACTGGAGATAACCATGTTTTCCTCAACCTCACCTGCAACCGTACGTTCGAAGGCGGGCGCGATACTTCGCGTGACGTCCGGCAACTTTCTTGAGCAGTTCGATTTCTTTCTGTTCGGCTTCTATGCCACCTACATCGCCCACACGTTCTTCCCGGCGAGCAGTGAATTTGCGTCGCTGATGATGACCTTCGCCGTCTTCGGCGCGGGCTTTTTAATGCGTCCGATCGGTGCAATCGTGCTTGGCGCGTATATCGACAAGGTGGGGCGCAGAAAGGGGCTGATTGTCACGCTGTCCATCATGGCGGCGGGGACATTCCTGATTGTGCTTATCCCCTCTTATCAAAGCATCGGCCTGTGGGCGCCGCTGCTGGTGTTGACGGGGCGTCTGCTGCAGGGTTTTTCCGCCGGTGCCGAGCTTGGAGGCGTCTCAGTTTATCTGGCTGAAATCGCCACGCCGGGCCGCAAGGGCTTTTACACCAGCTGGCAGTCCGGTAGCCAGCAGGTCGCCATTATGGTCGCCGCGGCGATGGGCTTTGCCCTAAATGCCCTGATGGAGGAGAGCGCTATTCGCGAATGGGGCTGGCGCATCCCGTTCCTGTTCGGCTGTTTAATTGTGCCGTTTATCTTTTTCCTGCGCCGCAAGCTGGAGGAGACGGAAGAGTTCAGCGCGCGCCGCCATCATCTGGAGATGCGTCAGGTCTTTAAAACGCTGCTTGGCAACTGGCAGGTGGTGGTCGCGGGCATGCTGATGGTAGCGATGACCACTACCGCGTTCTACCTAATCACCGTCTACGCCCCCACCTTTGGCAAAAAGGTGCTGATGCTGAGCGCCTCGGACAGCCTGCTGGTCACGCTGCTGGTGGCGATCTCTAACTTTATCTGGCTGCCGGTGGGCGGTGCCCTGTCGGATCGTTTCGGGCGCAAGCCGGTGCTGATTGCCATGACTCTGCTGGCGCTGGCGACCAGCTACCCGGCCCTGACGCTGCTGGCGAACGCGCCCAGCTTCTCGATGATGCTAAGCGTCCTGCTGTGGCTCTCCTTCCTCTACGGCCTCTATAACGGCGCGATGATCCCGGCCCTGACGGAGATTATGCCGGCTGAAGTGCGCGTGGCGGGGTTCTCGCTGGCTTACAGCCTCGCAACGGCGGTCTTTGGCGGCTTTACCCCGGTGATGTCCACCGCGCTGATTGAATACACCGGCGACAAAGCCTCGCCGGGCTACTGGATGAGCTTCGCCGCGATATGTGCCCTGCTGGCGACGCTCTACCTCTACCGCCGCCGCGCGGTATCGCTGCAAAACACCGTCAAGTCAGAGGGGGCAGTATGAAACGCACTTATCGCTATACCGCCAGCGCGCTGGTGCTGACGTTCCTGAGCGTCAATGCCTTTGCCCAGGACGTGAAGGTGATGATCTCAGGGGGTTTTAAAGCCGCCCTTGAAAAGCTGGCCCCGGAATATGAACACCGGACCGGGGATAAAATTGTGATCATCCCTGGCCCCTCAATGGGCAATACGCCGCAGGCGATCCCAAACCGACTGGCGCGCGGCGAGAAGGCCGACGTGGTGATTATGGTGGGCGATGCGCTGGAGAAGCTCGAAAAGGCCAGCCAGACCCAGCCGGGTTCGCGAACGGAACTCGCGGATTCTCCCGTTGGCATGGTGGTAAAAAAAGGAGCGAAAGTACCGGATATCAGCAGCGATGCGAAACTGGGTGAAACGCTGCTGCAGGCGAGCTCCATCGCCTACTCTGACAGCGCCAGCGGCAGGTATGTCAGCCAGGCGTTGTTCAAAAAGCTGGGAATAGAAAAAGAGGTGGCCGGTAAAGCGACAAAGGTCGAGCGTATTCCGGTTGCCTCAGAAGTGGCGAAAGGAAAATACGCCGTGGGCTTCCAGCAGGTCAGCGAGCTGCTGCCGGTTCAGGGCGTCACCTTTGTCGGGAAAATCCCTGACAATCTACAGTACATCACGCGCTTCGCGGGTGCGGTCACCCGCCATGCAGAACATTCTGCGGAGGGGAAAGCGCTGTTGACCTATCTCGCCTCACCGCCTTCAAGGGCCGTCATTACGGAGACGGGGATGATCCCCGTTACGTCCGGCGATACTGCTCGGTGATCTGCTTTTCCAGTTCAGCCGCAATGTAAGACTGGATGCGCCCCCGGCGCCGGATAAGCCCCACGGTGCGTTTCACTTCTGGCGCCACCAGCGGCAGATGCGTCAGCAGCGTGTGCTCTGAGGTCGGCATCGACATGGCGGGGACGGCAGCGATGCCGATCCCCGCCTCTACCATACCGAGCATTGTGGTGACGTGGCGTGTTTCGCAGACGCTGGGCCGCTCGGGAACAATATCCCCCAGCATCCGATCGAGCAGGTTACGGTTACCTGACGTTTTATCGAGGGAGATATAATCCTGCTGGTAAAACGCCTTCCACGTCAGGTGACTCTTCTGCGCCAGCGGATGATCCTTTCTGCACGCCGCGACGTAGACATCCTCCACCAGCGGGAAAAATTCGATTTCAGACGGCAGGTTTCCTGCAAAGCAGATACCAAAATCCGCCTGGCTGCGGGCCACGGCGTCAATCACATTGCCCGCGCTGCTGTCGATGAGCTTAATGCGAACGCGCGGATAGCGAGACTGAAAACGCCGGATCACGTCAGGCATAAAGTAACAGGCCGCGGAAGGAACCGTGGCAACCGTGATCAGCCCCGTCCGCTCTTCGCTGGCCTTATCGACATCCGCCAGCATTGACTCAACGCTGTCGAGCAGCTGCGCGGAGCGCTCGGCAAAGTTTTGTCCGTAGAGCGTCAGCGCCACGCGGCGGGTGGTGCGATCGAACAGCCTGTTTCCCAGCGCGGCTTCCAGCTTTTCAATCCTGCGGCTCAGCGCCGACTGGGATAAACAGATAGATTCAGCGGCGACACGGAAGTTACCGTATTCCACTAACGCTCTGAAAGCATAAAGATCGTTAAGGTCAAAATTCACGGGCATAGCGTCTGGATGTCCTGTCAGGGAATACGCAACAAAGTCAAAAATAATAGCGTCTTATTGACCAGCCGCAACCGGTGAGGTGTTGAAATTCAGATTAGTGTTCGTTGTAGTCAAGGTAACGATGGTTTCTCTTTGTCGGTGAATTCACTGAGACTACAGACAAGGCTACGACAGACTTCACAAAATGAAGGTGATGCCCGCAAACCGCTACCCACCGCTACGTACGAATGATAGTTTATTCAGGCTGGAATTGTCGCAGTGAGCGATTTTCTGGCATCTTAACCGAACCTGACTTTCCCATTTTTGTTCAAGTGACGAGTTTGCGAGCAAAGCGATGATAAAGTGGCCCTGGAAAACGAATGAGGCTGGCCGGGATATGGCGCTGCCATGGGATGACGCACTGACGATCCCTGTTCTGGCTAATCTTAAACCGGATGAACAATCGAAACTGGTTCAGCTGGCGGATCGTTTTTTACAGCAAAAACGCCTGGTTCCACTGCAGGGTTTCGAACTCGATCCCCTGAAAAACGCCCGCATCGCCCTGCTTTTCTGTCTGCCGGTGCTTGAGCTCGGCATTGAGTGGCTGGACGGTTTCCACGAAGTGCTTATCTATCCCGCACCGTTCGTGGTGGATGACGAATGGCAGGACGATATCGGGCTGGTGCACAACCAGCGCGTGGTGCAGTCCGGACAAAGCTGGCAGCAAGGGCCGATAATCCTCAACTGGCTCGACATTCAGGACTCGTTCGACGCCTCCGGTTTTAATCTGGTTATCCATGAGGTGGCGCACAAGCTGGATACCCGCAACGGCGATCGCGCCAGCGGCGTCCCGCTGATCCCGCTTCGCGAGGTGGCGGGCTGGGAGCACGACCTGCATGCGGCGATGGATAACATCCAGGATGAAATAGACCTGGTCGGCGAAAGCGCGGCCAGCATTGACGCCTATGCGGCAACCGACCCGGCCGAATGCTTCGCGGTGCTCTCGGAGTATTTCTTCAGCGCGCCCGAGCTTTTCGCGCCCCGTTTCCCGGCGCTGTGGCAGCGTTTCTGCCAGTTTTATCAGCAGGATCCCCTGCAGCGTCTGCGGCAACATGAGGAGTCTGGCGGCCATGCCTCCCGCCAGATCCATTAAGGTTTTTCAGCAGGGGGACGCTCGGTTGACCGTACCCCTATGCTCAGGGCTAAAAACAGCACCGCCATTCCCCATGCGGCCACCGTTAAAGCCTGCTCCCCGTAAAAGCGCGTCACGACCGGCACCAGCAGTGCGCTGACGCCGTAGCCTAACGTGTGGCTGGTGGCGATGACGCCCGCCCCTTTCCCGGTGGTCAGCCTGTCGTTCAGCAGCAGCTGGTAGCCCGGCGTGGCCATCGCCGCCCCGAGTGACGTGATAACAATCCCTACGTAGAACAACGCTAAACCGGCGACAGACATCAGCCCAAGCCCTGCCACCATTAACACCGCCGCGATGCAGAGCAATGTCACCGGGCTGAAATGCTGCGGGCGTACCACCAGAAACTGTGCCGCGAGCGTGGCCAGCGCGGCCAGGCTCAGCAGGAGCGCGACATGATGGCTGATCTCCCGGGCGTTACCGTCCAGCAACGGGCTAAGATGCGGTGACAGGCCAATCTGCATCAGGCTCACCAGCGCCGCCAGCAGCAGCGCCAGCAGCAGGAACGGTAGCATGGAGACCTGCAGGCGGGTTGCCTGGTGGGCTACCGGCGGCAGCGGCGGGTCAGCGACTTCGCGAAGCACCAGCAGCAGAGCGATAAGCGGCGCAACCGCCATCAGCCAGAGCGGCGCCACCGGATTAACGCTGAGCATCAGCGCCGCCAGCGGTGGGCCGAGCAAACGTCCGCAGCTGAGGCCGGAGCTTATCGTCGCCAGCGCCGCCATTCTTTTCTCCAGCACCGCACGCTGAATCGCCCACGTCTGGGCCGCAGGCACCAGCCCCGAGACCGTCAGTCCGTAGAGCAGGCGCGAGAAAATAAGCCCCGCCAGCCCCCAGACCGTATCCAGCCTTCCGGCCGCCATCGCCCAGACCACCAGCGCCATCACGACAAAACTGGCCAGATAGCCGCTTAGTGAGGCCAGCATGACGGACTTACACCCCCGCCGCTCGCTCTGACGCCCCCACCAGGGTGATGCCGGTAAAAAGAGCATGGATCCAAACATCAACAGCCCGGCCCAGACCGAGAGTGACAGCCCGGTCAGGGTGACCAGCTGCGGGAGCATCACCAGCAAACCGTTTTGCCCGATGCCCAGTAAACCCGCAGATAGCGCCAGGGGCCAGTTAGCTTTTGAGGTGACGTTTTCGGTCAATATTTCAGAGTCAGTGCGCATGAGAATGTGAACATAGTGTCAATAAATGTGTGGAAATTATGAAGTTTATGAAAACAAATATTGCAAAAATGGTTGCGACTGTAAACAGAATGAATATCATAACGAGAATTATTATCAATCATGGAATGAGGTACATCTATGCGTGCTCTGCTCCGCGCCGCCGGTACAGACGTTGCAGCCCAGTGTTTTTTGAACGCCCTGTTGCGCGAAACGAAGGACTGGCGCTATCTCCCCGCTACCGATGCGGATGCGCTATCTGAGATCCATATCCCGCTTTCCCAAACCCAGGCGCTTCGGGTGCCGGTACGCTATTTCTCTCCTACCCAGCATCATCAGTACCATTTCCCGGCAACGCTTATTCAGAGCAACAGCGACCGCAGTGACGCTGTCACATTCTCTCAACTGGTTGGTTTAATTCTTGAAAAACCGTCCGTAAAAGGCTCGCTGGATGCCGATACGCTGGCGCGTTTTAAGCAGCGCGTTCTCGAAAGCCATGTCCACACCTGGCAGGCGATTGATTTACGCCACCGCTGGGCAACCCTGCGCGATAAGCCTCTGACGTTTGCCGACGCGGAACAGGCGCTGCTGGTCGGCCATGCGTTTCATCCGGCACCGAAGTCGCACGAGCCGTTCAACGAAACCGAGGCGCGTCGCTATCTGCCCGATTTCGCCTCCCGCTTCCCGCTGCGCTGGTTTGCCGTTGAGAGCACGCTCGTTGCCGGCGACAGCCTGAACGTCTCCCTGCGTGAGCGTCTGCTGCGCTTCGCGGCCGAGAGCGCGCCCGAGCTGCTCGGCCACTTCACGGACACCCGCTGGCTGCTGCCGATGCATCCGTGGCAGGCCGACTATCTGCTGGAGCAGGAGTGGTGCCAGCGTCTGGCGGAAAACGGTTCACTGCAGGACCTGGGTGAAGCGGGCGCACAGTGGCTGCCCACCAGCTCGTCACGCTCGCTGTACAGCGAGACCAACAGCGACATGATTAAGTTCTCCCTCAGCGTGCGTCTGACCAACTCCGTGCGCACGCTGTCGGTGAAAGAAGTTAAGCGCGGCATGCGTCTGGCGCGCCTGGCGAAAACGGAACGCTGGCAAGATTTACAGGCGCGCTACCCGACCATGCGCGTGATGCAGGAAGACGGCTGGGCGGGACTGCGCGATGACAGTGGCGTCATTCAGGAAGAGAGCCTGATGGCCCTGCGCGTTAATCTGCTGTTCGATACGCCAGACACCCAGACCAACGTGCTGGTGAGCCTGACGCAGGCCGCGCCGGACGGCGGTGACAGCCTGCTCGCCGCGGCAGTGCGCCGTCTGAGTCAGCGTCTTGATCTACCGCTCGCCCAGGCCGCCCGCTGCTGGCTGGACGCCTACTGCGATCGCGTATTGCTTCCGCTGTTCAGCGCCGAGGCGGACTACGGTCTGGTCCTGCTGGCGCACCAGCAAAATATCCTCGTTGAGATGCAGCAGGATTTCCCGGTCGGGCTTATCTACCGCGACTGCCAGGGCAGCGCGTGGACCGAAGGCGCCGACGCGTGGCTGAAAGAGGCGGGTGAAACGGAGGTAGAAAACCGCTTCGGTGAGAGCCAGCTGCTGCGCTACTTCCCTTATTACCTGCTGCTGAATTCTACCCTTGCCGTTACCGCCGCCCTTGCTGCCGCCGGTTTTGACAGCGAGGAGAGCCTGATGTCCCGGGTACGCGACGCACTGGCGGAACTGCGCAAGACGGCAGCGCAGACCCGCTGCCTCGACTACGTGCTCGACAGCCCGACCTGGAACTGCAAAGGCAACTTCTTCTGCTACCTGCACGATCGTAATGAAAACACCATCGCCGATCCGGCGGTGATCTATTTCGACTTTAGCAACCCGTTCTACAAGGAGAAGGCGTGATGGCTATCGCGAATATCGTCCATTCCGGCTACGGCTTTCGCTGCAACGCAACGGATCGCGCCCTGCCGCTGGCGTTGGGTCTCGACGGCAGCGCGGTGCTGGAGCGTCTGAAGGGGATCCCGGACGGCTGGCTGGTGGAAGCCCTGGATCAGCTGTTTGTGGCCGCCCCCGCGCTGACCGGCATTATGTTATCCTGGGCGGACTGGCAGGATGAACCCCAGGCGCAGGCGCTGTTTCGTCTGGCAAGCGGGGATTATCTGGCCCGCGATGCCTTCTGGCAGCTGCCGCTGTGGCTGAAAGGCGAACGGCATCAGGCCAGCGGCGGCATGCAGTTTGACGAGAGCCGTCAGCTGTACTTCCCGCTGCGCCCTCGCCGTCCGCAGGGCGAAGTGTACCGCCGTTACGATCCGCAAATTAAGCGCACCCTCAGCTTCCGCGTCGCCGACGTGGCGCTGGACGGCGAACGCTTTACCCGCTGGATGAACAACCCGCGCGTGAACGCCTTCTGGGAGATGGCGGGCCCGCAGGCCGAGCAGGAAAGCTACCTGCGTCGTCAGCTTGACTCGACCTACTGTTACCCGGTTATCGGCTGCTTCGACGACCAGCCGTTCGGCTATTTTGAACTTTACTGGGCGGCGGAAGACCGCATTGGCCGCCACTACCGCTGGCAGCCGTTTGACCGCGGCCTGCACATGCTGGTGGGCGAAGAGAACTGGCGCGGCGCGCAGTATATCCGCAGCTGGCTGCGCGGCCTGAGCCACTACCTGTATCTCGATGAACCGCGCACCACGCGGATTGTTGCCGAGCCGCGCTTCGACAACCAGCGCCTGTTCCGCCATCTGGCCTCCGCCGGTTTCGACACGGTGAAAGAGTTCGACTTCCCGCATAAACGCTCGCGTCTCATCATGAGCCAGCGTCACCGCTTCTTCAGCGAGGTGGGCCTGTGAACACGCTCTGGGAAAAAGTGAACCGCGAGATGGTGGCGAAGATCCTCGCCGAGCTGGAATACGAACGCACCCTGCGCGCCGAGCCGCTTGCGACTGACGCCTGGCGCATCACCATGGGCAACGAGTCCTGGCAGTTTTGCGCCACGCGAGGGATCTGGGGCTGGCTGCATATCGACCCGGACAGCCTGACCACTGCCAGCGGCGATGCCGTCGAAGCGGAAAGCGCGCTGCTGCAGCTGGCAACGGTGCTGGAGATGAGCGACGCGCAAACGGCAGAGCACATGGAAGATCTCTACGCCACGCTGCGCGGCGACATGCAGCTGCTGCATGCGCGTGAAGCGCTGGACGCGGACGCGCTGATCCACCTCGACCCGGACGAATTACAGTGTCTGATGCGCGGTCACCCGAAGTTTATTTTCAACAAAGGTCGCCGCGGATGGGGGCTGGACGCGCTGCGTCAGTACGCGCCGGAATACCGCGGACGTTTTCGTCTGCACTGGGTTGCCGTTCAGCGGGAGCATCTGGTCTGGAGCAGCGATGGCGATTGCGATATCAGCACCCTGCTGGCTAGCGCCATGGACAATGCCGAGCACGCCCGCTTTGACGCCCGCTGGCAGGCGCTGGGTCTCGACGACAGCTGGCTGCCCGTGCCGCTGCACCCGTGGCAGTGGCAGCAGAAGATCGCCATTCATTTCCTGGCGCAACTGGCGCGCGGTGAGATGGTTGAGCTGGGCGAGTTTGGCGATGAGTACCTGGCGCAGCAGTCTCTGCGCACGCTCACCAACGCCAGCCGTCGCGCGCCGTTTGACATCAAGCTCCCGCTGACCATCTACAACACCTCCTGCTATCGCGGCATTCCGGGCAAGTACATTGCCGCCGGGCCGCTGGCCTCGCGCTGGCTACAGCAGCAGTTCGCCAGCGACGCCACGCTTGCCCACTCTGGCGCGCAGGTGCTTGGCGAACCCGCTGCCGGATACCTGTCGCACCCGGGCTATGCGGCGCTGCCGAAAGCGCCCTATCGCTATCAGGAGATGCTGGGCGTGATCTGGCGCGAGAACCCGTCCTGCTATCTGCAGGACGGCGAACAGGCGGTGCTGCTGGCGGCGCTAATGGAAACCGACAACGCCGGGTGTGCGCTGATCGACGCGTGGATCAACCGTTCCGGGTTAAGCGCCGACGCATGGCTGGAAAAACTGTTTGAGGCATCGGTCATCCCGTTCTATCACCTGCTCTGCCGCTACGGCGTGGCGCTGATCGCCCACGGCCAGAACGTGACGCTGGTGATGAAGGACTACGTCCCGCAGCGCATCCTGCTGAAAGATTTCCAGGGCGATATGCGCCTGGTGGATGAGGATTTCCCGCAGGCGCAGAGCCTGCCGGAGCAGGTGAAGGCCGTCACGGCGCGCCTGAGCGCGGATTACATTATTCACGACCTGCAAACCGGCAACTTTGTGACGGTGCTGCGTTTTATCTCACGCCTCACCCTGCAAAGCGGCGTCAGCGAAACGCGTTTCTATCAGATCCTCGCCGGAGTGCTGCACCGCTATATGGCCGCGCACCCCGAGCTTGCTGAGCGCTTCGCGAAGTTCGACCTGTTTAAGCCGCAGATTATTCGCGTGATCCTCAACCCGGTCAAACTGACCTTCTCCGAACACGACGGCGGCAGCCGCATGCTGCCGAACTACGTCACCGACCTTGATAACCCTCTTTTTCTCGCCTCCCGGGAGTCAGCGCAATGAAAACCTATGATTTCATCGGCATTGGTATTGGCCCGTTTAACCTCAGCATCGCCGCGCTGGCGGAAGGGCTGGACGGCTTTAGTTCGCTGTTTCTTGAGCGTAAACCGCACTTCTCCTGGCACCCCGGCATGATGGTGCCGGACTGCCACATGCAGACCAGCTTCCTGAAGGATCTGGTCAGCGCCGTGGAGCCGACCAACCGCCACAGCTTCCTGAACTACCTGGTGCAGCGCAAAAAGTTCTATCGCTTCCTGACCACCGAGCAGCGCACCGTTTCTCGCGAGGAGTTTGCGGACTATCTGTGCTGGGCGGCGGACAACCTCACCAACCTGTCCTTTAGCCAGCAGGTGCAGCAGGTGAGCTTTGATGAGAAAAACGGCCTGTTTGAGGTGGTGACCCAGCGCGACCGCTTCCTGGCGCGGCACGTCTGCGTGGGGATTGGCAAACAGATCAACCTGCCCGACTGCGTCACGACGCAGGACGATACCTGCTTCCACGCCAGCGAGATGATGCTGCGCACGCCGGATCTTACGGGCAAGCGCGTCACCGTCGTCGGCGGCGGCCAGAGCGGCGCCGACCTGTTCCTGAATATCTTCCGCAGCGAATGGGGCCAGCCGCTGAGCCTGAACTGGGTCTCACGCCGCAACAACTACAACGCGCTGGATGAAGCCGCCTTTGCTAACGAGTATTTCACGCCGGAGTACGTGGACAGCTTCTCCACGCTGGGTGAAGAGGCGCGTCGTCAGATGCTGCACGAGCAGAAGATGACCTCCGACGGCATCACCACCGAGTCCCTGCTGGCGATTTACCGCGCCATGTATCACCGCTTCGAAGTGCTGCGTGAAAAACCCTGGGCGCATCTCCTGCCGTCCCGCTCGGTGACGTCCCTGACGCGCCAGGAAAACGGGCATCGTCTGAGCATTCAGCACCACCTCGACGGCGGCCGCGAGCAGCTGGAGAGCGACGTGACGATCTTCGCCACCGGCTACCGCGCCGTGCAGCCTGCATTCCTGGCGCCGCTGTCTCACCGTCTGCATCTGGATACGGACGAAGCCTTCTGCATCAACAACGATTTCACCCTCGAATGGGACGGTCCGCAGAGCAACCGCCTGTTCGCCGTGAATGCCGGGATGCACCGTCTCGGCATTGCCGAACCCCAGCTCAGCCTGATGGCCTGGCGCGCGGCGCGAATTCTGAATCGCGCGCACGCCGACGAGCCGTTTGAGCTGGCCACCACTCCTGGCGTTATCCACTGGCGAAGCACCACCAGCCCGGAGAACAGTCAGGTTTTTAAATCATTAGCAAAAACCACCGAGTACTGACACACACAATCAGGGTCAATATAACAATGAAACGTTCTCATCTTTGGGTTTTAAATCCTTGTTTGCTTGCAATGCTTTCTACCTCTGCGTGGGCGGAAGAACAAAAGGAAGAAAATATCGTTGTCTCCGCCAGCCGCGCGCACCGCAGCGTGGCGGAGATGGCGCAGACCACCTGGGTCATTGAGCGGGCTGAAATTGAGCAGCAGGTTCAGGGCGGGAAAGAGATTAAAGAAGTGCTGGCGCAGCTGATCCCGGGCATGGACGTCAGCAGCCAGGGACGTACCAATTACGGCATGAATCTGCGCGGCCGCTCCATGATGGTGATGGTGGACGGCGTGCGCCTGAACTCGTCCCGCAGCGACAGCCGCCAGCTCGACTCTATCGATCCGTTCAACATTGACCGTATCGAAGTCATCTCCGGTGCCACCTCACTCTACGGCGGCGGCAGCACCGGCGGCCTGGTGAACATCGTAACCAAAAAAGGCCAGCCGGAAACCGAAGTTGAGTTCCAGACCGGGACAAAGAGCGGGTTTAACAGCCACAACGACCACGATGAGAACGTGTCGGCAGCGGTCAGCGGCGGCAACGACAACGCTTCCGGTCGTCTGTCGGTGTCGTATCAGCGCTACGGCGGCTGGTATGACGGCAACGGCGACGAGGTGATCATTGATAACACCCAGACCGGCCTCCAGTATTCCGACCGTATCGATGTGATGGGCACAGGCACCATCAACATTGACGATCATCAGCAGCTGCAGCTGACGACGCAGTACTACAAGAGCGAGTCCGACGGCAAGCATGGGCTGTATCTCGGGAAGAACTTCTCGGCGGTAACGGGGGATGCGACCGCCTACAACAAAGGTAACCTCGATTCTGACCGCGTGCCGGGTACCGAGCGCCATCTGATTAACCTGCAGTACTCCAACACCGACTTCTGGGGCCAGGATCTGGTCGCGCAGATTTACTATCGTGACGAGAGCCTGACCTACTATCCGTTCCCGACCCTGACCAAAGGCGTGGTGAGCAGCATCGGCGCGTCACAGCAGAAAACCGATTTCTACGGCGGCAAGCTGACGCTGAACAGCAAGCCGGTGGACGATTTAACGCTGACCTGGGGTATGGATGCCGACCACGAAACCTTCGACGCCAACCAGCAGTTCTTTAACCTGAGCAAAGCTGCAGCGAGCGGCGGCATGGAGCTGGATAACGCCTACAACGTGGGCCGCTACCCGGGCTACAGCATCACCAACCTCGCCCCGTTCCTGCAGGCCAGCTACGATATTGACGCCATCACCCTGAGCGGCGGCGTGCGCTACCAGTACACCGAGAACAAGGTAGACGATTTTGTCGGTTACACCCAGCAGCAGGCCATCGCTACCGGGAAAGCCACCTCCGCCGACGCGGTGCCGGGTGGGAAAACCGATTACAACAACTTCCTGTTTAACGCCGGGATCCTCGGTCGCCTGACCGAACAGCAGCAGGTGTGGTTTAACTTCTCCCAGGGCTTCGAAATTCCGGACCTGGCGAAGTACTACGGCTCGGGCACCTATCAGCTCAGCAACGGTCACTATCGCCTGCTGAACAGCGTCAACGTGAACGACTCGAAGCTGGACGGTATCAAGGTCAACGCTTATGAGCTGGGCTGGCGCTACACCGGCGACAACCTGCGCACGCAGGTCGCGGCGTATTACTCGCTCTCGGATAAAACCATCACCATCAACAAGACGGATATGACCATCAACCTGGAAGACGACAAGCGTCGTATTTACGGGGTGGAAGGTCAGGTGGACTATTTCTTCACCGACAGCGACTGGAGCACCGGGGCGAACTTTAACGCCATTAAGTCGGAAACCCGCGAAAACGGGAAATGGGAGAAGCTGACGGTCGACAGCGCCAGCCCGTCGAAAGCCAGCGCGTGGGTCAACTGGGCGCCGGGCGACTGGACCCTGCGCGTGCAGAGCACGCAGACCTTTGACGTGTCAGACTCCGACGGCAAGAAGATCGATGGCTATAACACGGTCGACTTCCTGGGCAGCTACGCCCTGCCGGTGGGTAAAGTCAGCTTCAGCGTGGAAAACCTGCTGGACAAAGACTACACCACCGCCTGGGGCCAGCGCGCGCCGGGGCTGTATAGCCCAACCTACGGTGCACCGGGTCTGTATACCTACAAAGGCCGCGGACGTACCTTTGGCCTGAACTACTCCGTACTGTTCTGATCCTGCGCGCCGCCTGCGGGCGGCGCATTTTGTTGTGTAATTTCAACGCGAATTTGCCATAAAATCAGCGATTTGCTGAAATTGTCGGCAAACGAACGAAAAGTGCGTTTTCACCCTTTGACAAGGCGTACCGAGGTCGCTACTATGCGCCTCGTTCACACGATTCCTCTGTAGTTCAGTCGGTAGAACGGCGGACTGTTAATCCGTATGTCACTGGTTCGAGTCCAGTCAGAGGAGCCAAATTTGAAAAGCCTGCTTTTGAAGCAGGCTTTTTGCTTTTCTGCGTCTCTGATGTTAACTCAGAATCGCATCCAGCCTGGCAAGCACCTCATTTACAATGGCGTCAGGTATGCGTTCCAGCCGCATGCCGTTCCGGGCAGCCATATCAATAGTTCTGGGCTGGTCGCAGCGAATAACGCCGATTGTTTTTGTCCCCGCCCCTTCCAGTGAGACGGTGAAACCTGCTGTACGTGCAAAGTTACCGCCGCTGGTGACGGGAACCACTACCGGTAGCCGGGTCAGCTTGTTAAACGATGCCTTCGATACGATGAGTACCGGACGTTTTCCACTTTGCTCGTGGCCAGCAATCGGATCCAGTGAAACAAGCCAGATTTCCCCTCTCTCCATTTACAGGATCTCCTTGCCCACCGCAGGCGAATCAATCCATTCCCGATCCTCTTCGCTCATTTCAGCATGCGGATCGCACTGCGCCAGCAGTTCCTCAAGCGAATAATGGGGCCGTTTCTGGGGTTCGATAATCAGGCAGCCATTATTGATGGTCATGCCGACTTCGCTGTCCGTCGAGAGTTCCAGCGTTTTCAGCACGGCGGGAGGAACCGCCAGCATGATGGATCCGCCGACCTTTTTCAGGCGAGTTTTATACATAGCGCACCTCCGAATATTATATTTTAATATAACATCCATAGAGGGGGGTGTACAATTAGTCATCAGATTCATGGTGATTTCCTTTTCGTAATTAAGTGTCCATAAAGCCGTAATCCATCGCAGTGCAGGTGGGAACAAAGTGCGTCACTAACAAGGCTGATAATAGAAAACTGTTTTTGCGGTTCAAAGGATTATGGCGGATCGGATAAACGAAATGCGAGGCGGCTTCCGGATCGGAGCTGTATCGGGGCCAGATTGAGCCCTCCCTTCTCATGGCTTCATAACAATGCGGCCAAGCGGTTTCGCTGCCTCAGCGTATTGATGGGCCGCGGCGGCGTTAGCCAGGGGGAAGATGCGGTCAATGACAATCCTGATGCGCCCTTCTGCCACAGCCTGCAACAGGTCGTCCACGCTTGTCCGAACGCCAGGCCTTTCAAAAAGAGGCCCCATGAATACCCCCATGAGCGTCTGGTTAGACTGCATTGGCGACCACAGGTCGACGGTCAGGCTACCACCGCCGCCCGCATTACCGACGAAGACGAGACGCCCTTCCGGAGCGAGTGCAGCAAGCGAGTCAGGCAACGTCGTCCCTACCGGATCGATGACGAGGTCAACTCCGGCGCCATGGGTGTACTCTCGGACACTGTCCTCGACGTTATTCTTTGCACGATCCACGACGTGATCGGCGCCAAGTTCCAGCAGCCGGTTTATTCGCTGCGTTCCGCTTGCCACGGCGATGACCGTCGCGCCTGCCTGTGAGGCAAGCTGAACGGCCGCGAGCCCCACGCCCCCCGCTGCAGCCTGAATCAGGACGGTTTCTCCGTGCCGGAGCATGCCTCGTGTGAAAAGGCAATGATGCGCGGTTCCAAAAGAGATCGGTACCACCGCCGCTTCTGCTGCATCCACCCCGTCCGGTATAAGCCATGTGCGTTGCGCGAGCACGGCCCAACGTTCCGCATGCGATCCCTGCATGTTAAAAGCAGCCACTCTGTCTCCAACCTTACGGCTACGGACTTTCGATCCGACGGCAACCACTGTGCCCGCGGCCGCGTAGCCGACGATCCATGAAGGGCCAGGCGGCGGAGTTGAGCGGCGGTTGATCAAATCTCCCCCTTCAATTGAGATAGCCTCGACAGAAATCAGGACGTCGTCAGGCCCTGCGACCGGATCCGGGACATCGACATACTGCAGGACGCCGGGAGCACCTTCCACGTCATAAACCGCTGCTTTCATCAATTTACCTCTGTCTTATCATGACTCGTGGGCAGCCGGGCAATCACCTTAATCTCAAACTGGAATCCGTACAGCCACGTCACGCCGATCCCCGTCAACGTAGGGTAAGGCGCTTCCCCCCAATATTCTGGCAGGATACTCCAGATAGCGTCGAGGTTTGACTCGGGATCGACGACAAAGAGGGTCACATCAACCACGTCACTGAACGTGCAGCCCGCAGCCGTCAGAACAGCATTAAGGTTATCGAATGCCAGCCGGATCTGCGCGTTGAGATCCTCTTCAGGCGAACCATCCTCCCGGCTACCCACCTGCCCCGAAACAAACAGGAAGCCGTTAGATTTGATGGCGGGTGAATACCGATTGCGCTCATAGAGCGCCTGGCGTCCGAAGGGAAAAACGGCTTCGCGTGTTGTCATGTCTGTACCTTTGCAATGGGGCGAAATCTGCCCGGTAAATATAAAGCCACTTTACAGGTGCTGGATCGGGCAGATAAACAAGCGACTTTGTCCATCATTGTTTGTAATATCCAAACAATCGGTGAAAAGAGAGGACAAGGGATGGATCGTTTCGATGCGATGCGCGCCTTTGCTCGCGTGGTGGAAGCAGGCAGTTTCACAAAGGCTGCCCAAACGCTTCATATGAGCAAAACCACGGTGACGCAGCTTATTCAGCAACTGGAAGCGCGCCTGCGCGTCAGGCTGCTCCATCGCACCACCCGCAGGCTCGGCGTGACTCCTGATGGCGCGGTCTACTATGAGCGCGTCATCCGTCTGCTGGCGGACATGGAAGATGCTGAAAACAGCCTCTCCAGTGCGACGATGACCCCCAGGGGACGCCTGCGGATAGATGTGCCCACTCCTCTCGCCCGCTTTGTTCTGTTGCCCGCGCTACCGGCTTTTCATGCACGCTACCCTGATATCCAGTTCGACATGGGCGTGAGCGACCGGGTGGTGGATCTGATCGGCGACAATGTGGATTGCGTCCTGCGGGGCGGCGAAATCAACGACCAGTCCCTGATCGCACGCCATGTTGGCGATTTGCAAATCGGTGTTTACGTCGCACCGAGTTATGTGGAACGCCTCGGCGCCCCTGCGCACCCGCGAGAGCTGGAAAACACCGACCATCGCATTGTGGGATTCTTATCTTCACGCACCGGTAAGGTTGATCCTCTGGTACTGCACGGTGCGAGTGAACATATTGAAATCACGGGCAACTATGTACTTGCCGTGGATGATGGCAATGCTTACCTCGAAGCTGGGTTAGCCGGGTTAGGCGTGATTGCGCTACCCGTCTATATGGCGGCAGCACATCAGGCTTGTGGCGCCTTGATTCCGCTATTCGAACAATGGCGGATTAACCCAATGCCCCTTTACCTGGCGTTTCCGCCGAACCGCCATGTCAACGCCAGACTGCGCGTTTTTATTGATTGGATCGTTGAATTGATGCAGCAGCATGTCCCCACTACCATCAATAAGTAACGACATCAATTCGCTCATCACCGCCGATTGATGGTTATTTTTGCGGTTTTGAAGCTGCTTTTCGCTTTTCTGCCCTACAGCATAAACTCATAGTGCGAGCCATCTGGCAGCTCAACATCAAGCCGCAGCTTTCCGCCCGCAGCCTCAACGTAACGCTTGAGAGAAGAGAGTTTCAAATCGCGCCCGGGCTTTTCCATTACCGCAACGGTAGGCTGCCTGATACCCAGAGCCTGTGCCATCTCTACTTGCGTTTTTTGTACTTTCTCACGTAACTCAGCCAGATGAATATTGAGCAAAATATCCGTTGCTATCGCCTGAGCGCTGGCGACAACTTCAGGCTTTTCATCCGCTATAAGCTGCTCAAGGGTTCTTCCCATCGCGCTATTCCCTCTCTTTTAATGTATTCAGCCAGTGAGTGAATTCCCGATCAGCAACGAGAAGCATCTCATCGTAGAATCGCCTTTCATTACCGACCTTATTGCCAGCACAAAGCATGATGCCAGTACGGTTTGGGTCGAAGGCGAAAAACGCCCGCAATGGATCACCCTTACTTTGAATACGTAACTCTTTCATGTTGCTATGACGAGAGCCTTTAAGCGTATCAGCGTAGGGTCTCGATAAACCCGGCCCCTTCTCTCGCAAAACAAGCAGCGCTGCAAGTACGCTGGCGCGATCCGTATCGTCAAGCGAAGTGAACCAGCGATCAAACCTGTCCGTCGTGTTAATTGCCCACACAAGGCCTCCCATCCAATATAGATCAAAAACTATATACATGCAAAGCTATAGCAATGATTATGCAGAGATGGAAAGAAGATTCTTGTGGGGTCACGGGAATACTGAATGCGTGTAGGAGTAATTCTGTGTATCTCTTATCTGAATTCATTTTGTTACGAGCAGCATCGAAAAAAACTCAGGATCCGGTCAACTGCCGCCAGGCCGCCACTTCCTCCTCCAGCCATGCCTTAAAGAGTGTCACCTCCGGCTTCGCCTCCGTTGGCTGCGCCGTTACCAACCAGTAAGGCCAGGGATATGGTGCGGTGATGGAGGTTAGCTGGACCAGTTCACCTCGGGTGATGGCATCCTGAACCAGAGAGCGACGCTCCAGCGCGATACCTTTCCCGAGCCGAACGGCTTCGATAATGATATTGGAGTCGTTAATGCATAAACCGTCAGGCACGATCTCTTTCTCAAGACCCGCATTCATGCACCACGTTTTCCACGACTCCATAGAGAAAATAATATGACTCTTTGCAATCTCCTCTGGCGTAGCGGGCAGCACACCGTCGTTATAGCCCGGTGCGGCCACCACAATGAGTTCGTCGGAAAAAAGGTAATGGCTTTCACTCCCTTCCCAGTTCCCCTGCCCCATCCGTATCGCGATATCTATCCCTTCCTGCTGCAGGCTGGTGACCGTCAGGCTGGCCTGGATCCGCAGGGTGATAAGCGGATATTTCGCCCGAAAAGGAGTCAGACGCGGTAATAACCAGTGGCATCCAAATGACGGCACCATCGCCAGCGTCAGCTCCTGCTTTCTCGGCTTCACCTGTACGAGTCGGGTAGCATCCGCGATGTGGTTCAACGCCTCGCGTACCTGTAAGGCATCGAGCCGCCCTTCTTCGTTGATCTGCACTCCTCGCCCCTGACGGATAAACAGCTTTACGCCCACCATCTCCTCCAGCACTTTGATCTGCTGACTGATAGCGGAATGGGTAACGTGGAGTTCTTTCGCCGCCAGCGTCACGCTGCCAAGACGGGCGACGGCTTCAAAGCTTCGCAAACTGGCAATGGGTGGAAAATCCGACATGAAAGCACTTCCTTATCTGCGCTGGATATACAGCGGCAACCTGACCATATGTCAGTAATACTAACCCTTACGGTAAGATACTGAAGATATTCGCTATGCAAATTGTATTGTAATGTCTGGTCATCCTCTTCAATGACGCCTTATTTCACAGAGACAGGAAAACGGGAACGATGATTAAGCTTGTTGGCATGATGGATTCACCTTATGTACGGCGCGTGGCGATTTCCCTTGAGCTTTATGGCGTTGAGTTTGAAAGCCAGCCGCTGTCAGTCTTTAGCACCTTCGACGCGTTCTCCCGGATCAACCCCGCGGTAAAAGCCCCGACGCTGGTTCTGGATAACGGAATACGGCTGATGGACTCCTCGCTGATACTGAACTATTTTGAGGCTCAGGCCGCCCCCGAGCGGAAACTCCTGCCCGTCGCGCCGGATGCGCTGGCAAAGGATCTTCAGGCGCTGGGCTTTATCCTCGCCGCCGCTGAAAAAGCGGTGCAAAATGTGTATGAACACAACCAGCGTCCGGCGGAAAAGCAGCACGCTTTATGGATCGAACGCATTACAGTCCAGCTGCTGGCGGCCTGCAGGGAATGGAATGCCTTACTGGAGACGCGTCCGGCGACCGCAACTCCCGATCAGGTTGCCGTCACGAGCACGGTTGTCTGGACGTTTATTCAGTCGATGATCCCGCACGTCGTTAACGCAGCGGATTTTAGAGAGATTCAGGCGTTTGCCGAATCATTCGAATCACAGGCAGTTTTTAAAAAATATCCGTTCAACTAAATGACGAGCCCGGTCAGCGCAGCGCTACCGGGCAAGCCAGCAGCTATATCTGATAATCAATCGCCACTTCTTCCGGCTCCATCACCTGGCGTTTAATCTCATCCACCGACAGCCCGGCATTGCACAGCTCGATAAAGCGCCACACATAGTTGCGCTGCAGCTGCCCGCGCTTCAGGCCAAGCCATACGGTATTGGCGTCAAACAGATGACGCGTATCAAGGCGCACCAGGTTCCCGTCCTCGCGTTCTCCGCTGGACTGTTCCGCCACCAGGCCAATGCCCAGACCCAGCTCGACGTAGGTTTTAATCACATCAGAATCCTGCGCGCTCAGCACCACGTCCGGCGTTAGCCCTTTGCGGTTGAAGGCCTCGTCTATGCGCGAACGTCCCGTAATCCCCTGCCGGTATGTGATCAACGGCCATTTGGCAACGTCTTCCAGCGTCAGGGGAGAGACCTGATTCAGCGGATGATCGACCGGAAGTAATAAGCTGTGGTACCAGCGGAACCAGGGGAAAGCCACCAGCAGCGGGTCGTTGCTCAGGCGTTCGCTGGCGATGCCAATATCCGCCCCACCGTTTTGCAGCAGCACTTCGATTTCCTGCGGTGTGCCCTGGATGAGCTCCAGACGGACGTCAGGGAAAAGTTCGCGGAACGCTTTGATCACCGGCGGCAGGCTGTAGCGCGCCTGGGTGTGGGTGGTGGCGATGGTGAGTACGCCTGAGGCGTCATTGGTGAAGAGATCCGCCAGACGACGCACGTTGCTGGCCTCGTTGAGGATCCGCTCTGCAATGGTGAGCAAAGCCTTACCCGGCTCCGTCATGCCGAGCAGCCGCTTGCCGCGACGGATAAAGATCTCTATACCCAGTTCCTCTTCCAGCTCGCGGATATGGCGGCTGACGCCGGACTGAGAGGTATAAAGCATATTGGCGACCTCGGTCAGGTTGTAGTCCCGCCTGGCCGCCTCACGGATAATTTTAAGTTGCTGGAAATTCACGATTCACTCCGGCGCATCTGACATAGCTCTATTGTTAGAGTCAGCCGAGCTGCAGAACAAATAATAAAAACCAGCATCTTATGCTTTTATGGAATATCAGCTCACGAGCTGGAGTTCACGGTTCTCAAGCGATGGCTTGCTGACCAGCGACATCAAAATCTCTTTTACCGCCTGCGCCTGTGGCGACAGCGAACCGCGTGCGGACATGTTCAGCGATAGCGGCAGGCTCATCGAAGGCGTGGTGATCCGCGCCATCCAGCCGTTTGCCGCACTGCACAGCGAGCGGGCTGCGGATTCCGGCAGAACGGTCACCCCCATGCCGCTAGCAATGGCTGCGGTCAGCGTGGAGATCGAGTCGATTTCGCCGATGATTTTGGCCGTCAGGCGGCGCAGGGAGAACGCTTCATCCACGCGTACGCGCACGGCGCTGTAGTCGCGCGGCAGATAGAGGTTCATCTCTGCCACGGCGGCAAGGTCGACGCTCTGGCCCGGGCAGTCGCGGGTGCCCACGAGGTAGAGATCTTCTTTCAGCAGCGGCTGGCTGGTGATGCCGGCGACCGGGGAGCGATCGTAAAGGACCGCCATATCCAGCTGGCCGCTGAGCAGTTTGTCATTCAGTACGGAACCGCTGTTTTCATGCAGGTATACCAGCACTTCAGGCAGCTCAGCGCGAACGGCCTGCAGCAACGGCATGGTAATTGAGGACGCGGCCGTTCCCGGCGCCAGGCCGATAGAAACGTGTCCGCTCAGGGTCTGACCCACGTTATTCACCGCCAGCTGCGCCTGTTCACACTGGCGAAGAATGGTGCGCGCATGGGTATACAGGATCTTACCGGCTTCCGTTGGCGTGACGCCGCGTTTGGTGCGGATCAACAATTGCTGATCCATCTCGCCTTCCAGAGTAGCCACCTGCTGGCTCAGCGCAGGCTGCGCGATATGCAGCACTTCTGCCGCTTGAGTCAGGCTGCCGATATCGACGATTTTTACGAAGTATTTCAGTCGTCTTAAGTTCATTTTGCCCCCTGTTCGAAATGCTGTGCCGGAACCGGCTGTCGTTGTTGAACAGGTTTTGCAATATGAATGCCACTTTTAACAGGCGGTCTGAATTGTTCGCTAAGCGTCTGAAAATAAGGAATCCTAATTACAGAGGGGGATTTAATTACCGAAACAGCAGTTTATGATCTGCCCCATTAGGGGTATACCCGCACCATGACGGTGCATTCCGCTGCCAAAAACATCACTTTGCCGATTTTGTCAGCAAACGATCGAAAGGCGGCGATCCACCCTTTGACAAGGTGAACGCAGGTCGATAATATGCGCCCCGTTCACACGATTCCTCTGTAGTTCAGTCGGTAGAACGGCGGACTGTTAATCCGTATGTCACTGGTTCGAGTCCAGTCAGAGGAGCCAAATTTGAAAAGCCTGCTTTTAAAGCAGGCTTTTTGCTTTTCTGCGCCGGGTAAAATTGTCGGGTGGCGGCTGCGCCTTACCCGACCTACGGGGCAGTAGGCCCGGTAAGCGCAGCGCCACCGGGTAACACAGTCTCAATAAGCAAGTTTCACCGGCATCCCTGACCGCCGTTCCAGTTCGGCTCCCGCCCCCTCGTTTATCAACTGCGTCCGCTGCGCAGCTGACATTGGCAGAGGCACTTTCCGGGTCGATTCAAACTCCGCGCGGTTACGTGATAATGGCTCGTGAACCTCCACCCAGCGGCTGCCGTCCGGCTCCGTGGTCATTTTTACGGGCCGATCGATAAGCTGCACGCGGGTTCCTACGGGAACGTTATCGAAAAGGTATTTGATGTCGTTATTACGCAGACGAATACAGCCCTGGCTCACCCGCAGCCCGATGCCAAAATTCGAGTTTGTGCCGTGAATGGCATAGAGCCTGCCGATATAGATGGCATACAGCCCCATCGGGTTATCCGGCCCGGCGGGCACGAATGCCGGAAGCGTTTTCCCTTCTGCCGCATAGGCACGGCGCGTATTCGGCGTCGGAGACCAGGTTGGCCCCACCTGCTTACGCTCAACGGCCGTCACCCAGTTACGCGGGGTTTCACGCCCGGCCTGACCGATGCCGATGGGCAGCACTTCAACGGTATTGCTGCCGGGTGGATAATAGTAGAGGCGCATTTCCGCCACGTTAACGACAATCCCCTCGCGAACGGTGTCGGGCAAAATCAGCTGCTGAGGGATCACCAGCCGGGTGCCGGATTTGGGTAAAAAAGGATCCACCCCCGGGTTCGCTTCCAGCATATTGCTTAGCCCCTGCCCGTGCTGTGCGGCAAAGGCCTCAAGCGGTAATGTATTGTGCTCGGGAACGGTGATGATAATCGGGGTTCCCACCAGCCGACTGCCTTCCGGCGGTAGGGTATAGGTTACGGCAAACGCGCCGGGAACAGCGGCACACAGCGTAAGGACGAACCAGGTCAGTCGAATCATAGTTTCCTGTGCTCAAAAAAGAGAAAGCCTGGACTCAGGCAGGCTTTCTCAGTTTACGCTATCACGCCTCGGTTTTGCGCCATCTGCGCGTCAGCACTTTTTCCGCCTCGACAATCAGGAACATCACAAAACCAATCAGGAAGGTGATGACCCAGTAGCGGAACGGCAGCGCTTCGGTGCCGAACAGCATCTGCATGAAGGGGGCGTAAATGATAAGAAGCTGTAGCGCCAGCAGTACGCCGCTCACGATCCAAATCCCTTTGTTCGCCAGCAGGCCTTTGCTCAGCGAGAAGCCGTCATTCACGCGGCAGTTGAGCATGTAGAACCACTGCGCGGTCACCAGGGTTTGCAGCAGCACGGTGCGGATAAATTCCGCCGAATAACCGCGCGGCTGGAGCCAGGCTTCCAGCACGAAGGCGCTGATGGCAATCATCAGACCGACAAACACCACGCGCCAGATGGCATAGCCGTCCATCACATGGAGATTCGCCTTGCGCGGTGGCCGGTTCATGATGTCCTTCTCACCCGCTTCAAACGCCAGGCCAAACGACAGCGTTGCTGACGTCGCCATGTTCATCCACAGGATCAGGACCGGCGTCAGCGGGATCAGGTTCCCCGCCAGCAGCGCGATGATGATCAGCAGGGCCTGCGCGATGTTGCTGGGGATAACGAACAGAATGGTCTTTTTCAGGTTATCGTAAACCCGACGTCCCTCGTGTACCGCACTGGCAATGGTGGCAAAGTTATCATCCGTTAACACCATATCGGCGGCTTCCTTGGTGACTTCCGTCCCCTTAATCCCCATGGCGATACCCACATCCGCCCGCTTGAGCGCCGGGGCATCATTTACGCCATCCCCGGTCATGCCCACCACTTCCTGTTTACTTTGCAGGGCCTGCACAAGGCGGAATTTATCCTCCGGGCTGGTACGGGCGAAAATATCGTACTGCTGCGCGGCGTCGCTCAGCTGACGATCGTCCATCGCCTCCAGCTCACGTCCGGTGATAGCGCTTGCGGCGTTACCAATCCCCAACATTTGCCCAATGCTCATGGCCGTTTGCGGATGGTCGCCGGTGATCATTTTCACGCGGATCCCGGCCTGCAGACAGTCGGCAATGGCGGTAATGGCCTCCGGACGCGGCGGATCCATCATTCCGGCAATACCCAGCAGGATCACGCCATCATGGAGGTCCGGGTGGTCCAGCTCGCGTTGTCCCTCGCGGGCAGGTTTCCAGGCCGCAGCCACCATACGTAGCCCTTCCCGGGCATATTCTTCAATTTTACCTTCCCAGTATGGCTGATCGAATGGCTGCAGTCCGTCATTCGTCTGCTGGTACTGGCACAGGCGGAACAGGACGTCCGGCGCGCCGGTGATTAAAATCACCTCTTCATCGCCCAGCCGGTACAGCGTGGACATGTATTTATACTGCGAATCAAACGGGATTTTACTGCGCATCTCGGTATCGAGCGGTGGGAGCGGAATTTTCGCCGCCAGCACCTTCAGCGCGCCCTCGGTTGGACCGCCGGTGATTTTCCACAGCCCCTGCTCGTCTTTGATCAGCTGGCTGTCATTACAGAGGTCAATGGTGCGCAGGTAGCGTTCCAGCAGGGAGCCCTGCGTCACGCTGACGGGCGTCGGGTCATCTATGGGGTGAATATTCCCCACCGGTTCGTAGCTGTCGCCCTCCACGCGATAGGTCGTGTCAGCGGTAATCACCGCTTTGACCGTCATTTCATTCATCGTCAGGGTGCCGGTTTTATCCGAGCAGATGACCGTCATTGCGCCCAGGGTTTCCACCGTAGGCAGCTTACGAATGATGGCCTTGCGACGCGCCATGGCCTGTACGCCAAGCGAAAGGATGATGGAAATGATGGCCGGCAGGCCTTCCGGCACGGCGGCAACGGCGAGGCTGATAAGCGACAGCACCAGCTCAGAAACCGGCATATCACGGAACAGAAGACTGAAGACAAACAGCGCCACCATCATTACCAGGATAGTGATGAAGATGGTCTTACCGAGCTTATCCATCTGCACCATCAGCGGCGTGCGGTGCTTTTCAATGTCGGACATCATCTGGTTGATGTGACCCAGCTCGGTCTCGCCCCCGGTAGCCACCACCACGCCTTTACCGCCGCCGGAGCTGACGGTGGTGCCTGAGTAGAGCAGATTATACCGGTCACCTAAAGGCAGTTCCCCGCTTAACGCATCGCTGTTTTTCTCAACAACGGTGGATTCGCCGGTCAGGATGGCCTCCTCCACGCGAAGATTATGCGCTTCAATCACGCGCAGGTCCGCAGGGATACGGTCCCCGGCACGGATCACCACGATATCGCCCGGGACCAGCGCCGTGGTGGGGATCGTTTCATGATTTCCCTGTCGTACCACCACGGCCTCGCTGGAGAGCATATTGCGAATACTCTGCAACGATTTTTCAGCATTGCTCTCCTGAACATGGCCAATCAGCGCGTTTATGATGGCAACGCCGAGGATCACAAACATGTCTACCCAGTGGCCCATAAAGAGCTTAAGCAACGCGGCCACCAGCAGAACGTAAATCAACACATCGTTAAAATGCGCCAGGAAGCGCAGCCAGGCGGGTTTACCCTTTTTTTGCGGTAACGCATTCTCACCATGCTGCTGAAGTCGGGCTGATGCCTCAGTGCCGCTAAGGCCTTCCAGGGTAGAGTGGATATTCGACAGGGTTTCGTCAACGGTTTGTTGATAATATGGACGTTCAGGTTTTCCTGTTTTCATCGTTCCTTCCTCAGGTTCTGTTCAGAAACCACCTTGCTTTTATGTCATTAACGAATAACGAAAACAGGAACATGGGCGTAACGAACAATACTTGCCGCCTCCGATCCTAACAAATGGGTTTGAATATTTGGATTCCGGGAGCCGACAATAATCGCGCCAGCGGCAAGTTCATCCGCCAGCTTAATAACCTCATCACGAACATTTCCGCTACGAACATGGAGATGAACACGCTCTTCTGGCAGATTCAATTTTTTGACCAGGTCAGACAGTTTTTCTTTAGAATTATTAATCATATATTCATCCATCTTGCGCGCATCTGAAATAAAACCACGCGTCAGTTCGGCTGAAAATTTGGGCATGACGTGCAGCAAATGAATGTCACCCGATGCGCTTTGCGCCAGAAACCGTGCATGCTGCAACGCTTTATCCGCCAGGCTTGTCTCGTAGACATCCACCGGAACGAGAATGTTTTTATACATATCGAGCATCCTTTTTATAACCAACACGAGAGTGAGTGGAGCCAAAAAACGCATTAAATGCAGGGGTTGCCCTTAATGCCAGTTACGGTAAAAAAAGATGGATAACATTAAACGTAGCACAGGAATATCAGGTTTCGCGCTTCCCCACTGATAATGGTTATTTAACATTTATCTTTTCGCCGACTATGCTCATAGTCAGCCCCCGCTTTCGGCTCATGGAGGAATGTATGTACGGTTTAAGCCTGCTCCGCCTGGGTATGTTTATTGCACTTGCCATTATCGCCAGCACGGCGATTGGTTTATTTACCTATATGGTCGTCACTGTTCTGGCCGAATAGTGTCACCCCTGCCCTTGCTACGGAATAAATAAAGCAGTTATTTATTAGGGGAATACAGTGAACCGCTACCTCTCTCTTTTACCGTTCGTTTTGTTAACGCTCACAGCGTGCGACCCGAAACCCAAGCAAGCCTCTCCCCTGCCCAGAATGGTAAAAGTGGCGGAGGTGACGGTTCCCGGCCATGCCCAGCAGCGCGTTTTTCCCGCCCGCATTGAATCGGGCGATGCCACAGACCTTTCCTTCAAGCGCGCAGGCCAAATCGAAGCGCTCGATGTCCGTCAGGGCGCCGTCATCAAACAGGGGCAACAGCTTGCCAGACTGAACGCCCGAGAAGCCCAGCAGCGGGTTAACGACAGACAAACGGCGGCGACGCTGGCCCAGAGGCAGTTTGACCGCTTCCAGACGCTGGCGGGCCGCCAGGCGATATCGAAAGCCGAAATGGACGTGCAGCGCGCGAACCGCGATTCGGCGAATGCGGCGCTACAGATTGCCCGAGAAGAGCTAAATCAGATGACGCTCGTTGCGCCCTTTAGCGGGACGGCGGCCAGCGTGCACGTGCGAAACCATCAGGTGGTGTCTGCCGGTCAGCCCATTACAACGTTAACCCGTACCGATCTGCTGGACGTGGTGTTTAGTATTCCTGAGAGCCTGTTCAAAACTTTTGACATTCGTAACGCGCAGTATCGCCCCGTGGTGAGAATTAACGCCATGCCGGATCGGGAATTTACCGCTGTCTACAAAGAGCATTCGGGCAGCAGCGACAGTAATACCCTGACCTGGCAGGTGATACTGACCATGCCGCGGCCAGATGATTTCCCCGCCGTCGGTGGCGTAAGCGGTACGGTGACCATCAATTTAACCAACCTCCCGGCTGGCGCGGGCGCTCAGGCGCTGGTCGTACCGGTTGAGGCGGTCTTTAATCCGGACAACAGCCCGCGCAATGAGCCACACGTCTGGGTCGTGACGGGGGAAGGCGACGCGCTCCACCTTGAAGACCGCAAGGTCAGCGTGGGGCAAGTGAGTACCGAAGGCGTGGTAATCACCAGCGGGCTTAAGGCGGGCGAGCGCGTGGTGGCCGCAGGCGTTGGGGAACTCCATGCTAACCAGCCGGTACGTATCTGGACGCGTGAACGGGGACTGTAATGGATATCTCTCGTCAATTTATTAATAACCCTGTTCGCGTCTGGCTAACGATCCTGCTGCTGGGCATAGGGGGTATTTTCGCCCTGTTGAATATCGGCAGGCTGGAAGATCCCGCTTTTACCATCAAAACCGCAGTGGTGGTCACCCACTACCCCGGCGCATCCGCTCAGCAGGTTGAAGAAGAGGTGACGCTGCCGCTGGAGAATGCCCTTCAGCAACTGCCTTATCTGGACAACGTGAGCTCCATCTCTTCAAACGGTCTGTCACAAATCACCGTTAACATCGCTTCACGCTATCACTCGAACGAGCTGCCGCAGATTTGGGATGAACTGCGCCGCCGCGTGGGCGATGCCTCGCGTCAGTTCCCGCCCGGCGTCGTCACGCCCTTTGTGAATGACGATTTCGGCGATGTGTTCGGCTTCTTCTTCGCCATTTCCGGAGATGAATTCAGTAATCCTGAACTGGTGAGATACGCGGAGCAGCTGCGCCGCGCGTTGATTCTGGTCCCCGGCGTCGCGAAGGTCGCCATCGGCGGAGCGATTAGCCAGCAGGTCAACATTGATATCTCCCTGACCAAAATGGCCGCGCGCGGCATCACGCTAAACCAGCTTTCCGCCCTGCTCAGCAGGCTCAACGTCGTTTCCAGCGCAGGAGAAATCACCTCCGGCACCGAATCCATTCGCCTGCACCCGACCGGTGAGTTCGAGGATCTTGATGAACTGGCGGATCTCATCATCACGCCTTCCGGCACCGGGGCGGCGACGCGTCTGCGGGATATCGCCACGCTGTCGCGCGGGCTGAACGAATCGCCAGCCAGTATCTACCATGCCAACGGCAAAAAAGCCGTCACCATGGGCGTCTCGTTTATTCCCGGCGTGAACGTGATCGACGTGGGCCACGCGCTGGAGGCGAAGCTAACCCAGATGTCGGCGGAAAAACCGGCGGGTATACAGATAGACCTGTTTTACGATCAGGCTGCCGAAGTGGGCCACTCTGTTAACGGTTTTATTATTAACTTCCTGATGGCGCTGGCAATTGTCATCGGCGTGCTGCTGATCTTTATGGGGGTACGCAGCGGGATCATCATCGCGGTTTCTCTCGCGCTTAACGTGCTGGGCACGCTGCTGATCATGTATCTTTGTGGCATCGAGCTGCAGCGCATCTCGCTCGGGGCGCTGATTATCGCCCTCAGCATGCTGGTGGATAACGCCATCGTGATTGTCGAAGGGGTGTTGATTGCCCGACAGCAGGGCTCCCCGCTGTTAACCGCTGTTAACAATATCATCCGCCGCTCCGCCCTGCCGCTGCTGGGGGCGACGGTGATCGCCATCCTGGCGTTTGCGCCTATCGGGCTGTCGCAGGATTCCACCGGGGAATACTGTAAATCCTTGTTCCAGGTGCTGCTGATTTCCCTGATGCTGAGCTGGTTCTCGGCGCTCACCCTCACCCCGGTGCTGATCAAGTGGTGGTTGTTTAAAAACGACAGCGCGCCGGACAACGCTGACGAGTCCGATCCTTACGACAAGCGTCTCTACCGCCTCTACCAGCGACTGCTTAACACGCTGCTGCACCATAAGGCACCGACGCTCATTGTGATGGCTGCGCTGCTGGCAGCATCTGTCTGGGGTTTTGGTGCCGTACGGCAAAACTTTTTCCCGTCGTCTAATACGCCGATTTTCTTTGTCGACCTCTGGTTACCCTACGGGACCGATATCAAATGGACCGAGAAAATGACCGGCGATATTGAAAAGACGATCAATGGCCAGCCAGGCGTGGAGACCACCGTCTCAACCATTGGGCAGGGAAGTATGCGGTTTATTCTGACCTACAGCGGACAGCGGCAGTACAGCAACTATGCGCAGATCATGGTGCGCATGGACGACCAGCGCAACATCTCTGCCCTGACGCGCCACGTGGACGAGTACATCGCGCGAAACTATCCGCAGGTCAACGCCAGCACCAAACGCGTGATGTTTGGCCCCTCCGGCGACAGCGCCATTGAGGTGCGCATTAAAGGCCCCGACCCTGACAGGCTGCGTCTGATTGCCAGCCAGGTGGACGACATCCTCACGCGAGATCCGGCCACGGACAGCGTCAGGAACGACTGGCAAAACCGCAGCAAGGTGATCCGCCCGCAGTACGTTGCCGCCCTGGGGCGCGAGCTTGGCGTGGATAAGCAGGACGTTGATAACGCGCTGGAGATGAACTTTTCCGGCAGCCGCGCGGGGCTGTATCGGGAAGGCAGTGATCTGCTGCCCGTCGTGGTGAGGCCTCCGGAAAGCGAAAGGCTGGACGCCAATCACCTGAACAACGTGCTGGTGTGGAGCCAGACGCGGCAGCAGTATATCCCGCTGAGTAACGTCGTCAGCAGCTTCTCGCTGGAATGGGAAGATCCGCTCATCCTTCGACGCGACCGCTCGCGGGTACTGACGGTTCAGACGGACCCGGACCCGCTGAGCCAGCAAACCTCCGGCGATATTCTCGCCCGCGTGAAGCCGCAGGTGGATGCCCTTCCCCTGCCACACGGCTACAGCATCGAGTGGGGGGGCGATGCGGAAAACTCCAGTGAAGCGCAGCAAGGGTTGTTCACTACGCTGCCTCTCGGGTATCTGGTGATGTTCGTGATTACGGTTCTGATGTTCAGTTCGGTAAAAAATGCCGTCGCCATCTGGCTGACCGTACCGCTGGCGCTGATTGGCGTCACGCCGGGGTTTTTGATCACCGGTATCCCGTTCGGCTTTATGGCGCTGATTGGCCTGCTGAGCCTGAGCGGAATGCTCATCCGCAACGGCATCGTGCTGGTGGAAGAGATCGAACAGCAGAAAGCGCAAAAGGATCAGCACAGCGCGATCGTTTATGCCGCCACCTCGCGCCTGCGCCCTATCCTGCTCACCGCGTTTACGACCGTACTTGGCCTGGCGCCGCTGCTGCTGGACGTTTTCTTCCAGAGCATGGCCGTTGTGATTATGTTTGGACTGGGGTTTGCTACAATCCTGACGCTGCTGGTACTTCCCGTGATCTATGCGTGTTTCCACCGTAAGGACGAAGCCAAACAACAATGAATGCGACAGGGCTGAACATTATCAAGACGCTGGGCTGTATGACGGCGGTCACCTTCTTTACCATCTACAACACCTGGGATCATTATGATTACGACTATCACTGGATCCTGGGGTTTTTAACCTTTATTTCGACCATCGCCACGCCGCTTTTTTTTGTGGTTGCGGGCTATCTCGACGGACAATCCCGACACGGCACCCGCTGGCAGCTGGGTAAAATTAAAAGCCTGGTGATTGTTTTTCTGTTCTGGATAACGATCTACTACCTGTGGGAGCCCTATCAGCGCGGGTATTTAATCCAGCCCTGGTTTGTGTTCGCCTTTGTGGTGATTTACACCTTCCACCCGGCGGTGGAGTGGCTTAGCCAGCGGCGAGGGCTGTTCTGGGGCGCGATTGCCGCCCTGCTGTTCTTTTCCTACGGATACGATCTGCTATCGGCGCTTTATCCTGACACGCACGTCCTTTCTCTTTCACCGCAGTATCGGCTTTGGACATGGCTGCTGTTTTATCTGACGGGGCAACTCTTCTGCGACCCAAAAGTCGCCGAGTGGATAAGCCGCAAAAAGGTGGTCCGGGCAGCGGTTATCGCCATCCCGTTTATCTACCTCTTCACCTGGTTTTACGAGCGCCACTTCTTTTTTGCCCTGTTTAAGGCCGACAGAAACGCCTTTATCCTCACCGGCTCTCAAATTTACATCCTGATCATCGCGCTGGTGATCGCGGCGAACGGCGTGCGCTTTCGCCGCAATGCTGAATTAAAGGAGTCCATTCTGGCCGCCATCAGCAAAACGATGACGGGCGTGTACATTGTGCACTACTCGGTGTTTCATCTGCTGACGGCGCTGATACCGGTGACCTCTCTCGGTATGAAGCTGGCGCTGATTGTGCTCACGTTCGTCACCTCTGTTCTCTTCTCCATGCTGGTGTTGTCTAACGCCGTGGCAAAAAAAGTGATCACCCTTTAAAAGCCTGAGCGCAGCCAGAAGACACCATTATCTCGCCGCAGGTGGAGATGAAATTTATTTATTCAGCACCTTCCGGAAAGATAAAAACGTTTTCTCAGGCGTTTTGTCGCGGTAGTCTCATAGGTTCCGTTTATATGACGGGCGCAATGTGAGTGACCTTTTCTTATACCAATAATTAAAAAATCAGTACGGACAGGACAACTATGGACTCCACCCTCATCTCCGATCGTCCCAACGAGGAGACCCCTTCGCTCAATCGTGCCCGCCGCGCCGCACTCGGCAGCTTCGCGGGTGCCGTCGTCGACTGGTATGATTTTCTGCTTTACGGCATCACTGCCGCGCTGGTGTTCAACCGCGAGTTTTTCCCTCAGGTCAGCCCTGCGATGGGCACTCTCGCCGCGTTTGCCACCTTCGGCGTCGGCTTTCTGTTTCGCCCGCTGGGCGGGGTGATCTTCGGCCACTTCGGCGACCGTCTTGGCCGCAAGCGCATGCTGATGCTCACCGTCTGGATGATGGGGATCGCCACCGCATTGATTGGCATTCTCCCGTCGTTTTCCGCCATTGGCTGGTGGGCACCGGTATTGCTGGTGACATTACGCGCCATTCAGGGCTTCGCCGTGGGTGGCGAATGGGGCGGCGCGGCGCTGTTATCCGTTGAGAGCGCGCCAAAAAATAAGAAAGCGTTTTACAGCAGCGGCGTGCAGGTCGGGTACGGCGTAGGGCTGCTGCTTTCCACAGGGCTGGTATCGTTAATCAGCCAGCTCACCACCGACGAGCAGTTCCTGAGCTGGGGCTGGCGCCTTCCGTTCATCTTCAGCATCGTGCTGGTTATTGCCGCACTGTGGATCCGTAACGGAATGGAGGAGTCGGCAGAGTTCGAAAAGCAGCAGGAAAAACCTGCCGTCAAAAAGCGGCTGCCGGTGATGGAAGCCCTGATTCGGCACCCTGGCGCTTTTCTGAAAATTATCGCCCTGCGCCTGTGCGAGCTGCTGACGATGTATATCGTCACCGCCTTTGCCCTGAACTACTCGACGCAGAATCTCGGCCTACCGCGCGAGCTGTTCCTGAATATCGGCCTGCTGGTCGGCGGGATCAGCTGCCTGACGATACCCTGCTTCGCCTGGCTGGCGGACCGGTTTGGCCGCCGTCGCGTCTACATCACCGGCGCGCTGATTGGGAGCCTCAGCGCCTGGCCATTCTTTATGGCGCTGGAGGCGCAGTCGATCTTCTGGATTGTCTTCTTTGCCATCATGCTCGCGAACATCGCTCACGATATGGTGGTCTCCGTACAGCAGCCGATGTTTACCGAACTGTTCGGCGCCAGCTACCGCTACAGCGGCGCGGGCGTGGGTTACCAGGTCGCAAGCGTGGTCGGCGGCGGGTTTACGCCGTTTATAGCCGCCGCGCTGGTGACCTTCTCCGGAGGCAACTGGCACAGCGTGGCGATTTATCTGCTGGCCGGTTGCCTGCTGTCGGCGGCGACGGCGCTACTGATGAAAGAGACGAGCCACCGCTGATCTCACTTTTGTTTCACAGGCGTGTGACATACTATCGGATAGAGTCGCATACCTGTGGAACAAGGAGACAGAGATGAATAATAAGGGCTCCAGCCTGACCCCGGCTCAGGCGCTGGAAAAACTCGACGCGCTGTACGAACAGTCCGTCAACGCGCTGCGCGGCGCCATCAGCGAATATATCGAAACAGGGAAACTTCCCGACGAAAAGGCCAGAACCGAGGGCCTTTTTGTTTATCCATCGCTCTCTGTGACCTGGGACGGCAGCGCCAGCACGACACCGAAAACCCGCGCCTACGCCCGTTTTACCCACTCCGGCTGCTACAGTACCACCGTTACCCGCCCGGCACTTTTCCGCCCGTATCTTGAAGAACAGCTGACGCTGCTGTATCAGGATTACGGCGCGCACATTCACGTTGAGCCCTCGCAGCATGAAATCCCTTATCCGTACGTGATAGACGGCTCGGCGCTAACGCTGGATCGCTCAATGAGTGCGGGGCTGACCCGCCACTTCCCGACGACGGAGCTTTCACAGATTGGCGATGAGACGGCCGATGGGATCTATCACCCGGCAGAATTTTCTCCCCTGTCGCACTTTGATGCCCGCCGGGTCGATTTCTCCCTGGCGCGTCTGCGCCACTACACCGGCACGCCCGTCGAACATTTCCAGCCGTTCGTCCTCTTTACCAACTACACCCGCTACGTTGACGAGTTTGTCCGCTGGGGCTGCAGCCAGATCCTCGACCCGGAAAGCCCGTACATCGCGCTGTCCTGCGCGGGCGGGATCTGGATCACCGCGGAGACCGAAGCGCCTGAGCAGGCTATCTCCGACCTGGCATGGAAAAAGCACCAGATGCCCGCCTGGCACCTGATCACCGCCGACGGTCAGGGCATCACGCTGATTAACATTGGCGTGGGCCCGTCAAATGCCAAGACCATCTGCGACCATCTGGCGGTGCTGCGTCCGGACGTGTGGCTGATGATCGGCCACTGCGGCGGCCTGCGTGAAAGCCAGCTGATTGGCGACTACGTGCTCGCCCACGCCTATCTGCGTGATGACCACGTGCTGGATGCGGTGCTGCCGCCGGATATCCCAATCCCGAGCATCGCAGAGGTACAGCGCGCGCTGTATGACGCGACCAAAGAGGTCAGCGGCATGCCGGGTGAAGAAGTTAAGCAGCGCCTGCGCACCGGTACGGTCGTCACGACGGATGACCGCAACTGGGAGCTGCGTTACTCCGCCTCCGCGCTGCGGTTCAACCTGAGCCGCGCGGTGGCCATTGATATGGAGAGCGCCACCATCGCCGCACAGGGGTATCGCTTCCGCGTTCCCTACGGCACTCTGCTGTGCGTCTCCGATAAGCCGCTGCACGGCGAAATTTAGCTGCCGGGGCAGGCCAACCGCTTCTATGAGGGGGCTATCTCAGAGCATCTGCAGATTGGTATTCGCGCCATTGACCTGCTGCGGGCGGAAGGTGACAGGCTCCATTCCCGCAAGCTGCGCACCTTCAACGAGCCGCCATTCCGCTAATAACGATAAGGAATAACCATGTCCAGCACATCTCCGCTCTCTGCCCTGCGCCACTGGCTCGAGGCCAGCCGTCTCGACGGGATGATCGTCCCGCGTGCGGATGCCTGGCAGAGCGAATACTGCGCGCCATACGACGAAAAGCTGGCCTGGCTGACGGGCTTTGACGGTTCGGCCGGCGTGGCGCTGGTGCTGAAAAACAAAGCGCTGCTGTTCGTCGACGGGCGCTATCAGGTTCAGGCTCGCGTTCAGGTCAATACGGATGAGGTTGAGATCCACCACCTGCACAACGAGCCGCTGGCAGAATGGCTGGCGGACAACGTGGAGGCCGGGACGCGCATTGGTTTTGATCCGCTGCTGATGACCAACTCGGAGTTTGAGCAACTGTCTGCCACGCCGTGCGAGCTGGTTCCTCTCAAGGCCTCGCCGTTTGACGCCCTATGGACTGACCGCCCTGCCGCACCGGCGGGGCTTATCCGGGAAATGCCGGTTGAACACTGCGGTGAAAGCAGCGAGGACAAACGTCTGCGCGTCGCCGCCGTGCTGGCCGCAAACAATGCCGATTATCTCGCCGTTACGCTGCCGGATAACATTGCCTGGCTGCTGAACGTGCGTGGCGCGGATATCCCTTACAGCCCGGTACCGCTCTCCTTTGCCCTTCTTGGTCGTGACGGTCGCGTTGAGTGGTTTGTTAACGACAATAAGCTCAGCGCCCTGCCAGCAGAGGTGCGCAATGCGTTTACCATTGCGCCGCAGGACGCTTTTATCGAACGCTGTCAGCAGATTGCTGAAGGCAAACGGGTGATGATTGATGCCGATTCCGCACCGGTGGCTCTGCGCTTCGCCATTGAGCCACGGGGAGAAATTGTCTGGCGTACTGACCCCATCACCCTGATAAAGGCCACCAAAAACCCGGTCGAGCTGGCAGGTTATCGCGAGTGTCATCACCATGACGGTGCCGCCTGGGTCAACTTCCTGGCCTGGCTGAGCCGCGAAGTGCCGCTGCGCGAGGCGGCAGGGAATCCGCTAACAGAGCTGGAAGTTCAGGCGCAGCAGCTTGCGTTCCGTCAACAGCAGCCTGGGTTCATCGAGCAGAGTTTTGCAACCATCTCCGCCTCTTCGAGCAATGCAGCGATGTGTCACTACCATTCGAGCGAGGCCAGCAATAAGCATATCGGCCACGATCATTTTTACCTGAACGATTCTGGCGGCCAGTATGTGAATGGCACCACCGACGCCACGCGCACGCTGGCATGGGGTAAGGTCGATCCGCAGCAGCGACTGCACTACACCGCCGTGCTGAGAGGCTTCCTGTCGCTGATTACCCTGCAGTTCCCTTCCGGGACTCAGGGGCATCAGCTGGATGCCTTCGCGCGTCGTCCGCTGTGGGAAATGGGGCTGGATTACGATCACGGCACGGGGCATGGCGTCGGTCATCAGCTTCTTATCCATGAGAACCCACATCGCATCGCCAAAAAGGTCAACCCGTGGCCGCTGGTGGCGGGCAATATCATGACGATTGAACCGGGCTACTATCTGGGCGACAGCCATGGTATTCGTATTGAAAACCAGGTGGAAATTGTGGAGAGCCGTCCGGGGTTCTGCAGGTTTGCCTCGCTGACGCTGATCCCGATCGACTTAAGTCAGGTTGAGCTGCATTTGCTGAGCGAGCAGGAGAAGCAGTGGCTGGATGCGTATCACCAGCAGGTACGCGAGGCGCTGTCACCTCTGGTGAACAGCGATGCGCGTCCGTGGCTGGTAGAGGCGACGACGCCGATTAGTTTGGATCGATAGTGCGGCTTTTGCCCGGTGGCGCTGCGCTTACCGGGCCTACAGTCCCGTAGGTCGGGTAAGGCGAAGCCGCCACCCGACAATTTTACCCGGCGCAGAAAAGCAAAAAGCCTGCTTTAAAAGCAGGCTTTTCAAATTTGGCTCCTCTGACTGGACTCGAACCAGTGACATACGGATTAACAGTCCGCCGTTCTACCGACTGAACTACAGAGGAATCGTGTGAACGGGGCGCATATTATCGATGCCTCCCCGGGATGTCAAAGGCAGAATGCATATTTCCGATCGTTTGCCGAATTATTCTCCATTTCGCGCAATTGTCAGGCATTTTTTCGCGGATATTTCCACAGCCAGCGCCCGCTGACCATCCGCCAGTAGAACAGCGCGCCCCGCACGGCCCAGTCGAGGAACATCCCCAGCCAGACGCCGACCACTCCCCATCCGAGCATCACCCCGAGCGTATACCCCGCCACGACGCGACATCCCCACATGCCTAGCATCGACACCCACATCGCAAAGCGGGCGTCGCGCGCGCCCTTTAGCCCGGCGGGCAATACCCATGAGGCCGCCCAGATGGGCATAAAGGCCGCATTGAGCCAGATGAGGATCTTAACGACCTCTTTAACGTCGTCTTCGTGGGTATAGAACGAGGCCATCAGCCCGGCAAACGGGGCGGTTCCCCAGGCAATCACGGTCAGTCCAATAGTCGACAGCCAGAAGACGTGCCGTAGCTGTCGCTCCGCCTGGCCTATCTGCCCTTTCCCGAGCCGTTTCCCGGTGATGATGGTTGATGCAGAGCCCAGCGCGTTACCCGGCAGGTTAATCAGCGAGGCGATGGAGAAGGCGATGAAGTTACCGGCGATCACGTCGGTGCCCATGCCGGCGACAAACATCTGCGTCAGCAATTTCCCGCCGTTAAACAACACCGACTCAATGCTTGCAGGAATGCCGATCCCCATCACTTCCCAGATAATGGCGAAATTAAAGGGGCGGAAATAACTTTTCAGCGTCAGACGTAGCGAGGGAGTGATCCCCGCCATCAGCACCCCGATGATGGCAGCCGCACCGATATAGCGTGAAATGGTCAGCCCCAGTCCGGCGCCGACGAACCCCAGCCCGTCCCACGAGAACACACCGTAGATCAGCACGCTGCTGATAATGATATTCAGGATATTCATTCCGCCGTTGATCAGCAGCGGAATTTTGGTGTTGCCCGCCCCGCGCAGCGCACCGCTACCAATCAGGGCGATGGCCGCCGCCGGATAGCTGATGACGGTCATCTCAAGATAGGTCAGCGCCAGGTCTTTAACCTCATTCGTGGCCTCCCCGGCGACAAAGTCGATAATCTCTTTGCCGAAATAGTGGATTACCGCCGCCAGAATAATCGAAAAAATGGTCATGATCATCAGCGACTGGCGGGCCGCCTCGCGTGCACGTTTGGGGTCAAGCTTGCCGAGGCTAAAGGCCACCACCACCGTCGTCCCGAGGTCTATGGCGGCAAAGAACGAGATCACCACCATGTTAAAGCTGTCCGCCAGCCCCACCCCGGCCATCGCCTCTTTCCCCAGCCAGCTCACCAGGAAGGTGCTCAGGACCCCCATCAGCAAAACGCAGGTATTTTCCAGGAAGATAGGCACGGCAAGAGGGGTGATTTCACGCCAGAAGAGAACCCGATAGCTTTTACGTTTTGCATACCATGGCGTGCGCACGATCGCCTGGCGTAAGGAGGCAGTAACGTTCAAAATGGACCTTAGCGAGAAAAGTTGAAACTCCATTTCAAATGATGGGGGAGAAATGCTCATCCTGCAAAGTATTTTCCGGAAAAAGATGTGTGGATTTACAACAAACTGACGACAGAATCAGCAATCAGTCGATTTTCCCTAAGATCAGGTTTGACAAAACTTTTTTCGCCGCTAAGATAAGCCTCCACAACGATTCCTCTGTAGTTCAGTCGGTAGAACGGCGGACTGTTAATCCGTATGTCACTGGTTCGAGTCCAGTCAGAGGAGCCAAATTTGAAAAGCCTGCTTTTAAAGCAGGCTTTTTGCTTTGCGGATGAGGGAAAATGAACGCTCTGTTTGTCTACGGCACGCTGCGCCCGGGCCACTCAAATGCGCATATTCTTGAAAACATTGGCGGCGAATGGCTGACCGGTTCCGTATCCGGTACGTTTTACGAACGCGGCTGGGGTGCTGCGGCGGACTTTCCGGGGATCGTGCTCCACCCTAACGGACCCCGTGTCGAAGGCTATTTGTTTATCTCTGATAGCCTTGCCGCACACTGGCCAATGCTGGATGAGTTTGAAGACGGCTACGATCGGGTTGAGGTCACGGTGACCACTGCTGAAGGCAAGCAGGTCCAGGCCTGGATTTATCAGCTACAGCCCCATTCTGCGTCATAAAAAAAGGCTCTCTGTCACCAGAGAGCCTTTTTCACTATTCGCTGCGATTACTCGCTTTTTGCTTCGCCGTTTTTGATTTCGCCCATCACTTTCAGCTTCTTGGAGATGTCGCGACGCTCTTTGGACAGCTCAGCGTTTTTGATGATGTAGTCATCAACACGGTCTTCATAGTCGCTCTTCATGCTGGCGATGATGCCCTGAATAGCTTCAACGCTCATACCTGGCTTGATGTAGTCGCTCAGGTTGTCGAGCAGCAGAACACGTTTCTGGTTGTCACGGATCTTCTTCTCAACGTCCTGGATTTCACGCTGCAGTTTGTTTTTGCGGCGGAACAGGCGGACGAATTCCAGAACATCCTGGAACGAAGGCTTGGTAGTTTCCATTTTTACACCCCTGATAATGTGAGATTCGGATTCGTTAAGGCAACCGTTGTGACAATAACCTTACTGACAGCGGCTGCGAATGACAATGAGTATATCGTTTAAAGCTATCATAACCCCAATTGCTGCTGAATCGAAGCAGCAGCCGTCACATACGCCTTTTATTTGCGCAGCGCCCGGCAAATCAGATGCGATAACAGCTCAAGCTGCCGCGCCAGTTCCATGCTCAGCCAGACGTAGCCATGAATAGGCGTTTCCGCCACGTTATCGCTCTGGCGTTCATTGATTAACTGCTTCAGCTCCGCGACAATCTCGTTCAGTCGCTCGCTGTTGGCCAGTATCGGCTGCGGGTTCCCTTCATAGAGCGCATGAGCGATGGTCAACAGCGTTTGCTGCGTCATCTGCTGGGTCTCTTTGAGGGTCTGCGCGTTAAGCATCAACAGATGGCTGGGGCGCGTGGCCCAGTGGGCGTTGATTTGCAGCTCAAGCATGCAGACCAGATTGCGGCTTACCGTCTGGATAGCTTCGAAAATTGATTTCTGAATATGGGTTTCTTTGCTGGCGGGCGTGATCAGGCCGCGCATTTTGACCACGTCGTTAAGGATGGTCTGCAGGTGCTTTTCCAGGCGTGGGCGTTCAACCAGATTCGGGGAAAAACCGGCTTGATAGACGCGGTTAAACGCGGTGACGTAGCTGGCCATCTGAATACGCCAGTGCAGAAAAGCACGCTGCGGCCAGATACCGGTGAAGAGCATCGCCAGCAGTGAACCCAGGATGACATCCCCGCTTCGCCACAGCGCCGTGGTCATATCCCCGGCGGGCGCACCGACCACCACCGCGAGCGTAATACCGATCAGCAGCGCCTGATACGGCTTTTTACCCAACGCCAGCCAGCCGCACAGGAACATGGCGGCACCGCACCATGCCAGCATCACCGGAAACGAGATAAGCTCCAGCTTGAGGGCGATAAGCCCCAGAGCCGAACCTAACACGGTCCCGCCAATGCGCTCCAGGGCGCGCGGAACAACGTTCCCCCAAAACGAGATGGGCCCCATCACCACCACCAGCGTGATCAGCGGCCACGTCCCTTCCGGAACATCCAATAAACGCACCAGTACAAACGTCAGCACGAAAGCCAGCGCGATGCGGCATCCATGCACCACGCGGTAGTGTTTGTACAACCGAATTTCAAAAGGGGTTAATGATTTGTCGGGACGCACACCCGCTCTCCAGCTACACGGCAAATCACAATTGTACTGTGTTTTCAGCCGGGCGGATCGCTCCCGGCTGAAAAACCCTTCACTTAGCAGGCTTAAACCGTTTTATGCTCTACCGCGATATACATTTCGATATCCCAGTAACCGTCCGCATTGCCGTCATTGAGATAGCGTTCGAAGCAAGGTTTGAGCGCCATCTGGTACTTATTGTCCTGCAGCAGGGAATTAAAGAACTGATACCACGGCGTGGCGAAGTCGTAGTTTTCCACGCGCGCCGTCGCCACGGCATAATCCCCGGCCGCGATTTCCGTCATCATGACGCCTTCGCTGTTTTCCGGGATAACGAAATCATCCGGTACCGTAACGGCCGTATCACAGCGCAGTTTTTCTGCCGGGACTTCATCCGGGTTATCGTAGTAGACCGCCACCCACTCCAGCGGCTCAATGTGACGCCCATCGACCCACATCACCAGCTGTTCAAAGCCTTGTTTTACCGTTTGTTCCCACGGTCCGACCAAATGAAAACCGGCAATCTTACGTTTCTGTTGCTGCTTAATGCTGTAGTCCATGCTGCCTCCGCTTATTACTGTATATTTATACACTATAAAACCGGATTACTATTATCAGCAAACGAGGAGTGTTTATTATGTGAGCAGACTCGCAACCCTGCCAGTCTGCTCATCTGCCGTTAGAGCGTGTGGTGCAGATAATCGCTCAGCCGAGAGAACAGGCCGCCTTTATCAACGGCTTCCAGCGTCACCAGCGGCCAGTGCGCCACCACTTTGTCGCGGTCGTAGAGCTGGATCTCCCCGACCCGCTGGTGCGCGGCGATCGGCGCTTCCAGCTCTTTTTTATCCAGTACGTATTTGGCTTTGATGTTAGGCACTTCCGCTTTCGGCAGGGCCAGCCAGAAGTCCTGGTCGGTACCCAGTTTCACCTGCTCCTTATCGCCGTACCAGATCCGCTCTGTCCCCACTTTTTTACCGCTATGCAGGATCTGCACCGTATCGAAATTCTGCTGCCCCCAGTGCAGCAGTTTCCGGGCCTGGTCTTCGCGCCCTTTCGGACTGTCCGCCCCCATCACTACCGCGATTAACCGGCGCTGGCCGTCAACGGCGGACGCAATCAGGTTAAAACCCGCCCCCGAGGTATGCCCTGTTTTCAGCCCGTCCACGTTCATGGTTTTATCCCACAGCAGGCCGTTACGGTTTTGCTGGGTGATCCCGTTCCAGGTCAGGCTCTTTTCGCTGTACATATGATAAAACTCGGGCTCACCGTGGATGATGGCGCGGGAGAGTACGGCCAGGTCATAGGCCGAGCTGTGCTGGCCCGGCGCATCCAGCCCGTGGACGGTTTCAAAATGCGTATCGCGCAGGTTCAGCTTCTGCACGTAGTCGTTCATCATCTTCACAAACTGCGGCTGACCGCCCGCCACGTGATCGGCCAGCGCCACGCAGGCGTCGTTGCCGGAGTCGACAATCAGGCCACGGCTTAAGTCGCGCACGGAGACGCGATCGCCCTCTTTCAGGAACATCAGCGATGAACCGTCAAACACCGGGTTCCCTTTTGCCCAGGCATCGCGCCCTACGGTGACGATGTCGTCCGGGGTAATGCGGTGGCTATCAATGGCCCGATCAACCACATACCCCGTCATCAGCTTGGTCAGGCTCGCCGGATTGCGTTGTTGATGTTCGTTGCCCGCCGTTAAGATCTGACCAGTCGTGTAATCCATCAGCACCCAGGAGCCAGCCTGAATGGCCGGAGGCTGCGGCGAAAAATCCAGTGGTTCGGCCGCAAAAGCAGATGAGACACTCGAAGCGAGTAAAGAAACAGCAATAAACAGACGGCGTTTCAACGGTATATCCTCAGGTCATTAAAAATCGATGACCTTTTTACGGGAGTTCTGATGTCGTTACCTGGCTTAATTGCAAAAAAATGTGACAGAACGCAGATTTTTCTCTGAAGCTGGCGCGCAAATCTGCAATGTGGAGGTGCTTTTTATTCGGTCTCGACCGCACGATCGTTTACCATAGTGACGTCATTTTTTAACAGGATGGTATTACTGGTGTCTGACTCTGCCGCTCGCCCGACTTTTTTATTTCATGACTATGAGACCTTTGGCACTCACCCGGCGCTGGACCGACCGGCGCAGTTTGCCGCCATCCGTACCGACGACGAATTCAACATCATTGGCGAGCCAGAGGTCTTTTACTGCAAGCCTGCGGATGACTACCTGCCGCAGCCCGGCGCGGTGATGGTCACCGGAATCACTCCTCAGGAAGCGCGAGAAAAAGGCGTTAACGAGGCAGAATTCGCACGACGCATCCACGACCTGTTTACCGTCCCCAATACCTGCGTGGTCGGTTACAACAACATCCGCTTCGATGACGAAGTGACGCGCAATATCTTCTATCGTAACTTCTACGATCCCTATGCCTGGAGCTGGCAGAACCGCAATTCGCGCTGGGATTTGCTCGACATCATGCGCGCCTGCTACGCCCTGCGTCCCGAAGGCATTAACTGGCCGGAAAATGAGGAAGGGCTGACCAGCTTCCGGCTGGAACACCTGACCCGCGCCAACGGTATTGAGCACAGCAATGCCCACGACGCGATGGCGGACGTCTATGCCACCATTGCCATGGCGAAGCTGGTGAAAAGCGCGCAGCCACGACTGTTCGAGTATCTGCTGAGCCACCGCAGTAAACAGAAGTTGACCACGCTGATTGATGTGCCGCAGATGAAGCCGCTGGTGCATATTTCCGGCATGTTTGGCGCCTGGCGCGGTAATACCAGTTGGGTCGCCCCGCTGGCCTGGCATCCGGACAACCGCAATGCGGTGATCATGGTGGATTTGGCCGGCGATATTTCGCCGCTGCTGGAGCTTGACAGCGATACCCTGCGCGAACGGCTGTACACGCCGAAGAATGAACTCGGCGATCTGCCTGCGGTGCCAGTCAAACTGGTGCATATCAATAAATGTCCGGTTCTGGCGCAGGCCAATACGCTGCGCCCGGAAGATGCAGACAGGCTGGGCATTAACCGGCAGCACTGCCTCGATAACCTGAAAGTGCTGCGCGAAAACCCGCAGGTGCGCGAGAAGGTGGTCGCCATCTTTGCCGAGGCGGAGCCGTTCGTACCGTCAGAAAACGTAGATGCCCAGCTCTATAATGGTTTCTTCAGCGATGCCGATCGCGCTGCAATGAATATCGTTCTGCAAACCGAGCCGCGTAACTTGCCTGCCCTGGATATCACCTTCGCCGATAAACGCATTGAAAAGCTGATGTTTAATTACCGCGCGCGTAACTACCCGGGAACCCTGGATGAAGCAGAGCAGGAACGCTGGCTGCAGCACCGTCGCAACGTGTTTACGCCAGAGTATCTGCACAGCTACGCCCAGGAGCTGGAAATGCTTTATGGCCAGTATGAAGGGAATGCTGAGAAACAGGCACTGCTGAAATCCCTGTTCCAGTACGCGCAAGAGATAGTTTGATCGATGGGTATAAAAAAGCCGGAGGCGATGTCTCCGGCTTTTTTTTGCCCGGTGGCGCTTCGCTTACGCGGGCCTACGGGGTATGTAGGTCGGGTAAGGCGTAGCCGCCACCCGACACAGTCTTACGCGACGTCTTCGTACTGAGGAACCGGGTTACGGAAGCTCTTCGTGACGCAGGCCAGGTAAACCAGGCCGATACCCGCCCAAATCAGGCCAAGCACCATCGAGCTCTCTTCCAGGTTAACCCACAGCGCGCCCACGGTCAGGGCACCACACATCGGCAGGAACAGATACTGGAAGTGATCTTTCAGCGTCTTGTTACGCTTTTCACGGATCCAGAACTGAGAGATAACCGACAGGTTAACAAAGGTAAACGCCACCAGCGCACCGAAGTTAATCAGCGCCGTTGCCATCACCAGGTCAAAGTTAATCGCCAGAAGCGCGATCGCACCGACCAGGATAATGTTCATCGCCGGGGTACGCCAGGTTGGATGCACGTAGCCGAAGAAGCTTTTCGGGAATACGCCATCGCGACCCATCACGTACATCAGACGCGCAACGCCTGCATGCGCGGCCATACCGGACGCCAGTACGGTGATGGTGGAGAAGATCAGCGCGCCGACCTGGAACGCTTTACCCGCCACATACAACATGATTTCCGGCTGAGATGCATCCGGATCCTTGAAGCGAGAGATATCCGGGAAGTACAGCTGCAGGAAATAGGTCGAGAAAATAAAGATCAGACCGCCAATCAGCGCCGTCAGGAAGATGGCGCGCGGGATCACGCGCTCTGCATCTTTCGTTTCTTCAGACAGGTTGCTGATCCCGTCAAAACCGGTAAAGGAGAAGCACAGAATGGTTGCCCCGGTAATCATCGGGATCACATGCGCATCACCAGACCAGAACGGTTTGCTGCTCGCCAGCGTGCCAGCGCCTTCACCGTGGAACACGCCATAGATCACCATGCCAAGAATAACGGCAATCAGGACAACCTGAAGCACAACGATAACGGAGTTAAAGTTGGCAACGGACTTGATGCTGCGCAGGTTAAAGGCCGTCATAAAGGCCACCAGCGCCACGACGAACATCCAGGATGGAATCGACGGAACCAGCGCTTCAAAATAGATTTTTGCCAGCAGAATGTTGATCATCGGCGCGAACAGGTAGTCGAGCAGCGAAGACCAGCCGACCATAAAGCCAACCGTCGGGCTGATGGATTTCTGGGCATAGGTGTAGGCGGAACCCGCAGAAGGATAGCGACGCACCAGCTTACCGTAGCTCAGCGCGGTAAAGAGGATCGCAATCAGCGCGAAGCCGTAAGCCGTCGGCACATGACCGTCGGTGAGGCCCGATACGATACCGAATGTATCGAACAGCGTCATTGGTTGCATATAGGCCAGGCCCATCATAACAACCGGAATCAACGTAAGCGTTTTACGTAATTCCACGCGAGAGGTGTTTGGAGTTGCGTTATGCGACATAGTTATTCTCCTTTACGGTAATAACCGCCACGTAAGCGAAAAATTGCCCCATTTCTTTCTTCCTCAGCGACAACAACTGTCGGATTTTAGTAAATATCTATCCGGTACGAAGCCCGGCCTCTTGGTTTTTAGTTTCGTTTCGTACATGCAAAAAAAAATAACCGACGCCTTTTATATCGTCGATTATTCATTTGGTTGCAGCGGCGGCATTTTGCCCCACATCGGATACAAAAGGCAATACTTTGCAACGCAGCGGGTAATTTTCTTTTTCCTAACTGGCTGATTTCTCGACACTGCCCTGAGCATATACAGCGGCGATAGCACTATTTGCTAAAATTTCGTCCCGCCACCAGGCGCTGGCCAGCCCGGAGGTCTGTTCATTCCAGCCCACCCACACCGATTCATGGCTGTTTTGAGCAAGTACCTGTTTTTCAACAAGCGCACCGCTGTCAATGTACCGCTGTGCCAGATAGCGGGGTAAATAGCCGCAGCCCAGGCCGCTGATTTGCAGCTCCAGCTTGGTTTTAAAGTCGAAAACGGTGATGGCCTCCTGCTCGTCAAGCAGCTGCGAGGAAACCGCACATTCCGGACGAGAGCTGTCCCCCACCACAATCGCGCGGTAGCCTTTAATCACGCGGCGGTTAAGCGGCTCAGGCTCCTGAGCCAGCGGATGATGGGGCGCTACGGCGAACACCTGCTCCAGCACGCCCAGACGCGCAAAACCAAACTCGCTCAACTGGGGAGGCTCGTGGAGTGCACCGACAAAAATATCCGCCCTGCCCTGAGTTAAGGCATCCCAGGAGCCTCCCAGCACGCCGTTGATAAAGATCAGCCGCGTCACGCTGTGGTGTTGATAGAAGGCCTCAATCAGCGGCGTCAGGAGAGAAAAGGGAAAGGTATCATCCACACCAATCACCAGCTCGTTTTCCCAGCCCTGATGGAGTTTTACGGCCTGTTTTTCGAGTTCACGAACGGTGTGGAGGACTTCGCGTCCCTTTTCCAGCAGCATTTGCCCGGTACGGGTAAACCGCGCGCGGTGCCCGGAGCGATCGAGGATCTGGATATTGAGATCGCTTTCCAGTTTTTGAACGGTATAGCTCAACGCAGATGGGGTTTTGTAGAGCTTTGCCGACGCAGCGGCAAAGCTCCCCTCTTTTTCCAGTGCATCCAGAATAATAAGAACATCCAGCAGCGGTTTCATGCTCGCCCCCTTCTGGTGTGCGATCGTCTCCGCTGCGGGACTTATTCCATGGGCATCACCAGCGGATCGGGATACTGATACTCAAACCCCAGCTCATGACAAATGCGATTGCCATCAACAATTTTGCCTTTACTGTCATCCTTTGCCTCACCAAAGACCGGCGGCGCCAGGCCCAGCTGACGTGCCATCAGCGGGTAAAACGTGCTGCGCGCCGGATGAGACGGTGCACATATATTATAGATGTGTCCACCTTTCGGAGCCTGTAAGAGTAGCTCAATCGCGGCAACAACATCGTCAAGATGCACAAGATTGACAACATGCTGGCCATCTGGCGCAGACTTCCCGGCGAAAAAGCGTCCCGGATGACGGCCAGGGCCCACCAGCCCCGCCAGACGTACGATATCAACCTGCGTGCCGGGAAGATTATGCAGCCAGTCTTCCAGCTCTTTCAGAACCTGACCGCTGGCCGTAACGGGACGGCGCTCGGAATTTTCTTTCACCACGCCCTCAACCTCACCATAGACCGAGGTCGAGCTGGTAAAAATGATGCGCGGAACATGATGCGCCAGCGCGCTGTCGACAATCTCCTGCATCGCCTGCAGATAAAACGACTCGCCCGGGCCACTGCGCCGTGCGGGGAGAGTGATCACCAGCGCATCGACGTTCATCAGCGTGTCCAGGTCGTCAGCATCACACACCAGTTCCGGTTCAAGACGCAGTTCAACGCCATCAATACCGCACATGCGCGCTGCCTCTACCCCATCCGCCGTGGTTTTGCTCCCGGTCACCTGCCAGCCTTTCGCGGCTAATGACATCGCCAGCGGCATTCCCAGCCATCCTAAACCGACAATCGCGACCTTTTTCATGCGAATTCTCCTGACTCTCACTCGTCTTTTATAAGGCTACGCCAGCCCGGCAGAACACACAATTCATAGCATCAATATGAAATGAATTAATGATCAAAAAAAGCCCTTGCAATATGTCGTACAACTGGTTTACGTTAAAAGACATCAAATGAATAAGCATTCATCGAGAATTTATATGACACGCGTTCAATTTAAACACCACCATCATCACCATCATCCTGACTAGTCTTTCAGGCGATGTGTGCTGGAAGACGTTTGGATCTTCCAGTGGTGCATGAACGCATGAGAAAGCCCCCGGAAGATCTTCTTCCGGGGGCTTTTTTTTGGACCGAATTCAGACAGGTTAAAACAGGTTAACGAGGAATAAAGAATGTTAGATAACTCACGTTTACGCATAGCTATTCAAAAATCAGGCCGTTTAAGTGACGATTCACGCGAACTGCTGGCCCGCTGCGGGATTAAAATTAACCTGCACACCCAGCGCCTGATTGCTCTGGCTGAAAACATGCCCATCGACATTCTGCGCGTGCGTGATGACGATATTCCCGGCCTGGTCATGGATGGCGTCGTTGACCTCGGCATCATCGGGGAAAACGTGCTGGAAGAAGAGCTGCTAACCCGCCGCGCGCAGGGCGAAGACCCACGTTACTTCACCCTGCGTCGTCTGGACTTCGGCGGCTGCCGCCTGTCGCTGGCGACGCCGGTTGATGAAGCCTGGGACGGTCCGGCCGCGCTGAACGGCAAACGTATCGCCACCTCCTACCCTCACCTGTTAAAGCGTTATCTGGATCAGAAAGGCGTGCAGTTTAAATCCTGTCTGCTGAACGGCTCTGTTGAAGTGGCCCCGCGAGCGGGTCTGGCGGACGCTATCTGTGACCTGGTCTCTACCGGCGCGACGCTGGAAGCGAACGGTCTGCGCGAAGTGGAAGTGATCTACCGCTCCAAAGCGTGCCTGATTCAGCGTGACGGCGAGATGGCCGACGCTAAGCAGCAGCTGATCGACAAACTGCTGACCCGTATTCAGGGCGTGATTCAGGCGCGTGAGTCCAAGTACATCATGATGCACGCCCCGACCGAGCGTCTGGATGAAGTGATTGCCCTGCTGCCTGGCGCCGAGCGTCCAACCATCCTGCCGCTGGCGGGCGATCAGCAGCGCGTGGCGATGCACATGGTGAGCAGCGAAACCCTGTTCTGGGAAACCATGGAGAAACTGAAGGCGCTGGGCGCAAGCTCCATCCTGGTGCTGCCGATTGAGAAGATGATGGAGTAATGGCCATGAGCTTTAACACAATCATCGACTGGAATACCTGTAGCGACGCACAGCAGCGCGAGCTGCTGATGCGTCCGGCGATTTCCGCCTCAGAGAGCATCTCACGCACCGTGGCGGAGATCCTGGATAACGTCAAAGCCCGTGGCGATGACGCACTGCGGGAATACAGCGCAAAGTTTGATAAGACGGAAGTCGGCGCATTACAGGTAACCGAGCAGGAAATCATTGATGCCAGCGATCGTCTGGGCGACGACATCAAGCAGGCGATGGCCGTTGCGGTGAAAAATATTGATACCTTCCACACCGCGCAAAAGCTGCAGACCGTAGATGTGGAAACCCTGCCCGGCGTACGTTGCCAGCAGGTAACCCGCCCGGTTGCGTCCGTCGGTCTCTATATTCCCGGCGGCTCTGCCCCGCTTTTCTCCACCGTACTGATGCTGGCGACACCCGCGCGCATTGCCGGGTGTCAGAAAGTGGTGCTTTGCTCACCGCCACCGATTGCCGACGAGATTCTGTATGCGGCGAAGCTGTGCGGCGTGCAGGCGGTCTATAAGGTGGGCGGCGCGCAGGCGATTTCCGCCCTGGCGTTCGGCACAGAATCCATTCCCAAGGTCGACAAAATCTTTGGCCCTGGCAATGCGTACGTGACCGAAGCTAAGCGCCAGGTCAGCCAGCGTCTGGACGGTGCGGCCATCGATATGCCTGCCGGCCCGTCTGAGGTGCTGGTGATTGCCGACAGCGGCGCCACGCCGGACTTCGTGGCGTCTGACCTGCTTTCCCAGGCGGAACACGGCCCGGACTCGCAGGTCATCCTGCTGACGCCAGATGCCGATATGGCAAAACGCGTAGGCGAAGCCGTGGAGCGTCAGCTTGCCGATCTGCCCCGCGCCGACACGGCACGCCAGGCGTTAGCGGCCAGCCGCCTGATTGTGGCGCGCGACCTGGACCAGTGCATTGCCATTTCTAACCAGTACGGCCCGGAGCACCTGATTATTCAGACCCGCAATGCGCGCGATCTGGTCGACAGCATTACCAGCGCGGGCTCAGTGTTCCTCGGCGACTGGTCACCGGAGTCTGCGGGCGATTACGCCTCCGGCACCAACCACGTGCTGCCAACGTATGGCTATACCTCAACCTGTTCCAGCCTGGGCCTGGCGGATTTCCAGAAACGCATGACCGTGCAGGAGCTCTCCCGCGACGGGTTTGCGTCACTGGCGTCTACTATTGAAACCCTGGCCGCCGCCGAGCGCCTGACCGCCCACAAAAATGCCGTTACGCTGCGCGTTGCAGCCCTGAAGGAGCAAGCATGAACATTGAAGAATTAGCCCGCGAAAATGTCCGTCGCCTGACGCCCTATCAGTCTGCGCGTCGTCTGGGCGGTAAAGGGGATGTCTGGCTGAACGCCAACGAATATCCAACGGCGGTGCAGTTTGAGCTGTCGCAGCAAACGCTGAACCGCTATCCGGAGTGTCAGCCAAAAGCGGTGATTGAAAACTACGCGCAGTACGCGGGCGTGAAGCCGGAGCAGGTGCTGGTCAGCCGCGGCGCGGATGAAGGCATTGAACTGCTGATCCGCGCCTTCTGCGAGCCGGGCAAAGACGCGGTGATGTACTGCCAGCCGACCTACGGCATGTACAGCGTCAGCGCGGAAACCTTCGGGGTGGCGTGCCGCAACGTGCTCTCACTGGAGAACTGGCAGCTGGATCTGCAGGGCATTGCCGACAATCTTGACGGCGTAAAAGTCGTGTTTGTCTGTAGCCCGAACAACCCCACCGGACAGATTATCAACCCGCAGGATATCCGCACCCTGCTGGAGATGACGCGCGGTAAAGCCCTGGTGGTGGCCGACGAAGCCTACATCGAGTTCTGCCCGCAGGCGACGCTGGCAGGCTGGATTGAAGAGTATCCGCACCTGGTGGTGCTGCGTACGCTGTCGAAGGCTTTCGCCCTCGCGGGCCTGCGCTGCGGCTTTACGCTGGCCAATAAAGAGGTCATCGACCTACTGCTGAAGGTGATCGCTCCGTACCCGCTCTCCACGCCGGTTGCCGACATTGCCGCACAGGCGCTGGCACCGCAGGGCATCAACGCCATGCGTGAACGCGTGGCGCAAATTCTGGAAGAGCGTCAGTATCTGGTGACGGCCCTGAAAAATATCCCGTGTGTGGAGCAGGTGTTCGACTCGGAAACCAACTACATCCTGGTACGCTTTACCGCTTCCAGCGCCGTATTTAAATCTTTATGGGATCAGGGCATTATCTTACGAGACCAGAATAAACAACCTTCTCTGAGCGGATGCCTGCGCATTACCGTCGGCACCCGTGCAGAGAGCCAGCGCGTGATTGACGCCCTGAAAGCGGAGAAAGTATGACCCAGAAGATCCTTTTCATCGATCGTGACGGCACCCTTATTTCGGAGCCACCAGCTGATTTTCAGGTCGACCGATTCGACAAGCTGGCGTTTGAACCTGACGTAATCCCGGTGCTGCTTAAGCTGCAAAAAGCCGGATACAAGCTGGTGATGATCACCAACCAGGACGGTCTGGGTACCGACAGCTTCCCGCAGGCAGACTTTGACGGCCCGCATAATCTGATGATGCAGGTTCTGACCTCTCAGGGTGTGATATTTGATGAGGTACTGATTTGCCCTCACATGCCGGCCGACGAGTGTGACTGCCGTAAGCCAAAGGTGAAGCTGGTCGAGCGCTATCTGGCGGAGGATGTGCTGGATAAGGCCAACAGCTATGTCATCGGCGATCGCATCACCGATATTACGCTCGCGGAAAACATGGGCATCGCGGGGCTTCGCTACGACCGCAACAACCTTAACTGGGCGATGATTGGCGAACAGCTGACAAAACGTGACCGCTACTCGCACGTTGAACGTAACACCAAAGAGACGCAGATTGATGTGAAGGTCTGGCTGGACCGCGAAGGCGGCTGCAAGATCCACACCGGCGTGGGTTTCTTCGACCACATGCTGGACCAGATTGCCACCCACGGCGGTTTCCGCATGGAGATCACGGTAAAAGGCGATCTTTATATTGACGATCACCACACCGTGGAAGATACCGGCCTGGCGCTGGGTGAAGCCCTCAAGCTGGCGCTCGGTGATAAACGCGGCATCAACCGTTTTGGCTTTGTCCTGCCGATGGACGAGTGTCTGGCGCGCTGTGCGATGGATATCTCCGGACGCCCGCACCTGGAATATAAAGCAGACTTCAATTACCAGCGCGTGGGCGATCTGAGCACCGAAATGGTGGAGCACTTCTTCCGTTCATTGTCCTACACCATGGGCCTGACGCTGCACCTGAAGACCAAAGGCAAGAACGACCACCACCGCGTAGAGAGTCTCTTCAAGGCCTTCGGCCGCACGCTGCGTCAGGCAATTCGCGTGGAAGGTGACGCCCTGCCCTCATCAAAAGGAGTGCTGTAATGAACGTGGTGATTCTGGATACCGGATGCGCCAACCTGAACTCCGTAAAATCGGCCATTGCTCGCCACGGCTATGAGCCGGTGGTGAGCCGTGACCCGGACGTGGTGCTGCGTGCCGACAAATTATTTCTGCCGGGCGTAGGCACTGCGCAGGCCGCGATGGATCAGATTCGCGAGCGCGAGCTGGTCGATCTGATCAAAGCCTGTACCCAACCGGTGCTGGGCATTTGCCTGGGTATGCAGATCCTGGGCCGCCGCAGCGAAGAGAGCAACGGCGTTGACCTGCTGGGCATCATCGACGAAGACGTGCCGAAGATGACCGACCACGGTCTGCCTCTGCCGCATATGGGCTGGAACCGCGTGTACGCCAAAGCGGGCGACAGGCTTTTTCGCGGCATTGAAGACGGCGCGTATTTTTACTTCGTACACAGCTACGCCATGCCGGTGAACGTAAATACGATCGCCCAGTGCACCTACGGCGAGGCGTTTACCGCGGCCGTACAGAAAGACAATTTCTTCGGCGTGCAGTTTCACCCGGAGCGCTCTGGCGCCGCAGGCGCGCAGCTGCTGAAAAACTTCCTGGAGATGTGATGATTATTCCCGCTTTAGATTTAATTGACGGCACGGTTGTTCGTCTCCACCAGGGCGATTATGGCCAGCAGCGAGACTACGGAAACGACCCGCTGCCGCGTCTGCAGGATTATGCCGCCCAGGGTGCGCAGGTGCTGCATCTGGTGGATTTGACGGGCGCGAAAGATCCGGCAAAACGCCAGATCCCCCTGCTGAAAAATCTGGTCGCCGGTGTTGATGTGCCGGTACAGGTCGGCGGCGGCGTGCGTACGGAAGATGACGTTGCGGCGCTGCTGGACGCGGGCGTAGCGCGCGTGGTGGTCGGTTCAACCGCCGTGAAAGAGCCTGAGATTGTAAAAGGCTGGTTCCGCCGCTTTGGCGCCGACGCTCTGGTGCTGGCGCTGGACGTGCGCATTGATGAACAGGGTAATAAGCAGGTGGCGGTCAGCGGCTGGCAGGAAAACTCCGGCGTGACGCTGGAAGCGCTGGTCGAGATGTATCTCCCCGTTGGCCTGAAGCACGTGCTGTGCACGGACATCTCTCGCGACGGTACGCTGGCGGGCTCCAACGTCTCGCTGTATGAAGAGGTCTGTACGCGTTATCCGCAGGTAGCCTTCCAGTCTTCTGGCGGAATTGGTGATTTAAACGATATTGCCGCGCTGCGTGGAACGGGCGTACAGGGCGTGATTGTGGGCCGAGCCCTGCTGGAAGGTAAATTTACTGTGACGGAGGCGATTCAATGCTGGCAAAACGGATAATCCCTTGCCTGGACGTACGCGATGGTCAGGTCGTGAAAGGCGTGCAGTTCCGCAACCACGAGATCATTGGCGACATCGTCCCGCTGGCAAAACGCTATGCCGATGAAGGGGCAGACGAGCTGGTCTTTTATGATATCACCGCCTCCAGCGATGGACGCGTGGTCGACAAAAGCTGGGTGGCGCGCGTGGCGGAAGTGATCGATATTCCGTTCTGCGTGGCGGGCGGGATTAAATCCGCAGACGACGCCGCCAAAATTCTCTCATTTGGTGCCGACAAGATTTCCATCAATTCCCCTGCCCTGGCCGATCCGGAGCTGATCACCCGTCTTGCCGATCGTTTTGGCGTGCAGTGTATTGTGGTTGGGATCGACACCTGGTATGACGCCGCAACGGGCAAATATCACGTCAACCAGTACACCGGAGATGAAAGCCGTACGCGCGTGACGCAGTGGGAAACGCTCGACTGGGTGCAGGAAGTGCAGAAGCGTGGCGCGGGCGAGATTGTCCTCAACATGATGAACCAGGATGGCGTACGTAACGGGTATGACCTCGAGCAGCTGAAAAAAGTCCGTGCGGTCTGCCACGTTCCGCTGATCGCCTCCGGCGGCGCGGGTACCATGGAACACTTCCTCGAAGCCTTCCGCGATGCCAACGTGGACGGTGCGCTGGCCGCATCCGTTTTCCACAAACAGATTATTAATATTGGTGAGTTAAAAACGTACCTGGCCGACCAGGGCGTGGAGATCAGGGTATGTTAACAGAGCAACAACAGGCGCAGCTGGACTGGAAAAAAACGGACGGATTACTGCCGGTAGTTGTCCAGCATGCCGTCTCAGGCGAAGTGCTGATGCTGGGGTATATGAACCAGGACGCGCTGGCAAAAACGATCGACAGCGGCAAAGTCACGTTTTTCTCGCGCACGAAACAACGTTTGTGGACCAAAGGGGAAACCTCGGGTCATTTCCTGAATGTGGTCAGCATAACGCCTGACTGCGATAACGATACCCTGCTGGTGCTGGCAAACCCAATCGGACCGACCTGCCATAAGGGCACCAGCAGCTGCTTCGGTGAAACGAGCCACCAGTGGTTGTTCCTGTATCAACTGGAACAGTTGCTGGCAGAGCGTAAAACGGCGGATCCGGAGAGTTCTTATACTGCGAAGCTGTACGCCAGCGGGACCAAGCGTATTGCGCAGAAGGTGGGTGAAGAAGGCGTTGAGACCGCGCTGGCCGCGACGGTGCATGACCGCGAGGAACTGACGAATGAAGCGTCTGATTTGATGTATCACCTGCTGGTGCTGCTGCAGGATCAGAAGCTGGATTTGACAGCGGTGATTGAAAATCTTCGCAAACGTCATAAATAAAAAAAACCGGGGATATTCCCCGGTTTTTTTTATCTGCAAATCAGGCTTTTGGTTTGTAGTTTCGTAAGGCGTTACGGCCAAGTACCACACCTGAACCAATCATTCCACCCAGCAGAACGGCAAGAACCAGAATCACGGCTTTTTTCGGGCTGTCACGGCGAACAGGAAGATCCGGCTTCATGACGTAACGGTAAACGTGGATTGTGTCCGGGTTTACGTTCAGATTCTGGATGTCCAGCAGGTTTCGTTTGGTCTGGTAATATGCGGTAGAGAAGATCAGCGGGCGCGACGCTTCATTGTCTATCATCGATTTCAGCCCTTCACTTCCCAGCAGGAACATCGTTTCCTGGGTGACATCCTGGGTTTGCTGAATCTGTGGCGAGGAGATTTTCGCCGCTTCAGCATTCTTCAATGCTTCTGCAATCTGTTTAATACGCAGATCTTTCTGCTCCTGAGCGACCTTCTCCTGGTTAACCAGAGAATCGTTCAGGGTTTTAATCTGCTCCTTGATATTGTCCTTGAGGTCAAGGGCAAGTTCTTTTGCCGTCTGTTCATCAATCTGCTGGATGTACTGCGCCAGCTGCTTTTGCGCCGCTTCAGCTGATGTACTGGCATAGGAGACGCTTAACGGCAGCGGCTGCCCTTTAACAGCAGGCTCAATGGTCAGTTTTTCAGGCACATCCTGGTTGTCCAGCGCCTGGGATAACGCAGAGAAAGAGGCGTTAAAACGGTCAATCGCGCGCGTTTGAATGTCCAGCATTGAAGGAGCAGCGCTGCCGTAGAGGATGTTCAATGCGTTTGAGTAGGTCGCTATCTGCGCTGCATCAGGTTGGGCAATGATCGCGCTTGAGGTCCACTTTTCCTTAGCAACTGAAAGATATCCCACGGCCAGGGCAATAAAAACAACAACAAACGTTGCTATCATCCACTTCCCACGCCACAGCTGTAACACTAAATCAAGTAAATCAATTTGCTCAGGGTCGTTGCTTCGGCTGACCTGGCTATTGTTGTTTTGCGTCATACAATCCCTAACTGAAGAAAAAGGGGAAACATAATTATGTTTGCATAGTTTATCTATTACTGCGGATTTTTCTATAAGAATCCGATGAGTTATATCGGAAAGATCGGTTATGTAACTTACCCCCCTTCGCGCTATCATAGAGGCCATGTGATGCGCTATGGCATCTGTAAGAATATAGGCTATGAGGGAAGAGATGAAATTTCTGGTAACGGGTGCAGCTGGTTTTATCGGTGCAAATGTCAGTAAACGCCTCCTGGAGGCCAGTCATCAGGTTGTCGGTATTGATAACCTTAATGAATACTACGATGTCAACCTGAAGCTGGCACGCCTGGAACTGCTAAACTCTGAGGGTTTCACCTTCCACAAGCTGGAATTAGCTGACCGGGAAGGTATGGCCACGCTTTTCGCCGGTGAGAAGTTTGATCGTGTGATTCATCTGGCCGCTCAAGCGGGTGTGCGCTACTCCCTTGAAAACCCTCACGCGTACGCGGACGCCAACCTTATCGGCCATCTCAACGTACTGGAAGGCTGCCGCCATAACAACGTTCAGCATCTGCTGTATGCCTCATCCAGCTCCGTATATGGCCTCAACCGCAAGATGCCCTTCTCGACTGACGATTCCGTGGATCACCCGGTATCACTCTATGCCGCGACCAAAAAAGCCAATGAGCTCATGGCGCATACTTACTCGCATCTTTACAATCTGCCAACCACCGGCCTGCGTTTCTTCACAGTTTACGGTCCGTGGGGACGCCCGGACATGGCCCTGTTTAAGTTTACAAAGGCGATGATTGAGGGCAAAAGCATTGATGTCTATAACTACGGTAAGATGAAGCGCGACTTCACGTATATTGATGACATCGCTGAAGCGATTATTCGCCTGCAGGATGTTATTCCCCAGCCTGACACAAACTGGACCGTTGAGGCCGGCTCACCTGCGACCAGCTCAGCGCCTTATCGGGTTTACAACATTGGTAACAGTTCACCGGTAGAACTGATGGATTACATCACCGCTCTGGAAGAGGCTCTGGGTAAAAAAGCCGAGAAAAATATGCTGCCTCTTCAGCCAGGAGATGTTCTGGAAACCAGCGCCGATACCCGGCCACTTTATGATGCGATCGGATTTAAACCGCAAACCTCAGTCAAAGACGGAGTAAAGAACTTCGTTGACTGGTATCGCGATTTCTACAAGGTCTGAAAATAAAAAACCCGGCAATTCAGCCGGGTTTTTTACAGGGTAAAGCTGAGAATCAGTCGCTACCGAACAGATCGCGGGTATAAACCTTATCCGCCACGTCAGCCAGCTCTTCCGCCATGCGGTTTGAAATGATGACATCGGCTTCTTTCTTAAAGGCGTCCAGATCGCGGATCACCCGTGAATTGAAGAACTGATCTTCCGACATGGCAGGTTCATAGATAATAACCTCAACGCCTTTCGCCTTGATACGCTTCATGATCCCCTGAATGGAAGAGGCACGGAAGTTATCGGAACCACTCTTCATGATCAGACGGTACACACCGACCACTTTCGGCTGACGTGCAAGGATAGAATCGGAGATGAAGTCTTTACGCGTACGGTTGGCATCAACAATCGCCGATATCAGGTTATTCGGCACCGCCTGATAGTTTGCCAGCAGTTGCTTAGTGTCTTTTGGCAGGCAATAGCCACCGTAGCCAAATGAAGGGTTGTTGTAGTGGTTGCCAATGCGCGGATCGAGGCACACCCCTTCAATAATCTGGCGAGTATTCAGTCCAAGGCTTTCTGCGTAGCTGTCGAGTTCATTGAAATAAGCTACTCGCATTGCCAGATAGGTATTCGCGAAGAGCTTAATCGCCTCAGCTTCAGTGGAGTCGGTAAACAACACCTGAATATCTTTCTTCAGGGCCCCTTCCTGAAGCAGCGCGGCAAAGCGCTCAGCACGCTCAGAGCGTTCGCCAATAACAATACGCGAAGGATGCAGGTTATCGTAAAGTGCTCTCCCCTCGCGCAGGAACTCCGGCGAGAAGAAGATATTTTCAATACCAAACTTCTCTTTGATGGATTTCGTGAAACCAACAGGAATCGTTGACTTAATGACCATTACCGCACGAGGGTTGATCGCGATAACGTCTTTGATCACCGCTTCGACGGTTGAGGTGTTGAAGTAGTTGGTTTTGGGATCGTAGTCAGTAGGCGTCGCAATGATGACGTAATCCGCATCGCGATATGCATCTTCTTTGTCAGTCGTGGCGCGGAAATTCAGCGGCTTATTGCTGAGATAGTCCTGGATTTCTTTGTCGACAATCGGCGATTTTTTCTGATTAAGCATGTCCACTTTGGCCTGCACGATATCCAGTGCAACCACTTCGTGGTTTTGAGCAATCAGAATGCCGTTAGAGAGACCGACATACCCTGTTCCGGAAATTGTTATTTTCATTCGCTAATGACTTCTATGAGTTAACTGTACTGATGGCCACCTGACCATCGCGATAAACATAACTGTTGGGCTTTGTACCTCCTGGCAAACTGAGCTGTCAAGGCAAACCCGGAGTAATCACGACGAGCGGGGCGAGATTCAGACTACTTCGAATAACACGCGACATTTTTTGCATAAAAAAAACCCGGAGACAGGCTCCGGGTTTTGATGACAGCGAGTCAGTTTACTTATTCCATCCATTCGGTATGGAATACACCTTCTTTATCGGTACGCTTGTAGGTATGCGCACCGAAGTAGTCACGCTGTGCCTGAATCAGGTTAGCAGGCAGAACGGCAGCACGGTAGCTGTCGTAGTAGGCTACTGCAGCAGAGAAGGTTGGAACCGGAATACCGTTCTGAACAGCATAGGCAACTACATCACGCAGCGCCTGCTGATACTCGTCCGCAATCTTCTTGAAGTACGGTGCCAGCAGCAGGTTAGCGATACCGGCGTTTTCAGCATAGGCATCGGTGATTTTCTGCAGGAACTGCGCACGAATGATGCAACCCGCACGGAAGATCTTCGCGATCTCACCGTAGTTCAGATCCCAGTTGTTCTCGTCTGACGCCGCACGCAGCTGAGAGAAGCCCTGCGCGTAAGAAACGATTTTACCCAGGTACAGGGCACGACGCACTTTTTCAACGAATTCTGCTTTATCACCTGCTGGTTTAGCCTGTGGGCCAGACAACACTTTAGATGCCGCAACGCGCTGCTCTTTCAGAGAAGAGATGTAACGCGCGAAGACAGATTCGGTGATCAGAGACAGCGGTTCGCCCAAGTCCAGAGAGCTCTGGCTGGTCCATTTACCGGTACCTTTGTTTGCTGCTTCATCCAGAATCACATCAACCAGGTATTTACCCTCTTCATCTTTCTTCGTGAAGATATCTTTGGTGATGTCGATCAGGTAGCTGTTAAGCTCGCCTTTGTTCCACTCGGTGAAGGTTTCAGCCAGCTCTTCGTTAGAGAGGTTCAGACCGCCTTTCAGCAGTGAATAAGCTTCAGCGATCAGCTGCATGTCGCCGTATTCGATACCGTTGTGCACCATTTTCACATAGTGACCTGCACCGTCCGCACCGATATAGGTTACGCAAGGCTCACCATCTTCAGCCACGGCTGCGATTTTGGTCAGGATAGGCGCAACCAGTTCGTATGCATCTTTCTGGCCGCCAGGCATGATGGATGGGCCTTTCAGCGCGCCCTCTTCACCACCGGAAACACCGGTACCGATGAAGTTGAAGCCTTCTGCGGACAGTTCACGGTTACGACGAATGGTGTCCTGGAAGAAGGTGTTACCGCCATCAATGATGATGTCACCTTTTTCAAGGTAAGGCTTCAGGGAGTCGATAGCGGCATCGGTGCCTGCGCCTGCTTTCACCATTAACAGGATACGACGAGGCGTTTCCAGAGACTCAACAAACTCTTTCACCGTATAGAAAGGAACCAGTTTTTTGCCTGGATTCTCGGCAATCACTTCTTCGGTCTTATCACGGGAGCGGTTGAAAACGGAGACGGTATAACCACGGCTTTCGATGTTGAGCGCCAGGTTGCGCCCCATCACTGCCATACCGACAACGCCGATCTGTTGCTTGGACATTACATACTCCTGTCAGGTGTGGATACCCCGCCGGAATGAAAGCGACGGGTTAAGTAAAAAACATGTTAACTCAAGGGAGAGGTAAGAGGGTAGCAATTGATGCACTCATCACAAAACAGCATATTTTCTAGTAAAGTATCGACTGAGGATCTCAGTATGCGCCATCGCGATGTAAAACAACCTTCACCGTTTTAAACAAAATGGCTATGTCATTCCATAGTGTCCAGTTCTTGACGTACCATGCATCAAAATAGACGCGTGTATCATAATCTACGTCATTACGGCCACTCACCTGCCATAAGCCCGTCATGCCTGGCTTCGCCATCAGATAATAGTCAACATCATCACAGTACCGCTCCAACTCATCAGAAATAATAGGCCGTGGGCCGACAAGGCTCATTTCGCCTTTAAGCACATTAAATAATTGCGGTAATTCATCAAGGCTGGTTTTACGAATAAAACGTCCCACAGCGGTAATACGTGGATCATTCTTTAATTTAAAATCTTTTTCCCACTCAGCCCTCGCCTCCGGATCGCTATCCAGAAGCTCTTTTAACACTTCCTGAGAATTCATCACCATTGAGCGGAATTTGTAGCACGGGAATAACTTACCGTTTCGCCCTACGCGCTGATGACCATAAATGGCTGGCCCACCATCACGTGTCACTTTGTACCACAGGTAAATCATGAGTGGTGATGCGACTAACAATATTAATGAAGAGCAAACAATATCGAAAGTACGCTTAAGAAAACGAGAGGTCCTTTTGGCAAGATTGTTTTGTATCCTCAATAACATCACTTCATGGCTAAAAATGAAGGACATATCGGTATTATATAAGGGCAATCCGCGGAAAGAAGGCACAACTGTAACTGAACGACAATGGTGTTTAGATAACTCACGAAGCCATAATTGTGTTTTATCAAGCTCGGTATATTCATAGGCAAGTATATAATGAATATCTCCGGTGCGATTTAAACTCCAAATTTTCTCTGCATCTTGTATTACAGGTAGAGAGCAAACTTCAGACGTTGCAGCATCAGCATCAAAGAAAGCCACAACATTAAAACCCATCATCTCTTCACTCTGCAAGGCATTGTATGCGCCGATCGCATTTTCACCACTGCCAAGAATGACGGTTGTTTTTTTCCAGATGCCTAATTTATTGAGCAAGTGCTTTGTGAGTACACGGAAAAAGGGTACCAAAATCAGCGCAAACGACCAGCAAAATACCCAAACATAACGAGAAAACTGCCATTTTGTAAACGCAATAAGCGCCAAGTCAAACACGGCAAAAATCACAATAGTTCGAATAATTTCTTTTAATTCATACCAGAATGGTTTGCGATAAGTGTAATGACGCAAACGTATCCAAAACCATCCTACACAGACGATTGAAAGTAAGAAATGGGAAAAGAAGCGCGAGTCTAATTGTTCTTGCGGAATAAAACGATGAACCTCATTAAAAATTAAATATACGCACCCTAAAGATAGCCACAACGCTACATTGAAAAAAAATAAATCTGAAATAGCCAATAATATCTTACATAACTGTGGATTATACTTGTTATCAATACTATCCATTAAACTCACGCCCTCTAAATGGGTACCAAATAGCCTAGTTAAGCGTTCACAAGATAAACGCTTAAGGTTTACTATATTTGAAGATTTTACCCAACCTGCTTTTCGATATTAGCAAGGACAGTTTCAACAAGTTTGTATGCTGCATCTTGAGTGTCAGCCTCTGCATAACAACGTAGCTCAGGAGCATTGCCTGAAGGGCGCAAGTGTACAATACTATTATTGTCCAATGTAATTCGAAACCCATCAGTAATATCTGAGTTCAATATCTGACAATCATTTAATCCGATATACTCCATAAACTTAACGTGGTCTGATAGTCCCAAATTAATTAATGACACGCTTGTTACAGAATCTACATTCTGTAATCTATTGGAATGGGTATAACGTGCTGGCAGTTGTGAAACAAGTTCACCAATGCCATTATCTTTTGCTCTGTAAAGTAGCATAATAGCAGGGAGGACTGCATCACGAGTTGGTAACGCTCTAAGCAAGTGCTGGTTAATAAAGACATCACTGCCCAATAAAAAACCACCATTAGCTTCAAAACCTACAACACAATCATAATTTGCAGCTAGCTCAGCAAATGCAGCAATAACATAAGGAGAACCAATTTTGGTTCGCATCACATGCTTAAAGTAATTATGTGAAGAAATGATACTATTACAACTCACAGGAACCGCTACAGCATCCGCGGTTAATTCCAGTGAACATAATAAGCCTAAAACATCACCCCGTAACCAATTTCCATTTTCATCTGAGATAAGAGGCCTGTCACCATCTCCATCAGTAGAAAATATTGCATCTAGTTGTAATTCCTTTGCCCATTTTATTGCCTTACGACTATCATCTTCACTTACTGCTTCAGTATCAATGGGAACAAATTCATCACTTCTGGCTAAACTGATAACAGTAGCACCTAAAGCATTAAACAAAGGCTTATAAAGATCCCGGCCCGCACTTGAATGCTCATAAATGCCAATACGTTTATTTTTCAGGAATGGTGTTGAAAATAACGAGGTATATCGTGCGATATAATTTTCAGCGGCAAGCGAGGAAGTCAATAACTCTTCTGTCTTAATGTATCCGAACGAAGCTTCAGCTTGAACAATAGCATTTTCATCCTCTTTAGTAATTTCACCGTCAGGTCTATAAAACTTTAGGCCATTGCGATCAAACGGGATATGACTACCCGTGACCATGATCGCAGGCACATAATCTGACATAGATTGATAAGCCAAGGCTGGAGTAGGTACAACCCCATAGAATACAGTATCAATTCCTTTGCCCTTTAGCGCCGCGGCACAAGCCTGAGCCATTTGGTAACTGCTTGGTCTATTATCAATTGCAAGTGCTATTGTATCGAACGAGAACTGTTGCTGCATTACGGTCAGGAATGAAACAGTAAAAGCAGCACAAACTTCAGGTGTAAAATCGCTAACAAGACCACGGGCACCGCTAGTTCCAAAAGCGATGCCTGAATTTTTGATAATATCTCGACTATTATAAACCTGGTTCATTTATCTCTCACTCTGAATATCCAAAACGCGTTTCCATGCGAATAATATCATCCTCGCCAAGGTAATTTCCTGACTGGATTTCAATAAGCTCTAACGGGATTACGCCAGCGTTTTCAAGTGCATGGATAGTATTAACGGGTATAAACGTTGATTCATTTTCTGAAACTAAAAAAGTCTTTTCGCCTTTTGTAACACGAGCGGTACCCGACACGACTATCCAGTGTTCTGCTCTATGCTTATGCAGTTGTGCGACAAATTTTTCACCCGGTTTAACATTTATACGTCGGACCAGGTAATTAACACCATTGTCAATTACAGTATATTTGCCCCACGGGCGAAACACTTCTAAATGCTGTACATGCTCTTTTCTGTTATTATCTTTTAGATAATCAACAATTTTTTTAACATCTTGTACTGAATCTTTATTGGCTACCAATAAAGCATCAGAGGTCTGAACAATAACTAAATTATTTACACCAATTGTGCTAATAAAGGCGTTTTCGGAATATATGTAGTTACCTTCACTGCAGTGTGCAAACACATCTCCGTGCAAAACATTCTTTTGCTGATCTTTTTTTGATATATCCCATAATGAAGACCACGATCCGACATCTGACCAGCCGGCATCCATTGGTACAACCACTGCATGCTGTGTATGTTCCATGACTGCATAGTCTATGGAATCACTTGGGCATGCAGTAAAGGCCTCTTTATCGATACGAATAAAATCCAGATCCGGGTTGATATATCCTACAGCTTTCTGGCAAGCATCATATATATCGGGTGATAGATGTTTTAATTCATGCAGATAAGATTTTGCACTGAATAAAAACATTCCGCTATTCCAGTAATATTGCCCTGATTCGATATAATCACGTGCGGTATCATAATCTGGTTTTTCAACAAATTCCGCTACAGCAAATGCATCGCCCCCAATTGCATCACCTCTACGAATATAGCCATAACCCGTTTCAGCATGTGTTGGGACTATACCGAACGTGACTAACTTACCGAGAGCAGCCAGAGATTCAGCATGATTAATAGCCCCGATAAAGGCTTTCTCATCCTGGATGACGTGATCCGCAGCCAGAATCAGCAAGAGCGGATCTTCCACATCTGAATTTTGGAGAGCACAAAAGGCGGCAAGGGCAATAGCAGGCGCTGTGTTACGCCCAACAGGCTCAAGAATAATATTATTAGCTAGTTTATCAAGCGCACGAAGTTGTTCAGCAACGAGGAAGCGATGTTTGTCGTTACAGATGACAACTGGATCACTAGCTAAAAGTGGAGACAGCCGTCTGATGGTATTTTGTAACATCGAATATTCACCCTCTACAGTTAAAAACTGTTTCGGATGATGTTCACGCGAAAGTGGCCACAAGCGACTACCCGTCCCCCCCGCCATAATTACTGGTACTAATTTAGACATTTAATAAACCATTATTAACGTTTAATAATTTTCTCTGTAGAGAAAAGACTCCACTTTTCTTCTACAAAGTTTCTGAATTCCTGATCAAATCTTGCACGCGAAAATCTTTCGGCATTTTCTCTACATGCAGTAGGTGTGAATAGTGATTGTGTCTTCTCAAACTCATCGATTGCGTCCTGCAATGAAGTAACTGTCTGTTGCTTAAAGAAAATACCTGTTGGATTTTCGATACCCACCGGTCGAACAGTTTCCAAAGCACCACCTTTGCCAAATGCAATGACTGGTGTCCCACAGGCCTGAGCTTCAACAGGAATTATTCCAAAATCTTCTTCTGCTGCAAACACAAACGCTTTCGCATTCTGCATATGTTCTTTTAAAACAGAAAATGGCTGGTATCCAAGCAAAGTTATATTATCTTTTACCTTGCTTTGTATTTTTTTCATTTCAGGTCCATCACCAATAACTATCAATTTCTTATCTGGCATTTGGCTGAAAGCTTCGACAATGAGATCAATACGCTTATACGGAACCATACGAGAGGCAGTAAAGTAATAATCCTGCTTTTCGTTATTTACTTCAAAATTTTCAACATCTACAGGTGGATATATTACAGAAGCGTCTCGTCCGTATACTTTTTTTATTCTACGCGCGATGTATTGTGAATTAGCAATAAAGTGATCAACTCCATGAGCTGTACGATAATCCCAAATCCGTATTTTGTGAAGAAACCATTTAGCTAACCACCCTTTAACGCCAGTATTCAGACCAGACTCTCGCAGATATTGATGCTGTAAATCCCATGCATATCTGATTGGAGAATGAACATAGCTAATATGTAGTTGATCTGGCCCTGTAATAACTCCTTTCGCAACAGAATGAGCACTACTAATGATAATATCTGCTTCAGAAAGATCCAACTGTTCAATAGCTAAAGGCATCAATGGAAGGTATTTTTGATAGTATTTTTTAGCTTTTGGTAACTTTTGAATAAATGATGTCGTTGCATGTTTTCCCAGAAAATTCTTTCTTTGTTCTTCTGTTAAGAAATCAACAACTGAAAAAAGTTCAGCTTCAGGAAAAGCATGTAATATCGCTGATGAGACCTGTTCAGAACCCGCGTAGCTTAATAACCATTCATGGACAAGAGATATTTTCGCCTCATTTAGTTTCATTGCATGCCTCTTTAAATGCCATTTCGATCTTATTTATAACGTTTTGCCAAGTAAACTTTTGGGCACGAATAAGGCCTTCAGAGATTAATTGCTCGCGTAGTATCGAATCATTAACTAATTTTGTAATGCCATCTGTAATAGCCTCTACCGAAGTAGGTTCTACCAGTATAGCAGCGTTTCCTGCGACCTCTGGCAAGGATGAAGTAGTTGAAGTTAATACGGGGATACCACAAGCCATAGCCTCAACTACTGGTAATCCAAATCCTTCATATAATGAAGGGAAAACTAACCCTTTCGAGCCTTTATATAATGATGGTAAGTCATTGTCGGAAATAAACCCCAAAAAATTAACACGCTCACCTAACCCATACTCTATTATTAGTTTTTCTAAATTATCGCTAGGATTTCCTGAAAAAACGAGCTTAATAGAAGGATTAATTTCAGCTTTAGCAAAAGCGGAAATTATACGGTGCTCATTCTTATGAGTTTTCCTATTTCCAATGCATAATAGATATTCATATCCAAGTTCCATTGGTCGGACATCGATATTAAATTCCTCAGAAACGCCATTAAATACAGTTATAATTTTATCCGGTTCAACACCTGACCACTTTACTATTCTTTCTTTAGAAAATTCAGAAACCGTGAAAATCTTATAGGCTTTATGACATCCGCGCTTAATAAAATAATTATAAAATAATTTTTTAAAAAAAGATGAGTTATCATCTATATCGAGATGATTTAAATCATGAATTGTCACAATATACCGTTTTGAGGAGAATAAAGGAGGTATATAGCCAGGAAGAAAAATCAAATCGGCTTTATTAAGTAAGGCAATATTAATAGCCAAACCCAAGGGAGCTATAGGAGAAGCACATTTTTTATATATTTTTTTGAGAGATATATCCGGGAGTCTTTTAGCGATCTCATCAGTAAAACGCCCAATCCCGCCCATGTTAGACCAACTAACATCCATAAATATTTTTTTATTATTCATTAGTATTGAACCTGTTGTTGGTTAGGTTAAGAAAAGGTATTAATGCAAGAACCGACCAATAAAAAATTGAAAAAGTTGATGATGAAGGGGCAGAACTTAACGCAGCACTTATAAAGAAAGCGACTCCAAGCAAAAAATAGATTCTTAAATGAGTATAGTTTCGATGTGAACCATATTTTTTATCCAAAAAAACCGAAGAATAAAATTGGCTTGCCATATAGAACATATTTATAAATAAACCAACAATACCAGTTTCGAGTGCCATCCAGAAAAAGTAGTTATCAGTATTCAGTCTATTATCTTTTTCTGAAAGCATATTTCCAGAACCTTGTGTGCCTAAGCCTATACCTGATGGATGCTCTGAAAGATAACTCAATGAATTTATCGCCATATCTATTCGTCCCTGTGTCGATCCACGAGAACTCTGCGAGGAGTCTGTAAACCTGCCCACTAAGGTATCAATATAATTGTCAAAGATATTTGTGGACACGACCAGAATAGGTATAAAGATGACAAATAACGTAATACCGCTTAGTAGCATCTTTCGATTTGAAATAATGTAAAAAGCATAGATGATAACCGCAACGAGGATAGCCCCTCTTGTTAGGGTCATACAGATTGCAGTAAAAATAACCAAGCTAGCAATTAGCATCCATGTCCTTTTATATCCTTGCGAAAAACACTCCATACATAACAAGATACCTAGCGCCAACATATATCCGAAATTCAGTGCATCGCTAAAGCCACCAGTGGCCCGAATCATTCCATCATAGCTGTTAATAAGATTTAATTGATCACCAGCATAATGCTCATTATAACCAAGTAATTTAACTAACTCACCTTTCATTAACACATCGATAATCGATATGACGGCAACAGCAGACATTAAAAGGATAATATAGACAACAATTTTTTTAACATTTAACGATTCTGGGTACGATACGTTCAATATTGCTAAAGAGATGAAGACTGCGGGGAATAAAATATAACTTCTAGCCCCCATTATTGCTTGTACTTTGTCAGATGAAAAAATAATCAATGCTGCAACCCATGAAATTAATGCTATCCATACAAAGATGGTAAAAATCAGTGATACAGGAGATTTTTTTCTATCAATGACAAAACGCAAAAGTACAGATAATACAAACAGTGCGTTCAACACATCTCTAAGGATGGCACCAGGAGGAAATGGCAAGATTCCGACCATCCATGAACTGATGTATGGAGAAAATAAATTAATACATAATATCGCAGCAAAGAATATATTCATATAACTACTATTTTAATTTTGTAAGGTTAAATACCGAGACGCGGTGTGCCGCCATTTTTACTACGAATGTATTTTATTAATGCATCATAGCCTCTCCGTTTCAAGATATACCCCAAAAAGGCATGTATATAGAAAAACTTTTCATTTGAGAATCCGATTTTACGGAAGCTATTTATCATTTTTAAATAGACTAAAAATGGTAGATTAAGTTGATCGCGGATATAAGGATAGAAATAGTTGGCCAAGTCCTTTTTAATCCCATCATAAACCCCATCTATTTTTGTTGCATCTTCGATATGTTTTGCGATGAGGAGAAGTCCCTCAACCATATGTATTCGCCCCTCAGGTTTATAACCACCCGGGGTGAAAATGCCTTTTTCTGTTCCTGCATTCCCAAAATCTGGAGCCTCTGTATCTCGGGATAAAGTAATAACATCGCTGAAATAGTAACCCTGTCCTTCAGCCATGAGCATTCCAGCAAGATACATTTGATAATACAAACGGCCATCAAATTTATCACAAGATAATTTATTTGCTTTTTCAGCGTTAACAATAAAACCGGAAATTACACCAACTCTTCGGAAGAAAAATTTAATGGCCTCAGCACCAGGTTGGAATAATGTATCTTGTGTTAAATGACGGACGGTATCACATAATTCATTCGGGTTTTCCTTAAACCAGCCATAAGCACGAGTAGCCAATACGATTTCAGGATTAGCTTTCAAGACACTAACGATTTTTGATAATGCTCCTTCTGCCAGAAGATCGTCATTACCCATAATCATACAATATTTACCAGTAGCAGAACTTATGCAATTTTTTAAGTTTTTATCATAACCAAGATTATCTTTATTTAAATTAAGATGTAAGTTTGTTCTATTGTTTTTTATTTTATATTCTTCAACAATATGAGCTATTTGTTCCCTTTGTGGAGACTTATCTTCACAAAGAATCACCTCAAAGTCTGTATTATTAATAGCATAATCTTGGTTATATATGCTTTCCAATAAAGGCTCTAAAAATTCTGCGCGATTATATGACGGTATACAGATACTGATAAAAACATTCATGTTAAAATACCTTAAGAACTTTAGCGGGGATCCCACCAATTAAACTTGGTTTACTAACTTTCAATCCTTTAACAACTGAATTAGCAGCAATCACACTGCCATCAGATATTTCACTTCCTGCCAAAATAACGGCATTATCACCAATCCAACAACAATTCCCGATTTTTACAGCTGCTGCATCTCCTAAAATTTTTGTGGCAGGAGGAGCAAATTCATAATGATCTTTTTTATAACTTCCATGGCTGTGATCTCCAATGTATACTTTACTCCCAATAAGTATATCATCGCCAAGAGTTATTTCATCAGCGCATGAAATATGAACATTATCACTTAAGCATAATCGTTTGCCAATATTCATTCGTGGATCTAGACATTGCTCACCGTAATAATATACAGCCTCAATCCAACAATTGTCGCCGATTCGCCCATCTATCCATCTGGTGTCACCATCTTTATTCTTATTATAAGGCTTAACATTGAGTTTAAAGTTTTTCCCAACCGTTTTGAATTTATGCCCAGTTATCATATTAAAACAAAGCGCATTTAATTTTCTTTTACACTTCGATGCAAGAAAAATAAGGCTAATCAATTTTATACGTAATTTATAACCTATCATATACCAACCTTATTTGATTAACTTTTTTCTCTTTAAAGTTCATTGCACATAAATGGATTGTTTTTAATTTAATGTACCTGTTAGCAATGACTCAATTGCTTCTACTTGTGATAATGATGAGCATTTTTTTTGAGCTACATTTCTGCTGGAATTTTTCATTACTGTTAATTCAGAAACAGATATTTTTAAAAAATTAACTATAGCATCTGCCAGTGCATTAGCACTAATGTTGTCAGCAAGAAAACCATTTTCCCCGTTAATAATAAGATCTTCGGCCACACCAATTTTAAATGAAATAACAGGCGTGCCGGACATTAAAGCTTCGTTTATCATCATCGGTCCTGCATCCTCAACGGAGGAACAAATGAATCCATCAGCAATGTTATATAGATATGGATATTTAGTCTTATCATGGACAAAATCAATATTGACTAATGATACATCTTCTATAATCATATTTTGAGACTGGGCGCCAACAGTTAAAATAGTTACATTTTCCAAAAGTTCTGGATAAGTTTTTTTAATATATTCTAGCGATTGCTGAACATACTTAACGCCTTTTCTTGGATCATTTAATGACTGGGCTCCTAAAAAAATAACCCGATTTTTTTCCGGAATGCTAATGCCGAGATGCTTACTTGCTATGTGTGCCGGTCGTGGAGTAAAAATAGTTTCATCAATGCCAATCAGCGCTTTTTTCATTCCGTGCCTGGCTTTTATTGCACTCATCGAACAGCGCTCATCTAGCCATTTACTTGCAGATAAGTAAAAACAGTCCATTTCTGAATAATATTTTTTTCTGTTATTGAGCACACGCTGTGGCATTTTTATAAGTTTAGGATACAGCATTGCAGGACAATTTTTACATTCACTTTTAAAGCCTTCACATTGCCACGGATAATGGCAACCACCAGTGATCATCCCTGCATCCATAAGGTAGAAAGCGATTGGACATTGATAATATCTTTGTATTTTGTGCAGATCCTTATCAGAGAGAAAATCAGCTACATAGTATACAATTATCAAATCAGGCTTTTGTGTGTATTTCTTAAATATGTCATTAACGCTGAATGTTGTATTATATATTAGATAGGTTTTATCTTCATTTATATCACGATTAACTATCAAACGGCGAAGTAATTTATTTATAAAACTAAATATCTTTCTTTTAGTTTGTGATAATTCGATAACATCAGGGTCATTTGATGTTTTATCTAATACACACATTACAGAGTCATGATTATATTTTTTAAGGTTTGTATGTGTACGATAAGCGCCATAGAATGCACCTTTGCTATCACCTGTCGACAAATGTAAGATTTTCATTTTCCATCTCACTGATTTAAATATTAATATTTTTTAAATTAATTTTAGCTATCGCTTGAAAAATATAATTACGTAGAACCAATACCCCAACGGACAAAACAACAAAATTTATTAGCGGAGACC